>NC_016627.1:2400000-3600000 GCF_000237085.1 Acetivibrio clariflavus DSM 19732 | reverse complement strand
TTTTAGTTTGAGCAATTTTATGCCGCCTTCATTATCACCAACCTTATTTAAATTGGATTTTAAGGGATTGTTCGCCGATCCGTCAAAAATATTTATCGTACTGAGTACTGTATTGGCCTTTAGCTTGTCCGACACTTTCGATACTATCGGTACATTTATAGGAACAGGAAGAAAATCGGGTATTTTCGATAAAAAAGACGAGGAACAACTGGAAAACAGTAAAGGTCTGAAATCCAAAATGGACAGGGCTTTATTTGCAGATGCCATAGCCACATCCATAGGCTCATTGTTGGGGACAAGCAATACCACAACTTACGTTGAGAGTGCCGCTGGAATAAGTGCGGGCGGAAGAACGGGATTAACCTCAGTATTTACAGCTATGTTCTTTTTGCTGTCATTATTTTTGGCGCCTTTTGCTCAAATGGTAACTTCGGCTGCCACTGCACCGGCTTTAATTATAGTCGGAATATTGATGATGGAGTCTATGGCAAAAATTAAATGGGATGAATTTGAAGAGGCTGCAGTTGCTTTCTTTACAGTAGTAATCATGCCCTTTAGCTACAGTATTTCCAATGGTGTGGCTGCAGGATTCCTATTCTATATAATTACAAAAATCACACGCGGTAAAGCAAAAGAGGTACATCCTCTGTTATATATAGTTACATTGTTGTTTGTAATAGATTTTATAATTAAATAAAAAAATATAATTCTAACTTGGGAATAACGAAATTTCATTTAGAATTAACAGATTTTTCGTTATTCCTTAATATTTTTATTAATTTAAATTTTTTAAGGAGGGGTTTTATAATGGCTAACACAAATAAGAATTCAAAAGTTGCTGTTATAATGGGTAGTGATTCTGATTTTTCAGTTTTGAAAGATTGTATTAAACTTTTAAAGCAATTTAATGTCGAGGTTGAAGTAATGGTGTGTTCGGCACACAGAACTCCCGACAAGGCTGCAGAATTTGCAAAAAATGCCGAAAGCGAAGGCTTTGGTGTTATAATTGCGGCAGCCGGGAAGGCAGCACATCTGCCGGGTGTATTGGCAGCATACACGCCGCTTCCTGTTATTGGTGTGCCTATTAAATCATCCACAATGGATGGATTGGATTCATTACTGTCGATAGTTCAGATGCCCAGCGGAATACCTGTTGCAACAGTTGCGATAGATGGGGCGGAAAATGCTGCGTTGCTTGCAGTACAGATATTGTCAACTGCCAATGATGAACTTAGGACAAAAATGAAAGAATACAAAAAGAATCTTGCTAAAAAGGTTGAAGATAAAAATGCAGCACTTCAAGAGAAGTTAAAGGAAATATAGGAGATTGACTATTATGTATTATGAGAAGATTAATCAATATAACAATCTTTGCTGCGAGATCTTTGATGAAGAGGATTTCAGGCTTGACAAACTCAACGAAGAGTGCGGAGTATTTGGAATATATGACAGGGATAATTTAGACAGTGCTCGGCTGACCTATTATGCTTTATATGCGCTTCAGCACAGAGGCCAGGAAAGTGCAGGTATTGCCGTCAATAACGATGGAAATTTCATGTACCATAAAGATATGGGGCTGGTACCGGAGGTGTTTAACGAAGAAATAATAAACAGCCTGAAAGGTAAACTTGCTATTGGGCATGTGCGATATTCCACAACCGGAGCAAGTCTTAGGGAAAATGCACAGCCCATGGTTATCAGGTACAAAAACGGTTACATGGCCCTTGCCCATAACGGTAACCTTGTCAATGCCTCAGAGGTTAGGGGAAGGCTTGAAGAAGAAGGAGTAATATTTCAATCGAGCAACGATTCGGAAGTAATTTTGAATCTGATTTCGAGATATAGGCTGGCAAGCTCAAATATTGAAGAGGCCATTAAGAAAATGATGGATGAAATCAGAGGTTCCTATGCGCTGGTTATATTGACTCCAAGAAGGCTTATAGGTGTCAGGGATCCCTTTGGAATCAGACCCCTTTGCATAGGAAAAGTTGAAAATTCCTATGTTTTGGCTTCAGAGACCTGTGCATTGGATGCTGTTGGCGCTAAGTATGTAAGGGATGTCCAGCCTGGGGAAATTGTTTTGATTGATGACAAAGGTTTGAGTTCCATACAGGCAAAAGTTACGGGACAGTCAAGACTTTGCATATTTGAGCATATTTATTTTGCCAGACCCGATAGTTATATAGACGGTGCCAGTGTTTACAGAGCAAGGATTGAAGCCGGCAGAAGGCTGGCAAAGGACCATCCCGTTGACGCAGACCTGGTAATCGGTGTACCCGATTCCGGGCTGACAGCGGCCATGGGATATTCAATGGAGTCGGGAATTCCCTATGGAGTAGGGCTAATAAAGAACAGGTATATTGGCAGAACCTTTATACAGCCCGAACAGGCCCAAAGAGAAAAGGGAGTAAAAATAAAACTTAATGCATTAAAGGATGCAATTGATGGAAAACGTGTTATAATGATAGATGACTCGATAGTCAGAGGTACTACCAGCAGGAGAATTGTTCAGCTTTTGAGGGATGCGGGGGCAAAGGAAGTTCATATGATGGTAAGTTCTCCGCCTGTTAAATTTCCCTGTTATTTCGGCATTGATATTTCTTCGCAATCACAGTTGGTTGCTTCCAAGCATACTGTTGAAGAAATAAGGGATATGCTTGGCGCTGACAGCTTGGGATATCTTACCGTTGAGGGGATTTTGGAAGCGCCTAAGGGCTCAAAATGCGGATTTTGCACTGCATGCTTCAGAGGTGATTACCCTATGGAGGTGCCGAGTGAAGGGACGAAATATTCCTGCGGGTGAGAGTGTCTGTTGATTTTTATTACTTTAACAGTGTATGGGGGGAAGATTAATGAGCAGTTATAAAGATGCCGGTGTCGATGTTGAAGCCGGATATGAAAGTGTAAGGTTAATGAAAAAGGATGTACAAAGAACCTTTAGACCGGAGGTACTTACCGATATAGGTGGCTTTGGAGGTCTTTTTGCGCTTTGCAAAGATAAATACGAGGAACCGGTTTTGGTATCGGGAACTGATGGTGTTGGTACAAAGCTTAAAATAGCTTTTATAATGGACAAGCATGATACGATTGGAATTGATTGTGTCGCAATGTGCGTAAACGATATAGTCTGCAGCGGAGCAGAACCTTTGTTTTTCCTGGATTATATAGCTTTAGGCAAGAATAAGCCTGAGAAAGTTGCAGAAATTGTCAAGGGAGTGGCAGATGGATGTGTTATGGCCGGATGCTCCCTTATTGGCGGTGAAACGGCTGAAATGCCGGGTTTTTATCCGGCGGATGAATATGATGTAGCCGGATTTGCAGTGGGTATTGTTGACAGGAAGAAAATAATTGACGGTAAAAAAATTAAGGCCGGAGATAAACTTATAGGGATTTCATCCTCAGGGATACACAGCAACGGTTACTCCCTTGTAAGAAAAATATTGACACCTAATAATGAAAAATTGAGCGAGAAAGTTACAGCTTTGGGAAATACACTGGGAGAAGAGCTTTTGAAGCCAACAAAAATATATGTAAAGACCATTCTCGATTTAAAAGATAAATTCGAAATAAAAGGAATAGCCCATATCACAGGAGGAGGCTTCTATGAGAACTTACCGAGAATGCTTCCGGAAGGATTGGGAATAAAAGTTAAGAAAGGTACTTGGCCGATACTTCCTATTTTTGATTTAATTCAGAATCTTGGAAATGTAAGTGAAAAAGATATGTTCAATACCTTTAATATGGGCATAGGAATGGCTATTGCTGTAGACAGCAAAATAGCAAATGAGGTTGTAAGCTACCTGAACAGGGATAAAGAAGAAGCTTACATAATTGGTGAAATAGTAAGCGGAAAGTCTGAGGTAGAGATATGCTGAAGTTAGGTGTACTGGTATCGGGCGGAGGTACAAACCTTCAAGCTATTATAGATAAAATTGAAAGCGGTTATTTAAGTAATTGCACCATTGTTACTGTGATATCCAGCAAACCGGATGCATATGCTCTGGAAAGGGCTCGTAAGCACAATATTGAAGGAGTATGTATTCCGAGGAAAAGTTTTGATTCAATAGAGGAGTACGATCGTGCTTTGATTGCCCACCTGGAAAAGCGGGACGTGGACCTTGTAGTAATGGCTGGCTTCCTATCCATACTGGGGGAAACGTTTACAAAGAGATACAAAAATCGTATAATTAATGTGCATCCTTCGCTTATACCATCATTTTGTGGTAAAGGTTATTATGGGTTGATTCCCCATATAAAGGCACTGGAGTATGGCGTAAAGGTGACAGGTGCTACTGTTCATTTTGTAGAGCTTGAGGCCGATGCAGGCCCTATTATTTTGCAGAAAGCTGTTTATATAAATGAAGACGATACTCCTGAAACTCTTCAAAAGAGAGTCATGGAGGAAGCTGAGTGGGATATCCTGCCAAGAGCCATAAAGCTGATTTCTGAAAATAAAGTGGTTGTTGAGGGACGAAAAGTTAAGATTCTTGATTAAGTTATTTATATTTATAAAAATAAAGGGAGTGGTAGTGTGATAAAGCGCGCATTGATAAGTGTATCCGATAAGACCGGAATTGTAGAGTTGGCAAAGGAACTCTCAAATATGGGGATTGAAATAATATCCACCGGCGGTACTCAAAAGATTTTAAGCGATTCAGGAATAAAAGTTATAAATATATCCGATATAACGGGATTTCCGGAATGCCTTGACGGAAGGGTTAAAACTCTCCATCCCAAGGTACACGGCGGACTTCTTGCAATGAGAAGCAATCCTGAACATATGAGACAAATTAAGGAACTTGGTATAGAGCCCATAGATATGGTTATTATCAACCTCTATCCTTTTAAACAGACTATAATGAAAGAAAATGTAGAGTTGGAAGAGGCTATAGAGAATATTGATATAGGCGGTCCTACAATGCTTCGTGCGGCAGCAAAGAATTATCAGGACGTGGTTGTAATAGTGGATCCGGCCGACTATCAAATGGTTATTGATGAGCTCAAGTCAACAAAGGATGTATCGGTAAAGACCAAATTTAAACTTGCTTCTAAAGTATTTGAACATACAAGCCATTATGATACATTGATTGCCAAGTATTTAAGAGAAAAGGTTGGAGAAGAGGAATTCCCGCAGACTTTGTCCCTTACTTTTGAAAAGGTTCAGGAAATGAGATATGGGGAAAATCCTCATCAAAAGGCTGTTTTCTACAAGGAAGTAGGTGCAAATGTGGGCTGCTTGTCGTCTGCAAAACAGCTTCACGGTAAAGAGCTGTCCTTTAACAATATCAATGACGCCAATGGAGCCCTTGAGTTGCTGAAGGAGTTTGACGAGCCTACAGTGGTTGCGGTTAAGCATGCAAATCCATGCGGTGTTGGAAGTGCAGATAATATTTATGATGCTTACATAAAAGCTTATGAATCGGATCCTGTGTCCATATTCGGAGGAATACTGGCTGCAAACAGAGAGATTGACGAGAGAACTGCAGAAGAGATTAATAAGATATTTATAGAAATCGTAATTGCACCGTCTTTTACAGAAGGTGCCCTGAAAATCCTTACTCAGAAGAAAAATATAAGAATTATGCAGCTTGACAATATCTCTGCAAAGTTGCCTTCCGGTACATATGATATGAAAAAGGTGGCAGGAGGTCTTTTGGTACAAAGTTATAATAATGACCTCTTAAATATTGATGAACTCCAATATGTTACCGAAAAGAAACCTACAAAGGAAGAATTGGAAAGTCTTATTTTTGCAATGAAGGTAGTTAAGCATACAAAATCCAACGGTATAGTTTTGGCAAAAGGCAGACAAACCATAGGAGTTGGTCCGGGACAAACCAACAGAATTATGGCGGCAAAGATTGCCATAGAATATGCCGGAGATAGGGCTAAAGGTGCAGTTATGGCCTCGGATGCGTTTTTCCCATTCCCTGACTGTGTTGAAGCAGCTGCTGCAGCCGGAATTACAGCAATAATTCAACCCGGTGGTTCTATAAAGGACCAGGAATCCATTGACGCCTGCAACAAACATGGCATAGCAATGGTGTTTACAGGAATGAGACATTTCAAGCACTAATTTAGGGGGGGATACAATGAAGGTTTTGGTTGTAGGAAGCGGTGGACGGGAACACGCTATCGTGTGGAAAATTGCCCAAAATAAGCAGGTAGAGGAATTGTACTGTGCTCCTGGAAATGGTGGAATATCGGCTATTGCAAAATGTGTGCCTATAAAGGCCATGGATATAGATGGAATTGTAAACTTTTCAAAGGAAAAGAAGATTGACCTGGTAGTGGTTGCACCCGATGACCCTCTGGCGGCCGGAATGGTAGATGCTCTTGAAAATGAGGGAATCAGGGCATTCGGACCAAGAAAAAATGCGGCTATAATTGAAAGCAGCAAAGCTTTTGCTAAAGACCTTATGAAGAAATATAATATTCCTACGGCAAAATATGAGGTTTTTGAAAAGAGCAGCGATGCGTTGGAATATTTAAAAAATCAGAAATTTCCCATAGTTGTTAAGGCTGACGGTTTGGCTTTGGGTAAAGGGGTTATAATTGCCCAGAACCTTGAGGAAGCCAGAGAAGCTGTAATTAATATCATGGAGAATAAAGCTTTCGGAGAAGCCGGTAACAAGGTGGTAATTGAGGAGTTCATGGTAGGTCCTGAGGTATCGGTACTTGCCTTTACAGACGGAAAGACAATAAAACCCATGGTAAGTTCCCAGGACCACAAAAGGGCATTGGATAATGACCAGGGGCTTAACACCGGAGGCATGGGAACTTTCTCTCCAAGCAGAATCTATACCAAAGAGATGGAAGATTACTGCATGGAGAAGATATTTAAGCCTACAGTGGGGGCCATGAATAAAGAAGGCAGGAAATTCAAAGGGGTATTGTACTTCGGGCTTATGATAACAGCAGACGGACCGAAGGTTTTGGAATACAATGCAAGGTTCGGAGACCCAGAGACCCAGGTTGTCATTCCAAGATTAAAGACTGACCTTGTTGATATATTCAATGCCGTTATTGATGAGAGACTGGACGTAGTCGATATCGAGTGGGAGGACAACGCTGCGGTATGTGTAATTATGGCATCGGGCGGATATCCTAAAGAATACAAGACCGGATATGAAATAACAGGCCTTGATGAAGCGCAGAAGGACAAGAACATAGTTGTTTTCCATGCCGGCACAAAATTTGAGGATGGAAAATACTATACTTCCGGCGGAAGAGTCCTCGGAGTAACGGCTGTGGAAAGCAATCTGGATCTGGCAATTAAAAAGGCTTATGAAGGTGTTTCAAAGATTAGCTTTAAAGATATGCACTACAGGAAAGATATCGGTATAAAGTAATAATAGATTTGAAAAAGGCTCCGGAAGATTGATGGTTTTCCTGAGCCTTTTATATTATGTTTAATGTTTGGTTTGCTGTGATAAAGTCTATATTGCTCAAAATAATGCAAATGGCTAATTTTCTGGTGATTTATAATTTATTTCTTTTTGAGCAGGTTAAATTATTTGGTGTCGAATAAGAGATTATTTGGGGAACAATATGCAGATATTTCCCGGGAAATGTAGAAATACGATAAAAAATAAATAGTGTCTTAAGAGCAAAGTCAATAAATTTGATTTTCTTTATGATTTTTCTTTATAATATTGATAATTTCTAAAAAAATACCGGATGGGTCAAATTTATTCCTCCTGATGGAAGGTTTTGCGAAATGTAGCATGCCTAATGGACCGCGGTAATAAAACTTGGAGGGTAAATAATGAAAATTGTTGTTATTAACGGCACAGAAGTAAAAGGTTGCACTTATCATATTAAAGAAATTTTTTTGTCTGTATTGAAAAAAGAAAATGAAATTATAGAGTTTTATCTTCCGAAAGATATGCCGCACTTTTGTATCGGTTGCAAGACGTGCTTTTTTAAGAGTGAAAGTTTATGCCCTCATGCGGGATATGTAATGCCGATATGGAATGAAATGCTTAAAGCTGATTTGCTTGTACGGTAAAAGTTCTCTTTTTTATATGTAAGATGATTCATATAGGACTGCTGAAAAAAGAGGAAATTCCTTCTGCCGATAATCAGCATTGGATTGATAATGGATGGATAAAAAGATAGGGTTTAAGTTTTTGTAAGGAGGAAAAATTCCCATATTTAAAGAAAAAAATTATGACAAGTTTGTTGTAAAGCCGAAATAGGATGAAGACAAAAGAAAAATTACTTGCCGGAAAAACGGAAGCCCTACAGAAAAAATACAAGCAAGGTGGAGGATTTATGAGAATCATTAAAGCAGAACCAAAAGACATCAATACCGTGCATGAAATTGTCCATAAAACGGTAAGTGCCATATATCCCCAATATTATCCTGAAGGCGTTATTAAATTTTTTCTGGAACATCATTCGCTAAATAATTTAAAGACTGCTTTGGAAAAAGAATATGTATTATTGCTAGAAGATTTCGGTCAGATAGTGGGAACGGGTGCACTTTGGGAGAATGAAATAAAGAGAGTATTTATTCTGCCTGAATTTCAGAAAAAGGGATATGGCAGCTTTTTGCTGGATGAATTGGAGAGAACGGCCATGGAAAAGGGGTATTGTGAAGTTGTACTGGATACATCCCTTCCGGCATACAGGCTGTATCAAAAGAGAGGTTATGATCCGCTGGAATTTATAAGTATGACTACCGAAAGCGGACAAGTACTCTGTTATTATAGAATGTCAAAAAACTTGAACGGAAAGTATTCTGCAATTGATTATAACAACAAGGTTTTTGTTTCAACCTCTAACAGTGATAATGGAGAGGTTTCGGACAAAACCGTATTTAATTACAGGCAATGGAAGGACATAATTTGGGCCTGTTATTCAGGGGGAAATATAGTGAAGGGATATTTGGTGGGAAAATGCCATAAAGACGGTAAGCTGGAGTTTAGCTACCAGCATGTGAATACAAAAAAAGAGATTCGGACGGGAAAATGTAAATCTATCCCCGAGATACTTCCCGACGGCAGGATAAGGCTATTGGAAAGCTGGGAATGGACGAACGGAGACAGGTCGAAGGGCAGTTCCGTTATTGAAGAAACAAGGGAAAAGAATGGGTTGTAGTTATGAGATTATTAATGGTTTTGTAGTAAAAAAATTTTGAAACCTTTCGGGAAGAAGTGAAAGCTTTTTGCCGATAAGAAGTTTATTCGGTTTGGCAAATAAATGTATGAGGACAGAGAGATGGAAAAGAAACAAGGATCAATAGATACAGAATTCAAATTATTGATAATAGAATTAATTATTATATTTGCTTTTGTGCCGGTTCTAGTGTGGGTATCAATGATTACTGATGATGGTATAATTCAATCAATTATAGTATCATGCGAAAGTATAATGATGGGAATTTTGTTTATAATAGCTCATTTTAAAATGAACTGTAAGAAAGATAAAAACTATAAAAAATGTACTGGTGTAATCGTTAAGCTTCCAATAGGAAGGTCGGGTTTAAGATATCCGATTATTTCTTATGAAGTTGATGGTAAGGTTTATACAGTTCAGTCAAGAGTAGGTCATCGGGGAATTGCGGTTTTTTTCTTTAAAGGTAAAAAAGTCAAGGTATATTATGACGAAAGCAATCTTGCTGTAGCCTATACTAAAGAATATATTTCTTTGATAATAGGATGCTTGATCATATTGGCAGGTTCGATGGGGATTTCCGGAGTTTTTTACAGGGTGTTTTTAATGCCGAAATAAATTGATTTGCTGTCGAATAAAAGTGCAATCAGTAAAGAATATGCAGATATTTCCCGGGAAATGTAGAAATACGACAATAATTTTTCGGATAATAATATTCTATTTATAGCAAAAAATAAAAAATTCATTTGTTTTATTCGTATGATATATCCTATCAAGCAGAAATAGTATATAATAATGGGTATATAGTAGCATTAGTTGATTTACTTGGAACAGAAGTCCTTAAGCTATACCGGATACTGTGAAAGCTTTGTAGTAAAAAGCTTATTTCATTAACAAAATTTTTGGGAGTGAAAAAGATGAAGAAAAAACAACCAATTACAGACGCTGATTATATGCTGATTGTAATAGGAATTTTTATTGTATGTGCCATGGCTCCGGTAATAGTATGGACAGCAATGATTACTGATGACGGAGTAATTCCGAGAGCTATAATATCATGCGAAATCATAATGCTTGGGACTTTCTTCATAATAACAAATTTAAAATTGAATAATAAGATAGAAGCTAATTATAGAAAATGTATGGGTGTAATCGATGAAGCTCCTATGGTATTATCGGGTTCTAAAGGGTCAAGACATCCCATTATTTCTTATGAAGTGAAGGGGAAAGTTTATACGATTCAGTCAGAAGTGGGGTATGGAGGAATAGCGGCTTTCTTCCTTAAAGGTAAAGAAGTTGATGTATATTATGACGAAGACGATCCAAGTATTGCATACACTAAACATTATTTATTTTTGATCATGGGATGCATGTTTATGTTTGCAGGCCTGTTGGCACTTAGTTCAATCTTTTATCAGTAGTTATTTTGTTTATTGCAGCGAAGTTTCAAAATGTCCTTAGCATCGCTGCAATAAACATTAACATTGAATTAGCATTCATAAGCTGCAACTATTTTATCCATAAGGGCATCCCATTCCTCATCTATGGTACAGCGTCCAGGATGTTTCAGGAAATAATCAACAGTTCTCTTTATACCTTCCGCAAACGGTATTTCAGCCTTAAAATCGGGAACGAAACTTTTGATCTTGGAATTGTCGAAAACCATGCTGTAGGACTTGTCGCCCAATAGGGCACCTGTAAGTTCCGGCTCGATAGAAACGATGAAATCCGACGGAATGTGTATGATATTTGGTTCCACTCCTGCTGCATGACCTATAGCCCTGTAGATTTCATCCCAGGTAATGACTTCATCAGATGTAATATGGAATGCTTCGCCTATGGATTTTTTATTTCCAAGCAGTCCAACAAATCCTTTTGCAAAATCTTCATTATGGGTCATGGTCCAAAGGGTAGTACCGTCACCGTGAACAATAATTTTCTTTCCTCTTTTCATTCTTTCCACAAGGGACCATGGATGTTCCCAACTGTTTAGAGCAGCAGGTATCATTGACAATCCGTAAGTGAAGGATGGCCTGACTATGGTAACAGGGAAGCCTGTATTGCGATACTCATTTAACACGATTTTTTCGCACTCGATTTTATCTCGTGAATACTGCCAATAGGGATTTTCCAAAGGCGTTGATTCGGTAATGATATAATGTGAGGGCGGTTTTTGGTATGCGGATGCGGAACTTATAAAAATGTATTGATCGGTTTTGTTGCGAAAAAGTTCGATATCGGCCTTTAAATGTTCAGGGGTAAAGGTTATCCAGTTAACTACTACGTCAAAATAGTAATTTTCAAGGATTTTTGCACAAGCGTCAATATCCCGTATATCACCCGTAATCAGTTTTGCACCTTTAGGAGTGAATTCAGATCGGGAACCGCGGTTTAAAAGATAGAGCTCATGCCCTTTTTCAATTACCCGGCGTGATACCCCTTCACTGATAACACCGGTACCTCCAACAAACAATACTTTCATAAATATGATCATTCCTTTCTGTCGGCTTTGATTTAACTATATTTTAAAATATTGAATTTCACTATATTTATTATTACACAACAATAATAAATTTTTGTAATGTTTGATACAATAAAGTTGTCCGTTTTTTAGCACAAAAAAGTCCTTTATGCTGCACATAAAGACAAGAACGAGCTGTTGAAAGCATTCGTTCTATTTCTGTAATGCCTGAAATACATCTATTTTTAACTGCAGAATTTATACCGCTAAATAAGTATCGTAAGATGTTTGTTGAAAGATAATATTTGGTTTTGTATCAAAGGTCCCATTATTGGTTTCTTTTTGGCAGAACAAAAGCTACCAACAGCCCTGCTAAGAGAATGCATTAACAAACAGTAAAATTATATTTTGATTGCGTTTTTCAGCTACGAAAGAGATTTTTATTTTATTTGTGCCGTCATCATAATTAATTTCCGGTAATAGATAACTTGTGTCATTTGTGATATTTTCCTCTGTTTCAGGAATATTTGCGTCATTTGAAATTTCACCGCTTGATTCCGGGAAAATTGTGCCGTTTTGTTCATCCTGTTCAAAGGGATATTTGATTTTTTTTACATCCATATTACCATAGGAATCTTTTATAAGATATTCGATATCATACTTTTTATCCGTTGACAGATCAATATATAGTCCATGATTAATTTGTGATTTGCCCGACAAGTAATTTACATCAAGCGAATCATCGTAATCAACTGTTTTCACACCGTTTTCAGTATGGGTAACCTTAAGCTTTGCAACGGCATAATCCCTATTTTCATTTTCAGCAATACAATTGATCATACCTTCGTTAACAGAAATTTCCTTGATTACAGGTCCTTTTCCTTTAGTTGGATTTTCAGGCAGTTTGCTTTGGATATATTTTGCTATTCCGATTTTCTCATCTTCTAAATATCTGGTATAATGCTTCATAAGTTCATCTTTTGACATTCCGGCCAATTTGCTTTTTAGTTCTTCAAATTTTTTTACTTCGTCGATAGCAGCTTGAAGAGATTCTTTGTCAATGTAATCCTGGTTTTGCAATGTATCAATGTCATAACGATATTTATTGTACATAATTTCCAGATCGAATTCCGGTTCAAAGTTGCTTCTTTCCCATACAAGTTTGTTTTCTCCCTCATATTTCATACTGAAGGGGAAAATCCTGCTTATTTCATAAGGTTTAATATTTCCTAAATCAAAAGTTACTTTTGCATGTCCTATTGTATCTTTCCAGAAGGCTCCGGTTTTTAATATATATCCGGACAGGATATCACCGTTCGAATAACTTATAGGTTCTACTTTATATGTATTTTTTATACTCTTTGATTCACCGGCTGCAAAATGAACATTTGAAGGTATACCATTCACTGTAATAGGGATAGGTTGAGTCTTTTAAATCAATAGGTTTAACTCCTTTTTCGGTATTGACTGGTATTTCTTTGTTATTCACATAGGCTTTGAAGTCTTTAAAATACAGATTTTCCTCAATTATGTTATTTCCGTCGTCCTCCATTTTAGCCGGGAATCCCATTAAAACATCTTTTTCTTCTCCTGTATTTTTAAATTCAAATTTGCATTCTACAAGTCCTTTTTCAACTTCAATCAATATGTCTTCCGACACCATTACAACATCTTTATTTTCCATTGGATATACGCCATCGGGTGTTCTGCCTAGATTGCAGTCGTCTGCAAAGGCAGTTGTGAGGAAAAAGGAAACGATTAGTAAAAGGCTCACTGTTGCCGCAGTTATAAATTTTCGATTCATAATTAAATCCTCTTGGAATGAAAAAATTGCCACATATCTATTATATCTATATTTCGGAAAAATATGGAATACAATGTTTTTGTCCGGGGGACTTTTGTTTTGGAGAAGTCTAATAACCCTCACATTATGAGGAATTTCATCATAAAATTATAGTTTATTTCCCAAAATATTGCAAAATTGAAACTGAGTTGTATAATAGATATTCGAATTTGTTGCATTAAAGTAAAGACGGGAGGAGACTACTTTGGAGATAATTTTGAAAGCAATGCTTTATGGATTTTTAAAGGTTGCACAAAGTTATAAAAAAAGTTTTGAAAAAGATTTGGAATGTGCTGCACAAAAGAACGATCAGTTGCTTATGGAAATTATAAAGAAAAATGCCGGTACAGCGTATGGTAAGAAATACGATTTCCAATCAATAGATTCCCCTCAGAAGTTTAAAAAAACGGTTCCCCTAACCCAATATGAAGATTATAAAGAGTATATTGAACGTATGGCAAAAGGCGAAGAAAATGTTCTTACATCAGAAAAAGTAGAATATTTTGGAGTTTCATCGGGTACAACGGGCAACCAAAAGTTGATACCGGTGACTAAGAGTTCCCGTAAAGCAATTTCGAGATATATGGGATTATTAACCCAGGGTGTTTTGTATGAAAATCTTTCAAACAAATGGACCTATGGACGTGGGCTTAACCTCATTGGAATGCGTGGTTCAGGGAAGACTGAAGGGGGGATTCCCATATGTGCCGGGACTGCTGGAGGAATGAAGTCTATGGAGAAAATATTTACATATATCTGGACAACACCTGTTGAAGTCCTCAAGCAAGGTGAAAAATTTGATGTAAACTATCTTCACTTGCTTTTTGCACTTATGGATAGAAATTTAATGTATTTATCTGCTGCTTTCATTCCATCAATCCTTGATTTATTGAGATGCCTTGAAAGTAAATGGGCTGATCTTGTAGAAGATATTAGAGAGGGGAAGATTAGCCAAAAAATTCTTTTGTCCGATGATTTGAGAAATAAGCTTCAAAAAAAGATAAAGCCCAATCCGAAAAGGGCTGAGGAATTGGAAAGAGAGTTTAAAATAGGTATGGAAGGAATTGTAACCAGGATATGGCCTAAATGTGCTTTTATATGGAGTGTTTCCGGAGCGGGATTTAAAATGTACCTGGAAAAGGTAAAGAAATACACTTTGGATTTACCTATATACTGCGGTACATATGCTGCAACTGAGGGATTAATCGGAGTGGAGCTTGGATTGAATAAAGCTACATATGTAGCAGCACCTAAAAGTGTGTATTATGAATTCATACATGAGGATGATTGGGAGGCTGAAAACATAACCACGTACAATTTGGAAGAATTGAGAGTTGGAGAAAAATACGAAGTGGTCATTACAAATAATGCAGGATTTTACCGCTATAGGCTGGGTGATGTTGTCAAAGTTGTAGGCTATTGCGGTAAAACTCCTGAATTTGAATTCCTGTATAGGAAAAATCAATTGATAAGTATAAATGCGGAAAAGACTTCAGAACAAGCAGTTCATCAGGCTACTATCGAAACTTTTAAACACTTGGGAATCGAACTTATAGATTATACTGTTGTGGCTGATATTGATATCTCACCGGGAAGATATGTTTTTTTTGTCGAAGTTAATAATATTGAGAAATTGGATAAAAACAAAGTTGAAAAAATACTTGAAAGTAAGCTTGGCATAGCAAATCCGCGATATGAACAGTTTAGAAAATCAATGAAAATCGGTCATGTATCTTTGGAACTTGTAAAGCCCGGAACCTTTGATTCTCTGAAAGTCTTGCTTGTATCAAAGGGTGCATCAAGAAATCAAGTTAAAATTCCCAGGGTTGTTAATAGAGATGATTTGGTAAGTTTTCTAAAGAGTAATACATATAGTGCAGAAGTAAAAAGCTATATTAAAATTTCTTAGAAATGTAATGAAAAAAGTAAGCATGGACAAAACTCCTGTAAATTTAATAATCTACAGGAGTTTTTTTATATTTCAAAAGTGGTGAAATACTTAGAAATCGATGGAGGTTGATACTTCTTTGATTTTACATTTCGATAAACAGTTTCCCGGTATAATAATTTATGATTACAAGAATTTATTTTCACCAAAAAGCAGTTAAATTTGGTATTATTATAAATAGAAAATGAAAATCCAGTAGGATTAATTTTATTCCTCTTTGAAGAAAAGTAATGCTCCTCAACCTGTTGAGCAAAAATTCTAAAGAGTAAATTTTTCAGTTTAATATATTTATGCCTGTGGAAAGGAGTAGGATGATGAAAAAACGACTGGTAAAAATCTGTGTATTGGTTATGGTGACAGCTGCTTTAGTGTGCTGCACAATTAACTTTTCGGCAGAAATTATTCTTGCTGTTGATTTTAACACGATGCTTGATGGATATAATTCGATGGGAACAATGCAGCTTTTGTCAACAGATTCGGAGACTAGCAAAATAAGGCTTCAGTCCTATAATTACCCAAGTATGTACATAAGACACAACAATTTTATAGCAAGGATAGATGAAAAGGTAAGCCCGGAAGAGGATGCACAGTGGCGCCTGGTTAAAGGGCTTGCCAATCAGGGTGAGGGATATGTATCCATAGAATCGGTAAATTATCCGGGCTATTATTTAAGGCATTACGATTACAAGCTCAGGCTTGAAAAGAACGACGGAAGCAGCATTTTTGCGGCCGATGCAACTTTTAAAGTGGTTCAGGGCCTGGCCGACACTTCATGTATCTCTTTTCAGTCGTACAATTATCCAACCAGATATATAAGACATTATGAAAAATTACTGAGAATAGATGAAATTGTAACCGATCTTGACAGAATGGATGCCACTTACCGGTTGTTTGATGATTCGGTTGTGCTGCCCGATCCCAACGAACCGGAAGGGGCAGTTATTGTAACGAATCCGGTAGTTATACAGCGGGCCGATCCTTGGGTTTACAGACACACTGACGGCTATTACTATATGACAGCATCCGTACCGGAGTATGACCGGATAGAACTTAGAAGGGCAAAGACTATACAGGGACTTGCATCGGCTACACCAAAGACAATATGGCGTAGGCCTTCAAGCGGTGTAATGGGTGGCCATATATGGGCCCCTGAAATACATTTTATTGAGGGAAAATGGTATATCTATTTTTCTGCAGGAACCTCCAGCAATAAATTTGATATTCGTTTGTATGTACTTGAATGCGCCGATTCAAATCCCATAGACGGAACATGGATTGAGAGGGGTCAGCTGAAGACCAATTGGGAGTCCTTTACCTTGGATGCAACCACCTTTGAACATAATGGAGTCCGATATCTTGTATGGGCTCAAAAGGATCCGAATATAGACAGCAACAGCAATATTTATATAGCAAAAATGAACGGACCCTTTGCCATAACCGGTAAGCAGGTTATGATTTCAACACCGGAGTATCCTTGGGAAAAGGTGGGGTATAAAGTAAATGAAGGCCCGGCGGTTATAAAAAAGAACGGAAGAATTTTCATAACTTATTCCGCCAGTGCAACCGACTCCAATTACTGTATGGGGTTGTTGACCGCATCTGATACAAGTAATTTGTTGGATCCAAATTCCTGGAAGAAGTCTCCGAGTCCTGTCTTTCAATCAAATGACTCCACAGGCCAATATGGACCCGGGCATAATTCCTTTACAACTTCACCGGACGGAAAAGTGGATATAATGATATACCATGCAAGAAATTACAAAAATATAATAGGAGATCCTTTATATGACCCAAACAGGCATACCCGTGCTCAAAGAGTGGACTGGAATGATGACGGTACACCCAATTTCGGGATACCGGTAGCTGATGGAAGAATTGAGATATATATCCCACCAACCGACATTCCTGATCCCATAAACTTTATTTACGGCGATTTAAACGGAGACAAGGCTGTTAATGCTATTGATTATGCACTTATGAAAAGAATATTGCTTGGCATGTCCGGTGAATTGCTGTCGGATGACTGGGAAAAAGCCGCGGATCTGAACATGGATGGCAGTATAAACTCAATTGACTTTGCACTGCTGAAAAAATATCTTTTGGGTATGCTAAAAACTCTTCCTTATACCAATACTGCTTTGTAAAAAATACCAATAATGATTTGCAAAAAGTCGAATTTGTTTGTGATAATAGGCTATAATAATTTCTTGAAGATTGGCTAAATTTTATGTACAATCATTATTATAAAACAATTAAACTCTTTTGCTTGCTCGTTATTCAAAAAATAGGGAGGGTAAAATGGGCAAGAAATATATTTGCCTTGATATTGGCGGTACAAAGATACTTGGAGCTGTTTTGGACGAGAAGGACAATATAGTTTTCCGGGTTAAAAAAAAGACCAAGGCCAATAAGGGAATAGAAGAAATTGAGAAGAGAATAATCGGCGTTATCGATGAACTGATGAAAGAGTTGGGTGCTGATAAAAAAGAAATTGAGGCGATTGCTGCGGGTGCACCGGGAGTTATAAACGATGAAACCGGTGAAATTATATATGCACCAAATCTCCCATGGGAAAACTATAATTTGAAAAAAGTTATAGAAAATGAGTTTGATATTCCGTTCTACATAGGGAATGACGCAAACTTGGGAATGCTTGGTGAATGGAAATATGGAGTTGCTGCAAATAGGGAAAATGTTGTGGGAATATTTGTAGGCACCGGAATTGGCGGTGGGCTTATATTAAACAATAAGCTTTTTACGGGTAAAAGATATGATGCCGGTGAGTTGGGACACATGGTATTAAATACCGAGGGCCCTTACTGTAACTGCGGTCAGCGGGGATGTTTTGAGGCTTATGCCAGTAAAGTTGCAATAACAAGGGAAATAAGGGCTCAAATTCAAAGAGGGAGAAAGACTGTACTGAAAGATTTCTTAGATGAAGATTCCATTATTAAAAGCAAGGCGCTGAAATATGCAATAGAAGCCGAAGACAGTGTGGCTTTGGAAGTTATGGACAATGCTATATATTATCTTGCAGCCGGCACAGGAAACCTTATAAATATTTTCAATCCTGACATGGTGGTACTGGGAGGAGGCGTTTTGGAATCTCTTGGAGATTATGTAATGCCTCTGCTGAAAAAATATCTCAAAAGGTTTGCACTTCCCGCATTGTTAAGTGGAACGGAAATAGCGCAAAGCAGCCTGGGAGATGATGCTATTATCTATGGCGCTCTGGCCGTAATTAAGGATAAAAAAGGGTAGTGATGGAGTGAAGAACAGTGTTCAAAAAATAGGTATTTCAGGAGGAACCTTTAATCCTATACATATAGGCCACTTGATTATAGCTGAGACGGTAAGGGACAAGTTTGGTCTGGACAAGGTATTGTTTATTCCTTCAGGAATGCCTCCCCATAAAAATTTGGGAAGTGTTGTTTGTGCAGAAAAAAGATTCGATATGGTTCAGAGAGCGGTAGCGGGGAATCCTTACTTTGAAGCGTCAAGAATTGAAGTGGACCGTGAGGGCTATACCTATACTGTAGACACTCTGAAAAAATTGAGAGAAACCTATGGAAAGGATACAAATCTGTATTATATAATTGGTGCAGATGTTTTAAATGATTTGCTAACATGGAGAAGTTTTGAGGATGTTTTTAAGATTTGCGAGTTTATTGCTGTTTTGAGACCGGGAAATGATGAAAAAGTGTTTTATAAACAGATGGAATATCTGAGAGATGCTTATGGTGTGAAAATTCACTTTATTGATGCTCCGCTGATAGATATTTCTTCTACAGAAATAAGAGAAAGGATAAAAGAAGGAAGGTCAATAAAATATCTGGTTCCTGAATCTGTGGAGGAGTATATAGAGTCAAATGGACTTTACAAAGAATAGACTGATAAAGAGGAAATGATGTATATGACAATACAGCAGATACACGACAGACTGAAAGAAGTTTTATCTCCAAAAAGATTTAAACATTCGTTGGGGGTTATGGAAACTGCCGTAAAATTGGCGGCGCAATACGGGGTTGATGCAAAGAAAGCTGAATTGGCCGGTTTGCTTCACGATTGTGCCAGGGAGATGGCAGTTGAAGATATTTTAAAGATATGCAGGCAAAACAATATTAAAATGGATGATATTTCTTTGATGCAGCCTAAGTTATTGCATGGGCCTGCTGGCTCGATTGTTGCAAGGGAAGTGTATGGTATAGAGGATGAGGAGATTCTCAGTGCCATATACTGTCATACTACAGGGCGCAAGAACATGAGTACTCTCGATAAGATAATATTTCTGGCAGATTATATTGAACCGGGAAGAGATTTTCCCGGTGTGGATAAAGTACGGGAGGCAGTTTTTGAGGATCTTGACAAGGGAATGGTTGTTTCGTTAATGGGTATCATAAGGCATTTGGTTGAAAAAAGAGGACTTATTCAAATTGATACTATTGATACATGGAATTTCATTATTAATTCATATAGGGAAAAAGAAATTTTATAAACTTTCAGGATAGTCCGAATACAGCCGGGGATTGCTTAAATTTAGTGTCTTGGGAGTTATGGAGGTTTATGACACTATGGCAGCTAAGAAAAAGCGACGTGGTAGGATAAGAATAAAGAGCTTTAGGCGTGTAATCTTATCAACGGGTCTTTTGACGGTGGCAGTAATAGCACTGCTTACGATACGTAATGCTGTCTTTTCCGTAGACTCCAAAAAAGTGATTGCGCAGCCGACAGCTACTGCTTTGATTGCAAAAGGTGATGCATTGGTTCCTGAAGATGATTCAAAAGTTAATGAGACCAAAAATGAAATTTCTGAAGTGGCAAGTGTGGCAAATGCATCCCTGGCATCTAGTGATGAAGCAAGCAGAGAAATTGGCGAGGCAATAGTCAGAAATAAAGGTATATGCGTAAATGTAATAAATCATTCCCAAAAAACAGGACTTTCTGAAAAGGTGAGGGCGGTACTTGAAGTAAATGGATTTACTGTAAGCGCAGGAAACGATAAGTCTTTAAAGCGTGTAAATTCGGTTATAATAGAAAAAAAGGAAAATGTTCCGGGTGAGGAAATTGGCAAGCTGATTAACATAAGAAGAGTCAGGAAAGAAATTGATCCTGATTCAAGGTTTGATATTGTGGTGATACTTGGGGACGATTATTAAATTTTTTATATATGAGATAATTATAGGAAAGGGTGGAGTTAGTTGGATTCAAAGGCTTTAGCTGAGAAAATTGTAGAGATTTTGAATGACAAAAAAGCGAAAGATGTAAAAACTATAGATATCAGTGAGCTTACAGTTATTGCGGACTATTTTGTAATTTGCAGCGGTACTTCCACTGTTCACATTAAGGCTCTTGCCGATGAGGTGGAAGAAAAAATGCAGGAAATGAATGTGGAATTACTGAGAAAAGAGGGGTACAATAGCGCAAGGTGGATTCTTCTTGACTATAATTCCGTGGTTGTCCATATTTTTCATGAGGAAGACAGAGAATTTTATAACCTCGAGAGATTATGGGCCGATGGAGTTATACAGCGCTAAATATTTTGTCTCAAACCTTCATAAAGCTAATATTTATAATTTAAGTTTTTATGAAAAGTAAAGTGATTATTAAAAAATGGGGAATGTAAGTAATTTTGTGTATCATAATTTATGTAATCCTTCTTTAGCAAGTAAATTTTAGTTGACAAGGTTTACAGAATATTGTTTTTTATTGCCTTTTCATTATATATTATTGCCGGATTTGTTAAGTTTTATACATAAACTTGATTAAATCTGGCAATAATCATTTATAATGGTCAGTATTAGCCTTTTAAACCTATATTTTTAATTTTGTGAGGTCTAGCCCATCCGGCGATGAGGATGAGCCCTTGAGGGCGGTGGGGGTGAATGCTCTTAAATATACTCTTCCAGCCTACCTGGATATTGGATTACCAATTGGCTAAGTACTCTATCCCAGTTTTTGTAACGTTGTGTCCATTTTTTTACTACATTCATTGATGCTAAATATAAAATCTTTTCTAGTGAACTGTCTGTTGGAAATATTGTTTTTGTTTTTGTGACCTTACGAAACTGACGATGTAGTCCTTCAATTATATTTGTAGTATAAATTATTTTTCGTATTTCTTCTGGAAATTTGAAAAATGGACTTATAACATCCCAGTTATTTTCCCAACTACGTATTGCAAAAGGATATTCCTTTCCCCACTTTTCTTTAAGTTCATAAAGTTTTTCTAATGCTATTTCTTCATTAATAGCATGATATACTTCTTTGAAATCATTACTAAATGCTTTTAGGTCTTTGTATGGCACATACTTAAAAGAATTTCTCAGCTGATGTATTATGCATCTTTGTATTTCTGCCATAGGAAACGCAGCATTTATAGCTTCTTTCAGTCCTGTAAGTCCATCCACGCAAAATAGCATTACATCCTGTACACCCCTATTTTTAAGATCATTCATTACACCAAGCCAGAATTTTGATGATTCATTTTCTCCAATCCATATACCCAGTATGTCTTTATATCCCTCAACATTAACACCAATAACCACATAGGCTGCACGATTACATATTCTTCCTTCATCTCTTACTTTATAATGAATGGCATCCATAAAACAAAATGTATATATAGGTTCTAAGGGTCTTTGTTGCCATTCTTTTATTTCAGGAATAATACGGTCAGTAATCCTACTAAGCATTTCCGCAGATATTTCCACTCCATAAAGGTCCTTTAGCTGCTCTCCAATATCCCTGGTTGACATGCCCCTTGCGTATAGAGATATTATTTTTTCTTCTATGCCGGAAACATTTCTTTGATATTTAGGTATAATTTTAGGCTCAAACTCTCCTTTACGGTCCCTTGGAATTTGAATCTCAACTTCTCCAAATTCACTTTTTAAAGTCTTAGTAGAATAACCATTTCTACAGTTGTCGGTATTTTTTGCACTACGTTCTTCCTTAGCATAACCAAGCTTTTCTTCTAATTCAGCTTCCATAAGCTCTTGTAAAATGTCTTTAAAAATGTCTTTAAGATAGTTCGTGACATCAGTCACACTTTGGAAATTATTTCCCTTCACTATTGCTTTTATCTGTTCTTTTGATAATGTTGACATAAAAAATTCCTCCTTAGCTTTTATTGTTTGTAATTCTTGCCAAGAAGGAATTTAATTATTCATTCATACACAAAATTTGTTACATTCTCTTTGAATTTATAAGTCATTGAACTTTTAACTAAGCTTAATTTTTTCGTGACCCACTATCACTAATTATTAACATAACAACTGCACTAACAATCAAAATATCTCTCTATAAGTTGTTCTAAAACTTTTAATTAATCCATTATTTAAATCTCCATTGATAAACTTTTGATACATTTAGTTTAGTATTAATTTAATTATCAATCAGATACTTATATTTCCATTATAGTATCATTGTTTTAATATCCAGTAATATTGCCTTTTTTTAACGCAATTTTCTCAACATATTTAAAACAAAAAACACCAAATAAAAAAAATAAAAGGGAATTTAGTACAAACATTATCAAATAACCTAACGGATATACAGATAAACTTTTGTTATTTAGGATTAATTCAGTAAGTATGCTTTTTGCATATGAAAAAGGTATTAAAATATTAGCATCAAATTTTATTATTATGTATAATACAGCTATCTTTACTATTGCTAATAATAAATTTATTTCTTTTGTAAGTAATGATATGCTAGTAAGAATAAGCCCAATACCATATAGGCTAAATATTCCTATTGTAATAGTAATTATAAAAGTTCCAATATGTAAATTATACATATTTTGAGTTAATATATTAGATATTAATAGTACCACAGTGATAAAAGATATAGATATTAAGGATTGGATAATTAGTCTTATTAAAACTATGTTTTTTATTCCATACGGAGAAATAATTAACTGTTCTATAGTTCCTATTTTGGCTTCATTTACAACTATATTGCTAGTGTGAGAAAAAGAAGATAATACTAGCCATAATATAGCATATATTAATATAAAAGTAAGATAATCGATACCTAAAATATTTGTACTATTTTTTTTGCAATGTTATAATAAAAAAACACAACAAAAAATATATTGGCAAATACACCAAAAACTAAACGAAATCTATTGTTTTTTATTTCCCAAAATTGTTTTAACAGACTTAGTTTAAATAATTGAAACATTTTTTTTATTACTCCCATCATCTAAAACTTTAAGTATATTATTTTCAAAATCTCCATGCATTTTAATGTCCAAAACTTTATATTGATCTTCCTTTAATATACTTAATATTTTATCAAAATCGTGTTTTTTGAAATTACCTTTTATAATTGTGTTTATAAATTTAACATCCCTTCCTAAAACACTTAATTTTGATTTTATTTTGTTTGAAAGTTCCCTATCTAAATAAAAAGTGTAAGTAGCTTTATCAAATAACAAGTAAAATTTTTCCATTTTGCCACTAAATTTTAATTTTCCATTATCTAAAATTACTAGATAATCTGAAATATCTTCAATAAGTTTTATATCCTGTGTTGTTAATAAAATAGTTTTTTTAATAGATTCTTTTTTTAAAATCTTTTTTAATAAATCTAATGTTTCTAAATCAAGTGCTAGATTTGGCTCATCTAAAATAACTAAATTACTATCTTGTGATAATGCAATAATTAAAGCAGTTTTTTGTTGCATTCCTTTTGATAAAGATGAAACAAGTTTATCTTTGTGTTCATGCAATGAAAATAATTCTAAATAATAATCTACAAGAGACTTTTTTGATTTAAATGAAGATTTATGTAGTTCTAAAAAATATTTTATATTTTGTAATAAAGTTAAGTTTAAGTAAAGATTATGTGAAGCATCTAATAGTAGTGAGATATTTCTTCTAAATCTTTTATAATTTTTATACGTAAACTTTTCACCAAAAAAAACGATATCGCCACTGTCAAAAATAAGCAATGTTGACAAACACTTAACCAATGTAGTCTTTCCAGAGCCATTAAGACCAACAATAGAAGTAATAGAATTTTTCTTTATATCAAAAGTAATATTTTTTAAAGCTTCAAAATCACCATACTTTTTACAAATGTTTATTAAATTAATATCCAAAAGCAACACCTTCTTAAATATTCTAGTCCTGAGATAGATAATTAAACTTTTCAGGCAGTATTTTTGATAAATCGGTACAAAATCCGAGTTCTTTTAATATTTCTTCAAAAAAACTTAATAAATCTGATTTAGATTCTAATAACTTAATAAAATTAGCGTGATTTGTTGTTTGAAAAAAACAATTCCAATCACAGTCATCTTTGTTTTCAAAAAATCCACCTGCAATACTAATAACTTCATCTTTAACTTCTTCATTAAGTTCTCTATCTGAAATAAAAAGCACTTTAATGTAATTACTCCTGCCAAAAGTTTTTTCATCTTCTATATTTTTTAATATTGGAAAATCTTTAAGGGTACTTGGGCGTTTATAATCTATAAATAGCATATAACATATTACTTTACCATAAAAACCTTCTCTCAATTTATATAATTCGAAATCGTGCAACTTAAGTTCTCTTATTATTCGTATTTTTTCCATAAAGGATACCTCCCTAAGTTATAGTAATGCTCATTTAATTACATTATATCAATGTTTTTATCTCCTGCAATAGTACTATTTTTTCTTTTGTTACATATTAATATTATAATTTAATTAAACATTATGAATAAAAAAATTATGTAGTTTTTCACCCAGCTCCTATTGCACGCAATAAATTAATCCATGCTCCCACATCATCACCTGGGAAAAAGAATGTAGCAGTTGCTGCTACAACAATTGCAATAGCAAGTATAACATCTCCAATGTGCCACCAATCAATTTTAAGATTTTTTTCTTTAATTTCTTTTTTAGCTTTTTCTAGTTCTTCTTGTTTCTTTTGTGCTCGTTTATACTCAGGATGCTCTTTAATTTTTTTCTTTACTGAATTTGGTACATTGTTCATGTTATCACCATGGCTTTTACTTCCGTCAACTCCCTCTGAACCTATTTCATTGTTGCCTTTGTTTACATGTACATGATATTTACCAGTGTCTGTTCCCGTATGAGGTCCATCTACTCTAAACTTATATCCTCCCCCTAAATCTTGCCATTGACCTACTGCAAGACATATAGATGAAGTACTAGCAACAATACAAAAAATCAAAACAATAGCTATAATTTTTTTCATATTATCAACCTCCCAACATAATTATTATTTAGAATAGTCTCGAAAAGTAACTGGAAAACCTGCTGAATGTTAATTAATGGGATAAAGTAACATTGAGAGACTGACAAAAGTAAATGCATATTGACGAAATGAACCTTGATAAACGAATATGCTGTATAACTTTCTGAAAATGGGCATAGCAAAGCAAAGCCTATGAGAAGGCCATTGGTTCATCACAATAAAGACTCGGTAGCTATCAGGCTGCTTTGCCAGAAAGTTCTTCAAGCAAAGGAATTATACTAAAGCCTGTATGCTTGACCCAAGCGTCCAAGTGGACATTCACTGCAGCAAAAGTAGCCAATGCAAACCGCTGCCTGGAGCTTCTGGCCTTGTACTCTTCAATGTCGTAATCTTCAAAGAGCCTTTTGTGGCTTCTTTCGACAGAGGTGCGTGTTTTAAATTTTTCATTAAAAGCTTCAGAGCCGCGGGGTACGGGAGTAATCAGCCGGAAATCGTCTTTGGGCTTTAAATAGACAGTCCTTCCATAAGGTGAATCGGTACATTGACAAGGTTTTCAATGTCATGGCAGTCGAAATAGCACCTGTACTTGATACCTTTGGGGTAGGAGTAGCCGCAGTCTTCGTAAGGGATACCGCCTTTGCAGATAGGCCTGCCTTGATCATCAAGGCAGATAATTCCCGGAGGCAGCTTGGTAAGAGTTTGTTTGGTTTTTGCATCAAGGGGGATGAATGGGATGATGTTCCAATGATACATGAGTTCATAGGTGGGATAGTTGTCCATGGCCCCATCGGCAATAAAATTACGGATGCAAAGGTCAGGATAAAGTTTTCTTACCTCAGACATGGCAAAAACGGCAAGGATGCTGTCATGTCTTGAAGCCTGTGCTTTACGCAGGTAAATGGGAAGGTCATAGGGACTGTCGGAAGCAGTGATGTTAAAGAGGGTATCGCCATAGAACCACTGTTCCCTGTAGCTGTCCCAACCCCATCTTGCATCAGGGTCGGAATAACGTCTGGGGCACTTGCAATCGTAGACACCGTGTTTTTTACAATCACAGACCTTTGTACCGTAATGGGAAGCACCGGAA
Organism: Acetivibrio clariflavus DSM 19732; assembly: GCF_000237085.1. Classification (GTDB taxonomy): domain Bacteria; phylum Bacillota; class Clostridia; order Acetivibrionales; family Acetivibrionaceae; genus Acetivibrio; species Acetivibrio clariflavus. The sequence goes on along the minus strand of NC_016627.1, from coordinate 3,573,329 downwards.
TAGAATGGGGTGCCATCACCGGCGACAGAAAGTTTTTGCACATCGCCCAAGATACCCATTTTGGCGGAAACATCAACGACACAGCGGGCAAGGAATTCCTGGAAGATCTGTTCGGGACGATACTCAGGGAGTGCGTCTCTCATGGCGATTCTGGCAAACTTTTTAACGATGCCGTTGTGCTTGGGTTTCAGTTTCTGGCCGGCCTTGAGTTTCTTACGGGGTTTAGGCTTGAAAGGCCTCAGTTTCTTTTTCATGGCGACATGGATTTTATGAGAAGCTTTCCATAGACGTTTAATGAAGTCATAGTAGGAACCGACGGAAGGGGCTTTTCCATATTGGAATCCGCAAATAGCACAAAGGAGGGGGTCGTTGGCCACTTTTTTGGCCCAGTTTGTAATGCCGTGGTGTTTTTGGTCGAGCATAAGGATAAGAGAGCGAATAATACCCAGCTGGTTCTTGGCGGGACAGCCGGTATTAGAATAAAGGGGTTTAATGATAGGGAGCAGGGGATCCAAATTGAGAAGGTATAGCTTGGATATGGATTTTTCCATATCCGTGACCCTGCCCCTATCGGTCTCCCAAAAAAGCAGGAGATGAAGCTTCAGGTTTTCCTGATAAGAAGTGTGAGACTCAAAGTTACGCAGCATAAATAAAACCTCCACAATCAAAGTAATGGCAAATATTACCACCTACTTCGATTTTGGGGGCGCTGTGAAAAAGTCAAGGTAGATTGGTGCCATATATGGCTAAAATTAGGATAATTTTATTGGAAAATTTTAAGGAAAATATTGGTGGATTTTAGGGGTGAGCTAAATTAGCTTGCTCCTGAAATAGAGACCTCGAAAGCAATACGAGTTTTCGAGAGCATTATATTTATTTACAGGAGATAAAAACATATATTATTTATTTTACATATAAAATCATAAAATGCAACATATAATTAAAATATAAATAATTATTAAAATAGCATAATCAAATATATCATAATTATTTTTCGAATTCAATACTCACAGTAATATTTTAATAACAATAGTATATTCAAATTACCTCTTATATGACTTTAAATAATATATGAGGTGATTTTTATAGATGGATTATAAACAGTTAGGAATGAGAGTAAAAAAAGAAAGATTAAAAAAAATTTAACGCAAGAACAACTTGCTGAACTGTGTAATATTTCACCTTCATATGTTGGAATTATTGAACGAGGGGACAAGAAATTGAGTGTTGAAACGCTTTTCAAACTTTCAAATATATTAGATGTTACTACTGATTATCTTTTAAAAGATTCTAAACATGAAACACAAGATAAAAGTATAAATGAAGTCTTAGCTTCTGTGAAAAACTTACAGTACAAAGAACTAGAATTATTAATATTTGATGTTATAAAAACAATCTTTAGACACACATCAAAAAAATAAAGTAGTTTAGTATTTAAAATAGATCTTATTTTAAACTTACAAATTATACTTTTATATTTCATACTAGCTAGGAGTTACAGGTAATCTCCAAAGGCTAAACAATATCAGGCTTCAAAGGCACAACTATATTACTTTTAGAGATACTACAAACTGCTCAACAGTAGCTTTTCAGATGCTTATGTTTTGCTTAGTAGTAAACAGGTTACCGCCCAAAAAGACTTCTAAGCTTACATTAAGCCAAACTATGCTTTTCTACAGGCGTTTTTCAAAAATATAGTGCGGAAAGATTGCAAAAAAAATCCTTTGCTAGTGAAACAGCAAGGATTTTTTGCAATCTATTCCTGCACATTTTGAAAAACAAGCCATTGTAAGAAAATACATGTAAAGGCTTTGATGTATAGCTTTAGAATCTTTAAGGGGAGTGTAAATAATTTTGTGGGTTTAGATTTTATGTAAATCCTTTTCAGCAAGAAACATTAATTAATTTTAGTTTACAGAATATATAACTGCATTTTGTTTTTCATTATAGAGTTTTGCCAATTATTAAAGTTTTATACATAAATTTTTTAATAATTGGCAATACTTATTTGTCTAGCAAATTTAAAAAAGTAAAAACATAAAAGTACAATGTTAATTTAATTTGCTTTTTGTCAATAATTCTATTGAGGCCCGGCTCTGCCGATACCCTGCAATGCTGGGAAGCAACAGGGAACCTACAACCGGGCTGAAACCATACAAGTTTCAGGGAAGCGTATAAAATCCTATATAAGATTCTATATTTTTTATGATGAAGGAGCTTTGCAGTGTTTAATTTTAGTGCTAACCACATGGTAGTGATAAATTGCAAAGAATTAGATAGATACAATATTTTTACAATGAAGGAACTTGACACTAACCGGGTTTATTTACTCTATGACTTCAGGAAAAAACATGTCTTTAAAAGAGACAAAATATATTGTGTTTCCGGAAAAGTCAACTCTGCAGACAAATTATACCTTGTACTTAAAAATTCAAAGGAAGATATTAAACATAGTAAAACCGCCATATAAAGTTTTCAAGGAACACTTAATACTTTATTTGTCTTTCTGTTTTAACTAACATAATTGTCAAGGCGTCCTGGGTATTGAATTATCAGTTGATTCAATACCCTATCCCAATTTTTATAACGTTGGGTCCATTTTTTTATCACATTTTTTGAAGCCATATCCATATATAGCATTTTTTCTAAAGAATCATCTGATGGAAACATAGTTTTTGATTTTGTTACCTTACGGTACTGCCGGTGTAATCCTTCAATGACATTAGTTGTATAGATAATCTTTCGGATTTCTTCTGGAAATTTATAGAATGGACTTAGTACATCCCAATTATTTTCCCAGCTCCGTATCGCAAAGGGATAGCTTTTTCCCCATTTTTCTTTTAATTCATAAAACTTCTCTAAGGCAACCTCTTCATTAATAGCTTTGTAGACATTTTTAAAATCATTACTAAAGGCTTTTAGGTCTTTGTATGGCACATACTTAAAAGAATTTCTCAGCTGATGTATTATGCAACGCTGCACTTCAGATTTTGGATATGCAGCATTTATGGCTTCCTTAAGTCCGGTAAGTCCATCAACACAAAAAATTAAAACATCCTGTACTCCTCTATTTTTAAGGTCATTCAGTACACCAAGCCAAAACTTTGAGGATTCATTGTCACCAATCCAGATCCCTAAAATATCCTTATATCCATCAATAGTAACACCTAGAACAACATAAGCTGCCCTGTTTATTATTCTTCCGTTGTCCTTAACTTTATAGTGTATTGCATCCATAAAAACAAAAGAGTATATAGGTTCAAGAGGTCTTTGCTGCCATTCTTTTATTTCTGGAGCAATTCTGTCAGTAATCTTGCTAACCATCTCCGGAGACAGGCTGAATCCATAAAGTTCTTCAATTTGTTGACTAATATCTCTTGTAGACATTCCCCTTGCATATAGAGCTATAACTTTTTCCTCAATTCCGGAAACATTACGCTGATATTTTGGGATAATTTTAGGTTGAAATTCTCCTTTACGATCTCTAGGCACTTGTATATCAATTTCACCAAACTCACTTTTTATTTTTTTTGGTGTATAACCATTACGGCTATTATCGGTATTTTTATTTGCCACATCATCTTTTGCATAACCCAATTCTGCTTCAAGTTCTGCCTCAAGCAGTTCTTGAATAATATCTTTAAAAATGTCTTTTAGATATGCATTTACATCTGATACGCTTTGGAAATTATTTTCCCGAACTAATTGCTTTATATGTTCTTTTGTTAACGTTGACATAAAGTTCTCCTCCTTAGCTTTTATTATTATTAATCCTTGCCAAGAAGGAGAACATTCAATCATCTATACACAAATTTTTTTACATCCTCAAAAAATGCGTTTAACTATCATAGTCCAGTCCCATTGAACTATGATAATTAAGCGCATTTTAAAGTTCAAAATCTATTTTTTCACTTTTATTTTTATTGTTTTTCAAGATAACGCTTTATCTTTTTTGTAGTTGTCTTTGCAAATTCATTTTCTCGTATTGTAAAATCTTGAACACGTTTATAAAGCGGCATATTTTTATTTATTTGTTTTATTTCGTATTTGATAAGCCTATATATTTCTTCCTGCGACGGATTGGGGTTATTGAGTTTTTCCTTTATTTTTTCCAAATCAATTACAATTTGTGCAGTAACTATGGTTTCATTCTTCTCATCGTCATCTATGCCGGTTACAAGGGATTCCTTAATGTACGGACTTTTATTGATATAGGATTCAACCTCTTCTGGGAATATATTTTTACCGTTTTTAGTGACAATAACATTTTTCTTTCTTCCGGTTATATATAAAAATCCTTCATTATCCATTTTCCCAAGGTCTCCGGTGTAGAGCCATCCGTCTTTTAAGACTTTTTTGGTGGCTTCTTCATTTTGGTAATAGCCGAGCATGACATTGCCGCCCCTTACTACTATCTCACCATTGCCTTCATTATCTGGATTAACAATTTTTACTTCCACTCCCGGAAGAGGAAGGCCTATGGAATTATCTTTATTTTTTTCCTCTCTGTTAACCGAAACAATAGGAGAGGCTTCTGTAAGTCCATATCCCTGTAGTGTAAGGATACCCATATTTTGTAAACCTCTTATAACTGCCGGATCTATTGCAGCAGCTCCAGCTATGATAAGTCTTATCCTTCCACCGAAATTGTCTATAATTTCTTTGAATATTTTTCTTCGGATATCGATTTTTAAACACTTGTATAGAAAAACGCTGACAAAAAGTCCTAATTTTAGTTTGAGTTTGAGCTTCCAATCCTTTGATGCCTGAGCTCATATTTTTTGATACATGTTTTCAATTATTAAGGGAACCAGTATGAGTATTGTGGGCTTGGTTTCCTTTAAGTTTTTGGGGATGTGTTTCAAACCTTCATTAAAGGATATACATCCTCCAATATAGATAAAGGTCAGGAAGTCAACTGTACAGGCGTAGGTGTGATGCAAGGGCAATATGGATAAAATGGAGTCGGTGCTGTCTATATATAAAGCAGAAACAACGGCAACGATGTCGGTGCATATATTTTTATGGGACAGCATTACACCCTTTGCCAGATCTGTTGTTCCCGAAGTAAAGATCAGAAATCTCATTTCATTTTCATCAATAGTTGCATTCAAATAATCTGAATTTCCACTGTTTAAAAGTTCCTTACCTTCAGCTATCAATGCTTTAAGAGAAAGAAAACTGTCATCGATATGTTTGTCTATATCCATATTTATAAAGTATTTTATATGGGATACATTTTGGGAGATTTCTACCAGTTGTTCGTGATGTTTGCCTGAGTAAACAATAGCAGAAGCGTTTGAACGTTTTAGCAAATTTTCCAGTTCTGCCGTAGGGAGTTCCTTGTCTAAGGGAACTATTACACCAACACCGTTGGCAGTTGCAAGATAGGTTACACACCATTCATAACGATTTTCTCCCATTACTGCAATAAATTTATCCTTAAGGCCAAGATTGAGAAATACAGTGCCTAGTGCGTCCACATCATTTTTAAATTCGCTATATGTTATACCTTTATAGTTTTGACTGTCGTCTTTAATGTAAAAGGCATTTTTCGAACCGTATAGACTACAGGTTTGCTGAAGCAAGTCTCTTAGGTCTTTAATGGGTCTTACATCAGTTTTTCTTATTTTTTTCATATTTAATTAACCTCACTTTTTATAACAATATACAAATGAAAACAATAAAATTTTTTTCTCTCTCTTATAATTCTATGTTGGAGTATTTTTTTATATGGTGAATTACAAAAAGTTTGAAAATTAAATGTGAAATTTAATATAGTCTATTCATACGCCTTCTTCTTGAAATTTTTCTTAAAATAAATCTCAATATTAAAAAGCCAACTACTATAAAAAACAAAACCTTTAAAGTTTTAAAAGTTCTTGAATTACCGACAGTAGACATAATTTTTTGTGAAGGTACAGGTGTTGGAATCAATTTTTCAATATCTCTTGATGCAATTAAATTTACTTCTCCAAGGACAAAACCGTCTTTCACAAATTCCACTGAACCTAATACGGTACCCTTTTTAACCGGAGCAGTGATATTTTCTTTGACTTTTATATTTTTAGATACACTGTCGAAAGCATCGGGATCGTTTGGAAGTATGCACTTAAAATCTTCAGCAGCAACAAGGTCGAGATTGGGATTAAAACTTGCGTCGGCAACAGTCACGCTTGTTACGTATGTATTTTCAGCAATAAGATTTTTCTGTGAATAGTTCTTAAAACCGTATTCGAGTAATTCTTTAGTGTATTGATATATTGCATCGGTTGGACATCCCAATATAACTGAAATCAATTCCATACCGTCTTCATTTGCAGCCGATGCCACAAGGGTGAAGAGTGCCCTATTTGTATAGCCTGTTTTTATTCCTGTAACTTCAGTATAATATTCAGATTTGTATCTTGCCTGAAAAAGTTTATTGGTGGAAGGTAATATAATTTCTTCCTCATGCTTGTTTGTTGGAGGAATGGTACAACTTGTCTTTTTTACTGTTTCTCTAAATAGTGGCAGTGTCATTGCATATTTTGCCATTAATGCCAAGTCTCGGGCTGTAGTAAGGTGATTTTTTGCACTTTCATCGGTATCCATTCCGCACGGATTGACAAAATTAGTGTTTAAAGCACCGAGTTCTTTTGCACGTTCATTCATCTTTTTCATGAAAGCATCTACTGTAGGGCCTATATTTTCGGCAATAACAAAAGCTGTTTCGTTGGCTGATCTGACTAAAAGAGCATTTAAAAGATCTTTAAAGGTAAGCTGTTCTCCCGGAAGCAATCCTATATTCATTCCTCCCGGCCCGATATTGTCTATGGCATATTGGCTTACTGTCATTATATCGTCAGGTTTTGCATTTTCAATTCCCAGTATTGCAGTCATAATTTTAGTTGTACTTGCCGGGTAAACCTGTTGATCGGCATTATGTTCACAGATAACATAACCTGTTTTTGAATCTATTAAAATATAGGATTTTGCATCAAAATTAAATGTTTGAGCTTTTATCTGAGTAGTAGAATTTATAATTAAAGCCGCAGTTAAAATTATTCCTGTAATAAGCTTTCTCATTTATTCCTCCTAAAATATTATGTAATATTATGCGAAAAAATATATTTAAAATAAAAGAATAAATATCAAATGCGCTGTATATTTGTTTATAAATATTTTACATAAAATGTCTGAATTTAAAAAATTACATAATCAACTTTCGCACGTGAATAATGTGCACTGAACATTGAAAAATCAATAGATTTGGGCAATAAAAAAGTACAAGAACCCCCTTCTATGTGATATAATAGAAGTACCCAAACCCTATTAAATCGACAATTTGGAGGTTCTTGAACATGTCTATTGTATCACAGAAGGTTAAGGAAGAAAATAGATTTTCTTTGACAGTTGATAACTTTTTCAAAATGTTTTCTGTAGGCTATCTGTTAAAAAAGTCAAACGCATATAAAGATAAAGGTATTCCTTGTCTTACGGTATTCAAAGTACTGTTTGAACTTGTTTTTACAGGCAAAAATCTGTTTATGAACTATAAAGCAGAAAGCTTTGATATACCATTTGCAAGGGATGTGGCCTACAGATTCTTAAATTCCATACATATCAACTGGCAAAGATTTTTATATTTGCTTTCTGCAAAGGTCATAAATCATCATATCGATAGATTAACGTCAGATGAACGGGTTGATGCCTTTGTAATTGACGATTCCTTCTACAGTAGGACAAGAAGCAAGTCAGTTGAGCTTTTAAGTTGGGTCAAAGATCATGCTGACGGCAATAAGAATAAAAAAGGCTTTCGTATGCTTACACTTGGTTGGACAGACGGTAATTCATTTATTCCTGTGGCCTTCAACCTTTTAAGTTCACAAATCCAAGGGTTTGCATTAATCCAGCGAAAAATACTATAGATAAAAGAACCGTTGGTTTTAAACGCCGACAGAATGCCTTAGCCACTTCACCGGAATCTGCTCTGTCTATGCTGGAACAAGCAGTTGCTACCGGTATTAAAGCAAAATATGTTTTATTTGACAGTTGGTTCTCCTTTCCGGCTACTATTATCAAAATTTGTAAGATGAATCTTAATGTGATAGCTATGGTAAAGGATACTCCCAAGATTTACTATAACTTCAATGGTGAAAAAAAATCATTGAGAGAGATATACCGAACTGTCAGGAAACGTAGAGGAAGATCAAAATACCTTGCTTCAGTTATGGTAGAATTACACGATAAAGAAGGAAACCACATTCCAGCAAAAATTGTCTTTGTCCGTGACCGAAGAAACAAGAGTAAATGGCTAGCTCTCATATCTACAGATACTAGTCTTCCCGAAACAGAGATAATCAGGATATACGGAAAACGCTGGGACATAGAGGTATTCTTCAAGATGTGTAAGTCATACCTTAAGCTGGCTAAGGAATTTCAAGGTCGTTCTTATGATATGATGGTTGCCCATACAACTATTGTTTTTTCAAGGTACATTATGTTAGCGGTTGAGAACCGCAATAATACTGATTTACGCACTATTGGTACTTTGTTCTACTATTGCTGCGATGAACTTGAGGACATTAAATTCCATGAGGCACTGCAGCTTATAATAGAGGCTTTAAAAACTACTTTACAGGAAAAACTGCTTTTGACAAAGGAAACAGTCAACGAGTTTCTCAACTACTTTGTCACTTGTTTGCCTGTTCATATCAAGGCAAAGCTATCAGTTGTTTCCTGCGAAAGTTGATTTACATACCTTAAATTAAGTGTAATTACGTGTTCGACTCAAGTTTTCAGTACCTTCTTTCCAATAGAATTTAATACATAAATATATTAAGGCAACATAATATATTTTGCAAATAGTTATTGCATATAAAATCTAATCGGATAGTAAATTCGATTAAATTATATTTTTTACGTCTAAAAAAATAACAACAACAGTATACCAAAAAACTAAAAATAAAAGTAGCCGGTGAGCTAAAATTGTCTAAGGTAATTAAAGGAAAAAAAGAATTTACATAGAATATGACATATATCAATATTGATTTTTATATCGAGTATAAATTATAAAAGTTCCCTTTTAAAATTCAATAAGCAATCGATGATAATTATATGTTCCATGGAGGGATTCAAGTGCCTGAGAACATTTTTAACAAAGAAATAAAAGTTAAAATGGTAGTATTTGTTTTATTAATTGCTGTTATAGTTGTAAACATCGGAGTTATTGGATTTTTAATTAGCAGGGATGGGAGTGAAATAATTATAAGTAAGTCCTTGGATGAAGGAATATTGAATATTGAAGAAAAAAGTACACCCCAAGCAACTTCGACAGTATACATGGAAGAAAGTAAAGAAAAAATACAGGTATATGTGGTTGGAGAAGTTAACAACCCCGGTGTTGTTACCATTGAAAAGGGACAGATAATTGAGGATGCCATTAAGGCTGCCGGGGGCCCGACAGATAGAGCCGATCTTGACAATATCAACCTTGCTTATGTACTAAACGAAAATGTTATGCTGAAAATACTGCCAAAGCCTGAGACGGTTTCGGACGGTGCAGCGAATGGAAGAGAAACTGCTGACTCCAATTCCGGTGTTACTGCTCAAAATAAAGTTACAACCGGTGTAGAGATAAGAAATGACAGCGGAGGCGCTGTCCAAAATGAAAGTGAGAATAAGAGTTCTTCAAAGGGCAAAATAAACATCAATACAGCCACAGAGGCCGAACTTGAAACATTGCCCGGTGTTGGACCTTCGACAGCAAGTAAGATAGTTTCTTTCCGGGAGAAGAACGGAAAATTTAAAAAAATAGAGGATATTATGAATGTTCCCGGCATAGGGCAAAGTAAATTTGCAAATATGAAAGATTTTATTTGCGTGGACTGAGAAAAATTGAAATAAATATAATGAGCTTTTCTGCATGAATTTGCAAGCCTTTTAATGCCCCGAAACCAAATTTGTCTACAGTTTCGGGGCAAAAAATCTGTGTCCTTTAGGGTGTGCCGGAAATTCTGGGTAGTATAAATAAGCATGATATAAGGTATCCAAGCAAAATTGATGTACTCGGTAGAACTATACCGTAAAGAATTGTTTTTTTAATGCGTTCTCGCCGTAATCGCCGGAATTTCTCAACTCTGGTATATCTCACTGTGTATTCCTCCTTTCGTAGATACACATAATATACCATTTATTACTGTTTTATTATATTATTTCCATTGGGTTTATGACCTATTCAAATTAAATAGGGAGTTTTTGCTTTAAAAAATTAAGGAATTCAATTGTCTTTGTTAAGGGAAATTATACAGCAAAAGAAGAAGTCTGATATAAGGCGATATATGAAAGATACATAAAATATTCAAAGATATTTATTTGTTGATATACGGGCCTAAAGTATATATAATTAAAATAGAATATCTTAACGATTTTGTGGCTTTGATTTTAAATTTGACGAAATAAGTTATTTTTTTTTGGTACAAATTTCGATGTTTATAGTTCTTCTGTATAAAAAGTTATGTCAATAAAAAATTAATATTTTACAAATTTAAACTAGGGGGTCGCGTAAATGTCAAAAAAACTGATTGCAGCCATATTTGCTCTGTCTCTTGTTTTTTTTCAACTGGGGGCTGCTTATGCTGAAGGGGCAAATGAAGTTTTAAATCCCGGATTTGAGGAAAGCAATTCGGATATTGCTTTTTGGGACAAATGGAGTTACAATACTTCAACCGAAGTTACTCTGATTACTGACCCGGAGATTGCCCATTCAGGTAACAATTGCGTCAAAATAACCAACACTTCTGCAAACGATTCCAGAATTCGTCAAATGGTCAGTGTGAAAGAAAATACCTTGTATAAAATATCCGGATGGATTAAGACTGAAAATGTGTCTGAGCAGGGAAAAGGTGCAATTCTTTCAATATTTGGAACGTTTATTTCTACAACAGAATTGAAAGGTACAAATGACTGGACTTATGTGGAATTGTACGGAAGGACAGGCTCGGACCAGCGGGTAATTGAGCTTACCGCCGGCGTGGGAGGTCATAGTGGAGAAAGTACAGGAACTGCATATTTTGACGATATAACAGTGGAAGAAACCCTGGATGTTCCGGCAGGTGCTGCCATAATTAGTTTGTATAATTCTCAGCAAAATAATCAACCTGCCGAAACAGCAGACCAGTCAAGCGGCAAAGGTTGGTTAATAGCTTTAATAGCAGCATTGGCAGTGGCTATAGGGGTAATTACATCTTTTGTATTTTTTAAGTCCGGAAAAGAGGATAAAAACAGCAAAGGCAAAAAGGCTGTTAACCAAAAGAATGAAAACTCGAAAGATTCTTTAGAAGATGTTTCGGATGCAAAGCCATTCAAGGTAGACAGAAAAGATTGGATTCTTATGACTGCAATAACTTTGGTTTATGCAGTTATTGCACTGTATAAGTTGGGAAGCACAAATGTTCCGGAAACTTTCTGGCAGCCTTCCGAACTGGGGACTACTATAAATCTGAACTTTGACCGTGAATATGATTTCTCAAAAATTGCTTATTATTACGGTATAGGGGATGTTTCCCTCAGAATTGAATACCTAAATGCTGAAGGTAATTATGTACCTATTGCCACTATAAACCAGGATGTATATAAGGCGTTTGGGTGGGGAAATGAAAATGTCCAGTTCAGAGCTCAGAATTTGAGATTGAGAGTACAGAGAATTGGCGGTACATTAAATGAAATAGTATTTTTTGAAAATGGCAGTGACCAACCTGTAACCAATTTTACTGTTGAAGTGGAAAAATTGGGCAGAAACGACAGAGGGACTCCGGAAAATCTCTTTGATGAGCAGGATATTGGTGTTTATGAGAACAACTTTATGACCTCAACATATTTTGATGAAATATATCATCCAAGAACAGCTTTCGAACACATATACAGGATGGAACCCTATGAGACGACACACCCGCCTTTAGGAAAGCTTATAATTGCTTTGGGAATGCTCATTTTCGGAGTAAATCCTTTTGGATGGCGTGTTATGGGAACTCTCTTTGGAGTGGCTATGGTTCCGGCTATGTATTTGTTCGGAAAGAAGATATTCCGCAAGAGAATATACGGCTTTATTCCTGCCTTCCTTATAGCTTTCGAATGTATGCACTTTGCACAGACAAGAATAGGTACAATCGATTCATATCCGGCTTTGTTTGTAATCCTGGCATATTACTTTATGTATGACAGTTTTATAAACAAGTCCTATGAGGTTGGATTTAAAAAGAGCCTTGTGCCGTTGTTGCTGTCGGGAATATTCTGGGGCCTGGGCTGTGCAAGCAAATGGACTGCGGTATATGCCGGAGGCGGACTAGCTGTTCTTTATTTCACTTCAAAGATACTGGAGTACAGAAGCTACAATAAGCAGCTTAGAAGAAAGAAAATGAGTGAAACGGCAAGAAAGGAAAAAATAAATAGCTGGTTTATAAATCACTTTATAAAGCCTTCTTTGGCTTGTGTAATATTCTTTGTAATAATACCTATACTGATATATACAGCTTCCTATTTGCCTATAATCACACTGCCGGGGGACGGACACAATCTCGGAGAAGTATGGAGATATCAGGTAAATATGTATAATTATCATTCAAACCTTACTGACAGCCATCCTTTTGAATCGCCGGCTTATTCGTGGCCTTTGATTCAAAAGCCGCTGCTTGAATATAGGAATACAAATCTTCCATATGACAGAACATCATTGATGTACGTTATGGGAAATCCGGCAGTATTTTGGTTTGGAATTGTATGTGTCTTTGTTGCAGTAATCATAAGTATTGCCAAGAAGGATAAAAGGGCAGTACCGTTCCTGGTTGCCTTTGCCTTCCAATACCTTCCGTGGTTCAGGGTATCACGTTGTATATTTATATATCACTTCTTTACGTCGGTACCGTTTTTGATACTGTGTATAGTGTATGTGTTGAACTTCTTGAGGGAAGATTTCCCGCAAATTGTAACAAGAGATTTTGGAAGCCAATCGGCTGGGGAAACTGCTTATAAAATTTCAACTGTATTTATATACAGTTATCTTGCAATTACATTAGCGTTGTTCATATTGCTATATCCAGCAATATCGGGTATGGAAGTTCCGACAAGTTATCTTAACTATGTTAAATGGATAAATGTGCGCTAATATGGCCAGGAAGAGGACGAGCTATGGCTGAATAAGTTTTAGGAAATAAAAAATCCTTCTATCAGATGTTTACAAATGATAGAAGGATTTTTTTATCACAATATGAACTGTACCGGAACAATAATGAGTATCTTTTCACGTTATAAAAGCATTAATTACGGTTCATTACCCCATACAAGCTTTCCTGAAACATATACCGTAATTTTGCTGTTTTCCGTATAATCAGAGGCCGTTGATATGAAGGAGTAATCGTTGGACTGGTTGTAATTGGTCCAGTCATTTTTGGAAAATCTGGCCTGTATATCAACACTGCTGCCGGGTTCTAAAGTACCTGCTCCACTTGCAAAGCTTATCTCCAGGTAATAATCAGCGCCATTTTTGGCAGCAGTAAGTTTATTAAAGGAACCGGTGACATTGGAGGTTCCGGCAGAACTCCAATCACACCAGAAGGTCTGAGGTTTTTCGCCATCGATGGTGTAATAATACCGGATTTTTACATCACTAAGGTTAATGCTAGAATTGCCGTTATTTACAAGTCTTAGCCTTGGATTGATTCCGTTTGTGGAATCAGTGGCATTTCCGTTGGTATATTGAATAACGACTTTTCCGTTGCCACCAGAGGTGTTTTTATTGCTGTTTGAGTTGGAAGCTACCGGTGTTGGCGGTATTGGAGCAGAAGTATTCTGGAGTGCTGTATTGCTTGTTGGCAGCGGAGCAGTTTCATTTGAGGTGTTATCCGAAGCAGATTGTTTTCCGTCCGGCTCAGTTCCGAATACCAGAGTACCTTTATCATAAACCGGTATATGCTTGGTCTTTATCATCGAATTTGATGCAAGGCCTTTATAGGAATAATCATTCTGCGGATCGAAATAAGATGTTCCTTCCGGAGCAGATATTCTGAACTGCACTTCTTTCTTATAGTCCGACTGACTTCCCGGGAAAATCTTTGTTCCGCTGAAATCGACCGTTACATAATAAATGTTGCCTTTTAAGGGTTTCAGTTCGGAAACCTTTGCACCCTGATTATAGTTGGCGCTTACCTTTATATCGGAAGCCGAGTGACCGGCATTTATGGCTTCGCTTATATCAATATAATAGTTAAAGGAAAGGTTTTCGCATACTCTGGCCGGCCATGCAGACTTATTGTTGATAACAGCCTTTATTTCGATAAAATTGCTACCTGAAGCATTGACACCGGCTTCAACAAATATTTCGTCCTCGGTTATTTCTTCTATACCGTTAAAGGTTTCGGAAGGACTTCCGTAATAAGTATTGTACATTCTTGCCAGCAATCCTACAAATCCTGCATTGTAATCGCAGGCCACTTCGTTGCAAACATAATCGCTAACCTCATCTCTGTAGTTATCCTCCGAATCGGGGCCTCCCACAAGAGCACCGTAAAGGACATGTCTGTGTTTTTCAGGAATACTCATGCTGTTTGCCCATGAACCGTGGGCAGTTCTATGGTGAGGATGTTCCGGAGGGTTTTTACCAAATCCTACAACAAAGCTTCGTCCGGTACTGCCTAATGCATAATTGGCCTGGCTTTCGGCAAATTTGATGTAATTTTTTGCCTTGGTTTTGTCTGCACCGGGCCAGTCGGAATATACACAGGCTAAAAAGGCAGTTGTGGTGGCATATCTTAAAGAACCCCACTGGTCAAGCCATGCAAGACCTTTCGGTGTGTATTTTATACGGTTGCCGTTGTACCCCGTTGTCCACCAGTCCAGATGCATTTCTATAGCTTCTTTATATTTGCTGTTTCCATTGGTTAGCTTCGCAAGCAATAGTTCAGCACCGTAATGCACATCATCCCAGCAGTGGCTCCAGGTATATTTTATAGCATTGGATTGGGGTTCTTTTTCCCAATAATTAACATAATCCTCTGCTTTTTTAAGATAGGTTTTATCGTTTGTGGCCATGTAAAGCCATACACCTGCCCAGGAAAGCTCGTCATAGAAACCGCTCCATGAATCGTAAAAGCCTTTGGCAGCAGTATAGCCAGTGTCACTTTTGGTGCTGTCGGCAAACTCAAAAAGTTCTTTTGCGTGTTTTAAGCACTCTTTGGAATAATCAGCATCAATATCCTTAAAGATAATAGAAGCAGAGGCCAATGCAGCAGCCGTCTGGGCAGAAACTGCCGAGCCGGGAGAGGATTTGTCCAGCTTATAGGCGGGTCTTTCCATAGGCATTGCTTCGGCCGGCCCCCACCAGGCATGGTCGGCGTTTCCGTCCCCCACCTGGTAGTAGTATACATTCGGTTCTGGATGGCATTTGATGAAGTAATCGGTGGCCCATTTTATATTTTCCAGAAGGGGCTCAAACTGGCCGCTGTTTACAAAGGCATCCTTGTATTCATAAGCCGCCCAGCACAGCATTGTAGTTGTATAAGCCATGGGGAGATTGAATTTAACGTGGTCACCGGCGTCATAAAATCCTCCGGTAAGGTCAAGTCCCACATCCTTTCCGTCATTAAGACCGGAATCTCCCCGCCAGTTCAGGCGAAGGACAGTGGAACTTAATTTTCCGGAACGCTGGCAGTCGTAAAAGAATATGGCTTTCTGCAATGCTTCTCCGTAGTTATAGGGACCTTTAGCCTGAGGTTGCGGCGGTATGTTGTTTTTATATTTATATTTGTAAATGCCATTGCTTTGAATATTATCCGTATCTTTGGAAACATTGATATCAGTTGAATTTTCAGTCTCTGATGTTTCGGTAATAAGCCCATCCTCTTTTTCAATGTATATGTGGTACATTGCATTGGCAATGGCAATAGAAGCCTGGGACCAGAAACGGTGATAAGTCATAACCGGATTTTTACCGTTCTTAACTGCTTCTTCCACTTTCGCATAATCAGGATCTTTTTTGTAGTCGGGACGAAGGTCGATAAAAGTTATGCCGTTTTTGATTTGAGCACCCTGACCGTTTGTTCCGCTAAAGCCTGCTGGTATATAAACTTCGTCGAAGAAACGCTTATAATCTTCTCTTTCTTCCGGGGCTGCGACACCCTTGTCATCTCTGTAGTTTGTCCACATTCTGTCTAGAAGTTCTTTTGCCATGTTTTTAGCTTCGCTATGCATTGTACCGGTGTGTTTTTCGGTGGCAGCTGCATAGAAAATGAGAGCCTTAGCATACGAAGCGGTGACCCCCACATCCTGTGTGTAGTCCTTAACTTTGCAGTGAAGGTTTGAATTTTCTGTTGGTTTGCCTCTCCAGGTATCCGGTTCACCTGACCACTCAAGGGTTGAAGGAATTTCATAAGTACCGTCATTTTTTAGTTTTGTATGGGATAAAGCCCATTTTACCCATTTATCGCATACATTTTTTATATCCGGGTCTCCCGAAAGATAATAGAACTGCATTACTCTTTCCATTGACCAGGCCTGGAAGCCGAACCAATTATTGCTTGGAGGGTCATGGTACACAGGTTGGTAATCATAGGCCATATCGTAAAAAGTGCTTTTGCCGGCAGGATATTTGGAATATCTACCCTGCCAACTGTTGGTGACGCCTCCTGCAATGGCACCTTCTGCACTTTGGAGGTACTGATACAATTCAATCTGGCGTTTCAAACTTTTTTGCCAGTCTTCCTGCGATCCTTGTGCCTTTGGCTTTAAGGCGGGTTCCTGTGACAGGGCATAGGCTGCTACAAGATTTTGATAGCCCTGATGGCAGTGGGAACTGCCTATTCTCCAACTCCATGCACCGCCAATATCTCCGCCCCAGGACATGTACCATGATAAAAGATAATGGCAGCTGTCATAACCTGTACCAGCGGCAGAACTGTCTTGAACACCGATGGGTCTGAAATATTTATCAAAAAATGTATATCTCAAATAATCTCCCATTTTTGCTGCTTTATCGGTATATTCTGACAGTTCTCCTTCAACACCTTGTTCTTTTGCCCAAAGATAAGCCCAATAGGAGGCTTGAACCTGTCTTGCATCGGCATCGGAGGCAGAAGTGTAACGCCATTGTTTTGCCGGCTGGCCAAAATTGCCAAAGAGGTTTAAAAAACCGCCTTTTTCTCCTTCACCCCATTTAAAATCTTCCCAGGATGGGTGCGGTACAGTTTCCCAAACCGATTCTTCAGGCCCGCGCTGATATGTATTTATATAAGAACAGCGGCTTGTACCGTCGCCATGGTTTCCGAATTTATAAAAATTATCCACGTCAAGAAGCCAATGCATTTGGTATATGGCTTTAGAACCATAAGCAGAAGCAAGGCTTTCAGCTATGGGATCTATGCCGGTAGGTGCGTTTGCAGCTCCTGTAATGGGATAATCATTGGGAGTATCACCTTCAGGAGCATATTGAGCCGGGCTGTTAGGTGAATAGGTATCAACACCCGGTTGGTCTTTTTGGGCATCGGGAATTATGTATTTTTCGGTTAAATCCCATGCATTTTTATAATAAGACCAGTCTCCCGTCAATTTGCCATAGGTTGCACCCAGCCAAACCATGTAACTGAAGGCTTCACTTGTGGTCTGATGACCATAATCAGGTGCTTCAACCAACAATGTTTCAATGGAATGGTATGGGATTCCTTCTTCACTCAAATATCCTTTGGTTTGAATATCATTAAACAGCTCCAGGAATCTGTCGGCATATACTGTGGAATTTTGAGACTTTGATGTGGGAGAGTTCTTTTTATCGGGATTATTGTTAAAAGTGTTTTTGGCATTTTTATTGTAAATTACGAGTATTATACAGAATGTAATAAAAATTGTTACCAAAGCTATAAATCTGTTTCTTCTCCTTGGTATTTCAAATATTCTCATAAAAAAGTCACCTCTGGACAGTAATTCGTGTATAAAGCTATTTTTGGTATACATGAGTCTGTCCGACAGAGCTTTTAAATAATCCATGGCAATTTAAGCATTAATATTGGAATTATAATAAAAAGATAATGGCAATTTAAATGCTTTTTTAAAGTATGAAAAGAAGTATATGTCATCGATGGCGTTATTCATTAGTAAGGTTATATGCAATTTCAATTTTTTGCGAGAAATAGTTTTCCCACACATTTGTATATAACTTGCAGTTCTTATATTTTGACAAAATTTTTTGTACTTCCCATAGCCCAAATCCTGTGTGATCTTTTTTTGTAGTATATCCATCTTTGAATATGGAGGAAATATCAACAGTTCCAATGCAGGAGTTGGTTATTTCAATAAAAAGGGAACTTTTGTCAGGGGATTCTCTTATAGACAACTCAACCAGCTTCTTTTCACTTTCAGCAGCAGCTTCAATTGCGTTATCCAATAATATTCCAAGTATTTTGCAAAAATCATAAATCTTTATATTTGTTATTTTTAGTTTACACGTAACTGTAATGTTAATCGTTACATTCTTAATCTCAGAATAGGATATTTTTGACAGCAAAAGTCCATATACCGGCGGGACATCTTTTATATATGAATTCAGAGGAACAAAATTATTTATTTTTCTCGATTCTGCCAATAATTGGCTGTGAAAATTCTTCAATCCTTCCATATCGTTGACGGAAATATAACCTTGCATTACCTGTAACATGTTGTTGTAGTCATGCTTAAATCCTCTGAGACTGTCTATCATTTCATTGAGTGTCTGGATATATAAATTCTGAAATTCGACATTTTGTTTTAATATCTCTATTTTTCCGAACTTGATAAAGTTTATGGTATTTATTAAAACAATAAATACAAGGGATATAGAGTTATAAATAAGCAAGGGAGAGGTTTCGTTGTGCATATAGTTATGAAGATGTATAATATTCGGATATAAAAGGAGAATGGATATTATAACATTAATTACAACCGTCACAGTACTTTTTTTACTAAAATCATCAGGCATATCTATTTTGTACTTAAACAGGTATATTATCAATGCTATGATAATAAAAAGCACTGTTCCAAGCCGTTGAGAGATAAGGTGCTCGATTAGCGTCATGTTTACTGCATTGAAATCAGTCCTGTAAAATAACTTGTATATGGGAAGACACAAAGTGGATACAATGGCTTTTAGAAGATATAGTATGCACATTGCCATAATGCTTTTTAACAGACTGAATTTATAAAAAAACAGCAAGATAAATAAAGCCGTAAATACAAAAATGAATATATAGGCTGTAGGGCCTGCCTGACGTAAAAATGTTGCTGAAAAACTGCCGGACAATCCCATAACCAGGGCATAGGAAAACACCTTTTTCCAATTAAATTCCAAATTAAAAATAAGCAGTAAGATAATACCTATAATAGTTTCCTGTATTATGCCTATCAGGGAAAGGCTAATAAATTTTACAGCTAACAAAATAAATCCTCCTTGTGGCTATGTATTACAGTTAGATAATGTTAATTAATTAACAAATTAATTAAACACATCATACAACTTATATATCTTTATGCTTAATAATATTTTAAAAATCAACATATTATGACAAAAAATATTATATCACGACAAATAAAAATGGGAAAGAATTTTGTTAAAAATAAAACAATTTGATTGTGAGTAAGATTAAAGCATCAATACTGCATTGACAATAAAAGTTTATGTATATATAATTTAACTAATGAAAAAAATATTAAAAAATATTATGATCCGACAATGACGAGAAGAGTAGATTGATGGGAACCTATCAGAGAGAAAGTACCTAGGCTGGAAGTACTTTCAGGGGATATCAATTGAAGACCGCCTCTGAGTTGGAACGTTGATTACGTTACAATCGCAATGAGTACAAATTAGGGTGGAACCACGGGAATTAAGCTCTCGTCCCTTATGAGGGATGGGAGTTTTTATTTAACGTCTTTCAAAACAACTTAATATCAATTCGGGAAGTTTAAGAGTCGGTTAAAATGCTTTCAATATTCAAAAAAGTTGTTCTACTGCGTTTTCTGATGCGGAAAGGAAGAACAAAAAACAATGGACTAAGGTAAATAAAGAATTTATTATATAAAAAGGACTGTATTGTTCATCAATTTAATTATAATTTGAACAAATTATAATTAATATTATAGAAAGGATTGATAGATTAATGGACATGATTAAAGTTACTTTAAAGGACGGAAGCGTTAAGGAATATAATAAAGGCATTACTATTAAGGAAGTTGCTGAAAGCATTAGTGCAGGTCTTGCAAGGGTGGCATTGGCAGGAGAAGTTGACGGAAAAGTAAAGGATTTGAGTTATGAGCTTAATGAAGACTGCAAGCTGAATCTGCTTACTTTTGATGATGATGGCGGAAAACATGCTTACAGGCATACTTCATCCCACATATTGGCACAGGCTGTAAAGAGACTTTATCCTAATGTTAAACTTGCCATAGGTCCGGCAATTGATAACGGATTTTACTATGATTTTGATGTGGAAAGACCTTTTTCCGTTGAAGAGCTTGCTCAAATTGAGGAAGAGATGAAAAAGATAATAAAAGAGGATTTAAAGCTTGAAAGATTTACTCTTCCCAGGGATGAAGCTATAAAATTTATGGAGGAAAAGGGAGAAAGCTATAAAGTAGAACTTATCCGTGATTTACCTGAAGGCGAGACAATTTCCTTTTATAAGCAGGGAGAGTTTGTTGACCTTTGTGCAGGACCTCACGTGGAATCCACGGGCAAAATAAAGGCCTTTAAGCTTTTATCAGTTGCCGGCGCATATTGGAGAGGCAATGAAAAGAATAAAATGCTTCAAAGAATTTACGGTACTGCTTTTTCAAAGAAGAGCGAGCTGGATGAATATCTTTTCCGATTGGAGGAAGCAAAGAAGAGGGATCACAGGAAGCTTGGAAAAGAGCTTGACTTGTTTGATATATACGAAGAAGGTCCCGGTTTCCCGTTCTTTATGCCTAAAGGAATGGTTTTAAGAAATATTCTTGAAAGCTATTGGAGAGAAGAGCACCAGGCAAGAGGTTATCAGGAAATCAGAACTCCTATAATATTAAACGAAGATTTATGGCATCGTTCAGGTCACTGGGATCATTATAAGGAAAATATGTATTTTACAAAGATAGATGAAGGGGATTTTGCCATCAAACCAATGAACTGCCCCGGAGGAATGCTGGTATATAAGAGGAGACTACACTCCTACAGGGATTTGCCGCAAAGACTTGCAGAACTGGGTTTGGTTCACAGACATGAACTTTCGGGTACTTTGCACGGATTGATGAGAGTAAGATGCTTTACCCAGGACGATGCTCATATATTTATGACTCAGGAACAAGTAAAAGATGAAGTCTTGGGAGTTATTAACCTTATAGATGATTTTTACAATGTATTCGGTTTTAAATACCATGTGGAGCTCTCCACCCGTCCGGAAGATTCAATGGGAACCGACGAACAGTGGGAAATGGCTACAAATGCCCTTAAGGAAGCTCTTGAGGCAAAAGGAATGAACTATAAGATAAATGAGGGGGATGGGGCATTTTATGGACCCAAAATTGACTTCCACCTTGAGGATTCAATAGGACGTACATGGCAGTGCGGTACAATACAGCTTGATTTCCAGATGCCTCAGAGATTTGATTTGAGCTATATAGGCCCCGACGGTGAAAAACACAGACCGGTTATGATTCATAGGGTTGTGTTTGGAAGCATTGAAAGGTTTATAGCAATTCTTACCGAACATTTTGCCGGTGCTTTCCCTACATGGCTTTCACCGGTCCAGGTTAAGATCCTTCCATTGATAGACAAACACCATCAATATGCCGACGAGGTTAGAGCAGAGCTGGAGGCTAAAGGTATAAGGGTTGAAGTGGATTGGAGAAATGAAAAGATTGGCTATAAAATAAGAGAAGCTCAGCTTGAGAAAATACCTTACATGTTGGTTATAGGCGATAAAGAAATGGAAAACAGGGCTGTTGCGGTAAGATCCAGAAAAGATGGCGATCTTGGGGCTATGGCATTAAAGGATTTCATTGACAGGATTGTTAAAGAAGTAAGAACTAAAGCAAAATAGTGTAAAAAAGTACTTCCGCTTTTAGCGGGAGTACTTAAGCAAATGTATAAAAAATATATTATACGGTAAAATTTAAGAATTGCTGTGTTGTAAAAAATTTAAACTTGTTTTTGGAAAAAACAAAAGAAGAAGCGAGGATTGGGATTAATGATTGTAATTAAGCCGTATTTTATTATAGAGTCGGATATTAATGGTGAAGAGATATTAAAGCATATTGAAAAGGTAGGAAGAGTGTGCTATAAAAGTGAAGACAAAATTACCGGTGACTCCCATGCCGATTTTGTAAGAAAAATTATTAAAAATGGGCATGAGGCTGTGATTGAGCATTATTCTATTACAGTCAAGGTGGTCTGTGACAGAGGAGTTAGCCATGAAATCGTAAGGCATAGGCTTGCTTCATATGCACAGGAGAGTACAAGGTATTGCAATTACAGCAAGGACAAGTTTTCGAATCAAATAACGTATATTGAACCGTGTTTTTGGGATACTACTACACCAGAGGGAAAAGAAAAATATGAGATATGGAAAAGTGTAATGGAGTTTACCGAACAAAAATATATGGAGTTACTGAGAGCCGGCGCAACACCTCAGGAGGCAAGAACCATTCTCCCTAATTCGCTAAAAACAGAATTGGTTATGACTATGAATCTTAGAGAGTGGAGGCATTTTTTCAAATTGAGGACATCGTCAGCGGCTCATCCTCAGATAAGGGAAATTGCCATACCTTTGCTAAATAAGTTTAAAGAACTTATACCTGTTATTTTTGATGATATAGTATATTAATTGGGTAAGTTGTAAAATTAATTGCCCAAACATGATAAAAAAGAAGTGACTCAAATCAGAACCTCTGATAATGTTTTAAGTGACAAAACCAAAACATATTGGAGGGTCCGAAATGAGTCACCTTAATAATACCACTAAACGAAGAAGTTTTAAACACCTGGATGTGAGGGAACGGTATCAAATTGAAATATTATTGAAAGAAGGTAAGAAACCAAAGGAAATAGCCAAAGTAATGGGAAGGGACAGACGGACTATAGAACGGGAAATAGCTCGTGGCAGCGTGAGGTTGCTAAACAGCGATCTGACCTATTCAGTGAAGTACTGTGCAGACGTAGGACAACGAAGATATGAAGAGGCGTCATCAAATAAAGGAGCGGGTTTAAAGATCGGGCATGACCATGAACTAGCCAATTACATAGAGAAGAGGATAAAAGAGGACAAATATTCGCCGGACGCGGTGATAGGAGAGATAAAAGCCAAAGGGTTAAGGTTCAGAGCCATGATCTGCACAAAGACGCTATACAACTACATAGACAAAGGGATATTTGCTAATATAAGCAACAAAGACCTTCCGGTAAAGCGGAACAAGAAGAAGAGGAAATACCGAAGAGTAAGGATAGCATTAAAGAATTTGAGGGGGACAAGCATAGAAGAAAGGCCGGCACATATAGAAGAAAGAGGAGAATATGGGCATTGGGAGATGGATTGTATAGTTGGCAAAGGCGGAGAAAAGGGAGCAGCATTGTTGGTACTGACGGAACGGAGTACGAGGCAGGAGATAATACGTAAGATGCCGGATAAAAGCCAGGCATCGGTAAAGAAAGAGATAGACAAACTGGAAAGGAAGTATGGGAAGAAGTTTACCAAACTGTTTAAAACGGTCACAGTAGATAATGGAACAGAGTTTCTGGACAGCAAAGGGCTTGAGGCATCAGTGCTTGTTCCTGGTAAGATGAGGTTAAAGATATATTATGCACATCCATACAGTTCATGGGAACGAGGGTCGAATGAAAACGCTAATAAGCTGATTCGACGATTTATTCCTAAAGGGACGGATATAGGGAAACTAACGGAGAAAGAGATAAAAAGGATTGAGCACTGGATGAACAATTACCCAAGGAGAATATTTGGTTATCGAACTGCGAATGAAATGGCAAAGATTGTGGTCGCTTAAAACAGGGTTCTGTAAGATTTTGTAAGGCAATTAAACTTGCAATTTAAAATAGTATATTAATTGCAAAAAAACAATTGACAGTAATAAAAATTTCTGATAGGATATAACCGGTGCAATAAAGAAGAAGTTATCCACTTCTCACCTTACGGGTTTGGTCTGGTAAGGTTAATAGTTGAAGTTTAGGCTTTTTAACTTTGCTTATTGGAGTAGGGAGTTAAGTGGATCATTTCTTTGATCCACTTTTTTCGTTTTCTAACACAAAACTGTAAATTTGCCCGGAGGTGTTTGTTATTAACAAAAACGAATTAATGATCAATGAGCAAATAAGGGATAAGGAAGTTAGGCTAATAGATGTGGACGGTACAATGATTGGAATTATGTCTTCCAAAGAGGCTCTGGAATTGGCAAATGCAAAATCATTGGATCTTGTGAAAATAGCTCCTCAAGCTTTTCCACCTGTTTGCAGGATTATGGACTATGGAAAGTATATGTTTGAGCTTTCCAAAAAGGAAAAGGAAGCAAGAAAAAATCAAAAAGTTATCAGCGTAAAAGAGATTAGACTTTCAGCTTCTATCGAAGAGCATGATTTCGAATTTAAGGTGAAGAATGCCATCAGGTTTTTGAAAGATGGCGACAAGGTAAAGGTTAGCGTTAAGTTCAGAGGAAGAGAAATGAACTATACCGATTTAGGACAGCAGGTACTTGAAAAGTTTGCAGAAGCTGTGAAGGAATATGGTTCAGTGGAAAAGAAGCCTAAACTCGAAGGTAGAAGCATGATAATGATAATTAATCCAAAGCAGTAGTATTACATTGAGTAGATAAGGAGGGAATGCACAATGCCTAAGATAAAGACGCACAGTTCTTCTAAAAAGAGATTCAATTTTACGGGTACAGGTAAGATAAAAAGAGCAAAAGCCTATAAAAGACATATCTTGACAAAGAAACCTACTAAAAGGACTAGAAAATTAAGAAAATCTACACTTGTATCTGACGCTAATGCACGTACAGTTAGAATGTTAATTCCATATAAGAAGTAAGAGGGAGGGAGAGAGTTATGTCAAGAGTTAAAGGCGGAGTAAGAACCCGTGCAAGACATAAAAAGATATTAAAGCTTGCTAAAGGTTACTTTGGCGCAAAGAGTAAGAATTTTAGAATTGCAAACCAGGCTGTTATGAAGTCCTTGGTTTATGCTTATAGAGATAGAAAGGCTAAGAAGAGAAATTTCAGACAATTGTGGATAACTAGAATAAATGCTGCTGCAAGAAAGAATGGACTTTCATACAGCAAGTTTATGAATGGTCTCAAGAAATCCAACATTGCTTTAAACAGAAAGATGTTGGCTGAAATGGCTGTTAATGATCCGGCTGCTTTTGCACAGCTTGTAGAAAAGGTTAAAGCAGCAATATAAGTGGAATAATAAAAAAGTATAGACAAAAAATGACCAGTCATCTTCAAGTGGTTGAAGTAGCTGGTCTTTTTTTAATCGGTGACTTGTATTGAAACTACTGTGATTGAGGTGATAGGGTGAATTTTATAACCAGCGGACAAAATCCGATAATTAAGGAAATAAAAGCGTTGAAAGAAAAGAAGTATAGAGATCAAAAGGGGTTATATTTTATTGAAGGTATAAGATTCATTGAGGAAGCAATTAAGGAAAAGGAATTAATATCTAAAGTGCTGGTATCGGAAAAAATTAAGGAAGTGAAAGGCGGAAAGGAAATACTTAAACTGTTGGAAGAGGAAAAAATCGGCAATATTTATACAGTCCCGAACAAGCTTTACTTAGAGGTTACAGACACTGAGAATCCCCAGGGAATACTGGCTGTTATGCGTAAAAAGTCTGTCAGTGTTGAGTCGGTTTATGATGATAAAAATTTCTTTGTTGTATTGGATTCTATACAGGATCCAGGAAATATGGGGACGATAATCAGGACGGCTGATGCTGCCGGTGCAACTGCAGTAATAGTATCAAAGGGGTGTGTCGATGTATATAATCCTAAGGTATTAAGGGCTACCATGGGTTCAATATTTCATTTACCTATTTGTTACTCCGAAAATTTATTGGAAACCCTTCAAAGCTTAAAAGACAGAGGTATAGTACTTTGTGCTGCACACCTTAGAGGAAGCAAAAATTATTTTGATTTAAACTATAAGGGTAATGTTGCCATTATTGTTGGAAATGAGGCAAATGGAATAACTGACAGCGTTGCAGACCTTTCGGATGAACTGGTAAAGATCCCTATGGAAGGAAAAAGCGAATCGTTGAATGCATCGGTAGCAGCCGGACTCCTGATATACGAGGTACTGAGGTGCAGAATGAAACAATAAAAAATATGCTATTTAATTTGTATATCTATTAAGGTTTATATTCTTTGAGGCTATAGACCTAAATTTTTATTTTACTACGAAATAATATAAAGAATTACTGACAAAAGTTAAAAACTTTATGTATACCGCTTATATAATACGTTTATATAATATTTATACTTTTTTTGCCACTCTCAAATTGAAGCAAATACAAACCCTTGTTAGAAAATGAATCTGTTAACGAAATATATTCGAATATAGAAACTTTAGATATTTGCTTAAGTTTTTATATTTTGCATTAATATAAAAATAATAGGAGAGTGAAAAGATGAGAAAAGGAAAAGTATCACTGTTTTTGGTGGTTACTTTGCTGGCGTCTTTGCTGACACCGGCTGCTTCGAAAGCTGCAACACCGCCGGAAGACTACAGAAAGTTACAGGACATTCAGATTTTCTTGAACAAGCCTGTAACAGGTTGGTCAGGAAGCGGTGCAGAAGAGCTGGAGACAGAAAACAGTACTCTTCCTGTTGATGCTACTGAAAAGTATAATGGGTTACCATCATTAAGACTCAATGTATCCAAAGCGGTAACATCGGGATGGTGGATATCGCTGTTGACATTGAGGGAGTGGAATACCCATGATATTTCTCAGTATGTGGAAAATGGTTTTATCGAGTTTAACATCAAAGGAAAAGACGGTGGAGAAAATTTTATTATAGGTCTCAGAGACAAGGTTTACGAAAGAGCTATTGGGACTGAACTTGATGTAAAAACAGTTATAAACAAGTACATAGATATTTCTACCGAATGGCAGCATGTCAAAATACCATTAAGGGATATAGTGACAGCCGGCGGTGGTTTTGACGCTACATCGGTTACATGTTTGTTTTTAGAAAAAGCCCATGTAAATCCTTTTACCGTTTGGATTAATGATTTAAAAATTACCTCACCCGATAATGAAAAATCCTTTACTGCAATAAAGGTTAATCAGGTTGGATTCCTTCCTGATGCTGAAAAATATGCCCTTGTAACAGGATTTATGGAAGAACTTCAGGCATCGGAGGGTACTGCTTTTGAAGTCAGAAGTGCTAAGGATGACAGTGTTGTTTATGAAGGAAAATTAACTCTTGTAACTGAATGTGAACCCATAGATTCGGGAGAAAAGATTCTGAAAGCAGACTTTTCTGGCTTAACTGAAGAGGGCGAATACTATATTTGTGTTTCAGGCATTGAGGAAAAATCTTATAAGTTCAAAATTGGAAGTAACCTTTACGAAGGATTGCTATACGATGCCTTAAGATATTTCTATTATCAGCGTCAGGGTATTGATTTGGTTGAACCCTATGCTCAAGGATTTGCCCGTAAAGATTTGACACCAATGGATAATGCGGTTCGCAGCCAGTTGCCGACAGTTACAAAAACCTTTGAACTTACAAAAGGATGGTATGATGCCGGAGATTTCGGTAAATATGTTAATGCTGGTGCTACTGCTTTGTCTGACTTATTCTGGACTTATGAAATGTTTACTGAGAATATGAAAAACTTTGAAGTGAATATCCCTGAAAGTGGAGACAGCATACCGGATATTCTTGACGAAGCTAGATGGGAACTGGAATGGATGCTAAAGATGCAGGATCCGGTTAGTGGAGGATTTTACCCCAGAGTACAATCCGATAATGATGACAATATAACAATGAGGATTTTAAAGAATGCCAATGGTTGCACTACTGATGATTCTGCTTGCGCGGCAGCAGTATTAGCTCATGCTTATCTTTTATATAAAGACATCGACAGTGAGTTTGCAGAAAAATGCCTTGAAGCTGCAGAAGTTGCGTGGAAATTCTTAGAAAAGAACCCGAAAAATATAGTCTCTCCTTCAGGACCATATAATGTAACTAATGACAGGGCTGACAGATTGTGGGCGGCTGCATCCCTTTACAGAGCAACTGGAGATGAAGTTTATAATACATATTTTTTAAATAATTATAAAAGTTTTGAAGGTAATTTTACTAACTCCTATGCTTATGCTCACACTTGGGGTAATATGTGGCTTACTGCATATATATGTTACATGAAGGCTGATAATGTAGACGAAAGTGCAGCTGCATGGATTAAAACAGCTTTTGGAAAATGGCTTAACTTAATATTGAACAGATATGAAAACAATCCATGGAACAATACTATCGTGCCCGGTAACTACTATTGGGGTATAAATATGCAAGTAATGAACGTTCCGATGGATGCAATAATTGTGTCACAGTTTGTAGATTCGGTTGATATCAGTAAAGTTAGGGAAATGGCTTTTGGGTCCTTGAACTGGCTTTTAGGTACTAACCCTATGAGCATAAGCTATGTTTCAGGACATGGAGAAAACTCTGTAAAAAGAGTATACAGCATTATATACAACAATGATGGCAAACCGGGTATTCCAAACGGGTATATGCCTGGAGGCCCTAATGCTTATGAAGGAGCAGGACTGTCGAGATTTGCTGCTAAATGCTATACTACCAGTAGCGGTGATTGGGTAGCTAACGAACATACCGTTTACTGGAATTCTGCGTTGGTATTTATGGCAGCCTATGCCAACAGTAAACAAACAGTTGGCTTTATACTTGGAGATGTAGATGGCAATGGGAAAATTGATTCCATAGACTTTGCTACTTTAAAACAGTATATGCTGGGAATGATTAAGACTCTACCGTCTCCATATGAAGAAATAGCCGCTGATGTAGATGGCAACGGAACAATTAATGTAATAGATTTGGCATATTTAAAAAAATACCTTTTGGGTATGATTTCCAAATTTCCTGCCGAAGTTAATTAAGAGGCTTTTGGTCATTAATTAACATAAGAAAAACATATGACCATAGAAAATCGAGTAAGTAGGTAAAATAATCACCTGTCTTTTTCTCGATTTTTTTATGCCTGTTTTAAATAAAAGACAGGTGGATTTCAGAACAGCAATAGGCGAAGATTTTATTCTAAAAAACAAACTTTTTGGGAAAAATAACTCTAGACATGTTTTAATATTTCTTTTCAGCATATACTAAAAATACTTTTTATATCGTAAGCTATATTTTTGATATACCAAAATATTTAACAGGAGTTGGTAGGCTACAATGCGTGAATACATAATTTTATATTTGTTTGCTGCTCTGATAATATTCGTTTTTGCCTCTTGTTTAATATTGCTGAAATCGAAAGAGGAAAAAATTAAAATAAGGGATGCTTTGCTAAATGCCGATGAGCTCGAAGCTTACGCAATAGAAATTGCCTATGACCATGCTGTCTCTAAAAAGTTAAAATTCTTTAATTGGCCTGTTCCGAGATTGAATGAGAATTATCGGTATATATTGTCGGTATACAAATCATTGAATGAAGATATAAAGAGGGAAATCGGAACAACACCTGCCGCTGAATGGCTCCTTGATAATTTTTATATTATTGAGGAACAGGTAAAGAGTGTCAGGAAAGATTTGAGCAAGGAATATTATTCAAAACTTCCTATGCTAAGTTCCGGTCCTTTAAAAGGATATGCAAGAATATATACTGTTGCTCTTGAACTTGTGTCCCATACCGATGGCAGAATTGATGAAAAAGTACTTGTCAATTACATTAAAGCCTATCAGTCCCACAAGACTCTTGCAAGCAGGGAACTATGGGCACTGCCGATTATGCTTAAGCTTGCTTTGATTGAAAATATAAGATATATATGTCAAACAATTGAAAAGACTCAGAGACAGAGACGAAAGGTAGAAGAAATAATTTCAGCGGTTAAAAGCGAAAACGGAATTGACGCCGATAAGCTTATTCATGCCATTAAAAATGAAATTAAAGGGGAATACAAAATCAATTCGGCTTTTATAGAACATCTTGCTTACAGACTTAGAAAAATGGGGAGGGCTTATGCCCATGTCCTCCGTCAGATAGATGATATTTTGGGTATGAATGGTACAAGTATTGATTACATTACCCATAAAGAGCACAGCGAACAAACTGCAAGAAAAGGATCAATAGGCAACTGCATAATAAGCCTGAAATATATTTCTTCCTGTGATTGGGTGGAAATTTTTGAGGCATTAAGCAAGGTGGAGGAGATTTTAAGAACTGACCCGGATGGAACCTACAATCTCATGGATTTATCGTCAAAAAACTATTATAGGAAGAAAATTGAAGAGTTGGCCTTGGAATTTGATGTATCGGAAAAACATATAGCCAACAAGGTTGTTGAGCTTGCAAAAAGGGCGATGGAAAATAGGGAAGATTTAAACGAAATTAGTTTCAGGAAGAAAATTCATGTAGGTTACTATATAATTGATGAAGGGGTAAAACAGCTTAGGGAAGAAATTGGCCCTGACAAAACTTTTAACAAGGCATTTTCCGAGTTTGTAAGAAAAAGACCCCTTACTTTGTATATTGGTTCTGTAAGTATAATTACTGTTTTGATAAGTTTACTGATTGCCCGGTATGTATTCAACAGTGCTCATAAATTTAACGGCGCACTGGCATTGCTTAGTATTTTGGTTGTGCTAATACCGGTATCCGATGTTTCTGTAAATTTTATCAACTGGATACTGAATCATTTATTTAAACCTTCATTTTTTCCAAGAATTGAATTAAGAGACGGTATACCGGAAGAGTATAGCACAATGGTAGTTATTCCGGCACTGCTGCCCGATGAAAAAAGGGCAAAGGAGTTGATAGATAATCTTGAGGTATACTATCTTTCCAACCGGGAAAAGAACTTGTACTTTGCTCTGGCGGGGGACTATAAGGATTCGGACAGCAAGGATTTGGACGGTGACAGTAAAATAATCACTACAGCTTTGGAAAGAATAAAGGAACTAAACAAGAAGTACAGCAAGGATGGCAAGGATATATTTTTCTTTTTTCACAGACACAGACAATTCAATGACAGACAGAAGAAATGGATGGGATGGGAACGAAAAAGGGGAGCTCTTTTGGAGTTTAACGACATGCTTTTAGGTTCAAAAAAGACAAGTTATAGTATAACTTCAACCGATATATCCCTTTTGCCTAAGGTGAAGTATGTAATTACATTGGATGCCGATACAGTATTGCCTTTGGGTACTGCCAAAAAACTAATAGGCACAATGGCCCATCCGTTAAATTTACCTGAAATTGACGAGAAAAGAGGCATTGTAGTCAAGGGTTACGGGCTTATGCAGCCAAGAATAGGATTTGACATTGAGAGTGTCAATAAATCGCTGTTTTCAAGAATTTTTGCTGGTGAAGAGGGGATAGATC
This sequence comes from Acetivibrio clariflavus DSM 19732, assembly GCF_000237085.1. Classification (GTDB taxonomy): domain Bacteria; phylum Bacillota; class Clostridia; order Acetivibrionales; family Acetivibrionaceae; genus Acetivibrio; species Acetivibrio clariflavus. The sequence continues at coordinate 3,541,727 of NC_016627.1, read as the reverse complement.
CTTATGCCTGTGCAGTATCCGATGTTTATCAGGACTTATTCGGTGAAGGTATTTTTACGGGAAAAGGTATCTATGATATTGAGGTGTTTCAAAAACTTTTGGGCGATGCAATTCCCGAAAACACCGTGCTTAGTCATGATTTGCTTGAAGGTTCATATATAAGGACAGGGTTGGTCAGTGACCTTGAACTGATTGACGGGTATCCGTCAAAGTACAATTCCTATGCCATGAGACTCCATCGCTGGGTGCGGGGAGACTGGCAGCTTTTGCCGTGGATTGGGCGTAAAATAAGTAACAGGTTCGGTAAAGAAATAGCAAACCCAATAACGGCAGTATCAAAGTGGAAGATAATCGACAATCTTAGAAGAAGCCTGGTTGCCCCCTTTCTTATGCTGATTGCATTTTTTGGCTTTAGCATATTTCCGGGAAATACTCTGGCATGGACAGGGATTATTCTGCTTTTTATGTATTTTCCCTTTATTTTGTCAGGATTTGACTATCTGGTTTACAAGCCGGTTAGAGTAATGCTTTCGAGAAGATATATTCCCGTTATTTGCGGGTTGAAAGCAGTCTTCCTGCAAATAACACTGCAATTTGTGTTTTTGCCCTATCAGGCATACCTTATGGCTAACGCAATTGCAATTTCTTTGGTTAGAGTATTTATAACCAAAAGAAACATGCTTGAATGGGTAACTGCTTTGGATACCGAAAAGACACTTAAGAACACTTTAAGAAGTTATATTGCAAAAATGAAAATAGGTGTCATTGAGGCAGTCATAGTTTTTGCACTGGCATTGCTGCTTAAGCCGCAATGGGCTGTTTGGGCTTTTGCAGTTTGCCTGGTATGGTTTGTTTCACCCTATATAGCCTTTAGGGTAAGCCAGGAAGAAGTAAAATCAATTGAGCCTTTAGATAGTAATGATTTGCTCGAACTTAGAGTTACAGCCAGAAAGACCTGGAGGTACTATGAAGAGTTTGTAAACAGTAAGAACAACTACCTGGCACCTGACAACTATCAGGAAGAACCGCCAAACGGGATTGCCTACAGAACTTCGCCTACAAATATAGGTCTTGGGCTATTGGCGACTTTAAGTGCAAGAGATTTCGGATATATTGGTACTGAAGAAATGTACAGAATTGTAAAGCGGACAGTTACTACCATTGAAAAGATGGACAAGTGGAACGGCCATCTTTATAACTGGTATGATACGCGTACTCTTGATACGTTAAAACCGAGGTACATTTCAACAGTAGACAGCGGAAATTTCGTTTGCTATCTTATTACTTTAAAAGAAGGGTTTATCGAGTATTTAAACCGACCGTTAATTGAAAGAGTGTTTGTGGACGGAATTAAAGATACGGTTATTTTAGCCGAAAGGGAAGCAAAGCAAAATTTATATGAAACCGACGAACTGGAAAGCTTTGCAGCCAGTTTTGACAAAGCGGGAAATTTCGATTTAAGGCTTTGGATTGGAGCTTTGGACAAACTTGGAGGAAAGTATGGCAATAACGACAAAAAAGTAAATGTATGGGCACGAAAAGTGGAACACATGGTATCACTTTTTAAAAGTGAATTGAACAATTACTATTCCTGGAGTCATTTGCTGTTTGAAATGCCTGAGGAATGGGAGAAGAGGGCTTATAAAAGTGATATTGAAAAACCGATGGAAACTATATTGAACCTATTTAGGCTAAATGTCCCTCTGGTGAAATTGCCGGAACATTACAAGAAAATTAAATTCGAGATAGACAAGCTTAATAAAACCATTGCCAAAAGCCGAGAAAACCATTTGGTGAATATAAAGAATTGGCTGGACCGGTTGAAACATGAGTTGGAAAAATCAATTCAAAACGCGGAACAGCTTATCTCAAATTATAATTATTTGGTTGACAGAATTGATAAAATATCCTGTGAGACTGAATTCATCCATTTGTATGACAAGAAAAGGCAATTGTTTTCCATTGGTTATAATATCGAAGAAGGCAGTTTGACAAACTCCTACTATGACCTGCTTGCTTCCGAAGCAAGGCAGACAAGCTTTATTGCCATAGCAAGAGGAGAAGTGGATGCACAGCATTGGTTTAAGCTTGGCAGAACCCTTACCCGGATAGACCGCTATAAGGGTATGGTATCCTGGAGCGGAACCATGTTTGAATATTTTATGCCTTTGCTGATAATGAAAAGTGTTAAAAACACCTTATTGGACGAGACCTATGCCTTTGTACTGAGAAGTCAAAAGAAATATGGGAAACAGAGAAATGTGCCATGGGGAACTTCCGAGTCAGGCTTTTATTCCTTTGACATTAAGCTTGATTACCAGTATAAAGCCTTTGGCGTGCCATGGCTTGGACTGAAAAGGGGCTTGGCGGAAGATATGGTTGTGGCACCTTATGCCACTATGCTTGCATTGCCCGTTGACCCCCACGATTCGGTTAAAAACCTTAAAAGATTGGCGGCAGAAGGTGCAAACGGGCCCTATGGCTATTACGAGGCAATAGATTACACTCCGGAGAGACTGCCCATTGGCTCCAAATATGCCATAGTAAAGAGTTATATGGCTCATCATCAGGGAATGAGCCTTGTGGCACTTAACAATTATATAAATGGAAATGTAATGCAGCAACGTTTCCACAATGATCCGGTAGTTAATGCAGCGAAACTTCTGCTTCAGGAAAAAGTACCGGCCAATATAATCTTTACTAAAGAAAATAAGGAAAAGATACTTCCCTTTACCGATGTCACTTATGATGTTGAGGATTCATTAAGAGAATACAGCCATCCGGATTATGAGCTGCCGAAGGCCCATATTTTATCCAACGGAAGCTATTCGGTAATGGTTACCGACAGAGGAACCGGTTACAGCAGAAACAGTATGATTGACGTAACCCGTTGGAGGGAAGACATTACCCTTGATAATTACGGTATATTCTTTTATATAAGAAACACCAATACAAACACAATATGGTCTTCCACCTATTCACCTGCAGACAAAAGACCGGATATGTATAACGTGGTATTTACTTCAGGAGTGGCCAAATACCATAGAAGGGATGGGGATATTGATACGGTGACTGAAGTGGTTGTCAGTTCCAATGACAACGCAGAAATAAGGAGGCTGACTTTTACCAATCATGGGAATGAAACTTGTGTCCTCGAGGTCAGCAGTTACTATGAACTGGTTTTGGCGCAGCATGGTACCGATGTGGCGCATCCTGCGTTCAGCAACTTGTTTATAAGGACGGAGTTTATTCCTGAACTGAATTGCCTTATAGCCAACAGAAGACCCCGGTCTGAAAATGATAAACCGGTTTGGTCGTTAAATCTGATGACAATTGAAGGAGAAGCAGTAGGAGGCCTGCAATATGAAACCGACCGGTTCAAATTTATTGGAAGAGGAAGAAATGTAACCAATCCTCAGGTTATTGAAGAGAGAAAACCTTTGACCAATACAGTAGGTCCGGTTCTTGACCCCATTATGAGCATGCGGTGCATGTTAAAAATAGAGCCGGGAAAAACTGCTAAAGTGAACCTTGTTGTGGCGGTAGGTGAAAACAGGGGTGCTGTGTTGGATTTGGCAGCCAAATATATTAATCCGGAGATTATACCGGAGGAATTTAACCTGGCTGCAACCAGAAGTCGTGTGGAGGCAAGGTATTTGAACCTTAAAGCTTCTGAAATTGAGTTTTATCAGGAACTTTTATCCCATATTTTGTTCATAAGTCCGGCACAGAAGCTGAGAATGGAATGCATAATAAATAATACCAAAGGTCAAAGCGGATTATGGGCTTATGGCATATCCGGGGATATACCCATTGTGTTATTAACACTGGAAAAGACAGATGATATAGATATTGTCTATGAACTGTTAAAAGCTCATGAATATTGGAAATATAAGAATTTAAAAGTGGACCTTGTGATATTGAACGAGGAGGAAAACAGCTATACCAACCCCTTGCAGGGACTTTTATTCGACATCCTCTCCTCAAGCCATGCTCATGATATGATAAACAAACCCGGTGGAGTTTTTGTAATTAAAAAGAGCAATCTTCCGGAAGAGGATATCAATCTGATCTGTGCGGCAGCCCGGGTGGTACTTAAGGGCAGTGCCGGAGATTTGAGAGAACAGCTTTATATCAAAAATGAAAACCATTTGCCGCAATTGAAAGAATATAAAGGCACCATAAAGAAATATCAGAATAAATACGCTGAAAATTCGGATCTGCAATTTTTCAACGGTATAGGAGGCTTTAAAAATGACGGCAAAGAATATGAAATTGTATTGAAAAGCGGTATTACCACTCCTTTGCCGTGGACTAACGTAATATCCAACCGGAAATTCGGATTTATTGTTACAGAATCCGGCGGTGGATACACATGGCATGAAAACAGCCGTGAAAATAAATTGACTCCGTGGTCTAATGACCCTGTTTCCGATACACCCGGTGAAATTATTTATGTCACCGATGACGATACGGGAGAAGTGTGGAATATTACTGCTTTGCCAATACGGGAGAATGAGACATACTCAGCTATACACGGGTTTGGATATAGTATTTTCAGGAACTCAGGGCATGGATTTGAACAGGAATTGACACAGTTTGTGCCGGTGAAGGATAACGTGAAGCTGAGTTTGGTAAGACTGAAAAACACAAGTGATTCATCAAGAAAATTAGGCTTATACTATTACATCCGCCCTGTACTTGGTGTAAGCGACCAGTTTACTGCTTCGCATATTAGCACCGAAAGGCATAAAACGGGTGCAATATTAATAAGAAATACTTACAATGATGAATTTCCCGGAAGAATAGCCTATGTCGACACCTCTATAAAAGACAGAACTTTTACCTGCGACAGGAAAGAGTTTTTGGCAGGAGGTGCCTTGACAAATCCTCCCGGGTTAAGAAGGCAAAAGCTGTCGGAAACAGTGGGTGCAGGTCTGGATCCTTGTGTAGCGTTGGGAATATTTTTGGAATTTGATCCCGGAGAAGAAAAAGAAATTGTATTTGCTTTAGGTGAAGGTAGCAGCATCACCGAAGTAGAAGAAATGGTAAATAAGTACAGGAAGGTAGAAGAAGTAAAAAAAGCTCTTGGTGAGGCAAAGAATTTCTGGAAGGAAAAACTGGAAATCCTGCAGGTTTCCACACCGGATAAGGCTATTGATTATATGCTTAACGGCTGGCTTATGTATCAGGTTCTGTCGTGCAGAATGTGGACACGATCGGCCTTTTATCAGTCGGGAGGTGCATATGGTTTTAGGGACCAGTTACAGGATTGCCTCTCGGTGGCACATGTAATGCCGGAGATAACAAAGGAGCAAATACTGCTTCATTCAAAACACCAGTTTGTTGAAGGAGATGTTCAGCATTGGTGGCACGAAGAAAAATATAAGGGTACAAGGACAAGATTTTCCGACGACCTTTTATGGCTGCCTTTTGTAACAGCCGAGTATATAAGAATTACCGGAGATAGTGATATATTGAAAATTGAAACTCCGTTTTTGGAAGATGAACCATTAAAGGATTTTGAAGATGAAAGTTACAGGATTCCAAGAGTGTCCGATGAAAAATCGACACTATATGACCATTGCATAAGGGCTATTGAGAGGTCGCTGAAATTCGGCGAGCATGGGATTCCTTTAATTGGATCCGGTGACTGGAACGATGGAATGAATACCGTTGGCAACAAAGGAAAAGGAGAAAGCGTTTGGTTAGGATGGTTTTTGTACTCAATCCTGACGAAGTTTGTTCCTATTTGCCAAAGCTTTGGAGAAGAAGAACGGGCTGAGAGATATTCCAACATTGCAATGGAAATTGCAAAAGCTATTGAAGAAAATGCCTGGGATGGAAACTGGTACAGGAGGGCATATTTTGACGACGGACGGCCGCTGGGATCTATTCAGAACAGTGAATGCCAAATTGACTCCCTTGCTCAGTCATGGGCGGTTATATCCGGTGCCGGTAACAAGGATAGAATCAATATGGCAATGAATGCTCTGGAAAACTACCTTGTAAAAAGGGATGAAGGACTTATTAAACTTCTTACACCTCCTTTTGACGAAGGTGATTTGGAACCTGGTTATATAAAAAGCTATGTTCCCGGAGTAAGGGAAAACGGAGGACAGTATACCCACGCAGCCTGCTGGGTTGTCATGGCCTTTGCAATGCTTGGGGACGGTGATAAAGCAACCGAATTGTTCAATTTGATAAATCCAATTAATCATGCAAAGACGCAGATTGAGATTTCCAAATATAAAGCAGAACCTTATATAATTGCTGCGGATGTATATTCGGTTGAACCCCATACAGGCCGGGGAGGATGGTCATGGTATACCGGAGCCGCAGGCTGGATGTACAGGGTTGGCGTTGAATACATTCTTGGATTTAAAAAGAATGGAGACAGGCTGTCTATAGACCCATGTATACCTAAAGAATGGAAGGACTTTGATATTAAGTATAAATACAAAGATACACAATATTATATAACAATAAAAAACCCGGAAGGTGTTAACAAAGGGGTTAAAAAGGTAATCCTGGACGGAAAGGAACTTGAAGATAAAATAATTGCTCTGGTAGATGACAAAAAGGAACATAAAGCGGAAGTGATTATGGGAAAATAGTTAATATAAGATTAAATACTACCCTGTTGATCTGGAAATGCTGTGATTCGACAGGGTATATTTTTTGTATATATGTTATTGGCGACCTTTAATTGTTATGTTATATTCCTAAATATAATAAAAAGATTATTATTAACAATGTAGTATGAAAACGGATTTAAAACTTAATATTAAGGAAAACTACATATATTTTTATTGAAATAGCAGCAGGTTGTGAAATATATATTTAATAAAGGTTGTAGTAAACAATATAAATAAACAAGTATATAGTAAAGTACTTGTCGCGACTATGGTTGTAATATAAGATAAGTTAGATTAGTATATCTGATTGGATATTATATTATTAGATAGCACAACCGATTAAATTAAAGTTTATAGTATATTTGATTTCAAGTTTGTAAAATTGTTTTAGAAAGGAATAGTAGAATATGTATAGTAATAAAAAGAGCAGAGGGGTTAAAAGTTTTGTAATTTTTTTTAATAATATGTGTTCTTGGGGTTATTTCTTTTTCTATATTTTTAGGAGCAATGAAAAGTGGCAGTAATTATGCTGCAAAAAGGCTTACAGACGATGAATTATATCATGGTCCAATTTTATTTAATGGTGAAATATATTTTCCATCAAGCTATGATTTTCCTGATTATAACAATAGCGAATTTATGGGAAAAATAAAACCTTATTATAATAATTGGATTGTAGACTTAATTAATCAGGACCAAGTTATAGTGGATAAGACTGACGAGAATTATACACACATTAAAACCGGTGGTGGAGATGATGCGACAAGATTTACAAAAGCAAAATATTTAGAGAATAAAGAACATGTAAACGAGATTCTTGAGAAATATTCCAAATTTGTTCTTTGCAATGACAATTACAATGGACCTGTAAGATTGCCGATAGATAAGGAAATTATTATAGAATTGGAAAATAGATTTGGTGAAATAGAATATAAAGTTGAAGATTTTGATAAATATAAGGAGATATTCTACATATATGTTAATTCGCCAAGTGGGCATGTTGAGGGACTAAAGGGTGAAATACATGCAATTTTCGATGATCCTATTGTTTTTTAGGTTGTATATTTGTCGTTGATGGCAGGTTATATTATGGAAATACAAATAATAGAATAAATGGGGAACTAGAGGATAAATTAATGCCCATTATTCAAAAAATTAAATGATACTGTTTGATTATAATTTACAACATTAGTTTTGCAGGTAAATTTTAGATACTTTTTTATAGACATTGTGAATAATTTTAATTATAATTAGTTTAAGAATTTTATAATTTATCTATATAAGGAGGACAGATATGAAATATTTAGAGAATGCTTTTAAGTTTTTAGGGAATTTTTTCTTGTTAGTGATACCTCTATTCATTGCAATTGCGATACCTTCAATAATTAGCGGGCCAAGTAAAGATGCTCTTTCTAAACAGTATACAGAAATCATTATGACAATGGCAAAAGACCCAACACTGATGCAAAACTCTTCTAATTTAATTGAATTATTCAGTACCCTGATTTCATTTTTGCCTCCAATAATTTTAGGATTCATATTGACTATAATCTTGAGAATAATAGTGAATCCTGCAACTTACGGTATGGTAAATAAAGCATTGGAAACAGGAAACGTTGATTTAAACGATTTTGTACCTGAAATGAAAAATAACATTGGAAAGTATATTCTTTATGCATTGTCATATATAGGAATATATTTTGCAATATTTTTCTTATCAGCCATACTAAGTTTCATTTTTTCATCTATTACGACTATATCGACAACTTTAGGTATTACTTTATTGATTTTATTTTCAATAGCTTTATTTATAGGACTTTTCGTATTTAGTTATTTGATATCTTTATGGTTCCCAGCCATGGTTTCAGATAATTTAGGCGTGGGTGACGGTTTAAAGAAATCAATTTCAGTGGTAAAATCATATTTTTGGCCTATAGTCGGTATATCAATTTTAGTTGCAATAGGTTCTGGTATTCTCAGTGCTATTGCAGGATTTTTAAAAGGAATACCGGTATTGGGACATGTTGTTCTTTCCTTTATTTCTGCGTTAGTTGAGTTTATTATGATAGTATTTTGTTTTGAAGTGTATAGAGACAAAACCGGCAAAAATGAAGGCATGAATGAAGAACTCAACTATGAAGCACCAGGTGACTACCTATAATTGATTCTGAAACATCGACCGGCTATCTTTTGGTAGCCGGTTTTTTTGCATATTTAAAACTAATCAGTAAAAAAACCAACTTCATTGACTACCAATATTATTGGCAACAAACCGTTTTAGTGTCAAATGGAGTAATTACTTGGCTTGAGAATTAAAAGCAGAGCCGAAGAACTGATAATTTTGAAGCAAAAATGCCAAGGAAGGCATTTTTAGCGTCTTGGGACAGGAGGTCCCATAGACGCGGCGAAAAATTATAAAGTTATTCGGCGTACTGCTTTTTTTCGAAAGTCATGTAAATTACGTAGTTTGACACTAAAACGAATCAAAAAAGATTAAAAGATAAAAACAAAATAGAAACAAAATAAAAGAAATTAAAAAGTAAAACAGTAATTTAACTCAAAAGCAGTAAATTAAAACCAGAACAAAACAACTATACTACACTAAATAAATCAAAATATAAACAACAATCATGATTTTGAAGCCCTATACTCTGCAATTAAAAGATCAACCATTCTTCCGTAACTTTTTACTCCATCTTCCTGCCTATTAGCCTTTAAATAAGTATCATTAACCGAAGAGGAAAAATCCTGAACAGGTGTTTCATACTTTTTCCAATAGGAATTAATTGCAGCAAGGTCTCTTTTCATACCTTCAGAGTATTTACTGCGAAGTTCGGCATATCTGTCGGGATCGTTTCTGTATAATTCATTTCCGGCATAAATCAAAGCATATAAAACTCCGGAATACTGAAAATCCACATCGGGATGGTGTTTACAGGCAACATAGGCAATATAATTTGCTTCATCCTCCCGGGCAAATCCTCTTTGATGAGCCATCTCATGACAAGTGCTAAAAGGAAATGTGGCATCGGGCATTGAAATGTTTACATTTGCTTCACCGGTATAGATGGAATATATGCCCTCAAGACCAAGATAGGACATTATTTCCGATAAAATAACTCCTTTAGGTCTTGAATATTTTCCACCCAGTTCCGGATAAAACCGGGCAGCATTTTCATAACCCTTATAAGCCCGTTTTAAAGCATCACGTTTTCCGGCCGGAAGAAACATTGCACCTTTGTCGTCTTCACTTACAGATTTCCTTAACTCCTTTGCCTGTTCCAACAGATTTTCACATACAGCTGCCAGTTCGCTGACAGTAGCCGGTTCAACTTTAAGGCCGGCTATTTGAGAAAAGGGCAGGCGCTGATAATTTAATCCCCATAGAATTACAAAGCAAAAGTACACTAGGCTGATAAAGACCACAAGATTCGGAATAAAATTCAGCAAATGCTTTTTTACTTGGGAAGGCGCTCTGAATGACTGTATTATAAAACGGATAAGCTGAACTATAACCAGTATTATAAACCCGACCAGAAGCAATTCACCCAGGGAAAAGGGCAGAAGTCCGGAAATAAAGTTCAGTGGTGCAGCAATAGCTCTGTACAATCCATTTGAATAAAGTTTTTCAACCGTTTCAGGGTATAATATTGAAAGGTTGCTTATAAACAGACCCAAAGGGATTAACAATATAAAACAAAGCTTTATAAAACCTTTTTTCAATCCCATTCATTCAAACCTCCAAATGCCCCTCAAAGTCTCATATTTCAAACCATTCGCCAGTTCAATGAGGAAATCTTCCCTGGGAATATTTATTGCACCTAGAGACTCGAGGTGTTTGCTGTATACCTGGCAATCTATAAAATGAAATCCCAACTGTTCAAGCTTTAAAGTCAAAGTAATAAGTGCTGCTTTTGAAGCGTTATCCATGAGGGAGAACATGGATTCGCCAAAAAAACACCTTCCTAAAGAAACACCGTAGAGACCTCCGACAAGCTTATCTTTATACCACGCTTCAACGGAGTGTGCAAATCCAAGATCGTGAAGTTCACAGTAACTTTCAATCATATCGTTGTCAATCCAAGTGTGACCCTTTCTAACCTCGCCGCATAGGGTTATTACTTTTCGAAAGCACTTGTCATAGGTAATACGGTATATATTTTTCCTAAGCACTTTTTTCATTGATTTTGAAATTTTTAAATTTTTTGGGTAGAGAATAAATCTTGGGTCAGGTGACCACCATAGTATTACTTGCCCTTCATACCATGGGAAAATCCCGTTTTCATAAGCAAGGAGAAGACGTTCAACCGAGAGGTCTCCTCCAATTGCCAAAAGCCCATCCTCATCGGCCAATGAAGGATGGGGAAATATCAAATCATTGGTAAGCTTAAAAATCGGCATTACTAATTCACCTTAATTTTTTGGTTATCTTTACTTCATCGTTAACAACGTCAACGATAGCAGTTCCGCCTGATGAAAGCTGTCCGAACAATACCTCATCGACAAAATAGGTTTTGACCTTGTCTTGTACAATTCTAAGTATTTCACGAGCACCGTAGTTTGATGACAAACCTTTTTGAGCAAGCCATTTGTAAAAATCAGGTGTTACCGATAACTTGATATTTTTTGGTTTCAATTTCTCTTCAAACTTTTTCATAGCTTTTTTGGCTATGAGAAGTGCCATTTCCTCATTTATATGGTTGAATACGGCTATAGCGTCAAGCCTGTTTCTAAACTCAGGAGAGAATATTCTTTCAACCTCCTTCATAATTGCACTTCTTTCCACCGTCCTGTTATCAAAACCTATCATTGCCTTGCCCACTTCTCTTGCACCTGCGTTGGAAGTCATAATCAAAATGACATTTCTGAAGTCGGCTTTTTTGCCGGTATTGTCTGTAAGTGTAGCATAATCCATAATTTGAAGCAGTACGTTGTATATGTCAGAATGAGCTTTTTCAATTTCGTCAAGCAGTAAAACACAATAGGGTGTTTTTCTGATAGCATCGGTTAAGAGTCCGCCTTCCTCATATCCCACATATCCCGGAGGTGCACCTATAAGTCTTGCAACAGTATGTTTTTCCTGATATTCGCTCATATCAAATCTGATCAGAGGAATTCCCAACATTGAGGACAGTTGTTTGCACAATTCAGTCTTGCCCACACCGGTAGGTCCAACAAAAAGTAACGAGGCCACAGGTTTTTCGGGTTCGTTGAATCCTGCCCGGGACCTTTTGATTGCGTCTACTACTGTATCTATTGCCTTGTCCTGGCCGAATATTTCTTTTTTGATTTTTTTGTCAAGGTTTTTGAGCTGTCGGATTTCACTGCTTGAAACAGACTTTTGAGGTATTTTTGCAATTGCTGATACCGTGCGTTCAATATCCTTTTCTTTAATAGTTATAATTTTATCTTCATCTTCGCAGTGAAGCCTTACGTAAGCTGCAGTTTCATCAATGACATCAATAGCCTTGTCGGGCAGGTGTCTGTCCTGAATGTATTTGGCTGAGAGTTCCGCTGCAAGTTTTAGAGCTTCATCGGTATACCTTACTTTGTGATAATCTTCATACCTATCCTTTAGCCCTTTGAGGATTTTATAAGTGTCTTCTATGCTGGGCTCCGGAACATCTATTTTCTGGAACCTTCGTGACAGGGCCCTGTCTTTTTCAAAATATTTCTTATATTCGTCATAGGTGGTTGAGCCAATAAAGCGCAAATTTCCTTGTGTCAAAAACGGTTTGATGATATTTGAGGCATCCATTGAGCCATCCGATACCGAGCCGGCTCCAACAATGGTGTGAATTTCATCTATATACACAATGGCATTTTCCTGGCTCTGTATTTCATTGAGGACTTTTTTCATTCGCTCCTCAAAGTCACCGCGATATTTGGTACCTGCCAAAAGGCTGCCCATATCGAGATAATATATTTTACTGTTCATTAAAGATTTAGGAACCTTTTTTTCTACAATAAGCCGGGCAAGACCCTCAGTGATGGCTGTTTTGCCCACACCGGGGTCACCTACGTGGATAGGGTTGTTCTTTAGCCTTCTCGATAAAACTTGTATTGTACGTTCGAGGATATCTTCCCTTCCTATCAGTGGGTCAATTTTGCCTTTTCTGGCCTTTTCCACCAGTTCGATGGTGTAGTTTCTTAAAAACTCGCTTTGTTCCGATTGAGGCTCGTCCTCTTGTCTGTCGGTATTCTCTGAGGTCCTTAACGGTTTTAAGGAAGATATACCGGATTTAGGTACCAAAGAAGACCCATGGGATATATATCTTAGTACATCCAATCTTCTAACTCCGTTTTTTTGCAATATATAGCTTGCGAAAGACTCTTTTTCATTAAATAGGGCGGCTATGATATCGCCAATTCTTATTGTATCCCTCCCGGAAGACATGCAGTGATAAGCCGTATTCTGCATTATATTGTTTACACCTACAGATTCTATAGGGTCTGCATTTTCAACCAAAGGCATATTATCATTAAAGAAATTGATCAATTCCTTTTTTATAACTTCAACATTAGCTCCGCAATTTTCTATAATGGCTGCACCTTCATCAAAAAAAAGAGAAGCATAGAGAATATGTTCGGGTGTAAAGTATTCGTGACCGTTATATTTAGCCTCATTGTATGCGGCCATTAAAATCCTGTTTGCTGTATCATCCAATTTCATATAAACCCCACCAATTCTAAAAATATATTATATAGGTTTAACAGTTTAGGCGATTTTAATATCAAATAATATTTTTGATTGTTAATTTTGAGCATATCGCTTGCTGATACTGAATTTTGCCAATCGCCTATGTACTTCTGTTCAATAGGTTGCAATAAATCCGTACATGCCATTTCCCAAAAAACGATTTGATGGGATTGTAACCTGAAAGTAAAACAGGTTATTTTTAAGATGGCTATTAAATAACTCACTATATTACTCTTTCCATTACTCCGGTTCCATAACCGCAGCAAGAGGAAAGCCTCTTTCTGATGCCATTTGCTCTACCTGGGCTATTTTGGTACTTGCTATGTCATAGGTATATGTACCTACAACACCCTTTCCCTTCTGGTGCACATCCAGCATTATTTGAGTTGCGTCAGTAGCGCTTTTGTGAAATACAATCATAAGCACTTCCACAACGAAATCCATTGTTGTATAGTCATCGTTAAGAAGTATAACTTTATACATTTTAGGTTTCTTTAACTCTATTGAAATATCATCTTTGTAAATTACTTTCTCTGCCATAACTACTACTCCCGTAACTAACCTGTTTTTATCCGCATATATTTTGATCTGTATATCAAACTCAGGTATTGCCTGGGTAGAATTATAAACCTGAGCTTAAATACAGACAGGTATTCATTTTGTATTTAAATTATATCAAATTGTTTTTAAATAGTGCAACCAATAGACAATGGATAATTATGCCCACAGAAATGGGATTGAAATCAACATATCGGCATATAAAAATTTTATGAATATAATTGCGAAATTTATTCAAAATAAGAAAGATGATAATTGCCTCATAAGGAATAATTAAAGTATCAAAGGTAATTTTGGAGGGGAATTTTTGAGTAAGTATGTTAAATTTATACTAATTGGCCTGGTGACAGGCCTGGCAAACGGACTTTTTGGCTCAGGAGGGGGAACAATAGCTGTTCCGGCCATGGTTTTACTGTTAAAAAAAGAAGATCATATAGCTCATGCCACGGCAATCGCCGTTATATTGCCATTGACCGTTGTAAGTGCATTACTTTACATATCCAACAGTTTTATAGATTGGGGATTGACTGTAAAAGTAATTATGGGTGGAATTGTGGGAGGATATATAGGTGCAAAACTTCTTGCCAAATGTCCATCCCATATTTTAAGAAAAATATTCTCGTTATTTATGATAGCTGCAGCTATAAGAATGATATTGTGATAGGGGAGTAATTATGATACTTTTTCTTTTAGGACTTGTATCCGGAATAGTCAGTGGAATGGGAATAGGCGGAGGAACAATTTTGATTCCTGCCCTTGTCTTATTTGCAAAGCCTGACCAGCACATTGCCCAGAGCGTTAATCTCATTTTTTTTATTCCAACAGCAGTTGTTGCGTTAGTAATACATATAAAAAACAGGAGAATTGATTTTAAGACAGCAATTCCTATTGCTGTTTTCGGTTTGCTGGGGGCTTTTATAGGGTCACGGTTTGCAATTAAATTGCCCGGTTCGGTTTTGAAAAAATATTTCGGAGTATTTTTATTGATACTTGGGATATACGAAATGATAAGGAAAGACGAGAAGAGGCCTGCCAGAAATAATAACTAATATTTTTTTGGGAAATGGTTTATTAAAATAAAAAAATTTTTAATAACCGCTAAAAATTTATTTTTTTTGCGAAATAATATAATAGTGGTAGGTTTGTGCTATTAATTAAGCAGTTGTCTATAAGGTATTCTCAGCATGAGTATTGATAATTTCTAGCCTTTATGATTAAATTTTCACTGCTTGTAACATTATGTACCGACTTATAACAGATTTGCCCAAAATGAAAGTAAAAAGGAAATATCAGGTTATTTGTCTTGTAAATTCATTTATAAAGTGTTGGCATTTATTATGAAATAAGTTATAATTATTATGTAATGCCACATAAGTATAATATGAATTTGGAAAAGGGACCTACATATGCTGTTTTGTTTTTTATAATTTAAGGGGTGATTTCATGGAAAATAAAAAAGACGTTTTAAGAGTGACCATGAAAGATATTAATTTGCTTCCGGATGATTTTTTAATTTCATCGAACGCAAGAACTAAAAACAAAGTAAAAGCTCAAACTGAGGAGGTCAAAGTTACTGCTTCCGATGATTCGTCCGTTCAGTCTGAAAAGGTTAAAGAAAGTGTAGCAGCTTTACCGAAAAATATAAAAGAAAATATATTGGATAGCATACAGCAAAATTCCGGGAGAGCTGCCAGTTTTATAAATTCACTGAAAAAAGAAAAAATTAGAAACCTTGAACGACTGTTAAGTATAGATAAAAAGGATTTGGCTTTTTCAAGCAAGAAATACTATATTTATTGTACCGATTCAGGAAGAATAGTTATTGTTGAGCGCGATATCTGGGGTGAACCCTTTACTGTTACCATTAAAGAAGGTACTGATGTTTCAATCAAGCGTTCAATGTTTTTTGATAACGAACCTTTCCTATTCCCGATATTTAACGAGAAGAATTTGTCCGGTGAAATTATATATATGAATGAAAATGAGATTTGGTATCTGGGGAAAGAGGAAGCAACACTTGTTCTGTTTAAAAATGATAAACCCGATTTCTTAAAAATATCTCTTAAGAACTTTAAAAATATAAACAATAAAAAGGCGTTGCATACATATTTGGATAGCCATAAAATGCTTTATCTTGACAAGAAATTACATGAAATTATTGTTGAACAAAGAAATATACCGTTAGAAGACATTGTAAGAGTTAGAGAGGGATATGCAGTATATAAGAATACCAGCAGAACATATAAAGTTTTGTTGTTTAATGAATACAGGGAATTATATGATGAATATACATTCAGCAAGCTTCCTTCAGTAAAAGAAGAAGGTTGGGATGTATTGTTCTCTAAAGATATTGTTGAGTATGTAAAAGCAAATAATTATTCTTTTGAGAATTTCCGCCAGGACGAAGGGCATATTGAGTATTGGCAGAACATTGGCACAAAAAGAGTGTGTGTGTTAAGATGTAAAATATAAAAGGTGTGTTAAAAATAGAACTCCGGTATTGGCCGGAGTTTTTATTTTGGAATAATGTATAGTTTTATAGCAAATTTTAGCTAAGACACAACTGTAATGTTTAAATTAATCCTTTATCTGGGAACAAGTCTCAATTCCATCCAGTCAAAAGCTATCCAGTCGTCAGGTCCTGTTCTTGAGGTATTTTCAATAACAACTCTGTTGCTCCTTCTCAAACTGGGAACATTAAAAGTCAAACTTCTCCAGTTGGTAAATCTTTGGCCAACAGGACGGCCATGTTCAAGCTGAAGCCTTCCGTTGTGAACCACTGTTCCGTTTACGGTTATCCTTGCAGAGTAATTACTAACCGGAACATTTTGATGGTCGTCCAATACTCCCCGAATTACTATTTGAGCTCTTAAATTTCCGGTTACCAAAAGAAATGTAGGAATCTGAAAAGTCCAGGTACCTCTGTTTCCAGTGTACAGGATGTCTGCATTGCCGCTGGGATTGCCATAATTGGGGTAACCGCTAAGTTCTTTGAACAATGTGATACTGGGGCTTGCCGGATTGTCGCTCAAAATTGGATCCGGCTGACGGTCCTGGACGTTTGGATAATTTATGTCATTGGTGTTTTCAGTTTCAAGGTTTTCGACCATTGGACCAATGTTGTATTGAGGCATAGTCTGTGGTGCATAAGGCATAAAATTGGAATTTTGGTAAGGTGAAACAGGATTAACTACCGGAGGCATATAAGGATTATATGTTGCAGGCTGGTTAAAATTGCCTGTGTTTTGCACCACAAAGGGAAAACTATAATAAGGCAGCATTATGTGAATCCTCCTTTTGTCACATTATTTACATAATTAACTCACTTTATATACTATATTCAAAGGAGGATGGAACTGTTACACAAACAGACTTAATCTTCTGCAGATTCAGGATCGGATTCCTCGGTTTTATTTTCAATCCTTATTGTATATCGGGTAACGTAATCAGAATAAATATTTATTTCAAAATTTTCAGGAATTATATACTCTTCCGGAAACTTTGATTTGGAGAATCCTACATTATACTTGCCTTGCGGCAGCTTAAATACTGCAATGCCTTTGCTGTTTGTTACTGAATAGCACTTCAAAGTCTCGGTGTCTGTAAAAGCAGAAGAATCATCATCCTGTTTCTGGTCTTGTTCCGGCTCAATTTCTAATTCCTCGTTTAAGTATAATTCTAAATTTTTTACAGGGTTATTTTCTTCATTCAATACTTCAATCTCTGCAATTCCGTCAGCCGGTTTGATTTTTTCCAAGTTAACCGTTAAAATTGTGATTCCCGCTGATTTTATTTCATAGAAGAAGGGAGCAGGCAGACTATAATTGATGTCCGATACAGGAGATGTAAAACTAAGATGGAATTTGCCTTTACCAAGTATAAATTTAGCAACTCCTTCTTCATCTGTAATTTCTGAAAGGTTGTAATATTTTTGGGGTGTTTTGGAGTGGCCGGATACCGATACTTTTATATTGGGTACCGGTTCATCGGTTACAGAATCTTTGAGTTTTACTTGCAGGGTATAAATAGTTTCATCTTTTGCCGATATAACTTGTGTAACGGTATTGGCATTAGTGAGCTTTGATACAACGCTCGAAAAATTGTTGGAGTCGTAGCCGCTTTTAAAGGCATAGAGATTATAGCCCATTCCGAATACTATAAACACAAGAACCAATACTGTAACTCCGTATTTTAACATTTTCTTTGATTTTACTGGAAGTTTTGAGACAAGAACTTTAATAGCCTTTAATATCCCCATCAGTTTTGCTTTGTGGAAATAAAACATTATGGAAAAAATAGAAAATACAATACCTAAAGTAAAGCAAAACAGCGACAATGGAGATAACAAGTCTCTGATGTAGGATAAAATCAATTCTGAGTTAAGAGGCATTGCTATTGTGAGAAAATATATGCTATTGGGTAATAACTTATTTAAGAATATAAACAGTACAACCGAAAAAGCCAGGTTGAAAAATCCGCAGGCCAGTAGCGCTAAAAGCAGCCATTTGACAATTGCATCGGTCTTTTTATATATTATTGAAATGATTAATAACATTAGAACTGAAAAAAATATTGACAGCTCTGTAATATGTGAAGCTACAAAGTAAACGAATTTGATAAGTTTAAGCTGTTCCAATATATCGGTCCTGTTTAAAGTAAGTAAAATAGATTGCAGGTTTATTTTTTTTATTTGTTCGGATATATCAGGATTTCTTGCATTGACATGTGCTTGGTCATATTCATTTTGGCCGGATGGCATATTTATATCAATGTAAAGGTCAGGAAGATTTTTTCTTTCTCCTCGGAAATATTGAAAAATTTGTTCGGTAATGGAGTTTATATTCATGTTAACCATTTCAGGAGAAGTTGTATTTTTAAGAATTTTAAGTAATTCTGCATTCTGGGTATTTGCTTCCTCAGTGTCCAAATTTTTAAAAAACTCATTTATTGAGGCACTTATCAGGTCATTAACATAGCTGTAAACATTGTTTTTAGCAAGCAATGTTTCGTGGTATTTCGAACTCATAAGGGTGTTGTTTACATTGAAAGATAAAACAAAAGTAAATAGAAGAAATCCGGTTAAAACTATTGTTATAGAAAATAAAATGTGTTTGAGAACTTTTGTAAAAACTTTCATTTTATCCTCCCTGCTGTTTATTAAAAGGTTACTAATAAATTATTTTATAGCTCTTATATTATACCACTAAATTCGGCATACTCACTTAAGTAAAATGTGGCAGATAAAAATTGTAGATATTTGAATATATGTATGTTATAATTAAAATAGCAATTCTGTAAAAAATATACCTTTGAAATGTATGTTTCTAAAATCGAAGTCAGGAAAAATCCTATTGTTTCTATTTGATATAAAAGTGGATTTTTCCTTCTAAAGCAATGAAGCTTGTATCAATAATTATTATATTTCTAAGTTTTTTGTGCAATGCTTTTTCTCGTACCTTAAAAAGTTGAAAATGCGTACTGTCTAATGAAAGGATAACCAGCTAAAAATATAATGATTCTAAAAGTTGATATAAAGTAGTATTTTATATTAATATTGGTAATAATATGAAATGTAGACGAATAAATACAATGGGATAAAACTAAGTCAATCACTAAATTAAATACTTATGTGTAACATAATAATATATCAAGTAAATTGCATTTTCAAGTAGGGCTTTTTATTGATAAAAGCTTAGAATTATGATTAAAGCTTTGTTTTTAGGGAATATAAAAATTATAAAGTTTATTGGACAATTTTATAAAAAGATCAATTATTTATAAACCAAAGCAAAATAATTTTTTAAAATGACAGAAAATTTTTGGCAAATAAATTAAATCATAGTGAAATTGTCCGATATTTACTGTTGGGAGAATTGATTGTATTTATCCAAATCCTGTGTAAAAAAAGGGGGCATAATTATGGAAAGACTTGATTTCTCAAGTATAATCCGAAAAGATAGGGAAGAGCGCAAGGCTAAGCACTTTGAGGGAACCTTTCTCGATTACCTTGAAATAGTAAAAGAGAATCCTGAGATTCCAATGCTGGCCCACCAGAGAATGTATAAAGTGATTACCGAGCCGGGCGTAGAGGTAATAAAAACCGATGAAAATCCCAGATTGCGAAGAATATATGGCAATGACACCATAAAAAAGTATAAATTCTTTGCTGACGATTTTTTTGGAATAGATAAAACTATAATGAAGATAGTAAGGTATTTCCATTCTGCGGCGATGGCAGGGGAAGAATCAAGGCAGGTTCTGTATCTTGTAGGTCCCGTTGGGGCAGGAAAATCTTCCTTGATGGAAGCTTTGAAAAAGGCATTGGAAAAGAGTGATCCCATATATGCTTTGAAAGGCTGTCCAATGAGGGAAGAACCTTTGCACCTGGTACCGAAGCATTTAAGAAAAGAGTTTGAAGAGATACTGAATGTAAGAATAGAAGGAGATTTGTGCCCGATATGCCGCTACAGACTGAAAAATGAGTTTAATGGTGAATATGAAAAATTCCCCGTTGAGACGGTTAATTTTTCAATAAGATCCAGAAAGGGAATAGGTGTTGTTCCTCCAGTGGACCCCAATAATCAGGATACATCGGTGCTTATTGGAAGCGTTGATATATCTAAAATAGATATGTATGCTGAAGACGACCCCAGAGTATTGTCACTAAACGGAGCCTTTAATGTCGGCAATAGAGGAATTGTGGAATTTATAGAAGTGTTTAAGAATGAAACCGAATATCTTCATACCATGATTACCGCTACACAGGAAAAATCTATTCCGTCACCGGGAAAAGGGTCGATGATATATTTTGACGGTATAATTCTTGCCCATTCCAATGAAGCCGAATGGAACAAATTCAAATCGGATCATACCAACGAAGCTATTTTGGATAGAATTGTAAAAATTGAAGTTCCTTATTGCTTAGAACTTAATGAGGAAATCAAGATATATGAAAAAATACTGAAAAAGAGTAAGTTTAGTGCTCATATAGCACCCCATACCATTGAAATTGCATCAATGTTTGCAATTCTTACAAGATTAGCACCGTCAAACAAAGTAGATCCGATGACCAAGCTCAAGATATATAACGGTGAAGAAATTGTAGAAAAGGGCATGACAAGAAAAATAGATATTTTTGAATTGAAGGAAGAAGCTCCAAGGGAAGGAATGACTGGAATTTCAACAAGATTTATCATGAAGGCTTTGGACACTGCCCTTTCCGAGTCGGAACACAACTGCATCAATCCTATATCGGTAATGGAGACATTGGTTAAAGCAGTTAAGGAACTGGCAATAAGTGAAGATGAGAGAGAAAAGTATTTGAGATTTATACAGGACAGCATCAGGAAAGAGTATAACAAAATACTTGAAAAGGAAATAACCAAAGCTTTCATTCATGGATACAGAGAACAGGCTGAGAGTTTGTTTAACAATTACCTTGACCATGCGGAAGCCTATGTCAACAAGACCAAGATAAAAGATAAAAATACCGGAGAAGAGCTTGAGCCTGATGAAAAGTTCTTAAGATCCATAGAAGAGCAAATAGGAATTACCGATACTGCAGCCAAGGGATTCAGAGCAGATGTTACAGCCTATATGTTCTATGTATTAAGAAGCGGCGGAAAGCTTGATTATAATAGCTATGAACCTTTAAAAGAAGCTATTGAGAAAAAGTTGACTGCATCGGTAAGGGAACTTAGCAGAGTTATTACTCAGGCAAAGGTTAGAGATAAGGAACAGAGTGAAAAATATGATGCCATGGTTGAAGAAATGAAGAAAAACGGATATTGCGATCACTGCTGCAATGTAATTTTAAAATATGCTGCAAATAACCTTTGGAAGGACTAAACCCCTTTCTTGAATCCGGCATATACTAAAGGGGTGATTTGAATGGCTATTTTCAGAGAGTTTGTCAATAACGGAAAGGACCGGTCGGCCGAAGACAGACGGCGGCATAGGGAATTGGTTGAGGAAGCTATAAAAAAGAATATTGGAAATATAATCGCTGAAGAGAGTATTATTGGCCAGAGCAAAGATAAGAAGATAAAGATACCAATTAAAGGAATTAAGGAATATCAGTTTATCTATGGAAATAATGGTACTTTTGCCGGTTCAGGAGATGGCAGCGAAAAAAGGGGAGACAGAATAGGTCAGGATAAAACAGGAAAAAACGGCAATGGTGAAGGGCAGGCCGGAAATCAGGAAGGAGAAGACATTTACGAGACTGAGGTAACCATTGAAGAATTGATTAATTATCTTTTTGAAGACCTGAACCTTCCGGACATTGACAGAAAGAAAATGGCTGAGATAGAATCGGTAAAAAGTTTTAAAAACTTGGGTTATCAACGGAAGGGTATACCTCCGAGGCTGGCAAAGAGACGCTCGGTCATAGAAAAGATAAAGAGAAAGCAGGCATTTTTGCGTACTCAAAAGGAAATAGGCGTCGAAGATGAACCGGATGAAAATATTGTAACCGGTGATATCGAACAGGAAAGAAAGAGATTTCCTTTTATGGAAGATGATTTGAGGTACAGAAGAGTCCGGGAGGACCACAAAAAGGACTTCAATGCAGTGGTTATTTGCATTATGGACGTTTCCGGGTCAATGGACCAGACCAAGAAATATCTGGCGAGAAGTTTTTATTTCCTTCTCTACCAGTTTGTAAGACTTAAGTATTCCAATGTTGAAGTTGCGTTTATTGCCCATACCACTTCCGCAAAGGAAGTGAATGAAGATGAATTCTTTCACAAGGGTGAATCGGGCGGAACCTATATCAGCAGCGGTTATGAAAAGGCCCTCGAAATAATTGAACAAAGATATAACCCTGCAAGCTGGAATATTTACGCTTTTCACTGCAGTGATGGGGATAATTGGTCCGAGGATAATAAAAAAGCAGTGGAATACGCTCAGAAGCTGTGTGAAGTATGTAATTTATTCGGATACGGTGAAATTGTTCCGGGCTATTACTCTTCATCCAGCACAATAAAAAGCGAATTCCAGAAGAATATAAATAACAAGAATTTTGCTGTTATTACAATGACAAAAAAGGAAGACATCTTGCCCGGTCTGAAAAAACTTCTTGATAAAGAAGGAGAATAAGGCCGTTTTTGGGAACTAACCGGCTCCGGGAGGTGATATTATGGCTGATTACAGCATGAGGGAATTACAGGAATGGAATGATAAAATCGAAGAAGTCGCTAAAAAACTTGGCCTTGATTATTATGAGCAGGAATTTGAGATTTGCAGTTATGAAGATATGATTGGTTATGAAACTTATGTGGGAATGCCGTCCCATTACCCTCATTGGAGTTTCGGAAAGCGTTATGAGAGAACTAAAACACTGCATAGATATAATTTGACAGGATTGCCTTATGAAATGGTTATAAACTCTAATCCTTGTCTTGCTTACCTGATGAAAGATAACACACTGCTTTTGCAGATACTGACAATAGCGCATGTTTACGGACACAATGATTTTTTTAAGAATAACAGGCTGTTTAAACTGGGTACACGGGCGGAAAACACCGTGGAAATGTTTAAGAATCATGCCGACAGGATAAGGGAATATATTCAGGACCCGGGTATCGGCTATGAAAAAGTCGAGAAAATTTTAAATGCCGCCCATGCCATTAAGTACCAGGTATCGAGGACAATTGGAGAGAAGAGAATATCTGATGAAGAGAAAAAGAAAGAGGTTTTGAGGAAACTGGCAAAGCCAAAGAGCGAATATAGTTTGCTGGAACCTAAGAGAAAAGAGGAGGAACCTCTTCCTGATTTTAGAAGAATTCCTTTTGAGCCTGAAGAGGATATGCTTTGGTTTATAATGAACTATGGAAAACTGGCAGATTGGGAGAAAGATATTTTAAATATTGTCAGAGAAGAGACCCTGTACTTTATACCGCAGATTGAGACCAAAATAATGAATGAAGGTTGGGCAAGTTTCTGGCATTATACAATACTAAACGAATTAAATCTTCCCCAGGGACTGCATATTGAGTTCTTAAAACGCCATAACCAGGTTATAAGGCCTCTTCTTGGCCAGTTAAATCCTTATTATATTGGCTTTAAAATTTTTGAAGATATTAAGAATAAAAACAACGGAGATTTGAAGAAGATATTTGAAATCCGGGAAGTTGAAAGGGACCAGTCGTTTATCAGAAGGTATCTGACTCAGGAACTGTGTGAAGAGATGAATCTTTTTGAATATGTAAAACTGGGAAGCAATTATGTAATAACAAATGTTTCTGACGAAGAGGGCTGGAAGGCAGTTCGTGATACAATAGCAAACAATGTTGGTATGTCCGGTATTCCGGTAATAAAGGTTTTGGAATGGGTACAGACCGACAACATGCTTATTCTGGAACATGACTTTGATGGCAGGGAATTAGATATAAGCTATGCCTATGAGACATTAAAGCATATAGTTGACTTATGGAATGCAAAAGTAATGCTGGTAACAAAAATTGACAATAAAAAGAAAGTAATATCCTGTGATGAGAACAAGAAAATTACTTTGGGCGACGCTTAAACAGTAAATTTATACAAAGGTTATGGAAAAGGGGCTGTTGCACTAAGAAAATTAGTGTAACAGTCCTTTTGTGTCTAAAAAGCAAATTCCGGACTTCGAAAAGTCCGGAATTTGGTGTAAAATGTATTTATGCCACTAAATAATTTAACACATAAAGATTATACCATTCGCGGTGATTTCTATCAATTAAAATTCCGTTAAATATTGAGTACATGATACCTAATGATGATTCTGTCAGGTTGCTGGGTCAGATAGTGGAGGAGATGGATTTAACAGAATTATATAAGACCTATTCCCGTATAAGGAAAAAACAAGCAACCCCAACACAGATGCTGAAGGTCATGCTCTACGGATATATGAATAATTGTTATACTACTCGAAAAATTGAAAGTGCTTGTAAGAGAGATATCAACTTTATGTACCTTCTTGAAGGGTCTCCTGCTCCAGATTATACAACAATAGCGAGATTTCGGAGCCTTCATTTTGCACCTGTTTCAGAAAATCTTATGGCACAATTTACTGAAATACTTGCTGAATGTGGAGAACTTTCAATGAAGAATCTTTTTGTTGATGGGACAAAAATTGAAGCTTCTTCAAACAAATATACTTTTGTCTGGAAAGGTTCTGTTACTAAAAATCAGCGAAAACTTATGGATAAGATTCCTGCATTTTTTAAGAAAGCAGAAGAAGATTACGGATTTAAAATTGTATATGGAGATAAAATCAAAATGTATCATCTAAAAAAGCTTAGGCGTAAACTATGCAAAATAAAAAAGGATGAAGATATCGAATTTGTCTATGGAATAGGAAAAAGAAAATCTCCTCTCCAAAAAACATTGGAACAGCTGGATGAATACATATCAAGACTTAAGAAATATAATAAGCATTTACATACCATGGGAGAGAGAAATAGTTTTTCAAAAACAGACCCTGATGCAACCTTCATGAGAATGAAAGAAGATGCTATGAAGAATGGGCAATTAAAACCTGGTTACAATATTCAGTTTGGAGTAGATGCTGAATACATAGTATGGATAAGTGCTGGTCCTCAGCCTACAGATACAACCACTCTAATACCATTCTTAAACAGTATCAAAAGTCATTTGAGGTATACTTACAAAAATATAGTTGCTGATTCAGGGTATGAAAGTGAGGAAAATTACGTTTATCTTGATGAAAACAACCAACGTGCGTTTATTAAACCATCCAATTATGAAGTTAGTAGGACACGTAAGTATAAAGCAGATATTAGCATAAAGGAAAATATGATATATGACAAAGAAAAGGATATTTACATATGTAGTAACGGAAAAAGGCTTGTAGTAACAGGAATAAAGTTCAGTAAAAGCAAAACAGGATATATAAGTAAGAAAACCTGCTACACATGTGAAGATTGTAGTGAATGTACTTTCAAATCAAAATGCATTAAGGGAAACAGCAAAAAACCGCTGGAAGAACGGACTAAACGTCTTGAGGTATCTAAATTATTCCAGCAAAAACGTGAGGAAGCCTTAGAAAGAATCCTCAGTGAAGAAGGAATCGAACTCAGAATAAATCGGAGTATTCAGGTCGAAGGGGTTATTGGAGAAATAAAACAAGATATGGGATTCAGACGTTTCTTGTGTAGAGGCAAAAAGAACATCTTAGCAGAATGCATTCTTCTTGCTTTAGCACATAATGTAAACAAACTGCATAACAAAATTCAATCACAACGATGTGCCACGTATTTACATCCAATAAAGACAGCATAAACATAAAAAATATTTATTGTATAATTAGCGAAGTGTGTGTCGTTTATTTAGTATACCCTTTTTTCAGGATCAACAAATAAAAGACAACGTTTTAAGGATAAAATATATTAATTTTAAATAAAAAGGGGCTATTGCATTACGATTATTAGTCTGTAATGCAACAGCCCCTTTTTTGCGTTTATTTTGTTTTCTTCAGCAGTTTTTTATGGTATATTTAATAAAAATATCAGACAATCTATGTAAAACATTATATTTTTAATTTAATAATTAAAAAAATAATTGATGGAACTTATACTATGAGATAATGAAATAAAGTATTTTCAAGTGTGCTTATAGATTTAAAAAAATAAAGTATATTAATAATGTCAGGAGGAATTCTATGTACAATTATGAAGATTTGAAAAAAACTGCCCGATATATTGAAAGTAAATTAAATTGTCAACCGAAAATTGCAATTGTTTTAGGTTCGGGGTTAGGTCCTCTTGTGGATGATATAACTAACAGCATTGAAATAGATTATAAGGATATACCCGGGTTTCCGGTGTCAACAGTGGAAGGACATGCCGGAAAGCTTGTGTGCGGAGAAATATCAGGGAAAAGCATAATTGCTATGAAAGGCCGTTTCCATTATTATGAAGGCTATGATGTATCACAAGTGGTTATACCCATAAGAATTTTTAAACTCCTTGGCATTGACCAGCTTCTTGTCACAAATGCGGCTGGCGGAATTAATAAATCCTTTAAGCCGGGGGATTTAATGATAATAAGGGACCACATAAGCTTTTTTGCACCTTCGCCTCTAAGAGGTAAAAACTTTGACGAATTCGGAGTCAGGTTTCCGGATATGAGTGAGGCTTACAGCAAAGACTTGAGGGAATTGCTTAAAAAAGCTTCCGAGGAAGTGGGTATAAAAATGCAGGAAGGTGTCTATGCTTTCACTAAAGGACCAATGTATGAAACGCCTTCCGAAATAAAGGCTTTAAGCATATTAGGTGCCGATGCGGTAGGAATGTCCACCGTACCGGAAGTAATAACTGCAAGGCATGCAGGGATGAAGGTTATGGGAATATCTTGCATTACTAACATGGCAGCCGGTATATTAGATCAGCCGCTGAACCATGAAGAAGTTATGCAAACCGCAAAGCAGGCTGAAAAGAATTTTACCAGTGTGGTGAAAAAAGTTATAGAAATATGGCCGATATAAAAACAGATGTTTATCATTAATTAAGATTTGGAGGTATCTGACAGATGAGTAGTTCAATACGTGATATTAATTTGGCTGAATCGGGAAAGCAAAAAATCGAATGGGTAAGAAAAAATATGCCTATTTTAAGGAGTCTTGAGGAAGAGTTTTCACAAACCAAGCCCTTTTCCGGAGTGAGAGTTTCCATATCGGTACACCTTGAAGCAAAAACAGCATATATGGCAAAAGTTTTTGCAGCGGGCGGGGCAGAAGTTTCCGTGACCGGAAGCAATCCCCTTTCCACCCAGGATGATGTTGCTGCAGCTCTGGTAAAGGACGGACTTAATGTATATGCGTGGTATGGTGCTACTAAAGAAGAGTATCAGCAGCACATAACTCAGGCTCTTGGATACAAGCCCAATATTATAATCGATGACGGAGGAGACTTGGTTCACCTCTTACATACATCCAAAACTGAGTTGATTCCTCATGTTATGGGTGGCTGTGAAGAGACAACCACCGGTATTATAAGGCTAAAGGCCATGGAAAGGGATGGGGCTTTAAAGTTTCCTATGATAGCTGTAAACAATGCTTACTGCAAGTATCTTTTTGACAACCGGTACGGTACCGGCCAGTCGGTTTGGGACGGAATAAACAGAACCACAAACCTCATTGTGGCAGGTAAAGACGTGGTAGTTATAGGTTACGGATGGTGCGGAAAAGGTATTGCAATGAGAGCAAAAGGTTTGGGTGCCAGTGTTATCGTTTGTGAAGTTGATGCGATAAAAGCCGCTGAAGCAATAATGGACGGATTTAAGGTTATGCCTATGAATGAAGCGGCAAAATACGGCGATATATTCATTACCGTTACAGGATGCAACAGGGTAATTCACAGTGACCATTATAAAGTTATGAAAGACGGTGCCATTTTGTGTAATGCCGGACATTTTGATGTGGAAATCTGCCTGCCTGAACTTGAAGCCATGGCTGTGGAAAAGAAGGAACAGAGGAAGAATATTATGGGCTACAAGATGAAAGACGGAAGATGGATCAATGTTCTGGCAGAGGGAAGATTGGTAAATCTTGCAGCAGGAGACGGTCATCCGGCTGAAATAATGGATATGAGTTTTGCCCTTCAAACCTTGTCGGCAGAGTACATGGTGAAAAACTACAGTAAACTTGGAAACAAGGTTATCGATGTTCCTGAGGAGATTGACAGAAGAGTGGCAAATATGAAGCTTAAATCCTGGGGCGTACAAATTGATGAGCTGACAGAGGAACAGAAAAAGTATTTAAATAGCTGGAATTAAGATTATATTTTTGGTTTGCCCATTCTAAAATTTTGATTTTTGGAATGGGCAATTATCGGATTGTTTAAAAATACTTTAAGAAGAGGGGTATATAGTGAACATACTTATAAAAAACATAGATGTTGTCACTTGCGATGAAAGCTGTAAAGTTGTTAAAAATACCAATATAGCCATAAAAGAAAACACAATATATTATATTGGTACCGATGAGGAAAAACTTAGAGAATTTAAGGCAGACAATGTGATAGACGGCAGAAATAAGCTTGCAATGCCTGGACTTATAAATACCCATACCCACACTGCAATGACTATAATGCGAAATTATGGCAACGATCTGCCGTTGGAGGAGTGGCTGTTCAATAAAATTCTTCCTGTGGAAGCAAAGTTAACTGAGGAAGACATTTATTGGGGAACAATGCTTGGAATAGCAGAGATGATAAAGACCGGTACCACTACTTTTACCGATATGTATTATCAAATGGATACTGTTGCCAAAGTTGTTGAAGATACAGGAATGAGGGCAAATTTATGCAGAAATGCCTTTAAATTTATCGGTAATGAAGATGAAATGGTCAGAAACCAGATACCTGTATGCGTTGAATACTTTAAGAACTGGCATAACAAGGCTAACGGCAGAATCAAAGTGTATGTAGAGATTCATTCGGTTTATCTGTGTGATGAAGTAGGACTGACCGAATCGGCCAAGCTTGCAAAGGAACTCGGTACAGGTATTCATATTCACCTGCTTGAGACTTTTAAAGAACGGGAAGACGGCATCAAAAGATATGGTATGAATCCGGCGGAAGTATGCCTGAAAACCGGTGTGTTTGATGTTCCGGTAATAGCTGCCCATTGTGTCCATTTGACAGACAGTGATTTTGATATATTGAAAGAAAAAGGTGTAAGTGTTGCCCATAATCCTACCAGCAATTTAAAACTGGGCAGCGGTATAGCCAATGTGCCGTTAATGCTGAAAAAAGGCATAAATGTTGCATTGGGTACCGATGGTGCTTCCAGCAACAACAATCTCGATATGTTTGAGGAAATGCATATTGCAGCTTTGATACATAAAGGCGTGAATATGCAGCCAACTCTTGTTACTGCTGAGGAAGTCTTAAAAATGGCTACTGTAAACGGTGCGAAGGCAATCGGTTTTGGAAATGAAGTTGGACAAATCAAGGAAGGTTATAAGGCGGATATTATATTGATAGATATGGATAAACCGCATATAGTGCCTGTTAATGACTATATATCGGCTCTGGTATATTGTGTTCAAGGTTCCGATGTTGATACCGTTATTGTGGACGGTAATATACTTATGGAGAATAGAGTTTTAAAAACAATTGATGAGGAAAAGGTAAAAAGCAAGGTAAAAGAGATTTCCAAGAAAATCTTAGAGAAATAATATTAACTTAACAATCATAGTGAGAAACTATGTATTATTTAGCTGTCAAGTCTAAATATACAAGAGCTTCTCAACTATGATTGTTAAAATGTGCTTTTAGTAGCAAACTCAAGTGTCAAAACATAGAAATCATGAAAATTTAATTTTGAAAACTTATATATGTTATCATAATTTACCATTTAATCTTAAATTTTATAATTCATATTATTGACATATTAATATAATTATGGTATTGTTTCTTGTGCAAGTGGGAATAAAAGTAAAAAACATATGGTGAACATTATATGAATTCAAAAGAAGAAATCAATATAATTTTAACATCAGTTAAGTGTTCATTATTTCCTACTCATTTTTTGTACATAGGGAGTAGTATTCTATGAAAAAATCACTATCAATTGCTTTAATTGGTTTATTAATTTTAGCAAACATTATTCAATTTATGATTATTTTAAATAAGAATAGCCAGATTGATTTGCTTAAATACTCTAAAGAAGATGAAGTAAATATATTTCAAGCAACAAACGAATTGGAACGAAATCTATATAAGTACGAAATCAATCCTGAGTCAGGCAATTACTACTATGCTTCTATAGAAAAAGTAACATGGATATTGTCATACATGGAATATAATATAAAATATAGCAATGAAAATGACCCTTTATTTCAATACAATTTAGCTTTAAACAATTTAATTGGTTTCATGGTTAGTGATCAGGGAAAAGAATTAGTTACTTTAAACTGTTCAAAAATTCGACAATTTCTTCATGATATTGTTGCTGCTAATAACGAATCACGTATAAAAGATAGAAATAAAAGTATAACTGAGTTTTATGAGTATATGATAAATAGTTTTGAAATAAAGTTAGATTCTGAAAACATAGATGTCGGTAATAATATGGTGAAGGTAACAAATTTTCCAGTTCCTAAAGTAAATCCATAATTAGATTCTATAAGTTTAGTTTTTGGATATGCAATCCATAAAGTTACTGGAATTAGACAATTCGAAACTTACACGTTTTGAAAAAATTTATTAACAGATATATTAAAGACTTGGTTGTGATTCATGGACACTCATATATTAAATAAATTTGTTTTACTTTTTGGAAATAATATGATATCATTTTAAAAATATAATTCCTGAGACGAGGTACAATAGGTTTATGAGTGTCCAATTTGCAAGCAGAATGAATAATATTCATAAATCATTTATTAGGGAAATTCTAAAAGTAACTGTTAATCCGGAAGTAATATCGTTTGCAGGAGGACTTCCTAATCCAGCATCTTTTCCTGTTGAAGAAATTCAAAAAGCTGCACAAAAGGTATTAAGTGAAGATGGAAGTAATGTCCTTCAATATAGTACAACAGAGGATATTTGCCTTTAAGGCAATATATAGCAGATAGATATTTGAAAAAGAAAGGTTTAAAGATTGATTCTGATGAAATATTGATTACGAACGGGTCTCAGCAAGGACTTGATTTAATAGGTAAAGTTTTTTTAAACAAAGATGATGATATTATTATTGAGCGACCCGGATATTTAGGAGCAATACAGGCACTTTAAATATTTGAGCCTAAATTCCATACAGTTCCTTTAGTTGATGATGGAATTGACACTGACTCTTTAGAAAAAGTTTTAAAGGAGCACAACCCTAAATTATTTTATGCTGTACCTAACTTCCAAAACCCATCAGGAATTACATATACAGCAAAGAACAGAGAAAAATTGCGAGTATATTAAATAATTACGACACAATTTTTATTGAAGATGATCCATACGGTGAATTAAGATTTATGGGACAGGATCTGCCATCGATGAAAGCTTATTTAAAAGATAATGTAATACTTCTTGGCTCTTTTTCCAAAATTGTCTCTCCAGCTATGCGTTTAGGGTGGGTATGTGCTAAACGTGAAATAATTGAGAAACTGATAATTGCGAAGCAAGCTTCAGACTTACATACCAATTATTTTTCTCAAAGGGTTATTCATCAGTATTTAGTGGACAATGATGTTGATAATCATATTCAGAAAATCAAAAGTTTATATAAAGGTAAAAGGGACTGCATGGTTTCAATGATAGAAAAATATTTTCCACCAGAGGTAAAAGCTACAAAACCGGAAGGAGGTATGTTCTTATGGGTAACGCTTCCTGAAGGGTTTTCATCATTAGAATTGTTTGATATTGCATCTAAAGAGAATGTTGTATTTGTACCGGGAGATCCATTCTATGTAAATGAGAAGGGAACAAATACAATGAGGCTTAATTATACAAATTCTACCGAAGAAAAAATAGAGGAAGGAATTAAAAGGTTATCGGTTGCTATTAAAAAACTTATGAAATAATTATGATTACATGCTCTGATGTATAATAGATGATATACAAATGATTCCAAGATTATGCAATTGGAATCTTTTTCTGTATGGCAATTAATGTTGCAATTTATGGTTTCTTAACAGCAATAAAAATATATTGAACGTTTTAATGGTTTTTGTTATACTTATATTTGCTTAAAATAAAACATAAAAACTTATACAATTATAGATAGATAACAGCATAGATATAATTTTTGCCACTGTGGCTCAGGGGTAGAGCAATTCACTCGTAATGAATAGGTCGAGGGTTCGATTCCCTCCAGTGGCTCCAAAAAAACCTGTGATATTAAACTATCACAGGTTTTTTTGCTTTTATTAAATTTACATAAAATAAAAATTTTCACTGCTTTGCTTTACAGTTATAAATGTAAATGATGTACATTAAGCCATCTATACAATTAGTTAGAAGTATTTGGCATAATTTATTTGCAAAATATTATGTAAACTTTATAAAAATTTGCCGATAAAGACTAAGCGTTACTAATTATTTAATGAAAGGGGCACAAACAAGTGAAGAAAAGGTTTGCAAGCGTTTTACTGGCAGTAGCTATGACAATATCATTGCTTCCTGCTAAGGTATCTGCTGCGTTTTCAGATGTACAGGGGCATTGGGCGCAAGCAGAAATTGAAAAGTGGAGTGAAAAGGGTATAATTCATGGTTATGATGGGTTATTTCGTCCGAATGAGTCGGTAACCCGTGCTGAAATGGCAGTAATGCTTGACCGGATAATGAATTATCAGGAAAAAGCAGACAACGTATTTAATGATCTGGGACAAAGCTGGTATACCGATGCCATTTTAAGAGCTAATGCTGCAGGCATAATGGTAGGAAGCAATGGTAATGTACGCCCTGAAGACAACATTACCAGAGAAGAAGCTGCTGTGGTGGTAAGTAAGGCTTTGAGGATAGAAACAGACAAAACCGATCTAAAAACAGGTTTTAAAGATAATGACCTGATTTCTGCATGGGCGAAAGAATATGTATTGGCCTTGAATAAAAAAGGTTATGTAAAAGGGGACCTCAACGGATATTTCAATCCCAAGGCCAATATCACCAGAGCTGAAGTGGTAGCAATCCTGAACAACTCAATAAAAGCCTTATATACATATGCAGGTGAGTATTCCAATGAGGTTATTGAAGGTACAGTTATAATCAATGCGCCTTTCGTAGTCCTAAAAAATATGGAGATTAAGGGTGATCTGATTATTGCCGAGGGTGTCGGCGATGGTGATGTAACGCTGGATAATATAAAGATAAGCGGCAACACTATTGTCAAAGGTGGCGGTGAGAATTCCGTATATTTTAACAGTGTAACCGTCGGAGGCGCTCTTGTAGTTAATAAAGTAGGCGGAGATATCAGGATCGTTGCCAGCGGAACCACCAGAGTATCCGTAGCAACTCTTGAAAGCGGTGCAATACTCATAACAAGGGATCTTGTTGGAGGTGGTATTGAAAAAGTAGTAATACCTGAAAGTATTGCAAAGGGACAAAATATAGTATTACAGGGTAATTTCAACAGTGTTGAAAACAATGCTTCCGATATAACAATAGAGGCAAAGGGTAAAATTGAAAACCTTATCCTTAACGAAAAGACTATCATCTCCGGAGAGGTAGAAATAAAAACTGTAACAACAGCCGAAGGGGCTGATTCTGTCATCAAGGGAGAGACAATAAGTGGGGGACAGAGCAATATAGAGTTTACAACGCCGGTTGATGAAAAAGACAATAACGGCAATGGTGCTGGCAATAACGGCGGCAGCGGTGGTGGCGGTTCTAACAGTGGAAATTCCGGCAACAATGGCGGTAATGGTGGCGGTTCCGGCAGCGGAGGAAATAGCGGTTCCGATGATGGTAATGATGAAGAAAAAATTTGTAAAGTAACATTCGACACCAATGGTGGATCGGTAGTATCGGCAGTTTATCTAAACAAAGGAGAAAGATTAACCCTTCCGGAAGAACCGATTAAAGAAGGTGTGGACTTTATTGGCTGGTATATAGATGCGGAACTGACAGAGAAATTTGACTCATCTAAGCCAGTTACATCAGATATTACTCTTTATGCCAAGTGGAGCGGTTGGCAGGAGCCAGTGGCAGTTGACTCACGTTTTGCGGAAGGGTATCCAAAAGCAAGTACAAATAAGGGAAATACAGGTATTGATATTGGGATAAAGCTCAAAGGAGCCAGCTTTGAAAACCCTATGGAAGTTTTCATGGTAGTAAACTATATAAATTCCAATTGGGATACCATAGATTCTACTGCTGTCATCCATGGACATTCCGGTAGCGGAGATAACTTGATAATTGTGGATGATGCACCCTATATTAAGATAACGGATGAAGAGGAGCATGTGGTTTCCAGCAATTTATACATTGGCGGAACCAGAAGTGTTAAAATATATTTTGTAATCAGGGATACATCAAAAACTTCTGCAACTCCAACTATGATAGAATTTACAGGAGAAATTACAGCAGAATTGGATCAGTGGCCTCCATATCTTTTAAATGCTTACATAAATAATGCAAGGGATAAGGTGATTTTACACTTTTCCGAAGAACTGGATACTGTATCAGTACCGCAACCTGAAGATTTTACCTTGAGCCGTGCTTCGGTTGCAGATAGTGTTTACAGTGTGCAAAGTGTAAACATATATAATACTGGCAATCACAACGGAATTAGCAGAGTAGAACTTACTTTATCTGAGCCTGTCGGTGATGTTGACGATTTGCTGGTTTCCTATAACGGTAAGAAACTGAGAGACGTTGCTGCAGCGCCGAATATTGTAAATCCGATAGTTGACAGGAGTGTTTCTGCTGCGGGCTTATCGGTTAAGAGTGTGGATGTTTCCCATAACGGACAATATATATGGATAGACATTGATAAATCGGTATACATGGAGAGGAACAAGTACATTAATGTTATACTGAAATATGGTGCTGATGCATCTTCGGCATCTACTTTGCAAGAAGGAAAGGATTATATCGAAAGCACCAGCTATGCCACTGATGGCAGTGGAATGGAAGTCACTTTAAAGCTTTTAAAGGAACCCAAGCTTATAGAGGGATACAAATACTTCATAACTTTTGATCCCAATGGTTTGAAAGACTATGCCGGAGATGACATTCCGGTTCTTAGTGCCATAGGTGTGCCTAATGAAACATCTGAAAGCGAAATTATTCCGAAAGTAGTTTACCAAACATCCTCGAAAAGACTATTGATTACTTTCCCGAAAGACAGCAACATAAAGAATTCAGGTTTTTCAGCGTGTTTCTTAATCTTGACAGTTGGTGGGAAGAAATACAACTTGAGGGGATATGCCTTTTATGACTCCTATGATAATTCTATCAATCTGAGACAGGAAAACATACCGCTGGATATGGATTCTGTGGACTGGCAGAACGCGAAAATAAGCTATACACTGGATACTCACCCGGAAGTAGGTGTATGGCATCGTCTCACATTTATGACTGGCATGCCCTATCAGGGTTTTAATGATGTATCAATAACGGTGGAATAGCAAGTATTTTTGAATTAGTGATAAATTTATATAGGAAAGAGAAGTAAAAAAGCATGTTAAAAACCGGTAGGCAATGTCTATAAATCTATTGTCTGCCGGTTTTTGTATGCTGTGATTTCTAACGAACTTTACTCGGGTCTTACATATGTAAATGTCAATAAAAATTTGGCTCTTTCCAGAGCTGGTTGAAAAATTAATATGATGATGAAAAGTAGAGAATTGCGGATTACAAAATTGTTGCGTTTCAACTAACTCTGTAAAGAACCAAATGAGCCGGCTATGATGTTTTTGTCGAAAGTTTATAGGAGGATATTTTCTTTCTGTGGAGAAATGGAAAAGTAGAAAGGGGAGTTTAAAATGCCGGAATATATTTATAAAGGGAAAAAATACACTCAGGAGGAATGGTATAATGAGAAAAAATCATTTATTGAAGAAATTAGGTTGCCTAATGAGTTTTTAATTGATCCCGGTTTATTGAAATTTACTATTATTTTTGATGAAGGCTATTCTATAGCAATTGAAAAGTTTAGAGAACTATATTATTTAATTGCTAGCGCTAGAAATTGTCTTATTAATGCTTTTAATAAATTTTGCGATAGTAACACCATTGATTGGGATAAAGAAAATTGGCCTCAACTTTGGGAAAGAGGGGAGTATTTAAAAAATAGCATAATTTGGTATACAGCTTGCGAAGACTATATATATCAAATAATATGGTTCGCGTTTGATATGGGAGAAAATAGAATAAGGAATTGGTATGAATTCGAAAACCAACTTGGAGAAATTTGCTATACAAACATTAAAAATAAATTAAAAATAAAAAATACGTTAGAAGCCCAAGAATTATTGCAGTATATCGATGAATACAGATTTGATGATGATGTTAAGTACATGAGAGATGAACTGGCTGATAGATTAAAATGCAGAGGTAATTTGTATTTTGAAGATTTAGAATACAAAAAACAGCATGATTACATGAGGTTGGATAGAGATGGG
Organism: Acetivibrio clariflavus DSM 19732; assembly: GCF_000237085.1. Taxonomy (GTDB): domain Bacteria; phylum Bacillota; class Clostridia; order Acetivibrionales; family Acetivibrionaceae; genus Acetivibrio; species Acetivibrio clariflavus. The sequence continues at coordinate 3,504,772 of NC_016627.1, read as the reverse complement.
AAAGTAATATTTAATTTAAATTGGGTGAAGCCTAGAGTTATTGATATAGATCGTACTATAGAATTACTAAAAAAAGTTCATATTAAACTTATTGATTTTGGTAATAAAATAAAAAATTTTATAGATTTTGAAAATATACTTGGAATAACAGAGGATGGTAAAATAAATGGGAACGTTTTTGAAGATAAGAAATCGTATAAAAAAATAATTTTTTAGTAAACAAAGGTTAACTGTAAATTTAAATAAAAAATCGGTTCTTTACAGAGTTATTAAAAACACAACAATTTTGAAATCTTAAATTCTCTATTTTTCATGAGCATATTTAATTTTTTAGCTAGCTTTGGAAAAAGTTGGTTTTAGATTTTTTGATGCTTTTGATTAACAATGAATATTGATAAATAATTTACAGTATTTATCAGGCAGTGGTATAATTTCAGCGTAAAGCCATAATTATTTATAAAAAATTTCATTAAAAGTAACAAAAAAGGAGTTATCCCATGAAACCGTTTTTAGATGAAAATTTTCTATTGAATTCCCAGACAGCAGTACACCTTTACCATAACTATGCTGCTAAACTTCCAATAATAGATTATCACTGCCATCTTGATGCTAAAGATATAGCTTTAGACAGAAAGTTTGAGAATATAACCCAAATCTGGCTTGGGGGAGATCATTACAAATGGCGTTTGATGCGCTCATGCGGAGTGGAGGAAAAATACATAACCGGTGATGCAACCGACAAGGAAAAATTCTTAATGTGGGCACAGAGTTTATCAAAGGCTATAGGAAATCCGCTGTATCACTGGAGTCATTTGGAACTAAAACGCTATTTTGATTATAATGGTGTTTTAAACAGGAACACAGCAGAGGAAGTATGGAACTTGTGCAATGAAAAGCTTTCCCGAATGAGCGCAAGAGATATAATTATAAAGTCTAATGTAACTCATATATGCACTACGGATGACCCTGCGGATTCTTTGGAATGGCACAGAAAAATATCTGAAGATTCTTCTTTCCCGGTAAAGGTATATCCCACCTGGAGACCGGACAAAGCCATGAATATTGAAAAAGAGGATTACCTTGATTATATTGAAAAATTAAGCGATGTGTCGGGAATTTCAATTGACAGTTTTGATACGCTGTTGAAAGCCTTAAAAGAGCGTATGAAATTTTTCCATTCCATGCATTGCAGAATATCTGACCATGGCCTTGATTATGTGATGTATGCACCTGCTTCGGAAAATACCATAAACGGGATATTTGCCAAAAGGTTAAAAGGTGAAACCCTTATGGAGGAGGAAGTTCTGAAATTCAAGACTGCCTTTTTAATAGCTTCAGGAAGGATGTATCATGAATTGGGATGGGCAATGCAGCTTCATTACGGCTGTAAACGCAATAATAATACCGGAAAATTCCTAACTTTAGGTCCCGACACCGGTTACGACTGTATAAACAACTATGCTCCAAGCAGCCAGCTGGCGGAATTTCTGAACTCACTCAGTGTTACTGACCAGCTGCCAAAAACTATTATTTACAGTTTGAATCCTACGGACAATGCAGCAATAGATACAATAATAGGCTGTTTCCAGGATTCAAGTGCTGTTAGCAAAATACAGCATGGAAGCGCATGGTGGTTTAACGACCATAAAACAGGTATAAAAGAACATCTGACTTCCCTTGCAAACCTTGGCTACCTTGCAGGTTTTGTCGGTATGTTGACCGATTCCAGGAGTTTTCTGTCTTATCCGAGGCACGAATATTTTCGTCGCATATTGTGCGATTTGATTGGAACCTGGGTGGAAAACGGCGAATATCCGCAGGACTATGATGCCTTAGGTGAGATTGTAGCTGATATATCCTATTTCAATGCCAAAAACTATTTCGAATTTGAATAGGATTCATGTTGCAAGCTTTGGGCAGAATTAACAGGTTAATCGGAAAACAATTGAGAACGGCAATTGTTTTAACCTGTATAAATATAGAAATAGTTCTTCATTATATTACCGATGTATGGTACAATCATAATATGCTGATTTGTATAAAAAATATGCGATTAATACATGGCACAATTTTGATGTGCCGACAATCAAAGAAGAGGAGATTTATATTATGGGGCTTTTTGACAAATTGTTCGGTTCAAAAAAAGGCAAGCAGGAAATTAAGCCGGAAGAAAACATTGAGAGTAGAATTGAAAAAAATACTGAAATTGAAGAGAATATTGATGAAAAAAAGACTGATGAAGTCAAAAATGAAGATGTAAAGATAACCGATGAAAAAGAATGGCTATTGAATATTTTGAAAAACAGGGTTTCAGAATTGAAGCTGGAAGTAAACTGTGATGGGGAAAAACTTATAATTCCCGAAATTGATGCCTCAATAAAAGCGGCTTTAAAAGACAAGACCCAGCAAGGCACTGATGTTTTGGTAAGAATAAATTTCCTTATTGAAAATAAGGAATTTGGGGAAGAAGGTATATTTGAATCCTTCGCTGGTATTGGCAAAAATAATGATTTAGAGGAAGCTGTAAATAGCTGCATCGATATTTTTATTAAAAGTGTTTTAAATGTTGTTATAGATGCATTGAAAGATAATCATAATCCTGTCCTGGACCTAGAAACCAACAAAAAAGGCATTGCACGAACCTGGCATACCTATGTGGGGGCATTGCAGTCACAGGGTTCTGAAAGTTTGGCTGAATCGGGAAATAACCATTATTATAATCTGTTAAAGGAGCAGATTGTAAAAAGATTGAATAACAAGAGATTTTATTGGATTAAGGTATTAGTTACAAGACAGATTAATGGAGAAGTAATGTATCAATGTCTTTTAAACAACAAACCGTATCTTGAGGCAGAAAGAGTTTTGGACGAATATATGAAACAGCTGCCTGCCGGCAATGGCAATATGATTGAAATGCAGTACATAATAATCCGGCAATCGGACAAATCCTATAACGAGAACAGGCAGAAGGATATTGAGCACGAAAACTTTATGAAAGAGTGTGCTGAATATGCAATAAGTGTTTTTGCAAACTATGGTCCGGAGGACAGTGTCGAAGGACTGGTAAACAAAATTGCAGAGTATACCAAAGATGTTAATGTTGCTTGGGAGTTTTTCTGGTTTATACCTGCAATTTATTGCCGCACAGCATTGTATGGCGTGAATTATACCGATACGGTAATAATGGTTTTGCCCGATGATAGAAGGATTTTTGGCAAATTGTACGATTATGAAACCTATGTTATTGCAGTTGACGTTGTATTGAAAAAGTTGCAGGAAAATCAATCACAAAAGGAGATAGAGAAGATTTTGCTTTTGTCGGATGAATATAAAGCATTGCAAAAAATGGTAAAAGAGGGAAGTAACCTTCAGGACCTTAAACCTGTTCCTATGTTTTTGATGGCACCTGCAAATTATACTGTTTCCGATTAATGTGCGGAAAGATTAGACAAGTTTTCACATACAATTGACAAATGGAGAAAAAGCAAGAAGAGATTTTTGCACTTCTTGCTTTTGTTTTTTTGGTCCGGTATACAAGGGTAAAATTTTATATTTGTGCTGTTACAATTAAAAGTGTGGAGTATGGTTTTAAGAGTAATTCATATAACCCCTCTGGAAGAAATAATGGATTTAATGTCTTTAGCCAGACTAATTGAGGCTTCTATTTCCACTTTTCTTATTGAAACGCTTTCAATATTACATCCTATTGGAATTCCCTTTTCCAAGGAAAACTCCAATAATTCAGTAAAAATTTCTTTTGATAGTGATACTGATTTGTTTAGTATATCCTCTGAATTCAATAAATCATTTTCAAGCCACCTTGGTATGCTGATTCCCAACCACTTCATGAATTCAAGGGTTTTTATGGAACCGCAGGGTGTAAGAGTAAAAATGATGGGTACCATTTCCATATTGTTGTTTTTACAGTAATAATAGTAATCGGATAAAAAATCCTTGGCGGCTTCAACATTATATACAGCCTGTGATATAAAGTATTTGCACCCGCTTTGGAATTTGTTAATTATTCTCATATGTTCTTCCCAATTTTTCATATGCCTTTCCGGTATGGCAACTCCGCCTAAAATAATGTCCGGATTAACTGCTGAACAGATTTCGTATGCTTCGGACAGGTGAAGGGAAACCTTTTGCTTCCTTGAGGCAGCTCCTACAAATACAGAAAACGTGTCCTGTCCTTTATATCCTTTTAAAAGATCGCAAAATTGGTTATGGGTGTATTTACCGACACAGCGGTAAATTATTTTTGGTATATGTAAGTCCATCAGATATTCATTGCTGTATGTAAGCGGGTCAATGGTTTCTATAAAGGGAAAAGGTCTTTCAGCGTCTGTTCTGTCTTTTTCATCCTGAATATCGTATATTACCAAACCGTCTATCTCAAGATTTTTTATTCTTTCAATCTGTTTCTCGGCAATTTCTTTGATTTTTTCCGGAGGATTGCCTGCCTTTGGCGGAGTCAAGCCATAAGTAATAATCCCTGGTCTCTTGTTTAAAATTTTATCTTTCAGCATTTATATTCCCCTTCTATGGTTATTGTTTTCATTTTTTCTTATTATAACATAGAATTTTGAATGATTCTTAGATTCTATATGAAAATTCACAAAAGTTGATGATATATTAAAAAAATAAGTATAGTCGAGAAACTCATTTATAGGATATAATTAGTAGTGTAAGGTATAAATGTTATTGTACTAATAATAAGAAATATTTGGTGATAGATACAAAATTTATTTAAAATTTTCAATATAAAATATTTATTGGGGAGGTATAAGTAATGCTAAAAGCAACTATAAGGAAAAAAGTGCAGGCAGTAGTATTGGTATTTAGCATTCTAAGCACTTTATTAGTAGCACCGGTACGTATTGCCAAAGCAGCTGAAGTTGAGATTAACTATGCCAAAGCGCTGCAACTGGCTTTGCACTTTTATGATGCAGAAAAATGCGGTAGGGGTATAACCGGGGGAAGACTTGAATGGAGAGGTGACTGCCATTTAGAAGATGAGAAAGTCCCATTAATACCCATGGAGACTAAAGAGAGTCCGGGTACCAATATGTCACAGGAATATATTGACAAGTATAGAGATGTATTGGACCCCGATGGAGACGGTACCTTGGATCTAAGCGGCGGATTTCACGACGCAGGAGACCATGTTAAATTCGGACTTCCACAAGCTTACACAGCCTCAACATTGGGATGGGGATTTTATGAGTTCAGACAGGCTTTTATAGACAAGGGCCTGGAAGACCACATGCTGGATATTCTAAAGTGGTTTACCGATTACTTCTTGAGAAGTACATTTTTAGATAAGGATGGCAATTTGGTTGCATTTTGTTATCAGGTTGGAAATGGTGATGTAGACCATACTTACTGGGGTCCGCCTGAACTTCAGAATCAGGTAAGACCGGCCTTTTTTACTACACCGGAAAATCCAGCTGCTGACCAATGTGGAGATGCTGCAGCAGCGTTAGCAATCAGTTATTTGAACTGGAAGGATTCAGATCCGGAATATGCTGAGAAATGTCTTACTGCAGCAAAAGCCCTTTATGATTTTGGAAAGAAATACAGAGGAACCGGTTATTCGGGCGGTTACTACGGTTCAGCCTATGACGACGATGAGTTGGCTTGGGGTGCTGTGTGGTTAAATATTGCCACAGGAGATGAAAGTTATATAGATGATATAGTTCGCATGGAAAATGGAAAGTATACCGGTTATCTAGGCAAAATTATAGTAAACGAACAGAACCACTGGCAGAATATTTGGGTACACTGCTGGGATGTTGTCTGGGGTGGTGTTTTTGCGAAACTTGCTCCGATAACCAATACCGAAAGAGACTGGTATATTTTCAGATGGAATCTTGAATACTGGTCGGGAATTCCTCATGAAGATCCGAAGGATAATGCTTTCCTTGCGGCATCGCCTTCCGGATATAGAGTTATAAATACATGGGGTTCTGCAAGGTATAATACTACAGCACAGCTCTGTGCCTTCGTATACAGAAAGTATACCGGACGTACAGACTTTACCGATTGGGCAAAAAGCCAAATGGACTATTTAATGGGCAATAATCCACTTAACAGATGCTATATAGTAGGATATTCCGAAAATTCGGTTAAACATCCGCACCATCGTGCTGCACACGGTTCAAAAACCAACAGTATGTTGGATCCCGAAGAACATCGTCATACATTGTGGGGAGCTTTAGCAGGAGGACCGGACTTAGAAGATAATCATATAGATGAAACTACAGACTACGTATATAATGAAGTGGCGATAGACTATAATGCAGGATTTACCGGTGCACTGGCAGGTTTCTGCACTTATTACGGCCAGGACCATCAAATTCTGCCTAATTTCCCTCCGAAGGAAGATCCGATTGACGAATATTACGCTGAAGCGAAGCTTGAACAGGAAAACAAGGAAAGAACCCAGATAACAATCAGGCTTTACAATTATTCTGTTCATCCGCCTCATTTTGAAGAAGCAATGAAAGTTAGATATTTCTTTAATATATCCGAAATGCTTGATGCCGGACAGACCATTGATGATGTTGACTTGCAGATCATGTACGATGAGAATGCTTCCAGCTATGGCGGACCTATTAAGTATAAAGGACCATATAAGTGGGATGATACCGGAGTATGCTACGTTGAATTTGACTGGTCAGGCTATAAAGTGTATGGTACACGTGAGCTTCAGTTTGCCCTTGTTGGTGCCCAGGATGAAAATTACAAGTTCCACTGGGATCCTACCAATGACTTTAGCAGACAGGGAATAACCAATAAATTTGAAAAGACACCTTATATAGCGGTATTTCTTGGGGATGAACTGGTATACGGCCAGCAGCCGCCTAAGGGAGTTCCAACACCTACACCTTCAGGCAATCCGGCTGATTTGAAGCCGTCAATTAAAGTTTTGTACAAAACTACCGATGCTTCTGATGCAGCTGGTGATATAAAAGTAACATTGAAAATCGAAAATACCGGAAAGAAGCCTGTCGATCTTTCAACATTGAAAATACGTTACTGGTATACAAAGGATTCCGATGACGCGCAAGAATGCATCTTTGATTACGTCAAAATCGGTAAAGAAATGGTAGAAGCAAAATTTGTCGATGTATCTCCGGCAGTGGAGAATGCAGACAATTATTTGGAAATAGGATTTAAGAGCGGAGCAGGTGTAATTGCACCGGGTTCAGACAGTGGAGATATTCAGTTTAGAGTTACCAAAAACGGTGCGAAATACACTGTATCAAACGATTATTCCTATGATAAATCTACTTCGTTTACTGAAAACTCCAAGATAACTGCATATATAAATTCAGAACTGATTTATGGAGAAGAGCCTGACGGAGTAGGACCAGTAGTTACTCCGACACCAACGCCTAATGACTATATATTCGGAGATGTTAATGGTGATAAGGAAGTAAACTCCATTGACTTTGCAATTATGAAACAGTTCTTGCTGGGAATGATAAAAGAATTCCCTTATGAACATGGTGCAAAAGCTGGAGATTTAAACGGGGATGGTAATATCAACTCAATCGATTATGCTTTATTGAAGCAGTACATTTTGGGAATTATTAAAGAATTCCCTATAGAACAATAAAAATAAAGCATAGTTAAAGATTCTGCAATAACATTGTTAGGATAAAAAGTGTCGTAAACTGCTTAATGGAGTTTACGGCACTTTTTTGGTATTCAAAGGTGAATTTTATTTTTGGGCTGTTGATGAGCACAATTGCTACTTATCTTCCTTTTCGTCCAATGCGATCTGATGGAGTTTTCCGTCTTTGTATATGTAATAATAATCATATGATTCCGAAATCTTGCCTGATGTAATGATCCAGTTGTCGTACTCATAATTTAGAGTTGCATAATCCATTTTTGTAAATTCAGTAACATCAGCTATTTCAAAGCATTTTCCATTCCAGCGCAGTATTTGTACAAAAGGAGGAAGAGAACCGAAAGATGATGATACAAGTTCCTGCTTGCCGTCTCCATCCAAGTCGTGAACGGTTAAATTAGTATAATCTAAAAGTTGGTACCATTGTCCGTCTTTGTATCCTATAACCCATGCAAGTTCACAGGTAGCACCGCCAAAACCTCTTATTATAAAGTCCTTAATTCCGTCATTTGTCAAATCGACAACTTCAATATCTTTCATATCATCAAAATTCAAATATTCCAGCGAACATAAATTATAACTGGATTCTCCGGCTTCAAGATAAACATGGACTTTTTTTATGATGTTTGAAGGATCTTTTGGATCTTTTTCCTGATCATCTGTTGGTTTATCCCAATAGAAACTTATATTTGCCTCTTTCTGGTTCGGTAATTCACCGTAATATACGCTGTATACTTTTTGCCATTTTTCGTCCGGTTTTCCCCTGGTGAGAGGTTTTATCCCATGAGGTTCAAATTCCAAATCAATTGCGTTTACTATTTGAAGGGTTGGAATGGGTGTTGGTTCAGGGACCGGAGTATTTTCTGCATTTTGTGAAATTGCAGGACTTACTTCTTCAAGATTTATATCGTTATTTACACTTGATGAATTTGAACAACCTGCCGATATAAGTAGTAGAAAAATCAAATATGTCCAAATTTTTTTCATAGGCATGCCCCCTAAAAAATATTCGGATTATATTATAGCATACAAATTATTGCTATATAAGGAAAAATTCAAATAGAGCCATACTGGCTGAAGTATCAAAATAATAACTTGTAATATAAAGAAAAATGTGGTAAAATACTTACACATACTTTTTGAAGAGCTTGGCATGTCTATATAAATTTCTAATCGCAAATTTATTTGAATAAATCTTTAAACTGAAACATCAGTCTTAGAGGAGAATTAGCTGAAGAACAAGGTTAGTCATATAATGATAGTAGAATGATATCATAAGTTTTCCGGAGGTAGTAAAAGGTCATATATCATGTTTTTCAACAAAGTTGCTGTTAGTTAGAATGATTCAGGAGGTGTTAAATATGCCTGTTTTCGGGTGGGACTACAGAAAAGAACAGAACTTTGGACCGTCAAAGAGAGAAAAATGCAGTTCCTGCGATAATGAAGTCACATTTCTGTTACGGAAAATATCAACCTGTTTTACTCTATTTTCGTTTCCGATAATCCCGTACAAAATAGATTACATTCTTGTTTGTCCAATATGCGAAAAACAGCATGAAATAGATAGCTGGGAATTTTATGAGCTTGTTGCCCGTATCAGAAGCAAAAATGAAGATGAAAATCAGTTGGCTTCCTCAGAAAGATATATTACTGAGAACGGTGCTATATATAGAACGGAAACTCAGATAAATTTTATAAAGCAAATGAAGGAAATTGAAATGGAGAGGGAAAAGAGAAACAATAAAAGTGATTGATACTTTAAATAACTTCAAATAAAAAGCACCAGTAATGGTGCTTAAATCATTTAATATTCAAATCTCTTTTTATTATCTAAATAATCAAATAAGCAAAAAGCAATTTTTTTAATTTTACCTACTCCCCCTGCGAAATAAAACATATAAATCTTATTTAACGATTTCTCTCTGTCTTAATCTTTTCTTCTATTAATCTTTAGCCTTGTACATTAACTCCCCGAATATCCCTATACATTTATTTGGTTTATACCTTTATCCTAAAAACATTTAAAAACTTATTTTCTTATAATACGCTCACATACTCCCCTAATTCTTTAAAATTCTCCCCTAAAAAATCGGATAAACGTAATTAACTCCCCAACTAAAAATTCGTAATTCAGACTAAAGAATTAATAGACAAAAACTTGTAAAAACTTTTAGTTAGAATTTGAGAATATTACAGAATCCCTGCATCCTCCTTCCAACAAAATTTTTATTTATGTTAAAATAAATAAGTAACACGGATAAGAAATCAGACTCAACACTTAGAAGCTTTATGTTTACCTTGTACAATTTTATTATACAACGTAAAAAATCTAAAAAAAAGACAACAAAATTCTCTTTAGTTAGTAATATATTAAGACGTTAGAAAACGGAATATAATTCCATAGATATAGTTTACTCATAACGGCAAAATAATAAGGGAATACTAAGAAATAAAAAAATAATTATTGGAGATGATTGCGCATGGATAGCAATAGAGCAAAACAAATAATGGAATCAAAAGGGGTTATAGAAGTTTTGTATCAGGGTGATCCTGTTTGGATAGAGAATGTATTGGATGACAATACTGTACAGGTATCCAATCTTCAAACAAATGTTAAGCAGGATGTACCTGTAAATATGCTGGTGGAAAAGGGTTTGGTAAAGTAAATGTAGAAATGTGTAAGAGGGCAGTTGGATTTGAAACTGATGCAAAGATATGGGATTAAGTTAACTTTGCATCAGTTTTTTACTTGAACAGGTTTATAAAGAAACTTAACGGGGTACTGTTTTTAAACAGATGCTCCAGTATATGAAATGCAGGGAATAGGGCCAGTAGAAATATTTCAAATAATATAAGTCTTGTCTCGCTTTGGTTGAAGCTCAAATTTGAGTAAAGATCAAGAATATCATGCAAACTGGCTATTTTCCCTTCCACGATTTCCAGACGCTCATCCAGTTCGTAATACTCTGAAAGACTGGCATATATAGCTTTTAAGTTCATGCTTTGTTCTACAAAACCCGGTCTGTCCAAAATCCTGATATTATGTATACTGTCATATTGGAAGCGTAGTATTTTCGATATCAGCAGCGAGGATTTTCTTCTGTAAAATCCAAGACGTCCCCTTTGCAAGAAAGTTATGAATTGTTCCGCATCATCGAGAAGTTTGTCTAATTCCGATTCAAGTCTATAGAGTTCTATGGATTTTGAAAGAATTATTGAGATAGTGTGAATGAGGGTATCGTCATAATCATATTCGGCATTATCGTTTTGCCAAAGCTTGATTTTTTTGTTTGGCAAGACTTCTATATTATGAACGTCATAGTAGTTATAAATTAGGGAGTAATTGATTTTTACACCAATTGATTCAATATACTTGATGAATGTGGAAATTTCCTCTTCCTCAAAATTGGCAAAGGAAACACACCCATATTTAAATATGTAAACGTGTTTGTTTTGGGTATTGTATTTCAAAACCAAATCGAGATGGTTACCGCTCAGAATGATGTAATCATCCCATCTGGACTGCATCGGTATACCAAGGAATTCTGCAATTTTATCCAATGAAAAGAAGTTTGAAACCTTTATACTTTTAATCTTTATATAACTCATTTGAAACAATCCCTTACTTTAATAAATCAATTAGCATAAGAACAATTTCCACAACTATCAGTAAAACTATCACCCATTCGACAAACAAGCCTCTGATGGAGTGGGTTATGGAGGAAAAACCGTCTATAATACTATTTAATATATTGGTTTTTTCTTTTAGAATTATATATCTGTCATTTAATTCAAAAAATTCTGCCATACGGGTATAAAATTCTTCGGCTTGAATACTGGACCATGTAATATCGGGTTTATCCAAAATCATTATATAAGCTAATGTGTTGTACTCATGCCGGACTATTTTTGCGGCAGTATTGGCAATTTCCTTGTTACCTACATTAAGTTTTCCCTTTTCCAGTTTGTCAATCATTGTTTCAAGTTTATCCACTATTTGACCGAGCTTTTCCTCGGTTTTTTCTAAGGCTACCGATTTTGCTATAACTGTAGATATGAGTTCGGGGTAAAAATCCTCAAATTTTGGTACAAGAACATATTTATCTGTAAGCTCGATTTCGGAATTTTCCCTGATTTCCAGTTGGTAATCGTCACTGTATTTATCATAAGTTTTTGTGTCAATATCGGATTTAATGCTTTTTAAATACTCCATGAAAACCAATTCGTCATTATTGGTGCAATTGATAAATACAACGCTGCCGAAAGAAAATACCATGACTTTCTGTTCCGGTGACAGATCTCGTTTTAGAATTGAGCTCAGTACATTTCCATAGAGTATAAGCGGTTCTTCCCAGGTATACTTTTTTGGTATATGGCATAGGTCAGCTATGCTGTTGAGGTCGATTTCATTAGATATAGCATAGGCTTTAAAAACAATTCTGTCCAATATAATCACCAGCTTTCACGGGATAAATCACTTATTAATTATAACTATTAACTGAAATCAAAGATAATTCTTTCTTGAAAAGCATTAAATTATACAAATGCATTTAATTTACATTTATATTTTATCATAGCTTAATTAAAATGTAAGTATTTTATTTGATAAGCTGTATTTAAATAGGTAAAAGGCAGGAAGGATTTTGAATGCCTATATAGAAATATTAAAATGTATTCCATAGTAAAATTACACAAAATATCAACAAGGAGGTACAGTATGAAACTAAAACCAGGTGACATTGTAACTTTGGCGCATTATTCAAAGAGTACTCCTTTTCAGAGCGTAGTTCTCAACGTCATGGAAAATGAAGTTTTGCTGAACCTTCCCCGAAAGTTTCCAGCCTATGATTTGTTTGAAGATGATCCTGCTGTTTTAGGTTTTCAGACTGGTGTGGATATTTATGCCGCCGAATGCTCTATTCGGTATATTAATGCCAAGGATGGCAGTGTGGCGTTAAAAATCGAAAATACAGAACATATCAAAGAAAAAAGGATATTTGAACGATTTCCGGTATCCCTTTATGCGGACCTGAGAGTGAAAAACGGCAAAAAGAAATCAGCCTATGTGAGAAATATAAGTCTGAACGGATTGTCAATTGTATCTAAAACCAAGCTTTCAGAGGGTGATGAAGTGGTTTGTGATACATACATAGATAACAGGGTATTGGAATTAGCCGGAACTGTAGTTTGGAAAGGGAAAAGTTCAAAGAACTTTCAATACGGTATAAAGACAGTACTTCAAGATTATAATACAAAGAATTCTTTAAAGCTCTATTTAAATATATTGAAAGATGAACAGGAAAAGGCTGTATTGCATTTGAAAGAGCAAAAATAAAAATACATGTTTTCAGAAAAATTAAGAATATTCCGAACATTAAAACAAACAAGAAAAGGTTTAAGTTTACTCTTTTCTTGTTTGTTATTATTATATGAAAGGATAATTTGCTACTTTTTCTTTTTGAACGAAGTTTGTTTATTGTTTGATTTTTTTGCTAGATCATTAAAAGCCGCATCTTTGTTTTCGCCAAGCTGGTCATTGGCAAATTCGTATAATCCTGCGGAATTATCGATTGGCTGTTTTGATTTCTTGTTTTTTTTGCTTCCCAAAGAAGAACACCTCCTGTTACTGTTGTTAGTTTGCCACAATATCTGAAAGAAATACTGCATGTTTTTGCAAAAGAATTAAAATTCATTATTTTCAGGAAATTATATATATTTAAGTATGGAGGGGCATAATGCATTTTGAAGTTTATAAAGTATAAATGTATTATTTATGGAAGTTATGTTTTTTTGGACCTTGGCAGAAAAATGGCAGTACCGCAGTTGTAAATAAGAAATTAAATGCTATAATTAAAATGAAATATCTAATGAATATTTTGCATCGGTTTGTTATAATTAACTTGTTTGATGTAAATAAATTTCAGTAAGAAATCAATAATGTCTTTCTAATTATAAAATACTGGTGTTAGAATTAGATGAGGTTGAATATGAAAAACAGATTCCTGATTAAAGTTCAGTGCTTTTTAATTGTTTTGTTGATAATATTTGTTAATGGGGGGCAGGTATTTGCCGCTATAGAACCTCCGGAAGTTCAAGCTGCATCGGCAATACTTGTTGAATCTAAAAGAGGACAAATATTGTTTGAGAAGAATAGCAGAAACAGACTGCATATAGCAAGTGCCAATAAATTGATGACAGCATTGCTGGCGCTGGAAAAAGCAGGAGCAAAGCTTGATACGCAGGTGACAATAAGTAAAAATGTAACCGAAGTTGAAGGGTTAAAGATGAACTTGGAAGTAGGTGCCAAATACTCGGTTGAGGACTTGGTTTACACAATTATTCTTACTTCAGGAAACGATTCGGCTATTGCATTGGCAGAATACGTTGGCGGTGATGTGAAAACTTTTGTGGATATGATGAATAAAAAAGCCCATGAACTGAAGTTGAAAGATACTAATTTTACAAATCCGACCGGATTGTACGATGAGGCACAGTATACAACTGCTTATGACCTTGCTGTATTATTAAGGTATGCTTTGTCAAATCCTGCCTTTGACCGTATTTTTTCTACAGAGGCGAAGTTGTGGACAAATCAGAACAAAGTGGAAATTATAACTAACAGCAATAGTCTCTTCTGGAGATATGACGGTATTGACGGAGGCAAAACGGGATATAATGATTTGGAACGGCAAACTGCTATAACTACGGCAACAAGAAATAATATGAGAATTATTAGTATTGTCCTGGATTCACCGGAAGAATATGTTTATGAAGATTCAATCAAATTGCTTGACTATGGTTTCGAAAATTTCAAGACAGGTATTTTGGTTAAAAAAGAACAAATTATAGATACTATGACGGTTGAAGGTAAAACAATAGATTTGATTAGCCCAATAGATGTTTATTATACCTTTCCGGTTGGAGAATATTATATAAAAAATATTGATATAAAAATTAAAGAAAATATTGAGCTCCCTGTACTTAAAACTCAAGTTGTGGGTGCTGTGAAATACATACTGAAAGATGACACTGAAATTAATGTGGATTTGTATCCCGCTGTAAACGTCTATTCTTCAGTGGATATGTTTTCGAGTTTAGTTAAATCAATGATTGAGTATAAAGAAATTACAATTTTATTATTAATATTAATATGGATAGAAATATTTCTGATACTATTAAAGCTGCTGAGGGCAATTAAGAAAGTTATATTAAAGCTTAAGTCTAAGGCTAAAAGTTAGAAACTATTTTAATTATTTTAAATAATTTATGCCGATATTCATATAAATATTACAACTTCAAAAATAAACAATTTATGGAGGTGTGAAGATGAAACTGGTTTTTGCAATAGTAAATGATGAAGATGGAAATAAAGTTATGAAAGAACTGAACAAGAACTCATTCTCCGTTACAAAGCTATGCTCTACAGGAGGTTTTCTAAAATCGGGCAACACAACTTTGCTTGTAGGCGTGGATGAAGACAAGGTTGAGCAGGTTATTGAAATTATTAAGAGTAAATCAAAAAGCAGAAAACAAATTGTAAACGCACCAGTTACTCCAATTGATGTGGGAAGCATGTTAATGAACAATACTGTTGAAGTTGTTGTCGGCGGTGCTACAATATTCATTCTTGATGTGGAAAGGTTTGAAAAGGTATAAAATTAGCGTCTTCGTAATATTTATAATACAGTATAATTATTAGTATTTCGATGTGAGCGTATGAGGTGACTATGGAATTTGACAGAAAGCTTTCCATCAAGGAAAGGATTATTAAAAGAAGAAAACAAAAGAGAAGAAGATTTTTTGTAAAAATGTCCTTATTGATGGTAAGTATACTGATTTTGGTTGATTTCGTCAATTCATCAGTATACCAGGACTTAAGAAAAGTTTTTTCCTATAAAGACTCAGTGCCAAGCAATACTCAAATTGAAAATACAATCGAAGAAATTCCTTCTGATATTCCTGACAGCTTAGGTCAGGTTTCAAGTATATATTTTGGCGATATGACTGTTAGTGGCGATGATGTTTTTCCCGAGAACGAAAATTATATCGATGATTATATAGAAGAGGATATTGACAATCTTGTTTCACAGGATAGCTTGGATTACGAAAATCTAAAAAATGAACTGGAAGAATATGTTTCAAGGTTTACAGGTCAATACGGCATATACTTTGTAGATTTGGTAAGCGGATATGAATTTGGAATAAATGACACTGATGAATATACGGCGGCAAGTACGATAAAGGTGCCACTTAATTATTATATTTTTAAAATGATTGAAGCGGGAGAAGTTGACCCTGAAGATACTATAGCATATAAAGAGGATGATTTTGAGGGCGGTACAGGTATATTACAATCTAAAAAGCTGAAAGGCAAGAGTTTCACAATAAGATACCTTTTGAAAGTATCCATTATATATAGCGACAATATAGCAACAAACATGCTTTTAAGGCATTTTGGAAGAAAAAATTTTAAAAATTACCTGAGAATGCTGGGAGGTACGGTTGTAGACGATAACAAAAACGTGTCTTGTCCCAAAGATATGGCTATTTACTTGAAAAATATCTATGAGTTTTGCAATGAAAATAAAGAATTGGGTAAAGAGCTGAAGTATAATTTGTGTAATACCATACATAATGACAGGCTGCCCAGGTTATTACCCAAAGATGTGAAAGTTGCGCATAAAATTGGGGATCAGATTCAGGCAGTGCATGACGTTGGTATAATTTATGCCGATAACCCATATATATTGGCTGTTATGTCTAAGGGGGTAATAAGTGACGAAGAGGCTCGCAGTGTAATAGCCCAGGTTTCTAAAAAAGTTTATGATTTCATGAACGGAAAATAATTAGCCAAAGAACTGATGGCGAAACTATGATTTATTGATTTGAACTTGTAATTTTAGGACAGGTTTATTTTAATGTAATTTTACCACCTTTAGTTTTATTGGGATGAAACTAAAAAATCTCCGCTTTTTTACCGGCACAAAGCATGGTAAAAAGCGGAGATTATTTTTCAATTTTATTCGTTAATATTAATATTTAAGACTTTTTGACAGTGTTCCTTAATTTTGTCAAAGCTCTTCTGGCTAATAACATGTTCAATTCGGCAGGCATCTTCTTTTGCAGTTTCTTCATCAACACCGAGAGCCATAAGATATTTTGCAAGCAGTAAATGGCGTTCATATACACGTTCGGCAATTGCCAAGCCGCTTTCGGTAAGAACTATTGAGCCATTGCTTTCAACAGATATATATCCTTGTTCCCGAAAGTTTTTCATAGCTGTGCTGACGCTTGGTTTAGAAAAAGAAAGCTCGTTTGCAATGTCTATTGAACGAACATATCCGTTACGCTTTTTCAGTATGAGAATCGTTTCGAGATAATTCTCTGCAGATTCCTGGATTTTCAAAATAAATCCTCCTTTTACCCGTAATCATTGAAAACAGTTCTTTTTTAACCTGATAATAATAATAATGCTTTACAATAAGTTAATTTAACAGTTGAATTCAGGTTTCACAAACATATCGAAAAATTCCTGCTAAGTTATTATATATATACCACAATCATATAGTGAGTAACTAAGGAAAAATAATACAATTTCAGCATATATTATAGAATCCTCTACTATAATGTTATCAAATAGTAAGTAATTAGGCAAGAAAAAATATTCTTATACTGTTGACAGGGAAAATTTGTAGTGCTAAACTAATAATAGAGTTAGCTTAAGCTAACTTTTAAAATGTAGTTTAGTTAGGTTAGACTAACTAAGGAGGTAATTTGATGAAAACACTTAAAACAGTCAAATGCGGCGAGACAGTCAAAGTAGTGAAACTTCATGGTGAAGGTGCATTAAGACGCAGAATTATGGATATGGGTATTACTAAAGGTGTTGACATATTTGTGCGTAAAGTGGCACCCTTAGGAGATCCTATCGAGATAAATGTTCGAGGATATGAGCTTAGTATTAGGAAATCTGATGCACAAATGATTGAGGTAATGTAACGACTGATTTTCTACATAGATTGTACTAAGCTTGTAAAATGATGTAAAATTCATGTCGTGCTATACTGATACAAGATCTCTAAAGCAGGCAGTCTTTTAGGCTGCATATTTTGAGACTCGCAGTTAGGATAGACTAACTTTTATGTTTAGGAGGGAAATTTAAATGGAAATCAGAATTGCCCTGGTGGGTAATCCGAACAGCGGAAAGACTACATTATTCAATGCTTTAACAGGGAGTTCTCAATATGTCGGAAACTGGCCAGGCGTTACAGTGGAAAAAAAGGCGGGAAAATTAAAAGAAAATAAGGGAATAGAAATTGTGGACCTTCCAGGGATATATTCTCTTTCACCTTATACCTTAGAAGAGGTGATATCGAGAAATTATTTGATGGAAGAAAAACCGGATGTTGTTATTAATATAGTAGACAGTACAAACATCGAAAGAAACCTTTATCTTACCACACAGCTTACTGAAATAGGAATTCCTGTAGTTATTGCTCTTAATATGATTGATATTGTGCGAAAAAAAGGCGATATTATCGACGTTAAAGCATTAAGCAAATGTATGGGATGTGAAGTTGTTGAAATATCTGCTTTAAAAGGTGAAGGCTGCAGGGAAGTAACCGAAAAAGCCATTGAATTGGCAAAAAAGAAAGTGAAGACTACTCCTGTATATGCTTTTTCCAACTCGGTAGAACGGGCTATTAAAGAAATTGAGGGCTTAGTTGAAGGAAAGGTTGACAATCCCCGCTGGTATGCCATAAAACTGTTTGAACGGGATAAAAATGTAATTGAGAAAACCAATCTTTCACCCGATTTAAAGGCGAATATAGAGAACATCATAGTTTCGTGTGAAAAAGACTTGGATGATGACAGTGAAAGTATTATTGCCAATGAGCGCTATAACTATATAGGAAATATAATAAAGTTATGCGTCAGAAAGAAAAATAAAACCAATGTCACAACTTCCGACCGAATTGACAATATTGTAACTAATCGTTTTTTGGCACTTCCCATTTTTGCGTTGATAATGTTCTTAGTCTATTATGTATCAATATCAACCATAGGAACTTTGATGACAGACTGGGTCAATGAGGTACTGTTTGGAGAAATAATACCGGGAGCGGTGGGAAGCTTACTTGAATCAATGGGTACTGCCGAGTGGTTAAATTCACTTATTCTCGATGGTGTAATTGCCGGTGTGGGAGCAGTGCTCGGATTCCTTCCTCAGATGATTGTGCTGTTCTTTTTCCTGGGACTTCTTGAAGACAGCGGTTATATGGCTCGTGTTGCTTTTATCATGGACCGGATATTCAGAAAATTTGGGCTTTCCGGAAAATCTATTATTCCGATGTTAATTGGAACAGGGTGCAGTGTACCCGGAATAATGGCTTCACGTACCATTGAAAATGAACACGATAGAAAAATGAGTATCATGACAACATCGTTCATTCCGTGTTCGGCCAAACTGCCGGTTATTGCTTTGATTGTTGGAGCAATATTCCCTGCCTATCCATGGCTGGCACCGGGAGCGTATTTTGTGGGTATAACTGCAGTCCTTATATCCGGAGTAATACTTAAAAAGACCAAAGCTTTTTCCGGCGATGTTTCTCCCTTTGTAATGGAACTTCCGCCCTATAAGGCCCCAAACCTCAAAAGTTTGCTTATCCATATGTGGGATAGGTCAAAATCCTTTATCAAAAAGGCCGGAACAATTATTTTCCTTGCCAGTGGATTTATATGGTTTGTCAGCAGTTTCAACTGGTCGTTGCAAATGGTGGATGCATCGGAGTCCATACTGGCTTCAATTGGAAGTAAAATAGCAATAGTATTCGGCCCGCTGGGATGGGGAGATTGGAAAGCAGCAGTTGCGGCACTAAGCGGATTGGTTGCTAAGGAAAATATTGTAAGTACGCTGGGTATACTGTACGGATTTGAAGAAGTTACAGAAAACGGAGCAGAAATATGGGTATTGCTTAGTCAGTCTTTTACACAGGTTTCCGCTATTTCATTCCTGATTTTCAACCTGCTGTGTGCACCTTGCTTTGCTGCAGTAGGTGCAATTAGACGTGAAATGGGCAATTTAAAATGGACTTTGATTGCAGTTGGATATCAGACAGGGTTTGCTTACGTTGTTTCGCTCATCATTTATCAATTGGGAACATTGTTTACCGGCGGCGGATTCCATATCGGTACTGCTGTAGCGATAGCAATGTTGGTTTTAATACTTTATTTGATGTTCAGACCTCAACATGGAAAGAATGCAAAAAGCAAAGGTGTTTGGAAAGGTGCGGTAGGAACGCAAGGAGGTTGATTATATGGCAACGGTTATAGTAAGTATAATATTATTTGGTGCCTTTGTGTTGGCTGGATATAACACATATAAAAAATATAAAAATAAAGGTTCTTGCTGCTGTTGTTCAGGCTGTCCGAGTGAAACGGAATGTAATAAATTAAAAGTAAAATCAGAGAGCTAATGCCCTCTGATTTTTTATTTTTAAATCTTATTGTATACATAAAAAATAATAGGTATAAGGAAATATTTAGGACTACTTACTCTAATATGATATTCAGAGAATAAACAGAACTTTTAATGGCAGCCGAGCTATCTTAGCTTCGGATAAACCCAAGCTTTAGACCCAAGGCTTTGCGTCATTGCCTTTCGGCAATTTTGCCCTGTTTCATAAGTCACTATTTATATCTCCTTATACCAAATATAAAGGGGAGTATAATGTACGATATTATTATAACAGAGTAAAATATTACTGTACATTTTGTTTTTTTATTATTTTTAAGCTTTTCAGCTGTTTGAATCATGTTTTCGTTAGAAGAATAATGTGTTTCTCTAAATTTCGTCATTTTTCGTCAAAATATAGAGAATATTATATTGACCATAAAACGAGAAAAACACTACTATGCAACAGGGGAGAACTGTTCCATACTAGTGTTTTTGATAGAGATGAAGGGTATTAATTTGAAGAAGGAGATCATTAAATTTTACATTATTATATTTCTACATTTTTTTTTGAATTCCTTCTTAAAATTAAAAATAAATTTTATTTTTCAAAAATCTTTTTATATAATAGAATATAAAGTGAAGAATGCAGCACTGCTATTAATCCTATATTTTTCGATTGCAGTCTGAAAAAAGGTTTTTCAATTTTAACCGGATTTTGTTTGGAGTACTTTTGAAATTATCTGATTACAGTTATAAAAAATGTATAAATAAGACACGTCTATAGAAAAATATGTAAGGAAGTGAAAGTAAAATGCGGACAAAAACAAAAAGGATTATAGCGTTGATAACGGTTATTATATTCTTTATTACTTCTTTCGGTATGATAATTTTATCAGCATTTTGGAGAGGATAGTGATTTTATGGGAAGAATAATTGGTGCATATATTTTCCCGCATCCGCCCATTATAGTTCCTGAAGTCGGAAAGGGTGAAGAGGAAGCTGCCAGAAAAACCATAGATGCAGCAATTAAGGCAGCAGGAGAAATCAAAAATCAGAAACCATCCACAATTATTGTTACAACTCCCCATGCACCTGCATTTGAGGATTATATTTATATATCGGAACATAAAACACTCAAAGGCAGTTTTAAACGATTTGGTAGGGCTGATGTAAATTTAAGTTTCGATAATAATTTAAACCTTGTACAAAGTATCATTTGCCATGCCTCCGAGGAGGGAATACAAGCCGGGGGAATTGACGGTGCAACAGCTTCAAGATACGGTTTGGACAATGAGCTGGATTGGGGTGCACTGGTTCCCTTATATTATGTGTCTAAGGAATATAAAGATTTTAAGGTTATTCACATTTCAATATCCTATTTAAGCCTGGAAGAGCTGTATAGGTTTGGAATGAGTATAAAAAAAGCGGTTGAATCTTCCAATGAAGATGTTGTCTTCATTGCAAGCGGAGATCTTTCTCATAAACTCTCCCATGATGGCCCTTACGGATATAGTGAAAAGGGAAAGCAGTTTGATGAACTTGTGGTTAAAAGCATTGGGGAAAGCGATGTTAATAGTCTTCTTGACATTGATGAAGCATTTTGTGAGAGTGCGGGTCAATGCGGCTTAAGGTCTTTCGTAATTATGTACGGTGCTTTGGACGGATATCGATTGAAACCTGAAGTATATTCATATGAAGCACCTTTCGGCATAGGTTACTGTATAGCCAAAATTGATATTGCCGGGGAGGATAGTGAAAGAAAAGTGTTGGATAAAAGGATTGAAGATATAAGAAAAAATGAAGATGAATATATAAAACTTGCCCGCAAGTCTTTGGAGACTTTCGTAAAAGAAGGCAGAGTAATAGAAGTGCCCGATAGCCTTCCTGCAGAGATGAAGGAGAACAGGGCAGGGGTTTTTGTCTCAATTAAAAAGAATGGCCAGCTTAGAGGATGTATTGGAACGATAGAGCCTACAAGAAAAAATATCGCGGAGGAAATTATTCATAATGCCATAAGCAGCGGTACAGGAGATCCGAGGTTCTATCCGGTTGAGGAAGATGAGCTTCCAAGTCTGGTATATTCTGTAGATGTTCTGATGAAACCTGAACCAATCCAATCCATAGAGGAATTGGATGTAATAAAATACGGAGTAATTGTAAGGTCGGGACATCGTTCCGGTTTGCTTTTGCCGAATCTTGAGGGGGTAAATACACCGGAGGAACAGGTGGAAATAGCCCTTAGGAAAGCGGGAATAGGTAAAAATGAAAAATATTCCTTAGAGAGGTTTGAAGTGATAAGGCATGAACCTTACAGGAGATAAGTACAAAAACTTGAAAACGGCTATGTATTTTGATAAACTTGAGGATTCAAAGGTACATTGTTATCTTTGTCCCCACAACTGTGTAATTAATAACGGAAAACTTGGGATTTGCAGAGCACGAAAAAACATTGACGGTGAACTTTATTCCCTTAATTATGGGAAGATAACAGCTATAGCCCTTGACCCTATTGAGAAGAAGCCTTTGTACAATTTTATGCCCGGTTCCAATATATTGTCGGTGGGCACTTTTGGATGCAATCTTAAATGTTCCTTTTGCCAAAACTGGACAATAGCCCATGAACAGCCGGAGACATATGATATATCTCCGGAAATACTTGTATCAAAAGCAAAAGAACTTAAGAGCAAGGGGAATATAGGAATTGCATACACTTATAATGAGCCTTCCATATGGTACGAGTTTGTATATGAAACTGCAAAACTGGCAAGAGAAGAAGGGCTTTTAAACGTGCTTGTTACCAACGGATTTATCGACAAGAAAGCAATGACCCAGCTTCTACCTTATATTGATGCAATGAATATAGATGTAAAAGCATATACTGAATCATTTTATAATGACATATGCAAGGGGGCTCTCGAAGATGTCAAAGCAACTGTCGAACTGGTGTATAGCTGCTGTCATATTGAAATTACGACTCTTGTAATTCCAACACTTAATGATGCCTTAGAGGAAATTTCCGATTTGGCTAAGTGGATTGCATCTCTTTCAGCGAAAATACCTTTGCACTTAACAAGATATTTTCCGAACTACAAGATGCATAATATACCCCCAACTCCTAAGGAAACCTTAGTAAAATGCAGAGAGGAAGCTCTTAAATACCTTGAATGTGTTTATCTTGGTAATATTGTGTAAATAATAATATTAATATTTCATTAAATTATTTAAAAGTCTATTAACGTATTATATTATTAGTGTTAAAATATAAAATTGAACTAATGTATATATTTAACTTGCAAAGGCATAATTTTACAATGAGTGTCTTTATTCGATAAAAAGCTGTATTTACTTTCTCAAAGATGAAAGAGAGAAGTATACAAAATACATTTGGTGCAAAGAGAATATATTTTGCACAAAAACCGCAAACATTATGAAATAACTGGAAGAACGTGGGGTTATCTGATGGATTTTATAAACCAAATTAATTTATGGGGAATTTTTAATTTTCTTTCGGATAATTTAAGTATAAAAGGGCCATGGGATCTGGTAAAAACTGTTGTTGATATAAGTATTGTATCTTATGCCATATATAAAATGGCAATGCTGGTTAGAGAGACAAGAGCATGGCAGTTGATAAAGGGTATTCTGTTTATATTAATTGCTTCTAAGTTAAGTGATATTTTAGGTCTTAGAACCATTGCCTTTATACTTAAAATGATAATTCAATATTTGGCTATAGCATTGGTAGTGCTGTTCCAGCCTGAGCTTAGGAGAGGTCTTGAACAGATTGGAAGAAGCAGGTTTAAGAGTTTCTTCAGTTTTGAAGATGAAAGTTATACCATTAAGGTAAAATCCAATATTGAGGAAATAATTAAAGCTGTAGTTGAAATGTCGCGGACTTTTACCGGTGCATTAATTGTTATTGAAAGGGAGACAAAAATCGGCGATATAATAAATTCAGGAATTCAGATTGATTCCAACGTTACATCGGAACTTTTGATAAATATTTTTACGCCCAATACTCCTCTTCATGATGGAGCAGTAGTTATCAGAGGAGATAAGATAAAAGCAGCAGCATGTTTTCTGCCTTTGACGGAGAATCCGAACTTGAGCAAAGAGCTTGGTACAAGGCATAGAGCAGCTCTGGGAATAAGTGAGGTATCCGATGCCATAGTTGTGGTTGTTTCGGAGGAATCCGGCAAAATTTCTGTTGCTTTAAACGGAGGACTGACCAGAAACCTTACTTCCGACACCCTTAGAAAGGCACTAAGCAAGAACCTTTTGGAAAAAGACGTACCCAACAAAAAATTGGGTTTGTGGAAGGTGAAGTCGAAATGAGTGATTTGTTGAAGAGGGATACAACTGTAAAAATTATGTCGGTTTTATTTGCAGTGTTTCTCTGGTTTTTTGTGTTGGATAGCACAAACCCAATAGTTTCTATGGATTTTAGTGTGCCTTTGAGAATTGAGAACGAGAATGTATTGAGAAGCAAAGATATAGTGATAAAAGAGTCAAATTTTCCTCGAAACGTTACAGTTAGTTTAAAGGGCAGGGAGGAGAAAATAAAGCGTATTAATTCTTCAGAGATAGAAGCAGTTGTGGATTTGTCAAAAGTCAATGATGCTTCCACTGGTTTTTTGTACGTGGAGATATATAATATTCCTGATGGTGTTTCCTTTGAAAGTGTTTCACCAAGGACTGTAAATTTTAAACTTGAAAAGATAGGTGAAAACCTTTATCCCATTGAAGTGACGACTGTGGGAAAAGCTAAGGAAAACTACAGGGTGGTGGGCATCAGTATTACTCCGCAGACCATATCCATTGAAGCTACCAATTCGGTAATCAGTTCTATCGGTAAGGTTATGGCAGTTGCAGATATAACGGGTATTAAAAGCGATACTTCGATGAAGCTCATGTGTAAGGTATATGACAAAGTAGGCAATGAGATGCCTGAATTTAGCGATAAATATAGTGTTGAAGCCAGAATTGAGGTGGCGAAAGAAGTTTCGGTAATACCTGTGGTTAAAGGAAAACCTGCCAAGGACTATGTTGATGGTGTGCACAAAGTATCACCGGATAAAGTATTGATATCCGGACCTTCCAATTTGTTAGATTCCATTGACAATTTAAAAACTGAAAGCATTGATATTGAAGACCTTGACGCCAGTGTTACCAAAACAGCCAACATAGTTTTGCCCAGCGGTGTGAACCTTGTAAATTCACAAAAAGCTGTTTCTGTCAGTGTGGAAATAGTACCTCTTTCGGTTAAGAAATATAAAATAAAGGCAGAAGATATTATAATGGAAAATGAAGAGGCTGACGATTCGCTGACGTATAAAATTGTTGATGAAGAAATTGAGATTGAAATAAAGGGAACTATGGAAGAATTGGATAAGATTGTTGAGAGTAAGCTAAAACCATCTATTGATGTAAGAGGCCTGAAAGAGGGAACTTACAAAAGAACACTTAAGGTTGTACTGCCAAGTACCCTTAAATTGTCACAGGATGTTGAAGTGGAAGTAGTAATTGAAAGAAAGAATGAAGGATAGAGGGACTAAATGAAGCTGATTGTACACAATATAAAACTATCTTTGGATGATGATATAAACTCTTTAAAGAGGATGGCCGCTAAAAAACTTAAAATAGATTCTAAAGAATTTATAAATTTCAGGATTGTGAAAGAGTCTGTGGATGCCAGGAAAAAGCCGGATATATTCCTGGTTTATTCTGTCATGGTTGAAATACCCGGGAAGATTAAAGTACCAAATAGTAACGATGTCCGAATTGTTGAGGATAATATAGAAGAAAAATTGATTCCCGGAGACAAAAAGTTAAAATATAGACCTGTTATAATAGGCACAGGTCCGGCAGGACTGTTTGCTGCTCTTGTGCTTTCACAAAACGGATACAGGCCTTTGGTTTTGGAACGCGGCGAATGCGTGGAAAAAAGAACCGAAATCGTAAACAGTTATTGGAATGGCGGAGAACTCAATTCTGAAACCAATGTCCAGTTTGGAGAAGGCGGTGCGGGAACTTTTTCCGACGGAAAGCTTACAACGAGGATAAACGACAGAAGGTGCACAAAGGTTTTGGAGGAATTCTATAATTTTGGTGCACCGGAGGAGATATTATATAAAGCAAAGCCACATATAGGTACCGACATACTGAAAAAAGTAATTGTAAACATGCGAAAAAAGATAATAGAATTAGGCGGGGAAGTTAGATTTAATTCAAAAGTTACTTCTATAAAAATCAAGGACGGAAAAGTTACCGGTGTGGTGGTTAACGGAAGTGAAACCATTGACGCTGAGGTTGTGGTTCTTGCAATAGGTCATAGTGCGAGGGATACATTTTTAAGCCTTTTTGAAAGTGGAATTGAATTTATTCAAAAACCTTTTTCGGTGGGCGTCAGAATTGAACATCCTCAGGAACTCATTAACAAAGCACAATATGGTGCAGCTGCATCGCATCCGCATCTTGGAGCAGCCGATTATCAGCTGTTTTACAAGTTAAAGGACAGAACGGTATATTCCTTTTGCATGTGTCCTGGAGGAGTTGTAGTTGCTGCGGCATCCGAACCCAATATGATAGTGACAAACGGTATGAGTGAGTATGCCAGGGATAGGGAGAATGCCAACAGTGCCCTTGTGGTGTCTGTTGGACCCGGGGACTTTGGAAGCGGCCATCCTTTGGCCGGTGTTGAGTTTCAGCGAAATTGGGAGAGGTTGGCTTTTACTGTTGCAGGAAGCTGCAATGCTGCTCCCATTCAAAGGCTTGAGGATTTTATTGACGGAAGGGTATCGGTTAAATTGGGAACGGTAAAACCAAGTTACACCGGAAAGACAAGTTTTGCCGACCTGAACCTATGTCTTCCGGTATTTGTAACAGGTCCTATGAAAGAGTCCATCAAATATTTTGATGACAGGCTTAAAGGTTTTGGAATAGGTGATGCTCTTCTTACCGGAGTTGAGACAAGAACTTCTTCGCCGGTTAGAATTCAAAGGACAGAAACTTTTGAATCCACAAAGGTAAAAGGGCTTTATCCTGCCGGTGAAGGCGCAGGCTACGCCGGAGGAATAGTTAGTGCAGCTGTTGATGGAATAAAAGTAGCCGAACAAATAATTAAAACATACAATGTATTATAATTGTTTTTTCAATAATCCCTTAGGTCATGTCAAAAAATAATCTGTGAACTGAACATTTACGCGTAAGACCTGTCAAATTGGGTTTTTAAAATACTTTGGTGAAATTGTATAAATAACAAAAGAAGGATTTTGTGAGATTTAATGGAAATTTATTACAAAATTTTATTTAAATTCAAAATTAACATAAGAGTACTTGTTTTATTAAATGCATTTAGTTTATAATGATTTAGTGATATACATGAATATTTTATAAATTGATTAATAACAAATGAAGAGTTGCTTTTAAAAGCTTTATTTGTGTTGATATATTGGCTAAAGCTTTTACAACGCTTGAACGATGTATGAAGAGTATAAAGAAATTCTATAGTAAAGAGGGGTTGAATGTTTTGGGTCGCTTATTTGGTACAGATGGAGTAAGAGGAGTTGCGAACAGGGAATTAACTGGTGAATTGGCATATAAATTGGGGCAGGCAGGAGCTTATGTTTTGACTTCAGAAACAAAGCATACTCCGAAAATATTGGTTGGTATGGATACAAGAATATCGGGGGATATGTTGGAGGCTGCACTTACAGCAGGTTTATGTTCGGTAGGTGCGGAAGTTATATCTCTCGGCATAGTTCCGACACCTGCGGTGGCATATCTGACAAGGCTGTATAATGCCGATGCCGGTGTGGTTATTTCTGCATCCCATAATCCGGCTGAATTTAACGGAATTAAATTTTTCAACAGCAAAGGTTACAAACTGTCCGATGCTTTGGAGGAAAGAATTGAGGCAATTATTCTGGATGGAGCAGAGGAAATTACCTTGCCTGTGGGAGGCAGCGTAGGAAAAAAAGGAAAAATAGATACTCAAATAGATGACTATGTCAACTTTATAAAAAGTACAATAAAAGGCGATCTTAAAGGCCTGAAGATAGCTATTGACTGTGCCAACGGTGCAGCTTATGAGGTGGCACCTAAAGCACTGAAAGAGCTCGGTGCAGAGATATTTGTAATAAACAATAAGCCTGATGGAGTAAATATAAACTGCAATTGCGGTTCTACCCATATTGAACAGCTTCAGAAATTTGTAGTGGAAGTAGGAGCTGATGTTGGGCTCGCTTTTGACGGTGATGCCGATAGGGTTCTTGCTGTTGACGAAAATGGAAAGCTGGTTGACGGTGACCAGATTATGTCCATTATCGGGCTTGAACTGAAAAAAGAAGGAAAGCTTGCAAAAGATACTATAGTTGTTACTGTTATGAGCAATCTCGGTTTTGACATTATGGCTAAAAGAGAAGGAATTAATGTAGAAAAGACTAAAGTAGGAGACAGATATGTTCTGGAGAACATGATCCAAAACGGATATGTACTTGGCGGTGAGCAGTCGGGTCATATTATATTCTTAGAACACAATACCACAGGAGACGGACTTTTGACAGGAGTTCAACTTCTCAATGTGGTAAAGAGCACAGGCAAAAAACTGTCAGAACTTGCTTCTGTCATGCGGGTTCTTCCTCAGGTGCTGAAAAATGCAAAGGTTAAGAATGAAAATAAAAATAAGTATCTTGACGACCCAGTAGTATGTAAAATGTGCAAAGAGCTTGAAGAGGAATTTAAAGGTGAAGGCAGGGTACTTATAAGACCTTCCGGAACTGAGCCTCTTGTAAGGGTTATGATTGAAGGTAAGGATCAGGAGTACATTACTGCGAGGGCAATTGAATTGGCAAAGGTTATTGAAGAAAGACTTGGATAAACCGTTGGTAAAATATTCGAGTTTAAAAAATTCTAACTTTTGTCGCTAATTGATCGATAAATATCATATAAGGATTAGAATTATATAAATTTATCGGACAATTAGTGATGGATTTATATTTAAAGTGCTGTTGGTATAGGAAATTGCAGGATTAATCAATGTTTGTGCCCGCAAATATAATTAATTTAAGAGTATTTTGCGGCACAAACAGAAAAAGTGCATTTTAACATTTTGAAAAAAATGTTGAAAAGCACAAAGTCATTGTTAAGCAAAATAAAGGGGGATAGTGATATTTGCTTAATATGACTTGGAAAGAGCGCCAGAGCGTATTTAGCATACGTTGACGAGGAGAAGGAGGTCATCGGAAATTTTGTATCCGATGAGTTATCGAAATATTCGGCGGAAACCTTCCGGTATACCACTATCGATAGGATCTATACAAAAACTGCAGGCAACTGCAGAACAAAAATGGGTCCGCGTGGTTAATCCTGTTCTATTCATACAATTCAACAATATATTTCTTATATTGCAAAAGTATTAGTTGAATGCGTATTGCTGCGAGACTAATGCTGTATGTAATTTTACGGTTTTTCATGCTTTTGTTGAATTGCATGTCATGTATTGGCTATTTGTAATAAATTACAGCAATTTTAAAACATAATTATTATATGGCAACAATATGTGAGTTTGGTTTAGTCGAAGTACTATCCATCAGAATTAAGGTATTTTGAGCTTTGTATTGATACGCTGTTTTTTGCCAGAAACAGTCTGTTATCAATCGGTTATGTATTTTTATCTTTTATGCAAATGTAAATTTAAAAATAATGATATGGAGTGGTAAAAATGTGTGGAATAGTTGGATATATAGGCAGCAAAATAGCTGCGCCCATTTTGATAAACGGATTAAAGAAGCTTGAATATAGGGGTTATGACTCAGCAGGTGTTGCAATTTTTGAGGATAATGACATTAAGGTTGTAAAAAGCAAGGGAAGGCTTTCAATATTAGAAGAGAAAGTCAATGAAGAGAAGCCGCAGGGTACAATAGGTATAGGTCATACACGATGGGCTACTCACGGGGAACCCAATTATTTGAACTCCCATCCCCATGTAAGTAATTCCGGTAAAATTGCTGTTGTGCATAACGGTATCTTTGAAAATTATATGGAATTGAAAGAGTTCCTTCAGACAAAAGGTTACCAATTTTTTTCCGAGACCGATACCGAAGTGTTTGCCAATTTGATTGACTATCATTACAAGGGAGATATAGTGGAAGCAGTTATTAAATCAATTAACGAGGTTGAAGGCTCCTATGCTTTGGGAGTTATATGCAGGGACTGTGACAGTAAATTTGTAGCAGCGAGAAAGGATAGTCCATTAGTTGTAGGCCTTGGAGAAGGGGAAAACTATATTGCATCGGATATTCCTGCAATTTTGGAGTACACAAGAAATGTTTACATTCTTGAGGATAAAGAGGTTGCGGTGTTGACCTCCGATAGTGTAAAAGTATATGACAACCATGGAACAGAGAGAAAAAAAGAGGTATTTAAGGTAAACTGGGATGTAAGTTCTGCCGAAAAAGCCGGTTATGAACATTTTATGATTAAGGAGATTTTTGAAGAGCCAAAGGTTATAAAGGATACTATAAATCCGAGAATTAAAGACGGAAAAATATCTCTTGACAGTATCAATTTAACTTCTGAAGATCTGGAAAAAATTGAGAAGATATATATTGTTGCCTGCGGCACCGCCTACCATGCAGGAGTTGCTGGAAAATACCTGATTGAAAAGCTTGCAAGAATTCCGGTGGAAGTTGACGTTGCATCGGAATTCCGTTACAGGGATCCCATTATAAGCGATAAAAACCTGGTCATAATTATAAGTCAATCGGGTGAAACATTAGATACATTATTTGCTTTGAGGGAAGCAAAGAAAAAAGGAGCAAGGGTATTGTCCATTGTAAATGTTGTGGGAAGCTCTATAGCAAGGGAATCCAACGATGTGCTTTATACCTGGGCAGGTCCGGAAATTGCCGTTGCATCGACAAAGGCATACAACACGCAGCTTTCGGCTTTATACCTTATTGCCCTTGACTTTGCAATGAAAAAAGGCAGAATAGATGAGGAATTTTATAAAAGGATTATTGAGGAGCTTCGAAACATTCCTAAAGCCATAGAAAGTATACTGGAGAATAAGGAAATAATTCAGAAGTTTGCATCGGAACATTACAACGCAAAGAGCATATTCTTTATTGGAAGGGGCTTTGACTATGCACTTTCAATGGAAGGCTCTTTAAAACTTAAGGAAATTTCATATATACACTCGGAAGCTTATGCTGGTGGGGAGTTGAAACACGGAACCATAGCCCTGATTGAAGAGGGCACTTTGGTTATCTGTCCGATGACCCAGGACGATTTGATGGAGAAAATGATAAGCAATATCAGGGAAGTAAAAGCAAGAGGTGCGACAGTTCTTGCCATTGCCAAGGAAAGTAACAAACAGGCTGAAAAAGCTGCCGATGTTGTATTTACAATTCCCGATGTTGATTCGTTGGTTGCACCAATAGTGGCAGTAACACCGCTTCAGCTGTTTGCATATTACATGGCTGTGCAAAAAGGTTGCGATGTGGATAAACCAAGAAATTTGGCAAAAAGCGTCACAGTTGAGTAGGGCGTATCTGCAAAATAAAATCTTGTATATAACTAAAATAAACTCCACTCCATGATAATAAAGTTGACTCTATAAAAATAAAGTTCGTTCCAAAATCCCGTAGCAGATGCAGGAGAAATCTTCATTTGCTGCGGGATTACTTTTTTATAGGTAAAAGGGTTAAGGTATAAGTGTATAACCCAAAAAAACTCGTGTCACGAATAAAAAAGTCGTGTTAAAAATAAAAAAGTTGTGTTAAAAGTCATGGTGAAAATAGGGTAGAAAACCTTATTGGAGCCATGATTTTTGTTTTAGGATGAGTAGGGTTAAGGGGTAAGGTATAAGGTTAAAAGTATTGATTTTATTGGATTTGAATAGAGTATTGATGAAAGATATTGATTAAAACTTTTCCCTTTTCTCTTGATACTTATCCCTATTTATGACACGACTTTTTTATCTAAAATGAGAGGGAAAATAGGAAAATATTAGGAGAAAGTAACAAGGGAAATGGGTGATTTTTGACATGACTTTTTTATATGGAAGATATTAGGAAAATAGGGTCAAGGAGTGAAGGGATAAGGGTTTGAGGGTGGTGGGGGTTTGACATGAGTTTTTTATGTGTATACATAGTTAGGAATAAGTTTTATTCTAAAAAGGGTTAAGGGATAAGGTGAAAAATAATAAAGTTGTGTCAGAGATAAAAAACTTGTGTTAGAAATAATAAAGTCATGTCAAATAGATAATAAAGTTGTGTCGAACAGTTCAATACATAATAGTGAAAAAATCAAAAAATAGAAAAGTCCTTTTTTAAAGGGTAAAGAAGAAAAGAAAATAAAGTTCTGAGATTTTATATTTCTTGATACAAGAATGAGGATATATAATTAAAATGATATGAACAAAAATCTTAAAACAGAAAAGTACTTTCATTATAAGATAAGTCCTATTAAAATAAAAATAAAGGAAGGTAAGGCTAAAATGATAAATGAAAAAATAAATAATTGCTGCTGTGGTGGAAAAGAGAAGTTTCATAAAATAGAAAATAACAATACATGCCCTGTGTGTAAAACATCAGGAGTCAAAGTAAAAAATATTACAGTCAGACATTTGGTAGTTAATACATTAACAGAATTGGTCGGAGATACAGATTATTATATATGCATGAATGAAGAATGTGATATTGTTTATTATAATCCAGAATCAAATGTTAAGTTTAATAAAAAGCAGGTGAAAATGCCTGTATGGTTTAAAAAAGACGCTAACCCTAAATATGCCTGCTACTGCAGCAAGGTTACAGAGGAGCAGGTTATAAATGCCGTTATAAAAGATGGGGCAAAAACAGTTAAGGATATTATAGAAATCACAGGGGCGATGAAAAACAGCCAGTGTGAAAAGAATAACCCGTTAGGTAAGTGCTGCCACAAAATAATTCAGGAGGCTATAGATAAAGGACTATCAATGAAATAAAATAAATGTGATTGTATTTTTATATATTATATAAGATATAAAAAATGGAATGCATGAGAGACTTGAGTATGATAGAAAAAATGAAAGAAAAAACAAGTGAGTTAAAGAAACAGGTTTTTGCTTTATATCTGGCATATAAAAAGAAAGAAACACCTTTAATTGCAAAGGTATTTACTGCTGTTGTTGTTGCATATGCACTAAGTCCTATAGACCTGATACCTGACTTTATCCCTGTATTAGGATATTTAGATGACTTCATACTGATACCTATGGGGGTTGCGATTGCATTAAAGTTGATTCCAGCGGAAATTATGGAAGAATGCAGGAAAGAAGCCGAGGCAAAATTGCAAAGTGATATTCCAGAAGCCAAGGCAGCAGGTGTGATTATTGTAATGCTGTGGATACTGATTTTAGGATTTATCGGGTATATGATATTAGCAGTTATACGGAAAGAAAAAATGAATATTAGATTAAGTAATTCTCTAATTCAATTTATTAAACTGGGTAGATAATTTTGCTATTTAGAAATAAACAAGTTAACAGGGGAAATGAAAAGATGTATCGTGGGGGTGGACAGGTTGAGAAAATTTAAAATACCTATATACATACTTATGATATTTATTTGCATATCAATTGGCTTGTGGATTTGGTTTGATAATTTGTTCTATCTCTTTAATTTCATGTATATAGGCTTTCTTGTGTCTTTAGGTATCTTCTTACTGATAAAAAAATACAAATATTCAAGACAGGTTGTGCAGTTTGGCGTGGGATTATATATGTTTATATATCTTGGGCTTATATGCCGTGAGAATATGCAGATTGAAGGTTTTTGGTACTACTTGTTTATGGGGGTATTTCAAGCAGCAGTAATACATTATGCAGTAGCCAAAATTATTGGCCCGCTGTTATTTGGAAGAGGATGGTGCGGATATGCCTGCTGGACGGCTGCGGTTTTAGATTTGTTGCCTTATAGGATGCCTGAAAAACCACGCATAAAAAAACTTTCCTTTATACGGTATATCATGTTTTCAGGTTCTATACTATTTGTAGGCGTTTTGTTTCTATTAAATAATCCTGACATTGAAGTTGTGATGTTTTGGAGTTTTATTGCGGGGAATATCATATACTATGCAGTTGGAATAATAATGGCTTTCATACTGAAAGACAACAGGGCTTTTTGTAAATACATATGTCCAATAACTGTATTTTTAAAACCAGCAAGTTATTTTTCACTGCTCAGGGTAAAAGCAGACAGCAAAAAGTGTATTTCTTGCGGGAAATGCAAAAAAGTATGTCCCATGAATGTAGATATTTTAGATAGCAAAAGAAGCAGGGAAAATGGAACAGAGTGCATTTTATGCATGGAATGTGTGAAAAGTTGTCCTAAAGGCGCTGTTTACTTTTAAACAGGTAAAACAAGCAGGAGTGGAAATGTCTGGGCAGTTAATAGAGTTAGGTGTATAATTCAAATAAACTCCACTCCATGATAATAAAGTTCGCTCTATAAAAATAAAGTTCGTTCCAAAATCCCGTAGCAGATGCAGGATAACTCCTGTTTTGCTGCGGGGTTTGCTTTTTGGTAGGGTAGACAGGGATAAGGTGTAAGGGTTAAGATTGTTAGGGCTAAGGAGTAAGGAATAAGGCTAAAGGCAATGATTTTAAAGGGATTGAGGAAAGTATTGATTATAGTATTGAGAGAAATATTGATACCAGGATTGATAAAAAGATTAGAAAAAGAACATGGGAAAATGCAACCTTATCCCTTTTTCCTTTCACCTTATCCCTATTTGGAACCAACTTTATTTTAAAAATTGTTATAAGGATTAAGGAAAAATTGTTAATAAATGGGATAAAAATATGAGAAAATAGAGCGGACTTTATTATATGGAAGAGATTAGGAGAATAGGGTTGAGGAGAGAAGGGATAAGGGTTTGAGGGATTTTGGGTTGGAGCGGAGTTTATTTTAAATATACATAGTTAGGGGTATGGATTTTTAGGGAAAAGGAATAAGGAAAATGTTTTAGAAATAGTAAAGTTGACTCTATGATAATAAAGTTGGTTCTAAAATAATAAAGTTATTCCCAAAATTAGATTTTCACATCGTAGGGGAGGTTTGGGGTATGTTATGGGAACGTATTCTTGAATTATGTGATAAATATAAAAAACATATTTTTTGATTTATAAGATAATGTATTTATTGTTGACAGAGAAATAAATCAATGCTATTATATATATGAGTATAATTGAATATAATCATATGGTGGTGATAAATTGGATTTGATAGAAATATTTAAAGCATTGGGAGATGAAAACAGAATTAGAATACTCAATTTGCTAATAAGACAGGAACTCTGTGTGTGCGAGATAGAAACAGTGCTGGATATGACGCAGTCCAATGCTTCAAGACATCTAAATAAATTAAAAAGCGCGGGTGTTATAACCAGTGAAAAGAAATCTCAATGGGTCTATTATAGAGTAGATAACAAGTTTATTGAAGAAAATAACCTACTGTATGAATTTATTAAAAACAAAATGGATGAAAATACGCAATTGCTAAAAGATGTAGAAAGATTTAAAAAATATAAAAACAGTAACTTTACTTGTGAGCAACTGCGGGAAGATAAAAGTCAGGTTCTAAAGTATCTTCAAGGGCAGTGTGAGAAGACGAAAAATGAAAATTAAAGCGGCTTCTGTAGATATTTGTTTCAACGCATTTTAGGATATTTTTTAGAGAATATAAAATATTATCTTGCTTAATGTTGCTCTCAAAATATTGACAGAATGTCGTTGTTAGAATATTATATGAATATAATTGAATATAATCATACAACTAAAACAAATTAATATTAAATAAATTGGAGGCGTATAACTTGAGTAGTAAAAAACCAATACAAGAAAAAAAGGGATTGGGTTTTTTTGAAAAATACCTTACACTGTGGGTAGCAGTATGCATTATAGCAGGAGTTGCAATAGGACAGTTAATTCCTGCAATCCCTGAAACTTTAAGCAAATTTGAATATGCAAATGTATCAATTCCTGTTGCTATTCTGATATGGCTCATGATATACCCCATGATGCTGAAAATTGATTTCTCAAGCATTGTCAGAGCAACAAAGAAACCGAAGGGACTCATAGTAACCTGCGTGACAAACTGGCTTATCAAACCTTTTACAATGTATCTTATAGCAGCATTTTTCTTAAAAGTAGTATTCAGCAGGTGGATTGGTTCGGATTTGGCGACAGACTATCTTGCAGGTGCAGTATTATTAGGAGCCGCACCATGTACCGCTATGGTGTTCGTATGGAGTTATTTGACAAAAGGCGACCCTGCTTATACATTAGTGCAGGTAGCAGTGAATGACTTAATTATATTGTTTGCATTTACACCAATTGTCGCACTCCTGTTAGGTGTAAGTAATGTAAGCGTTCCTTATGACACGCTGGTATTATCAACAATCCTGTTTGTTGTTATTCCATTGGCAGGAGGATACCTTACTAGAAGGAACATCATTAAACATAAGGGTATAGAGTATTTTGAAAACGTTTTTCTCAAGAAATTTGATAATGTAACTATCGTAGGTTTGCTTCTTACTTTAGTAATTATTTTCTCTTTCCAGGGTGAAATAATTTTAAGCAATCCTCTGCATATTATATTAATTGCGGTACCATTAATTATTCAGACGTTCTTTATATTCTTCATCGCATATGGGTGGGCAAAGATATGGAAACTTCCCCATGATATTGCAGCGCCTGCTGGAATGATTGGAGCAAGCAATTTCTTTGAACTTGCAGTTGCAGTGGCAATTTCACTCTTTGGACTGGAATCTGGAGCCGCCCTTGCAACAGTTGTAGGGGTATTGGTTGAAGTTCCAGTTATGCTTACACTTGTTAAAATAGCCAACAACACAAGGCACTGGTTTAAACAAACTGATGAAAGGGGAATATAAAACATATGAAAAAGAAAGTTGCATTTGTATGTGTCCACAACTCTTGCCGTTCTCAAATGGCAGAAGGCTGGGCAAAGAAATTAGGAAGTGACGTATTGGAAGCATATTCGGCAGGAACAGAAAATTATCCTGAAGTAAAACCATTGGCAGTACAGGTTATGGAAGAAGCAGGAGTGGATATGAGTGACCATCATCCGAAACTATTAAGCGATATTCCGGCGGAAGTAGATATATTAATAACGATGGGATGTAATGTAGTATGCCCTTATGTACCATGCCAGCATATAGAAGATTGGGGGCTTAGTGACCCGTCAGGCGGACCAATAGAGGATTACAGAAAAACAAGAGATATAATTAAGGAAAAAGTCGAGGATTTAATACAGAGAGTAAAGAACAATCAGATTTGATAAGCGGTATGTAATTAATCAAAATAAGAGAATTGCAGTGAAGTTGAAAAGTGCAAACATGTTGAAAAATAACTTGAAGTGTGTAAGGGGTAAAGGGGATGTTTTCATATGAACATATTAGCCATGATATTCGGTTGGTTAAATGACCAACTATTAAAAATGAGATGGCTTTCAGAATTGGTAAGACTTCTTGTGGAAAAAGTATTTGGTTTACCTGTTAGCGAAAGGATAGGCGGAAGTATTCACTTTTTTATATACGATACAATTAAAATATTTATATTATTATCACTATTAATATTTGTCATATCCTATATCCAGAGTTATTTTCCGCCAGAGAGGACAAAGAAGATTCTCGGAAAGATAAAAGGCATTAAAGGGAATATACTTGGGGCACTGCTTGGTACGATAACTCCCTTTTGCAGTTGCTCCAGTATACCAATTTTTATAGGTTTTACTTCGGCTGGATTGCCTTTAGGCATAACCTTTTCTTTCTTAATATCTTCGCCAATGGTAGATTTGGCGTCATTAATGTTGTTAATTTCATTTTTCGGTCTTAAAATTGCCATAGCCTATGTTGTAGTAGGCTTAATTTTGGCAGTTATTGGAGGAACTTTAATAGAAAAGTTTAGACTTGAAAAATATGTAGAAGGATATGTAAGGGAAATTGAAAATGTTGATGCGGAAGTGCCTGAAATGACTCGTAAGGAAAGAATATCATATTCAAAGGAACAGGTCAGAGATATTATCAAAAGGGTTTGGCTATATGTATTAATCGGTGTAGGCATAGGGGCGGCTATTCATAACTGGATTCCACAGTCATTCATAGAAAATGTGGTTGGAGGTAATAATCCATTTGCAGTGATGCTTGCTACTGTAGTGGGCATTCCAATGTATGCTGATATATTCGGTACTCTTCCAATAGCCGAAGCGTTATTTGCAAAAGGAGTGGACGTAGGGACTATAGTGTCATTTATGATGGCAGTAACAGCCCTGTCTCTGCCTTCCATAATTATGCTCAGAAAGGTGGTAAAGCCTAAACTTTTAGCAATCTTTGTATCTATCGTATCAGCAGGGATTATTATTATTGGATACTTATTTAATGCTTTTTCATATATTTTTGTGTAAAGCAGAGATTCATTCTGAAATGATGAGTCTTGTAAAATGCACAGGATGTGAAATCTGTGTAAAAGAAAATTGTGGAATGACGATAATAACGGAAAAATATTGATTGATGAGGAGGATTTATTATGGTAATCAAAGTTTTAGGTTCAGGATGTTGTAATTGCAAAAAATTAGAGGCTAATGTCAGAGAGGCTGTAAAGGAACTGGGACTTGAAGCCACTATTGAAAAAGTAGAGGATTTTAAGGACATTATGGCATATGGTGTAATGAGAACACCTGCACTTGTAGTAGATGAACAGGTAAAGATTATGGGAAGAGTTCCGTCGGTAGAGGATATTAAAAGATATTTATAACGAGGCGGGAGCATATTTCCGCCTCATTGAAACGCCGCTAATGTAAGAAAATTTTACTACAACCGAAAAATTTTCTTATGAATCTAGGCGTTATAAAGAAGGAGGCTTTTATTATGGGATGTTGTGAAACTCAAAGAAATAATACATGCTGTAGTACGAGTTGCGGGTGTGAAGAGCAAAATTATGAAGAAGAAAAGAAAAAAATAATAATTGATTTTTTGTTTTTAGATTTAAGTATATGTACAAGATGCCAGGGCACGGAGAGCAGTCTTGAAGAAGCCATTAAGGACGTTGCTAAAGTGCTTGAATTAGCGGGCATAGAAGTTGTTGTAAATAAAATTCATATTGATAGTAAGGAAAAGGCCATACAGTATAGATTTGAGAGTTCACCTACTATCCGTATTAATGGAAATGATATACAACTGGAAATGAAAGAATCACTTTGTGAATCATGTGGCGATTTGTGCGGGGATGAAGTGGACTGCCGTGTATGGGTGTACAAAGGTAAAGAATATAATGTTCCTCCAAAAGCAATGATAATTGATGCCATACTTCGTGAAGTATATAGTGACAAAAAAGCACAGTTAAATAATAGAGTTGGTAAGGAAGCATATCAATTACCGGAAAATTTACGTCGATTTTTTGAATCGATTGAGAAAAATAAGAATTGTGAATAAATGATAGGACTAATGTGCGATTTAATATAGAAGAAGATTAAAGCCTAAGCACATCAACATCTTGACCATATGAACCTTTCTATAAATAGGGCTATTATGATTTTTTAAATGCTTTGGAGATTTAGCAGTCTTTCCAAGGCATTTTTTATAACAGTCTGTAAAGTTCAAACTTATTCATTTGTAAAAATTTTTTCTAGGTGAATTTTAAGTCCACCAAAAGTATGTGATACTGCGCAATCATCGCCTTTGCAAATAGCAGGTGAAAATATTATGGAGTATGTAAAGATTATAAAATATTAGGGGTCAATTGTAACTGATTCATTATCTAAACAAGATTTTAACATCTTTATATAGCCATACAGCATTTTTATTACTTCAAGGAATTTCTCATCTAAAATTTTGTATTGTTCTTCACTTATATAGTTGTTCTGATATGCGGTAAGTAAATGGTTTCTCGTTTCGCCACAACTGCCAAGAGCAGCGTTGGCATGGAATAATTCCCGCTTTATAAATAGTTGGGTATTTCCTTCGGCTATGTTTGCGGAAATACTTCGACTGCTTCTAATGATTTGGTCAGTAAGCCGGTACTGCTCATGGCTTGGAAACCCTTTAACCAATGCTTCTATTTCTCGTTCAAGAGCGTTTGCCTTCTGCCAAACTTTAAGTGTCTTAAAATCCCTTATGACTAAAACATTGCTCATTTAGATTCATCCTTTCAAATATTAGATTTTTCCACATTTTACGGATTGTTAAGCGTAAGTCAAATTTTTATACTAGAATTTTTTATAAAATTATTTCAAATAGTTAAAAGGCTTAAGGAGTTTTATAATGCATAATTAGTCCTTAACATTTGCACTTAGGATTAATATCCTAACATGATTTTTGACGCTTAAAAGTATATTAAAGCATTGTTATATCAATGAATTGGGGGGATTTACTAAATACATATATAATTTAGAGAAGGGTAAAGTGATAAGGAGGAAGAGGATATAGGATATAAAGAAAAACAAAAATACTTGACTTTGTAATAGATGATTTACTATAAAGAATTGTCTTTAATAATAAGGTATTTTAATGAATTGACATTATATACCTCCGTTAAAATAAATTCCTACGGGGCTGTTGCACTAAGAAAATTAGTGTAACAGCCCTTTTGTGTCTAAAAAGCAAATTCCGGACTTCGAAAAGTCCGGAATTTGGTGTAAAATGTATTTATGCCACTAAATAATTTAACACATAAAGATTATACCATTCGCGGTGATTTCTATCAATTAAAATTGCCGTTAAATATTGAGTACATGATACCTAATGATGATTCTGTCAGGTTGCTGGGTCAGATAGTGGAGGAGATGGATTTAACAGAATTATATAAGACCTATTCCCGTATAAGGAAAAAACAAGCAACCCCAACACAGATGCTGAAGGTCATGCTCTACGCATATATGAATAATTGTTATACTACTAGAAAAATTGAAAGTGCTTGTAAGAGAGATATTAACTTTATGTACCTTCTTGAAGGGTCTCCTGCTCCAGATTATACAACAATAGCGAGATTTCGGAGCCTTCATTTTGCACCTGTTTCAGAAAATCTTATGGCACAATTTACTGAAATACTTGCTGAATGTGGAGAACTTTCAATGAAGAATCTTTTTGTTGATGGGACAAAAATTGAAGCTTCTTCAAACAAATATACTTTTGTCTGGAAAGGTTCTGTTACTAAAAATCAGCGAAAACTTATGGATAAGATTCCTGCATTTTTTAAGAAAGCAGAAGAAGATTACGGATTTAAAATTGTATATGGAGATAAAATCAAAATGTATCATCTAAAAAAGCTTAGGCGTAAACTATGCAAAATAAAAAAGGATGAAGATATCGAATTTGTCTATGGAATAGGAAAAAGAAAATCTCCTCTCCAAAAAACATTGGAACAGCTGGATGAATACATATCAAGACTTAAGAAATATAATAAGCATTTACATACCATGGGAGAGAGAAATAGTTTTTCAAAAACAGACCCTGATGCAACCTTCATGAGAATGAAAGAAGATGCTATGAAGAATGGGCAATTAAAACCTGGTTACAATATTCAGTTTGGAGTAGATGCTGAATACATAGTATGGATAAGTGCTGGTCCTCAGCCTACAGATACAACCACTCTAATACCATTCTTAAACAGTATCAAAAGTCATTTGAGGTATACTTACAAAAATATAGTTGCTGATTCAGGGTATGAAAGTGAGGAAAATTACGTTTATCTTGATGAAAACAACCAACGTGCGTTTATTAAACCATCCAATTATGAAATTAGTAGGACACGTAAGTATAAAGCAGATATTAGCATAAAGGAAAATATGATATATGACAAAGAAAAGGATATTTACATATGTAGTAATGGAAAAAAGCTTGTAGTAACAGGAATAAAGTTCAGTAAAAGCAAAACAGGATATATAAGTAAGAAAACCTGCTACACATGTGAAGATTGTGGTGAATGTACTTTCAAATCAAAATGCATTAAGGGAAACAGCAAA
Organism: Acetivibrio clariflavus DSM 19732; assembly: GCF_000237085.1. Lineage (GTDB taxonomy): Bacteria > Bacillota > Clostridia > Acetivibrionales > Acetivibrionaceae > Acetivibrio > Acetivibrio clariflavus. Next base: position 3,462,651 of record NC_016627.1, on the reverse strand, counting down.
AGACCTTTGGAAGAACGGACCAAACGTCTTGAAGTATCAAAATTATTCCAGCAAAAACGTGAGGAAGCCTTAGAAAGAATCCTCAGTGAAGAAGGAACTGAACTCAGAATAAATCGGAGTATTCAGGTCGAAGGGGTTATTGGAGAAATAAAACAAGATATGGGATTCAGACGTTTCTTGTGTAGAGGCAAAAAGAATATCTTAGCAGAATGTATTCTTCTTGCTTTAGCACATAATGTAAACAAGCTGCATAACAAAATTCAGTCAAAACGATGTGCCACGTATTTACATCCATTAAAGACAGCATAAACGTAAAAAATATTTATTGTATAAGTAGCGAAGTATGTGTCGTTTATTTAGTATACCCTTTTTTCAGGATCAACAAATAAAAGACAACGTTTTAAGAGTAAAATATATTAATTTTAAATAAAAAGGGGTTATTGCATTACGATTATTAGTCTGTAATGCAACAGCCCCAATTTTTTTATTGCAGATATACTTGAAATTATAAAAAGTGATTTAATAAAAGAACTATGAAGAACCAAAACCACAAGATTGGAGGAATTGTTATGAGAAACAGGATTTTATTAGGCCTTGATAATGGTAACAAATGTACAAAAACAAGTGAAGGTTATATTAGCGAATCAGGTTTTACTAAATCAAATACTGAACCAATTTCATCAAGCAATCTTTTAATTTATGAAGGTAAATTTTATAGCATCGGAGGCCAGAGGTTAAGTGTTCAAATGGACAAGACAATCAACCAGGATGCTTTCATCTTGTCTTTGCCAGCAATAGCAGATGCGGTAAACAAAGCAGGAATGGAAGGCCAAGCAGATGTAATTCTGGGAGTAGGACTTCCAATTATAAGTTATGGAACACTTAAGAAAAAGTTTCGGGAATATTTTTTAAGGCAGGATATAAAGTTTAATTTTAACAAAAAGGATTATGCAATTAATATAGTTGATTGCCGTACTTATCCTCAAGGGTATTCCGCACTAATAACTGTGTTTAACAGTTACAGGAATCTTCTATGCAATGTTATCGATATTGGTGGATATACAATTGATTTTTTCAGAGTAGAAAATGGAATCATAGATGTTTCAGCATGCTATTCGCTTCCCAACGGAATCATCACATTAATTGCCAATATACAGCAGGAACTTCTTAAAACAAATATCAGACTTACGGAAACTCAGATACAGGAGATTATCACAGGAAAAGAACCTGTTCTTTTCGAGGCAGATATTAAGGAAGTAATTAAAGTGATGTCAGAAGAGTATGTAGAAAATATATTAGCGAAAATTCAAGAATATGGATTTGAGTTTCACAATCCTACTGTTTTTACAGGGGGAGGGAGCATAATGCTTCAGGATTACATTGAAAAGTCAAATAGAGTAAAGTACACGGACTTTCTTGACCAGTTTGCAAATGCCAAAGGTTTTAAAATCCTATTAGAGCAAGAACTAAGAAGGTGAGTTTATGGCAACAAAAAGGATAAACCTCTCATTTTCTATGGATAGGGAGGATGATGCTAGGGTATATAACATACTTTCTTTACAAAAGTACAAAACAGATTATGTAATTAAGGCGGTGTTAAGTTATATAGGGGGAAGAGATAAAGGTCTTGATGAGGAAATGATAAAACAGGTAGTGAAAGAAGCAATAAAAGAATGTGGAGAAATTATACTAGAAAACAAAGAGAAAGAAAATAATAGTTGTGACCAACATGAACTACCTGAGAGGATGTAAAAAAATTTGTGTATAGATGATTGAATGTTCTCCTTCTTGGCAAGGATTAATAATAATAAAAGCTAAGGAGGAGAACTTTATGTCAACGTTAACAAAAGAACAAATCAAACAATTAGTTCGGGAAAATAATTTCCAAAGTGTATCTGATATTAATGAATATCTTAAAGACATTTTTAAAGATATAATACAAGAACTTTTAGAAGCAGAACTTGAAGCAAAATTAGGATATGCTAAAGATGATGTAGAAAATAAAAAAACTGATAATAGTCGTAACGGTTATACGCCTAAAAAAATAAAAAGTGAGTTTGGAGAAATTGATATACAAGTACCAAGAGATCGTAAAGGCGAATTTCAACCTAAAATTATTCCTAAATATCAACGTAATGTTTCTGGAATTGAAGAAAAAGTTATAGCTTTATATGCAAGAGGAATGTCTACAAGGGATATCAGTCAACAAATTGAAGAACTTTATGGTTTTAGCCTATCAGCAGAGATGGTTAGTAAGATTACTGATAGAATTGCTCCAGAGATTAAGGAATGGCAACAAAGACCTCTTGAACCTATATACTCTTTTGTTTTTATGGATGCAATACACTATAAAGTTAAGGACGACGGAAGAATAATAAACAGGGCAGCTTATGTTGTTCTAGGTGTTACTATTGATGGATATAAGGATATTTTAGGGATCTGGATTGGTGACAATGAATCCTCAAAGTTTTGGCTTGGTGTACTGAATGACCTTAAAAATAGAGGAGTACAGGATGTTTTAATTTTTTGTGTTGATGGACTTACCGGACTTAAGGAAGCCATAAATGCTGCATATCCAAAATCTGAAGTGCAGCGTTGCATAATACATCAGCTGAGAAATTCTTTTAAGTATGTGCCATACAAAGACCTAAAAGCATTTAGTAATGATTTCAAAGAAGTATATCATGCTATTAATGAAGAAATAGCATTAGAAAAACTTTATGAACTTAAAGAAAAGTGGGGAAAGGAATATCCTTTTGCAATACGTAGTTGGGAAAATAACTGGGATGTTATAAGTCCATTTTTCAAATTTCCAGAAGAAATACGAAAAATAATTTATACTACAAATATAATTGAAGGACTACATCGTCAGTTTCGTAAGGTCACAAAAACAAAAACAATATTTCCAACAGACAGTTCACTAGAAAAGATTTTATATTTAGCATCAATGAATGTAGTAAAAAAATGGACACAACGTTACAAAAACTGGGATAGAGTACTTAGCCAATTGGTAATCCAATATCCAGGTAGGCTGGAAGAGTATATTTAAGAGCATTCACCCCCACCGCCCTCAAGGGCTCATCCTCATCGCCGGATGGGCTAGACCTCACAAAATTAAAAATATAGGTTTAAAAGGCTAATACTGACCATTATAAATGATTATTGCCAGATTTAATCAAGTTTATGTATAAAACTTAACAAATCCGGCAATAATATATAATGAAAAGGCAATAAAAAACAATATTCTGTAAACCTTGTCAACTAAAATTTACTTGCTAAAGAAGGATTACATAAATTATGATACACAAAATTACTTACATTCCCTTAATGCCATCAGCTCTCTCATGAAATCTCAATCTTTTACATATCGATAATGCTTGAAAATTTCTTCGATTGACGTCATTATATCTTTTGTAGCCACGATATGACTTTCTCTAGTTTTTTGCTTAATATAGTAGAAAAACATATAATAGCTTTATTTTTGAAAAATTTCAAATAATTTCAATACACCAATTTTATACAACTACTTAAGACTATAACTGACTATATGTATCTATTACTAAATGCAATGTTAATGACTATGTTATAACTGCTATTTAATCCTTTGCCAGAAAAAATGATGCGATATAAATCATAATGTTTTTTATTTCTTTAAAAAATGACATAAAAGTTTTAAAAGTGTGAGAATTACCTTCAAAAAGCCTGTATGAGATAGGAATACCTTGTCTATTAAGTGCTAATCCTATTTTGCTAATGGAATGGGGTTACGTTCTTTATCCCCTTTTTTTAGAATAATTTTTAGCTAAAAACATAATATCATATCTTCTGTTAAATAAGATGTTTTTAGCTTGAAATTATTGATTTTAAAAGCTTTCAGTGAATTCATATTGTTAAAAATTTTAAGAATTAATTTAAAAATTTACAAATATGTAATATTAAAATAAAGAAGGTACTTGTATTCTTAATTTTGTTATTGTATACTTAATAAGTGAAAATAAAACAAAAATTAAAAACTTATAACATAAATGTCGAAAAACGTCAATCTGAGGACACAAGGATGGTAATAGCTAAATTACATCTATAAAGAAAATAGGGGAGAGAATTACAAAAGAAAAATAGATTATTAGTCTAGGTAACTTAAAAATATTTTATAGCAGCATGTAAGGCATTACATATAAATTTTATGATTGATTTATATAATTTGATATTTCAAGATTATAATTTGAATTGAATCAAGCAATTCTTGTCAACTTACAAATATATTAGTGGCTATAAATTGAAGAACATCAATAGATATCTCATGGTTCAATATTAATAGATATCTCATGATTCAAAGTTTTATAGAGTTATAATAAGTTGAGACGATTTGGTAATAAACGTGTGGTGATTTAACCTTTTTAGGGGGTGCAACTTTTTAGATAAAAGCTTATCTGTCGTTATTAGAAATGGAAAAACCATTGCTGGCAGGGGAGTATGGATCTTGTGAATATCCAGAATTGCTAGCAAATAATTATAAAGAGCAATTTAGGTGTTTTCTTGCTTTCCTTCCTAAAAAATATTTAAAACTCTTGAGATATTTAAGGCCATATATTACGATACTTGTTATAGTCTTAAGTAGTAGTGTAAAATTGATGACTTAAAATTACTGGAAAATATTGTCCCTTGAAAATAAAGCCACGATATGGTTTTCTACTATGTTAGCCAAACAAAAGTAGAGGAGGTCATATCATGGCTACAAAAGATATAATGCCACTAATCGAAGAAATTTTCAAGTATTATGGACATGTAAAAGATGGAGATTTCATGAGAGATCTGATGGCTTTAATACTAAATAAGTTGATGGAAGCTGAAGTGACTGCAAAAATTGGTGCAGATAAGTATGAACGTACAGAAGAAAGAAATAATCAAAGGAATGGTGTCAGAATCAGACCATATAATACCCGTCTTGGTACCATTGATTTAAAAATACCTAAACTTCGTGAGGGAACCTATTTCCCAAGTTTTCTAGAGCCTAGGCGTATGTGGGAAAAAGCACTTGTTAATGTTGTTCAGGAAGCATATGTCCATGGTATAAGCACCCGAAAAGTGGATGAATTAGTTCAGGCACTTGGTATGGAAGGTATTGATAAAAGTAAAGTATCACGCATAAGCCAAGAACTTGATGAATATGTTACTCAATTTGTAAACCGTAAATTAACAATTAAATATCCATATTTGTGGTTGGATGCAACATTTCCAAAAGTACGGGAAGGTGGACATGTAGAAAACATGGCATTGGTTGTAGCAGTAGGTGTTAATGAAAATGGTGAACGTGAGATTTTGGGTTTTGATGTTGGACTTACAGAAAGCGGGCCATTCTGGACAGAGTTTTTACGCCGACTTGTAAATCGTGGATTACATGGAGTCCAACTTGTTATTAGTGATTCTCACGAAGGGTTAAAAAAGGCGATTTCAGAAGTTTTAGTAGGTTGTTCGTGGCAAAGGTGTCGAGTGCATTTTATGAGGAATGTATTAAGTCAGGTGCCACGGAAACAGCAAGGTATGGTATCAGCAATAGTAAGAACAGTATTTGCAGCACCGGACCAGAAAACAGCTAAGAATCAATTATATACAGTTGTAGAACAGTTAAAGGGAAGATTTCCGAAAGCAATGGAAGTCTTGGAAAATGGATGTGAGAATGTGTTGCAGTATATGGAGTTTCCGCGAGAACATTGGGCACAGCTACATTCCACGAATCCATTAGAAAGACTAAACAGGGAAATACGGCGAAGAACTGACGTGGTAAGTATATTTCCAAATCGTGAATCAGTAATAAGATTGGTTGGGTCAATATTAATAGAGCAGCACGAGGAATGGCAAATTGGTCGAAGGTACTTTAGTAAAGAATCAATGAATAAGTTGGTAAAGCCTGCAATTGGGACATATAGTTTGGCCCCAGAGGCATTATTGCACAAATAAAGTTAGCTTGCTTTTTTAGCTGAATCCCGAGGCTATTTTTACTACACTTAAATGGCCTTAGGCAGTGTCCGCCATGCTACACTGGAAAATTGCGGAGGATGAGGTAAATGTAGCTTGCTTCTTCCCCTCATCCCTCGGCACAATAAAGAGAGCATGGCGGAATGTGGTTGTCAAGGAAAAGCCCGGTTTGGGCCCTTGACAACCACATTAGCGGAAATTAAAGAAACATAGTAGAAAACAATTTACACCACTTGACAAGACACTATCCGATACTTAGCAAATATTTAAAGAGTTTTCCGTTCTTGAATTGTATCTATTTACCGATATTTCGCTTTACTCAAGAGGGTGCAATAGAATATAGTGCTGAGGTTCTTTAATTTCAGGAGCTAAAGCAATTTACAAAAATTGAGGAATTATAGAAAATGGGGGATAAGTATGTACAGAGTAAGTGAGTATAATATTTATTTAAAAATGAAAAAAGAGCCGGATAAGAATCTTATTATTCAAGGAATAAGAGGATCATTTGATGTAGTAGATGATTCAATAGTTGAAATTCTGAAAAAGGCTGAGAAGGATAAGGAAGCCTTAAATTCCTTAAGTAAGGAGAATATAGAGATACTAGAAAAAAGAGGATATATTACTAAATCAACTTTCGCAGGAAACAACTGATAGCTTTGCCTTGATATGAACAGGCAAACAAGTGACAAAGTAGTTGAGAAACTCGTTGACTGTTTCCTTTGTCAAAAGCAGTTTTTCCTGTAAAGTAGTTTTTAAAGCCTCTATTATAAGCTGCAGTGCCTCATGGAATTTAATGTCCTCAAGTTCATCGCAGCAATAGTAGAACAAAGTACCAATAGTGCGTAAATCAGTATTATTGCGGTTCTCAACCGCTAACATAATGTACCTTGAAAAAACAATAGTTGTATGGGCAACCATCATATCATAAGAACGACCTTGAAATTCCTTAGCCAGCTTAAGGTATGACTTACACATCTTGAAGAATACCTCTATGTCCCAGCGTTTTCCGTATATCCTGATTATCTCTGTTTCGGGAAGACTAGTATCTGTAGATATGAGAGCTAGCCATTTACTCTTGTTTCTTCGGTCACGGACAAAGACAATTTTTGCTGGAATGTGGTTTCCTTCTTTATCGTGTAATTCTACCATAACTGAAGCAAGGTATTTTGATCTTCCTCTACGTTTCCTGACAGTTCGGTATATCTCTCTCAATGATTTTTTTTCACCATTGAAGTTATAGTAAATCTTGGGAGTATCCTTTACCATAGCTATCACATTAAGATTCATCTTACAAATTTTGATAATAGTAGCCGGAAAGGAGAACCAACTGTCAAATAAAACATATTTTGCTTTAATACCGGTAGCAACTGCTTGTTCCAGCATAGACAGAGCAGATTCCGGTGAAGTGGCTAAGGCATTCTGTCGGCGTTTAAAACCAACGGTTCTTTTATCTATAGTATTTTTCGCTGGATTAATGCAAACCCTTGGATTTGTTGAACTTAAAAGGTTGAAGGCCACAGGAATAAATGAATTACCGTCTGTCCAACCAAGTGTAAGCATACGAAAGCCTTTTTTATTCTTATTGCCGTCAGCATGATCTTTGACCCAACTTAAAAGCTCAACTGACTTGCTTCTTGTCCTACTGTAGAAGGAATCGTCAATTACAAAGGCATCAACCCGTTCATCTGACGTTAATCTATCGATATGATGATTTATGACCTTTGCAGAAAGCAAATATAAAAATCTTTGCCAGTTGATATGTATGGAATTTAAGAATCTGTAGACCACATCCCTTGCAAATGGTATATCAAAGCTTTCTGCTTTATAGTTCATAAACAGATTTTTGCCTGTAAAAACAAGTTCAAACAGTACTTTGAATACCGTAAGACAAGGAATACCTTTATCTTTATATGCGTTTGACTTTTTTAACAGATAGCCTACAGAAAACATTTTGAAAAAGTTATCAACTGTCAAAGAAAATCTATTTTCTTCCTTAACCTTCTGTGATACAATAGACATGTTCAAGAACCTCCAAATTGTCGATTTAATAGGGTTTGGATACTTCTATTATATCACATAGAAGGGGGTTCTTGTATTTTTTTATTGCCCAAATCTATTGATTTTTCAATGTTCAGTGCACATTATTCACGTGCGAAAGTTGATTTACTAAGTTAACTAAAGAAGAAGAGTATGAACTTATAAAGAAGGTTAGTCACACTTTGAATACTGTCAGCAGAAAAAATATATGTATTACAATAATTCCTACATATAATTGTAATTTTAGATGCGAATATTGTTTCGAACAAAATTTATTCAAAAAAGGTGCAGAATTTCTAAACAAAAAAATTTCGAAAGAAACTGTTGATGCAGTTTTTAAGCAGCTAAATAAGTTTAAGGAGCAAAAAATGAAAATAAGTGGCGTTTACTTATTTGGAGGCGAACCACTACTTGAAAGTAATAAAGATATTGTAGATTATATATGCAAAAAATGTAGAGAAAATGAAATTCCGATTAGTTGTATTTCTAATGGCTATGGTTTGGACAAATATATTGATTTAATAAAAGAATACAAATTTGAAAAAGTTCAGATTACTCTTGATGGTATTGGGGAAGAGCATGATAAAAGAAGGTTTTTAGTAGGTGGCAAAGGAACATATGACAAAATAAAATCAAATATTACCTTAGCATTGGAAAACGGAATTAATATAACATTAAGAACAAATGTTAATAAAAAGAATAAGGATGCCATTAAAGCTTTAATAGATGAATATAAAAAAGAAGGTTGGGTTGATAAAGAAAACTTTAGTTATTATTTTAAGACAACACTCAAATGTTATGAAGAGGATTTTGGCAATGCTCTTTCAGATGTTGAGCTTATGAGACAATTAGCTGAGTATGTAGGTACAGACATTGAAAGATTTAGATTTAACAGTATTTATAACGGTGTTGCTATGAGAATAAAGTATATGTTAGAAAATAATTCTTTTGCGCCATTACAATCTGGATTTTGTGGAGCAAATTCAGGTATGTATACAATTGACCCCTTCGGTGATATATACCCTTGTTGGGATGTTTTGGCTGAAGAGGAGTGCAAAATTGGTACAGTAAATAATGAAACAGGCGAATTTGTGCTAAATGCTCAACATAATATATGGAAAGAAAGAACAGTAGACAAAATTGATGATTGCAATAAATGTAAATACATGTTTTTTTGTGGAGGAGGATGCTCTGCACAGGCAAGAGTCCTTAATAATGACATAAATAAAGTATTTTGTGATGATTTTACCTTACTTTTTGATGAGGTTGTTGTGGACGTATGTGAAAACTTCTTAGCTAGAAAAAGGTAAAAAATAACGTCGCTCCTATTTATTGAAATATTTATTAAAGAATATTTTGCTCAACAAAATATTTTAGAAAGACCAGCTAATTAAAGTCAAGAGTTTATAATAAAAATTTTGAGAAATTTTTTTAGGCTCCTGACGTTAATGAAACGCATGACAACAAGACCACCTAGGTGAGGTAGACATAAAATAGCTGGTCTAAAATAGCAAGTTGCTCTTTGAAAACTGAACATCAAGTACAGTACTATCAAGCTGCTGTATGCTTTGCTGCAAGCATTTGAGCGTGTTCCTGGGGGCTGCGTAACTGGTAAGGTTTCCTATCCCTTAGGACAGCAAAGATGATACAAACAAGCTTGCGCATAACAGCTCCCAAAGCTACTTTCTTAGGCTTACTCTGGCATTTTTGTTGGTAGAACTCCAGCAGCACAGGGTTGCAAGCTGTCTTATCCCGCTTGGTACGGATATTAGCAAGAGCAATTGTGAAAAGCACCCTGCGAAGCAGCCTTGAACCTCTCTTAGACATCTTGTTCCGTGTGCCGGTAAACTCTCCGGACTGCATGACAGAGGGGTCAACGCCGAAATAAGCAACCAGCTTGCCTGGCTTTTTAAAGGCTGAAAAGTCTCCAATCTCCGCAAGAATAGTAGCAGCAGAGAGAAGGCCTATACCTGGCAGGCTCTGCAAAAGTTCAAGCGTCAATGCCAGCATGGGCATATCCTTCGCCATATCTTCAGCAATCAGTAGACGAATGGACTTAAGGACTTTCTCCAGGCTTTCTTCCAAGGTTTTGATCATGGAGATATATACGCCCAGCATAATAACATTTGAGGCATTATGAATGCTCAGAGGTGCAAAATCTCTGGCCTTGGAGACCAGAAGCTCATACTTGGCAGTTGACCATTTGAGACTTTTGCGGGATTTCTTCTGAATCAGTGAAATCAGCTTGTTCCTGTCAGCCTTAAGAATATGGGCAGGAGTAGGATACTCCTCCAGGACAGCCATAGCAGCCTTTGAAAATATATTGGAGAAGACATCCTTGAAGTTAAGCATGAGTTGGTCAACAATACCGGTAAGCCTGTTTTTGTAGGCGGTAAGCTCATCACTCAGTTTGTAGTACTGGCGACATAGGCTCCTTAGGCACTCAATATCCTCATTGGGGATGTTGGTTGACTTAAGTTCCTGAAATCTATAGAGTAGGGCAATTTTCCGGGCATCCACTTTATCATTTTTCACTTTTCTGATTCCAATATTTTTGATAGAATCAGTTTGGATGGGGTTTGTTACCGAAACCTCAAATCCAGCTTTACAAAGTGAATGGAAAAGGATTTTGTGATAGTGCCCGGTGGATTCCATGACTATGAAAGGCCTTGAAGCAAAATCTTTTTCCGTTTTATTAAGCAATTCAACGGCTCTTTCAACGTCGGTATTGGAATCATGGTGAATCTTCATGCGGGCAACCACTTCATTGGTAGGAGAAAGAATCGCCATTTCACTGAAGAACTTACCCACATCAATTCCTGCAATGGGTCTGAAATTCATTAAAATGCCTCCTTTTTAAGATTAATGGACTTAAAAGCCTCCATTCCTTCCCATGTAAGCAAACAACCTTGCATGTGACACGAGGAACCAGCCAAAGAGCTGGCCTCAACCAGCCAAATCATGTAGACTTACCGGAATGGATAAATACTCTTTCTTACGGGTAATCGGCCCGCTAAGGTCCGTCCCAGGAGGTGAAACACTCACCTTCCAAGTCCGGAAGATATTATACATGATTGTCAAGGTTCAGGCCAACAGTTGCTGGCAAAATGGCTAAGATGTGAAGCCGGATGATGTGCTTGATGTTTAGAAAAGAATGAAGTTTGAAGTGTTATGTTAACAATGAATTTTAATGGGTCGAACAGTGGCTTCGGTCACTGATTTAATACAATATTAATTGTACAAGGAGATTAAAACATGCTGAGTTTCCTGAATATAAAACTCTTGATGAATTTGACCTAAAAGAACAGACTACTTTAAGCAAGAAACAATTTAACCAGCTTAGAGAATTAAGCTGGATTGAGCAGGTGTTTTTGTCAAGTGAAAATTCCCCAATATTTCAATCGAAAATTCCCCATAGTGAAAATTTAAAGATTGTTTTCTTCCATCCATTTAACAGTTTCTTTGAGCCTGTACGAGTTTCCGTTCATGTTAACCATATAAGACTTATGAGTAAGTCTGTCTGTCATAGCAGCTGTCATAATAGGGTCTTGGAATACTTCATCCCACCTTTCAAATGATAAATTTGTTGTAATAATAGTTGACTTTCTCCCTGCCCGTAATGAAAGATTTGTAAACAGTAATTCAGCACCTTCCTTGTCAAACGATATATATCCCAATTCATCAAGAATGACAAGATCATACTTTAAAAATCTGTTTTCAAAATTACGTAGAGTTTTTTGAGATTTGGCTTCCTTAAGCATTGTAATAAAAAGTGGAACTGTAGTAAACCAAACTTTATAACCTTCAAGACAAGCCTTGATACCAAGACCTATAGCCATATGGGTTTTACCGGTACCGGGATTCCCGGCAAGTATAACATTTTGTCCTTCTTTAACAAAATCAAGAGTTTTTAGGAGTTTTAGTTTTTTACGGGCATCCTCCGGCAGATCCTCAACTATCAATTCCTCTAAATACTTTTTGTAAGGAAACTCTGCCATTCGAACTCTTTTTTTGAGCATATTGTCATATCTCATGTCGCACTCTTTCTCTAAAAGACAATATAGATATTCTTCAAAGCTTAAGTCTTTTGATAGTGCTTCTTTTGCCTCACTTTCAAAGTACTTCCGGAATGCAGGAAGATGCAAAGTTTTTGTAAACTCAATGATTTTTTCAGTTAATTCTTTCTTATCTTTGGTAATCATGATAAAGCCACTCCTTGTCTGTCTTTTATCCCTGAAATAAGGTTACCATAGATTTTTAAATGCTCTTTTGCTTTTTGGCTGATTTCATTTTCCTGTTGCGATTTCGTCAGTACCTGATTCTTGTTTTCACAAAGCAATATAATTTTGCTTGTTGATATTTCTTTGGGGCATATTTTAAGTAGTTTGTCTATGACTTCAAGAATTTCATTTACCGACTTGTTTTTTTCTTTCATATACTGAAGAAGTTCAACAAAATCTCTTTCTTTTCCTGTATAATAACATTGGTAGATATTTTTTATTTGTTTAGATACCTGGGCAAATGCAGTACTGTTTGGCAATGCTCCAGGTTTTTTCTTTAATGTTCTTATGTAGTGGTAGATATCAATATTCCATTCATTAAACCCAAACCGTCTTGGATGTTCTGCTATTTTTTCTCCCCCTGACATGAAAATAATTTTGCTGGGATATATTTTCGCTAGGATAATTTTCCCTACATACCTATCCGGTACAGAATAATGGCAACTTTCAAACATTACAGTTGAGTATTTGTCAACCCTTAAATTTTCAAGTTTTGAGCATTCAAACATAGGTACGTCAGGTAATAAATATGGCCTTTCCTCCTCTAAAAGTTCCCTCGCTGTTTTGTTATTTTTCAATGGTTGAGGCTTATCATTAAGCCTGTTACATATATCTTCAAGGTAACGATTAGCATCATCAAGACTATCAAAAGTATCCTTTATTGCAAAAGCTTTTCTTCTTATGTACTCCACACTTCTTTCTACATGCCCCTTTTCATTACCACGGTATGCATTACAAAATCGAAATTGGAAACCATAGTATATGGAAAGCTGTAGGAGGGCATCAGTCGGCTGCTTCTCATTTCGTCCTACAAACCCCTTTACGGCTACCTTCATGTTATCATAAACAATTGTCATATGATTGCCATGAATAGACTTGAAAAAGTATGCATGAGCTTCTTGAAAAAATTCGCTTTTCTGTTTAACAAAAAGTCTTGCATACCCGTAATTACCGTAAGCAGTAGTAAACACGGCCATCGGATACTTGCGATTCACTCCACTAATACATAGCTTTACTTCACCCCAGTCAAATTCACATATGTCTCCAGGAGCATAATTTTCTCTGATAAAAGCTTCTTTAGATTGAGATAACATTTTGGCTATAGTCTGACATACTGTAGTGTAGCTAATATTGAATCCTTCTTCCTTAAGAGCTTCAAATATATCAATTTTCTTCATAATTTGTTTAGATTGTCCCTTTCTGCATTAACTGTTGCCTTTGCTGTTCATACTGCCTTATGTACTTACGTACAGTTTTTCTGTCTGCACCAACTTCTTTTGCAATTGCTCTTATTGATGCACCTTCTCTAAATTTCATTAAAATGATTTCCTGTTTCTGATGCAATTTAAACACCTTCATCCAACTCCTTATGTAAATAAGTAATATTTACATAAGGTATTTTAATTTCAGGGTGGGGGAATTTTCAATTGAAATAGTGGGTACTTTTAGAATAACATAAGCAGCAGGGCTATAATTTAATTCTGCTCGGACCTACAGGAGTAGGTAAAACGTTTCTTTCTATAGGTATAGGCGTAGAAGCCATTAATTGTGGATACAAAGTTCACTTTATAACCATGCATGATTTAATACATATATTAAAAACTCAGGAGATATTAAGAACTTCCAGGACAAGATACCAACGTATTGTTGATTCTGATTTGGTAATAATCGATGACTTAATGTTTATAGCGATGGAAAAACATGAAGCTAATCTGTTCTTTCAGCTTATTAACAAACTATATGGGCAATCCTCAATTATTATTACTTCAAACAAAGGACCTGAAGACTGGGGGGAACTTTTAGGCGACCCGGCAATCACTACAGCAATATTAGATCGAATTGTCCATAAGTGCCAAGTGCTAAATCTTGACGGAGGAAGTTATAGGCTAAAACATCGACAAACCATATTTGGTAATAATTAGGTGTAAAAAATTATTGACCGAAAATTGTAAAAAGTTACTTGACATTCACAAATGTTAGAACGGGATGAAGAAAAGGCATACTGGGATTATATTAAGAATTACAGAATAAAAGGTTGCATTCTTCATTAGGTAATAGGTAAAAGGCATTAGCAGGTATTAAATTCTGCTGATGCTTTTTTCTTATAGGAAATTTTATTACTAAAAAGCCAACCTTTAAGATTTGTAAAAAAATTTTTTACATACTGTATCTTTTTTTACACTTTTGGTGTATAATATAACAGGAGGTGTAAAAAATGAGTATGGAATTATTATTTGAAAATAGAAAACTAATTGGCAAAAATATATTGAGTATCATTAAAGACAACGGATATACGAAGTCTTCCTTCTCAAGACTTACCAATATTTCAAGACCTACTTTAGATAAATTAATCAAAGGAGAAGTCGACAGCCTTGCGACATTTAAAACTCATGTTCGAAAAATCTTGGAAACACAGGGCATGGATGGAGAACAACTACTTAACTATGTTCCAAAGTATAATGCAAAAAAGGAACTTGTTTTTGCTCTATCTGACAATGCTCCAGAGAATCATGTCCTGAAACCTAATGCTCAAGAGATGTTTGGTATTCTAGAAGATATAGTTCATATGTGCGAACTGTATTACAATTAAGAAGGTGCAGATTATGTCGGAATTAATAACGAGTAATAATCTTGAGCAGGTTATTGAAAAAAATAACCTGATTAAAGATGATATATTAAGATTAATAAATGATTTTACAGTCAGATTTAATAAGTCGAGGGTAACGGGACAGGATAAACTGTCTTTTTCGGTATTAAAAGAGAAGCATTTAATCCAGATTCCTATTGATGATGAGTATTGGGGCGGGGCTATTATTACAAAGGGAAGTATTAAAATACCAGTTATCAATACAGCACAGCCCCGTGTCTACCAATATTTTGTTGCATGGCATGAAATATATCATTTGTTCTATGACCTCAGTTTAATGGATGAGACCCATAATATTGCTGTTGATATGGATTTGAATGAGAGAAGAGCAGATTATTTTGCTGCAAAAATGATTTTTGGCAATGTGTACGACTACTACTATTCACTAGATGATGAAAATTTTATTGACAGAGTTATAAAATGCATGGATGTATATAAGGCACCATATAAGGCAGTACTGATAGAACTATTTGAAGAAGCCGTTATAAAATATAATGATTTGGATTTAAAAGAAAAAATTCTTGAGCATTTTGATAATAAACCCGATGACTTAGTGCAAAAATTTATAGATTTGGAATTGGATTCAGAGTTAGTAAAACCCTCATTTGTTGTAAGTTTGGGGGGATTAGAGAAAAAGATACAAAATGCTATGAAAGAAAACCCAGATGTTTCCCATCATAAAGATAATTATCAGTTTCTACTCAAACTAAAGAGTAAAATTAAAAAAGGAGTGGAGGGGCTTGCCAAATGAAAGGAGAAGGCATAAATGATTTAAAAAAATTCCTTTCCACGGGCAAGTCTCTCAAAGTTTGCATCCTAGATAACAACTCTGTTGAATTCTTGACTTGGGTACATGGGAGCGTCAGCCCTGAAAAGATATTTAGCCAGTATGATATTATTTTTATTCCTCAATGGGTATGGGTTGAGGTATGTGATAGTGATAATAGAAAAAGTTACATAAATGATTTAGAACATTACTTGAAGGTCCAAATTATAGATGAAGTTGATTATTTAATATTAGTGGATTACAAAGAAGTAGAATTATACTATCTGTTTTTGTATTGCTGCTACAATGTGAGCAGACTAATTAGTTTTATCAAGAAAAACATCTTAAAAAACAGACCTGTAGAAGACTTGGAACCCTATGAAGAATGGCTAAACATATTTTATGAAGAGGGACTAGACCAGAGGAAACTTTCAAACGGCAGAATTCAAAGGAAAAATGCAGGAGAGATATCTATTTCTGTTCTAAGTTATATTCTTTCCTATTATTACAGTGAAAGTATTGATAATATTACTATCTTTAGCAGTGACAGGGATACCTATGAATTTATTTCTAAGGCCAAGGAAATGCTTTATGGGGATGAGCGATTTAAAAATAGAAGTAATACTTCCATAACATTTAAGTCGAATGATTTTCTGATTTATGAATGGACAAGGCTTGGATATATAAATGAAAATAATATTGATGTCTTTGTGGACAGTTACAGGCAGACGAGAAGAATAAAATTTACGAGAAAAAAACAGGATAATTCAATTGAGGAGCAAGACAAATTAATAGATAATGCAGCATTTTTAGAAATGTTAAAGGACAGCATGATACATTTAATTTTTTGAATATACTGAACTATAGTAAAAAAGGTTTTAGTAGATTTTAAGCCTACCAAAACCTTTTTCTTATTTTTTTATATTTCTTATCCTTTTTAAAGTATGATTGGGCTTTTATGGTAAAAGAAAGAAGCATAATAAGGAATATGCCTTGTAGGGAACCTGCAATAAAGCGGATAAACATATTTTCTGCAATAATGGTAAATGGCAACAAAAACATGCTCATGAGAATTACCAATATTATAGTCAAAAAAACACTATACCTCATAAAACGCCTCCTTATGTTGGTTGCACAGAATTTTATCCGACTACTGCATATTATTTCAAGTCAGATTTTACGTTTAAAATAAAGTCGGTCCATGATATAATGAGAATAGGTTTAAAGGAAATGGACTAAGTGCCATTGACACAGTCACCCTTGTGGTGTCTAACTGATGTCGATGGCATTTTTTATTTATTCAGGATAGGAGAATAAGGGATAAGAAGTAAAGATTCTGGGGTTCTAACAAAGTTAATCAATTTATTTAACCTATCTACCTTAACCTTTAACTCCTAAACTCGGGAGGTATCTGCATGGCTAAACGGAAAATAGATTGGGATGAAAATAAATTTAAAAAATGGATACAGGAAGGAAGAGGACAGGGGGAAGGCAAGGATTACAAGCCCTGGCTTACTGTACAGGACTTCCCCAGCAAAGGAAGGGTTACACGTGTATTTGGATGGAAAACAAAAAGAATTCATCATTTTTTTACGGATTCGGAAGCACGGTATTTTTATCTGTTGGAATGGGAGGATGATGTTTTAGATATCAGGGAACATTACCCCTTATTTGATTGTGAAGAAGTAATGCAAAACAAGGCTGGCTTAAATTTTGATTTATTTAAAGATAAAGATACAGGGACGCCATACATTTTATCCACATCATTTTTTATAACCCTGAAAAAACCAAACGGGAGGATAACATATGTCGCCAGAAGTCTTAAAGCAGATTATGAACTTGAGCGCAAAACAGCATTAGAAAGGCTGGAAATAGAGAGGAGATACTGGCAGAGCCAAAATATTGATTGGGGAATAGTAACACAAAAAGAGATTCCAGTGGTCAAAGCGAAGAATATAGAGTGGATTCACTCATCCTTGTATCCTTCCGATGAAAGAGGACTTACAGATGAAGAGGTTGACTATTACTGTAATGCTTTTATTGAGAAATTAGCAGGAAGTAATACATCGATTAGAAATTTCACTGTGCAGTTTGACAGGCTGTTTAATTTGGATACAGGTACAGGGATATACATATTTAAGCGCTTAATTGCCCTTAAAAAGATAATGGTGGACATGAATAAAAAAATCGACCTCAATAATTCGACCCGGAGTATAGAAATCATAAATCACAGTTTAACAGAAAGGGTGAGAATCCTATGATAGCGGTAAATACATTAATCAAATGGGAACATGATAATGATAAAGAAAGCATAGAAAGGGTTTTATGGCTTGATAGGCAGCAAAACATTGCATATGTTATAAACATATATTCAAATGAAAGTCCTTTCCTAAGGTATATTTCTGATATTGAAGAGGGCATTAAGCAGGGGATTGCAAACATATTAGATAGCGACCCGTTTGTTAAGGTTATTGATGAAGGAGAATTATCAGAGAAATCAAAAGAAATACGTGATAAAGCATGGGAAGTAATTAAGGAACTGGTTGTGATTGAACCTGTTATTTTTTATAAGAAAGAACGGAGAAAACTCGTATTAAAGGCATCGGCTATTTATAATTTGCATGCCAAAACTATTTCAAATTACCTAAAACGATTCTGGAAAAGAGGGAAAACAAAGAACGCCTTGCTTCCGGACTACTATTTATGCGGAGGCCCGGGAAAAGAAAGACGGGCAGGAAACAAAAAGCGTGGGCGCAGAAGAAAAAATGCTGAACTGGTGGGTGAGGGAATCAATGTAGATGAAGAAATAAAAAGGATATTCAATGTCACTATCAATAAATACTATCACACAAGCGCCAAAAATTCTCTTAAACTTGCATATGAACTGATGAGAAAGGAATTCTTCAGTGATGAATTTAAGATAGAAAACGGAATAAGAGTTCCTGTAATAAAACCTATGGGTGAGGTTCCTACATATGCTCAATTCCGTTACTGGTATTATAAAAATATCAATTTAAAAAAGCAAATTTCATCCAGACAAAGCAGTAAAAAATATGAGCAGCAGTATAGACCCCTTTTAGGCAATACAACTTCCGAAGCAATTGCGCCAGGAAGTATCTATCAGATTGATGCAACTGTAGGCGACATTTACCTTGTGAGCCGGTATAACAGGAACTGGATAATTGGAAGACCGGTGATTTACGCAGTTTTAGATGTTTTCAGCAGAATGGTTGTTGGTATTTATGTTGGCTTAGAGGGTCCGAGTTGGATAGGGGCCATGATGGCTCTTGCAAATGCAGCGTCCGACAAAGTTGCCTTTTGCAAAGAATATGGAATAGATATTGAAGAAAAGGACTGGCCTGTCCACCACTTGCCAGAGTCCATTTTGGCTGACAGAGGGGAACTTGAAGGTAAAAATGTTGAAAACCTTATTAATGCTCTACATGTAAAGATACAGAATATCCCCCATATCGGGCAGACTGGAAAGCAATTGTTGAACAGTATTTCAGAATTACTAATTTAAGGGTAAAACCGCTTTTGCCTGGTACTGTTGACCCTGATGTGAGAGAGCGTGGCGACAGGGATTACAGGTTGGATGCCAAATTGGATATATACCAGTTTACACAGATAATCATAAAATGTGCCTTGTACCATAATAACCAGTATTACCTTAAAAACTATGGCAAGGAAGAGATGATGGTTGCTGATGAAGTAGAATGCATTCCACGGGAAATATGGAACTGGGGGATTGCGAACCGTGCGGGAAAATTGCGGAGTGTATCAGAGGATATCGTTAAACTAAATCTTATGCCATCAGAAACAGCAATTGTAACGGTAAAGGGGATAAAATTCAAAGGCTTGTATTATGCTTCACCAAAAACTCTTAAGGAGAGATGGTTTGAAAAGGCGAGAAATAAAGGAACATGGAAAATTGATGTTTCCTATGACCCCCGCAATATGAACTATATTTATGTCAAAGAGCAAAATAGCATGGACTTCGAGAAATGTTTTCTTCTGGAACACCAAGATAGGTATAAAGATAAAAATCTTGAGGAAATTCAATACCTTCTTGAAGAGGAGAAACTTCAAATAAAAATTGCAGAAGATAAGGAATTGCAGGCAAAGGTTGATTTAATTACTGAAATTGAAAGTATTGCAAAAGAGGCAGAAAAATCTTTTAAGGAAGAAAAATCAAATGAAAGTGATTCAAAACGTAAAAGAGGGATTAAAAACAACAGGAGATTAGAAAAGATGTTAAACAGGGAGAAAGAAGCCTTTGAACTGGATAAAAAAGAAACAGGAAGTAATGCAGAAGTTATACCGTTTAGCAGGGCAGAACAGGAGGAAGAGGTGGACGAGAATGATACGATAAGCCTTTTGATAAGAAAACAAAGGGAGGCTTTGAAGAAAATCCATGAATAAAGTAATAATACCTAACGGTGCTAATGCTGTAGTTGCAGAATACAAGGAACAGTTGATACCTGAATATAGCGGGAATCCATTTATTGAAGCACTACCACCGGTTTACTCTAAGGAAGAGGTAGTGGAGAAACTATCTCTATATCCCCGCTATAATCCAGAGGAAAGACGATTGGATGACCACTACCGCATTCATATGGTACAGCGGTTGTTCCAGTGCTTTCAGCCGTTGAGTATTCATTTTGACCTTGAAAGCAGGATAAGCCGGGTTATAAGGCAGGGATACCTGGCACGTAACCCATTTAAACCTTCCTATGCTGAAAGCCTACAAGACGGATATAAGGCTATACAAAGCATGAAATGGGAGTTAAGCAGCAACGCATCCTTCAGGACTACTGCATCGGGATTTACTATTATAGGTGTAAGTGGAATGGGAAAGACAACTGCTATCAACCGTGTATTATCTCTTTATCCCCAGATAATTGTACATTCGGAATATAATAATACCAATTTTAGTATGTACCAACTGGTTTGGCTTAAGTTGGACTGTCCTTTTGATGGTTCTTTGAAAGGCCTGTGTATCGAGTTCTTCCATAAGGTAGATGACCTGTTGGGTACAGACTATCATAAGAAATTCGGGGTAGGTAGGAATACAGTAGACACTATGCTCTCCGTTATGTCTCAGATAGCCAGAAATACAGCGTTAGGAGTATTAGTAATTGACGAGATTCAACATCTGAGCAGTACAAAAAGCGGAGGGGACGAAAAGATGCTTAACTTTTTTGTCACCCTTGTAAATACTATCGGAGTGCCTACTGTACTTATTGGTACAACAAAAGCATTATCAGTTTTGCAATCTGAATTCCGTCAGGCAAGGCGTGGTAGCGGACAAGGGGATATGATTTGGGAGAGGTTGAGCAAAGATAAAAGTTGGGAACTGATTATCAATGCATTTTGGGACTATCAATGGACCAAAAAGGAAGTACCGCTAACACCTGAATTAAGTGATGTTCTCTATGAAGAGTCACATTATAGACATTGCGGTAAAACTTTATGCGATGTCACAAATACGGGCTATTCTTTCAGGGAAAGAGGTTATCACAGCAAATCTGATTAGGCAGGTTGCAAAAGATAATTTAAAATTGGTTCGTCCTATGCTGGAAGCATTAAAATCGGGAAATATTAAAGAAATCGCAAAATATGAAGATATTTGCACTGTAGACATTGATTTTATGGGATTTGTGGACAAAAGCAAACAGTCAGTATATTGGGACATGAGGATGAAAATGCTTCAAAAGCAGCAAAAGAAAAAAGAAGAGGAAGTCAATCTTTCAAAGAAGGAATAGGCAATTCTTAAATTGCTGGACTTAAATATTGATGCAAAAAAGGCTCAAAAAGCAGTTGAGAAGGTACTTGATAATGAAGAAGGGCTTGAAGTTTCTGAGATTGTTATAAAGGCTGTACAAATGATAGCAACCAATGGTAAATCAAAACAAAAGGAAAAAAGTAAAGCAAAGAATATGGATGAAAATGATATAAGGTTTATTGTGGAAGAGGGCAGGAGAAATAAAAAATCAGCCTATGAATCATTAAAAGAAAAAGGGCTTATTAAGCAGGTAGAAAAAGACTTTTTCAAGGCGGTGTAGCGCATATGATGACGTTTTTCCTGTGCCATATGAGGATGAAGTATTATACAGCGTCCTTGCAAGATACCATGTGAGGAGTGGAAATATAAGTTATAAGGCGACAATGAGAGACCTATTTGGGTCAACTTCCGTAACAGCGGTGATGGACTTGCCTTCCAATATACATAACCTTGTCAATAATATGCCCCTTAATTCCAGGTATACCGAAGAATATCTTATTAAAAATCATACACTTTTTCCGTTCTATTCTGCTTTCTTGCCTCCTGAGCGTGCAGAACAAGTTTTTCAATCAATGAAAGGGGAAAATGGAGGAAGCATATATACCCGGACTGGAATTATGGCCTGTTCTATAGTATTAAACCAGTATTTTAAGTTTTGTCCTACATGTACTGAAGAAGATAAGTTGCAGTACGGAGAGTTATACTGGCATAGAGTTCATCAAATTCCTGGGGTACTGGTATGCCCAAAACATTATGTTCCTTTATATAATAGCCTGGTACCGGTCAGGGGATATAATAAATACCAATATAAGGCTGCAAGCGAAGAGAACTGTGTAAAGCCAGATATTGATGTGATGTACGCTGATGATATTTTTGAAAAACTGGTTAGGCTTACAGAGGATGCTCAGGTTTTACTTAACAGTGATTTTGAAAAGAGAAATATAGAGTGGTATAAAGAGCAGTATCTTGCAAAGATGACGGAAATGGGATTTGCAACTGTGAATGGAAAAGTGCACCGAAAGAGGCTTATAAAAGAGTTTATTAATTATTATGGTGAAGAATTTTTAGATATGGTGCAGTCCAGTGTTGATGTAGATAACGATTCAAATTGGTTAATGGATATGATAAGAAAGAAAAACAAGACTGCTCATCCAATAAGACATCTGCTTCTTTCCCGTTTTCTTGGAATTTCACTTCAAGATTTATTTAATAAAAAGATGGAATATAAGCCTTTTGGAAATGGACCTTGGCCTTGCCTGAATGCAGCGTCAGAACACTACCTAAAGCCGGTTGTTTCTAACTTAAAAGTTGCATACAGTACAGATTCAAAATGCCCTGTTGGGACTTTTTCTTGTACTTGCGGTTTTGTTTATACAAGAAGTGGGCCAGATGAGTCTGAAGATGCAAGATATAGATTCGGAAGGATAAAAAAGTTTGGACAAGTATGGGAGGAGAAACTCAAAGAATTATTAGACCGAAAGTTAAGTTTAAGAGAAACAGCAAAGTTATTAGGGGTAGACCCTATTACAGTTAAGAAGTATGCTAAGAAACTTGGATTAACGACTTACTGGGAAAAGCGGAGTGAGGCTGATGATGTATATGATAATGA
Source organism: Acetivibrio clariflavus DSM 19732 (assembly GCF_000237085.1). Classification (GTDB taxonomy): domain Bacteria; phylum Bacillota; class Clostridia; order Acetivibrionales; family Acetivibrionaceae; genus Acetivibrio; species Acetivibrio clariflavus. The sequence goes on along the minus strand of NC_016627.1, from coordinate 3,439,551 downwards.
AGAGAACAGTTATTCTTTAATGAATTTCGACAAGGGTTACTACAGAGAAAGGTGGAATGAATTAAGAAAGAAATATCCGGAGATGGGGAAAACGCAATTACGGCAAGTTGATAAGGCTTTATTTGCATGGCTTTATAGAAATGACAGGGAATGGCTAAACCAGAACTCGCCTGATAAAAAAGTGGCTAATGTAGCAAACAACAGAGTTGATTGGAACCAAAGAGATAATGAGATATTGTCTCAGATAAAAGGAGTAGTTGATAAGATGCTGAATTCGGACGAAAAGCCTGAAAGGATTACTATTAGTCTAATTGGTAGTAAATTAGGTATAAGAGGCTTGCTTGAAAAGTATTTAGATAAACTTCCGAGGACAAAAGCATACCTGGATTCTGTTAAAGAGACTAATCATGACTTTAGATTAAGGAGGATTCGCTGGGCAGTTAACGAATTGGAGAAGGAAGGAGAAGAACTTCAGTTGTGGAAGATAATGAGGAAGGCTGGAATTCGAAATTGACTCTATATAACTTATAAATTATAAGTAAACAATGGTAGAATTAGAATATTGTTGAAATAAAAAATGATGTATAATTTTATATAGATAATATCATTTAATTAAATGACAAGGGTGGTGTTATGTTAAAAAATAGGTTATTAAAATTTATCAAAAATAAAAAGATTGAGAATAATATTGTATTTAAAATTTTTGAAAAGCATCTTGATGAAATATTAGATTTAAAAGAAGGAAGGTTCTTTTGTAGCAATTTTATTAATAAAAAAATAGAAAAAATAATTAATGGTGAAATTGAAAAATCTTTTTATGATAGTTGTTCCCATGAGAAGCAATCAGATAACGAACTTGAAAATATTGATAGAAAAATATATTTGTCAAAGGTAACAATTAACGGAATTAAAGGATTTGTAAATATTTTTGAATACTGTAATAAAACCAAAAATAGTGAATGTTACTTACAACCTACTTTAGACTTTAAAGACAGAAAATCTGCTGTAATTTTTGGTTGGAATGGAGAAGGTAAAAGTAGCCTGACTGAGAGCATTGAATTTGCACTTACAAATAATGTGGCTGAACAAAAAAGAAGAGGCATATCTAATATTTCAGAATATCTTTTAAATACGGATTCTAAAGAAGGTTTCACGGAAGTGGAATTATTTGAACCCTATAATCCCCCTAAGAGAGTTAAAATAAGAAGAACCATAAAAAATAAAAAAGATAATAATGTACAAATTTTTAGTGATGATTCTAATGATTTAGAAGCAGACATAAGAAATAGAATAAATTTGTATGAAGAGTTTTTTGAAAAACATTTTATAGAACGTAATCGGTTAGAAAATTTTGTTCTATCTCGAGGTTCTGAAAATAGAGAAGCATATGGTAAACTTATAGGATTAGATGATTTAAGTGATTTCATAAAAATTGGTTGGAAAAAGTATGATAGTCAATGTAAAGATGAAATGTATAGAAAGCAAAATGAGGCATTAAAAAAATATGAGGAAATAAAAACTAAATTAGATGACTTAATTAATAAAAGAATTAAAAAACCAATATTTGAAGTAAATGATGACAATAAGATTATAATAGAAAGTTTGGGTATAGATGATGATAAAGATTTTGAAATCATTTACGACAAAGTAACAGTAGAAATAGAGAAAATAAATGCAGGTATAAATATGGCAAACGAAATAGAAAATTTAGTAAAGGATGTTCGCAATCATAGAAAACAATTTGATAACATAAACGAATTAAAAAATCAATTTTTTAATTCGAAAAATATTGATAATTTAATTGAGTTTTATCTGGCAGCAGAAAAAGTTATTACAAATGATAGTAAAGAATGTCCTCTTTGTGGAGGGAATAATTTATATGGACAAAAACTTTTAGAAAGAGTTAAAGAAAAACTTGAGAGTATGAATAGTATACTTCAACTAAAAAAAGCAAGTGATGAAATAGCAGCAGCAAGTCAAAAACTATATTCAAAAACATTAAAATATATCAATGATTATCAATTTGATGATTTTAAAAAAGATATACTAAATGGAAAAGTGGAAGATAAACTAATCTCTAAATATAAAAATTTATCTGCTTTAAAAAAGAGATATCAACAACTCGAGAGTTTAAAAAAGACTTAAAAAATCACAGAGATGAGTATAATAAATATCAATTTATCGAAAGTCAAATTATACATTTCGAAAAACAATTAAAAGAACAAGAAATTCAAGTGTTAAAAGAACAACAAACTAACCAATTAAAAGATTCATTTCTAAAAGATATAAAGGAGTTTGAACAAGCATTAAATTATTTTTATATAGAGGAATTAAGTGCAGAATTAAAAGATATTAGCCACTTAATTAAAGAATACTATAATAAATTCGAAACCAACGAAAAAATGGAAACTGTTGAATTAAAAGATAGCGAAAAAGAATTTAAGTTTTATATTCAATTTACAAAAAATGGTCCTAAATTGGACCCTTTGAGGGTTTTAAGTGAAGGTCAATTAAGATGTTTTGGACTGGCTATTCTTATGTCTGTAACTAGAAAATTTAATACTAACTTTTTAATTCTGGATGACATTGTAAATGCTATTGATATAGAACACAGGTCTAATATTATTAATGTTTTGTGTGAAGAAATGCAGGCACCATATAATAAGCAATTGATTATTACTACGCATGATAAATTGTTTTGGGAGAAATTGGTTAATTCTGTGAAGAATAGAAATAGAATACTTTCTTTTATATTTGAAAATAAATGCATGGTTATTGAAAATACAAAAAACATTGATTTTGAAAAGATAATTCAGGAAAGTATAAAGAAAAAGGATTGTAGAACGGCTTTAGTTTATATGAGAATTTTATTAGAAAATATTATTTATACAATGGCCGATGGCGTGGCGGACGTTAAATTTAAGGATAAAGTATATAAATATGAATTATCAAAAGTTTTTGCTGCTGCTTGTGATTGCTATCCGGAATTACAACATATATATAATTATTTTATGGATGAAAGTAATCATATTTACTGGTCGATTTTAAATCAAGAAAATCATTTTTGGAGTGAACAAAGTATTTCTTTGGACTGCGAAACTATAGGAGATATTTTTAGCAAAGTTAAGTGTGTTAGGAATATTAAAAATTTTTATGACTTAACTGAAAGTGATAAAAATGAAATTCGAAGACAAAAAAATCTAGAAAAAGTTGACAAAAGTAAGTTCCAAGACATTTCTAAAATTGAGGATTTTGAATGGTTTGATGAAGATGATAGATGGACACAAGATTTTAAACTTCTTTCAGAGATAATATAAAATTAATGACAGTATTAATTTATAAGATTAAAATGTTACATATTTAGGGATAACTATAAAAGTTTCAAGACAACAAGATATTAAATTGTTATTTTATGCTTGTGCATTATAATAGGTTTTAGATTGAAATATGTTTGTACTATGAAAACTAATGAGTATGACTAATGAGTTATATATATAGCCTTTATACTAAATCCTTGAGGCTTGAATTTAACTATGTACATTTAAAATAAACTCGACTCCATAAAAATAAAGTTCGCTCCATAAAAATAAAGTTCGTTCCAAAATCCCGTAGCAGATGCAGGAGAAATCTTCATTTGCTGCGGGGTTTGTTTTTTGGAAGGAAAAGGGACTGAAAGGGTTAAGGCATAAGGGATAAGACTGAAAGTATTGATTTTAAAGGGATTGAGAGTTATTATATTTTGAAAAAATAATAGAAAAATCACATAAGAAGATGCAACCTTATACCTTTTTCCTTTCACCTTATCCCTATTTGGAACCGACTTTATTTTAAAAATTACTACAAGAATTAAGGAATAAATGTTATTAAATGGAATGAAAATATGGAATTTTAGAACCGACTTTATTATATGGAAAGAATTAGGGAAATGGTCCTAAGGCGAGAAGGGATAAGGGTTTGAGGGAAAGTCGTTTGGAGCGGAGTTTATTTTAAATATACACGTGTTGTATAATTCAAATAAAGTTCACTCCGTAATAATAAAGTTCGCTCTATAAAAATAAAGTCCGTTCCAAAATCCCGCAGCAGATGCAGGAGAAAACCTGCTTGGCTGCGGGATTTGATTTTTTGTAGGGAGAGTTAAGGGGTAAGTAATAAGGCTGAAGAAAACGATTTGAAAGGGATTGAGAGTATTATATATTGAAAAAAGAATAGAAAAAGCACGTGAGGAAATGCAACCATATAATTTTGCCCCTTGCAACTTACCCCTATTTGGAACCGACTTTATTTAAAAATTGTTACAAGAATTAAGAAATAAATGTTATTAAATGGAATGAAAATATGGATTTTTAGAATCGACTTTATTAGATGGATGAAATTAGGAGAATAGGGTTGAGGTTAGATGGGATAAGAGTTTGAGCGATTTCGCTTTGGAGCGGAGTTTATTTTAAATATACATTTTGAACGTTTTGTCTGTCTTAATTTCTGGTTTCATTATATAAATATTGAGAGAAGTGAGATGCTTATTGATTTTATTCATTTATTTAGATATAATTTTGATGTTCTGTAACTTGTTATAAATTGAGTAAGAACACCAAAAATGTGCCAGCAACTGGCAGTAAAGAAATAGGTAAAGGAATGAACATTGAAAATTGAAAAAAGTTTAGTTGATAGGAAGAGTTTACCTCCACAAAATGGTAATGCTTCGCTGAGCATAGGAATAAGGAGTTAATTTCCTATGGATTTAGCTACAGCTTTTGGTAACATAAATTCTTATAGACTTTAGCTAAGTCTTTTGCATATTGGAACATGCAAATCAAAGAATTTCTCACAAAGAAGTTTTTCGTATCCCTGAATAAGGGGACTTTAATCCGTTATTGAGCACCGTATGGCTGATTAAGGATTTTGACACGTGCCTTCATCTTAAGTTTTAAGCATCTGGACACTTGTGTAAATCAGCGGATGCCATCTTCAATGTGAGCTTAGACTGCCTTTCCATAGCTGGATTTACAACCAGGATTGTCACATTTATGCTTTTTCGCCAGTTCCTTAGAGCCATTTTCAGGCATCTTTACTTATGTTTTCTATTCTTCTTATCAATACTCCGGTAATAATAAGATTCAATATCTAAAGAATACGATCAACTGTGCCGGTTCGTGTATATGTATGGATAATGTTTCTTAATCCTATATGGGAACGAATTGTGAAAATGTTGCCTGATGTTAAGCATAGGCTCATGTATCGAATTATATACCGGATATTGCTAAAGAAGAAAGTACCGGATCTTACTGCTTTAATGAAGATTACCTGAAGGTAAGGAGAAAGAGTTATCGAGGAGACTAATCAAAATCTGATGAAGTTTTTGATTAGTACGAGAAGCCGGAGTTAAGCGTATTTGTATTTCAAAGCCCGGGGCGGGAGAAAGTCAAGAGAGAGAATATAACTTAAATATTATAATATTAAATTTAGGGAGGAAATCAATAATGTATGCAAAAAAGAGACTGCTATCATTTGCTATGATGATTTTTTTTATTTTTACTCAGTTTTTGATTGTGGGAGCGGAAACACCAATTGGTTTTAATGGCTTTAATGACATTGAAGGTCATTGGGCACATAGTTTGATCGAGTTGAATGCTAAACGAGGAAGAATTGCAGGTTATGAAGACGGAAGCTTTAGACCGTCTCAAAGCGTTACCAGGGCGGAATTTGTAACAATGGCAAACAAATTCTTTGGTAAAAGCGGCGGTGAAGAATTTGGATGTTCCTTCACGGACGTAAATGAAGACGATTGGTTTTTTGCAGATGTGGCTACTGCCGAAAAAGCCAGATACATCAGTGGTTATCCTGACGGTACCTTTCGTCCGAAAGCGTTAATTACCAGAGAAGAAGCCGCTGTAATTTTATGCAGGTTGATAAACTTTGATCCCATTTTAAATGCAGATAAAATTAAATTTACCGATTCAGAAAGCATTTCACCGTGGGCTTTAGGGTATGTAAACAGGCTGGCTTATGATAACATGATTAAAGGATACCCTGATAATACGTTCATGCCTAAAAACCCTGTGACCAGAGCCGAGGCTGTTGTTCTTTTGAATAATGCACGTGTAAGTTTGATGGAACCACCTATATATACTCCACATATTACGGACTCATATAATGTGAGCCCGTCACCGTCGGAAACGGCAACACCTTCACCTACACCCTCAACTACACCTTCTCTTACACCTTCACCTACTCAGAAAAAGGCGAGTGATAAACAAACGGGTAGTGATAAACAAACGGAAAAGGAACCGTCAAAAACCTATGAACCGACTCCCGAAGTTGTTAACAACAACGCTCCTGAGATTGATGCCGTTCATGTTTCTACATATACCGCATATAAAAATGAAAAGGTTAGATTAACCGCTTACACTTATGATGCCGATAACGACATATTATCCTATATCTGGAGTGCGGAGGGCGGAACGGTTGAAGGGAATTCAGAAACGGCTGTCTGGACTGCTCCTGAATCACTGGGAGTATATAATATTACATTAAAGGTCTATGACGAAAAAGGAGGAAACGCGTCAACATCCTGCACCATAAAGGTGGTTGAACCTGTCTATGGTATGGCTGATCCCTTGGATTTAATAAAGGATGATGGTGACGAAGACGGTGATAATCTTTTGAATTCCGAAGAAAAACTGTTTAGAACAAATCCCTTTATCAGCGATTCTGACTATGACGGACTAAGTGACTATGAAGAGTTGAAGGTATACGGTACCGATCCATTGAAGGCAGACTCCGATTCCGACGGAATTTTGGACGGTGCGGAGGTTATTCTTAAACTGGATCCCAATAAAGAGTCCAGCGATAATGTTTTGAAAGACGGCGAAAGAGTAATTGATTTTAAGAAAGACTTCATTGTTTCTGTGAGTGATTCGGTATACTCATGGGTTAGAACATCAATTTCTTCTATGTCAGATGAAACAATCACATTTTCACAGCTGTTCGAAGAAGAAACCTCTTTGGCAATAAATAAAGAGACTAAGGGAACTATAGAAATGAGCGGCAGCGGGAATCTGATCAGCGACATTAAGATAAGTACCGTTGACAATCCTTTGTTGTGTGCACGACCCAATGTTGTGGGGCTGCCGATTAAAATAGAAAGCAAATTGTTGAATGGACTGAAGCCTAACGATATGACCGTTACATTGTTCTATGATCCTTCTGAGGTTCAATCGAAAGGCATCGATGAGAACGACCTTCGGTTATACACCTATGACCCTGTAAGCAAAAAGTGTTCACCGATTAAAAATTCAACAGTTGATGTTGAAAACAATACAGTAACTACAGTTTCATGTGAAATGTCAACTTATGTTATGGGAGTACAACTGGAGGATACGGATTTTACAAAAATAAATCTGTCACTGGTTGTAGATATGTCGGAAAATATGCTTGGAGTCGATTATGAAAATACATACCGGTGGAAGAGGCAGTTGGAAAATGTAATCTCGGCGGTGAATGATGTATCGACGGTATCATTATTGCAATTTACGGGTTCGTCATATACAATTCAGGAGCTTACAAGGGATAAGTCCACCGTACTTCATCTGTTAAACGATATGGAGTATGCTTATATTCCTGAGAAAGGAGACCTCTTGAGCGGTTTTGCGGAAGGAATCAACGTGCTGGATGATGCAGCTGACGGAGCTAAAGTAATGCTGATTTTAACAGCCACATATAACAGCAGTCAAAAGAGAGAACTGGTTGACCTGGCCAATCAGGCGGCTTCTAAAGGAATTATTGTGTACATTATTGACGATACCCGTAATGGGAATGCAAGAGAGTTGAAGGAGATTGTATCAATTACGGGAGGACGTTACTTTCATATAGATTACCACTACAGCCAGGCTAACGATATTATCCTGGATTTAAATTCTGTTAAAGTTGACGAGAGTATTTCAATGAAAAATCTGAATTTTGCAATGGCAAGTTTAAGCATGGCTGCTTTACAAGCTCCTGCAAAGGAGTGGTCATTAAAACTTTACGATATAACAAAGGATAGCTGGAGTTTTAGAAATCATGGTTCATATTTAAGCCCGGGAGGATTGTGTGCAGGGTTTGTTACCACGTGCATAGGAAATTATTATCAAGTTTTGCCATTGTCTATCACAACAAACACCGCGATCGGAAATACTACATTAAGCGATAGTGCTTTGGAATATTTGGATTATGCTTCTTGGTCACTTGACTTTGATCCAACGCGGGTTTTTTCGCTGCGAGGTTCTCCTGTAGATGTTGATACCGAGTGGAGAGAAAATCGGATAGCATATAACCTGAGGTTGTTTGATGATATATTTGATTACGGTAAAGAACCAGTCGACATCAACATTTATAACCTGACACCTACAGATAATTTGAGTTCAACACAGGATACTTTATCGAATGTTCGTAATGTTTGGGGAGCATTCACAGATGTAAGGGAACATGCTGTTAGAAAAGCTATTGAGAGTTGGCATGTTATAGCCAATACAATGCTTCCAAATGAATTTTATCGTGTAAGATATGTTGCGAATGATGCAGTACCGATGGAAGTAGTTAAGTACATTGTTGATTCGTTAGATCGTGGAGATGTGCTTTATGTCGGTGTCGGAGCCGATATAGGAGGTCATGCCCTGCTGGCATATGATCAGGAATCCGATGAAGAACTCAATACCGTTACATTGCACATATATGATTGCAATACTCCTTACAGTGAAGACAATGATGACTGGATGAATTGTCGAGTTATCTTGACAAGAAATGAAGGACTTAATACCTACACCGCCACTTACTTGCCATGGCAGAGTTGGGCTCCTATAACGAGATTTAGTGTTATGAAAACCAGTGAATTACTAAACTATATGTATGAGAATTCCACATACCTTGAAAAAGTAACTTATAATGCGGACGAAGATTCATATACTTTGACGACAAGGTTGCCTGTTGTCGATACCCGCGTACAAAATTACGGAAATGAAGACAGCCCGGTTTGTGTTGTTGAAAGAATAAATGATACAAACTTTGTAATAAGACCGGTAAACGGGCTTGGAAAAAGGCTGAGAGATTGCGGTTTCCAAGTGGAGTTTAACATTCAAATCCATGATGGTTTCAAAGAATGGGTGACTGTTTTTGACCATCCGGAAACTCAGCTTTTTACGGATGTTTCAATATCGGATTGGTATTATGAATACATAAAAGAGGTTGTTAAAAACGGCTATATGCAAGGTACGGGCAACAAACGGTTTGAACCTGATTTGGTTGTAACAAGGGCACAAATAATTACGATTGCTTTAAATATGCAGGGAATTGACTACAACAATCATCCGGCCCTTGAAGAGCCTGGGGATCCTTTCACTGATGTGGCTCCGGGATCGTGGTATTACAAAGCGGTGAAAGTTGCCAAGGAATTAGGATATGTAAACGGATACCCGGACGGAAGGTTTGGTCCGAATGACCCTGTCCAAAGACAGCATGTGGCGACGATATTGGTTAATATCTTAGATTCGCTGAAAGAACCACCTGAAGGCTACTATGAATTGCCAATGTTTTCCGATGAAGAGGATATTTCCAACGGACATATAAGAGATGTGAAAAAAATAGCGTATAACCGTGGATGGGAGGGATTCTATACCTTTATTTCCGATACTCCGGAATTTAGACCGACGTTAAATATTAACAGGGCAGAATTTGCAAAAATCATATATAAAATTGCCACATTGGATGGTTACATGTATTAATTGAGGAATCAGGGGGGTATTGAAGTTGAAAAAAAAGTACAGTTTGTTGAGTTTATTGGTAATTTTAGTATTTTTAATTTGTAATACTTGTGTATTTGCTGAAAATGCTATAGAGCAATCTGAATCTTCAAATGGCATAACGAGCAGCAACAATTTATCGAGTGTTGGATATATAACTTTGGAAAATGAATATATTAATGTAGCAATAAGACCAAACGGGAGGTTTACAATAGGAACCAATGAAGGCAACCCGGAAATTGCAACCGATAACCGCAAGAAGCTTTTGTATGGTTGGCCGGGCGGCGGTACGTCATACACCACCGTCAGGATTGACGGTATCGACTACTATTATGGCGGGGAAAATATTTCAACTCCCCCGCACAATATTGATGAGGAGTACCGGAATTCATCCGCAGCGAAGTATGGCAATGTTTATGTGCGACAGGACATAAGCCTGGTTGATGGAGGTTTTTCAGGCATGATGGATACTGTTGAAATCAAATACATTGTTACTAACAATGATACTATTCCCCATTATGTGGGGATAAGAATCATGCTGGATACGATGCTTGGAAGCAATGACTATGCACCTTTCAGGGTTCCAGGCATAGGGGATATAGAGACAACCACTACATTTTTAGGTGATGAAATTCCGGATTATTGGCAGGCAATGGACAGCCTTGTCAAACCGACGGTAGTTTCCCAGGGGACTAATATAAAATACCAGCAAAACCCGCCAGACAAATTTGTACTCGGAAATTGGCTTACTTTAGCTGAAAACATGTGGAATTCAAATTATACCGGTTATAACGGAGACAGTGCAATTGCGACTTATTGGGAGCCTAAACAACTGGCACCGGGTGAGTCAACAGAATACATAACATATTATGGTATCAGTAAAATTACCATTGCAGGAGATAAACCGCTTGTTGTTATTGTAAGCGGCAATACCAGCCTTAGTGCGACCGAAACAGGTTATGTTCCGAATCCTTTTACCATTACGTCATATATAACTAATAACACGAATGATACTATAAAAAATGTGATGGCTAAAATTATTCTGCCGGACGGAATAGTACCTTATACTGGAACCGATACTGATATAGTTATCGGAGATATGACAGCCAGGAGTCATAAACAAGTTTCATGGCAACTGTTTGCAGGGCAAATACCGGAGCAAAAAACTTTGGAGTATAAAGTTGTAGTCTGGGGAGATGATACGGAGCCCACTGAGGTGACCAGGCAAATAACAATTCCCGCTTCAATAAGTGATATATTTGATGATGGGACCGATAAGGAAAAATACAGGATTTTACGAGAGATTGGTAATGATTTTGAACAGGATATTACATCGAGAATTCATCGCAAACCGGAAATCAAAAATGTGAGAATAACGCCGGGGGACCAGGAAGGAGTATATGAACTGTATGTGGATGAATATTTCGTGGATACTTCAAAGGGAGCTTCTCCTTTCTTCTACTGGGCATCAACAAAGGGATATTTTGAAGATAAAAAAATTGATAACTATAGGAAAGTAATCTTTCACTGTGATGAAGGGACTTCCGGACAAAAGGTTAGTATTTTGCTGAAAATGGGTGACGGACTGGGAAATGTTGTATACAAGAAATTATATGTAGATGGTATCGGCACAACTTCTTCTGCCGGAACCCTTGAGGCAAAATTTACAAATCTGGTTGCATCGGTAAAATCATGGGATACCATGAGAATCAGGTATAATATTTCCTATACTGATTCGGAAGGCCGGCCCGTACCTGGAACCAAAGTAAGTCTGTATTATTCGTTGGATAATCAGGCTGAATGGAAACCCATTGCAAGGGATTTGGTAGGGGTCAACGGATACAACTGGATAGTTCCGGATTTATCGTCTTCAAATGCGAGAATCAAGCTTGTTGCAACGAATGATGGTGTAATAAAGGAAGTAATATCCCAGCCCTTTACCATTATGCCGGATATATACATAAAGGGAAAGGTTGTGGATCATAACGGAAATCCGATAGTGAACGCAAAAGTAATTATTGGGGACCGGTATACTTATACAGATGTAAACGGTTGTTATATAATTAACCGTTTATCGCCGGGAGTGTATTCCCTTAGGGTGGAAAAAGAAGGAGTAGAGTTTGAAAAGACTCAATACGATAATATTGTTCTTAGTTATCTGAACCGGAATACCACAAAGAACTTTTATGGGAAGCGGTAAGAAAAATAAAGTTTATTCATGAATATAACCTCAAAACCTACTGTGTTGTTAAGTTTTGCAATATTATGATTACACTTATTTTAGAGGTAATGTATATTGACTAATATAATAATTTAGTATAATATTATTAATCATAAAAATTGAATATATGGTGATGGAGTTCACCTGAATTGCTTAATGCTGATGACTCCTACAGGAATAAACAATATTGTACCTGTAGGAGTTTTTTGATATTTGTAGGGAGGTTGGCTTTAATGGCTGCAAGTTTAGCAATGATTTTATTGTTGGGGTTACCGGCAAAAAAGATGTTTGAGAAATTGAAATTGCCGGGTTTGCTTGGAATGCTTATATTAGGTGTCTTAATAGGACCGTATGGTCTTAATCTGCTGCAAAGGAATATGCTTCAAATATCGTCGGACTTAAGAAGTATTGCATTAATAATTATTTTATTAAGAGCAGGACTTGGACTTAATAAAGATGTTTTAAAGAATGTTGGTGTTCCTGCATTAAAGATGAGCTGTATACCCGGATTAATCGAGGGTTTATTTATTGCATTGGCATCTGTATATTTTCTTGACTTTTCATTTTCCCAGGGAGGAATGTTAGGCTTTATTATTGCTGCTGTTTCTCCTGCTGTTGTTGTGCCTTTTATGCTTAAGTTAATGGAAAGCAACATTGGCACGAAAAATGGGATACCGACTTTGATATTGGCTGGTGTATCTATTGATGATGTCTTTGCCATTACTGTGTTTAGTGCTTTTTGGGGTTTATACAGCGGCACTGATATGAATATAGGTATACAATTAATAAATATACCCATCTCGATTTTATTAGGTATTATGGCAGGAATAATTTTAGGGTTTGTTTTGATAAATATTTTTAAAAGATTTAACATTCGTGATACAAAAAAGGTATTGTTATTGCTTGGATTTTCTATATTACTCAATCAGTTGGAAGTTGTAATGAAGACGAAGATTCAAATAGCATCCCTCTTGGGAGTGATGACTGTAGGTTTTATATTGACGGAAAAACTTCCGGATGTAGGTAGGAAGCTATCCGATAAGCTCAATAAAATATGGGTATTTGCAGAAATATTATTGTTTGTATTGGTAGGAGCGGAAGTAAACGTAGGTGTGGCAATAAAAGCAGGTAAAATAGGGATACTATTGATTGTAATAGGTTTAATGGGAAGAAGCATAGGCGTAATAATATCTTTACTAGGTACAAATTACTCTTTTAAAGAAAAATTATTCTGCGTCATTGCTTATATTACGAAAGCAACAGTACAGGCTGCAATGGGTGCTGTACCTCTGTCGATGGGGGTGGAATCGGGAGATGTAATACTGGCAATTGCAGTGTTATCCGTATTGATTACTGCACCGTTAGGGGCAATTGGGATTCACTATTCAGCGAAAAGTTGCTTTTAGAAAATAACTAGTATAAGCTAATAGAAGATGACAATGCTTTGAAATCGGTTGCAACACAAAGTTTCAGTTGCTGTAACTGCAGCAAAAGAAAGTTTTGATTTGGTTTTGGAAGGATTTCTGTATGAAAGTCAAAGACTTTATTAATGAGATTAACAGCATATATCCCGATATAGATAAGAATGAAGTGGCATCGGATGTCTTAATAAGCGAAAAAGAAAAGAGTTTAGGATATAAACTGCCGAAATCTTTTAAAACTTTTTTGAAGGAATTTTCAAATGGCATAATGTTATTGGATGCAGAGCCTATAGGAGGAGTCGGAGAAGACGATGATTCTCCTTGCGGGTCGATTTTTTTAGCTTCTTCTCAAATAAAGAAAAGTATTATCAACATAATTCCGACAAAAGAAACAATAACTCCTGATAAGCTAATTGCATTTTCACTGTATGATGCCATGGATTCGGCAAACAATTTCTGGGTATTTATCTGCGATAAGGAATATACTGATAATGAATATAGGGTTGGGTTGATCAGTCAATATACAGAAGATATTGTTGTAGTGTTAGATAGTTTTGAAGAATGGCTTACAGTGTTTTGGAATGCAAATAAGGATTCTGATGATGCAGTATCGGTATTTCATTCAATGTATAAAACCTGGGAAGAAAGAGAAGATTTATTAAGACCGGATTGGAGAAATCAGGATTAGGTTTTTGGTATGGATATGGATTTATGAATATAAATGTTGTGGAAGAGAACAATGTTAAAATCGCTGTTGTAAAAAGTAGCGATGTATTGATAACTGATGTGCAATCGGCACTGAATTTTATAGCGACTGTAGGGTTTGAAACAGGTTGTACGCGTATAATTTTGAATAAGTCGGCAATTTGCAATAATTTTTTGACTTGAGCACGAGACTTGCAGGAGAAATATTGCAAAAGTTTATTAATTATAATACTAAATAGCCATTGTAGGGGACTTTTCCGTTTATACAAGTAAGAGTTTAAAGGATTTTATTTACGAGTGTAATAAAGGAAAAGATATATTTTTCTTGCCTGATGAAAAACAGGCAATAGAAGACTAAGTAGGGTTTAGTTCTGTTGATGTACGTCATTAATAAAATGCAATAATCGATAAGCGTTTTTAATTACGTATTAGGGAGGCCTGCATGAATAGCGATAGGAGCATTGATGCCTATAAAAGATTTTATGAAGATATCAATTTCGACAGAGCAGGGTTGTTTGAAATATTAAAAAAGGAATATGGCTGCAATACGGTTTTATATCCGGGTTGTTCTATACATATAACACCTTCTTTTTATTTCCAGCATGTAGTATATGTGGACATTAGCAAAACAGCCAAGGATTTCTTTGATGATATTCATAACATTTTAAACTATATAAACAACATTAAAAAATATAAGCAGACTGCTTATGTTCAGTTTATTCATGCAGATTATACAAAACCGCTCCTGTTAAGAGAAGAGAATTATGATTTACTGGTTGCACTATATGCCGGAGAGATTATTAAGTCGTGTAAGAAATATGTCAAGCCCGGTGGCATTATACTAACCAATAATCACCAAAAGGATGCAGAAGAGTCATTAAAGGATCCATCAATTACTTTGGATGGATTGATTTATAAAAAAGGAAAGAAATATTTGATAGAGAAAAATAACGTTGGTGATTTTAAAGATATATTTAAAAAATACGGTAATACAAAAAAAGATATGAAAAATTCCGCTAATGGATTGGAGTATGTAGATAATCAATGTTACTTTGTATTAAGGAAGAGTAAGTAGGATTATTATGCTATAAAAGCCTTCAGTTAAAAGACTATTTTATTTTTTTATCGCAAATTGCGGTATTAAATTGGCAAGATAAGCTCCATGAAAAACAAATATATGGAGAAGAAAGGATATTTACTAAGTGCTGGATTTAATGTGAAAAGCTCGGATCATAGAGACTAATAAAACTGTTATTTCAATAAACTACGAAACTGATACCGGACAATACGGAAACATGCTGAGGGAATGGTTTTACTGAGTTGACATTGGGAAAAAATGTGTTAATATTGTATAGTGTATACTAAATGGATAAATTTAAAAGTGAAAAGATAAAATCATTAAACAAAAATTAAAAATAAATTAAAGAGAAGGAAATGTTGATATGAAAAACAGAGAACTATTTTCCCAAATAAACCAAGTAATTGCTTCTAAAGATTCTGAGGTGGCTGAACTTATTTCAGCAGAGAGTTATCGGCAAAGAAGTACAATTTGCCTTATCCCTTCAGAAAACTATGTTTCTGCCGAGGTGGCTTTGGCGTTGGCTTCACCTTTTACAAACAAGTATTCTGAAGGATATCCGCATGTTTGGAAGGAAGGCAACTTAATCGACAAAAACGGAAGGTATTATCAGGGACAGGAAAATGCCAATAAACTTGAGAAATTGGCTATTCAGAGAGCTCTTGAGTTGTTTACGGATAATCCGTCAGCTTATCATGCCAATGTGCAGGCAATCAGTGGAGCACCTGCCAACCTTGCAGTGATAGGAGCTTTCCTGAAACCGGGAGACACATTAATGGGACTTGCTCTTGATTACGGAGGACACTTGACTCATGGACATAAAGTTAGTGTAACAAGTCATTATTACAATGCCGTTCACTATACACTGAATGAAGAAGGAAAACTGGATTATGACGAAATTGAAAGACTGGCGGAAGAGTATAAGCCAAAACTTATAATTTCAGGAGCAACAGCTTACCCGTTGAAAATTGATTTTGAGCGTTTTGGCAGAATTGCAAAAAAGGTGGGTGCAATTTTATTAGCAGATATTTCTCATATTGCCGGTCTGTGTGTGACTGGGGAACATCCGCATCCTTTTCCGCATGCAGATGTAATTACTTCTACCACGCACAAAATACTTAGAGGACCGAGGGCAGGTGTAATTGTATGTAAAAAAGAATATGGTCCCCAAGTTGACAAAGCTTTATTCCCTGCATTGCAGGGCGGACCTCATATGAACACAATTGCAGCAATGGCTGTTGCATTTAAGGAAGCAATGTCTGAGGAATATAAAGCATATGCGAAACAAGTTGTGAAAAATGCAAAAGTATTGTCTGAGAAGCTGAAAGAATATAAATTTAAGCTGATTTCAGGGGGCACTGAAAATCATTTGATTCTTATAGATGTGGTGAATAATGAAAACGGTGTTACTGTAAAAAATGCAAGTTGGTTTGCTGAGAGGTTAGAATTGGCTGGAATTGTAACTAATAAAAATACAGTTCCGGGAGATGCCAAACCATGGAATCCATCAGGAATTAGAATGGGAACACCTGCAGTTACTACTTTAGGTATGAAAGAGAAGGAAATGGAAAAAATAGCCGAATTGATATGGTTAACTGCAAAGCATGCAGAAGATGATTCAAAAATAGCTGAGATAAGATCTGAAGTGGAATTGTTGGTAAGCAAGTTTACAGAAGATAGTAATTTCATTATATAAATTCCGATTTAATAGGATAATAAGTGAGATAAATGTGGTTGCCGGGGAATCGAGATTTTTCATGGCAGCCACATTTTGTCATGTTTGTTTTTTATTCATTGTTACTTAGGCAATCTGAGAATTTAGCATTACCCATCTTGTTTCATTTCAAATGGAATTATGTTATAGTAGAGTCGCATATATTTATTTGCACAAATACGGGATTATAGAGAATTAATAATGAAATACTGTGATTTAGAGAGGTTTGTATAAATGTTTTTGTGGGGAATATTTATCAGCGCTTTTATAATAGGCTTTTCAGGTGCATTGATGCCTGGTCCGATGCTTGGGATTACGATTAACGGCAGCCTAAAAAAAGGGTGGAAAGCAGGACCTTTGATAGTTTTGGGGCATGGAATACTGGAAATTATATTGGTTATTACCATGACTTTCGGGCTTAAAGATTTATTCGCTAATAAGACGGTTGCAGGAGTTATCGGATTAATTGGCGGTGCTTTTCTTGCATGGATGGGGTATGGTATGATAAAATCCGGTATCGGCAAATCCGTTTCTTTGGAGAGCCAAAGGACGGATAACGGAACCGAAATGGGCAATCTTGTTTTGACAGGAATAATTGTGTGTGCCACCAATCCGTATTTTATTCTGTGGTGGGCATCGACAGGTGTGGAATCGGTACGTCAGTCTTATGTGTTTGGACTGTTTGGTGTTTTGGTCTTTTTCATAGGACACATATTATCGGATTTTGTATGGTATTCGGCTATTTCCATCGCCTTTTCCGGCGGCAAAAAATTAATAAGCGATACCATATATAGCTGGATTGTTATATTGTTGGGCTTATTTCTTGTAGCGTTTTCCATATATTTTATAGGCAGTGGCTGGAAGATGCTGTTAGGTATGTAGATTGAATTATTATTTATGTAGGTTGAACTATTATTTATTATGAAATAAATCTTATAATTCATTCAAAAACTTACGATTATATTTACATTGTGTAAACTGAATTCCGTTTTTCATGAATTAATTAAATCAAATTTTTTTGCAAATTCAATCTTAGATAATAAAGATATTAAGTTTGAAAATTATAGTTTATTAAATGCAGAATATAAAGGAATATCACTTGATTTATTGAAAAAGTCCTCAGTCACCGATTGAACTTTTAAAGAGCAATGAAATTTATACAAAGCAAAAGGGATTTAAATAACGATTCAAATATCTAAAAAGAAATCTTAAAAAATTCAAGAGATAAAATCTGCCCTAAAATGGATTAAACAGGATTTGGAGTATAGAGTAATTAGCAGGATAATTCTGATAAAAAGCTTAAAGATATTATCGAACAATAAGGGCAAAGCAAAAAGAATTATAAGACAGCCACTGAATAAATTACTTGTGGTTAAAGAGGTAGCAAGACCCGTTGCAATATGTGGTGAGAAATCTATAAGGTCTTATTTTTAAAAGATGATTTAAATAAGGTGATAAAAAAGGTAAAATATTACTGAAATAATGGCTGTCAATCAATCGGAATTTTGGCAAATAGGGAAAAAGAATGTAGAAATATTTATTCTGCTCTTTGAAAGCTATGGGATACGGCAGAATTATATATAATCGTATATATTTTAGGAAACATAAAGGATGATAGTATGATTGAGGTCAATAACTATGTATATAAAAAAGAAGTAGATTGGTCTCTGTTACATCAGGGGTTAACGATTCCACTGGATATACAGGTGGTTTTTCAAAATGCTATAAATGAGTTTTTGCCAAAAGGAAGTTCAAAAGATATTTATTTGGTATTAGAAGGAAAAACTTATAAAGCAAAACTTATAAACCAGAAATTTAATGAAGAAAAGTATACCAACAGAAAAAGTATATTACAAATCAGGTATAACACTCAAAGTGAAATAGCGGAAAGATTTAGAGATATTTTTATCGTAAGTTACAGGTATATATTAGAACAGAGAAACAACATATCTGAAAATAAACGAAAGCATATAAAAATTCCTGATGAACAAAGGGAATACCTTGCTATTTATACAACAGAGTATCTGGATACATATCTGCTTGAATGCATTACACAGGAAGATATGAGAATAATAAAAGAAGCAATGGTTCGTGAAGATGAACGGGAATATGAAGCCAGTATTAATTATAGCATTATTGATCCATTTGCCACAATCACTACTATGAATCAATTGGTGAAAATTCGGAAACTTAACAGAGCAATAGGAGAAAACCTGAAACTTCTTTATAATTTCTGCTGTCAAATATGTGGAAAAAATATTAGCAAAAAATACGGAGTAGATATTGTAGAAACTCACCATATAGATCCTTTTGTTGAATCTCTTAACAATAATGCAGAAAATCAGATTATTGTTTGTCCAAATCATCATAGAACTATCCATAAAGCAAGACCTATTTTTGACAGAAGAAAACTAATTTATATTTATAGTAATGGAATAGAAGAAAGAATAATATTAGATAAGCATTTGAGTAAAACGAAGAATTGAGTGCTTGTCTTATTTTTTATTATTTCATAATTATAATTTTTCTGCATTATTTAATCATAACCCTATACAATGGCAAATCAAAAATATATAATTATAATATCGAAAAAGTGGACCGGAAAGAAGGAAAAATATGTCATTTAAGTGGGAATATATATCTACATTAAAATCAAAATCATTCTTGTACAAAGAGACGAAAAAAGTCGCGGGGCTTATAAATCAAGGATTTAACGAATTTGAAATAAAAAATAAGGCAAAAAAGGATAATATTTTTCAGGTAAATACAGAAGCCAGAAGAAGCGAAATTGCGTCAACCGTGCTTAAAAGGTTAAAGGTTCTTGATGATTTCTTTATTGAAAAGATTGTAAACGGAGATATAGAAACCGGCAAGCAGATAGTTGTCTATTCCATCATGAAAACCGACAGATTGTTTTTTGAATTTATGCATGAAGTCTTTAGGGAAAAGATGTTGTTTAAGGATTTTATTTTGTATGACAAGGATTTTAATATATTTTTCAACAGAAAAAAAGAGCAAAGTGAAAAAGTGGCTTCATGGAGTGATTCTACTTTTTGTAAATTAAAGCAGGTATATATCCGTATCCTGTTTGAGTCTGGTCTTCTTAAAGGTCAAAGAAGGAAACGAGAAGTTGTCAGACCAATAATTGAGGAAGAAGTTGTTCAGCATCTGAAAGAGATTGGTGATTCAAAATACCTTAATGCATTGATAGGAGAGGTGTAAGTGAAAACTATTAACCAGAGACTGGATGAAATTATCCTAAGGATTACAAAAGAAAACTTTAGAAAAAATACAGGTCTTGGTAATGAGATAGGATACTATATATTTGATTATGAACCAAGGTATGAAATGCTTGTGAGGGAGCATGTACAATTTTTGAAGCAGAAAATTAACGAAGGGGATTATGGTTATAATATAAAGGAATTTGACTTGTACGAAATAATGCTGGAGATCCTTGAAAGCAAAGGCTATCTTGAAAAAAACTTTAAAATGGAACAGGTAAAGGGCAGTGAATTTGTATTTAATGCCACGAGAAAGGCATTGAGAATTACCGAAAAAGATGATCTTATTATCCATTATATAAAGGAAAGAGTAGAAAAAGATGATATAGTGTTTATAACCGGTGTGGGAAAGGTATGGCCGATTATCCGCTCCCATACGGTGTTGAACAATCTTCACCAGGTTTTGGACGAAGTACCTGTAATAATGTTTTTCCCGGGAATATATGATGGGCTTGAACTGGTGCTTTTTGAAGAGATTAAGGACGATAATTATTACAGAGCGTTTAGATTAGTGGATAGATATTAAGGGAAAATTAAGCTTATGACAAGGGAGGAATTAAACATGTTCATAAAGGATATGTTTAAAAAGCCGATTGACAGAGACATCAAGGGTGTAATCAAAGTGGGTCAGGATGATGATAGCAATGTGAAACAGGAACTTGATGAGTATGTAGTTACGAGGGAATTGTCAAAGCATTTTGACAGTTTCTTTGAGGCATATAGAAAAGGGATAGCAGGTACTACCGATAAAATGGGAGTCTGGATTTCCGGGTTCTTTGGAAGCGGTAAATCCCATTTCCTGAAAATACTTTCTTATCTTCTCGAAAACAGGGAAGTTGAAGGAAAGAGAGCCATTGAATATTTCAATGATAAAATACAGGATAGTATGGTATGGGCCAATATGAAACTGGCCGGAGACACTTCAGCCGATGTTATTCTGTTTAATATAGATTCTAAAAGTGACTCGGATTCTAAAGCCAACAAAGACTCCATTGTAAAAGTTTTTAACAAGGTATTTAATGAAATGCAGGGCTTTTGCGGGTCCATGCCCTGGATAGCGGAATTGGAAAGGCAAATGGTAGTTGACGGTGTTTATGAAGATTTCAAAAAGACGTTTAAAGATATATCGGGAAGGGAATGGACGGAGGCAAGGGAGGATTTCTACTACGAAGAGGATGCTATTGTGGAAGCACTGGCCAGGAGTACCAAGATGAGCCATGAGGCAGCACGGAATTGGTATGCAAAGGCGGAAGAGAATTATACCTTAAGTGTTGATAGGTTTGCAAAACGTGTAAGGGAATACATAGAAAGAAAAGGCAACAACCACCATGTAGTTTTTTTGGTGGACGAAATAGGGCAGTATATCGGGGATAATTCACAGTTGATGTTAAATTTGCAGACCGTGGTGGAGGACTTAGGAACGGAATGCGGCGGTAAAGCCTGGGTTATTGTTACAAGCCAACAGGATATTGATTCGGTTACAAAGGTAAAAGGAAATGATTTCTCCAAGATTCAGGGCAGGTTCAACACACGTCTTAGTCTCTCCAGTGCCAATGTGGACGAGGTAATCCGAAAGAGGATACTTTTGAAGGATGATGTGGCAAGGGATACATTGAAACTCCTCTATGAAGATAAAAGTGCCATACTTAAAAATCTTATTACCTTTTCTGCCGATACGCCGGAGAAAAAGGTATATAAGGATGGTGAGGATTTTGCCGAGTGTTATCCTTTTATTCCTTATCAATTCAATCTCCTTCAGCAGGTATTGACTTCCATAAGGATACATGGAGCTTCAGGAAAACATCTGGCAGAAGGGGAACGCTCCATGATCAGTTCCTTCCAGGAATCCGCAATAAAATATATGAACTGTGAAGAAGGAACATTAATACCCTTTTCAGCCTTTTACGATACCGTTGAAGCTTTCCTGGATTCCAATATCAGAACTGTTATCATCCATGCGCAGGAAAATGAAAATTTAAATGACTTTGATGTGGAACTTTTAAAGGTTCTATTCATGATTAAGTATGTCAAGGAGATACCTGCAAACATAGAGAATCTGGCTACCCTTATGGTAAGTCACATAGACGAGGATAAGATAGATCTTAAAAAGAAAATTGAAGATTCCTTGAGGCGACTGGTAAAGGAAACCCTTGTACAAAAGAACGGTGATCAATATATCTTTCTTACCCACGAAGAGCAGGATATCAACCGGGAGATCAAGAGCATCAGCGTGGATTTGGGAGAGGTTATACAGAAGGTTTCTGAAATAGTCTTTGAGGAAATCTACCCTGACAAGAAATATAGATATTCATCAAAGTACAACTTCAGTTTTAACCAGGTAGTGGACGACAGATTTTTCAGAGGCAATCAGGGAAATGACATAGGCCTTAAAATTATTACTCCCTACTATGATACCGGAGAGGAACTTACCGATAATGAACTGAAATTGATGTCCATGAGAGAGAACAATTTAATTGTTAAGCTTCCCAATGATACCACTTTCCTTGACGAGATGGAGGAAGTACTGAAAATTGAAACCTTCTTAAGGAGAAAAGGAGGAACTTCCCTGACTCAAAAGATTGAAGAAATTAAGGACAGAAAGAGAAGGGAACTTGTAGAACGCAAAGACAGGGTAAAAAGGCTTTTGACAGAGGCAATTGAAAATGCGGACATGTATGCCAATTCTCAAAGGCTTGAGATTAATAAAAAAGACCCGGTTGAAAAAATAAATGACGGTTTCAAGGTGCTAATAGAAGGAATTTATACAAAACTCGGATATATTAATTTTTTTACCTCTGCAAAGGATCTTTATGACATATTCAGTGATAATGAGCAGATTACATTGACCGGTGTTGAAGCACCGAACAAGCTTGCCGTTGAGGAAATGGCAGGTTACATTGAGAGAAATACGGCGAGAAATATTCCTGTTACCATGAAAACAATCCTTGGCATATATGAAAAAGCTCCTTACGGATGGCTTGAAGAGGATATAGAATGGGTGATAGGCAAGTTGTTTAAAGCCCAGGAGATAAAGCTGCAGTTAAACAGCCAGTACCTGGATGTTCAAGACCGGGATATTGTCAAGTATCTTACCAAGAGGGATTATGCCGACAGACTTCTTGTTGAAAAGAGGATAAAGGTACCTGCTCATCAAATCAGCAGTGCCAAAGAATTGTGTAAGGAGTTGTTCAATATCACTGCTGTTCCTTCTGATGAGGACGGGCTTATGAAGAAATTTAAGGAACTGGCAAAGGATGAAATTTCAAAAATCGACAAATTGCTGGTCTATTATAAACAGATTAAATATCCCGGTAAGGATATTTTAGAAGAAGGAAAGAATACCTTGGAAAAAGTTTGCAAAATACAGGATCCGAAAGAATTCTATGAAGAGCTTCAAAAAGAGAAAGATATACTGTTGGATTATGCCGATGATTCTATAGACGTTAAGAAATTTTTCGACAGCAACCAAAGAGAGTTCTTTGACAAGGCTGTTCACAAAATAAATGTATACAACAGTAACAAGACTTATGTGTTGGATAAGGAAGTTATAGATCTGGTAGAACAGATGAAAAAAATTGTGGAGAGCAGAGAGCCTTATTCCGATATTCATAAACTGCCCAGTCTTGTTGACAGGTTTGTAGTTAGATTTACTGAACTTCTTGAAGTGGAATGCAAGCCTGTAAGGCAGGTAATAGAAAATGATTACAGGAAAGTCATTGATGAGCTGAATAAGTATGAATTTAAAGACGTGCTTTATAATAAATTTAAAGGTAGATTTGACGATCTCTTGGACAGACTGGACCATGCCAATAACTTTTATGAGGCAATAGCCATGAAAGAGGAAAGTGACAGGCTTAAATTAAGATGTTTTGATGATATTTCCGCAGAAATTGCAAAAATAAAAGCACCGACACAGCCAACGGAACATCAGGACCTTGGAAGCCCGGAAATAGTGAATAATCCTCCGAAGATATACAAGAAGACTATAAATATCAGCATTGCCAACATTCTGCACGGAGCAAAAACAATTGAAAGTGAAGCGGACATAGAGAATGTTGTAAATGAAATCAAAAACAGATTGAAAAGTGAATTGAAAGACGACATAATAATAAAACTTGTTTAAGGAGGCAGCAGCATGGATAAAGCGGCAATAAAGAAGTTTGCCGTATGGGCAAGAAAAAAACTTATCGAAGATATAAAGCAAAAGGCATATGAGTTGGGAATAACAGAAAAGGAAATAAAAAAGCCTGATGTTTCTACATCCGATACAGTGATAATAGGGGACAGAAGCCTGAACAGGAAAGAAATTGAGCAAAGAAACAGTCTTGTGTCCAGGATAGAGGAAAAAGGGTTTAACAATGTAATAGAGGAAGTGGCATACACCTGGTTTAACAGGTTTATTGCCCTACGTTTCATGGAAGTAAACGGTTACCTTCCCACAGGGATAAGAGTGCTGTCATCGATTGAACCTGACAGGAAGGAACCGGATATTATTAGGGAAGCATTGAATATTGATCTGGATTTGGAAAGGGAACTGGTGTATAAACTACAGGACGACAATGATACAGAATCCCTTTACAGATACCTTCTGGTAAAGCAGTGCAATGCCTTAAACGAAATACTTCCGGGATTGTTTGAAAAGATTGACGATTATACTGAAATTTTGCTGCCTTCAAACCTTCTTGCCGAAGGGTCTGTCATAAGGCATTTGGTGGAAGATATATCCGAGGACGATTTTAGAGAACAGGTGGAAATAATCGGATGGATGTACCAGTATTATATATCGGAGAAGAAAGATGAAGTATTTGAAGGACTAAAGAAAAATATAAAGATAACTAAGGAAAATATTCCTGCAGCAACCCAGTTGTTTACTCCTGACTGGATTGTCAAGTACATGGTGGAGAACTCTTTGGGAAGACTGTGGCTGGAAGGGCATCCTGACGAAGAGCTGAAGAGCAAGTGGAAGTATTACCTGGATGAAGCGGAACAGGAACCTGAAGTTCAGAAGCAGTTGGAGGAAATACGGGCTAAGAGCAAGGACATAAGACCAGAAGATATAAAAGTGTTAGACCCTGCTATGGGTAGTGGGCATATCCTGGTGTATGCCTTTGACGTGTTATATGATATTTACAAGAGTGCTGGATATTCTGAACGAGATATTCCAAAACTTATACTTGAAAACAACCTGTACGGACTGGATATAGACGACAGAGCAGCCCAGCTTGCTTATTTTGCAGTTATGATGAAGGCAAGAAGCAAGAGCAGGAGAATATTTAGGGAAAAAATAAATGTCAATGTATGTGCCATACAGGAGAGTAACGGCTTTCCGAAGGAGGCAATGGACTACCTTGTAAATCCTGAGGAGACAGAGATAGAGAAGCGGTTACACAGGGAAGATGTAGAGTATCTGATAAATGTATTCCAGGATGCAAAGGAGTATGGTTCTATCCTTGAAGTAAAGCCTATTGATTTTGATGCAATTGAGAGAAGATTGGAAGAGATAAGGGATGGAGAAATTCAGGATTTGATTGAGTACCAATTTAAGAATATAATTATCGAGAGAATACCACCATTAATAAAACAGGCAAAAATAATGAGTCAGAAGTATAATGTTGTATGTACTAATCCACCATATATGGGGGATGACGGCATTAACTTAAAACTCTCTAAATTTCTAAAAGAAAACTATAAGGACACAAGAAGCGACTTGTTTGCAGTCTTTATAGAAAAAACTATTAAGTTTAGCACAAAAAGTTCTTATATATCAATGATAACACAAAATTCATGGATGTTTTTAAGAAGTTATGAGAAATTAAGAGGGATGATTTTAAATGGAGCAACTATTAATTCTATGGTACATTTAGGACCTAGGGCATTTGAGGAAATTGATGGTGAGGTTGTGCGAACAACTGCTTTTGTATTAAACAACAATGTTCTTAACGGCTATAAAGGTATTTATATAAGATTAGTTGATATTTATAAAAGTTTGGATAAGGAAAAAGAGTATTTCGTTTTAAAAAATAGATATAATGGTGTAAAGCAAAATAGTTTTAAAAGAATACCTGGTTCGCCAATTGCATATTGGTGTAGTGAAATGGTGGCTAATTCTTTTATAGATGGGATCATTTTGAAGAATATATCCGAACCTAAGCAAGGGCTAATTACAGGAAATAGTTCTGCATTTTTAAGAATTTGGTATGAAGTTAATATAGAAAATATTGGTTTTAAAATGAAAGATAGGGAAGAAGCGATAGTAAGCAAAAAAAAATGGTTTCCAATAAATAAAGGGGGAGAATATAGGAAATGGTATGGAAATAATGAGTATATAGTAAACTGGCAAAATGATGGTATTGAGATAAAAAATTATAAAGACGAAAAAGGAAAACTAAAATCGAGACCACAAAACATCGAATATTATTTCAAGAAAGGATTAACATGGACTAAAGTAACTTCGGCTAAATTTTCAGTGAGGTTTACTGAGGATGGATTTATCTTTAGTGAAGCAGGAATGAAGATTTTTGTTCATGATAATTTATTAGACTATATAGGTAGTTTCCTTAATTCAAATTTAGTGAATGTATTATTAGGAGCTTTATCTGAAACAATCAATTATGAGCAAGGGAATGTTGCGCGACTTCCATTAAAAATTTGTAATGATATTAATATAAATGAAAAAATAAGTCATCTTTTCAAAACTAATGTAGATATTTCACGTGTCGACTGGGATTCCTTTGAAAATTCTTGGGATTTTCGAAAGCATCCATTACTTAATTACAAGTTCAATGGCAGAACGATAGAACAAGCTTTCAATAACTGGTCAGCTTTTGCAGAAGAACAATTCAATCAACTCAAAACAAACGAAGAAGAATTAAATCGCATATTTATACAAATATATGGCTTGCAGGACGAACTTACCCCGGAAGTGGAGGATAAGGATATAACCATCAGAAAAGCTGACAGAGAACGAGATATAAAATCCTTTATCTCCTATGCAGTAGGCTGTATGTTTGGTCGATACTCCATTGATGCAGAGGGGCTTATTTATGCCGGTGGAGACTTTAAGGACAAGTGGAAAAATGAGGACGGTCAATGGAAAGTACGAAAGACAGTGAAAGATGATAATGGCAAAATTATTGAGGATACATGGGTGAATGCTACTTTTGTACCTGATTTAGACAATATTATACCTATTACCGATGATGAATATTTTGAGGATGATATATTAAGTAGGTTTGTTGAGTTCCTTAAAGTAACCTTTGGAGAAGAAACTTTGGAAGAGAACTTGGATTATATTGCCGATACTATAGGCAGAAGGACTACTGAAACGGCAAGACAGACTATTAGAAGGTACTTTCTTAAGGAATTTTATAAAGACCATGTGCAGGTATACCAGAAAAGACCTATATACTGGCTTTTTGATTCCGGTAAAGAGGATGGCTTTAAAGCTCTTATATATATGCACCGGTATGATGAGTTAACAGTGGCAAGGGTGAGAACCGACTACTTGCATAAGTTGCAGAAATCCTATGAGGCAGAGGTTAAGAGAATGGATATTATTATAGATTCCAATGCTTCTCAAAGAGAAAAAGCCAATGCAAGAAAGAAAAGGGAAAAGATACTGAAGCAGATGGAAGAATGTCTACAGTATGACCAGGTAATTGCCCATGTTGCAAACCAGAGAATAAAAATTGACCTGGATGACGGAGTAAAGGTAAACTATGCTAAGTTCCAGGGAATTGAGGTGCCACAGGGAGAAGGCAGGAAGCCATTGAAAGCGGACTTGTTGGCGAAAATATAATTAGCAGGAGGTGCAACATGAACATAGATGAAATTAAGAAAATAATTAAGGATGGAGAAAATTCATATATTGAATTTAAAGAAGAAAATATAAGAGCAAAAGAATTAGCCGAAGAGATTGTTGCTTTTTCTAATTCAGAAGGAGGCATTATTCTAATTGGAGTTGATGATGAAGGAAATATTAAAGGGGTAAGCGACGATAAAATAGAAGAAACCGTGATGAATATTTGCAGAAGCAGTTGTATTCCTCATATTGTACCTTTCTGTGAAATTGTTGAAATTGAGGGGAAAAAAATTGCAGTTATTTCTGTGCCTAAGGGACAAAACAAACCCTATTATACTGTTGACCATAAATATTATATTCGTGTAGGGACTACAAAGAGAATTGCATCAAAAGAAGAGTTGCTACGGCTATTTGAAGCAAGTGGAAGTCTTCATTTTGATATTTCACCTGTTGAAGGAACATCAATGAAAGATTTAAACCTTGATATTATCAGGGATTATTTTATGAAGTATAATACATTTGATTTGTTTGAGGAGTCTAGCGAATCTGTTGAAAGAATACTTGTAAATGCAGACATTTTAAAGGAAGTTGACGGACGGAAGCTTTGTACTGTGGGAGGATTGCTGATATTCGGTAAGAATCCTGAAAAGCATCTTCCGCAGAACGGTGTAAGCTTTGCCCATTTTAATGGCAATGAAATTTCCGATGAATTGATCGATAAAAAAATAATAATCGGAAGAATTCAGGATGTTGCAGAACAGCTAATGGTTGTTTTAAAAAATAATATGCTTGTTCCATCGGTGATAGATGGTTTAAAGAGGAAAGAAAAAGAAGAATATCCGATGCTTGTTATTAGAGAGGCCGTCGTAAATTCCCTTGTACATAGAAATTACAGCATAAGTGGTTCTAAAATAAGGGTGTTAATGTATAACGACCGAATTGAGTTCAGAAGCCCGGGACGGCTTCCAAATACAGTTACAATAGAAAAAATGAAAATAGGTGTATCCTATGCCCGAAATCCCTTTCTAGTTAAGTACATGGAAAATATGAGATATATTGATCAACTGGGAAGAGGGATACCTATGATACTGAAGAAAATGAAAGAAGCAGGAGCCAAAGAGCCGTTACTTATGGAGCAGGGTGAAGAATTTGTTTTAATAATATATAAGGCATAAATAGGTTTATATATAAAATTTATAGTGTGCAAAACTGTTAAAAAGGTGATATTTGATGGATTTAAAACAGATAAAAACATTGCTTGAAGATGCTTTTAATAAAGAATTAACTGACGGGAAAAAACGTCATATTGTTTTTTGGTATGATGATGACGGAGAGTTCAAAGAAGATATTGATTCCCTGGAACTTGAAAATGCCAAAATACTTACATTGAGTGACAATAATATTTTTTTTGTTAAATACCAATTGGAAAAAGCAGATACCCAATCCAATTACCTTATTTATGCACCTTTTGGGAAGCCAAGCTCAAGGGAAAACTATTTGCTGGATGTGCTAAAATACAGTATGGAATTTTCCACCGATAAGGCAACTGTTATCATGAGGGATTTGAATGTCTCAGAGGATAGCTTAAAGAGCACCTTCAGAAAGTATATAAAATTCTTCAACAACAAAGACAGGTATAAAATTTTCAAAAGTTATGAAATAGAGAATTACACCGAAGAAATAATTGATGTGGCTGTACTGTCAGCATTGTGCCGGCTGCCTTATCCGGATTTTGACGAAGTCTTGAGAGTTCTTTTGATGGAAGAGGACTTTAAGAGCAACAAGTATCTGGAAGCTATAGAGAAGTTCGGAAGGACGGACGTACTGTGGAAACTTGCAGACAAGTATTACGGATATACCGATCATGAACCGGATCTTGAGAAATTGGCCATATTATTGCTGGTTACCAATGTTTCATATTCCTTAAGCGGTGATATACCTGAAAACTGGAGGAAATACATTTCTTCCAAAAAGGCTGACTGCGTGGTGTTCTTGAGCAATTTTATGAACCACTCCCTTTACTCGGAAAGCTATGACAGATTGGCAAACAATATTGAAGAGAAGCTAAAATTAAGTGAATACATTAAAAACTGGGAAGTGGAAGATTATATACGATGTGACACTTTCAAAGTTTTTGATGAGACGATTGTAAAAAAGCTTAAGGAGCAACTGGTCGCTGATATTGGGGAATTTGAAAAATATAGGGATATTATTCAGGAAAGAAGGACAAAACATTGGTATAATTTATATAAATACGAATATGAGTGTATTTACTGGGCCATTGACCTGTTTGACTTTTGGAAAAGGACAGGCAGTGAAATAAAACAGTATTCTCCGTTGGAGTTCATGGAAAAGTATTCGAAGGAGTATTATAAAATAGATACTGCTTACAGAAAGTTTTATGTATCCTTTGATCGCTTGAGTAACAAGGAACTTCTGATGGAATTAAAGGATAAAGTTGAAAATGTATATGTCAACGGTTATCTCAATACACTTTCCATAAAATGGGCTGACAGTCTCGAAACTTTAAAGGAAGACTGGAAAATCCCAGGTATGATAATGCAGAAGGATTTTTACAGCACTTATATAAAGCCTTTCAACAACCGTGGTGAGAGGGTTTTTGTCATTATTTCCGACGGACTTCGTTTTGAGGCTGCGAAGGAGTTTTGTGACTTGCTCAACAGGGAGAGAAAGGGTTCAACGGAGATTTTATATATGCAGGGAAGTATACCCTCCAATACTTCAATTGGAATGGCATCCCTTCTTCCCCACAAATCCATTTCAATAGACGAAGAATTTAAAGTATACGTGGACGACATAGATTCAAAGGGTACGGGAAACCGGAACAAAATACTGAATAATTACAGTAAGGAATCATTAGCTGTACAGTTTACCGATATTGTCGATATGAAGAGGGATGAAATGCGAAAATTTTTTAGCGGAAAAGAATTGATTTACATATACCACAATACCGTTGATGCCAGAGGCGACAATGATAAAACCGAAAGGGAAGTTTTTGATGCAGTGGAGGAAGCCTATAAAGAATTAATGGCGTTGATAAATGATCTGGTTAATAATGTTAGTGCTACAAACATTGTTGTTACTTCTGACCACGGCTTTATTTATAAGCGTGGGAATTTGACGGAAAGCGATAAAATAACCAAAGGTTCCATTGAAGATGCATATGAAAACAGAAGGTTTGTATTGAGCACCAAGCCTTTGAAACTGGAAGGTACTATGACTTTTGGAATGGAGTATTTGCTTGAACCCGGCTCAAACCTCAAATATATATCTCCTAGGGGCATAAACAGGTTTAAAGTGCAAGGCGCAGGGGCCAATTATGTGCATGGCGGTACATCCTTGCAGGAAATTCTTATTCCTGTTATCAAGTTTAAGAATGACAGAAGCAAGGATCGTAAAAATGAATTGAGAAAGGTCGATGTTAAACTCACCAGCATAACCAGGAAAATCACCAATACCATTTCTTATTTGGAGTTTTTCCAGACTGAGAAAATTGAGGATAAGCGTATTCCGCTAAGGCTTAAAGTATATTTTGTGGATGAGGATAACAACCGGATATCCAACGAAAATATAATTATTGCCGATAGTAAATCCGAAAATTATGAAGACAGGAGTTTCAGAGAAAAGTTTGTATTGAAGAACAGAAAGTATGACAAGACCAAGAAATACTATCTTGTTATGGAAGATGAGGAAGAAACAGTAGAAAAGATATACGAGCGGATACCTTTTATTATCGATATAGCCATAAGCGATGATTTCGGATTCTAAGGGGTTGAGATAATGGATGAATTAAGCAAAAAGCTGAATCAATATTTTGCAGGCAGGGTTGTAAGAAAAGATCTTACAAAAAAAATAAAAGAGGGGGCCAATGTGCCGGTATATGTCCTGGAATATCTTTTGGGTATGTATTGTGCCACTGATGATGAAGAAGGAATCCGGGAAGGTGTTGAAACGGTAAAGAGAATTTTAGCCGATAATTTTGTGCGCCCCGATGAAGCAGAGAAAGTTAAATCTAAGATAAGGGAAATAGGAAAATATACCGTTATTGACAAGGTTGGTGTAAAGCTCAATGAAAAGAAGGACGTATATGAGGCAGAGTTTTCAAATTTGGGTATTAAAGGGGTAGCTATATCCCCTACTTATGTAAAGCAATATGAAAAGCTCCTCTGTGGTGGCATATGGTGTATTATAAAAATGGATTATTACTACGACGAAGAAGCTAAAGGGACAAGCCCTTTCAATATAAGCAATTTGACACCTATACAGATGCCCAACCTTGATATGGAAGAGATTTTTAACGGAAGAAAAAATTTTACTAAGGATGAATGGATAGATGTGCTTTTGCGGTCAATAGGAATGGAACCTACCAGGTTGGAAAACCCGGTAAAGTGGCATCTATTAGCCAGGATGATACCGCTTGTGGAGAACAATTACAACCTGTGTGAATTAGGACCCAGAGGCACCGGTAAATCCCATGTGTATAAGGAAATTTCCCCGAACAGCATTCTGGTATCAGGAGGACAGACAACTGTAGCCAATTTGTTTTACAATATGGCTTCAAGGCAAATAGGTCTTGTCGGGCTTTGGGACTGTGTAGCTTTTGACGAGGTTGCAGGGATTACGTTCAAGGATAAAGACGGAATTCAGATAATGAAGGACTACATGGCTTCAGGTTCCTTCGCTCGAGGAAAGGAAGAAAAAAATGCCTCTGCCTCCATGGTGTTTGTAGGTAACATTAACCAAAGTGTTGATGTACTGCTTAAAACATCCCATCTTTTTGAGCCCTTCCCTGAAGCTATGGCAAATGACAGTGCGTTTTTTGACAGAATGCATTACTATGTTCCCGGTTGGGAGATACCGAAAATGCGTCCAGAGTTTTTTACGGACGAATACGGCTTTATTACTGATTATATATCTGAGTTTATGAGGGAGATGAGAAAGCGTTCTTTCTCCGATGCCTTGGATAAATATTTCCTACTGGGTAACAACCTTAACCAAAGGGACGTTATTGCGGTGAGAAAAACTGTCTCAGGGCTTGTAAAACTCATATATCCCAACGGTGAATTTACAAAGGATGATATTGAAGAGATACTGCGTTATGCTTTGATAGGAAGAAGACGTGTGAAGGAACAGCTAAAAAAGATTGGCGGTATGGAGTTTTATGATGTCCATTTTTCCTATATTGATAATGAAACAATGGCAGAAGAATTTGTTTCGGTTCCCGAACAGGGTGGTGGCAAAATAATCCCTGAAGGTATGGGAAAACCCGGACATCTGTATACAGTTGCCCGAGGGAAATCCGGCATAATAGGAACTTATAAGATTGAAACCCAGGTAATATCGGGCAACGGTAAATTTGAAAAAACAGGCCTTGGTTCTGACAGGGAAGCAAAAGAAAGTATAGAAACTGCTTTCAGATACTTTAGAGCTAATAGTAAAAATATAAGCGGAAGTATAAGTATTACCACGAAGGACTATTTAATGCATGTACAGGATATAAACGGGGTAGGAATGACTTCAGAACTTGCACTGGCAGCTTTTGTGGCTTTATGTTCAGGAGCGCTGGGCAAGCCGCCACAGAGTCAGTTGGTTGTATTAGGTTCACTTAGCATAGGCGGTACCATTACCAAAGTTGAGGAATTGGCAAATGTACTGCAGGTGTGTTTTGATTCGGGTGCCAAAAAAGTGTTGATTCCAATGAGTTCTGCAGTAGATATTCCGACGGTTCCTCCTGAACTATTTGCAAAGTTTCAAATTTCATTCTATCAGAGTCCGGAGGATGCGGTATTTAAGGCCTTGGGCGTAGAGTAACATGAATAATTATTATAAGTGTACAAAGAACCGTTGAAATAAGTGGATTTTATATTGTATGGAACATGAACGACTACATGGAAATGTTGAAGTTATTAGCGGAGAAGCTTTTTGAAAGTATGCTGCTCTTATTTCACATCGGATTTGTAAAAGGTTGATATAAATTAAGAAAGCTTAATTCTATGTATCTAGCTTATCAATGTATAACATAAGTTTGTGCATATGTTTAGCATATTCTCTTTTACTGTCAGCAATTGTCTGAATAAATTGAGAGAGTATGCTTTTATATTTACATAGTTACTTGTATGGATTTTGATATTGTGAGAAGGAAGTATAAAAATCTGGATTATAAGTCCGTTAGATAAAATTTGAGTAAACATTTTTATTAGAACTACGATATTTAAAATAAATCTAAAATATCAAAATAAACATATGAATTATCTAGATTTGTAAAGCAGTAAGAGAGTAATTGTTAAAATTATGGTAGATGAATTAATGATAATTTGAATTTAGAGAAATGTACATAAACTTAGTTGGAGGTGTTGGGAATGACAATAACAAAAGAATGTCTTCTAGAAGAGATATCCGAATCTTCAGAGTTTTCCAAAATATTTAAGAATTGTAGTCGTGAATTACAAGACCTGCTGATAAAATTAGTTATCGAAATTTCAAAATATTCTTGCAACAAAGAAGGTTATGTTAAGAATATGAAAGAGACTAGCATAAGATTTCAAAAAACCATATTTAATTGGGAGAAAGAGTCAGAATTATTGTATGTTAACTTTACGTCCATTACATAATAAAATTATAGTAGATATTAGGACAGATGGTAAGAATGTTTACTCTGAAACTCTTAAACTTATTAATCTTGGAAATATATATAATGGTGGATTTGAGTAGCATCGATTTATTGTTAAAAACGAAAATGAGATTGAGGAAGCAGTGAGATTGATTTCAGAGTGTTATAAGGGCTAAAGTTGAATCCAGGCATTGCAAGTAATATTGCTGCATAACCATTAGGGAAAGAGACCAAAATTCTTTCTTTTTTTTATTTTGAAAACGTTTTAAATGGTGCAGGGAGGTTGATTAGTAAGTAAAAGGTAATATATAATCAAAATAAATTGACATTTATGTGATATTTAACATAAATGTCCAATACGATAATACTTCAAGATATTAGTTTATGGAGGAATTAAAAAATCAGTGCTTGAGATAATTAGCTGCAGCAGAAGAACGGATATTCCTGCCTTTTATTATGACTGGCTCCAGGAATGTCTTAAAAATAAATATGCAGTGGTGAGAAATCCTTACAATAATTCTACATACATGGTGAACTTGTCTTGTGATAAGGTGCATTCTATTTGCCTGTGGTCTAAGTCCTTTGCCAATGTGCTTAAAGACCCAAAGTATTTGTCATTGTATAATCTGTACTTTCAGTTTACCATCACGGGATATTCCAGGTATTTGGAGCCAAAGGTCATTGACACCAATGAGGCGGTAAGGCAAATGGAACAGTTGGCTTTGAGGTATTCACCGCAGCAAATCAACTGGAGATTTGACCCCATAATTTTAAGTCTCAAAGGAGAAAAGGAACCTACGCCTGATGACTTTGTAAAAGCAAGACTTAGAATGTTTGATGCTTTGTGCAGAGACATTTCTTCTTTTGGAGTAAATCGCTGTACGATAAGCTTTCTCTGCTTATATAAAAAAGTAGAACAAAGACTTAAAAGAGCCAATTTTGATTATTCTCCACCTTCACAACACAAACAAATTGAGGTTGTAAGTCGACTAGTTGAGATTGCCGATAAATACGGGATTACCATTTATACATGCAGCAGTCCTGTTATTGAAGGAGTCCATGGAGTAAAAAAGAGCCATTGCATAGACGGAGCTTATCTTGAAGCATTATTCGGTAAAAGAGCTTCCCGTGCAAAAGATGCGGGACAGAGGAAAGAATGCGGCTGCACCCGGTCAAGGGATATCGGTGGATACAGCGGACAAAGCTGCGGGCACGGATGCCTTTATTGCTATGCAAATTAATTGAAGTGGTTTTGATTAAAAGAAAAAGCATGGATAATATAGTCTTAAGTTTTATGAAGGTAATTGTAGTGTAAAGTGTTTGATTTTTGCCCAAAAGATGGGAGGAAATTTATGAGGAAAAGAATAAAAATTTTATCGATCATTATCACTGCACTTGTGTTTTTGGCAATAATTAATTTTCTGCCTACATTCAATTTAAAAACGAGTAAAATGGTATCTATGGAGACCGATGCCTTTGTTTTATATTATGAAAAGCAAGATGAAAAAGCAGCACAGGACATGGCAGAGTTATTGGAGGAGGCATACAAAAAAATTAATTCTGACATGAATTTTAGCCGAACTGAGAAAACTAAAATATATATTTATCCCGACCAGAAAACCTTTCAGACAAAAAAGTACGGTAATATATGTAGAATTATTGGCCCCAAATGGTATATCGGAGATAATGTAAAAGATAAGGTCATTATCGTTTCACCGCTAAATCCGGGACCTGCGCATGATTATGACAGT
Organism: Acetivibrio clariflavus DSM 19732; assembly: GCF_000237085.1. Lineage (GTDB taxonomy): Bacteria > Bacillota > Clostridia > Acetivibrionales > Acetivibrionaceae > Acetivibrio > Acetivibrio clariflavus. Next base: position 3,403,175 of record NC_016627.1, on the reverse strand, counting down.
ATAGTTCAGGCAGTTGTGCATGAATATGTCCATACGGTAGTTTATCAGATAAATAAAAAGACACCTAAATTCTTAAATGAAGGATTGGCAGGTTACCTGTCAGGTAATGCAAAACCTAATTATCCATTGGGAGATGTGCCGGATATAAAGGATACAAAAATAAGCAATCCCATAAAATTTGGCAATAAAGGGCTTTATCCCTTTTCTTACACATACATTGAGTTTCTGGATAAAAATTACGGTATGAATAAAGTTATGGACTTGATAAAGAAGCCTTCAGCCTATGAAGAAATATTCGGTGTGTCTGAAGAAGAGATATACAAGCAATGGGCTCAATACGTCAGAGATAATTACTAATAAAGAATAACTGAGATTTTAGCGATTGAAAAGGTTATAATAATAGCTGCGGAATAAACAGTTTTTTTGATTATTCAAAATAAGGATACAGTTATGACAGAAGGAATTAATTTTGAATATTTCTAATCCAATTGAACGTAACAAACCGGGTAAATCAACATAGAGAATTTTAAGGAGAATGAAACATGGATAAAGTAGTGATAAAAAAATTTGCTGTATGGGCAAGGAAGAAGCTAATTGAAGATATAAAGCAAAAGGCTTATGAATTGGGAATAACCGAAAAGGAAATTAAGCTTCCTGGGTTTGCCACATCCGATACTGCAATAATAGGAGACAGAAGTCTTAGCAAGAAAGAGATTGAGCAAAGAAAAAGTTTAGTGTCCAGGATAGAGGAAAAAGGATATAACAATGTAATAGAGGAAGTGGCATATACCTGGTTTAACAGATTTATTGCTCTGCGTTTCATGGAGGTTAACAATTACCTTCCCACAGGGGTGAGAATCCTGTCATCGGTTGAACCGGGCAAAAAGGAACCGGACATTATTAAAGAAGCATTAAATATTGACCTGGATTTGGACCGGGAACTGGTTTATAAATTGCAGGATGAAAATGATACCGAGTCACTTTACAGATACCTTCTGATAAAGCAATGCAATGCCTTGAATAAAATTTTTCCCGGATTGTTTGAGAAGATTGAGGATTATAGTGAAATTTTGCTGCCTTCAAACCTTCTTGCCGAAGGGTCTGTCATAAGGCGTTTGGTGGAGGATATATCCGAGGAAGATTTTAAAGAACAAGTGGAAGTTATTGGATGGATGTACCAGTATTATATATCCGAAAAAAAGGATGAAGTTTTTGAAGGGTTAAAGAAGAATAAAAAGATAACAAAAGAAAACCTTCCTGCTGCAACCCAGTTGTTTACTCCGGACTGGATTGTCAAATACATGCTGGAGAACTCTTTGGGAAGACTGTGGCTTGAAGGACATCCCGATGAAGAGTTGAAGAGCAAATGGAAATATTACCTTGAGGAAGCTGAACAGGAACCTGAAGTTCAAAAGCAGTTGGAAGAAATTTGGGCAAAGAGCAAGAATATAAGGCCGGAGGATATAAAGGTTTTAGACCCTGCTGTGGGCAGCGGGCATATTTTGGTGTATGCCTTTGATCTGCTCTATGATATTTACAGGAATGCAGGATATTCGGAAAGGGATATTCCGAAACTCATCCTTGAAAACAACCTGTACGGTCTGGACATAGATGACAGAGCCGTTCAATTGGCATATTTTGCGGTTATGATGAAGGCAAGGAGCAAGAGCAGAAGAATATTTAAGGAAAAGGTAAAAGTTAATATATGTGCCATACAGGAAAGCAATGGTTTTCCGAAAGAGGCAATAGACTATCTTGTAAATACTGGGGAGACAGAGATAGAAAAGCGGTTACTCAGAGAAGATGTGGAGTATCTCATAAATGTTTTTCATGATGCAAAGGAATATGGCTCTTTACTTGAAGTAAAGCCTGTTGATTTTGATGCCATTGAGAGTAGATTGGAAGAGATAAAGAAAGGAGAAGTTCAGGATTTAGTTGAGTATCAATATAGAAATATTATTCTTGAAAAAATACCGCCATTGGTTAAACAGGCAAGAATAATGAGCCAAAAGTATGATGCGGTATGTACCAACCCGCCTTATCTCGGAAGAAGAGGTATGAATTCCAAGCTGGCCAAATTTGTTGAAGACAGTTATACCACGGGCAGAAACGATTTGTTCGCCGTGTTTATTAAGATATGTTTAAATTACTCAAAGAATTACGTTTCCATGATAACTCAGCACTCATGGATGTTTCTGTCCGGTTTTGAGGAATTGAGGAAAGAAATATTGAACTTAACTGTTATAAAGAATATGCTTCATCTTGGAACAAGGACTTTCGAGGAAATTGGAGGGGAAGTGGTACAGTCTGTCTCATTTACAATTTCGAAAATTAAAGTAAGAGGATATAATGGATTATATATAAGACTGTGTGATTATATGAGTTCGGAAGAAAAAAGGAGAAACCTGTTTAACAGAAATAATTATTATACGGTAAACAGTGATGAATTTTTCAAAATAGAGGGTGCACCTATTGCCTATTGGGCCAGTCCGAAGGTAAAAAATATTTTTTCAGACAGTATAAAACTTGGAGATATAGCGTACCCGAGAAAAGGTAACTCAACATCTGACAATGACAGATTTTTGAGATTATGGTTTGAAGTTGATATTGACAAAGTGAATTTTAATGCAAAAAAAATAATCAAGGAAGAAACAATTGTCAGAAGATGGTTTCCTTACAACAAAGGCGGCGGGTACAGAAAGTGGTATGGAAATAACTATTATTTGATTGACTGGAAGAATGACGCTGAAGAAATTAGAAAAATTCCTACAGCGGTTATAGCAAATTACCATTACTTTATGAAACCGGGATTAACCTGGTCAACTGTTTCGACAGGTAAATTCAGCATTAGGATTTTCGGATACGGATTTATCTTTGACAATGGCGGCTGCTGTCTGTTTACCGATGAGGAAGATAGACTTTACTATTTGGCATTGCTAAACAGCAATATATTTGATTATTTGTTGGGGTTATTAAACCCTACCGTTAACTATCAGTCGGGTGAAATTGCCAAATTCCCTGTAGTTTTTGCGAAATCTGAGGATGCCGGGAATAGAATCAATTCATTAGCAGAAGATAATATTCAGATAGCAAGAATTGACTGGGATTCTTTTGAAACCTCCTGGGACTTTAAAAGACATCCGCTACTTGCCCATAAAGGGGATAGCAGCACTGTACAACAGGCTTTCAATAATTGGGCTGCTTTTGCAGAAGAACAGTTTAACCGGTTGAAAGCCAATGAAGAGGAACTTAACCGGATATTCATTGAAATATATGGCTTGCAGGATGAACTTTCACCGGAGGTGGAGGATAGGGATATAACCGTCAGAAAAGCCGAAAGAGTAAGAGATATCAAGTCCTTTATTTCCTATGCGGTTGGCTGTATGTTTGGAAGATATTCCATTGATGCAGAAGGACTTATCTATGCCAGTGGCGAATTTAAGGATAAATGGAAAAATGAGGACGGAAAGTGGAAAGTCAGAAGGATAGTGAAAGATGATGAAGGAAAAGTAATTGAGGATTTATGGGTGGATGCTGCTTTTATACCCGATATGGATAATATTATACCTGTCACTGACGATGAATATTTTGAAGACGATATTGTCAAAAGATTTATTGAGTTTCTTAAAGTAACATTTGGCGAAGAGACTTTGGAGGAAAACCTTGATTATATTGCCGATACCGTAGGTAAAAAGGCGGATGAAACTTCAAGGCAGGCTATAAGAAGGTATTTTCTCAGGGAGTTCTATAAAGACCACGTGCAGGTATACCAAAAAAGGCCTATATATTGGCTTTTTGATTCCGGTAAGGAAAATGGATTTAAAGCACTCATTTATATGCACCGCTATGATGAGTTTACAGTGGCAAGGGTGAGAACCGATTACCTTCATAAATTGCAAAAATCCTATGAAGCGGAGATTAAGAGACTGGATATTATTATAGATTCCGATGCATCCCAAAGAGAAAAAGCCGGTGCAAGAAAGAAAAAGGAAAAAATATTAAAGCAAATGGAAGAGTGTCGGCTATATGACCAGGTAATTGCCCATGCTGCAAATCAAAGAATAGAGATTGACTTAGATGCTGGGATAAAAGTAAACTATGCAAGGTTCCAGGGGATTGAGATTCCCCGGGGAAATGACAGAAAGGCATTGAAGACAGACTTATTGGCTAAAATTTAATTTAAAGCAAATAAAAATTTTCAAGAAAGGATGTGTTAAAATGGTTGGAGTAGAAATTGATATGATTGTGTCAGACAGTTTGAAAGCACTGGAATTGTATGAAAAAATATTTGATATAGAGAGGGTTGAGGTTACCAATTTTCCAAAAGGCGAAAATGAAGTTGTTTTTAAACTGTATGGAGTACGTTTTCACATGCTGGATGAAAACCCAAAATTCGGACTTAAAGCTCCGGACCCGGATAAACCCAATACAATTTGGTTTAACGTAATGGTACCTGACATTGAAGAAACCTTTGCAAAGGCTATTAATGCAGGATGTAAGGAGACTCAGCCCATCACTGAAATACCTGATTACGGTTTATCCAATGCTGTGTTTGCCGACCAGTTCGGTTATCAATGGATGCTGCATCAGATACACAGAGAAGTGAGCTTTGAAGAACGTATGAGACTTTGGGAGGAAAAAAGGGATAAATTATAAAATTAATTCTTTAGTAAGGGGGACAAAAATACGAGAATATAATTGTTGAATTTATACCCTAAATTATAATAGGTTTAATGAGGAGATAAAAAATGGTTGATTTTAAAAGATTCTCAAAGAATTTATTTACTGTGCCTTTAGCTTTGATTCTGACTTTTTTGTGCGCATGTAACGGCAATAGCAATGGAAATATGCCTATTCCAACATCAGGTGATTTGATGACTGATGCCCCGTTGAAAACGGATGCCCCGGAAAAATATGATAATTTAATTGGACAGCAGCTAATAGGAATATGGCATGCCGCTCCTTCAATAGGCAGTGGGTATAATGATATGTTCTTTTTTTACAAGGATAGCAGTTTTAAGTTATATTACAGTCAATATGATGAAGAAAAGCGGGTATTGGATATATCCGGTAAGTGGACTGTCAATGGGAACAAATTAAATCTTTCCGTTGATGAAAAAACAGTTGTAATCGGGGGTGAACTTTTTGAGTCATCTCCATCGGCAACTTCAGAATATAGTATAATTAACGGAACCATTCAAAAAGAGAAAATTGATCCACCCGAAATTATTGAATATAGTATCGGACAAATAGAAAATGCCACTGACTCGCCCTATGAGAACAAACTGCTGATTAATGGGGAATATTACTGGAAAATTAGCGATAATCCGGATGACGAGTATTACAGCAGACAATTTACTGAAGAAAATGAGAGCAGCACTGCTGCAAAGTTTAATACATATTATAATGTCAAATATGGTTATAGCATTAATTATCCCGATTTCTGGCATATATCCGATGAACCTCCTGCAGGTGACGGAGTTTTTCTATATGATACTGAAGAGGCAGATATAAGAGTTTATGGCGGATTTTTATTAGGTATTGGTACTGACACAATGGAAATTGATGAGGCAAAAAATAAAGGAATTCTGGTAGAAGATTTTCCTGCTTCAAATAATAATAAAGGTTATAAAATTGTTGAAAAAGACGGAGACAGGGTTAAACTTCAGATAATAATATACGGTCAAAATATACGTTGCGAATTGTATGCCGATGTTTCAAAGGAGTTTTACGAAAAAAATGAGAAGTTGCTTATTGATATGGGAAAAAGCATTGAAATTACAGAGTAAGAATGCAAGAATAATAAAGTCTTTATTGTAATAAAGAAATTGCTCTATTTCGAATTAATTTACTCAAATGCTATTTACTGTTATAATATGATATAGAAGCTTTTTTATAGGAGGAATATTATGCTTAAAGCTGAAGATTTTTTTGATCTTTCGGGAAACCCGTTTGAAGCTATCTTTGAGGGCACAGAATATGTGTGGGAAGGACTTGGGAGACTAAAGAAGTTTATAAAGGACAGTCTTGTACCGAACTTGGGAGGAGTCTATAGCAGCAGATTGGTACTGGATAAAACATTGATACTTTATGATGGCAAAGTTATCGATGACGGATTTACCATAGATAACTCCAAAAAAAGTCCCGAAGTTATTATGGACGGCCAGGTTTTAGAGGGTGCTAGTATCCTTTATGCCGGGGCAGTTTTTATGGATGGAAACATATCCATCGGAAAGAATACTATTGTTGAGCCTGGAGCATTGATAAAAGGTCCGACAATAATAGGTGACGACACGGAAGTACGCCAGGGTGCCTATATAAGAGGAGATGTGCTTGTCGGAAATAAATGTGTCGTGGGACATACAACCGAATTGAAATCCTGTATTTTGCTTGGTGAAAGTAAAGCAGGGCATTTTGCCTATATAGGTGACAGTATTTTAGGTAAGGTTAACCTTGGTGCAGGTACAAAGCTTGCAAACCTCAAACTTGTAGAATCACAGGTGGTTCTCAATATAAACGGCAAACAGTATGAAACTGGATTAAGAAAATTAGGAGCCATTCTAGGTGACGGTGTTGAGACAGGTTGCAATAGTGCCACAACTCCTGGAACCCTTATAGGAAAGAACTCTCTTCTTTATCCCAATGCCACTGCCAGAGGATATTATCCTCCAAATAATATTATTAAATTCAAACAGTGTCAGGAATTGCAAGAGAGAAATTAGACAGGAAATTTTCAGACTTAAGATAAATTCCGCTGCCGTAAGCAGCGGAATTTATTGATTTGACTTTAGTTTTTGCCGGGATAAGTTTCATACGGTTAAAGCCTGGATAAAATTTTTTGCGGATGAGGAGAATCAGTTATGAATGATATTATTAAGATTCTTGAGAAAGAAGGTCCGTTAACCGGAAAAGAGTTATATGAGAAAACCGGAATAGATGAGCTGCGTTTGTGGAGGTACTGTTACAAAGCCAATGAAATTACAGTAAAGACCTTTGGGAAAAAATATTTGCGTCTTGATAAAAAAATTGAAGGCTATGCCAGACTTTCACCGTCAATAATGAGAGAATTTCTCACTTATTCGGTGGTGGGCCTGAATAAGGATATTGCCGAAATTGAACGCAAGGCAGAGATTCTGCATGAGAATGTAAAACTCATCAGCAAAAGAAAATATGAACTGGCATATAATACTGTATCAAAAATTGTAGATTTCCTGGAGGATTCCGAAAGTATAAAAAACAATATATGTTTTATGATTGCCGGAGATGTAGTATATGATATGGCCCATTCGGAACTTAGACCTGAAGCGTCGTCAGGCAAATTGGTGAGAGGTTCCGACCTTGACATAATTGTTATATCCAGGAATCTTGCCGATGGTTTTCTAAGAGGTCTTGATCTTGCAATATATAAAGAAAAGGGATTCCTTATAAAGAATCCGCAATATATGGAAGAAATCGATTATGTTATTAAAGACATATCCAAAGCCTATGAGCAAATGGAGTTCAATGATTTTAAATCCATGGTGGCTTCAAAGATTCTTCATGAGGGCATTTTTCTCTATGGCAACCGTGAAATTTTTGACGACGTAAAAAAAATGCTTGTGGAGAAAAACATTCCCGAAAAGTTGTCAAAGCTTGAAGATGAAGCTATTGCACACAGTAAGGCAGCTTTCAAATATTTGCTTGAAAATGAAAATGAACTCTTGGAAGAAGAGTTCACAAAATATTTCTATACAAAAGAAGAAAGCGAAGAAATATTTTAATTGTATTCATTCATAAGCTTTTCAACGTATTTATAATGCTCAATGTTGCTGAGCTTTGAGGCAGCAGCCTCGTCAAGAACTACAGTTACATTGCCGCTGTGGAGTTGTATTGCAGAAGCAGTAATCTGTGAAGTAATAGGTCCTTCAATTGCCTTGGCTACAACAGAAGCTTTTCTTTCGCCGTTGGCAATCATTAAAATATTCTTTGCTTCAAGGATTGTACCTATTCCCATTGTTATTGCAAAACGCGGCATTTCGTCTCTGGAAATTCCCGATTTTTTAAAGAAGCTTTCGTAATTGTCATCTAAAGTTTGCTTGGCAAGAGGTATTACTCTTGTCCTTGATTGCAGGGATGAACCCGGTTCATTGAATGCCCAGTGACCGTCGCCGCCTATACCTAGAAGCTGAAGGTCGATTCCTCCGGCCTTTTTTATTTCTTCTTCATACCAGCGGCAGAACTTTTCGGGTTCTTTGGTCAGACCGTCCGGAATATGAATATTCTCTTTTTTAATATTTATGTGCTTAAACAATTCCTCGTACATAAACCTTGCATAACTCTGGTCTTCGTTATATGGCTTGTCAAGATTCATGCCTATTCCAAGGTATTCGTCGAGATTGAAGGTCTTTACCCTTGAAAAATCGAGACCGTTATTATGCATTTTAATTAGCTCTTTGTATGTACCTATTGGAGTGCTTCCTGTAGCTAATCCCAAAACACAATCCGGTTTTGCCCTTATACAGGATGCTATTACTTCTGCAGCATATTTACTCATTTCTTCATAGTTTTCCTTGATTACTATTTTCATAAATATCCTCCAGTCGCAGAAATTCGAACTAATTCGATTTTATCATATTTAATTATAATTATGCAAATGCAGGTGAAAATGCTAAAGAGTTATTTATAAGAGAGTATAAAATCCATTGATATTCCATACCATAACAATACAAAACATTGTATGGGAGGAAGATAATAAGTGTCAGTAAAAAATGATATGACTGCAGATTTTTTGCGTTCCGCTTATGGCGGGGAAAGCATGGCTCACATGCGATACCTTATATGGGGCGATATAGCGGATAAGGAGGGCATGCCCAATATAGGAAGATTGTTTAGGGCTATAGCCTATGCAGAGTGGGCTCATGCCGATAACCACTTTAGAGCGCTGAAAGACCGTGTTGGGGATTATAGTGTTACTGCGGGTGCAGTTTTTGGAGCGGGTAAAACTGTTGATAATCTGCAAGGCGCAATTGACGGCGAACTGCATGAGGTCGAACAGATGTATCCTGTTTATTTAAACGCAGCACGATATCAGGAGGAAAAAGATGCCGAAAGGGCTTTTCACTTTGCATTAGAGGCAGAGAAGATTCATGCCCGGCTGTTTAAGGAAGCACAGGAAGCTGCAAATCAGGGAAAGGATATGGAATTAGGACCTGTGTATGTATGTCCTGTATGCGGGCATACAGTAAAAGACCATCTTCCGGATGTATGCCCTGTTTGCGGGACTAAAAAAGAAATGTATAAACATTTTACGGCATAGTTTTTGTATATCATATGTTTTTTTATTTTATCCCATTTGAAAACTTGAAAACAATTTTAGATGTGTAAAGGTGCGCTTTCTGGTTTATATTTGCAGTCAAATATAAACCAGAAAATTTTATGACAGCAGATTATGAGTCTATGAGCTTGCAGGAAACTTTTATGTATATATTTCAATTGAAAGTCAATCTGCTTGCGGTGGCCAACTATATAAGTTTGCCTTGTTCAATCTATTTTATATTTAAAAAGTTTGTTTTCAGAATTGGTCAAGTATATCTCATCACCGTTTACTGCTAAATTACCGTCCACTGGCATACCTAAACCATAAATAGTAAAATTGTGTCCGGATTTATCAATAGATACTAAGTCAGTACCTGTTGTAAAAAATATTGTGTTGTCTTTTTGAGATACACTGGTTATAGTTCCATTGCCTTCATAGATGTAATCCAAAAGGATGTTGCCGGTTTCCAAATCAACCCTGAGGTCCATAAAAGATTACCGGTATTTACATCGGTTACTTCCAGAAAACCTTTTGCATTGCAAGCAGCAATGATATTAGAGTCGGTATAAAAGTCGACGGCATAATTGAAATTTAAAAAGCTCTCGTAGTTCTTTTTACCGGTGTCTTTGCTGATATTAAACAGTACATTTTTACCGCAGATTATGACATTGTTGCCGTTGACAATCGGCTTATAATAAGAATCTATACCTTCAAATTCCCATACTTTTGACAAGGTGATATTATTTCGATTATCATCATTGCTGCTTGGAGAATTTGGTGTAGCATCCATTGAGTCTTGTAAATCAGAGGGTAAGGCATTGCTGTTGTGGGTGGTTTGTATTGAAGGTGTGCTGAAGTTTTGATTTGTATAGTTGCTTGATGCTGAGTTCTTACATCCGCATTGTGAAACAATTACGGAAATTGCAATAATAATGTTTATTGCATTATATATGTACTTCACTTACATTAATCCTCCATTACTATAGATTATTTTATATAGTCATTGTTAAATAGGTTTGCTGAATTCGCTTCCATGGACAATGCCTGAACCTTCCAGTTTGGCAATTAGTTGCACAATTCCTTAAATAGAGGATTATACTTGCTTTTTAGTTCCTTATTCGTTGTGTATCTATAATTTATTTCTTTTGTTGTAATTTCATTGTAATTCCCAGCTGTAGAATGGTCATAGTATGTGGCAAAAAGGCATACAATTTCTGCGTGTCTGTCATCCTTTATATATATTTTGTAAAAATCCTTGTTGTCATAAACTACAGGTGGTTTTTCTATCATTGCAATTTGCTCATCACCCGAATATATACAGACAAATGTACCTTCTTTGCCCATTCCGACATCATAGCAGTTGTAAACTTCTGAATTAAAAGTAATCTCCTCATATGTGTAACCGGACAAAAACTTTCCTACAAATCTGTGAGAAAGCTTTCCGCATGTTTCTCCATCGGGTTTTATTATATCAAATAATTTATAATTCCTTTTAAAAGCTTGTGAAAAAGGATTTTTATCTTTATTTCTTAATAAGAGAACTGGCTCATTGTTCTTAATCAGGGTGATACGAGGCATGCCCATTATAGCCAAACGAACTTCAGATGTATAAATAACATAATTGTCGATAGTGGAGAAAACAAAATCAGCACCACCGAAAGTTCTTGTTTGATTCATGTTAATTATCATATTATTCAACTCTCTTTATTATCAGATTTTTTACTTTCATATTCTTTAAGTTTTTGATTTATAAGATCTCTGAATTTGAATTCTTCAACATCTACATTCCGATGAAATAAACCGTATTGGTAACAACTCTTTCATATATTTGTCCTCCTAACGATACTTGATTTTGTTTAAATTAATTATTATTTGGTTACATTATAATTATACTAAATATCAAATATTTTGCCAGCTTATTTATAGATTTAATCCTAATCTGTCCAAACAACTTAGTTTTCAATCTAAGTTGTTCTCATCTTTTTTATATCCAAATCGGCTTTAGTACCTCCTGAGAGTTCTCATAGCTTTATAGTTTCTTAAAACGATAAATATTGATTATTAACTAAACTTTAATTATGATAATTGTATTGGTTACGTAAAATTGGATAATTATGCAATTGAATTTTTGTCTAAGAATCAAAATTAAGACGGAGGTAACATAATAATGAGAAAAGCTCTTGCAATGGTTTTAGTGTTTGGCCTTTTATTTGCTTTTGGCTGCAATAAAGCCAATATACCAAATGCGGATGAAAATTCGAACAGGGAAAATATTCAAGCAGAAAATAGCTCGAGTGTTAATAATCCCTTTTTCAACCCTAATGTTGAACAGTTGAATTATAAAGGAAAGTTTATATTTGATGATATAGTAGAGAAAGATGTAAAACTTAATATAAATGAAGTAGCTAAGTTGGAAGATGGGATAGTTTATGAATTGAGAATAGATGGGATAATGGAGGTTCCGGAGGAACGTTTGAGTTTAGGCTATTTTTATGTTCAAAAAGATAAGATTTATAAAATTGAACCAACTGAAGGAAATCTTAGAAAAATAAAAGACAACGGGCAATTGCCCGAAGATAGCGTGATTGTTTGTCAGGATGGAGAAATAAACGACGAATTGGGAGAAGAAAGAGGTCTACATCGATATTTAGAAGTTAAAGGGGATGTCAGAAAATATCATTCGTACAATGACCTGGTTGAATCGGGGTACTTTGAAACTATAATTTGGGAAAAAGAAAAGGGAATGATTAGCTATAGGAGCGGATTTGGTGCAGGTAGGGATTTAGTGGAGTTGGATTTGGGAAAATATAACAAACAGGAAAGCGAGGAACAGTCAAATATAAATATTTCCGAAAATAGTGAGAATTTTTACGGTATATGGGAATTTATCGAACCAGTAACTGTACATGGATTTACACCGGAAGAAAGCTTGAAATATTTGAGTAAGCAGTTTATATATATGCCGCTGTTTTGTAGATGTGGGCCGAAAGGGTTAAATAATCCGAAGTATTTAATTGAAAAGTTGGGTAGGGAAAGCTTTGGTGATGATTTACGACAGTATCTTGACAAAAATAACATAGACGTGGATTTTGCAAACAAAATAGTGATATTTAGAGATGATGAAAAGCAGGAAAAGTGGGAAGCTTTTGGAGGAGAGTTTTATATAGTCGGGGATAAAATTATTGTTGTTATTGACGGAAAATTGTACGGGATGAAGAAAGTTTTTGAGGGTGAAGTTGAAAATTATTTAGTAGATGAAGATACGGTACATGTCGGACAAAAAATAGGTTCCCTAACTGTAAAAAGTATAGAAAAAAATTCCGAAATGATAGGTGATATAACATTTTCAGGAGAAATAACCGTTAAAGGAGTATACGAATGGGATTATACCGGTGACGGATATGGATGTGTCATTACTTTGGATGAAGAATCGAGAAAAATTATACCTGTATTTGAAAACTTTGCTGATGAAAAAACTATATTGATTAATAATACGGAAATAGCACATAAGCTTTTGCCAAAGGAATCCGGTGAAGCGGAAATTGTAATAGATAACTACTCAATAGGTTATAGACAGATAATGACAAGTGCGGATTTGGTTAGGGTAGTTAGCCTAAAAAATGCAAAAGAATAGGCTTCCTTTCATCCTATTAAACGTAATTAAAGCATTACAGAATTTAATATTAATAAAGGATTATAACGGGGGATTTTAAGAATGAAGAAAATTGTTTCGATGTTGGTTTTAATAATATTATCAATGAATCTTATATCATGCAGTAGGAATACTGTTGATAAAGTTGACAATGAGAAAAATGACAATCAAATTGAAAATGCAGTTAAAAAAACTTCAAATACCTCTGATTTGATTAAGGCTTATATCAATGAAAAATTAATCGAAGATAACGAAAAAATACTGTTTTATTCCGATGAAGATATAGACTTGGATGGAAACAATGAAGTAATTGTGGCTATTGGAACCGAAGGAGAAGACAAATTATCAACCTATATCGGAAAGGCATATGTATTAAAGGAAATAGACGGAGAAATAAAGCAAATTGGTGATAATTTCGCCGAAAGCATTTATGCAGTATATGAAGTAAAGCTTATATCTTTAGCCGGAGATGAAAAAAAGTACATATATTGCGGATTGACAAACGGGGCTAATCTGGTAGGGTTCAGTATATTTGAATTGGGTGACAAGGAATTTAAAGAAATCGCTTATAGTGCTTCACCAACCGGGGCAGGCAGTGATGAAATAATAGACTCTGACAATGATGGAAAAATTGACGGATATGTGCAAAACCGGTGGAGTTATGATGTTTTATATTATCCTGTGAAAAACATTTATGAATATAATAATCAAAAATTTGAATTGGTAAAAACGGAAGTCGAATTGCCTGAATATCCAAATACCCCTGAAGAAATTGTTCGGGAGTATATAGCTTTAAATGTATTGGAATTTCAAAAATCGGAAGAAGTAAGTGAAAGACTGGGCAAACTATGCTCTCAGGATGTCAGAGGGGGAATTGATTTTTCAAATGAGGAATTATTTGAAGCTTTGGCGTTTGAGAAATTGGAATTTGAGAGTGACCAAGAAATTGCCGCAAAAGAAAACGGAGCAAAAGCTAATGTTATAGTTTCTGTCGAAGGAAACAAGAGATATAAATTCACTTTAAACAAAGAAAATGATATTTGGAGTATTGAAAATATTGTCAGGATAAGTTAATCAGCATCATAAAAGTTAAAATCAATTAAAAAAGCAGGAAACATAAGCGAACCCGGAAGGGAAAGTAACATAGTTGAGATTGCTACAAATAGAGATTATGCAGAAATTCTGATTAAAAAATGTTTATGGTTGGAAATGAAAGGGTGTGTTTTTTATTGAACAGCAAAATGTTATATAGATTTGCAATAGTGCTTGGTATAATACTTTTATTGTTTTCGGGATGTAAACAGACAAAGGATAATTTTAACGGTGAATATAGTAGTAATGATAGTATAAATGACAATGCAAATTATACAGAAACCGAACCAACACCACAACAGACAATTAGTAAAGCAGAGGATTTAAAAGTAATAGAAGAAATGTTGTTGGCGATTAAAAACTCTGATGCAGCAGCATTAAAAGAAATTATCAGTCCAGCAGGACTCATAGTTATGAGGAATTTCAGTTCCGGACTAGGAGCAAGGGGAAAAGATGTAAGGAATTTATACGCAATTGATGAGATTCAGGATAATCTTCAGTTTGAAGTTAGTGGTGAAACTCCTATTGATCTAAAAGACCTATTTAAAGAAAGCCAAAAGGTTTCAATAATTGAGCTTCCGGTATCCCAATTAGATTCTGATGGCTTTAACTTTATCCATGATGTAGAAAATGATATATATGAGCCATCATCTGACGATATCATAGATTTGTGCGAAGAATTAAGCAGTTATGAATATAGCTCTTATATTGTAAAACTTGAGGATAAAGAAATGGTTCTTGGAGAGTCCCAAATTGTCAATTATAGTATCATTGGAAATTGGGCTGTTTTTGAAAAAACAGATGGAGAATTTTACTTAAGAGCTATTATTGATTTGCGATAGTTTTAACATGATTTATATCATAGAGTTTGAAGGGTGGTTAAATGGTATATAGAAAATTGTGCTTAATTATAGCAATACTAATGGCATTATTATGTGGATGCGGTAAAGATGGAGTAATAAAAGACAGAGATCAGGACAGTTACAATAATAATGGAAGTATTGAGAATACGGGAAAAGTGCAAAATCAAGAGATGAAAAATAACGGTTATGGAAATTTGATAAATGGCGGATATGCAATATATGATAATGGATATATATATTTTACAAACGGTTTTGCTCCTGATCTTACAGAAGCTGACTGTAAACTGTACAGAGTCAATTACGATTGGGCAGAACCGACTAAAATATTGGATGACACTGCAGAAGGCATTAATATTGTTGGGGATTGGATATATTACATTAATCTATCTGATGGTCATAAATTGTACAAAGCTAGAAAAGATGGAACACAAAGAATGATGTTACATGATGAGAGATGTAGCACCATATATGTTCAGGGAGACTGGATATATTTTAGTACTTGGTTTGTGGTTGGCGGAAAAATTGACGGTGATTTATATAAAATGAAGATAGATGGGAGCAATAAAGAGAAACTAAGTGATGATTGTGCTGAGAGTTTGATAGTAAAAGATAATTGGATATATTATTTATCTGAAGAATATGTTCCGGGAGATGTAATACACAAAAGTTATCTTTACAAAATGAAAACAGATGGAACTGAAAAGAACAGAATATCCGATGAGGAAATGCATTCATTTGTTTTATATGATCAATGGATATACTTTACTGACCATAATGACAAAATGTACATGATGGATATTAGTGGCAATAACAAAAGTTTAATTACAGAAGATAAAGTATTTAATTTTAATACCGATGGTAAATGGATATACTATTGCAATTTATCTGATTTTGAAAAATTATATAGAATAAAGCCTGATGGAAGCGGTAAAGAAAAATTAAGTGAAACTCGTAGTCCTTTTATACATATTGTTGGAGATTGGATATATTTTATATATCTTCATAAAGATGACATGGCCCCATTTAGAATTAAATTGGATGGGTCAGAAGAGGATTATGCTGATCCTAACGTAAATCAAAATGTTGAAGATAAAGAAGCGAAAGATTCCGCTAATGATAATGGAGGGAATTTACCCAAAGTTCTTTTTAATGCGGCTAAATATGGAGAAAAAGCATTGTATTTAGGAATGCCCATAGAGGAAGTCAGAAGGTTACTGAATGAAAAGGGCGAAGAGACATATGAAATAGAGAGAACTTCTCATCCCTATGATTGGAGGTATGGAAATAGAATATTTGATATGAGATATTATATAATAGAATTTGATAGAGAAGAGAAAATTTACGAGATATATGTTAATGACAATATTCCTACAGAACGGGGTTTGAAATTTGGAGATCCAATTGAAAGAATGGAAGAACTCTATGGAAAGAATTATAATAAGCGACCAGAAAATGGAAAAACGTATTTTAATTATGACATGGGTGGATATAATTTTTGGGGATATTTTAATGAAGACAATAAACTGGATTTATGGGTACTAACTGTAAAAAGAGATATTGATGCAGAATTGCAAACATGGGAAGGCACTCTGAAATATTCGGAATTTGTTCCCCCTGACCAAAACATGTTTTATACAATAAGAATCCACAAGGAAAATAATGAATATTATGGAGATATCAGTATTAACGGATTTCAAACTAAACAAAGGATAAGAACAAAAGTAGTAGGGGACAAAGCTGCAATTAATTTGGTATTTGAAACCTATTTACCGGACAATATGCTGGAAACGTATGGAGAAGGGGATATTTTATTGAAACTGGAAAGAAAGGATTCGAAAGTTTATACAACATGGTTCTGTTTAAAACCTATTCTTTTAGAAAATAATGATATTCAAGGAGTGTATTTCGAGTATTGACAGTTGTAATGGTAGATGTAAGAGCATAAAAATGGGAGTAATGAATTGAGGAAAATAATATATGCTGTCATTATGGCATTACTTGTATATGCTTCTTATCTTTATTTAATAAAAATAACAGTTTGTAATATTTAAAATGTATTCGTTGTGGGTCTGCCTATAGGTGGACCTACAGTTGCACAATAGAAAGTGAATAGTTTTACATTTCGTACCTCTAGTAATGCTGAAAATGAATACTGTGGATATTAGAGCATGGAAAAGTCCATTCAGCTTATAGTTAATATATTGGGGTAGTGGAGAGGATAACTATTTTTAGAAAAATTGCTAAAATTCTTATGATATTAAAAATTGAAAAATCAACCAAACTATTTATGACATTGAGTTTTGAGAAAATTTCTTGTATTTTTCCATAATATCGGGATTTAGCTCTAAAAATTTATTGAACGTACTTATCTTTTGCAGTGTTGAAACTGAGACATAATGTTCGATTAATTCAGTTTCAATAAGTATATTTTCCTTCACACCGAGGTTTTTTAGAAACGATTCGATGATATTGTGCCTTTCTAATAAAAATTTTCCAAGTTCTTTTCCGTCTTCCGTCAAAGAAATAATACCGTATTTTTTATAGTCAATCAGACCTAAACTGTTCAATTTTTGAACCATTTTTGTAGCCGAGGATGCTGCCACATTTAAAAGCTCAGAAAGGGTATTTATACGCATATACCCTTCAATGAGGCTGTTTCTGTATATCATCTCCAGATAATCTTCCATTGATGAAGTTAAAAGCTTTTTATTCTGTTCAAGCAGTTGATATCCACGAACAGTATGGAATTCCGATATTTCCTTCATTAATTCACAACCTTGTCAAAGTGTTATATTGCACTTTCTTGGAATTAGAAAAGTTTCTTAATTATTTATATTCACAACGCGGTGAATTTATTTTACATTTTAAATGTGATATTATAATTACATGAATTACATGGCTGTAAAAATAGTTTAAATTTTAATTTAAAGGGTAAAGCATTTGAGACAATATAAAGGTCTAGAGGTTGCTATGAGAAAATATAAAACGTTAATAAGATTAATCGGCATAATTATGTTTGTTTTGTATTTATTTTATTTAATATATTTGACTTTTTTTGACCATACCTATGGCAGAAATGTTTTTCAGCGGAGAATAAACCTTATTCCTTTTAAAACAATTGTTAAATTTCTTACGTCATCATATAATTGGGATTTTGTTATGATAAATATTGCCGGAAATATTGCAGCTTTTGTGCCAATGGGCTTTTTGCTGCCTATGGTTTTCAGTAGGATGAAAAGCTTTTCTAAAGTTATTGCAGTGGTGTTTTTGGCAACTTTGTCCATTGAGATTTTTCAATATGTATTTGCTGTGGGTACATGCGATATAGATGACATTATATTGAATGTACTCGGAGGAGTTGTCGGATACTTTATAATAAGAAGTACCGCAGCATTAATATCCAAGAATCGCAATAATATAAAGTGTCTTTGAATTATTCTGACAACAGGAGGAGGAAAATTGGCAATGTTGTACGAATTATTGAAATCCCGAAGAAGTATCAGAAAATTTCAAGACAGAGAAGTGGAAAAGGATAAGATGGATATATTGCTAAAAAGTGCTTTGCTGGCTCCTTCATCACGGTCCAGAAGGCCTTGGGAATTTATTGCAGTAACTGATAAGGAATTGCTAAAAAAGCTGTCTAAAGCAAGAGAGCACAGTTCATCATTTATTGAAAATGCACCCTTGGGAATTGTTGTAGTTGCGGATCCTGAGAAATGTGATGTCTGGATAGAGGATGCCTCCATTGCTTCAATTATAATTCAGCTAACAGCTCAATCTCTGGGCTTGGGCTCATGCTGGATACAGATTAGGGAGAGATTCCATTCCGGAAATTTGAAAGCTGAAGACTATGTAAAAGAAGTGCTTGGAATACCTTCAAATTACAACGTTGAGTGCATGATTGCCGTTGGATACCCGGCGGAAGCAAAGAGCGCTTATTCCGAAGATGATTTAATGTATGAAAAGCTGCACTATAACAAATATTAACAAGCAGAGTACATATATAAACGGCTTTTGAATCAAAATAAAAAAGGTTGGTTTTGTTAGTCAGCATTGAAAAGGTTTCATATTTCCTGACTTAGTGATTAAAACTAATGAATTTATGCTCATGATTGAGACTGGAATTTGAACATAAATTTATGTAACATACAAATAAAATGTAAGGAGGGGTATTGGGCATGAATTCAATTTTCCATAGGAGAAGTATAAGAAAATATACAGATAAAATTGTTTCGGAGGATTTAATTGAAGAAATTTTGAAAGCCGGTATGGCAGCACCTTCAGCCGGAAATCAGCAGCCATGGCATTTTATCGTTATAAGCGATAAAAACATTATGATTGATATAACGAAATTTCATCCCTACTCACAGATGCTTAAGGAGGCAAGTCATGCCATTGTTGTTTGTGGCGATCTTTCTTTGGAGAAACATGAAGGATATTGGGTACAGGATTGCTCGGCTGCAATGCAGAACATGCTTTTAATGGCAGATAACCTCGGTTTGGGTGCGGTATGGCTTGGAGTATACCCCAGGGAAGAGAGGGTAAATAAGGTGAAGGAACTTTTGAATATTCCTCAAAATGTGATTCCTTTAGGCATTATGTCGTTAGGTTATCCGGCTGAGACTAAAGAACCTGCCGATAGATTCAATCCGTCAAGGATTCACAGGGATAGATGGTAAGATAAATTGAAGATTGAAATTACATAATGATGCAATAGGAGGTGTTGAAAGGATATAAAATGAAAGGGAAATCAAAGTGTGAGTATTGTGTGAACTATATTTTTGATGACGAGTATAATTACTATGTTTGTCAAGTAAATTTGGATGAAGATGAAATGGTTCGATTCATGAAAAAATCCTATGACAATTGTCCCTATTTTAGGTTTCATGATGAATATAAAACAGTAAGAAAACAGATATAAAAAATTACAAAGGAAGCTTTAAATGAAAATTGAAGGAGAACTTGTAAAAGGACGTTTTGTTGAGAGACTTAACCGTTTTGAAGCGGTGGTGGAAATTGAAGGAAGCAGAGAACTTGTTCATGTTCCCAATACGGGAAGACTTAAAGAACTACTGACGAAAAAAGCTGCTGTGTTGGTAAGGAAATTTGACAATCCGAATCGCAAGACAAAGTTTGGGCTTTTATTTGTAAAAAAAGGTGGGGTTTGGGTTTCCATCGATTCTGCTAATTTGCCCAACAGAATAGTATATGATGCTTTGAAGAGCAACACATTTGAACAGTTTGCTGCTTATAGTGAAATTCGCCGTGAAGTAACTTTACTGAACAGTCGCTTTGATTTTGGATTGTTTAACGGTGAACAGGAATACTATATTGAAGTAAAAGGTGTCACACTGGTAGAAGACAGACAGGCGTTTTTCCCGGATGCACCCACCACAAGAGGTACAAGACATCTTGAAGAATTGGTAAATATAAAGCTGAGCGGGAAAGGCGCGGGAGTTATCTTTATTGTACAAAGGGAGGATGCCGATGAAATAAGGCCTAATGACAGGACTGACAAAGGATTCGGCATTGCATTGAGAAATGCCAAAAAGGCAGGCGTTGATTTATTTGCCTATGTTTGTAAAATTGATATAGATCAAAAGCAAGTCAATATAATTAAGAGCATTCCGGTTGTTCTGGATTAAGGGCAACCGGATTTCTTTATGTCAATGTTTTATAATAGTAAAAACCATTTATAATAAGACTTTCCACAACTTTCAATAAGATATATAATAATCATTGTAAAATTCTTTTTAAAATAGAAATGTATATGATGGGAGATATCAGATATGTCCATTATAGGAATAGATTTGGGAACCACAAACAGTTTGGTATCATGCTTCATAAACAACGAATGTGTTATCATACCGAATGCCCTGCAAGAAAAATTGACACCGTCGGTTGTGAGTGTTGATGAAAATGGTGAGATTTTAGTAGGTAGAGCTGCCAAAGAGAGGCTTATTACACATCCGCATCTCACAGCAGCGGCTTTTAAAAGGTATATGGGAACAAATAAAAAGTATAATTTGGGTAAGTATACCTTTACACCTACAGAACTTTCTTCCTTTGTTTTAAGATCACTTAAAGCCGATGCAGAGGCATTTCTTCAAAAGGAGATAACTGAGGCGGTAATTAGTGTTCCGGCATATTTCAATGATCAACAGAGACGTGCAACAAAACAGGCTGGTGAAATGGCCGGGCTTAAAGTGGAAAGGCTTATTAACGAACCAACTGCGGCAGCTGTTGCCTATGGCTTGCATCAATCGGACAGTGAGAGAAATTTTTTGGTATTTGATTTGGGCGGGGGTACTTTTGATGTCTCCATTCTCGAGCTTTTTGACGATATAATGGAAGTCAAAGCGGTGGCGGGAGACAATTATTTAGGCGGTGAAGATTTTGACCAATGCTTAATCGATTATTTTCTGAAGTACCATAAGTTAAATAAAGATATGTTGGATTTAAAAACTTTTTCAGCACTGAAAAAACAGGCAGAGGGATGCAAAATTGCATTGTCCGGGATAGACAGGCATGAAATGAATTGCACAATTAACGGGCAGGATTATATTCTCCGGATATCGAACAGTGAATTTGAAACACTGGCACAGGATTTGCTTCAAAAGTTAAAGCAACCACTGCAAAGAGCTTTTAGGGACTCTAATACATATACCGATGACCTCGATGAGATTATAATGGTTGGTGGGGCTACCAAGATGCCCATAATCCGCTCGTTTGCTGCGAAATATTTTGGAAGGCTGCCCCTTTGTTCAATTAATCCTGACGAAGTTGTAGCCTATGGAGCCGGAGTTTATGCAGCAATGAAGGAACGGAATGAATCTTTGAAAGAAACGGTGCTCACAGATGTATGTCCATACACTTTGGGAACAGAAGTAGCAACATATAACGAATTTGGAGAAATTGTAGAAGGGCGTTTTCATCCCATAATAGAGCGTAATACTATACTTCCGTGCAGCAGGGTTGAAAGGTTTTATACTATGTATGATTTCCAAACAGTGATAAGAGTTGGAGTATATCAGGGGGAAAGCAGGATGGTGGAAAACAATATTAAATTGGGTGAGCTGGAAGTACATGTTCCGCCTGAGCTCCGCGGAAAATCAGCAGTAGATGTAAGGTATACCTATGACATTAACGGTATTTTGGAGGTGGAGGTCAAATCTGTGTCAACCGGTGAAGTTACTCGTAAAGTAATCCTTAAGAACGAATGTACATTGACGGAAGAAGAGGTTGAGGCTCGCCTTAAGGAACTGGCCGAAATTAAAATTTATCCGAGGGAAAACGCAAGGAATCGGTATCTGTTGGCAAAAGGTGAAAGGCTCTATGAAGAGACCCTTTCCGATGTTAGAGCTCAAATTGCCCAGGCTCTTGAACATTTTGAAGCGGTATTGGACAGGCAGAATCGTGAAGAAATTGAGGCTGAAGCTGAAAGACTGGAGAAGTTTTTAAATAGAATTGAAGAATGGGAGAAATGATGGAATGGATATATGGTCCATATTGGGTATTGAAAAAACTTCCGATGTTAAAGAAATAAAAAGGGCATATGCTAAAGCAGTAAAAAAATGCCATCCTGAAGATGACCCCGAAGGTTTTATGCAGATAAGAAAGGCTTATGAGGAAGCATTGGAACAAGCGCAAACCGGCAGGGGTAATATGGAGTTCCAGGTATTTGTTGATAACAGTTCTGAGAGCAATCTGGACTACTTTGAGGACAGCTTTAAAGAAACAACTTCAAAACCTGAAGTGAGCTTTGATAAAGTCCGTATAAGGAGGATTTTGGAAAAGAATTTTCCAAAGGTAAAGCCACAACTGCTTGAGAAGGTGGAACTGTTATATAACGATATTTTTAAACGCAGAGATGTAAAGTGTTGGCAAGAGTTATTGAATAATGAGCTCACTATAGATGAATACCACTACCTGACTGAAAATGCATGGGATTTTTTTAATAACAACTGTGTTTTACCCTATGAAGTATGGAAGTTTATAGACTCGGAATTCTCAATTTCTGAAGACCCAAGGTTTAGATGGGCAAAATTTGTTATGTTTGATTTCGGACTGCCTTTTGATTGCTTTGACTCTAAACTTGATATTGATTACTCCAACTATGCAAAATATAGGTTTTATGCCTTCGAGTCATTTTGGAGCGGGAATTATCAAGAGACTGTAAAATTGGTCCAGGATGCTGAAAAGATTTTCAATGGAGATTATTTTATTTACAAAATTAAAGGAATTTCTCTATATTTTTTGCACAATTACGATCAAGCTATTGAAGCACTGTCAAAGGCATTGTCTTTAAACGACAATGATTTGGAAATTTTGCTGTATCGGGGTAATGCCTATTTAAAGTGCGGCCAGTATAAAAAGGCCTCAATAGACTTTAAGATTGTTCTTAAAAAAGAAAAGGATAATCTTGAAGCCTTAAAAGGCATGATTATGTGTCTGTGCAGCATGAAAAAATATGGATTGGCAGACAAGTATTTTCGTAGTTTTATTGAAAAGTCTCCTGTAGGGGATATTCAAGTCAATATACTATTTGAAAAATACGAAAATGAAAGATTAAGAGGAAGATTAAGGAAAGTTATTAAATATGTTAAGGATGTAAATTATAAAATATCAACAGAGCATTCAATACTGAGTAACATATTGGTTTTTGTATACTGTACTGTACTCATTCCTATTTTAGTTATTTCAATTTTTATGCCTTTTTTAGGCCTTATTTTTGCAGGTATAATAATTGCGTTTTATATAATAAAGTATCAAAGCAATAAAAAAAATTACTGAGCACAGTGCAACAGTTTTAGTAATGGTTACTCAAAAAGTGGTGGTGGATATAATGGTAAATGAAAATATAAGAAAATTATGGAAAATATCATTAAGTATGACTTCTATTTGGGGAGCAAAAGGAGATTTTGAAATAATAGATAAATTTCATCCTTTTTGGAAAAAGTTGAATGATGGAAAGCTAACGATAACAAATGAAATACTGTGTGGGATACCTGAAGAAACCAATAAGATATTAAGGGATAGGCAGACTTCGGATATAAGGTATTTTCTTATGAACAGATTGCAAATATATGATGAAAATAGTTTTAAAAATTGTTTGAACTACTTTTTTAACGGTACTGATATTAATAGATCTTTTGAAGAAAAGAGGATTTTTATTACGGCACTTCCTGATAAAGAGAGAAAAGCTCTTATAAATTCCTTGAGTAAAAATAATAAAGAATACATTTGGCTGTCAATAGTTAATCAATATTATAAAGTACTGCCTAAAGCCGGAATTTTGGCATATGATATAAGTAATTGTGTAAGTATTTGCCGTTTAGGGCTGTATCATGGATATTTGAAGGAGTCTGAGTTTGCAAGTTATTTGGATACTTTAGCTATAAAAGCACAGGAGAACTATTCAAATTTTGAGGAATTTGGTCTTGCCAGTGTTGTTGGATTATTATATTCAATGGAAAGAATTCCTAATAGGGCATTTGATTATGATGCTGCAATTATTTATTATACGGAGATGCTAAAATTAGCACTTACACATCCTCAAAGTTATTGGAGAAATCTTGACTGGAAGTTGGACCTTTCCTGAGGTAAAGTTTTATAATGTAAGTTAAAAGTCAAAAAACATTAAAAAAATTTTTTTTCAAAGCAAATTACGGGAAGTATAAATTTTTTGCACATATATAATAGAATTATGAACTGTATCAATTTATAAGATACTGTAATATTTTTTTATCATGTTTACAGTAAGTATTACTTGTGGTATTAAATTCTTAAAATGCGATTAGTAAAAAGCAGTTTGAAAAAAGGCGGAAATCAATGGAATTAACAAAGCTTAAATTGTGAAGGAGTGATATGGTATGAAATATACATTGGTTGAGAAAATTTTCAATGCTCACAGAGTTGATATGCCTTTTGAAGATACACATGTATTAAAGCTTGATGCGGTATTTTGCCATGAGATTACAACGCCCATTGCAATAACAGACCTTCAGGCAAGAGGTATGGACAGGGTGTTTGACCCGAGCAAAATAAAGGCTGTGATAGACCATGTAACCCCGGCAAAGGACAGCAAAACTGCCGAACAGGGGAAGATCTTGCGTGAATGGGCAAGAAGACATGGAATAAAAGATTTCTTTGATATAGGAAGAAACGGTGTTTGTCATGCCCTGTTCCCTGAAAAAGGTTTTGTAAGACCGGGATATACTGTTATAATGGGTGACTCACATACTTGTACCCATGGGGCCTTTGGTGCCTTTGCGGCCGGAGTTGGTACCACAGACCTTGAAGTGGGTATTTTAAAAGGGGTTTGTGCCTTCCGTACTCCAAAGACAATCAAGATTGTTTTAAACGGAAAGCTTAAGCCGGGAGTATTTGCAAAGGATGTTATTTTGTACATTATAAAGGAATTGACGGTTAACGGTGCAACAAACAAGATAATTGAGTTTACCGGACCGATAGTGGATGAGATGAGCATGGAGGCCAGAATGACTCTTTGCAATATGGCTATTGAAGCCGGCGCTACCTGTGGAGTTTGCTATCCCGATATGACCACTGTTGAATATCTCTGGGATTATATAAAGGACGAGTTTGAATCCAAGGAAGCAGCTTTGAAGGAATACTCAAAATGGATTTCCGATGAAGGGGCCAATTATGAAAAGGTATATGAGTTTGATTTGTCGGATTTGGAGCCAATGGCTACTTTCGGCTACAAACCGGATCAGGTTAAGCCGGTTAGAGAAATGGCCGGAACAAAAGTGGATCAGATATATATCGGAAGCTGTACAAATGGCCGTATAGAAGATTTGAGAGTTGCAGCTCAAGTTTTGAAGGGCAAAAAAATCAGTGACAATGTTCGTGGAATTGTAAGCCCTGCAACACCTGGAGTTTACAGTCAGGCATTGAAAGAGGGAATTATTGAAATATTCCAGGATGCCGGTTTTTGTGTTACAAATCCCACCTGCGGAGCTTGCCTTGGAATGAGCAACGGGGTATTGGCCAGCGGTGAATCCTGTGCTTCCACTACAAACAGGAACTTCAATGGCCGTATGGGTAAAGGCGGCATGGTTTATCTTATGAGTCCGGCTACTGCTGCTGCCACTGCAATTGCAGGCGAAATCGTAAATTCCGATTTGTTTAAAGGTTAAGTCGGAAGGAAAAATTTAAGGGGATTATCAGGAGGGATATGAAAATGAAAACATTTGGCGGAAAAGTCCTGTTTTTGGATAGAAGTGATATAAATACCGATGAAATAATTCCTGCGAAATATCTTACCGAAATAACAAAAGAGGCACTTAAGCCTTACCTTTTGGAAGATTTGATACTGGAAGGGTTTGACTCTAAAAAAGATATAGAGGGTAAGTCAGTAATTATAACCCGTGAAAACTTTGGATGCGGCTCTTCAAGAGAGCATGCTCCATGGGCTTTGGAAGTGAACAACATTAATGTTGTAATTGCAGAGAATTTTGCCAGAATTTTTAGGCAGAACATGTACAATTGCGGTATGTTGGCTATTGAGCTTCCGAAGGAGAAAATCGATTATTTGTTTAACACCTATTCCAAAAAGGATGTTACTTTGAACATAGATTTGGACAGGGACAAAATCATTATTGAGTCGGAAGGCAAAAAGGAAGAAATAGATTTTAAAATCGGAGAATTTGATAAAACATTGGTTAAGGAAGGCGGCTGGGTTGGCTACGCTGATAAGCATTATTAATATATAAGCTCATTAAAAACTCTCCAATGTAATTTTTAGAGCTTAATCAAAAAAGCATTCAGGTTGAAAACCTGGATGCTTTTTTGCCTGCAGTTTATAGTTCATTATATTTATAACCGCTGAGAGCGAGAAGCAAAATGGCCGGTATATAAAGAACCCAGATAAAACTGTTGGAAATCAAATATACAACATCGGAATCTGTTATTATTGACAATCCGACTAAAATATCGCTTATAAAAAAACAAGCCATTCCTATGCAAACCATAAGTGAATTCTTTTTTGGAAACAAGCCCAATAGGTAATTGGCTATTCCTACCCAAAGGGATATACTCAGTACTGCAGCATATAACATAAATGCCAGTAGTAATGGACTCAATTTGAGAACGGGATAGAATACAAATCTGAATATAAGAACGTAGAAAGCCAGTATTGCTGCACTGCAACCTAAAAGCTTGAGTTTTGTTGCTTTGTCGGCGGAAGAAAGTTTTTGCCTAAGGCCCGGACTGTTTCGCAAAATTAGCAGTACCTGTGCAATAAAGAAAAAGAAAATACCGCCAAAAAGGCTGTTGAGAACAAAAGATATTTCAGCGAAGCATACTGCTATAAATGCAGTTTTCAAAAGTACCGAGTCTTTGCTGTTTAAGCTGTCTTTTCCCGAAATGGCAACTATTATTGATATTAGAACGACATTTATTCGTTTAATTATGGAACTGGGATATGAGTTTTCTATAAGTCCGAATAGACAGGCAAAATCCAAAGACATATATACAATTGCAACCAAAGAAATAAGTATGAGAAGTATTATTATGATAACTTTTTTACTTTTTTTCATATAAACGCTCTCCCTTTTGACATCCTTTGGTCTTGACAATTTTTTTCATAAATATTGATATTGTTTACACTAAAATATGGTTGATTGTTCTATATAATACATACTTTTTGATTTTTTTTCAATAAAATTTGAAAAAATGTTGCAAAGGGCGATTAAATTAAAATATAATGTCTTATACTATTTGGTTTGCAGGCAGCAATGCTTTGATATATGTTTACAGTAAAGAAATGGGGTTAATACACATGAAGAGAAAAACGGGTTTGGACATAATCAGAACTTTTGCAATTTTGTTTGTTATAGGGGTGCATTTTTTTTATCACACAGAATTTTACAGGGTACCTGTAACCGGCATAAATATGATAATACAGGTTGCGCTTAAATGGCTTTTTACCATATGTGTACCTTTATTCATAATGATTACGGGTTATCTGCAGACCGAAAAGAAGCCCGAAATCAAATATTTTAAAAAGTTAATACCCATTTTGGGTGTTTATGTGTTTTATTCCGTATTGTCCATTATAATGAGGATAACATACCTTAATGAAGAGAAAAGCCTTTTGTCATGGATAAAGGCCATACTGGTTTTTGATGCAGACAAGTATGCATGGTATATAAACATGTATATAGGGCTGTTTCTTTTGACACCTTTTTTGAATATGATACACAAAGGACTGAACAGTGCGAAAGAATATAGAATATTTTTATTTGTTTTGGTATTTTTAACGGGATTTCCGGCGTTTTTTAATTCTTTGGCTTTAAGGACGCCGAGATTTAAAGCACTGGTATTTTCAGACTGGTGGACTATGATTTATCCCATTACTTATTATTTTATTGGGGCGTATATAAAGAAGTACCCGGTAAAAATTAGCAAAAAAATTGCCGTCCTGTTTCTGGGGCTGGTGATAGCACTGGAAACGTGGCTGACAGTGTTTTATTCCCGGAACAGCACTTTTGTAAATGTGATCGGTGATTATGGTTCAATACTTATTGTGCTTGAGGCTGTATTGTTCTTTTTGATTTTTTATGATGTGGAAATTGAAAATGAACCCATAAGCAAAATACTGAGTACCGTATCGGTTTTGTCCCTTGACCTGTACTTATGTTCATATATAAGCGACAAACTGGTTTATGTTTATTTGATGAAAAATATATTTAAATCCCAGCAGCAGATAATGTTCTATTTTATTTTTGCTGTTGCTGCATCTTTTAGCATAGCTTTTGTTATTGCCTTTATAAGATATAAAGCTGTAAGGCTTAAATCTGTACAAAACGGTAAAATTTTATAAAAGCTTGTCACAGTGATTTCTTTTGGAGACTGTGATTCCGGTAAATTTTATTATTGCCGTTTCGGATTAATATAATAGGAAAAGCAAGGTGGTGTTTATATGAGCATGATTCACTATTTAGCAGCAAATAGAGAATTGCCGCTAGGAAGTTTTAACAGTACCGAAAAAAATGCTCCAGACAGCGAAAGGCGCGTATATAAATCGATGGAAGAAGCGGCAGGAATTTATATGGAAAAGCTTGATCCCAAAATATATAGCGGGGAAATAGCAAAACATTTTAAGAACAGTAACATATATGTTGTAAGTCCTAATTTCGGAAAGTTTTTTATATATCCTGATCTCAAAGAAAGGTTTGAAGAATCTTACAATGCCAACCGAAAGTGTCTTATTGAGCTGTTTAAATATATACGTGATAACATTTGTGAGGGTGAAGAATTTGAAATATATAGCTGCTGGACAGGAGAAGAGTCAATTCACGATAACAAAGTGTATAAAGTAATAGATTTAAAATCTTTTAAAATGGATGATGAATTTTCTTTAGATGATAAAGAATATATACTGATTAAAGGATAAAAATAAAAAAAGCGGTTTATAAAAAAGAGATTGGTTTCTTTTAAAAATTGCAAAGACACAATCTCTTTTTTTCATAATGGAATTTTGATTTTTTGATCTGCAGTCTCCTGCAGAATACCTTTCCTGACAAAATCAGAAATTTCTTCCTCCGCCACCGTGAGTTCTGCCGCTGCTGCTGGTATGGGTGCTGCTGCGGTTATGACTGCTGCTGTTGCTGCCCGATGATTCAGTATCAATTCTGGTCCTTGTAACTGATTCTCTGAGAAATTGGTCGGTATTTTGCGTAAGTACAAAGGAACCGGATTCCTCATACGTTTTGTTGGTTATTGTAACTTTTCCCTTATTGGAATAGGTAATTATAATTGTGGCTGCTATGGAAATTATTAAGGGAATAACGTATACAGGCCATGATCTTAGCAATCTGGATACCTTTTGCCAATAGGTCAGATTTCTCTGATAAAAATCGGGAATACGTTCCTCTCTGTACTGACCGCTTGGCACCCCACTATAAGCATAGGTGAATACATCATCTAAGAATTTGTGGCAAGCTTGGCTGTAGTTACCTTTGGAAAGATAAGGTGCCACTTTGTCTGTCATATCGGAAATTCTACCATCGGTAAAAATGTCAATAGCCCTGCCTGTAGTTGATATCCACACTTCCCTGTCCTTCATGTTGATTAGCATTAATAAACCGGAATATTGACTATCTATCCCGTAACCGTTATAGTCATAATAGTCATCAGCATATGCCATGGAAGATTTGCCGTTCATTTTATCGGTAATAACAATGACAACATCAAGTCTAAATTGATCTTTTATTTTGTCAATTCTATCTTGAAGCTCTTGAATATCGCTGTCGGATAAAAAGCCCATATCATCAACCACGTTGATGGGATTGGAAGCATAAGCCGTAAACACTGCCAAATTGAAAAACAATAGGAATACAAGCATTAAGAAACTCAGTTTTTTAAACAAATAAAGCACCCCCAAATACACATATTATCCATACCACCAGAAATACAATCAAAGCAAAGACAAACTGCCTTAAGGGACTGATTGGAGTATCGCCAACCACCTTGCCCGTTTGACCGTTTATAATGAAAATGTGGTCCTTGTCATTAAACTTGTTGATAAGAAGATAAATGGGCAGCATGGCATAGGATGCTTCTATATTGGAAATATTTATATTTTTCTCCCTTACCGAAAAGGAGGAATAACCGCTTATAGTATTTATAAGCCTTTCTTCAAAATAGGTTTGGACCCTTGCTTTCATTGAAAATTCAGCCCTGTTGGACTCAACATCGTACCTTTCAGCCATAAAACCGGACATATACTTCATTGAGAAATCCTTCAAATCGGAGTAATCATAGGGCTCAGCCAAATACATAAAATAGTCATCAAGCTTCTTCGAAGCGTCTACCGGAACGCGCTTGTAAAAAGCAGCACCTCTTCGAGTAACAAGATAATACTTAGTGCTGGTGCATCGGTAGTTGCCTTCACGCCAACTGGTAACTGTGGTACCCTCTCCGCTAATCACACCCACTACTTTACAGTCAAACAACCAAAAAGGAGCATATATACCTGTTACCTTGTCAATTTCCTCCTTTAGTTTGAATTTCTTTGGAGCAAATAACTTTTTAGTAATCCAGTTTTTATATATTTCCTTGGCCTGATCCTTTGTTATACGGAACGGGATAACACTTTTCGGTTTGAATTTTCCTGAAAACCTGGTTTTAATAATTGCAGGGCTTTTACAGTACAGACAAAAGGTGGCGGAAGTTGTGGAATCGGCAATTAATTCCGCACCGCAGCTGCTGCACTTGTATGAATCCAATTCCTGCATATCCTGGTCGGAAGCTTCATCCCTGTGCACCTTGTCTACCTGCTCTAAATTGAATTCGCTTGCGCAGTAATGACATTTCCAGTTCTGAGTCGGTGGATTAAACTCTAATGGTGCATTGCAGTTAGGACATTTATAACCTTTTACTGAACTCATTTATATTCTCCTTGTTAATATAAATTGTACAACAGAACATTGTCAAAATTCTGTGACAGTAAAGTTTCGACAGAATAATAAAAACATACTTATGCAAATATTAAATGCTGATATTAAAATTCGGTAAATTGTTAAACTTAGACTTAAAAATTCGGTTTAGACTTAAAAGCTATGCAATTTAAAATATTTCTCTGTAAAGTTTTTGGAATATCTTTGCCGGAACTAAATTTTGAAATATTCCATAATAAAATAAATACTTACTTAATTATACATCTCAATTATATATGAGTCAATTTGATTATATGACAATTGGATATAATATAACATGACAATATCTGTCGATTTTTATGATGGGAACTATTGTAATATATGGTTAACTATTATATAATAAATTTATAAAATTCTATAAATTTTACTTATTTAGAAATAGCTTAATCTTTTTTGTGCTGACCATAAAAAACAACGGGGCAGATGCAAAACAAGTCTGCTTTTTCAAATAGTTTCTATAAAGGATTAACTTCCTGTCGCAAATAGCAAAATAATATCTTCATAAGATTGAAACGATTTTAAGGAGAAGAATGAATGTGGATATTAATTGCGCTTCCTTTAACTTTAGTACTATTGGCGTTGGTGAACTGTTACCTGCAGAAAGATTTGATTCTAAGCAAAAATAATCTCCGGGATAAATTTGCAGCTTTTATGCCGAAAAAGACAATATATCTTCTGTTTTTGCTTGGCGTATTTATGGCAGGAATTGCAGTCTTTGGGGCACAGTACCGTTATTTTTCCGATTATATTAAGGCGGCAAAACTGACAGTACTGATACTGTTGCTTGCACCGGTGGCTTATATTGATTTAAAAAGCAGGATTATACCGGACAAAGTTTTGCTGGTCGCTTTGTTTTTACGCATTGTATTTTATCTATTGGAAATTTTTGTCGGGAGTACAGAAATTACTGAAATTTTAGTCTCGGATTTGAAAGGTGTTTTATTGGGAAGCGGAGTTTTTATGTTAGGTGCCTTGATTGCAAAAGACAGTATCGGTATCGGAGATATAAAGATGTACGGTATAATCGGACTTTTTGTGAGTTATTCTGGAACATCGGCATCAATGATTTTAAGTTTACTTATGTGTTCCTTTGTGTCAATAATACTGCTGGCTTTCAAAAAGAAAGACAGAAAAGATACTCTGCCTTTGGCACCGTTTTCGCTTGCGGGAACGTTTATTGCTATACTCATTGGAAGTTGTTAATACATTTTTAATGAGATGTACTGGATTTTTAATTTAAAAATTGATTTATGGCAGGTTTGAAGGATGAATTTCTTAACGTTTTCCTTAACGGATATTGGAATATCCAGAAGTGTAAATCAGGATTCAATATGTACAAAGATTATTTTGTCTGATGGAAAGAAGGCAGCCTTTTCAATTGTATGCGATGGAATGGGAGGCCTGTCCGAGGATGAAACAGCAAGCCTTTCTGTTTTAAACAACTTTTGTCAATGGGCAGATAATATACTTCCAATACTCATAAAAGACGGCTTTGCTTTTAATGATTTAAAAGAGCAGTGGTCTAAAATCATTTCCAAACAGAATCAATACTTATTGGACTATGGAGCAAAGAAAGGTATAAAGCTTGGCACCACATTGACAGCCTTGCTTATTTTTGACGGTTGCTATTATGGAGTGCATGTGGGGGATTCCAGAATTTATGAAATAAAGGACAGAGTGCGCCAGCTAACTCGAGATCATACTTTGGTCGAGCGTGATATTAGAGAAGGAAACATTACAAGGGAACAGGCTCAAAAGGATCCGAGAAGGAATATTCTTTTACAGTGCATAGGGTCATCAACATCCGTTCAGCCCGAGTTTTTGGATGGCAAGACCGAAGAAAACACTGTCTATGTGCTATGCAGTGACGGTTTCACCCATGTTATATCCGAAGAGGAAATTTATGAAAATTTTAACGGTGCAATTTTGCAGAATGAAGATATTATGAAAGACAGAACAAAATACCTTATTGATTTAATTAAATCGAGGAAGGAACAGGATAATATTTCGGTAGTATTGGTAAAAATATTAAACTGTTAAAAAATTCTATTTATTCTCCCCGGATAATATAAATACAATAGAAGATATATTATTCCGGGGAGATCTGCTGTAAATGAATATGAATCTAAATGCCAACCTCGTTCTTGGAGGCGGAGGAATTAAGGGAATAGCCTATGTAGGAATGCTTGAAGAAGCTGAAAACAGAGGTATATATTTTAGAAACATTTCCGGAGTTTCGGCGGGTGCTATAGCAGGTGCCTGCATTGCTGCCGGTTATCAGTCGAAAGAGTTAAAAAAGGAGTTTTATGAGTTCGATTTCGGAAAATTGAATATTGATACTATAGCGGAAAAGGTTCCGGTTATTGAAAGATATATGGAATTTTGCTCAAGTACAAGGTTTACCGATAAAAGTATATACAGTTTTCTTAATATGCCGTATGAAGATAAGGTAAGAAAAGAAGAGAGTTTGGATGATGATTTCAGTTTATATAGGGGGAATTTCTTTAAAAATATTGTAAAATTTAGCAAACAGGGATGCCTGTTTGATGGTGATCTTTTGGAAGAATGGGTATATAAACTTCTGGCCAGAAAAGGAATCAGAACTTTTGCCGATTTAAGGGGAGGGGTTGCTGATTATGCAAATCCCATGGGATATAAAGTTAGAATGACGGCTGTTGATGCCAAAAGGGGAAAGGTTATTGTACTGCCCGATGATATGAAATATTACGGTTTTGACCCTGATAAACTGGAAGTAGCAAAAGCTGTAAGAATGAGTTCCAGTGTTCCTTTTGCCTTCAAACCGGTAGAATTTTATACAAATACAGGCGGAAAAACTAAAAAGCACTATATAATTGATGGCGGTGTATTGGACAGTTTACCTGTATGGACCATTAGTCCATCCATGAGAAGGCCAATGATTGCATGCCAGCTTAAAGGAGGCAATCCAAAAAAGGTAGCCTTTGACCCTTTGAGTCTGTTAAAAGGGTTTATTACTGCTGTACATGATATCGGGGTTCCAAAATACATAGTGAGGAACTGCTACTTCATCTCGATCAACACTTCCAAAGTATCTTTCTTGGATTTTAATTTAAGTGACGAGGACAAGGAATATCTGTATAAGGCAGGAAAAAAAGCATCTATACCTGTTTTTAACAGACTGATTTATGTAAAAAGTATGGAAAGGTTAAATTTGTTTGGCAGGATAAGATACTTATTGTCTGCCAGAGGATTTTAATATGTTTATAGACTTTAATCATCACAAAAAATATTAGTTTACATATAATATAATTATAGCAACCGCAGATGAAATATTTCAAAGTATTGCCCTATGAAATTATGCTTTATTTTTTATTTGTTTTGTTATATTATTATTTAATAAAAGATATGTTTTGGAAAATAATTATACTGTTTAAAGTAATATTTCGAATATAGCTTTAATACCGTCTCTTGGTGTAAAATTTTAGAGAGGCAAAGGCTATGGGCTGAATGCCTCTTAAGATTTTATGCCGCCTCTTTTGAGGAAGGGACAGGAAGATAAGGACTTTAAGTCCTGAAGTTTTCATTTAGTCGGAATTAGGAGGAAGTAAAATGCTATATGAAAGTACTCGTGGGGGTTTAAAATCTATTCAATCTGCCGAAGCGATAAAAAGGGGTTTAGCACCTGATGGAGGTCTGTTTGTTCCTGAGAATCGTGTTAAATTCACATTGGATGATATAAATGAAATGGTTAATATGAGTTATCAGGATAGAGCGGTATATATATTGAAAAATTATTTGACAGATTTCTCCGATCAGGAGCTGGCCGATTGTGTCAATAACGCATATACCGCTCAGAAGTTTGGAGATAGCAGAATAGCACCTGTGTACAAGCTGAATGAAAATGTGCACATTCTTGAATTGTGGCACGGACCTACTTGTGCCTTTAAGGATATGGCTTTGCAAATATTGCCTCATTTTCTTGTGAAGTCAGTCAGAAAAACCGGTGAAACAAGTGAAATCGTAATATTGGTTGCCACATCGGGAGATACCGGAAAAGCTGCTTTGGAAGGATTTAGAGATGTGGACGGTACCAAAGTAATTGTTTTCTATCCCAATAACGGTGTCAGCGAAGTGCAAAAGTATCAGATGATTACCCAGGAAGGCAAAAATGTATATTCAATTGCTGTAGAAGGTAATTTTGACGATGCACAAAATGGCGTCAAAGCTATTTTTACTGACAAAGGTTTTAAAGAACAGCTCGAAAAGGCTAATTACAAGTTATCTTCGGCTAATTCCATCAATTGGGGAAGGCTTGTTCCTCAGATAGTTTATTATTTTTCTGCCTATGCAGACATGATTAAGAATAAAGAAATAGAATGCGGAGAAAAGATCAATTTTGTTGTTCCGACAGGTAATTTCGGCAATATATTGGCTGCATATTATGCTATGGAAATGGGACTTCCGGTTAATAAACTAGTGTGTGCATCAAATGATAACAATGTTTTGACCGACTTTATAAACACCGGAGTTTATGACAGGAACAGAGAGTTCAAAAAGACTATTTCTCCATCCATGGATATTCTTATATCCAGTAATCTTGAAAGACTTCTTTATGAAATTACCGACCATAATTCCGAATTAATCAATGAATGGATGGAAGGACTCAGGGCTGATGGAAAGTATTCGGTTGACTCGACTACCAGGAAGAAGATTTCATCCGTTTTCTGGGGTGGCTATTCTACAGAAAGCGAGACGATGAAAACCATTGAGGCAATTTATAAAGAATACAATTATGTTATCGATACTCATACCGCGGTAGCAGTTGATGTTTATGACAAGTATGTTATTTCAACGGGAGATATCACAAAGACGGTAATTGCTTCTACAGCAAGTCCTTTCAAGTTTAATGAAAGCGTGGTAAAATCCATTTTCGGAGATGGAACTGTTAAAGGTAGAAGTGAATTCGAACTTTTAAAAGTTTTGGCGGATGAGTGTAAAATAGCCATACCGGAAGGTTTGAGAGATCTTGATAAAAAGCCGGTTATGCATAATAAATTATGTGACAAGTTCGGTATGAAAGGTATTGTAAAAGATATTCTGAAAGTGTAATTCATAGGGTAATATTTCAATGGAGGCGGACAGGTTGATATTGCTTTACATCTGATACCGCCTCTTTGCAATTCATAATACTGAACTCATCATACAATTCTGTAATTTCAGCTAAAGTTTCCGGAGTGTTTTTCAAAGGCAGTTTTTATATAAATAAATAAATAAAAAGCAGAGGTGTGTCGGGATGGAAGATGCTAGAATTTTGGTGGTGGATGACGCAATTTTTATCAGAAAGCTTCTTGGAAACACACTGAAGGAACTGGGGTACAGCAATATTGAATATGCCCGGGATGGGTTTGAAGCGATTAAAAAAGCGGAGGAAATTCAGCCGCACGTTATAACCCTTGATGTTTCAATGCCGGGAATGGATGGGCTTGAAGCTATCGACAAGATATTGAAAGTCAGTGCGAAAAGCAAAATAGTAATGGTTTCTGCAGTTAAGTCCCAGCAGGTAATCAATAGTGCAATAGCCAGAGGCGCTGCAGACTACATACCGAAACCCTTTAGCAAGCGTGAAATAGAGAACAGTATGAAAAAACTGCTGTAAAAAGGACTATTAAAAAATTTTTCGGGACAGGGGTGCCCCGAAATTTTATTGAAAGTAAAGGGGATTGTGATTTTCATGTTCTGTAAAGGAGGTTTCCTTTACCGGAGATGGAGCATCAACATAGATTATTTCCCGTTTAGAAATGGATTTTAACGTATCAAATACCATTTTAACGTCTCCATACTCGATATCCGGTGTGACAGATATTTGTTCCGTTCCATTCAAAGCGTTGTAGAAATTTAGCAATTCGTTGTAATAGCCCCGTTCCGGTGTATATTTAATTTGCTCCGTTTTGCCGTCATGGTATGAAATATTTATAATTCCGCAGTTTTTGTCTTCTAAATATATTTCACCTTTGGTTCCGAATATCCTTAAGCCCACCGGAGGTTTCTGGGTTTCTATACCGGAAGGGAAATAGTTGTATTGACCTATTACGCCGTTTTTAAACAAAATATTGGTATTAATGGAGAGGTACGGATTAAAGTCTTCCTGCTGCGGTTTGCCGAAGGCCTGCACACATTCCACAGCACCGAATATATGCCTTAAGGCTGCAAGATCATGGAGTGCTGCATCCAAAAATGCTCCTCCGTAGTATTTTGGGTGCTGCCGCCACTCTTTCGCAGCGAAGGTATCTTTGGTCATTTCACAGGGGAAGCATGAAATATTATTCCTGATAAAATATACCGTATCACCTATTTTTTTGCTGTTTACAATATCACGGATTATATTGTTTTCTTCATTATACCTATAGTTTTCTGCAATCATTATTTTTACGTTGTATTTTTTTGACAGTGTCAGGTATTTATTGGCTTCTTTCATACTCGAAGCCATTGGCTTTTCACATATAAAATCAATTCCGGCTTTTGCCACAGCTTCCGATACAGTGTAATTCAATTCAATGGGAACCAGGATATCCACTGCGTCAAGGTCGTC
Source organism: Acetivibrio clariflavus DSM 19732 (assembly GCF_000237085.1). GTDB lineage: Bacteria > Bacillota > Clostridia > Acetivibrionales > Acetivibrionaceae > Acetivibrio > Acetivibrio clariflavus. The sequence continues at coordinate 3,365,242 of NC_016627.1, read as the reverse complement.
TCTTAAAAGCATTTTATTATAGTCATCGTATACATTGCTTAGGTCAAGGTTTATCTTTCTTGCGAAGTCCTCCGCATCTTTGCGTGTCCTGTTGCATAATGCAACAATTTGGTATTTGTCGCCAAGTTCCTGCAGGGCAGGGTAATGAAGGCGTTCTAGTGCCATACCGGTTCCGATTATGCCTAAACGAATTGTTTTCATATCCATCCTCCATTTTTATTGTGTATTGATATTAACCATGGTGAAGCTTGTTTTATTAAACTCTCCATAGTTTTTATCTGTTATGGAAAAGTTATTTACGTTATTTTTTATAGTATCTCTCATTGGTTTTTTATTAATACAAAGGTCAAATTAATTTAATATGCAAAATGAAAAATTTCATTATATAATCGTTTTTTTATGCCGATATAGGTTTATATAGCAATATTTCTCCATCAGAAGGCTGAAAAAGTTACCTGAAATTATGTGGTTTTGTATCTTGAAAAGGTTAAAATTTGCAAAAATATTCAGATAAGAAATTATAGAGAGATCGTTCAGCATATATGCAATTACATGCTTGTAAGTTCAAGGGAGGATGTATTGTGAGAAAAAAGAATATTCAAAAACAATCGGAGTATAGAATAATTGTGGTTGACGATGATGATGGTATCATAGATTCGCTGTCGGTAATTGTCAATCGCTTAGGATACCATTTTGAAGGGGTAAATAATCCTCTGGAGGCAATCGAGAAAATTGAAAGGGAAAATTACGATTTACTGGTGCTGGACTTTTTAATGGAGCCCATACAGGGAGACGAGGTTGTAAAAAGAATCCGGCAGTTTAACAACGATATCTATATTTTGCTTTTGACAGGATATAAAGATGTTGCTCCTCCTCTGGAGACAATAAAATCTTTGGATATACAAGCATACTGCGAAAAGAGCGATAACTTTGACCAACTTATATTGCTTATTGAATCGGCAATAAAGTCAATATCTCAAAAAAGGACAATAAAGAAGTTCAGAGACGGCTTAAAGAGTATACTTGATTCTGTACCTAAGATATATCAATTGCAGTCCATAGGAGATATAATTAAAGAAATTTTGACGGAAATTCTGAAGTTAGTACATAGTGAAAATGCATTTATACTTATAGATGATTTTGTGGGGCTGTCGGCTAACAACAGTAGTTTTATAAAAGGTGTAGGAAAATACGATAAATCTTTGGAAGAACTTCTGGGTATGCTGGATTACCAAATTATGGAATCGATAGGGATTGCAAAAACAAAAGGACGGCCGGTAAAATTGGAGCAAGGTGTTTTTTTGCCCCTAAACAGCAAGAGCGAACTGGTGAGGACCGAAGGAGTAATTTATCTTGAAACGGATAATTATGAGGAGCAAATAGAGTTCCTTGAGATTTACTCTACTCAGGCTGCAACGGCCATTAGCAATGTATTTCTTCATTCTATGGTAAATGCCAAGAACAGTGAGTTGGAGAGAACGTACAATGAGCTGAAGCAAAGGTATTTGGATGCTATACAGGCATTGCGGTTGGCTGTTGATGCTAAAGATGTCTATACAAGGGGGCATTCTGACAGGGTGGCATTCTATGCCGTAAAAATAGGCAAAGCTTTTAATTTACCTGAAGATGAAATTGAAAGACTTGAAGCCGGCGGAATATTCCATGATATTGGCAAGATAGGAACTGCCGATGATATTTTGTTAAAAAACGATAAGTTAAACGATTGGGAATATTCTGAAATAAAAAAACACCCTATAAAGGGTGCCAATATACTTTCCGCTGTATCTATGTTTAAAGAAATAGTACCTATAGTACTTTATCATCATGAAAGAATAGATGGAAGAGGATATCCTTACGGAATCAAAGGCGATGAAATTCCGTTTTTGGCTAAAATTATCTCTGTAGCCGATGCTTTTGATGCTATGACCTCCGACAGAATGTACAGATCAAAACTAGATTTGGATGATGCTAAAAGACAACTTGTATCAAATGCCGGTACGCAGTTTGATGCCCAGGTTGTTAAGAAATTTATGACTATTCTGGAAGACTTTAATTCGCTGCAGAAAGAGATACAAGAAGTTTGCAAGTAGAAGTTAAACTGTGAAAATTGCAAAATTCTTATAAATTTTATTTAAAAAAGGATATGCAGCACAGCATATTCTTTTTTTGATATAATGAGGAAATTCAAATTTTTATATTTGTAAATATTGTCAATATAAAATTTTTACATGAAAAAAATCAATAAAAACTATTGAATTGGAAATTGACTTGTGCTAAGATTACACCATAGGAGCACATTTGTGCGTGAGACAAAGACACGGAGGATGACATGAAAAACGCCTCAAAATACTATCTGGTGGATACTTCGGTACTTCCGGAAGTTTTTATTAAAGTTGTCGAAGTTAAAAAACTGCTTTCTAGCGGTGTAGTGAAGAATATTAATGAAGCCGTGAAGAGAGTGGGGATAAGCCGAAGTGCGTTTTACAAATACAGGGATTATGTATTCCCGTTTTATGAAACCTCAAGAGGAAGAGTCATGACTCTGTTTTTTGTGGTGGAGGACTTTTCCGGAATACTTTCAAGCATAATAAACAAGATTTCGGCTGCAAAAGCCAATATTCTGACTATTAACCAGAATATACCGATTAACGGTCTGGCGGATGTGACAATTTCGATAGAGACCGATGGTATGATAATTGAGATTAACGAATTGATGGAAGAGATTAGTAAAATTGATGGCGTTAGAAGACAAGAAATTCTTGCTAGAGAATAGAGGGGGTTTTTTTGGTGATTAATGTTGCAGTTTTAGGATATGGTGTTGTAGGATCAGGAGTTGTCGAGATTATAAAGAAAAATTGCGAAAGCATATCTCAAAAAGCCGGTCAGGAAATCAGAGTAAAGAAAATATTGGACATTAGGGATTTTGACGATACCTGTCCGGATAAAGCTCTTATAACCAAGAATCCGGAGGAGATTTTTGGAGATGATTCCATAAACATTGTTGTGGAAACCATCGGCGGAGCAAAAATTGCCTATGAGTATACAAAAAGGGCTTTGGAATGCGGTAAGCACGTTGTTACTTCAAATAAAGAGCTGATTGCAACCTATGGCCCTGAACTATTAAAAATAGCTAAGAACAACAATATAAACTATCTTTTTGAAGCCAGCGTTGGAGGCGGAATTCCAATAATCAGGCCGCTTAACCGCTGTTTGGCTGCAAATGAGATATATAGCATTGTTGGTATTTTAAATGGAACTACCAACTATATTTTAACTCAGATGAAAAAAGACGGAAAAGACTTTGATGTGGCCCTTAAAGAGGCACAAAAGAACGGTTATGCGGAAGCAAACCCGACTGCCGATATAGAGGGACACGACTCGTGCAGAAAAATAGCCATACTCTCTTCCATTGCCTATAATGAATTTGTTGACTACAAAAACATTTACACTGAAGGGATATCCAAGATAACTCTTACCGATATAAAATATGCTGAAAGTCTCAATGCTTCCATTAAACTTGTTGCAATGAGTGAAAAAGTTGGCGACAAGATAGTTGCAAGGGTAAGCCCTGCCATAGTTGATAAGGACAATCCGCTGTATAATGTGGAAGATGTTTTCAATGCTATTGTGGTAAAAGGAGATGCAATTGGAGAAGCCATGTTCTATGGCCGCGGCGCCGGTAAACTGCCTACTGCAAGTGCAGTTGTTGCCGATATAATTGAAATAGTTAAGCATTGGGGAAGCTGTGGAGGCTATGACTGGAATGTTGCTGAGGGATCCAATGTTATAGATATAATGGAAACCAAGGCAAAATATCTGGTTAGAATAAAAACTGACAATGAGAGTGAGGCTAAAGAATTGGTAAACTCCCTGTATGGAAATGTGGAATGGCTCAAACCTCTAAAGGTTCAGCAAAAAGATGAGTTGGCTTTTGTAACCGAGAATATTCTTGAGAAGGAACATAAGGAAAAATTTGAAGTAATTTCAAACTCTGAAGCTGTCAGGGAATTGGTTAACACCATAAGAATATTGTAAGAATAAAATATATCAAGATCCCTAAAAGCTTAAACAGTCTTTGAGAATTTACTGTGTAGTGGAGGTTAAATAATGAAAGTTGCAAAATTTGGTGGAACATCGCTTGCAAATGCAGAGCAGATTAAAAAAGTATGTGATATTGTTTTATCAGACCCTGACAGACGTTTAATAGTTGTGTCGGCACCGGGGAAACGTTATAAAGATGACATAAAAGTGACCGATTTGTTAATTTCCCTTGCAGAGAAGTGTCTTGGCGGGGGCAGTGCAGAAGCGGAGCTCAATGCTGTTGTCGCAAGATATGAAGAAATTGCCCAGGGCCTTAATTTGTCCAATGAAATCGTAAAGATTATTTCCGACGATTTAAAGGAACGCATGGGTATGGACAAAAGCAATCCCGGAAAGTTTATGGATACTCTTAAGGCCGCCGGGGAGGACAACAGTGCAAAGCTGGTGGCAGAATATCTTAAGAGCAAGGGGATTGAGGCTGAATATATCAATCCTAAGGATGCAGGTATGCTGCTTAGTGATGAATTCGGCAATGCCAGAGTACTTCCTGAATCCTTCGACCATCTGGCTAGGTTAAAAGACAGGTCCGGCATAATGATTTTCCCAGGCTTTTTTGGATATTCTAAAAAGGGAGATGTGGTGACATTTCCCCGTGGAGGTTCAGATATTACAGGTTCAATTTTGGCAGCTGCCGTAAAGGCCGATTTGTATGAGAACTTTACCGACGTTGACTCGGTTTTTGCAGCAAATCCAAATATTATTGACAATCCGAAACCTATCCCGGTTTTTACATACAGGGAAATGAGAGAACTGTCCTATTCAGGCTTTTCCGTACTGCATGAGGAAACTCTCGAACCGGTATATAGAATGGGTATTCCTGTATGTATAAAAAACACCAATAATCCTAAAGCACCGGGAACACTTATTACACCCGCACGTGAGGTGGGAGACAATCATGTAGTGGGAATAGCCAGCGGCACAGGATTTTGTACAATATATGTAAGCAAGTATATGATGAACAGGGAAATAGGATTTGGCAGGAGATTGTTAAACATTTTGGAAGACGAAGGATTATCTTACGAACATACTCCTTCGGGGATTGACAATATATCCATTATTTTAGAGGAAAAACAGCTGGACAAAGTAAATGAAGAGCATTTAATCAAGCGCATTAAAGATGAGTTAAATGTAGATGATGTTACTGTAGAACGGGGCTTGGCGTTAGTTATGATAGTTGGGGAAGGAATGCTGAGAACTGTGGGGATTTGTGCCAGAGCAGCTAATGCCCTTGCAAAAGCTGGAGTAAATATAGAAATGATTAATCAGGGTTCTTCTGAAGTTAGCCTGATGTTTGGTATAAGAGCAGTGGATAGTGAAAAAGCTGTCAAGGCATTGTACAATGAATTCTTTAATTAGGATGTTTAGAAAATGGAACTTAAGGCAATATAATTATGACTTAATGCAAAAAGTAGTGTTTCTAATATAGCAAGGAAATACTACTTTTTGTAAATTGTTTTCTTTTGTTCAAACTTACAGCAGCATGCATAAAAGATTAAAATATATATATTGAATTTGTTCAAGAAATGATATAATTAATGTAGAACAAGCGTATAATTAAATGTGTAATGCAGTTTTTATTTTATAGCTTCAGAAATTTCGGAATGTTCAGTTTCGGTTTGTAATTCTGCTGATCCGGAAAGCAAAAATAGTTGTATGCATTTATCTATTCAATGCAGATATCTTGATGCAAAATATGAACCCGAAGCATAATAGGGGACAAAAGCGCCTTCTTTGTATATAACTTCAAAGGGATTTTTAAAAATATGTATTTTGTGTTGAGTTTAACTATAATTGTATAGTATTGAAAGGGGACATATTAATGAGCCTATACCCACTGATGGATGTTTTTATTGCCTTTGTGCTTGAGGTAATTATTGGATATCCGAAATGGATACCGCATCCTGTAAAGTTTATCAACTGGTTGACAAAAGTTGTTGAAGTTGGTTATAGGAAGATTACAGATTTGCTTTATAGCAAGAAGGTTAAGGCTTTGGGTGACGATTATGTACACAGGGGTGTACACAGGAATAGAACAGAAAAGTATTCCGGTATGTGCTTTACAATTATAATGGCTTTGTTAATTACCATAATTATGTTGTTATTAATTGGAGTAGCTTACTTAATAAATCCTGTTGTATACCATGTTGTTAATGTATACTTTATTTATTCTGCTTTTGCCATAAAGTCTGTGGCGTTTGAAAGCGTCGAGGTATGTGATGCACTGAAGGACAGGGATATTTTCAAAGCCGGAAATATTCTTTCGAAAAATATAGGAAGAGAAATAGAGCGTTTTGATGAGCAGGATATAATAAGAGGTACTGTTGAGCATGCTGCCGACAGGACAGCCGAGAGTGTTATCTCACCTGTTTTCTATGCGGTAATAGGCTCGTTGTTTGGATTAGGCGCCCCTATGGTTTACTTGTATAAGACAATTAATGCAATAAAATTAGCAAAAGGCTATAAAAATGGGAAATGTGAAAGCTTTGGGTATGCTGCGGTGAAAATAAATGAATTGGCAAATTTTCTGCCGGCCAGGATAACTGGGTTATTGTTTGTTATAGCTTCGATATTTTTAAAGAAAGACTTTAAGAGCAGTTTTGCCATAATGAGGAGAGATAAAAGAAAGCATCACAGTCCCAATTTGGGCTATCCTGAAGCTGCTATTGCCGGCGCACTGGGTATAAGATTGGGCGGATCGGGATTATATTTTGGAGATATTGTAGATAAGCCTATTATTGGAGATAATAAGAGAAGTGCGGAGATAAGGGATATTTCGGATACAATAACCCTTATGTATATAGCCGCAATTATTGGAATGATTTTGTTCGGTATAGTGTACTCACTGATTTTTGCAGCTTGGTATTTTAGTTGAGCATGGGAATTGATTATGAGCCGGGCTGTGTAGTATTATATATCTTAAGTTTAAGGAGTTTGGTTGATGAGGCGTTTGGTTGTAGTGACGGGAGGTGCCAGAAGCGGCAAAAGTACTTTTGCAGAAAAGATAGCAAAGGACTGCAATTGTGATGTAGTATATATAGCAACTTCAATACCTTTCGACGATGAAATGAAGGCTCGGATAAAAAAGCATGTGGAACAGAGACCGGCCCATTGGAAGACAATTGAAGCCTATAAGGATCTGGATAAGCATTTGGCCGGTGAAAAGAGCGGACATGCTGTGTATTTGCTGGATTGCATAACAATAATGATTACAAATCTGATGTTGGAAGCATCTATCGACTGGGACAATGCTTCCGGCAGTGATTGTGATTATATAGAATCGCAAATAAAACTGGAAATGGAAAAACTATTGAAAGTAGTTGATGAAAAAGATACTACTTTTATTTTGGTTACAAATGAGGTTGGAATGGGTATTGTACCTGAGAATAAAATTTCCAGGATATTTAGAGATATTGCGGGAAGAATAAATCAAATGCTTGCTCAGGCAGCCGATGAAGTATACTTATGTGTATCAGGCATACCTGTAAAAATCAAATAAATACGCTAAGAGATTATTAATAAACTGAAGCAATGGGAGAAAAAAGTGATTATATTTAAAAGATTTGTTGCAATGGTTCAGTTCTTTACCTCAATACCTATACCGGTTAATTTGAATTGTGACGAAAGGGACTATGGCAAGGGATTGGTGTTTGCCCCTGCTGTGGGTTTGATTATAGGCGTTTTGCTGCTCGCTTTATGCAGTGTACTGAAGCTGGTTTTACCTGCAAAGATGGTTGCTGCATTTTTGATTGTCGGATATATTGTTTTAACCGGCGGCTTGCATCTTGATGGATTGGGCGATACCTTTGACGGTTTGTTTTCCAACAGACCCAAGGAGAAAATTCTTGAGATAATGAGAGACAGCAGGGTTGGAACTAATGCGGTTTTGGCTCTTATAAGCATTGTCCTGATAAATTATACCGTGCTTCTGGAATTGGATTTGATGCCGGCAGCTTTGCTGCTCTTTCCGGTGGCAGGCAGGATTGGATCGCTGATAGGTGCGGGTACATCGGTTTATGCCAGAAAAAATGAAGGACTGGGCAAAAGTTTTATAGATTTCTGCGGCAGAAAAGAAATGTTTTTAGGAATAATTATATCTTTTATAATTTTTGGAATAGTGTTAAAATTAAAAGGCCTGCTTATAGCTTTTATTTCAATTATTACTGCCTGGACTGTAACAAAAATTCTTACCCGAAAGCTTGGCGGTGCTACAGGAGATATTCTTGGAGCAGTTTGTGAATTGAACCAGACTGTTTTTTTGCTGCTGTTTTATGTATTGGGGCAATTTTTGAGCTAATACGGAATACGGGAGAGTTGCAATGCTGGAATTAATTCTTATACGACATGGAGAGACTGACAGTAATATAAGAGGGTCATATTTGGGATGGACCGATATGGAACTCAATGAAAATGGAATAGATCAGGTTAAATTGTTAAAAGAACGTTTAAAAGGAGTTAAAGTAGACAAAATATATTCCAGCCCCTTAAAAAGGGCACTTCAAACGGCGAAAATAATCAATGAAAATTATAATCTGGACATTGTAACAGATGATGGATTAAAGGAAAGAAACTTCGGAATTTGGGATGACCTTACCCATGAGGAAATGGCCCGAAGGTATCCTGAAGAATACAATGAATGGATTAATGACTGGATAAAATATCGTATAAAAGACGGCGAAAGTGCCCAGGAAGCTTATGATAGGGCTGCAGTTTTTGTGGATGAGGTGATAAAGAGTAATAAGGATGGTGTTGTCATGCTGGTGACACACCTTGGCACAATAAGGTTTATATTGGCATATCTTTTAGGCTTGGGCATTGAAAATTCATGGCGCTTCAGAGTTAATAATGCCAGTATTACAAAAGTAGAAATCAATGATGGTTATAGCGTGCTTACAATGCTTAATGGCTAGTGCTGTAAAATTATTTTAATAGATATATAATTTATTTTTTTAATATATATAATTTTATAACTGTATGTGATTTATACGGGATTATTTTTAAGAGGAGGGATTTGGTTGGAAAATGTTAATAATAACTCAAAGAAAACAAAAACGATTATTTTAAACGGACTAATGATAGCATTGGTTTTATTGGTGACAATGTTTACAAAAATACCCGGTCCATTAGGATATTTTAACATTGGAGATACAGCGATAATTATTGCAGCTGTCATGCTTGGAAGAAGGAGCGGTTTTATTGCCGGTGCTTTCGGTTCGGCTTTGGCTGATATTTTATTGGGTGTTCCGTACTTTGCACCTATTACCTTTGTTGTAAAAGGATTGGAAGGTTTTATAATCGGCCATATAATTTATGCTGCAGGAGATAAAAAAAGAATAAACAGTGAGATAATAAGGATATTTGCAATTGTTGTGGGTTGCATTGTTATGGTAGCAGGATATTTCTTTTCGGAAATATACATATTAAGGCTTTTCAGTACTGAATACGGTTATGCAAAAGCTTTGTCCGAACTTCCGTATAATTTGGTTCAGGGAGGAATCAGCGCCATTATAGGCTATGGCTTGTCTACGTCCCTTTCAAGGATAAAGGCTGTGACACAAATATTGAATTAAATAGACCAGCAGATGAGAGGTGAAATGGAATATGAAAATTACAATTCTTGGGAACAACGGTCCGTTTCCATCGGCGGGAGGAGCTTGTTCCGGGTATCTTGTAAGAGAAGGAGATAAAAATATTTTGATAGACTGCGGAAATGGAGTTTTGTCAAATTTGCAGAAATTTATTCCCATCGAAAAAATCGATGCCATTATTTTAAGCCATCTACACAGTGACCATATGTCTGACTTGATGATCCTGCGTTATGCAGTGCAGATAAAGATGAACAGAGGAAGTGAAATCAAACCTATAGATGTTTATGCTCCGCCGCAGCCGCAAAATGAATACAGTCAGATAGATATTCCGGGAGTGTTTAACTTAAAACCTATAACCGCTGATTTGGTGTTAAACTTCGGGGATATGAGGATGGAGTTTAAGGAAATGGTGCATCCTGTTATGAGCTTTGCTGTGTCAATAGTATCTCAAGGTAAGAAATTTGTATTTTCCGGAGATACTTCATGGAATGAAGGAATTATTGAGTTTGCAAAGGACGCAGACTTGTTAATGCTTGATGCAGGGTTGCTTTCGAAAGATAAGAAAAGTGACAATGTTCCGCATTTGACAGCGAAAGAATGCGGTGTTGTTGCTCAAAAAGCTAATGTAAAGAGACTTTTGCTTACACATTTCTGGCCCGAGGATAATGTATCTGACCACATTGCTGAAGCGCGTGAGAACTTTTCCAATGTGGAGATTGCCGGGTTGCTGAATACCTATGATGTTTAAAGACAGATAATTTAAAATGCCGTAGAATTAAATTAAAAATGTCGGAAAAGAAAAATAAAGGAATAAAACGAAAAGTTCCAAAAACTTAAAAGTTTCTGGAACTTTTTCATATGTAAATTTTTTATCATATATCAAAGTTTTGTTCTATACCCAATTTTATCGAATGGAATAGCTGTTCAGTTTGCTGTTGAGTATATTTACCAAGTCAACAAGATTATTGATAGCTTTTTGCATTTCCGAAATTGCCTGAAGTTCTTGTTCTGTAGTAGCTGCAACTTCCTGGCTGGCAGCAGCAGTTTCTTCCGAAACGGAAGAAATACTTTCTATTGCAGAAGTAACTTGAATTTTGTCCTGCTGCATTTTGGAAACAGCCTGATTAACTTCATTGATTTTGCCTACAATATTTGTTATAGCGTTTGCAATATCGTTGAATGCGCTGTCTGTCTTGTTAACAGCGATGTTTTGTTCCTGAGACATCTTTTTCATTAATTCCATCGATTCGATTGCCAACTGGGATTCTTCCTGTATGCTCTTCATAAGTAAATTAATTTCTTCTGTTGACTTTCTGCTTTGGTCTGCAAGTTTTCTAACTTCTTCTGCAACTACCGCAAAACCTCTTCCGGCTTCGCCGGCTCTTGCAGCTTCGATAGCGGCATTTAAAGCTAAGAGATTTGTCTGTTCGGCTATGCTTTCGATGGATTCGACGAAAAGACCGATATCGTTGGTTGTATTGGTTAATTTTTCTATTACCGCAAATATTTTTTCTGCAGTTTCGTTGTTTTCTTTTGACTTTTTACGCAATATACTTACCGAATCAAGACCGATATTGTTTAAATCATTTATCTTTTTGGTTTCCTCCGTTATTCTGCTATAGCTTTCATATACAAAATCAATTTGTTCGCTTAAGTTGTCCACCATTTCAACACCGTGCTGTGCCTGTTGTGCCTGATCCGAAGCACCTCTTGCAATTTCATCCATGGTTTTGGATATGTCGTTCATAGCGTTGGCAGCTTGCTCAGCTGTTGCAGAAACAGTTTTGGAAGATTCGAGAATGGAGCTTGAGAGATTGTGAAAGTTCTGGAGCAGAGCCTTTATATCAGTAATAACATCATTAATACCTCGAGCAAGGCCTTCAGCTCCTATACTCTTGGTAACATCTACCGTTTGGGAAAAATCTCCCTGTTTTATTGCATTAATGGAGTTTTCAAATTGTTTTATATTATTTATTATACTAAATATTGATACAGTATTTAAAATAATGCTGGATAATAATGAAGATACCAATAGAAGTACAACTGCTATCCAGCTGCCGGTTTGAAATTTAATGATTGCTGCAAAAATAACCATGACAAGAATCGGAAGTATAAATGCAATTCTGGATAAAGAAAAAAACTTTTTCATATTTTACCTCCAGTTAATTAATGAGAACAAATTATGATTATAGATATGCTATATAATGGGATATAAATATTTTCTATAGTAATATTTTTATTCTACATAAATCCTAAAAATCCTTTTTAAAATTAAATAAAAATTATTGTAAACCTTATATATACAAAGGTTTGCAGGTAAAATATGTGAATTATTACATAAACCAGGTGATGCTGAGGGTATAATATTACAATGTGAGTCTTTAATATCTTGTGATAAAAATATATAGTGTTGGTTTACATAATATATGAGAAGATAGTGATTTCAGAGGCGGCAAGTTATTATTTGCATAGCGAAATAACTGCTTTGATTGAAGCGTAAGCTGCGGTATGTTATAATAAACAGAAATCATTAAAGATTGGAATGGAGCTTTACAGGTATGAAATTACCCGCTGAATTTTTGGATAAAATGAAAAAGCTTTTACAGGACGAGTATGAAGAGTTTGTTAAGTCTTATGAATTGCCAAGATATTACGGGCTTAGAGTTAATTCTCTTAAGGTGAGTGTTGAAGACTTTTTAAAGATATCACCCTTTGAACTTGAACCCATTGCCTGGACAAATGACGGCTTTTACTACAGGGAAGGAGAAAATCCCGGAAAACACCCGTACTATTATGCTGGGCTTTATTATATACAAGAACCTAGTGCAATGCTGCCCGGAGCCATAATTGATGCAAAACCCGGTGAGAACGTTTTGGATCTTTGTGCGGCGCCCGGAGGCAAAACCGTTCAAATGGCTGCCGCAATGAAAGGCAAAGGGCTGCTGGTGGCAAACGATATTAATTCCGAAAGGGTTAAGGCCCTTGTTAAAAATATAGAACTTTGCGGAGTCAGCAACGCTATAGTTACAAATGATTCTCCACAAAATCTGTCCCGGAAGTTTGGAAGCTTCTTTGACAAGATTTTGGTTGATGCACCCTGCTCCGGTGAAGGAATGTTTCGAAAAGACGAGGATGCAGCAAAAAGTTGGGAAAAGTTCAAATGTGATTTGTGTTCCGGCATGCAGAGGGATATTCTAAGCTATGCCCATGAAATGTTAAAGCCGGGAGGTTATTTGGTGTATTCAACCTGTACTTTTTCCCCGGAGGAGAATGAACAAATAATAGCAGAATTTTTGGAAAAACATAGTGAATACGAACTTGTTGAAGTGCCAAAGACGGCCGGAATAGCCGACGGCAGGCCCTGGTGGGCGGATAACAATCCTGAGTTGAAAAAGACAGCAAGGTTGTGGCCTCACAAGGTTAAGGGGGAAGGACATTTTGTGGCACTGCTGCATAAAAAGGACGGAAGTTTTCAAGATTATAAAAACTTTGACAAGGCTATGATTTCAAGTAACAATGAAGTGCTTGAAAGTTACAGGGATTTTGAAAAGCACAATCTGAACATGGAATTGCAGGATAATTTTATAGTCAAAGGAAACAATCTTTATTCGCTTCCGGTCAAGTTGCCCGACCTGTCAGGAATAAAGGTTGCAAAGTTTGGAAGGTACATAGGAGAAGCGCTGAAAGGGAGATTTGAACCGTCCCATTCCTTTATTTTATCGCTGCAAAAAAGTGACCTGAGAAATGTGATTGACTTGGATTCAAACTCAGATGATGTGATAAAATATCTGAAAGGTGAAACTCTGCTGAAAGAAGGAGAAAAAGGCTATATTGGCATTTTGGTGGATGGTTTTACTTTAGGATGGGCAAAGCAAACCGGGGATATGCTTAAAAATTTATACCCCAAGGGATGGAGAAAAATGAGCTGATTTTTGCATAAAAGGTGGTAAAGATATGAGAGAGACGCAAAGGGTGGACAAGATATTATCCAATTTGGGTTTTGGTACAAGAAAACAGATAAAACAGTTAATAAGGAACGGAGAAGTAAAAGTTGACGGTCAAGTAATAAATGACAGCGGAATGCATATAGATCCAAAGAAAAGCCAGATAGAAATATCGGGCCAGAGGCTTAAATACAGGCAGTTTATCTATATTATGATGAATAAGCCGGCAGGAGTGATTTCGGCTACTTTTGACAACAGGCACAAAACTGTAATTGATATTTTGCCGGATGAATACAAGTGTTTTAACCTGTTTCCCGTCGGAAGGCTTGATATAGATACCGAGGGACTTTTACTTTTGACTAATGACGGCCAACTGGCCCATGAGCTCTTATCACCGAAAAAACATGTGCCAAAAAAATATTTTGCTTTTATAGAAGGGTCAGTTTCGCAGGACGATGTCAAAAAGTTTGAAGAGGGAATAACTTTGGATGATGGTTATAAAACCCTTCCTGCCGAACTTTACATATTGGACAGTGGTGTTAATTCAAGCGTTGATGTGGTAATATATGAAGGCAAGTTCCATCAGATTAAAAGGATGTTTGAAGCTGTCGGCAAGAAAGTTAAGTTTTTAAAGAGAATTGCCATGGGAAGTCTGGTGCTTGACAAAGAACTTGCTCCGGGTGAATGCCGTGAATTGACCGAGGAAGAGCTTTCAAATCTGATCAGTGAAGTAAAAGGTAAAAATACAGACAAATTGAATTAAAACAGAATGGGGAGACGATATGAACAAGCAAAGTTTAAATAAGCTTACATTGTTTTTGACAGGGCTTGAAAACAGAATTGAAGAAAACAGGGAATATTTTAAGAAAATTGACCTGGTTTTCAAGTCGGGAACTAAAGAGTTTCCAGGAAGTGTAGTACTTTTTGGTGACAAGTTGAAATTAAGCTACAGCGGGAACTCCGAAATCATTGAAAGAAACTGGCTGGCCCTTAGATTGTCAAAACTTTGCCAAAACTACGACAGCTTATATCTTACATATGAAGAAAGAGGAACCACTATATATATAGAAGCCGATGACAGAAATGTCAAAATGAAAACCAATGAAAATAAGATTGAAGAAGTTCTAAGCAATCACAACGACATGCCTCAGATATCTAACCGGGACTATTATATAAAAGTAGGCCAGGCCAATGATTTACTAAGAGAAATAGGTATTTTGGCATCAAACGGTAAAATTAAAAACGATATGATACGCAAGTATAACCAGATTGACCATTTTGTCGAATTAATCGATGATATGCTGAAAGAACTTCTTAAGGAACATGAATCGATAACTGTTTTGGATTGCGGATGCGGAAAGTCCTATCTCACTTTTGTACTGAACTATTATATCAGGGAAGTATTGAAAAGACCCTGCCACTTTATAGGAATTGATAACTCAGCTACAGTTATAGAAGCTTCCAAAAAGATAGCAGCAAATCTTGGCTACCACAATATGGAGTTTAAACTTACCGATATAAACAGTTACAGAGCTCAGAGGGATATACATTTGGTCATAAGTCTGCATGCGTGCAATACTGCTACAGACCAGGCAATAGCTTTTGCTGTGAACAATAATGTAAAGTCTGTAGTTGTGGTGCCTTGCTGCCAGCAGGAAATATTGAGCCAGTACTCATATCCACCCTTTGAGCAAATAATAAAGCATGGAATTTTAAAGGCGAGGATGGCAGATATAATTACCGACGGAATCAGAGCACTCATATTGGAAGCTATGGGCTATAAAGTATCGGTTGTGGAATATGTTTCACCGATCGACACTCCCAAAAACCTTATGATAAGAGCCGTTAAAGCAAATCCGCCGAATCCGGCAATGCTGAATAAATATAAAGAATTGAAAAAAATATTAAATATTGATCCAACTTTGGAAAAACTTATTTTCCAATATTGAGTATTTCGGAAAACAATCTTTAAATATTTATATTTATGCTTAAAAGTCAGGAAGATACAATTTAAATCTTTTTGACTTTTTTTATATATTTTTATATTTTATAAAAAACTATTTTTGTATAAACAATAAGAATATACATATATTAATATATATTAAAATTGCTTGCCGATTGGTAATGTATTTTAATTAAACTGCAGTGAATATTTCTTGTAAAATTTTAAATTTTGCTATTAAATAATTTGGCAATTTATCCGATTAATATAAGGAATGATTCAAATTTGATTATTTTGTGTAATTTTTTTGCATGAAAAGCAAACCTTGAGAGGACTGTTTTTGGGCATAAAATCATAAAAATTGTATATGAAAGAGAATGGAAATACTTTTGAGATAGAGCAGTTAATTACAAAAAACAAGCTTATTAAAATCAAAACGAAGAGGTGATTGTTTTGGCAAAGACTAAGCAATTGTATGCAGATAACGGAGTCGAACTATCAAAATCTACAATCAGTGTCGGGGATGAGGTTACACTCTTTTATAGCGGTTTGCTTGCAAAAAGCGGTGCAGATTCTGTATATGCCCATATAGGCTATGGAGACAATTGGGAACATAAAGAGTTTATCCCTATGGAAAAGGTAGCAGATGTATTCAGAGCAACAATTAAAGTAAACCATCCCGATAAACTGAATATTGCGTTTAAGGATAGTATAGATAACTGGGACAACAATTCATACCAGAACTATTCCTTTAATGTATCAACAAAGTCTTCAAAGTCAAGTGCTTCAAAAACAAAGAAAACTTCTGCCAAAGCCAAGTCCAGTACGGCAAAATCGGAAGAAGTAAAGGAAAAGGCGGAAACAAAGACTGCAAAAACTAAAACCGCATCAGCTAAGAGTACGACAAAATCAACAGCTAAAAAATCATCGGCAGCTGAAAAGACAACAACGTCAAAGAAGAGCAAAGCAGCAAAAAAATAGTATTAAAGGCCAGTGAATTATATACCGAAAAAAAGGGGGCCAAATTAATTGGAAAAAATAATGCAAACAAAAAGGGCGATAAAGCTTACTGAGGCAGAAAAAAAGATAATTGCCCAATATTCCGCTTATAATATCAATAATGTAAACAAACCGCTATATACTGCTAATGTTCATAAGAAAATAGTAAAATGACGATATGAAAATATAATAAAATTTTTTTATTTTTAAACTGTTATTGTTGTTATTGGTTTTAATTTGGATTAAAATAATAAAAAATACAAAATTTATAATGAAAATTTTGTTTGTCTATACCTGTAGAGGGTATATATAATGTAGAATATAATATATAATATAAAATTATAATATTATTTATCAGGAGGTAATAATGATGACGGTAAAAGTATATTCGACACCTACATGTCCTTGGTGTACCAAGGCAAAGGAATATTTGAAATCGAAAAATGTGGATTTTGAGGATATAGATGTATCAAAGGACCTTAATGCAGCAGCAGAGATGATTCGAAAGTCGGGACAAAGAGGAGTGCCGGTTTTAGATATAGATGGCAATATCATAGTGGGATTTGACCAAAGAGCAATTGACAGACTTATCAATTAATAAAAAAGGAGGAAACCCTCCTTTTTTATTTTAACTCAGCGAGAAGGCAATATATACGATTTTACATATTCAACAAACATTTGACAAGAATTTAATAACGTATTAATATTAATTTAAGAATATTTTACATTAAGCCATTTCAAAAATGCTCTGTGAGTTACAATGGCTCAAAGCTGAAACTGTTAAATATCAAAAACTGTGAGACAGTTTTGAAACAATTTTGTTAATGTATCTGATTTTTTAAGGGCATTTCTAAAATTAAGCAATATGATTCTGTTGAAGTGATGTTAATTTTGTTCGGGCAAAAATAATGTTTGCTGTTTTATTGGAGTAAAAGGGAGGATCTTGCATTGTTTAGCATCATGATTGTTGATGATGACCCGTTAATCTGTGAATGGCTTACAACCCAAATAAACTGGAGTCCTATGGGATTTGAGGTTGTATGTATTGCTAATAATGGAATAGAAGCATTGCAGAAGCTTAACGAATATAATCCCGATGTTGTTATATCGGATATAAATATGCCTAAAATGGATGGAATAGAGCTATTGAACTGTATTAAGGAATATGACAACGGACCGTTGGTGATTTTATTAAGCAATGAAGACGATTATCCTAATGTTAAGCAGGGAATTTTGCTGGGCGCTTTTGGCTATGTTCTGAAACCAATAGATAAAGATAATTTAAAAGAGTCAATGAAAAAAGTATTTGACGAATTGTTGAAAAGAAAGCAGGAACAGGAGAAAGATCAAAAAATCAGTGAGAAAATTGAACTTTTCAGAGAAAGACTTCTCTATGATATTTTGAGAGGAAAAGAATATCCTTTTCAAAAGTTTGATGATTTAGTTTTGGAGTATGGACTGAAACTGCGCAGAGATATGATGGTTCAGGTAGCAATTGTTGAAATAGGCAATTTTGACGATAAATCAAAGGAATTGGTTAAGAGCGGAAAGTTTGACGAGCTGACCGAAAAAGTCCGTAAAGAAATAATTAAGATGGTTGATGGTTTTAGTGATATCATTTGTGAAATTGGGGATATGGATATTGGAATATTGAGTGTGATTATTCAGCCTGCCAGAAATATTGGAATTACAGAGTTTGAAGAGATATCTTATTCTTTTTTTTCTAAGCTTCTGGAAAAAATCAAGTTGGATATGAATGTCAGGGTAACCATTGGAGTTGGGGAAATTCAGAAGAGATTAAAGGAAATAAGTTTAAGTTATATGGGGGCTAAAGCAGCTTTACGGCATAAGTATATATTAGGCGGCAACCGCGTTATTCACATAAAAGAATTTGAGTTTGACAGGCAGCAAAAACTGTTATATCCTGCCGAGCGTGAAAAGCTTTTGGCCGATTATATAATGGCTGCCGATGAAAGAGTTTTTCAAACCATTAATAATTTGTTCAATGAAATTAGCATAGGATCCCAGGGGGTCTTGAACAGAATAGCATTTGCCGCCAATCAGTTGGTGTATAATATATCTCGTTACATTGATTCTCAATATAGCTATATTAAAAAGCTATACGATTTCAGTAAGTTTACTGATGTGGATTTTACAAAATTCAAGTCGGAAGAGGAAATTAAGGAGCACTTTATATATTTGGTAAAGGATATGGTTGAAGTAGTGAAAATGTACAAGCCCGGGAACGGAAATCCTATAATTAAAAAGGCTTGTGATTATGTGCTTGAACATATTGACGAAGATATTACCCTGTTGACTATTTCCAATAAATTAAATTTGAGCAAAAATTATTTCTGTTCTCTCTTTAAGCAGGAGACAGGCTATAATTTCCTTGAATATGTGACTAAAGTAAAAATGGAATGGGCCAAAAGATTGCTTAAAGACGGTAACTGCAAAACTTATGAAGTGAGTGACATGCTGGGTTATCGAGAATCTAGTTATTTCAGCAGATTGTTCAGAAAATATACAAGTTACAGTCCGGCGGAGTATAAGAAACTGTTTAAAAATGATTCCAATGACACAAAAGAGTTAAAATGTAATTGAAATGATTTTTTAAAATTTACGAATTTATTAAAAAAATATGAATACAATAATGAATGATAGACGAGTTCTTGACTTCTATGTTCAATGCCTATAAAGAAGAATTTTGTTTGGAATATAGGAGTTGAAATCTTGTTAAAATTTCAAACTATGCCCTGGAATAAAATAGAAAACGGGGCATTAGCTTTTTTGATTGAATTTGAAAATCTCCTGTACTAATTTTTGCAAAGGTTTTGAAAATTTGTTCATTTAAAAAAGGAGAAAGCTACTAAATATAGAATATATTAAGTGAACTTTAAGTGACCATAATCATAGCAAGGTGGGGGATTGGATGCAGAACAAAGAGATTATTGCCTTACTATTGGCAGGAGGTCAAGGCAGCAGACTGGGAATTCTGACTAAAAACATAGCAAAACCCGCAGTTTCTTATGGCGGAAAATACAGAATAATTGATTTTTCATTGAGTAATTGCATAAACTCTGATATCGATACTGTAGGTGTGCTTACGCAATACCAACCGTTGGAGCTGAACGCGCATATAGGAATTGGCAAACCATGGGATATGGACAGAATTGATGGCGGTGTAACGATACTTTCCCCCTATCTCAAATCTGAAATGGGAGAATGGTATAAAGGAACTGCAAATGCAGTTTTTCAAAATATTCATTATGTTGACAAGCATTCACCGAAGTATGTTGTAATATTGTCGGGAGACCACATTTACAAGATGGACTATTCAAAAATGCTCGATTTTCATAAGGCTAATAATGCCGATGCTACAATTTCTGTTATCAATGTTCCCATAGAAGATGCTTCAAGATACGGTATCATGAATACTTATGAGAACGGCAGAATTTACGAGTTTGAAGAGAAACCTGCCCATCCGAAAAGTACACTTGCTTCAATGGGAGTATATATTTTCACTTGGGAAGTTTTAAAGGATTATCTGATAAGGGATGATCAAAATCCGCAGTCAGACCATGATTTCGGTAAAAACATTATTCCGATGATGCTGAATGAAGGCAAAAGTATGTGGGCTTACAGATTCAATGGTTACTGGCGTGATGTCGGGACAATTCAAGCATATTGGGAATCTAATATGGATCTGATTAAGAGGGTGCCGGAGCTGAACCTTTTCGATCCTGCCTGGAAGATATTTACTCCTAACCCGGTAAAACCAGCACACTATATAGGGCCTGAGGGAAGTGTCAAAAGAGCAATCATTTCAGAAGGCTGCATGATTTACGGGAAAGTAAAAAATTCTGTTATATTTCCTGGTGCATATATATCTGAGGGTGCAGTTATTGAAGACTCTATAATAATGTCCGATTCTTACGTCGGAAGAGATACTTACATTAGCCATTCCATTTTAGGTGAAAAAGTAAAAGTGGGCGATAGAGTAAAAATGGGCTTGGGAGAGAATATCCCCAACGAATTGAAGCCTTCCATTTATTGTTCGGGAATAACTGTTGTAGGAGACAAAGCTTGTATACCTGATGATTGTGTCATAGGTAAAAATGTAGTAATAGATGTGGGCATTACCGAGGATGAGTTTTACTCATTAAATATTGAATCGGGAAAAAGTGTTTTGAAAGGTGGAGAAGGTGAATGAAAAGCACAATGGGGATAATTCTGACAGGAGGAAAAAACAACAGACTTAAAGAGCTTGCAGAAACGCGTTCAAGTACTGCTGTACCGGTAGCGGGAAAGTACAGGATGATTGATTTCGCACTTTCAAACATGGTTAATTCAGGAATTACCAATGTAGGGGTTCTTACTCAGTATAGTTTCCGCTCACTGATGGACCACCTGGGTTCGGGAAAAGAGTGGGATTTGGATAGAAGAAATGACGGACTTTTTATTTTTCCTCCATCTTTGACGGGTGAAAATTCAGGATGGTATCAGGGAAGCGCCGATGCCATGTTTCACAATATTACCTTCCTTAAGCGTAGTTTTGAGGAATACGTGGTAATAGCAATGGGCAACTGTGTTTACAACATGCGCTTTGATGGCATGCTGGAGTATCACTTGCAAAAGAATGCGGATATAACAATTGCATACAGGGATATGAGCGATTTTCCACCGGAAGAATTGGTCTACATGGGCTCGGTGAATGTGGACGAGGACGGAAGAATTATCGATTTTCAGGAGAAGCATAACGATCCAAAGTATATAACCTGCTCCATGGGAATTTACTTGATGAGACGTGAACTTTTGATTGAACTTCTGGATGAGTGTGCCTCCCATGGAAAGTATGATTTTGTTAAGGACATACTTATTAAGAAACTGGAGACCTTAAAAATATACGGATATAAATTTAGCGGTTACTGGAGAAATATCAGCACAATAAATGCCTACTACAGGCTAAACATGGAAATGCTGAAGCCTGAAGTCCGGAAAGAGCTTTTTGAAGGAGAAGGAAAGATTTATACAAAGGTTAAGGATGAGGCACCTGCCAAATACAATGAGGAAGCCGAGGTGACCAATTCCATTGTAGGTGATGGATGCATAATTGAAGGAAAGGTGGAAAACTCGGTACTTTTCAGAGGAGTAACTATCAAAAAAGGTGTGCATGTTAAGAACTGCATTATTATGCAGGGAACAGTTTTGAATGAAGATGTTAAGATTGAGCATACCATACTTGACAAGGGAGTAGTGTTATCGAGAGGAATACATCTGAAAGGAACTGAAAAATTCCCGATAATAGTTGCAAAAAATGTTACAGTGTAGTAATTTTTAATTATAAAGTATTAAAACTGACTTTTACAATAACAGCAAAAATGTGATTTCAAGAAGGGTAGTTGCGATGGAAAAGGCTATTTTAGTTTATAATCCTTTGTCAGGGGATAGAAGTATAGCTAACAGAATTGATCATATAATAGGCAGATTCCAAAAAGAAGGTATATTGCTCCAGCCCTTCAGAATAACCGAAAATGAAAGCAATGATCTTAAAAGTGTATTGAAGCAAAATAAATACAAGTATATTATTGCATCCGGAGGAGACGGTACATTGAATTATGCAAGCAATTTTATACTGAAACTGGGGCTGTCGGTTCCATTGGGAGTAATTCCTTCAGGGACATGCAACGATTTTGCTTCAATGCTCAATATTTCTTCCGATTTGGATGAGAACATCGATACAATACTGGCCGGCAAAACTGTTAAAGTGGACGTTGGCCTAATTAATAACAAAGACTACTTTTTAAGTTCATGTGCCGGCGGTGTATTTGTGGATGTATCTTACAGTACCAACAACGACCTTAAAAAAAATTTCGGACCTTTTGCTTACTATTTGAAAGCCCTTGGCGAAGTTGCAAATTTGAAATCGGTGAGGCTAAAGGTGGAGACGGAAAATACCGTTATCGAAGAAGAGGCTTTCATGTTTGTAATAATAAACGGAAAGCATGTTGGGGGATTCGATAATATTTTGAAGAATGCCGACTATTCCGATGGCATGATGGATATTATAGTTGTAAAATGCTGCAAACATATAAATTTAGCCAGCATATTCTTCAAAGTGTTAAGTAATGAATCAATCAACAGCAAGCATGTAATTACACTGAAAGCCAAGTCTTGTGAAATTACAGCTGACAGAGAACTGGTGCTTAGTGTTGACGGTGAAAAGGGACCCAGCTTGCCGGTAAAAGTGGAATTTATTAGACAAGCCCTGGATGTTTTTGTACCATAAGCAGAAATTAAATTCCCGTTCAAAGGTAAAGCTTTACCAAAACAAATTATATAAATAAAAACTGGAATAACTCGAAAATCGGTGTTTATTCCGGTTTTTCTGATTATTGAATGAAAATAGTGTAAATCTATTACAATATATAAATAATGTTTAATAATTGTCATTGACAATCCTTAAATAAAAGATTATAATCTAGATTGCAAATGATATATGGGCGATTAACTCAGCTGGTTAGAGTGTCATCTTGACATGGTGGAAGTCGGGGGTTCGAGTCCCTCATCGCCCACCATATTTAACCTCTTTCGATTGATTCGAAAGAGGTTTTTTCATTATTCTGAAAACATAAACAAAGTGCAAGGGCATATTACGGAAAGAGCATAAACTTCTTGAAAACGATATGCGCTTGTACGAAAACAAATCTCAGGATATTCAACTAAAAAAACAACCTAAACAAAGTGCAAGGGTATATTGCGGAAAGAACATAGCGGAGAGCCTTAGAGAATGTAGACGAAGCGGAGGATAAGTCGAATCACCTGTTCGAGCGAAGCGAGTTTGATTCGACCCGGAGCGAGTAGAACATTCTCTTAGGCTCGTAGCACAAAGTTCTTGGAGCAATATGCCCTTGCACAGAAACAAACCTTTCAATATTCAACTAAAAAAACAAACCAAACAAAATGCGAGAGCATATTGCGGAAAGAGCAAAAAGTTCTTGAAACAATGCGCTCTTGCACAACATAAGGTTATTTTTTTAAAATCCCCTTAATATACTTAATAGAAAAAAACTTTACAAACAAACGGGATGTGACTTAATTCATATGGGGGCAAATATTTCAAGAATGCTTTTTAGCCTAATGATAATACTCATTAGCTGTGAATTCTTTACCAATGGCATAGAGTGGCTGGGGAAAAAATTAAGAGTAGGGGAAGGAGTGGTGGGAAGTTTACTTTCAGCTGTTGGAACATGCCTTCCCGAAACTATGATACCGGTTATTGCTATATTATTTTTCCGTGAAAAAAAACTGGAAGACATAGGCATCGGTGCTATAGTGGGGGCACCGTTTATGCTCACTACTCTGGCATTCTTTATAACAGGGCTAAGTGTTTTGATATTTTGGTCAAAAAGAAAAAAAGGCTTGGTCATGAACATAAACAGTGAAATTCTATGCCGGGATATGAGCTTTTTCATAACCTCATATACTCTCGGTATTTTAGCAGCCTTTATAGGAATAAAGGCATTAAAAGATATAATTGCTTTATCTCTAATTGCCATGTACGCTTATTATGTATATCTTACCGTCAAACAGGATAAAGTTTATCATACACCTTTAGACAAACTTTATATTTCGAAAATATTCCATGTCAAAACAAGGTTTCGTGTTGTTATGCTCCAGGTTTTTCTGGCCCTTTTGGGAATTGTTGTCGGAGCCCATATATTTGTCATTAAAATAGAGGCAATTTCAGCATTGCTGGGCATTCCGGCCATCATTCTGTCCCTTGTAATAACTCCAATAGCTACCGAACTGCCGGAAAAGTTCAACAGTATAATATGGGTGAGAAAGAGCCGGGATGCCCTGGCAATGGGTAATATTACCGGGGCTATGGTGTTTCAGAGCTGTATACCGGTTTCAATAGGAATTTTAGCTACCGATTGGAGATTGGATTTCAACGGTGTTGTTAGCGCTTTGATAGCAGTTCTTTCAGCATCTATAGTGTATTTTTGGATTGAAAACAAAAAAAGTTTGAATCCCATACCATTGATTATGGGCGGGTTCTTTTATTTGATTTTTATTATATTGCTTTCAGGCCATATCTAAAAATGCACAGGCTTTAGAAAATATTTTTGATACTGAAGGCTTCCTTTTTGGGTATGTGACCGATAAAGTTCTTCAAGGATGCCAGTTCTGCAAGGGCTGAGGATGAATCCTTGGCTTTTATATATTCGGCCACCTTTATTAATGCATCTTCAATATTGTCTATTTCTGCATGATCAAGCAGAATTGACCATTTGCCTTCTACTTTGGGCCATTCTTCCAAAATAGAAGTAAGTCCGCTTTCGGCCGTGTTCCAATCTTCATTTTTCGTACTGACTTGAACATGGTTTATTTTTTCTTCAAGGCTATGGACATCGTTTTTCAATATTCGGTTTGCATAGGTCGATGTGCCTATGATAAATACGGATATAGCTGTTATAGTTGTGAGAATTTTAGCTGTGTGCAAGTTACTTCCCCCTTTTTGAAGATTTTGTCTGACAGTATAGATTGCCTTGAGTATCTAACGATGCAAAAAGAACATCTTCAGGCTTTTCCGCACCGAATTTCCTAATCTCGTTTAAAAGCCATGGAAGATCCAAATTGGCTTTTTGCAGGTTCTGGTAATTTACACTTCCGTCAATAATAAGAGCAAGAGGTAACCCCTCATAGTTTGTGCTTATATTTAGATCTTCAGCAGTTACAGTTCTTTTTTGGGATTTAGGGATTACACTAAGCTGTCCGTTGGTTTCAAGTATTGCAAATTCTACGTCGGCTATATTTGGGGTATTGTTGATTCTTAATTGTTCCAATAAGTCATTCAATGTAAACATTTCTTTTCTGAGTTCATCTTCCTGTATTTTACCGTTGGCTATAAGAATACTTGGTTTTCCGCATATAATTCCCCTGGCTTTTACACTTTTTAAGGAGATGAGAGATAAACTCATTTGTGCTATTAATAAAGTAAGTATTGGGATTATTCCGTTTACCAGAGGAATACCTGTATTTTGCATTGGAACTGCTGCCAATTCCGATATAAGGATGGCGACAGCAAGTTCAAAAGGCTGCAGTTCACCAATCTGTCTTTTTCCCATTATTCTCATGGTGACAACTACAAGTGTGAATAAAATTAGGGTCCTGGCAAAAACTACAAGCACAGAATCATCCTTTCGATTTTTTTGCATATCTAATGCTACTATTAGTAGTATTTTTTCTAATTGGATTTTTATTATTCATATATAAACCTTTGCTGTAGCCACATAATCCGAATAACGACGATAAGACGTGCAATATTTAGATAAGCTGAGGAATTGGAAAATAAACTGTTGAAAGATAGAAAATAAATAGTTATTGCTCGTTTTTTTGAGAATTCAACACTATGTAAGTACAGGCTGAATGATATAAAATAATTCCTAATAGACTTTAAAAGTAAATTTGCAATTGCCATTTCCAAGTTTGCTTTAATCGGGCATAAAAACCAAATTTGGGAATGGCCTTATCTGTTTTTTAGATGGGTTAGCTGAAGGATAGTACTGACAAATAATTTTTGCAGGAGGAAATATAT
The DNA here is from genome assembly GCF_000237085.1 of Acetivibrio clariflavus DSM 19732. Lineage (GTDB taxonomy): Bacteria > Bacillota > Clostridia > Acetivibrionales > Acetivibrionaceae > Acetivibrio > Acetivibrio clariflavus. The sequence continues at coordinate 3,339,070 of NC_016627.1, read as the reverse complement.
GCAAATTATTGTTATCGGGTGCGGCAAGGTTGGATCAAGATTCGCACAGGTGTTGTCGGAGGAAGGCCATGATGTGGTTGTTGTGGACAGAGATAGCAACTCTTTTAAAATTCTTGACCCGGAATTCAACGGTATAACCATAACTGGAGTGCCCATTGACCAGGATGTCCTGAAAAAAGCCGGAATTGAGACAGCTGATGTTTTGGCTGCCCTTACTCCTGACGATAACATCAATATTATGGTATGTCAGGTGGCAAAGGAAATTTTCAAGGTGCCGAAGGTAATAGCAAGGATATTCGATCCTGCCCGCGAACAAGTATTCCATGAATTTGGACTTACAACCATATGTCCCACCAAAATGACGGTTGAAGTTATAAAATCCATGGTTGTCAGTGAACCTGCCACTTCATTGCAAACCATAGGCAATACCACTGTGGTTTATAATTATGTCAAGGTGCAGAGTTCTTATTTCAAAAAAAAATTAAGTTCAGTGAAGCCTAAGGACAATTCTTTTATTTTCGGAATCATTCATAACGGCAGCTTTTACTTTTCCAATGAAGATGTCACCATAAATGAGGGAGATACTTTAGTTATAGCACAGAAAAAAAATTAACTCTTATTTTTCACGTGAGAAATATATATTTTTGGAGGTTTGTAAATGTACATTATTGTTGCCGGTGGAGGAAAGCTGGGCTACTATCTGATAAAGACCCTTCTGTCTTATAAGCATAAAGTTGTAGTTATTGAATCAAAAGTGGAGTTATGTGAAAAACTCGCAAATGAGCTTAATATTCCTGCATTTAACGGAAATGCAACCGATTTGGACATATTAACCCAAGTGGAGGCTGAAAAGGCTGATACTTTTATTGCGGTTACAGGAAAGGATGAGGACAATCTTATTGCATGTCAGCTGGCAAAGAGAAATTTTGGCGTAAAAAGGACTATTGCCAGGGTTAACAATCCTAAAAATATAGAGGTTTTTCAAAAACTTGGCGTTGATTTTGCAGTAAGCAGCACTTCGATAATTGCAGATTTAATTGAGCAGGAAGTGGACTACACGGGAATGAAGACTCTCATGAAGTTAAGAAGCGGGAAATTGGTTTTAAGTGAGATAACCATAAACGAAAACTCTCCCGTTGTAAACAAGAGTCTGAAGGATATAAAAATCCCCAAGGACTGTATAATTATTTCGCTTATAAGAGATGAGGAAGTAATTATTCCAAATGGTTTTACTGTGCTAAGAGATAAAGACTATATCATTACTGTTTCGTCAAAAGAAGACCAGGATGAATTAAAGGAATTTTTCCTGGGGAAAAAACGTATTTTTTAATGTCGAAAGATAATTTTGGTGTTGATATATCAGAATGTTAAAAAACTCCGGGACTTTTAATTTTAAGGCCCGGAGTTTTGAGATTCCGTTAAGACTCTTTTAACCTACTATTATCTTACCTTCGGGATATACTTTATCGGCATTCCTTTTTCCGTTTCTCAAAGAAAGAGATAAGGCAAAGCTAAGAGGTCCCACTCTTCCCAAAAGCATTGTAATCATCAGAATAATTCTGCTTGCTGTATGAAAATTGGGGGTACCGAGGGATGAAGAACCCGTAGTGGAGAAGGCTGCTATAGCCTCATACAGCGTATCGATAAATGGAAATCCGTCTATTGCAAGAATTATGGTAGTAACTACCAGTACAATTATCAAACTCAAAACAATTATTGAAAGGGATTTTATAACGAGACTGTATGAAATTTTATGTTTAAAAATGATTGTTTCATCTCTGCCACGCATCTGTGAGAAAATTGCGGCTATTATGATACCGAAAGTGGTTACCTTGATACCGCCGCCTGTTGAGCCTGGAGAAGCACCTATAAACATTAACATGACATTTATTACTTTTGTAATTTCCCTCATATTAAATACCGAAATGGTATTGAAACCCGTAGTTCTTAAACAGACTGACTGAAAAAAAGCATTGAGCAACTTGTTGGGAATGCTTAAAGGACCCAAAGTATTGGGGTTGTTATATTCAAATATGAAAATGTATAAAGTTCCGAAAGCCAGTAATATTACTGTAAAAAGGAGAACAACTTTGGTGTGCAGCAAAAAGTGTCTGCTTTTCCTAAATTCATACAGGTCCTTCCATACCAAAAAGCCCAGACCTCCAATTATAATGAGGCAAGCGGTGGTAAGCAAAACAAAGGGGTCGTTTCTGTAACCTGTAAGACTCCGGTAATTTCCCATAAGGTCATAACCTGCATTACAAAAAGATGATACCGAATGAAATACAGACATGTAAATACCTTTTGGGCCATACTGGGGTATGAATCGTGCAGCAAATATGACTGCACCGATAAATTCTATAATAAAAGTTACTGTTATAACTCTTTTTATCAGCTTCAGTATGTCTTCCGAACTTAAATAGTTTAGGGATTCCTGGGCAAGTATTCTTCCCTTTATGCCTACTTTTTTACCGAGAAGTACCGAAAAAACGTGGTTATGGTGACAAGGCCAAGTCCGCCGATTTGTATCAGCAGCAAAATTACTGTCTGACCAAAATAACTCCATTGTTTGGCTGTGTCAACAACAGTCAGCCCGGTGACGCAAGTGGCGGCTGTAGCGGTGAAAAGCGCATCAAGAAACCTTATCCTTGGCTGGTCGGGATTGGAGGCTATCGGAAGGTATAAAACAACAGATCCCCAAATGATGACAGCTATAAAGCTGAGTACAATTATTTTGGTCGGTTCAAGGGAAATAATTTTGTTGTTTTTGAATTTGAACTGTAGCTTTACCATTTTTACCACCATATCTTTAAAAATAATGACTTTTAAAAATACAAAGTACATTATATCACAATATTTTTATTTTTCCACAATATTCTACAGCTTTTAAAAAGTATTTTACATTCAGATTTTTTCATTTTATAAATTATGAACAAAGTTTATTGAAGGCATCATTCTTAATTTATCTATAAGCAGCGGTAATAAAAAATAGCAGGAGAATTATCTCCTGCTATTTTTTATTGCTTATGCTTATCTTGAAGTATCACCTAAACGTTCAGAAGGGTAGCTGTTTCCAGTATAGGATTGGAACACTTTCTTAACGATGTTACCACCTATTTTACCAGCTTCTCTTGCGCTTAAATCACCGTTATATCCTTGCTTTAAGTTAACTCCAACTTCTTTTGCTATTTCGTATTTTAAGTTTTCAAAAGCAGTTTTGCTTCTGCTGTTTGCCATTATTATCACCTCCTTAGTCTTATTGTGCCTTAAATAAAATAGATTATGAGTAGAAAGATTTTCTATTTTATTTGGCTTTATTTTGCATTCTAAGGAAGTGATATAGCAAAAATACGTCCTGTGGCTTATATTATGTCAACAAAAGCTCTTATATACTTTTATTTTTTTTAAGAATTATTTTTCTCTTTAGTTTTATCTTTCTGGGTATACTTATCTTTTTTCCGATATCCCAAAATTTTGTTGCATTTTCGTCAGGAATATTTATTTTTTCAGGAGTTTCAATGCTTAAAATAAAGTCAACAATTTCCTTGGCAACATTGGGGTTTAAAAATTTCTTCTGTGATCTCTTTATCTGTTTCAGTTTGCTGCCATTGTTAACAAGGAGCTCTTTGACTACCGATTTGAGCCGTCGGGTATCTTTGCATACTACTCCCAGGTTGTGCTTTATGATATATCCCGGATTTCCTTCTTCCTGTCCCGGCAAGTTACCTGTAACAATCAGAGGGACGTTGCAGGCAACTACTTCCATCATTGTATTTGGACTTCCGCGGGTAATTGCCAAATCGGAGGAAAGCATCAAATCCTGAACATTTTCGGTAAATCCGTAAATTTCAACCCTTTCGGTACCGAACTTATCATAGAGAGTGCGTTCAAGCCTTCTTTTGAGTATTTTATTCCGTCCTGTAACAATTTTTACTTTGCAGTTAAAGTTTTTCAGGAGGATACGGGCTATTGTGCTCATATTTCCGGAGCCCTCACCGCCGCTCATGATAAGACACTCCAATGGACGGTTTCTTGTATAAGTACGTTGCTCTGTATCCTTGGTGAGGTGTTCAAGGAATTTTTGCCTTACAGGGAAGCCTATTAATTTCAGTTTTGATTCCGAAACACCAAATTCAAGGCATTTATATTTTGATTCCTTGGTAGGGCATATAATGTAGTCAGCTCTGGGATCTGCCCACAGGGGTGTTATGGATACCAAATCGGCTATAAATGTAACAAAAGGAATTTTTATATTGTTTTCCTCCAAAATATTTAAAACCGATCCGTTAAAGTTGGGGTGTACCGAAAGTATCAAATCCGGTTTGATATTTCTTAACAGATCTAAAAAGTTATCCCGTATAGACACTTCAACCATTTCATTGACAAGGGAAGGTCTTTTAAGGGACATATCCCATATTAATTTCCACAGTTCTTTTGCATTTCTTGTAATGGAACCGTAGAGTTTGCCGATTCTAAGTCCTAAATTACCAATAAAGGTAAAACCATCGACTACATGTACATTAACGTCAGGATAGAGAGAGAATTTTTCCAGCAGTGAATCGGTTATGCTTTTGTGTCCGTGTCCTGTATAGTCCGATGATATTATTAATATATTTTTTGCCATAATTCCTCCTCCGTTGTGCATAACATAAACTGTAAATATGAATCTATATGTTATGTCGCGATTTATTCAATCAAACATAAACTAAACTATTAAATATTTACATCACTAATATATTATATTACTTAATTTTTATAAGTAAAAGCCTTTATATAAGTTTTGGCAAAAATATTTCACTGCAAAAAAAAGAAGCCTGTAAAGGCTATAAAATATGGACTTTAAGGGGGTTTAAATGTACACAGCTAGAAGGGGAATTAATACTGTTAAAACTTTTTGGATGATCAAAAGTTTTAACTTTTTTATTTTATTATGTTATATTATTAATTTATTTTAAGTAAATTGGATCTAAATCTTAAAACATTGCTGCATGTCATTAATTAAGTTTGCTTCAGTTCTCCGTTTATGCAGTAAAACGAAGTTGCAATGGTGGGATGGGTTATATCTACCTGATTTTTGTTGATAATAAGGGTACAGTTCGGATAAATCTTTTTAGTTACGGCAATTTCACCATTCCCTTTGGTTTTAAGATATCTGCTGATATTTTTTTGTTCATATTCGAGAGCTTTTATTTTATCTTGTATTTCGGCCAATCGGTTAAAGAGCTGGTTGTACATTTTAATGTCATTGGGTGACAACTCCTGATGAGAAGCACCGGAAAGCTCTTTTTTCAAGGATTGCCTCTCATTTTTCATGTCTTCCAGATTTTCCTTAATTTCTTCAAGCTTTTTTAAGAAGGAATCTCTGTCAAAACCGCTTACTTCAACCACTGTTTTTACCTCCAGTGGTGATCCGATTATGGCTGAAGTTACTTTTGCTTCGGCTTTGGTATAACCGCCTATGATATTGCCTTTTGGAGATTCAATGTAAACCTCTTTGGCTTCAACAGTACTGTTGATACAATAAAAACCTATATGGACAAGACCGCCGCAGCGTAAAAATGCATTATCGGCGAACTTAGTATAGATATCTTTTTTTGCATCTATTACCGAGTGATTTTTAGATACAATTCCACCCTTGATAAATATGCTTCCCTGAAGACTGCGTATTGTTTTAACATTTCCTATGCCCAGCGGACTGTTTATTTCAATGTCTTTAGTTGCTTCCACCGAAAAACCGTCGGTAACAGTGCCGTTTATGGATACGAAACCGTCAAACTTGATATTCCCCGTGTTGAAATCCACATCCCCGTCTATTTCCAAATGGTTTGCCACTGTTATTCTGCCTTCCACATAGTTTACCGCACCGTTGATTTTGGAATACAAGACAGTTCTATCGTTTAGAAACACTTCATAAACGGTGTTTTTGTCATAAAGCAGCGGATATTGTTTCCCTTTACGGGGTTCGATTATTTCACCGGTTACAGTTCTCCCGGGGGAGCCTTCTTTTGCTTCAATGCGTTCACCGAGCCAGTCTCCGGCTTTAACTGTGTTTATTAGCTTCAATTCATAGTAATTGGTTTTTCCGTCCTCTTTGATTTCAGGCTTAACTTCTTTTAGCTGGTACATTTTAACTATACTGTCTTCACCGTCAATACTTGGTTCACCTTCAGCAATGACATAGGTCTTGCCTGCTTCAATGTTGCCGAGGAAAAAATCCCGTTTGATTCCGAAGGTAATATCATTTTTTTTAAGGGCTTCATAGGTTTCTCTCATGAGATTTTCACGATTTTTGATATCGAAATAGTCCTTGGGCGCATAGTAAGTAACAGTGGCCTTAAGCTTGTCCTCAGATATTTTAATTGCTATTTTTTCCTTCAGCACACCAAACTTTTTCGGGGGTTGGGGTGCGTTATTGATAGCATTTTTTATTGCATTGAAATCGGTAATCTTAAATTCGGGATGGGAATTAATAATATCGTTTAAATGACTTATAGGCATACCTTTTTTAAAAGATTCCAGGTATAAGCCGTCCATTATTAGATATATTGTAATATATTCATCGGAGTATAGAATTTTATCGTTCATATAAGGCAGAGCCACCCCCTATCATAAATATCGGTGCTTGATTGATGTATATTTATAAAAATTTTGTTCGTTTTAATGTAAGAAAATGGTTTTTGGTGCGAAATAATAAAAAAATTGCGGTTACCGGATATAAACTTTTTAAAACTTACATATAGATTTTATATGTGAGTGGATTTAAGTATAAAGCAGGCTTAATACTTGCAAGTGCATGGTCTGAAATTGGCAGGCGTTGCAATACAGGTATAAAAATTATTCATGGAAGTGATGGGATTGTTTGAAAAGCTGCTCAACAAAAAAAATATAGCTCTGGTTATATGTCTGATTTTAATTGTTTCATTCAGTACAGGTATTTTTGCCGATGATTTCAATGAAGATTATCCTTTAAAAGAGATTTTTTCGATTGAGACGAGTGTATCTACTGACCTGAAACCTCCCAAAATAGAGGCTGGAGCTGCAATAGTAATGGATATGAAAAGCGGAAGGGTTTTATATGAAAAAAATGCCCATGCAAGAAAGGCAATAGCCAGTACCACTAAAATAATGACAGCCATAGTAGCATTAGAAAGAGGAAACTTAGAGGATAAAGTAAAGGTGAGCAAAAGGGCGGCAAACATAGGAGGCTCTACCATAAATCTTAAAGAGGGAGAGGAATGGACTCTCAAAGAATTGTTATATGGCTTGATGCTCAGATCGGGAAATGATGCGGCCATAGCCATTGCTGAGCATATAGGCGGCAGTGTGGAAGGTTTTGCCGCTTTGATGAACGAAAAAGCCCGGGAACTTGGATTGAAAAACACCCAGTTCAAAACACCTCATGGTCTTGATACTCCCGGACACTATTCTACAGCGTATGAGCTAGCCCAATTGACAAGGTATGCTTTGAATAATCCGATATTTTCTCAAATAGTCGGTACCCAGAATATTTCAGTTAAAGGAAGAAGTTTTTATACTACCAATGAAATGCTTGGGGCATATCCCGGCGCTGACGGTGTGAAGACAGGATACACAGGTCAGGCGGGAAGATGCCTTGTAACATCAGCCACCAGGAATAACATGAGGCTTATTTCTGTGGTTTTGAATTGCTCGAGCCGGACAGTGAGGGCAAAAAACAGCCGGGCAATTCTGGATTATGCTTTTAACAACTACAGACTGACCAAGCTTTTGGATGAGTCGGATAATATAACGGAGATTCAGGTGTCAAAAGGCAAGGCGGAAAACGTTAGCGTTGTACCTGAAAAAGGCATTGAAATGCCGCTTACCGAAGAAGAAAAAAGCAAAATGGAGATGAATGTTTGTCTTTACTATGACAAATTGAATGCGCCTGTTCTGTCTGATTTTGAAGTTGGATATGTGGAATTTACAGCCAATGGCAATACAATAGCCAAAGTGGCTTTGAAAACCGGAAAAAGCGTTGAAAAGAAACGTATTATCGACTACTATAGGGATATTGTAGGGATATGGTATAGGCTCATGAAGCTGAAATAAAAGTTCAGAACCTTGAAAGGGGGTATGGAGTTTTGGTATAATTACTCGATATCATTTTTGGGAGAAGTACTATGAAGACGGTTATAGTTGCTTTAAATTCTAAATACATCCACTCGGCCCTGGCTCCATGGTATCTTAAAGCCAATTGTACCCCTGACTGCGGTGAGGTTAAGGTCATGGAGTTTTCCATCAATGATATGGCCGACTCCATACTTTCGCAAATATATGAAGAAAATTGCGATATAGTTGCTTTTTCGTGTTATATTTGGAATATTGAAGAAGTGCTTAAAATAGCCGGCAATTTAAAAAAAGTTCTTCCAAAGGTCAGGATTGTTTTAGGAGGGCCTGAAGTTTCCTTTTCTTCCTGTGAAATAATGAAGAATAACAGTTGTATAGACTTTATACTGTCCGGGGAAGGGGAAGAGGCCTTCAGGAATCTGCTGCGTTCCTTTTCCGATCCATCCATAGCTTTATGCAGCATAAAAAGTCTTACCTACAGGGACGGTGAAAATATAGTCTGCGGCGGTGAGTATGCCCTGATTGAGGATTTGAACACTGTAATATCGCCTTACAGTGAAGAAATGTTTGATAGTGTCGGAAACAAGATAGTGTATTACGAGTCTTCCAGAGGATGTCCCTTTAATTGTTCCTACTGTTTGTCTTCTACCTTTAAAGGTGTCAGGTATTTTGATCTTGAGAGGGTAAAATCGGATATCTTGCTGTTTATTAAAAAGGGGATAAAAATAGTCAAATTTGTTGACAGAACCTTCAATTGCAATCCTGACAGGGCAAAACAGATATTTACGTTTATTATAGAAAACGCAGGGGATACATGTTTTCACTTTGAAGCTGCAGCCGATTTGTTTGACGAGGAAATGCTGTCAATACTGTCTAAAGCTCCGGAGGGTCTCATTCAATTTGAGATAGGGGTACAGACCACCAATGCCAAAACCCTTGAAGCTATCAACAGAAAGACGAATTTGGAGAAAGTATTTGAAAATGTACAAAAGCTGAATAGAATGGGGAACATCCACTTGCATCTTGATTTGATTGTAGGGCTGCCCTATGAGGATTATGAATCCTTCAAAAAATCCTTTAATGATGTCTACCGACTATCTCCCCATCAGCTTCAGGTGGGCTTTCTGAAACTTCTTAAGGGATCTTCAATACGCAGGGAATCGGACAAGCATGGCTACAAATTCAGGAATTATCCTCCTTATGAGGTTTTAAGCAGTGATTGTCTAAGTTATGGTGAAATAACAAGACTAAAAGATATGGAGGATATGGTGGAACGCTTCTTTAATTCGGGAAGATTTGAAAAGACATTGCAATACCTTATTAAAGCCTTTTCTTCCCCTTTTGATTTTTTCGAAAAACTGTCGGGGTATTTTAAGGCGTGCGGATATTTCAAACGTTCCCTGTCCGGCCGTGATTTATATACTGTAATTCTGAATTTTGCCCGGGACGGAAAATTGAATGTGGATTTGAAAATGGTCAATGAACTGCTTAAATTTGATTTCTTAGCTTCAAACAACACCAATAACCTTCCTGCTGGTCTTGTAAGGAATATGGAACCGTGCTTTAAGGAAAAGTGCTTTGAATTTCTGAAAAGAGAAGAATATATATCTGAATACATCCCGGATTTTGCAGGATTGCCTGCAAAGCAGATTTATACCAAAGTGCATTTTGAAAGATTTCAGTATGATGTTACAAAGGACAATATTACACAAGAAAGTACTGTGATATTGTTTGACTATACCCATTATAACAGTGTTAAGAGTAGGTACAAATATATGAAAGTTCCCGTTTGTTAACAATTTCGATAAGACTGGATATTGCTGTTTACAAACATATAAGCTCTACATATCGGAAAGGGATATAACTACGTTGATTTTAGTACCTTTTGGGGTGTTTGGGGTGATTTCCATACTGTCGGATAACTTTTTTATTATCAGAAGTCCCCATCCCCGCCTATTGATTGAATTCAAATCTGTGCCTGTGTTTTCCAAATCAATCATTTGGGGATCAAAGCCGGAACCTTCATCGGCTATTTCCAAAGTAATGTTTTTATCGTTTTTTTCAACGTAAAAGTGAATTTTTCCTCCTTCTCTTTTATAACCGTGTTCGAGGGAATTGATGAGAAGCTCATGGATGGCACTTTTTAGCTTGAAGATTGTATGTTCATCGGAAATCATCTTGTTTATTGCATTCTCGCATAAAACCAAAAAGCTTTCAATACTCTCGTTTTCAAAGGGAACATACGCATCCAGTTTATAATTAAGTATTTGCATGAGCTGATCCTCCGAATATATAATAAACCAGTGCTATCTAACATAACAAATATAAGATTTGTAAAACTTTTAAAATACACTTTTGCTGTAATGATATGACCGCTCCGGTAAAATTATATCATAAAAACATAAACAAATAAAAGTATGTATGAGATTATTTTATTATTCTGCTTTATATGTGCTTTTTGTGTAAAATTTGCATTACAAGGTCAAGTATTTGCGAAATTTGTAAAAAAGTGAATTGAGCTTACAAGACATATAATGTAAAATAATATTGTACGATACAAATACTCAATTTGTATTCATTGAGAAAATTTGATATTATTATCCTGTATGTTTTACAAAAACTCTATATCTTTTTCATGTTTTGAAGTATTATGACTTGTGACTCATTGACTGTTATTAATATGAGATGCTTGAGATTTAATATTAACAAGAAAATACATAAACTTTAGAAAATAAAAAGGGTGTGGGAATGTGATAAGCAAGAGTGACAAGGAATTGCTGAAAGTTATGGAGGAATGTCTTAGGAAATATTTGAAGGCGGCAAGTTTGATTTCACAGGAGGCTTTCGATTTGCTGTCACAGCGTAACGGCCTTTTGTGGAAGGAAATAAGCTCCCAGGTGGAAATACTGGAGGAATTAGGCAAGTATGACGCAATAGAAGAAATAATTGAAGAAATCGAAGTTCAGAAAGTCGAAGAACCTGAATTAACAACAGAACAAGCTGCGGATAATGCGGATGAAAAGCAGGAAATAAAGGAACAGGAAACGGAACCGGCAGAAAAAGAAAACAGTCCCTTCTATTTGTTTGATAAAGTGGTTGGATTTATGAAAAGACAGAAGTGTGATGAATTGCAGTGGGTGAGAACCTATTCATATAAATGTGACTATAAAGACTTTGAAGATTTCCAGATTAAGTATTTTGAACATAAAGATCCTATACAATCGGGGAAGAATTATCTTATGTTCGGAAACACCAGAAAGCACTATTCCATACGTAAATCGGGAGACGACGTAGTGGGTGATACCGCCGAGTGTTTTGAAATCATATGGAATTTGTCGGAGCTGTTTAATATACATTAATGGAATTTGACAAATTTTGATATTAAAAGTATAATTATAATATAAGCAATTTTTACCTTTTCGGTTCATTTAGTTTTCAAAATCTTATTATTGTCTTGTTTTTAAATTTTGTGTCCAAAAAGAATTAGTATTGGTATATAATTATATTAGTAGCATTATTTTTACGGGGGAAATATTGTTATGGCGAGGTTAAAACTTATTATTGCTGACACCGATGGGACATACGTGGAAAGTATGGCAGAGTACATAATGCTGAATCATTCCCAGGAATTTCAGGTTAACTCCTTTACAGATAAACATTGTCTGATTGAATATCTTTCCGGTGAAGGTAATCATGCAGATGTTTTATTGATAGAGTCAAGTTTGTATTCCGATGAAATACCTAAAGAAAATATTTCAAATGTCATTTTGCTTACTGCCGAAAAATCAGACGGCAATACCGGCGATTATTATACAATATGCAAGTACCAGAAAGGTGACAAGATTGTAAGCGATATTTTTAATATATTTGCTCAAAAGGGCGATGGAAATGCTGTAAGTGTTGCCGGAGATAAAAAGACGAAACTGATTGCCGTTTATTCTCCTATAGGGGGATCGGGGAAGACTACCGTTGCCACCAGTTGTGCAATCCAGTGTGCACAAAGGAGGATGAAAGTTTTTTATCTCAACTTAGAAGACTTTCAATCCACACCTATGTTCTGTGATTGCAAAGGAGAACATACTTTTTCGGATGTATTGTACTATTTGAAGGACAAGAACAGCAACTTGCAGCTCAGAATTGAAGGATCCAAACTCTATGATGCTGAGTACAATTTGTACTATTTTAGTCCTCCGGAGAGCCTTCTGGACTTGCAGGAGTGCAAGCCCGAGGAGTTGAGGACTCTTCTTGACGAGTTCAGAAACATGGGACAGTATGATCTTGTTTTTGTGGATATGTCAAGCAGTTTTGACGATAAAAATATTGCAATCCTTGAGGCATGTGATGAAATACTCCTGGTTCTTCCTCAGGATGCAGTATCCGATATAAAGATTAGCTTGTTTGCAAAGGAAATGTCCATCTTAAAAGAGAGAAGAGGAATAGATTTTATCGATAAAATAAATATGGTTCTGAACAAATACAACACCTATATGGCGCTGGAAGTCGATACTGCTGAAGTATGCGGCAAATCTATAGAATACTATATTCCAGCGGTACCCGGAATGGCAGCAATAAAAGGCAATAATCGTCTAATGGACCTTCAGGGGGATTTCACTGAGAGTATAGAGGAGATTATCGAAAAATATTATACTTAAAGACTGAGGTGTATGTATGGGTGCTTTCGACAAAGCAAACCTTGTAGCTGAAGTTAAAAAAATCGTCAGTGACAGCATTGACCTCGGCAAAGACATATCCGATGAAGAAATACGGGAACTTATAACCAGCGTTGTTTTCGAAAAATCAAAACATTTCTATTTGACCGTCTCGGAAAAAAGGGAAATCTGTGAGGCGGTTTTCAACTCAATGAGACGTCTTGACATACTTCAACCCCTTATTGATGACCCTTCCATAACTGAAATTATGATAAACGGAGCCGATGATATATTCATAGAGAGGAACGGAAGGATTGAACAAGTTGATGCAAAATTTGAAAGTGTTCAAAAACTGGAGGATGTTATCCAATCAATTGTCTCAAAAGTGAACAGAAGCGTTAATGAAGCTTCTCCTATAGTTGATGCCAGATTAAGTGACGGTTCGAGGGTTAATGTGGTTCTTAACCCCATTGCCCTTAACGGACCGATAATGACAATAAGGAAGTTTCCGGAGAAGCCCATGACTGTGGAGCAGCTCATAAATTATGGCTCTCTTACTGAAGAAGCGGCAAAAGTTTTAGAGGCCATGGTGCGAGCAAAATACAACATTTTCGTTTGCGGCGGCACCAGCTCGGGAAAAACCACATTCTTAAACGCACTTTCCAATTTTATTCCCAAAGATGAAAGAATAATTACAATTGAAGACTCGGCAGAACTTCAAATAACAGGCATTAAAAATATTGTAAGGTTGGAAACCAGAAATGCCAATACCGAAGGCAAGGGAGAGATTACAATACGAGATTTGATCAAGACTTCTTTGAGAATGCGTCCCGAGAGGATAATTGTCGGAGAAGTCAGAGGAGCAGAAGCGTTGGACATGCTCCAGGCTATGAATACCGGACATGACGGTTCGCTGTCAACCGGGCATGCCAACTCCAGCCGTGATATGCTTTCAAGGCTTGAAACCATGGTCTTAAGCGGTGCATTAATGCCTATAGAGGCAATAAGACAGCAAATAGCATCGGCCATTGATATAATAATCCATTTGGGAAGAATAAGGGATAAATCGAGAAAGGTGCTTGAAATTTCGGAAGTTGTGGGCTATAAGGACGGCAATATCCAATTGAATCCTTTGTATGAGTTTGTTGAAGAGGGCGAGACAAAAGACGGAAGAGTTATCGGTTCTCTTAAAAGAACCGGAAATGAAATGGTGAATACATTGAAGTTCAAAATGGCAGGCATATCATGCAAAGTGTGAAAGAGGGAGTGCCCATGATAAAAAATCGGGAAACTCGGGATGTTATTTCGGAAACCGGCAGCAACTTGCCCGACTATAATATGTATGTCATGAGTGTTAGAGAACGTATAATGTACATCTTGTTGGCAGCGGTTGTAATATACATTGTTTCCTTTATATTTTATCAGAATTTATTCATTTCTTTGGCGGCATCCTTTCTTGCTCTGTTGTACCCTAAAGTAAGGACTAAGGAGATAATTGAAAAAAGGAAAAATGAATTGAATTTGCAGTTTAAAGACATGCTTTATTCTCTGTCTTCATCTCTGTCTGCGGGAAAATCGGTTGAGTCATCCTTCAAAGAAGTTTTAAAAGACCTTTCAATTATATATCCTGACAGCAATGCTTTTATTATTAAAGAAGTGGAATATATTGTCCGAAAAATTGAAATGAATGAAACCATTGAAGCTGCATTGGAGGACTTTGCCAATAGATCCCATCTTGAGGACATCGAAAACTTTGTGGATGTGTTTAAAACAAGCAAAAGGGCAGGCGGTAATATTGTAGAAATTATAAAAAACACATCCAACATAATTACTGACAAGATTGAAGTAAAAGAAGAAATAGACACACTTTTGTCGGCCAGAAAGTTTGAACAGAAAGTGCTGACCCTCATGCCTGTATTCCTTATACTGTTCCTGTCCACAAGTTCAAAAGACTACATGTATCCCATTTTCAACACTTTGGCAGGAAGATTTGTAATGACTGTAGCTCTTATATTGATTTTAGCGGCATATTTTATATCCAAAAAAATAATGAATATAAAAATTTAAGGTGAAAATCCATGCAAATCAATACTGGAATACTGGTAATATTTCTGATTGTGGCAGGCGGAATTCTTGTACTTTTCCTGCTTTCATCAAAAAAATACAAGGAATTTATTGAACCGTTAGATCCTAATGAATACAAGCTAAAGAACTTTTTGCCCATTGGCCTGTATGTCACGGAATTAATCAAGTACAACTACGGTTCCAACTATGACAGAAGGCTCATGGCAAAGATAATTGAGCTCTATGGTGTAAAGTATTCTCAGTATTACCTTCGCATTCATTGGTCAAACAAGATAGTTTTAGTACTGATGACTGCCTTCTTCTTAAGCCTTTTTGGACTTAGCGGTGAACCTGATTGGGATTACGGGATATTTGCCCTGATTGTGCTTGTAATTTCTTTCTTTCTTCCTGACAATGAACTGGACAATAAAATAAAAGAAAGACGAACATCGATACAGCTTGATTTTCCGGATTTTTTGAACAAGCTCACCCTTTTGATAAATGCAGGAATGACCGTTACAAGGGCTTGGGAAAAGATTGTGACAGACAGTAAAAAAGACAGTGTGTTGTATGAAGAATTGAGCCTTACAATAGCCGATATACGCAGTGGAAAACCGGAGATTCTCGCCTATGAGGATTTTGCAAAAAGGTGTAAAATTCCCGAAATAACCAAATTTGTATCGGTGGTAGTGCAAAACATGAAAAAAGGTAATTCGGAAATGGTGTCAATTTTAAGACTTCAGGCTGCCGAATGTTGGGAGATGCGAAAACGCACAGCCAAAAGGCTTGGAGAGGAATTGTCGACAAAATTGCTGTTCCCGATGATGATAATGTTTATGGCTATACTTATAATTGTTGCGGCACCTGCCATTTTTGCCATGAGGGGGATGTAAAAAAGATTTTATTAGGGGTTGATATAGATATATATAAATAAAAAAAGGGAGACCAGCTAATTAAAGTCAAGAGTTTATAATAAAAATTTTGAGAAATTTTTTTAGGCTCCTGACGTTAATGAAACGCATGACAACAAGACCACCTAGGTGAGGTAGACATAAAATAGCTGGTCTAAAATAGCAAGTTGCTCTTTGAAAACTGAACATCAAGTACAGTACTATCAAGCTGCTGTATGCTTTGCTGCAAGCATTTGAGCGTGTTCCTGGGGGCTGCGTAACTGGTAAGGTTTCCTATCCCTTAGGACAGCAAAGATGATACAAACAAGCTTGCGCATAACAGCTCCCAAAGCTACTTTCTTAGGCTTACTCTGGCATTTTTGTTGGTAGAACTCCAGCAGCACAGGGTTGCAAGCTGTCTTATCCCGCTTGGTACGGATATTAGCAAGAGCAATTGTGAAAAGCACCCTGCGAAGCAGCCTTGAACCTCTCTTAGACATCTTGTTCCGTGTGCCGGTAAACTCTCCGGACTGCATGACAGAGGGGTCAACGCCGAAATAAGCAACCAGCTTGCCTGGCTTTTTAAAGACTGAAAAGTCTCCAATCTCCGCAAGAATAGTAGCAGCAGAGAGAAGGCCTATACCTGGCAGGCTCTGCAAAAGTTCAAGCGTCAATGCCAGCATGGGCATATCCTTCGCCATATCTTCAGCAATCAGTAGACGAATGGACTTAAGGACTTTCTCCAGGCTTTCTTCCAAGGTTTTGATCATGGAGATATATACGCCCAGCATAATAACATTTGAGGCATTATGAATGCTCAGAGGTGCAAAATCTCTGGCCTTGGAGACCAGAAGCTCATACTTGGCAGTTGACCATTTGAGACTTTTGCGGGATTTCTTCTGAATCAGTGAAATCAGCTTGTTCCTGTCAGCCTTAAGAATATGGGCAGGAGTAGGATACTCCTCCAGGACAGCCATAGCAGCCTTTGAAAATATATTGGAGAAGACATCCTTGAAGTTAAGCATGAGTTGGTCAACAATACCGGTAAGCCTGTTTTTGTAGGCGGTAAGCTCATCACTCAGTTTGTAGTACTGGCGACATAGGCTCCTTAGGCACTCAATATCCTCATTGGGGATGTTGGTTGACTTAAGTTCCTGAAATCTATAGAGTAGGGCAATTTTCCGGGCATCCACTTTATCATTTTTCACTTTTCTGATTCCAATATTTTTGATAGAATCAGTTTGGATGGGGTTTGTTACCGAAACCTCAAATCCAGCTTTACAAAGTGAATGGAAAAGGATTTTGTGATAGTGCCCGGTGGATTCCATGACTATGAAAGGCCTTGAAGCAAAATCTTTTTCCGTTTTATTAAGCAATTCAACGGCTCTTTCAACGTCGGTATTGGAATCATGGTGAATCTTCATGCGGGCAACCACTTCATTGGTAGGAGAAAGAATCGCCATTTCACTGAAGAACTTACCCACATCAATTCCTGCAATGGGTCTGAAATTCATTAAAATGCCTCCTTTTTAAGATTAATGGACTTAAAAGCCTCCATTCCTTCCCATGTAAGCAAACAACCTTGCATGTGACACGAGGAACCAGCCAAAGAGCTGGCCTCAACCAGCCAAATCATGTAGACTTACCGGAATGGATAAATACTCTTTCTTACGGGTAATCGGCCCGCTAAGGTCCGTCCCAGGAGGTGAAACACTCACCTTCCAAGTCCGGAAGATATTATACATGATTGTCAAGGTTCAGGCCAACAGTTGCTGGCAAAATGGCTAAGATGTGAAGCCGGATGATGTGCTTGATGTTTAGAAAAGAATGAAGTTTGAAGTGTTATGTTAACAATGAATTTTAATGGGTCGAACAGTGGCTTCGGTCACTGATTTAATACAATATTAATTGTACAAGGGAGGTGAATTTTATGTTTGGCTTGATAAAGAATTTTATAATGGAGGAAGACGGCATGAGTACGGTTGAAGTGGTTCTGATTATTGCCGTGCTGGTAGGTTTGGCAATTTTGTTTAAAAACTATATAACAGATTTTGTTCAATATTTGCTTGGAATTGTATTTAATAAAGAGAAGGCAGGTAAGGACCCATACGACCAGGTATCGCCAACTCCATAATAATAGCTGACGGAATGGGAAGATAATTCGGTATCTGTTTTATTTGGTGATTGATACTGAAAAAAGCAGTTACACTACATGTGGACTGCTTTTTTTGTGATAAAAGCCAATATTTGCTTTAATTCCGGTTATTGGATTTAAATATAAATAATAAAAATCATAAAATTGATAAAGCTAATTTAAGCAAGAAATATAATAAATGTTTGTCCGAGCTATTGCTTGAAGTTATGCAAATATATAAGATATTCAACCCGGGAGCATGAAATATGGAAGGAATATTTGAAAAAACCTATGGCAAGGCTTTTAAATATACATTATTCGTAATAAATCCTTTTAAAAGGAAAATAATAAAGACTGAATGCCAAATACACAAACACATTAATGAACAGGCATTGGAAATACTGAAAAATGACAAGTATTTGGATGCCTATTATTTTTTCAGTGATTATATTGCCGATCTGAATGAGGGAGTTGTATGGGCAGATCAGGATTTCAAAAGCGTAAATCATTTCTACAGTCCTGTCAGAAACAAGGGTCTGTTTGGAAATAACAATGCTTTGAAATTAGCTGTGGAATACTATGAAAAATCCAAGGGATACTGGTATCTTTATGATATAAATCTGTCAATGTTCTATTTAGGTGCTGCGCTTCACCTTGTTCAGGATATGACAGTACCTCATCATGCCAATATAAGACTTTTGGACAGACACAGACAGTTCGAAAACTATATAAAGCGTACTTATATGAATACACCGAAATTTGTGGCAGACAGAGGTGGATATTATCTCAATGAGGGAATTGAGGAGTATATTCGGTGCAATGCCAGGACTGCCGTAAAAATATACAAACGGCTGAGGGATATTAAAGATATGGAGAAGAGATATTATACAATAAGCAAGTTTACTTTGCCCCTTGCCCAGAAAACAACAGCCGGTTGCTTGCTGATGTTTTATAAAGATGTTTCCAGAAATCCTTTTGGAACATAAACAACGGTGGGAAGATAAACAAGGAGACGGCCAATGCCGTCCCCAATTTAAATTCTTACTTTAATCTGTTAGTACATTGTAGGTGTAAGTTCTCTGACCATCTTATTAAATTCCTGCGTTATTTGATCCATTGACTTGTTGTTCATATTTCCGAACATCTGCTGTATACTTTGTTTAACATTGGCAGATTCTGTTATGACAACATTGGTGATGGAGGGATCAATACTTTTTACCCTTTGCGTTATAGTATTTCTCAAATTAGTGATATCTACACCGGTTGATTTCGGGTCGTAGGCAACCAAAGCGGTATCACCGACTACCATAACGCTTGCGTCATTGACATTGGCCAAACTTTCCAGTTGTTGTTCGATTTTTTCGGCTCTGTTGCGCAAATCAGTCAAATTGTTTGCATTGGCAGCAGGTGTGGTACTAATGTTAGTACCGGGTAGTGGAGTAGTTCTTGCTATATTTCCGTTCATATTGCCAAAACGGCTATCCGGTATAGGAGAAGCAATTCTGTTTATTCTGCTGTTCAGACCAGTGTTGTTTATTCTTTGATAGCCTGTGTTTGAATAGGGCATGTTATTATTGTTTTGTCTGTCAATAATTCCTGTTCTTTGAGGAGTGGTATTGTTTGGGTTCATATTACAGGCAGTCAGAGGCAGACTTATAGCTGACAAACCCAAAGTAATAGCAGCAGTTTGTAAAAATTTTTTATTCATCAAGAACCACCTCCAACTTTATTCTTCTCAATAAGACTCATTTTATTAGAGTTAAATTTATATAGGAAAGTGAAAAATTTATAAGTTTGTATCGTTTTTTTTGCATATTTAATATTTTCAAAATATTAAAAAAATATATTTTTGTTACAGTAGCAATATTTACATAAAGCTCATATTATGAAAAAGAGTGAATAAGAAAATTAAAAAGGAGACGGAGAAATGAACAGCAATAATCCAAATAAAAAGAACAACAACATGATGCCCTTTGAAAACAATATGGCAATGCCTTATGAAAACCCCGTGGCAATGCCCTATGAAAATCCAATGGCCATGCCTTACGAAAATCCCATGGCGATGCCCTACGAAAATCCAATGGTTATGCCGCAGCAATATATGCCATATGAAAACATGGCAACCATGCCCCAGTATAACATACCTCAGTATAACATGCCGCAGCAATATAATCCCATGGCAGCAGCTCCTCAAGTCAACTGTCCGATGTTAAATATGGGCTTCCCCATGCCGATACAGCCTCAGTATTATCCGATGGTTACAATGCCTGATGAACAACTTGAGAATATGTATCCTAAAACTTATAAGATTGTTAATCCTGTAGTTCAAAGCTATTGTGACAAGATAGATGTTATGAGCAATCCTACCAAGGAACAGCTGGCTGAGATCTGTGAAAAAATATGCAAGGATGTTGAAGGGAAAGTTGAAAAGGTAATTGCAGAGGAAAATAAGGATGATAAAAGACAGTTGGGATTTGGAGGAAGAATAATTCTCAGAGATCTTGCAGGAATACTTTTGATTAGGGAATTGCTCAGAAGAAGGCAATTTTACGGATATCCGGGATACGGTTTTCCCGGCTATGGCGGTTTCTACGGCTACTAAAATATAGTTTGCAATATAGGCTGCTAAGTATTATTTAAATTGAGAATTTTGGAGCCTATTAGAACATACAGAATGTACATCAGTTTTCAAAGTGTCCGGTTTGGGACTTACCAGGCTGGACACTTTATTTGATTTTTGCTATTGATCTGCGAGGAGGAAAATGTCGAATTTTGCCAATTGAAGGTGGAAATTTAGTAAAAACTATGGTACAATAAGAGAACAGAGGATAATTTGTGTAAATCAAAAGGAGTAGTCCACTAATGAATAAATCCTGTATGAAGTTAATTGGGAGCAAACCTGTGGAACTTGATATTTCCTGTTTAATTGAAAGAGATGAAGCTTTTTTGAAAGTTCAAAGCTTTTTTGAAAAGCTTTTGAAAAAAGGACGCGGAATACTTAGGGTGTCCGGAATTTGTGGTGCCGGCAGGACACATTTTTTAAGCGAGATAGCCAAAAAAGCCGGTGAATGCGGTTTTGAAGTGGGATTTCTCAATGCTGAGGAAGAATCAAAGTTTCAAATAGCAGCTACATCTGAAAAAGTGGATATATGGGATTTTGAAAAGAATATTGCCCAAAATGACAATTTCAATAACAGTGGGATTATTTTGATTATAGATAATGTCCTTTGCTTGAGTGAGGAAGAGTTAAATTTTGTGCGCAATTTTTTAAAATGCAATGTTCCTGTTAATTTAGGTCTGGTTTATTCAATTGAGCCTGAGAAAGTGTTCAGTCTGGACTATCTTGATATTGAGCTGTGTGAAACGGTATGTATTAATCCATTGTCACCTAAAGGCATCCAGATGTGGATTAAAAATGTATTAAACTGGGATGAGGCACCGGCAGCATTTTTAAAATGGCTATATAAAGAGACAAAGGGTTTGCCCAAGCTTTTGCAGGAAAATGTAAGCTGCCTTATAAAAAACGGCTTTTTGATATATGGCCCCGACAATAATTGGACAGTTGCGGGAAATTTTGATGACTTGTTTTCAAGTGATGTTAAAGAAGAGCATTATGAGCTGTTAAAAGATAAGACCGATGTTTCCATGACGGGAAGTTTTGAAAGTGAATTGAAAATGGCGTGCGGCATGGGGCAAATTTGGAATACATGGAAATCCTGGAATGAAAGTCTGACGAGATTGAAGGAGATAATTAAGAGACAGGAAGCGGTCCCGAAATTGGAAAATGTAAAATTGCATATATGGTTTGGAAGACTGACAGATATTGAGGGTGATTATGAGAAGGTTATTGCTGTATTGGATGAAGGCTTGGAACTCTTTAGAAAAACTATAGACAAGGAAGGGGAAGCTGAGGTATTCTACCTGAAAGCTTTGGCTATCAGTACTCAGGGGGACTTGAGGAAAGTATCGGTACTGCTTCAGGAGAGTCTCGACATTTACAGGCTTTTGAATGATAAAGCCGGTTTAACCCGTATACTCCAGTATTTGGGGATGGTATATTACTACCAGGGAGAATACGACAAAGCAGAAATGCTTTTGGTGGAGAGTCTTGAGATATGCAGAAAGTTAAAGGACGAGTCCGGTATTTCCGGATCCCTTATAAGATTGGGAATGATAGCGAAAGGCAAAGGCGAGTTGGCACAGGCTCTGAAATTGTTTTACGATTACCTCAAAAAATCCAATTATACAGAAGATGAAGACAACCTCTCCATTGCCTTGATAAATATAGCCGAGATATCCATCCGGCAAAAAGATTATTCTTATGCAAGAAATCTTTATGAAAGAAATTTGAAGCTGCTTCATGAGTTGAACTGTAAACCGTTGCTTGCACGGGTACTGAAAGACCTTGCACAGCTTTTCCGGTATGAAAGGGATTATGAAAGAGCAAACAAGCTGTTTAATGAGAGTCTTAATGTGTTTGAGAAATGCGGCGACAAAACGGAGATCATGTGGCTGTATCTTAGTATTGCTGAGATGGAACTTGAGAGAAGCAATTATGATACTGCAAAGGAGATGTATATAAAAGGTTTGAAAATATTCAGGGACAATTCTCAAACCAACTGGCTATATGCCATGACTGTTTTTGAAGCCCTTGCGGAAATTTCATATTATGAAGAGGAAATGGCAAGAGCAGCCAAGCTAATGGGTGCTGCCGACAAGCTGTCCGAGCTTTCGGGGAAATTTACAGCTAAGAATGACTTCTCGCAAATTTACATACGGCACAAAAGAATTCAGGAAAAGATGAACAGGGAAACTTTTGAATCTGCGTGGGTTGAAGGAAATTTAATGAATTTTGATGAGGCAATTAATTTTGCAATAGGAGAAAGCAATGACGAGATAGATAATGAAATGGCAGAAAAAATGATAAACTATATAAAGGAAAATTACAGCAAGGATATATCCCTTACCGATATGGCCGATTATTTCAATATGTCTCCCTGCTATTTGAGCACAATGTTTAAGCATTACACCGGGGAAAATTTTAAAGACTATTTGAATTTTTACAGAGTTAAAAAAGCAAAAGAGTATTTGCTAAAAGGCAAAATGAAAATGGGAACTGTTGCAAAGCTGGTGGGATGTAACAGTATCAATACTTTTATACGTATATTTAAGAAATATGAAGGTGTTCCGCCGGGACAGTTCGGTGTAAAAAATAAAAATTAAAGATAATTTTATATATTTTACAGTGGGTCGATAAAAATGGACAACTTTTGAACAACTAAATTAAATAGACTCTGCTTGTTTAGGGTCTTTTTTATTTATTCCATAAATTATTATATAAGTTTATAATATAAAAAGATGTGCACTAAAATGTGATTTGTTGTCGAATTAGTATCCATGAAGGGAGCTTGATTTGGTTGAATGTCCGGAATATCTTTAGACCTGAGGGGAAAAACAGTAACGATCGGACTGATGATACATTTTATAACACCTTGAAAAAAATAAAATGTGGGGACGAGGTCTTAAGAAACGAATTTATTTCAAGCTATATACCGTTTATATTGAAAGTAACTTCCAAAACAGTGGGGAAGTTTATTGACGTAAAAAATAGTGATGAATATAGCATTGCTTTGTCTGCTTTCAATGAGTCCATTGACAGCTATGATTTTTGCAAAAACTATAACTTCTTTTTGTTTTCCGAACAGGTTATAAAGCGGAGACTCATTGACTATTCAAGAAAAAGCAGCAGACAAAAGGAATATCCTTTTTCATATTTTGAGGAAGAATACGATTTTAATGAAGAGCCCTATGTGAACTCATCATATTTTAACATAGAGGATATTGAATCCAGGGAGGCAATTATTGATTTTAGCAATAAGCTTAAAGAGTTTAATATCAGCCTGATGGATCTTACAAGGAGTATTCCTAAGCATAAAGATTCCAGAAGGATGTGTATAAAGATAGCGAGAGTTCTGGCAGAAAATGATGAATTATATGAAAAACTAGAGAGAAACAAAAACATTCCCAGAAATGAGCTTAAGAAACAGATTAAAGTACATAATAAGACAATAGGAAACAATAGAAAATATATTATTGCAATGTGTTTGATAATAAGGGGAGGGCTGCAAATCTCGCAGAAATACTTGCAGTATACCGAAGAAGGGGGTAGACGGCATGATGAAATTGGGGATAGTCTATGAAATTCACAAAAACAAGGCGGTTGTGCTGACACCGGATTGTGAGTTTTTGGTAATAAAGAGAAGAAGAGATATGTACTTAGGTCAGCAGGTTAAATTTAATATTAAGGATGTCAGAAAAAACGTAAGACCGATGAATAGATATGCTTCAATTGCAGCAAGTATTGCAGCGGTATTTCTTCTGACTTTTTTACATTTTAAAGTTTTGTTTTATGGTGAAATATACGGATACATTGATGTTGATATAAATCCAAGTATCGAATTTGTAGTTGACAGGGATTTTGAAGTGTTAAAGGCTAAAGCACTGAACAACGATGCAAAGAAAATTGCAAAAGAACTTGATGCGAAAGGAAAGGATGCCTACAGTGTTATAAACGACTTTCTGGATAAATGCGAAAAGTATGGTTATATAGTTCCAAAGAAAAATAATGTGGTTCTGGTTTCGGCTTCCGTAGATGGCAGTGTTACTAAAGATTCTGAAGAGAATGAGGAGCTGGATAAATTTCTCCTTAACATTGACAAAAAATTAAGCATTGAAAATAAAGAAAATATAACAAGCATGGTAATAAAAGTTTCGCCTGAAGACAGAAAAGAAGCATTGAAGTATAACATTTCCATGGGTAAGTACTATCTTATGGAAAAAGCAAAGGAAAAGGGCATGAATTTATCTGCCGGAGACTTGAACGAAGAGAAGGTATCTGAGCTGTTGGCTGCATTAGATGCTAAAGATGACAAAGAGGATGTAATGGCCAAAGAGGCATCAGCTGATTTAAAAAATGAAGATAAAGTTGAAGATAAAAAAGTGGATAGTAATGAAGGCAAAGCTGAAGACAAGGGAAAAGACAGCAATCAAAACGTGGAACAGAAAAAGCCTGTGACTTCGTCTGCAGCCCAGACTATACCGGAACCCACACGGGAACCCGACATCATACCGGCGATAAATCCAGCAACGGAACCAAAGACCGAACCGACGCAAAATCCGGTAGAAAAACCGGATGAGTTGCCCGCAAATGACCAAAAGGTTGTTGCGACACCTAAAGTTAAACCGGACAATACGGTTAAACCGACTGAAAAATCGAAAAGCGTTGAGGCGGTTGATGAAGGAAGTCTGAAGATAAAAATGCTGAGCAAGCATAAGAATACAAAGGTTGAGATAATAAGCACTGATTTTCAGATTATAAATACTTCGGGAAAAGATATTGACCTTAGAAATGTAAAGGTGAGATATTATTTCACCAGAGAAGGAAGGGCGGATTTAGAACCTGCAGTTTACCATTACAGCATACGGAGTACCAGAGATGAAAGCAGATGCACACAGTTTAGCAACAGTGAGGTGAAGATTAGTTTCCATAAAGTATCGGGTTCGGATATGTATATGGAAATAACGTTTACCAGAGGTGTATTGAAGAAAGACGAATATGCATATGTTATGACTGCTTTTAACAATGCCAAATGGGATAGGATGGACCAAAGCGATGACTATTCCTTTATTCCAGACGCTTATGATTTTAAAGTGACTCAAAAAGTGACAGGATATATATCGGATAAATTGGTCTGGGGCAAGGAACCCTATTAATACAATATGGATGGAGAATTTTAACGCCTATGTAATTTCTCTCCCAAGAGAATTTACATAGGCGTTTTTTTATTATCTCGTTATCTCGTTATTTTCCTGCACTCGAGATAAAATCTCTTTTCATCGGCTTCACCCATAGAGAAGGTCTTACGCGGCAGCACACCGTCAAGAATTACCGTTTTAAACAGGTCGTGCTTACTCATTTTCGGAAGGAAGAAACCGATGTTTTGCTTCTGGGTACCCAGCTTCAGTACTGCATCTTCACCATGTATATAGTCGACTTTAATATCATTGTTATGCTTTATATATACATCAAGGAATGCTTGAAGAGTGCCAACTTCAAGATTGCGGGACGGATTGGCAACTTCTATTATCCCAAAACCTTCATTGGTGCAAAAACCTATTGCATGGGAGTGCTTGTTTGAATTTAAAGCCTGAAGCTCGTTAAGTATTGACTCCATGGAGCTTAACTTTCTATAGGAACAATTTTCGTCTTTATAAAAGCTTACCATACTGTCTAACAGCTCATCGGGATTTATATTGAATACAACCCTGTGAATAGGCTCGAAAGTAAGACCGGAATCGTGCACATTAACTACTTCAACCAGAGCATACCTTGCAGGGTGGCTCTCAAGTTCCCGGGGCAGGCAGCTGTTTTTTATGAGTTCCCAATGGGCTTTAGCCGTTGCAAGAGAATGATTGCCGTCTCCCACGGCGAACAACAGCACGTCCTTGTCCGTTCCGACCGAATACTTTTTGCGGAAGGTATCGGGATCAGCTAGCTTTTCAAGGGCTGAGAGAATACTGCCTATGGTTTCTTCATCGTCGATTTTGTAGCCCTTAATGTGGCCGCTATTCATCATCAAATCAAAATCATACACCTTTTCAAAGGAGTCTGCTTTTTCAGCCAGCGGCTCAATAACTGTCTTTTCGGGGTCATCAATCAGAAGCATGACATGGGGAAGCTCTAAAGAAGCTTTTTCCCTAATTTTGATTCTGGGAGGAAGTCTTTCAATTACTGTTCCTTCCGTTGCCCGTATCAAAGATTGAGATCCCGGCGAGTAATCGTATTTTTCCAGGTCTATGGCTATTATTAACCCTTTTCTTGAAGGTGTGTGGGAAGTCTTTCTGTCTACATAGATAAAACAAGGTCCATGGGCTTCGAGAATATTTTCTTTGATGTATTTTTCCATGGTGCTGTTAATTTTGGTAATTCTCTCTTCGCTGTTTCCGCTTTCAAGATATACTTCAGGAAAAGTCAGTTTAAGTGCGGAAGGGCTGTCTCCAACTATACTTTCCACTTTGGCCCAGTATTCCGGCTCAGAGGTATACTGGTCACATGCAATAACCGACCATTTGGTCATGTCAATGTCCTTTTTGGGAAGCAAAACAGTAGGTATTTTCACGCCAATCTTTTCAAAATAACTCAAACTATCCATTATAACACCAGCCTCACATAATACATAAAATATAAAAATTAATATTTTTTACTGATTTGATTCTTTAAACTGTCGAATACTTCATATTTAATAATTACTATGCATTCAAATAATGAATGAGTTAAAAATGCCGATTATAAACTTTTTCATATTGCCAATATGTATTAAATTTAGTAAACGACAACTTTTTTATTTTATCTGAATTTGAAATTTTAGTCAAACCGAAAGTTGTGTATTTTTTTACATTATACGAGAAATAATACTTGTAAACATAAATTAATAGCAATCGAATTGCTTTTTTAAAAAAATGGGCAGAAGAAGGGACAAGGGCTTATACGAACGGAGAGATGTTCGGTGCAAAAGTATAGTGAGGTACTGGGATTGCCGGTAATCAGTCTTAATAACGGCAAAAAAGTGGGAAACGTGAAAAATATATTTTTTTGTCCTAAAAAGAAAAAAATTCTGGCTTTTTTGCTGGAGTGCAAAAGCTTTGAATTCAATAAAAAAATTATTTACACCGAAGACATAATTAATATAGGAAAAGATGCAGTTATTATAAAAGATGAAGACAGTCTGAAAGATTTAAAAAAGACCAAAAACAGCCATGAATTTACTGAAAAAGGAGAAGTAATCGGATTAAGGGTTATCTCAAAAAAAGGTGAAGATGTGGGAATAGTCAAAGACGTGATATTCGACTATAAAAACAACTGTATTGAAGGGGTTGAGATCTCTGACGGACTGATTCACGACCTTGTAAAGGGAAGAAGTGTACTTCCCTTAATCGGAAAGGTTGAATTCGGAGAAGAGATTATATTGGTGGGCAATGATGCCGTAGAGGAAATAATGGAAACAGGTGGTGGAATAAGTAATATTATCAAAGACAAAAAAAGATAACATATTTATTGTATAAATGAGCACAATAAACAAAAGAGAGGTGAAAATATGAGAAGAAGTGGTTTTGCAAAAGGAATATTGATTGGGAGCATGATAGGTGCTTCGGTTGGAATGGCGATAAACTCTGATATTATGAGCAATAGAACAAGGAAAAGAATGAGAAGAAAAGGTATGGAATTTATGAGGAAATCCGGAACCATCATTGGAGATGTTATGGATTGGCTTAGATAATACTCTTTTTAGAATATCCCTATTCTTTTCTTTCTTCGATTCGCGAAGGGAAAAGGCACATACTTTCAAATCCTCTTAAAGACTGGAGAAATCCAGTCTTTAATACATACCGATAATAAACTGTCATACATATAACCGGGAAGGGATAATAAGTATGCCTGGAAAAAGAAAAACAATATTTTATTTGATAATGTTAATGCTATTGACAGGTATTATTATATTTTTCTACATATACCGGGGGAAAATAGGAAAAATATTCCTGCCTTTTATAATGGCTATTATCATTTCATATATGCTGCACCCGTTGGTAATAAAGCTGGAAGAAAAAAATATCAAAAGGTCCACGGCAATTATGCTGATATATTTGGTTTTCGGGATTATGCTGACGTTGCTTATGATATTTATAGTGCCCCAGATGATAAATAATACCCGGGAACTTATTAATATTCTGCCCGGCATTACTTTGGAATTCAGCGATAATTTTAACGGAGTGGTAAGAGTAATATCTTCAAGTAAATGGCCGGATGACATTAAAAGTGCTATTTTCCGGGAACTGAACAATGGGGTTGCAATAGTTGAAAATATGGTTAAGGATGCTCTGAGGAATACCCTTGCCGGCCTTGCAAAGACAGTGAGTACATTTTTTGACCTGATACTTGCAATGGTTATCGCCTATTATATTTTAAAGGATGCAGAATATTTCAAGAACGTTTCCTTATCTCTGGTTCCAAGAAGCTGGAGAAGCTGGGTAATCGTTACCTTCCGGGAGATTAACGGTGTTTTGTCGAGATTTATTCAGGGACAGTTGCTGACAGCCCTGATTATCGGTATTTTGGAAACCATAGCCCTGATTTTGGTGGGAGTGAAATATCCTTTAATTTTAGGAATGATAGGAGGAATTGCCAATATAATTCCTTATTTCGGGCCTTTTATAGGTGCCATTCCGGCGGTTGCCATTGCACTGATTGAATCGCCGGCAAAAGCTTTATGGACTGTGGTTGCCTTTATCATTGTACAGCAGCTGGACAACGGTTTTATTTCACCAAAGATTATAGAGGGAAGACTTGGCCTTCATCCTGTTACTACAATACTGGCAGTTCTTATCGGCGGTGAATTTTTTGGAATAATAGGAATGCTCATTTCAGTGCCCATAGCCGCAATTATAAAGATCATAGGCAAACGTACCATTGAAGCCATAGTATAACCTCAAAATCCTTGACACTGAAAAAATACTTTTATATAATTTTACTAATAAGTGAAAGAACTTGAAAGGGAACTCTCGCCCGTCTTTTTTAAATCTGGGAGAGAGCTTTTATTTTATATAGTTATAGGAGAGGAAGAGGAAGATGCAGAAATTGGGGTTAAATGAATTAAGAGAGAGATATCTTAAATTCTTTGAAGGCAAAGGGCACTTGAGACTTCCAAGCTTTTCGCTTATTCCGCAAAATGACCCGAGCCTTCTGTTGATAAATTCAGGAATGGCACCTTTGAAACCGTACTTTACCGGCAAGGAAGAACCGCCCAGAAGAAGGGTGACCACATGCCAGAAATGTATAAGGACACCCGACATTGAAAACGTGGGTAAGACTGCAAGACATGGCACATTTTTTGAAATGCTGGGTAACTTCTCCTTTGGGGATTATTTCAAAAAAGAGGCTATTCCATGGGCTTGGGAATTTGTAACCCAGGAACTGAAAATGCCTGTGGACAGGCTTTGGGTCAGCATTTACGAGGAAGACGACGAAGCCTTTGAAATATGGAACAAGGATGTGGGTGTTCCGGCCGAAAGAATAGTAAGGATGGGCAAGAAGGATAATTTCTGGGAACACGGTACAGGGCCTTGCGGACCATGTTCCGAAATCTATTTTGACCGTGGAGTGGAAAAAGGCTGCGGAAAGCCTGACTGTAAAGTGGGCTGTGACTGCGACCGCTTTATAGAATTCTGGAACCTTGTTTTCACCCAGTTTAACAAAGATGAAGACGGAAATTACACAAGGCTTCCCAACCCCAACATAGATACCGGAATGGGTCTGGAAAGATTAGCTTGTATTATGCAGGATGTGGACAACCTCTTTGAGGTTGATACCGTAAGAAATGTACTGGACTATGTGTGCAAGACAGCCGGCGTAAAATATCATGAGTCGGAGAAAAAAGATATTTCCATAAGGGTAATAACAGACCATATCAGAAGTACCACCATGATGGTTTCCGATGGTGTAATACCTTCCAATGAGGGAAGAGGATATGTATTGAGAAGGCTTCTTAGAAGAGCTGCAAGGCACGGAAAATTATTGGGAATCAACAAACCTTTCCTTTACGATATTGCCATGGTCGTAATAAATGAATCGAAAGAAGCATATCCTGAACTTGAAGAGAAAAGAAAATATATACAGGATGTAATAAAAAATGAAGAAGAAAAGTTTGAGTTAACCATTGACCAGGGACTTATCATATTAAGTAAATATATTGAAGAGACTAAGGCCAAGAACAGCAAAACAATAACCGGTGAAATGGCCTTTGAACTGCATGGAACCTATGGATTCCCCATAGATCTTACCCGGGAAATAGCCGAAGAAAGTGGTCTTTCTGTCGATGAAGAAGGCTTTAGGGAAGAGATGGAAAAACACAGAAAGATAGCAAAGGAGGATTATCTCAAAAAACAAGGATCTGCATGGTCTGATGATATTTATTCCACTTTGGACAAAAATATAAAGACAGAGTTTTTGGGATATTCGGAAAATGCTGCAGAAGCTAAGGTAATGTATATCATAAAAAATGACCAGGTTACAGAGTCAGCAACAGAGGGCGATGAAGTAATACTAATACTTGACAGGACACCTTTCTATGCCGAAAGCGGTGGACAGGTCGGTGACAAAGGCGTAATCGAGTCCGAAGAAGTAAAGATTAAAGTTGAGGACTGTAAAAAAACCGAAGACGGAAAATATCTCCACTATGGTGTGGTGGAAAAAGGAAATGTTAAAGTTGGTGCTTCTGTCAAAGCAGCTATTGACGCTAAGAGAAGGATGGCCATTGCAAGAAATCATACCACAACCCATCTTTTACAGAAAGCGTTGAAAAATGTATTGGGTGACCATGTGCATCAGGCCGGTTCATTGGTAGAACCCGACCGCCTGAGATTTGACTTTGCCCATTTTACTGCCATGACACCGGAGGAAATTGCAAAGGTTGAAAAAGAGGTAAATGACAAGATTTTAGAGAGCATTATGGTTGAAACTATGGAACTTCCCATTGATGAGGCAAAGAGACTTGGTGCAACCGCACTTTTCGGTGAGAAGTACGGAAGCATAGTAAGAGTTGTAAAAATAGGGGACTACAGCATGGAGTTTTGCGGCGGTACTCACCTGAAGGCTACTTCACAGGCAGGATTTATTAAAATAGTAAGTGAAAGCGGAGTTGCTGCAGGGGTAAGAAGAATCGAAGCTCTGACAGGTGAAGCGGCATTGGCTTATTTGCATGACAGGGAAAAACTTATATCGGATATATCGACAGCTTTGAAAACATCACCCCAGGATAGTGTAAAGAGAATAGAAAGCATTATGACAGAGTTGAAAAACGCCCAAAAGGAAATAGAGCAGCTTCGCAGCAAACTGGTAAGTAGTTCTTTGGATGAAGTTCTTTCAAAGGCAATAGATGTAAACGGTGTCAAGGTGGTTAAAGCAAGGTTTGATCAGCTTGACATGGAAGCACTGAGAAATACCGGTGACACAATCCGAAATAAACTGGGTTCGGGATTGGTAGTGTTAGGAAGCGGTTATGAAGGAAAAGTAAGCTTTGTGGTTATGGCCACAAAAGATGTTGTTTCAAAGGGAATACATTCGGGAAATATCATAAGAGAAGTAGCAAAAATTGCCGGCGGTGGCGGTGGCGGAAGACCGGATATGGCCCAGGCCGGAGGAAAGGATATTTCAAAACTGGATGAGGCACTGGATTACTCGGTCAAAGTTGTTGAAGCACAATTGAAATAGAATTGGTTCTTAATTAAAAGAAGATTAAGCCTCTTTATGAGAATTTAAAAGTATAGGAATTTATAAAAGTATTTTTGTAAATTCCTATACTGAGGCTTGCAATTTATAGAAGCAATAACAAAAGCATAAGTATAAAATACATTATAGGAAAGGATGATTAATATGGAAAATTGCATTTTCTGTAAAATTGCAAGAAAGGAATTGCCTTCTACAATTGTATATGAGGATGACAAAGTAATAGCTTTTAACGATATAAATCCTGTTGCGCCGGTACATGTGCTGATTATTCCGAAAATTCATATAAAAAATGTAATGGAACTGGATGAGCAGAATGCTGATATCATGAAAGATATACATTTGGCTGCAAAGAACATTGCAGTTAAGCTGGGAATAGACGAAAAAGGATTCAGATTGATAAACAATTGCGGTGAGGAAGCAGGGCAGACAGTATTCCACCTCCACTATCATTTAATTGGAGGGAAAAAACTTGGACAGGGCTTAATATAGTATAAACAAATGCGAAAAATATAATGCAAATATATGTCAAATCGTTATTGAAATACTTATTGAACTATGCTAATATTATATTGACGGTTGATAGAAAATTTTGCATATTAATTTGTATATAAATTTGCTAATTTTAGGGCTTTAGCTGTTTTAGAGATAGAAATTGTATGATTTTCGGTTTTAAGCCCATGAAGTCAGAATTCTTATTAAGTAACCGATTGTTTTTTAAAATGGCTTCATATATGATTTGGCATTTCTAATCCGCTTCTTTTGGTTGGCTTACAGTTTTTTTATAGGTTTTATTTGTTTTGTATGTAATGCGCTGTTATTTTAACTGAATAAATCAGTGTATTATTTATATTCTGAAGATGTTTAAGGGGGAATATGTGTGAACAGAAGTCTGACTAAACTCTCACGAAAGCTAATATGTTTGCTGCTGACTATGTTAATGGTTTTTGGAATGATGTTTACTACATCCTATGCTGCTGGTACAAACCTTGACCCGGTACAGAAATTTATTCTTGAGGTAATTGAACTTGACGATGATGCAAGATCCGAATTCGTAGATATACTTGAAGATGTCACACCCGACAATTATCAGGAATATGTGGGTAAGGTAAAAAAGATAGTATCACTCAACGATGATGATATTACCGCAGCGCTCAAGTCATTTGCCAGCTATTTCAGTAAGTCCGGTACATACAAAAGTCTGTTTTTGCTGATGATTGAAACTTTTTCATTGAACAAAATTGAAGCAAAGGACTATACTGTTTTCGGCTTCAGGCGTATACAGAAGATGATAAACTATGAAGTAACAGGAGATTACTATGATGACAGAGGTATAAGATTGTTTGTCAGCGTCTTTACAAGACTTAAAGCGCTTACAGGAAGAGATGCTTTCTTTGATGATCCTTCAGACCAATATAAATTACAGATAAAAGTTGGAGGCAATTTGCTCAAAGAACAGCTTGACAGCCTTATAGGCCATATACAGACACTTAAAAACAGAAAAATTTATACCTTTGATGACTTTATTGACTATGTTGAAAAAGAAATAAATTCCTATGAAAATATAGAGATTTATAATTTCAAACGCTTTTTAAAGAGTGAAGGCTTAGGATACAGCGGAACCCTTAAAAAACCTTCTACCGACCAGGGCATTAGTCCTATCGAAAGACTTTATCTTGAACTGATATCTCTCAGCAAGGCTGAAAGAGAACTGTTCGTGATAGAAGTTTTGGACAGATTGATTGCCGGTGACTTGTACGGAGCTATTGAAAAGGCTCAGAAGATATTGGGTTCAATGCCAAAAGAAGATATTGAGGCAGCGTTGAAAGCTTTTGCTTCCTATGCTGACGACAATAAAGTTGCAATTAAGCTGGCAATAAAATTTATTGGAATGGACATTGAAAGTGAGAACTTTGATACATCCAAATTCAGTAATATTACCGAAAGAATCAACTTCTTGCTGACCGGTGACTATGATGACGAAAAAGGATTTATTGTGTTTGTTAAAATGATGGGTACTTTAAGAGGACTCTCAACAAGTAATTTTATCTTTGACGATAAAGATGACCCCTATAAAATTGATATAGATGTATCAAAATTAAAAGTTTACAGTACATTCAAGCCAATGCTTGATACATTGATTAAGTCAATGAGTTCATTAAATGCTAGAGGTATTAACTCCTTTGATGATTATATAGCTGAATTTGAAGCTATGGTAAATGCTCATAGCAATGAAGAGATTTATTACTTTAAGAAATTCTTGTATGAGGAACGTTTGGGATATAGCGGAAAATTGATGAATCCGAACGATGTAAAACCGACACCGACACCGACAAGTGGTACACCAGGCGGCAGCGGCGGTAGCGGCGGTTCAGGTGGTTCCGGTGGA
Source organism: Acetivibrio clariflavus DSM 19732 (assembly GCF_000237085.1). Classification (GTDB taxonomy): domain Bacteria; phylum Bacillota; class Clostridia; order Acetivibrionales; family Acetivibrionaceae; genus Acetivibrio; species Acetivibrio clariflavus. The sequence goes on along the minus strand of NC_016627.1, from coordinate 3,304,518 downwards.
GGCAGCGGCAGCAGTGATACACCTGTTGTTACTCCAACCAATACACCGTTGCCAACCAGTACACCGGTTGCAACTGAGCCTGTTCCAACCAGTGTGCCGGCAGCCAATCCGTTCAAGGATTTAACCGATAACCATTGGGCTAAGGAGAACATACTTGAACTTGCCGATAAGAAAGTGTTGACCGGATATCCTGATGGCACAATAAAACCTGATCTTGAAATTACAAGAGCTGAAATGGCTGTAATAATAGTAAGGGCTATAGGACTTGTTCCGGTTGAAAATCCTGAACTTAAATTTAAGGACAAAGATGAAATTGGTGAATGGGCTGCAGGATATATCCAGGCTGCAGTGGATAATAACATAATTGTCGGTTATGAGGACAATACCTTCAGACCATCCAACAAATTGACAAGAGAAGAAATGGTTGTAATGGTAATGAAGGCATACAAGTATGAACCTGTACAAAATCCTGAAGTTGCCTTTACAGACAAGGCAGATATAGGAAACTGGTCCATAGGATATGTGGCTAAAGCTGTGGAAACGAAAATTGTTGCAGGTTATCCCGACAACACCTTCAGACCTAAGAAGAATGTGACAAGAGCGGAAGTTGCCACAGTTATAGTAAATTGCATAAAAGCATTGGAAGAAAAGGCAGCTGAATAAGCTGTACAGTCAAGCAGTCAATAGGAATATAGCGATATAAAGCTGAAAATGCCAATATAAATTAGGCAGCTGGCGGTAAAGCCGGTTGCCTAATGTTTATTAAAATGCTTTTTTAAGACTAAATTACTACCTTTTTATTGTTTTCTCCATTCAAATAAATATACTTTTTATAGCATTTATTCTTTGCAATTTTTTTGTACAAACAGTATAATTATAATATAACCAAATACTAGATTGAGGCTTAATAGGGGTTTTTTTGATGATTGATATTCATTGTCATGTACTTTATGGGCTAGATGACGGACCGGAGAATTTGGAACAGTCCATGGAATTGATAAGGGAACTTGAGAAAAAAGGTGTTGAAAAGATTATAGCCACTCCCCATTATATCAGTGGAGAAGATTATGTTCCAACCTGTGAAGAAATAAGAGAAAAGGTGGAAATTCTCCGGAAAGAGATAGAAAAAGAGAATTTAAAGATTAAGTTGTATGCAGGTATGGAAGTTTACGCTTCCCATGATACTGTCGAAAAGATAAAAAACAAAGAGATTCTTCCTTTAAATGATTCCCGGTACATACTTATTGAGTTTCCCTTTGAAATAATACCGAAGTATATGACAGACCTTTTATTTGCTATGCAGCTGGAAGGTTATACGCCCATTATTGCCCACCCTGAGCGTTACTGTCCGGATTACAGAGAAAGTAAACTGCTTGATGAACTGGTGGATAAGGGTGTTTTGTTGCAAATTAACTCGGAAAGTATTCTGGGTTTTTACGGCAAAAGGGCGAAAAAGGCAGCATACCGTTTGTTGAAAGAAGGAATGGTACATTTGGTGGCTACCGATTCCCACAATTTAAATAAAATTTTATCCGATAAGAAATCGATTGAGAAAAAAATTTCCGATATCTGTGGAATTGAAAATGCCGAAAGAATTATGTACGCAAATCCGCAGAGAGTGCTTGAAAATGAAGATGTTCTGGCTATGAGTGAAGTAAGAAAACGGTTGGCTATAATAAACATATTTAGAAGATTTAGTCTAAAAATGTAAGTAAAAGTGAATCGGAAGAATTGACAAGAAAATGTAAATATATTAATATTGTCTTGTATGTAAAAAGGAGTAAATTATGAAGAAAGGGATTGTTGTTATTCTTGCTTTATTGTTAACCATGGGTGCAGGTGTTATGACACCCATTCTTATGAATGCAGATAAAAATAGTTCTACAAGGAATACAGCGAGAAGTACAACACCCGACATTAAAACGCAGACTACAGCGGCTGGCGGTATTAAGACTGTCAGTCCGGATGATGTTGTACCTTTAGTTTCGACAACTCCAAGATATAAATCCGATATTGTACTTGGGACTCCGAGTCCGGATATAATACAGAAAAATGAAGATAAAAATACAAAGGATGACTATAAAATATCATCACCGAATCCGGTGGTTTCAAATCCAGATAACAAGAAGCCAGATGCTGAGCCAACAGCCAATAAAGAATCGGAGGACTGGATAGAGAGAAAAATCCGCGAACATAGAAACGAAATTGACGACGAAGATTTGGGGGATTTTAGAAGAATTTATTCCAGGCTTAATATTGCGTACATACAAAGCATTATGAATGAAGGTCTTGATGATGAAGGAATGACAAAGCTGAAATCTTATTTAAGGAATACTCTTGGGACAGCAGATTATGAGCGTGCAAAAGAGCTTTTCTATAAATATTCTTATTTATTATCTGAAATTTAATAAATTTTAAAAAGGGGAATTGGAATAATGGGGAAAAATGACTACATTGAGATTGATATCAGGGAGATTTTGATTGTACTCCTAAAGAGATGGTATCTTATTGCGATTTGTTTCATTTTAGCCACAGGTTCATCTTTTGCAATAACCAAATTCTATCTGAAACCTGTATACAGGGCACAAACCACACTTTTCCTCGGTAAGGAATCGGATAAAGTGGCAAGTCTGAGTATTGCAGATATACAGGTGAACAACCAGCTTGTGTCTGACTACAGAGAATTACTCAAATCGAACCTTGTTGCAGAAAGCATAGAGAAGAAGCTGGGGGTAAGTGCAGCAAAGTTTAAAAGAAGTGTAAATGTTCAGACGGTTAAAGATTCAAGAATATTCAGTATAAGCTATGAAGATACGGACCCTAAACTGGCAGCTGATGTTGTAAACGAACTTGCCCTTGTAATTAAACAATTGGCTTCCGATGTAATTCAAGTAAAGAATGTATCTATAATAGACGTAGCAAAAGTTCCGGAACGTCCTGTGGGACCAAGTGCAAAGAAAAATGTGGGAATTGCAGGTATTTTAGGTTTGGCTTTGGCTGCCGGTTTGATATATTTACTGGAAATAATGGATTATACCTTCAAGAAACCTGAAGATGTTGAAAGACAGATGGAATTAACTGTAATTGGTGCCGTTCCGAAATTTGAGGGCGGCAAAAGAGGTAAAAACGAGAAAAAGGATTCCAAAGAGAATGAACGGGATTATCTTAAAAACCTCATTACCAAAAATGATCCAAAAGCACCGGCTTCAGAAGCCTTTAGAGAGATTCGTACAAACCTGCACTATAAGAGTGTAGATAAAGAATTGAAAACCATAGTAATCACCAGTCCGGCATTGGGAGACGGTAAAACAGTGACATCGGTTAATATGGCAGTGACTCTTGCTAAATCAGGCAAGAAGGTATTATTGATCGATTCGGATTTAAGAAAGCCCAAGGTTCATCTCTATTTCGGCATACCGAACGAAAAGGGTCTTACCAATATCATTAAAGGGGATATTGAGGATAAGGATATAAATGTATTGGAACTTAAGGATATACCAAACCTTAGTGTTATAACCAGCGGCCCCATTCCGCCTAATCCTGCTGAAATTCTCAGCTCCAATAAAATGCAGAATTTACTGGAAGACTTAAGGGGAAATTATGATTTTATACTGCTGGATACTCCACCGGTAGGACAAGTAACTGACGCAGCTATTCTCGCAGGTATCGCTGACGGCACTATTATGGTATTTGCTTGCAGCCAAACCAGAATAGATATGGCTAAGAGGGCAAAGAAAGCTTTGGAAAGTGTCGGTTCCAATATTTTAGGTACTGTTTTGACCAAATTGGATATTGGAAGAGCAAGGTACTATAGTTATAATTATGAATATAAATAGTAAGATTTGTGCTTGTGATTGTAAGTTATAAAAATTTCTTTTAGTTCAAATACTATTAATAAAGCTCATTTTGGCATGGATTGCAATTTAGAAAGGTATGGAAATGCTATGAATAATTTTACGATAGAGCATACATACATAAAAGATTTGATTATTATTAAGCCGAAAGTTTTTGGCGATCACCGGGGATTTTTCATGGAATTTTATAATAAAGAGTCTTTTGCGGAACTTGGACTGAATATGGAATTTGTTCAGGACAATCATTCAAAATCCAAAAAAGGCGTATTGAGGGGGATACATTTTCAGACTGAATATCCCCAGGGGAAATTGGTAAGAGTGATAAAGGGAAGGGTCTATGATGTTGCTGTAGATCTTAGAAAAGAAAGCAGCACTTTCGGTAAATGGTTCGGTATAGAATTGTCGGAAGAAAATAAATTGATGCTATATATCCCGGAAGGTTTTGGACATGCATTCTTAACTTTGGAAGACGATACAGAGTTTATGTATAAGACGACCAACGTGTATCATCCGGAATATGACGCAGGCATAATTTATAACGATGAGGATATTGGAATTGAATGGCCGGATATCGGTTCCGATTTTATTCTGTCGGAGAAAGATAAAAAGCTTCCGCGTTTAAAGGATGCAGTATTATTCAAAAGTCTTAGGAGTGAGCCATGAAAATTATTGTAACTGGTTCCCAAGGCCAACTGGGGAAGGAAATTTTAAAACAGCTGGATATTAGCCGCTATGACATTACTGCTGTTGGTAAGAGTGAGTTGAATATTGCTGTTCTTGACGATGTTGTTTCAATGTTTAGGGCAATTAAACCTGATGTTGTTATAAATTGTGCGGCTTATACCAATGTTGATGCTTGTGAGACTGATTTTGACACTGCTTTTAAAGTTAATGCCATAGGCCCCAGGAACTTAGCAATTGCATCTGGGGAAGTCAATGCAAAAATAGTGCATATTTCAACCGATTATGTATTTGACGGAAAAGGTGTTTTAAAGGATGGCAGCATAAGGCCCTATGTGGAATATGACATTGCCCATCCTGAAACTGCTTACGGTAAGACCAAACTTGAAGGCGAGAATTTCGTCAAGCTTTTCAATAATAGACATTTTATAATAAGAACTGCGTGGTTATATGGCGAAGGGAAAAACTTTGTAAGGACAATGCTGGAACTGTCGCAGAAAAATGGTGTTTATTTAAAGGTTGTGAATGACCAGAGGGGGACCCCCACAAGCACAGAAGAGTTGGCAGGAATGATAAGGTACCTTATTGATACCGACAACTATGGACTCTTCCATGGAACCTGTGAAGGTCAGTGCACATGGTATGAATTTACCAGGGAGATTTTTCGAATAAAGGGAATAACTACAGAGGTAATCCCATGTACTACGCAGGAGTATCCCAGACCGGCGCCGAGGCCTGCTTATTCTGTTTTGGAAAACTATATGCTAAAATTAACCTCAAATTATATGTTTAGAGATTGGAGAGAAGCTTTGGAAATTTATTTAAGAAAGCTTAGCTGATGAAATATCGAAATAACGCACAAGGAGTTTGGATATATGAAAGGTATAGTACTGGCAGGGGGAGCTGGAACTCGTCTGCATCCTATAACTAAAGGGATTTCAAAACAACTGCTTCCTATATATGATAAACCGATGATTTATTATCCTTTATCGGTGTTAATGTTGGCAGGAATAAGGGAAATACTTATTATTTCCACTCCCAGGGATTTGCCTTTGTTTGAAGGCCTTCTCGGGGATGGAAGTTATCTGGGAGTGAATTTCTCGTATGCAGTGCAGCCTGAACCGAAAGGTTTGGCTGAAGCTTTTATAATAGGTGAAAGATTTATTGACGGTGACAATGTAGCACTGATTTTGGGTGATAACATATTTTACGGACAATCCTTTGACCGGATGTTGAAAAAAGCAGTGGAAAGAAAAGAGGGCGCGACAATTTTCGGATATTACGTGAAAAATCCTTCAGCATATGGCGTTGTTGAGTTTGATAAAGATAATAATGTTATATCCATAGAAGAAAAACCGAAAAATCCAAAATCCAACTATGCAGTACCCGGTCTATATTTTTATGACAATGCCGTGGTTGAAATTGCAAAGGCATTAAAACCTTCCCAAAGAGGAGAACTGGAAATAACCGATTTAAATATGGAATACTTAAAGATGGGAAAATTAAAGGTAGAATTGTTCGGAAGAGGCATGGCATGGCTGGACACAGGTACTTACAATGATTTGCTTAAGGCATCCAATTTCGTTCAGACCATTCAGGAAAGACAAGGACTATATATAGCATGCCTCGAAGAAATTGCATTAAGAAATAATTTTATTACGAAAGAAGAGTTGAAAATTCATATTGAAAGTAGTAATTTAAATAATGAATATATTAAGTATGTAGCCAATTTACTGGATAGTATAGATATATGATTTTGAGGTAAGAGAGAATTAGAGAGGCACTTATTGACGGATAATCGTTGGGGGGTCACGTTATCTGTCAATAGGGAATATACAGGGGAGTTTATGTAGCTTGTCAATTTTGACAAGTGAAGTGGTGAATCTATGTCTATTTTTATATAATTATTGTGAGGTTGGGTATGATGTACTGGTATGTGCTTTTTGTAAAAGCAGGCAGGGAAAGAAAGGTTGAACAGTACTTGAGAAAACAGTTGAATCCGGATATAAGTGTACCCTTTATTCCTCTGCAGGAAATACTCTTTCGCAGATCGGGAATTGTAAAAAGAGAGATAAAATTTTTATTTCCCGGATATGTATTTATCGAATCCGTTTTATCCGACCTACAATTTATACAAAAGATAAATCCTGTCATTAACAGGTGCAGTGATATAATTAGTCTTCTCAAATATTCAAATACAGAAATTTCAATGAAAGAATCTGAAAAAAATATGCTGATAAATTTGTGTGATAGCGAATATTGTATTGGGGCTTCTTATGGGATTATTGAAGGTGATAAAATACATATAATTGATGGACCACTAAAAGGTCTGGAGAGTATTGTGAAAAAGGTAAACAGACACAAGCGGGAAGCTTTGATTGAGATGGAGATTATGGGAGAAGTCAGATTGGTTACAGTGGCATTGGAAATTGTGGAAAAAGTAGCATACAGTTACTGTTGAGGTATTTTATTATGGTATTTTTATATAAATCAATTTAGATTTAATTAGTAAAGTTCTATATATATTTCTGCAATTATAATTATAAAAGTTTATAGATTATATTGTAACTCAGTTAATAAACTAAGATGGTATTTTTATTTCAATCAATGTAATACTCGCAGATGATTAAAAGATTAATTATAATTTTGAGCTATTTTATTGGATATCAACGGGGGAAATTTTAATGGAAAAAAGGCAAAAATTGTTGTATGTAGTTGAAGCTATGGGTGGCGGTGTTTTCACATATATTGTTGATTTGGCAAATGAGCTTGCAGATTCATACGATATATATATTGCTTATGCTATCAGACAACAAACACCTCATGATTATAAAACATATTTTGATAAACGTATACATTTAATTGAAGTAAGAAATTTTGGGCGTTCAATTAATCCAATTAAAGATGTAAAAGCGTTTTTTGAGATTAGGAAAATTGCTGATAAAATTAAGCCTGATATTATACATATGCATTCATCAAAAGCTGGTGCTTTAGGACGCTGGGCTTTTAATGGTCGTAAAGTTCGACTTTTTTATACTCCTCATGGTTATAGTTTTTTGATGCAAAATCATAGTTCAATTAAAAGGGCACTATATAAAATGGTTGAGAGCATTTCAGCAAAACGTCGCTGTACAACCATTAGCTGTAGCGAGGGTGAACATCAAGAAAGTTTGAAACTTACAAAGAATGCTGTTTATGTAAACAATGGGATTAATATTAAGGTATTACAGGATTTAATTGATTCGGTTGATAAGAAGAATGACCAGCATCCTTTTACAGTGTTTACTTTAGGACGTATTTGTCATCAAAAAAATCCACAATTATTTAATAAGGTTGCAGAATTAATGTCTGATGTAAAATTTGTGTGGATTGGCGACGGAGAATTGCGTAGTTTTCTTAATTCTAAAAATATTGAGATTACAGGTTGGGTTGATAGAAAAGAAGCTCTCAAATATGCGCTTATGGCAGATGTTTTTATTTTAACTTCTTTATGGGAAGGTTTGCCGATGTCTTTACTTGAAGCAATGTATATGAAAAAGTTATGTATTGTAAGTAATATTATTGGAAATCGTGATGTTATTCAAAATGGTCAAAACGGCTATATTTGCAATTCTGTGGATGAATATGTTTCAGCAATCAGGGCTGCACAAGCCGGTCAGGTAGATCAGTTAATTGAAAAAGCTTATTTTGATGTACAAAATAAATATAATACAGCAGTAATGGCAAAAAAATATAGCAGTATTTATCAAAAAGGTATACCTGATGTTGACGAAGCTATATAGGGGAGGCCAGCTGGTAAAATGAAAAAAGTTGCAATTGTTTCTTGTTATTTTCAACATAACTATGGAAGTATGTTACAAGCCTATGCGACGCAGATGGCACTCGATAAATTGGGATATGAAAATGAAACAATCGATATTTCCGGTTTTCGAGGAGAAATAAAAAAGGCAAAAATCAAATATTTTATAAAAGCTTCTCTTACTTCTGATATCTTACTCAATAAAATTGGTATGGCAAAAAATGTAGCAATAAAAAAGTTCTTGAAAAACGAGTATGTTTCATTGGCTAAAATTAGAGACCGGAAGTTTGACGATTTTTATAAAAAGTATTTTAGGCTTTCTGAGAAATATGAATCTAAAGCTGAATTGGCTGATAAATGTGCAGAAAAATACTCAGCTGTGATAGTTGGAAGTGACCAGCTTTGGTTACCTGCCAATATTGCCGCTGATTATTATACATTAAACTTTGTACCGGAAAGTGTAAATACAATTGCCTATGCCACTAGCTTTGGACAATCCACTTTACCAAAGGATTCGGCTAAAAAAGCAAAGATATTTTTAAATCGAATCAAACATATTAGTATACGTGAGGAATCAGGACAAAAACTTATCAAAGAATTGACTGGTAGGGATGTGCCAATTGTATGTGATCCTACTCTGCTTTTTACAGGTGAAGATTGGATGAGCATACAGCAGGAGGAACCGATCATAAAAACACCATATATATTCTGCTACTTTTTGGGTAACAATCCTCCGCATCGAGAATTTGCAAAACGTCTTCGAGAAGTTACTGGATTCAAAATTGTAGCTTTGACGCATTTGGATGAATATGTGAAATGTGATATGAACTATGCTGATGAAACACCATATGACATTGATCCTTCAGATTTTTTGAATTTAATCCGAAATGCTTCTTATGTTTGTACTGACTCCTTTCATTGTTCGGCATTTTCTATTTTGTACAAACGTAAGTTTTTTGCTTTCCGTAGATATACACGGAATACAAAGCAGTCAACTAACAGTCGTCTGGATACATTGTTCAACTTAACAGGAATAAGTGGACGTATTATGAAGGGCGATGAAAATGTCAGAGACTGCTTTAATATGGAGATTGATTATGAAGAAGCTTATAAAAGATTAGATAAATTGAGAGAAGATTCTTATGCTTTCCTTGTTAAGTCACTTAATGGAAAGTAGTTTTATAAGCAAAGTTTAAAACATTATTATATGATTGAATGTGAAAGATTTATTTTGAATAATGCTTTTCTTATGCCTATTTTATTTAAAATAGATATGTAACAAATATAATAATGCAAACAGAATCTGTTTTAATTAATAAAACAGATGTACTACATTAAAGAATCATGGTTTTATCAAAAAACATTTAAGACTTAATTTTTAAACATTTTATCTAAATAATATGAGAAAGTATTAAGTACATTCTGGGAAAAGGATAGGAGATAAATAATATGAATAATGCTAAAATTAGTATAATAGTTCCGATATATAAAGTTCCAGAGCAGTATTTAAGAAAATGTATAGAAAGTGTTATGTCTCAAACATTGACAGATATTGAAATTTTATTAGTGGATGATGGTTCACCTGATAAATGTGGAAATATATGTGATGAATATGCGAAAAAAGACTCAAGAATAAAAGTTATACATAAAAAAAATGGTGGACTTTCATCTGCACGTAATGCAGGTTTTTTAGAAGCTACAGGCAAATGGATAATGTTTGTGGACGGAGATGACTGGATTGAGCCAGATATGTGTGAAACAATGTATAAGCTGGGAGAAGAAAAAAAAGTCCAGCTTGTTATGTGTGGTATAGTGAAGGAGTATAGCCACTCGACCTATAAATATAAGTTTTATTTGCAAGAAAACAAAATATATTCCGGTGATGAGTGTAAATGGCTGCAAGCACAACTATTAAATTATAATGGTAATATAGCAACGGCTTATAGTAAGTTGATTTCCAGGAAATTGCTTGTAGACAATAACATTTTACATGATGAAAATCTGAGACAGGGGGCAGAAGGATTAGAATTTAATCTTCGACTATTTGATAAACTTGAGAGTGCAGTGTTTATCGATAAGCCATTTTATCATTATATATATAATGATAAATCAATATCTGCATCTCATAATGAAGAAAATCATGAATATGTTGTTAAGTGTTTTGAGAAAATTAAGTATTTTATTGAGAATAGTAAAAATAAAAAAATGCTACTTTCATGGTTTAATAATAGACTTCTATATGTGATTATTACTACAGCAATTAGCGGTTATTTTAATCCGACAAATACGGAGTCTTATGCGGATAAAAAACGTAAATATGCAGCTTATTTGGAAAAGCCAATTATTAAAGAAGCATTAAAAACAAAAAATTTAGCTGGTCTTTCAATGCAGAGAAAAATAGTATTGTGGATGATAAAATATCGTATGTTTTGGATGTTGAATCTAATGGGGATTGTTAGAAAGTGGCAAAAGGAACATAAATAAAATATATTGAAAAAAGGATATAGTAAATTTTTAGATTTATTATGTAGAAGTAAAAGAAATTTTTGGGAGCATTATAGTTTTATCTGGTAAGAGAAGTTGAAATATTGTGAATGAAAAGAAACATTTTTTATAAATTTGATATATGCCTTTGGCACACAAGATATATCACTTATATTAAGTACTTTGATGTCATTAGTTGTTTCTAAGATAGTGGAGTATAAGAATTTGCCTATTAGCAACTTTTTTATTTTATATTAGGTGTGCAAACTTTTTTACATTTAGGAATTAATGATGGGGCATGTTTGAGATTATATGAAAAGAATATAAAGACTTAAGCTATTCAGAAGTTAGAACTAAAATAAAAGTTGTTGCTTTTCTACAAACTATTTTAATGCTATGAATATTACTTATTTCGTAAATATTCATAGATGATTTGAGTAGAAATTTTCAATTATTGTGAGCGCTATGTATGTTGATATATACGACTTTACCTGTTTGTTTGGTTTTATATTTCAAGCATAAATGAAGCAAAATATAATCAATGTCAGTTTTAATTGAGAGGGTATCATTTATACTTATAACAGATATACTACTTTTTACTAAAGCAAAATCCTTTAAAATAATTGTTGTTTTTTATTTATTAGGATAGATGTTAGCTTTATTCTATATAAGCTATAAAGGTAGAGAATTAGTTGTTGCAAATTATGCAAACTGTCTAGAGTATTTGTAACAATTGAATATGATATAATTGTAAGAATCAAACTTATGCTTGCTAGTATAGTAAGTGCCTTGGTTCTAGGCATTAGCCGTATGTTTGATGATATGGCGTTAAAAATAAAGGATTTTAGGGAAAATTTTTGCTTGCCTTTTCACTTACAAATTAATTTTTTATTATTTATATATAAGACAAGTAAGTAAGGTATTATTTCTTGTTTTTCGAAGGTCGACATCAGAACAATTAGTAAAGGTATATAATGTAATAAAATTATGCTTGGCAATGTTACTCTCAACGATATTACTATTCTATATACCTACAATGCTAATTTTGGCTATATAGTTACAAAAATATGAAGTCAGTTTAAGTTATATGGCATTGTTACTACCGCTATGTACATATAATTGCAAAATGTAATTACACTGCAATACTTATTTAAAGGTGTATAGAAAAGATTACTTGGAGTGAATATTTTTGCATTGTTTATAAGCTTAATTTTAATACTAGTTTCAAGTATATATTCTAAAAAGTATTTATTTTACAATTATTTGGCTAGCTATTGCGATCGCAATTAGAAAAGAATTGCTGCAGAAATTGATTTGGCAAAAATGTTGAATTTATGTGTTTGTATAAATTTAATTAAGGAAAGTTTATTAGCAATAATATTTGTCATGGTTACATGGTTTAGAAAATTTCATTTTCATTTGTTTTTCTTTTTTTTGCAATATTTTGCATCTGTTTATAAGTGGAGAAAATATTAAAATGCTTAAATGCGCATTTTTAAAACAAAGAGTTTCATAGAGATCAAATATATTTCTTAATAAATAGAATAGTAATGAAGACGGTGGAGGGCGTTGATTTAAGATGGCTAATAAAAAAATTGCAATTATAACAATGCATAATGTTAAAAACTATGGTTCTGCATTACAAACTTTAGCAACTCAAAAAAAGTTTGAATCATTAGGTTATATTGTGGAAATTATTGATTTTGTACGACCAGATTTATCAGAAAAAAATATACTGAATACATATACAATGAAAGATTCCGGAATAAAAAAGAAAATAAAGCAATTAATTTATATACCTACAATGAAGAGATGGAATAAAGTTTTTAACTCATTTTTAAAAGAAAACATTAATTTATCTGAACACACATATTACACTAGCGAGGATTTTGAAAAATATCCGATTAAAGCTGATGTATTTTGTACTGGTAGCGATCAAGTATGGAATAGTAAATGGAATAAGGGATTTATTCCTCAATATTTTTTGGATTTTGCCCCAGAAAACTCGTTGAAAATATCATATGCATCGAGTTTTGGGAAGGATAAGCTGGATGATTGGGAAAAAGATATGACTAAAAAATTATTGGAGAGATATTCTGCAATTTCAGTTAGAGAAATAAGTGGATTAGATATATTATCAGATTTAGGTATTTCATTTGGAAAATTTATAATAGATCCTACTCTAGCTATGCCATATGAGTTTTGGAAACAATACATAAAGCCTGTTAAAATTAAGGAACCTTATTTGCTTGTCTATCAATTGAATACTAATAAACAGTTTGATAATTATGTGAAGAAATTATCAAAAAGAAAAGGTCTCAAATTAGTGAGATTTTGTAGAAGGTATGACCAAGTGTTTCAAAGCGGAAAATCGCTGTTAATACCAGAAGTTACAGACTTTATTTCATATATAGCAAATGCTGAGCTAGTTGTAACTGATTCTTTCCATGCAACAGCTTTTTCAGCAAATCTAAATACAAATTTCATTGCTATATATCCACCGGAATTCAGTGGACGATTATCAAGTTTTTTATCTTTAGTGAAGCTTGAGTCTAGAAAGTTAGAATCATTTGAAGATTTTGATATTGCAGATAAAAAAATTGATTTTTCTGAAGTAAATAAGATATTAGAGAGAGAACGAGAAAAAGTTGACAATTATTTGAAAGAAGCTTTAATGAGTTTAAAAGAGAATAGAAGTGCTTATATTTGATGTAGTTCTATATTTATTTTAATAAATATAGAACTACATAATATCTTGTTAACAGATATATTGATATATTCTAATATATCAATATTAAGATTAATTCGAGTTTTAGGCATAAAATAAAGAGGTGTGATAATGTGCATAAAATAGTTCTTTATGAAGATAAGAAAGACTGTTGCGCTTGTAGTGCATGTATGAACATATGTCCAAAAAGCGCAATTAATATGGTAGAAGATGAATATGGTTTTTTATATCCAGAGATAAATGAAGGGCTTTGTGTTAGATGCGGTGCATGTTTAAAAGTGTGTGGATTTCAGAATAGTGAACTAAATAGTGTACCAATGAATACTTATGTAGCGGTAAGTAAAAATACTGATATTTTAAAGTCAGCGTCTGGAGGAGTATTTGCAAGTTTAGCAGATGCTGTTTTACGAGATGGTGGAATTGTATATGGTGCTTCTATGGAATATATAGATTCAAAGTTGGTGCCTATGCATATATCTGTAGAGAAGAAAGATGAGTTGCTAAAGTTACAGGGATCTAAGTATGTTCAGAGTAGTATAGGCATGATTTATTCAGAAATAAAGAAACATTTGAAGAGCGGTCGGCAGGTTTTATTTTCTGGTACACCATGCCAAGTAGATGGATTGAAATTTTTTTTAAAAGAACCATACGAGAACTTATTATTAGTAGATATAATTTGTCATGGCGTTCCAAGTTCAAAATTTTTTCAAGCATATATAGAATATATTGAAGAAAAGAAAAAATGTAAAGTTATTGATTATAAATTTAGAGATAAAACAATTGGGTGGGGACTCACGGGAAAAATAACGCTAGAAAACAAAGATGGAAAAATAAAACACAAAATATTTCATTGTCAAGAATCATCTTACTATACATTTTTTTTAAAAAGCTATACTTATCGTGAATGTTGTTATTACTGTAAGTATGCAAGTCCGAATAGAACAGGTGATATTACTATTGGGGATTATTGGGGGATAGAAAAAGAACATCCGGATTTATTACATTTAAATCCTAGAGTGATAGATAAATCTAAAGGAGTATCGTGTTTGATAGTAAATACATTAAAAGGAAAAAAAGGTTTAAAAAAATATGGTTCTGGTCTTCAGCTTTGGGAATCAAGCTTTGAAAAGGTTGCAAAAAAGAATAAGCAGCTAAATTACCCAAGTAATTTGGACGAAAAAAAGAGAAATTTAATTTTAAATTTATTTAAAGATAAAGGTTATTTTGCTGTAGACAAGTTGTTTTATAAGGAAGCAGGTATACATATATATAAGGCGAAAATTAAGAAAATAATAAAAAAGTTTATTAAAAGGTAAGTTTTGCTGAATAAATATAAGATTATATTTGTTTAGATTTTTATTTTGTCGAGGATGTAAAAAAATTTGTGTATAGATGATTGAATGTTCTCCTTCTTGGCAAGGATTAATAATAATAAAAGCTAAGGAGGAGAACTTTATGTCAACGTTAACAAAAGAACAAATCAAACAATTAGTTCGGGAAAATAATTTCCAAAGTGTATCTGATATTAATGAATATCTTAAAGACATTTTTAAAGATATAATACAAGAACTTTTAGAAGCAGAACTTGAAGCAAAATTAGGATATGCTAAAGATGATGTAGAAAATAAAAAAACTGATAATAGTCGTAACGGTTATACGCCTAAAAAAATAAAAAGTGAGTTTGGAGAAATTGATATACAAGTACCAAGAGATCGTAAAGGCGAATTTCAACCTAAAATTATTCCTAAATATCAACGTAATGTTTCTGGAATTGAAGAAAAAGTTATAGCTTTATATGCAAGAGGAATGTCTACAAGGGATATCAGTCAACAAATTGAAGAACTTTATGGTTTTAGCCTATCAGCAGAGATGGTTAGTAAGATTACTGATAGAATTGCTCCAGAGATTAAGGAATGGCAACAAAGACCTCTTGAACCTATATACTCTTTTGTTTTTATGGATGCAATACACTATAAAGTTAAGGACGACGGAAGAATAATAAACAGGGCAGCTTATGTTGTTCTAGGTGTTACTATTGATGGATATAAGGATATTTTAGGGATCTGGATTGGTGACAATGAATCCTCAAAGTTTTGGCTTGGTGTACTGAATGACCTTAAAAATAGAGGAGTACAGGATGTTTTAATTTTTTGTGTTGATGGACTTACCGGACTTAAGGAAGCCATAAATGCTGCATATCCAAAATCTGAAGTGCAGCGTTGCATAATACATCAGCTGAGAAATTCTTTTAAGTATGTGCCATACAAAGACCTAAAAGCATTTAGTAATGATTTCAAAGAAGTATATCATGCTATTAATGAAGAAATAGCATTAGAAAAACTTTATGAACTTAAAGAAAAGTGGGGAAAGGAATATCCTTTTGTAATACGTAGTTGGGAAAATAACTGGGATGTTATAAGTCCATTTTTCAAATTTCCAGAAGAAATACGAAAAATAATTTATACTACAAATATAATTGAAGGACTACATCGTCAGTTTTGTAAGGTCACAAAAACAAAAACAATATTTCCAACAGACAGTTCACTAGAAAAGATTTTATATTTAGCATCAATGAATGTAGTAAAAAAATGGACACAACGTTACAAAAACTGGGATAGAGTACTTAGCCAATTGGTAATCCAATATCCAGGTAGGCTGGAAGAGTATATTTAAGAGCATTCACCCCCACCGCCCTCAAGGGCTCATCCTCATCGCCGGATGGGCTAGACCTCACAAAATTAAAAATATAGGTTTAAAAGGCTAATACTGACCATTATAAATGATTATTGCCAGATTTAATCAAGTTTATGTATAAAACTTAACAAATCCGGCAATAATATATAATGAAAAGGCAATAAAAAACAATATTCTGTAAACCTTGTCAACTAAAATTTACTTGCTAAAGAAGGATTACATAAATTATGATACACAAAATTACTTACATTCCCATTTTGTCCTTCATAAATAATATATAAATCTAAAAATTTTTTGAATAGTCTATCTACGACACCAAATTTTAGTTTCTAGTAATTAACTAAAATTAAAGATAATATTATTTATCTTGTATTTTTTAAGAGTTGTAATAATTTTTTAGTAAAAATAGTGGATTGTTGTGAAAAGTATGATATAATACTTTTAGCTATAAAAGAAAGAGAAATTATATAGATTATTTTATTTGTTTTTTTATTTTATGGAAAAGGAAAGTATAGAGTTATTCAAATCATATACTAAGATTTTATAATTCAGATCAATAATTTATATAGCTTTTATTTTTGCTAAAGATTTAGGGATATTTGCGTATTTCTAGTCAATTATTTATTTATAATTTCTGTACTATCAAGGGGGAAAAATATGTACAAGTCTAACAAACTAGCTTATGCTAATTTAGGTCAATTCTTTCTTGATGTAATTTTTTTGATTCTGTCATATATTGTAGCATATCATATTTCTTCAAATTTAGATAAATTAAATAGAATTTCGGAATTTATATGGGTTCCTATTGTTTTTATACCTATATGGATATTGATTATGATGAGCCTTGATATGTACAATAAGACTACTTTTAATTATAATGACAGGATTATCAGAAATATTTTATTCTCTTCATTTGTTTCCGGAATGTTTCTTACCTTTGTAATGTTTTTCGTAAAAGAAACCATGTGCAGCAAAACTTTATTTGTAAACTTTATAATAACCACTGTTTTTATTACAGTTATTGAGAGAATGATATATATCTATTTCATCAATAAATTCCGCAGCATTAATGCTGCAAACGTAATTTTCGTGGGAGTACCTGAAAAAGCTTTGGAATATGCTTATTATATTAGAAAAACGAATGTAAAAATTAACGTAATAGGTTACGTTAGCATTTACAACAACAAACCTTTTAAAAGTAAAAAAACTTTGGGATACATAGATGATTTAGAAAATATATTGAAAAGTAATCCTGTGGATCAGGTCATATTTACATTGCCTACCGGTTATGCAGGTGAGTTCGGAAAATATGTTCATCTGTGCGAAGAGATGGGTATTACAGTAAAGATGGTTGTTGACTTGTATGATTTAAAAATAGCAAAGACTTATATGGAATACATAGGCACTTTACCGGTAATAACTTTCCATTCTGTAAGTGTAAATACTTTTGAACTTGCAATGAAGCGACTAGTAGACATTATAGGTGCAATTGTTGGTCTTATTATTACAGGAATTGCATCAATATTTATAGTTCCTGCAATTAAGCTAACTTCTCCTGGACCGGCTATTTTCACGCAGGAAAGAGTTGGGCTAAACGGTAGAATTTTTAAGATATATAAGTTCAGGACAATGTATGTGGATGCTGAAGAGAGAAAGAAAGAACTTATGAAACAAAATGAGGTATGCGGTGGATTAATGTTTAAAATAAAGTCCGATCCTAGAGTTACGAAAGTTGGTAAGTTTTTGAGAAAGACAAGCCTTGACGAGCTACCGCAATTTTTTAATGTATTAAAAGGAGATATGAGTCTTGTAGGAACACGACCACCTACAATTGATGAAGTAAGTAAATATGAAAATTATCATAGAAGGAGAATAAGTTTCAAGCCTGGTCTTACTGGGATGTGGCAGGTAAATGGAAGAAGCAATATAACGGACTTTGAAGAAGTTGTAAGTTTAGATACTCAATACATAGATGAATGGTCATTATGGCTGGATATTAAAATAATTTTGAAAACTATATTGGTTGTATTAAAAGGAAAAGATGCTTACTAAATTCATATATTTTATTTTAGTAAATGAATTTAGAATTTGTTTGATATAATTACCTTTGTTTTTTATTATCAAAGTAAAGGTTTTTTTTTGAAAAATATTATTTTTGCAAACTTTTATTGGTTTTAATATAATAAAATAGACAAAATAAACCATATATAATTGACATTAGATATAAGTAAAAATATAATACTAGTAGTTATATATGAGAAATTTTGTCAACAAAAAATCAATATATTAGAGAGGGGAGTTTATTTATTAATTGAATATGGAAGCTATGAAAAAGAAAAGAAGAATTATTGCTATTATAGTTTCTTTACTTATACCAATTACTTTTTATATAGGGGACTTTTATTTTACATCTAAAATACATCATTTTGAAAAATATAAGACTGTTGAACCAACTGAAAAAGAGTACGGGCATACATTATACAAATGTAAGCATTGCGGTATGATAAAGAGTGATAATTATGTTGAACCGACAAGCTACTTAATGCCTAATATTGTAATTAATGAGGTATGTGGCGCTAATGATAGCCTTTTGCCTGATGAAAATGGTGATTGTTTTGATTGGATAGAGTTATATAATCCTACTGATAGAACTATCAATTTATTGGGATTTGGATTATCAGATAAAAAGACTGATTTATTTAAATATACCTTTGGAGATGTTGAAATTAAACCAAATGGGTATTTAGTTGTATATGCAGTTGGAGATGAAGTTTTAGAAAGCTTTGATACAAATATATTATATGCTAATTTTAAGTTGACTTCAAAAGGCGAATCTATATATCTTACACTTCCTACTGGAAAAATTATAGATAGAATAACTTACCCAGAATTAAAAGGTAATGAATCTTATAGCAGATTTGAAGTAAATAATGAAGTTGTTTATAAAATTACTAAAGGAACTCCGTTGGAAGAAAATAAAGAATTTGTTACTGTTAAACCTCCTGTTTTTTCTGCCAATTCTGGGTTTTATAGTAATCCGTTTATGTTATATTTGGAATCTGAGTCTGATACAGAGATATATTATACTCTAGATAGTACAGAACCGAATAAAAATTCAATAAAGTATGAAGGACCTATTTTAGTAAAAGATGCGACTCCTAATGAGAATGTTTATCGGATGAAAAAAGATACAACTATTTATAAAGAAAAGTTTCCAAATGAATTAGTTGATAAAGCAACTATTATAAGGGCAATTGCTTATGACAAAGATGGTAATAGTAGTGAGATTGTAACAAAAAGTTATTTTGTAGGATTAGATAAATATAAGAATACTAATGTGATTTCTCTAGTTACAGAACCAGATAATTTATTTGATGAAGAGAAAGGTATTTATGTTAAAGGGATTGATTATAAGGAATGGGAACTTGGTAAAAAAGAAGGCGAAGCACCTTTTTTGAATTGGAAAAATAGAGGATTTCTTTGGGAGAGGCCCGCAGAAATCAGTTATTTTGATAAAGGGAATTTAGTTCTTGAACAAAAGCTTGGCATAAGAATACGAGGTGCTGGTTCTCGAAACTTTCAACAAAAAAGTTTTAATGTGTTTGCAAGGAAATTTTATGATGGTAATAATAGGTTATTGACTCCATTATTTAATGAGCTATCTTTCCCAAAATCATTTATTTTACGTGCATGTAACTATAAAGAGGGCTTTTTGCAAAGTTTAGTTTCTAACCGTAGTATATCAACGCAAAAGTCAAAACCATGTATTCTTTTTATAGATGGTGAATACTGGGGTGAATATCATATATTAGAGAGGTACAGTACTCACTATTTAGAAGAGCATTTTAAAATAAATAAATCAACTTTCGCACGTGAATAATGTGCACTGAACATTGAAAAATCAATAGATTTGGGCAATAAAAAAGTACAAGAACCCCCTTCTATGTGATATAATAGAAGTACCCAAACCCTATTAAATCGACAATTTGGAGGTTCTTGAACATGTCTATTGTATCACAGAAGGTTAAGGAAGAAAATAGATTTTCTTTGACAGTTGATAACTTTTTCAAAATGTTTTCTGTAGGCTATCTGTTAAAAAAGTCAAACGCATATAAAGATAAAGGTATTCCTTGTCTTACGGTATTCAAAGTACTGTTTGAACTTGTTTTTACAGGCAAAAATCTGTTTATGAACTATAAAGCAGAAAGCTTTGATATACCATTTGCAAGGGATGTGGTCTACAGATTCTTAAATTCCATACATATCAACTGGCAAAGATTTTTATATTTGCTTTCTGCAAAGGTCATAAATCATCATATCGATAGATTAACGTCAGATGAACGGGTTGATGCCTTTGTAATTGACGATTCCTTCTACAGTAGGACAAGAAGCAAGTCAGTTGAGCTTTTAAGTTGGGTCAAAGATCATGCTGACGGCAATAAGAATAAAAAAGGCTTTCGTATGCTTACACTTGGTTGGACAGACGGTAATTCATTTATTCCTGTGGCCTTCAACCTTTTAAGTTCAACAAATCCAAGGGTTTGCATTAATCCAGCGAAAAATACTATAGATAAAAGAACCGTTGGTTTTAAACGCCGACAGAATGCCTTAGCCACTTCACCGGAATCTGCTCTGTCTATGCTGGAACAAGCAGTTGCTACCGGTATTAAAGCAAAATATGTTTTATTTGACAGTTGGTTCTCCTTTCCGGCTACTATTATCAAAATTTGTAAGATGAATCTTAATGTGATAGCTATGGTAAAGGATACTCCCAAGATTTACTATAACTTCAATGGTGAAAAAAAATCATTGAGAGAGATATACCGAACTGTCAGGAAACGTAGAGGAAGATCAAAATACCTTGCTTCAGTTATGGTAGAATTACACGATAAAGAAGGAAACCACATTCCGGCAAAAATTGTCTTTGTCCGTGACCGAAGAAACAAGAGTAAATGGCTAGCTCTCATATCTACAGATACTAGTCTTCCCGAAACAGAGATAATCAGGATATACGGAAAACGCTGGGACATAGAGGTATTCTTCAAGATGTGTAAGTCATACCTTAAGCTGGCTAAGGAATTTCAAGGTCGTTCTTATGATATGATGGTTGCCCATACAACTATTGTTTTTTCAAGGTACATTATGTTAGCGGTTGAGAACCGCAATAATACTGATTTACGCACTATTGGTACTTTGTTCTACTATTGCTGCGATGAACTTGAGGACATTAAATTCCATGAGGCACTGCAGCTTATAATAGAGGCTTTAAAAACTACTTTACAGGAAAAACTGCTTTTGACAAAGGAAACAGTCAACGAGTTTCTCAACTACTTTGTCACTTGTTTGCCTGTTCATATCAAGGCAAAGCTATCAGTTGTTTCCTGCGAAAGTTGATTAAATAAAGATAATGTTAGTATTATAAAAGGTGAAGCACTTGAATCTGGGGAAAAGAGTAGTTTGGATGATTATAAGAATCTATTGTTTTTTATAAAAAATTATGATATGTCAGTACAACAAAACTATAATTATGTATGTGAGAGAGTTGATATTCAAAGTTTAATTGATTTCTATTGTACTAATATTTATCTAAATAATGTTGATTTTTCGTATATAAAAAATACCCAAATTTGGAGAACTGAAACAAAGTCTAGTAATCTATATGAAGATGGCAAATGGCGATGGATGTTGTTTGATTTGGATTTTTGTATAGATAAAAAAGAAAAAGGGGTTAGATATACTTACGATTTTAATACATTTAAAGAGGATTTTCCATACACATATGGAATTTACGAAGACCCTTTTATAACTAATTTAATGAAAAACGAAGATTTTTGTAAACAATTTGTAAATACATTTATGGATCTTGCAAATTTTAATTTCAATAAAGATGTGGTAATAGAAAAGTTATATAAAGTGACAGATAAACCTGACGATTCAATGATAGAGTTTTTTGAAAAAAGATTTGAATACATTACCAAATATATGGCAGAATTCTTTAAATTAAAAGGTAAATTGACTAATGTAACATTAAATATCACTACTCCTGAACAAGGCACTATTAAGTTAAATACATTACATGATAACATTAAAAATGGCCAATGGATCGGCAAATATTTTACCGATTACGAAATAAATGTTACAGCAATTCCTAAAGAAGGATATTCTTTTGCTGGTTGGAAGATAGAAGGGGCAGAAATTGTTGGAGACAAGAATTCTCAATCTATATCTGTTAAGCTTATTGACAATCAGAATTGCACTATTGAGGCAATATTCAATAAAAAATAAAGGTAGAAGGGGAGAGAAAAGAAAGTGATAAATAGAAAACTAGTTTTAATTACAAGTATTTTAATGGCTTTAGTCTTAGTAGGATGTAGTGAAAAGAAGCAAGAGGTAGTGCAACCTAGTGAAGTTGTTCCGGGAGCAGTTAATGCAAAAATAGTATTTGATAATGATAAAGTGAATGCTGATAATATTGATGGATTAACTGTTGGTGATAGAGAAGTAAAGATTACAAAACCAGGGTCTTATACGTTTAGCGGAACTTGGAATGATGGACAGATATTAGTTGATGTGGGCAAAGAATCAGAAGCTATATTAGTGTTAGATGGAGTAAACATAACAAATACAAAATCAGCTCCAATATACATAAAAAGTGCTGAAAAAGTAAAAATTGAATTGGCTGATGGAAAAGAAAATGTTTTGACCGATGCTGAATTCTATGAATTTGAGAACCCTCAGGATAATAAACCTAATGCCTGTATTTATAGCAGAGATGATATCACTATAAAGGGTAATGGAAGTTTGATAGTTAATGCAAATTACAATAATGGTATTGGGACAAGCAATGATTTAAAAATAACCGGTGGAAATATTACTGTTAAAGCTTTTAATAACGGATTAAAAGGTAATGACAGTGTGACTATAAGTGGCGGTAATATTAATATAACTGCAGAAGCTGATGGAATTAAGGTAGATAATACAGAGAAAGCTCATAAAGGTTTTGTAAATATAACCGGAGGTAGGATAAAGATTAAGGCAAAAGATGATGGAATAGACAGTACAAGAAGTGTTACTGTTAACAATGCAGATGTTAAAGTAAGTGTTGGTGGACAGGATGTAAAGTGTGAAGGTATTATGAGTATAGCTGAGGGTTGTATTAGTGCGTTAGAGTCTGAATAATGAATAATTTGATAAAATAAACAATTCGAATTCTATAGGAAGAAAAAGCAGTTAATGCTGACCATATCAATATTTATCGTTATAGCATTATTTGTCGGATTCCTGCACTTTTTTACTATTGCACATCAATGATAAATTAGTCTGTAAAAAGGTATTTATATGACGAAAGTATTAATTTTTCAATGTTCAGATGTATTTTACAAATACGTAATTTGGGTATATAATTTATAGTATATAATTTTATTATGAACTTTATCTCGTAAATAAAGCATGCTTATTCAATTTTGGAAAGTTATGTGATTATGTTGAGTTTATAACTGCATGTTAAATATTGAAAGAACTTCGGAAAGATATTTATTTAACAATGATGATGAAGCATATAGCTTGTTAAAATAAGATTATAAATAATTTTATTACAAAAGATGAATTGAAAATTCATGTTGAAAGTAGTAATTTAAATAATGTATATGTAAAGTATATAGTCAATTTACTAGATAATATAGATATATGACTTAAAGAACAGAATGGAAGAGAGGCACTTGTTGATGAATAATCGCTGGGGGTCACGTTATCTGTCAATATGGAAAATATAGAGGATCTTTTGTAGCTTGTCGGTTTTGGTAAGTGAAAAAGTAGATTTATGTCTATTTTATAAAAAAGTTGATGAAAGGAAGAAAAATATTTAAAAATTGGATCCAGACATAAATGTACTTTAAATTCCTCTCATGAAGTAATCTGAAGAAAATATGCTGATAAATCTGTGCAATAGCGAATATTATATTGAGATTTTTTATGGGTTTTTTAGAGGTGAAAAAATACATAAGTCAAGTTAGTTTAGTTAATGTATTGTTTGTGTAAGCTAAGCAAAACAGCAAATAAAGTGAGGTGGGGAGTTTTGTTAAAGATTGCTGTCGCCGGAACAGGATATGTAGGTTTGTCAATTGCAGTTTTATTGGCACAAAAAAATCAAGTTACAGCAGTAGATGTAATTGAAGAAAAAGTAAATAAAATTAATAACAAAATTTCACCGATTGTTGACAAAGAAATTGAAGAATATTTAGCAACTCGCAAATTAAATCTTAAAGCGACAACTGATGGAGATAGTGCATACAAGGACGCTGATTACGTTATTATCTCCACACCAACCAATTATGATCCGGTTAAGAATTATTTTGATACATCTTCAGTAGAGAGTGTTTTAAAGCAGGTAATGAAAATAAATCAAAATGCGATTATGGTTATAAAATCTACGGTACCTGTTGGATATACAAAGAAAATTCGAGAAGAATTAGGATCGAATAATATTTTTTTCAGCCCTGAATTTTTAAGAGAAGGACGTGCTTTGTACGATAACCTTTATCCAAGCAGAATTATTGTAGGTGCACCTCAAGATGATAAACGATTGGTAGAAAAGGCAAAGGAATTTGCAGCACTTTTGGTTGATGGTGCAATCAAAAAAGATATTCCAATTCTATTTACTGATTTAACTGAAGCAGAAGCTATAAAACTTTTTGCAAATACATATTTGGCGCTACGTATAGCTTATTTTAATGAGCTGGATACATATGCTGAAATGAGAGGGCTTAATACTAAACAAATTATTGAAGGAATTGGATTAGACCCACGCATTGGCAATCATTATAATAATCCATCTTTTGGTTATGGAGGGTATTGCTTACCAAAAGATACAAAACAATTATTGGCAAATTATAACGATGTTCCGCAAAACATTATGAAAGCTATTGTTGATGCTAATAGGACGAGAAAAGATTTTATTGCAAGCCGTGTATTGGAGAAAGCGGGTTATTACTCGTATGATGAAAATATCGACTATGATGCAAAACGTGAAAAAAAAGTTGTAATTGGTGTCTATCGCTTAACTATGAAAACAGATAGTGATAACTTCCGTCACAGTTCAATACAAGGAGTTATGAAACGTATAAAAGCTAAGGGTGCAACTGTTATTATTTACGAACCAAATTTAAAAGATGGAGATACTTTTTTTGGTAGCCTTGTGGTTAATGATTTGGAAAAATTCAAATTACAAAGCAATGTTATTATCGCAAATAGGTATGATGCTTGCTTAGATGATGTTAAGGAAAAAGTATATACAAGAGATATTTTTGGAAGAGACTGACATGGGAAAATTAAATGAAAGAAAGACAAAAATTATTTTATGAATTTGAAGCAATGGATAGAGGTATCTTCACATATATTGTTCAATAAATAAATTTATGAAAATGGAAATGGTAGGAATCACGAAAGATTCAAGCGTGATAGTCAAATAGAAAAGTATTATATGTTAGAAGAAAGAGGAAGTGACATTGATTAAAATTGTTGATAAAGTTGAATGTTGTGGTTGCGGTTCATGTGCTAATGCATGCCCATCACGTTGTGTAAAAATGAAAGAAGATGAAGAAGGTTTTTTATACCCTATTGTTGATGATTTTGACAAGTGTATAAGATGTAATATTTGCAGTAAAGTATGTCCAGTAAAAAATCTAAAAAAAGAAGAACCTTTTGTTCAAAAGGGATATTTAGTACAACACTGTGATGAGCAAATCCGTAAGGAGAGTACTGCAGGAGGAGCTTTTACTGCTATAGCTCAATATGTCATTGAATGTGGTGGAATAGTTTTTGGAGCTGCATACGATGATCAGTTACAAGTTGTACATATGGCTGCTGAAGATATAGAATCACTTAAGAAATTCCGTAACAGCAAATACGTACAAAGTAATACAAAATATACATATCGAGAAGCAGAGCAGTATTTAAAAGAGGGAAGATTGGTATGTTATAGCGGAACTCCTTGTCAAATAGAAGGATTAAAGGCATATTTAAGAAGAGAATATGATAATTTGATTACTGTTGATGTAGTATGTCATGCTGTACCTTCTCCGTTAATTTGGAATAAATATTTAGAAATGCAAAAGGAGAAACTTGGTAAAAAAATTGCTAACATTCGTTTTAGGGATAAGTATTACGGATACAAATATTCTGCCATGGTAATCACAGGAGAGAATAATCAGGAGTTGTATGCAAGAGGTGTCGATTCCGATCAGATGTTGCGAGCTTTTTTTTCAAATATTTGTGATCGACCATCATGTTATAATTGTTCATTTAAGAAAAGATATAGAGTAAGTGATTTTACAATTTGGGATTGTTTTACTGTTTATAATTTTAGTAAGGAACTTGATGATGATAAAGGTACAACACGAGTTTTAATTCATTCTTCTAAAGGTCAAGAAGTATTCGAGAAAATAAAAAGTCGTCTTCGATATTTGGAAGTATCGCCTGAAAAATTGACAGACGGAGTTAAAGAAATGTTTCAATCTGTTGATATGAACCCTAAAAGACAGCAATTTTTTTCTGATGCAAAAACAAAATCCGGAAAAGAATTGTTTGAAGAATATTTTCCATGTTCCATGAAGGTAGTAGCGGAACGCTTTATACGTGTCTTTTGTGCTAAAACTGGTATATATTCTGCAATGAAGAGAGTATATAAGGCAATTGTAAAGAAATAGGGAGGATTATGAGATGGAACCGCTACTTACTATAATAGTTCCAGTTTATAAAATAAAAGAAGAATACTTAAGGCAAAGCATTGAAAGTATGCTAAACCAAAACTCTGAAGAATATCGTATTATTCTGGTTGATGATGGTTCTCCAGATAACTGTGGACAAATTTGCGATGAATATGCTAGTAAAAATAAGATTATTCAAGTAATCCATCAGCAGAATTCAGGTGTTTCCGCAGCAAGAAATTCTGGAATTTTACAAACCCAAACTCCGTGGTTAACTTTTGTTGATCCCGATGATTGGATAGAACCTAACGCAGTAACTACAATTCTTAATGAAATAAAAGGCGATGCAAAATCTGCAGATATAATTATGTTTGATTATTCAAGAGAGTTTGAGAATGGAGGATATGTAGAAAGTCTTAATATAAAAAGTTGCTTTTGTGATGAAGAACTACTTAATGCTTGTAGAGAGGCACCTTTTTTTAAATTGATTCAAAATGGTAAAGTAAATCCTTTTTCGATAAAAGCGGTTTGGAATAAAGTGTATAAGAAAGATTTTATTATTAATAATAAGTTGTTTTTTATACCGGAGGCACGAAAAGGACAAGATCTTTTGTTTAATGCTGATGCTGTTAATTCTGCTAGAAAAATTTATTATTTAAATCGAATTTTATATCATTACAGGTGCTATAATGAATCGATTACCAATAAATATAATGCTGATATTGTTCATTTAACAAAAATTGAAATAGAGGAATTACAGCGGCAGATAAAAAAACATAATCTTCCGAACAGTGTTATAAACAGTTTTAATTGTCGTATATGTACTAGATTGTATTCTTGTATGCGTCTTTACTTTTTTCATGAGAATAATCCATTACCTAAAAAAGAAAGAATAGCTGAAGCAAAAAGACTAGTTGAGTCAGAACCCTTTGCTTCTGCAATAAAAAAGCTAATAGTAAATATCTTTCTTTACAAGAAAGAATATTTATATTTTGCTTAAGAAAAAAACTGTATAATCTTTGTTTTTTATTTGTAAAATTACGGGCTAAAAAGTATTTGAAGAAATTAAGTTAAAACGGAGGATAAAATGATACGTGTATTGTTGGTACTAAAAGATTTAAGGGTAGGTAACGGGATTGCAAGTTGCATTATGAACTATTATGATTTTTTAATTGATAATGGATTTTCTATAGATTTTCTTTTGCTACAAAATATAGATAGCGATTATATGAATAAAGCTATGCAACATGGCAAAGTTTTTGTACTTCCTTATTCGAAGATGAAGTATAGTAAATCAGTAAAAAAATGTTTAGATTCGATATTTAAGAATAATAAATACGATATCATTCATGTAAATGCTCGTGGACCTTATGGTGCATGGATATTGAAAAAAGCATCGAAAGAAGAAATAAAATATAGGATATATCATAGTCATAACCCTAAAAATAATCTTACGCTAAAAAGTACATTAAATTCATTTATATATAATCGACTCTGTGTAAAAAGAGCTACCCATTATTTGGCTTGCTCAAAAACTGCAGGTAATTCAATTTTTGGTGAAAGGAAATATTCGATACTGAAGAATTGTATTGATCCTGAACGTTTTATGTATAATAGTGATCATAGATTAAAAATAAGGCGAGAATTAAAAATTGAAGAATCAACGATTGTTATTGGAACAGTAGCTCGTTTAGATAAACAAAAGAATCCGTTATTTGTGCTAGATTGTTTTGCTGAGTTTTTATTGATTAATAATAATGCAGTGTTAGTATGGGTCGGAAATGGTTCGATGATGGACCAGGTTAAGGAATATGCAAAGGCTCGAAATATAGATAATAAAGTATATTTTGTAGGAGTAAAGAAAAATGTAAATGAGTGGTATTCAATGATGGACTATTTTTTATTGCCTTCAAAATTTGAAGGATTGGGAATTGTATTTATTGAAGCTCAGGCATCTGGGCTACCTTGCTTTGGTTCAACTGCTGTACCGGAAGATACTGAGGTTACTAATTTAATGCATAGGCTTGATATAAAAAGTGGTGCGAAAGTATGGGCAAATGCAATAGCCAAGTGTGAAAAAAATGTCAATCGTGGCGAAGCAGTAAATCAAATAAAACAAAGTGGGTACGATATTAAGAATGAGTATGATGCTTTAGCTAAATATTATAATTCCTTAATTGAAAGAGGATAATTTTGGGATATAGAAAAATATGTTTTGATATTAGATTTGTGAGGCGATCATAATGAGGATATTAGCTGTTGCACATGATAAAGAATTTATAGGTGGAGCAAATCGCTCTCTTTTAATGGTCCTTTCTTCATTGAAAGCTAATTACAATGTTGAGTGTGATGTTCTTTTGCCGGGAAAGGATGGTTCTTTTGAAAGTAAACTTAAAGAAGCAGGGATTAATTGTATTGTCAGCTCGTATAAAGGTGTATTTTGCGCTTGTAAGGGAGATAAAAAAGATATTCTTCGCAAAGTGAATGTACATTTTAAATATATTAAACAAAAGTTTTTAGGACGTCAATTAGCTAAACAGCTAGGTGATAAAAAGTATGATTTAATTTATACTAATACACGTTTTCCAGCAGTTGGTGCAGAGATTGCACATTGTTTAAAAATTCCTCATATTTGTCATATACGTGAGATTGGTTCTCCTGCAATGTATTGTGGTAAATGGTCTTACTCAGAAATTTATCGCAAAAGTGATAAAATAATATTAATTTCTCAGGCATTATACAATCGTGTTGCTGAAGATGTTCCAACAGATAAACTTGTGATGATTTACAACGGAATAAGTGGAGATATAGGACTACCAGTACATGAACTTTTCCCAAATGGTAGGTTTAATATGGTGCTTGCAGGGAGGATTGTTCCGGATAAAGGTCATGAAGATGCAATTTTAGCAGTATATAAAATGATACAGGACAATTGCGAAAATATTCATTTATATATTGCAGGGAGTTCACCGAGTTCTGGAAAACAATATGAAGATAAATTAAAGAATATGATAGAAAAATATTCATTACAAGATAAAGTAACATTCCTCGGCGAAGTACAGAATATGAGAGAGATACGTAAAGATATGGATATTGAATTGGTATGTTCAGTCTGTGAAACTTTTGGACGAGTGACAGTTGAGGGAATGAGAAACGGCTTGTTAGTTATAGGCAGTAATACAGGTGGCACACCTGAAATAATACAAGATAATGAGACAGGCTATTTATATGAACAAGGAAATCCTTCAGATTTAGCTCGGATTTTAAAAATGGTTTATCATAATCCTGATAGAGGAAGAGAAATAGCTATGGCTGGTTATGTTATGTCTCAAAAGAAATTCACAGAAGAAGATAATGTAAGGAGAATATATGAGGTTATGTGCGAACTATGTAATTAAGAAAAAATAATTTGAAAATGGAGGTATAGTTTTTTGTTAGGAGATATAAAAGAGGTAATTTATAGAAATGTTTATATTGTTTCAATAATGATATTGTTTTTGATTCGTCCAGCATATTTGAGTAATTCATTTGATTTGTTGTTTCAATTTGGAATGTATATTACATGTATTATTATTGTTGCCCTATATTTATTGACTAATAAAAAGAAAAATAAAATGCTTCTGTTTTTTTCATACTTTGCTGCAATACTATTTTCGACAGTTTATCAAAATGGTAATGTAGTAGAATTTATACGCTCTCAATTGCCTATTCTTTCTGCATGTTTACTTTTTTATTTGTGGCTGGATAAATCACCGGAGACATTATTACGAGCTCATGCAGTTATAGAAATACTTACATATATAAATTTAGCTACTGTTATAATGTTTCCTAATGGCCTATTTCAAACCAATGTTTATAGTAGGAATTGGTTTCTAGGTTATCAAAATACATTGATTCGAACTATCTTACCTGGAGTGTGTTTGTCTTTTATTTATTCATATAAATTGCATAATAAGATATCATTAAGAACATTTTTGTTACTAGTTGCAGCATTTGTAACAGTTATAAAGGTGAATTCTTCTACATCAATTGTAGGATTAACTGTTTTTATATCTTTATTTTTAATTGTATCAAAAGTAAATAGAAAAAAAGTATACCATTTTATTAATCTATTTAGTGGATTTATTATAGTTATTGCTGCAAACATATTAATTGTAGTAATACAATCAAATGCAAAACTTATATCTTATGTAGTGGAAAATATTCTTCAAAAAGACTTAACATTTACTGGACGAAATATAATATGGGCAAATTCAATAGAGTTGTTTTTAAGACATCCTATTATAGGTAATGGTTATTTATCTGAAAAGGATTATCAGCAATTTTTTGATTATGTTTTAGCAACTCATCCTCATAATTTTATATTGTATCAGTTGACAATGGGTGGAATTCTTTTGTTTATTATATTTTGTGCTATTATAGTACTTTCAAGTTATAATCTAAAAAATTCATCAACGATTTATTCAAAAATTGTTCTTTGCACAATTATTAGTTTTATGGTAATGGGAATATCAGAATCTCTTGTAAGCACAAGGTTATGGTGGCCGATGTTTGTGCTTGCTATAAATATAGACAAAATTGATAAATGTCAATTTTCTCAAGTTAGAAGGTATGTAATTTGCGTAAATGGAAAAAGGCTATTAAAAATATAGATAGTAAAATCATAAAAGTGAATGAAAAAATATTAGTAAAAAAGTTTATAAATTTTTACTTTGTATAATTCAAACAACTTGTCATATTAATGTGTTAAAATATAAGTAAATTTTATAGACTGTAAAAATAATAACATGTAGAAGGAGTAAAAATGTCAAAAACAAGTATTAAGAAAAATTTTGCTTATCAAATGTTATATGAAATACTTATACTTATTTTGCCTTTTATAACTTCACCGTACATTGCGAGAGTGATTGGAGCAGAGGGATTAGGTAAATATTCCTATTCATATTCTGTTGCATATTATTTTGTTCTTTTTTCGATGCTTGGTTTAAAAAATTATGGTAATAGAGTTATCGCTCAGAAGCGTAATGACCAGACACAGCTTAATGAAACTTTTTCTAATTTACTTGCTGTTCATATTTTGATTTCAATTTTATGCTGTATTGCATATGTGTTTTATATCTGGAACTTAAAAGACGATAAGTTATTCGCACTAATACAAGGAACATATGTTTTAAGTGGATTATTTGATATTAGTTGGTTTTATTTTGGTATTGAAAAATTCAAGTTAACAGTAACAAGAGATACAATTATAAAGATTATAAATGTTCTTTGTGTATTTATATTTGTCAAAACATCAGATGATTTGTGGAAATATTGTCTTATTATGGCTTTGGGAATGCTTATTAGCCAATTATTCTTGTGGATTCCATTAAAAAGATATGTCCAAATAACTAGACCACAATTGTCGAAGATGACTATTCATATAAAGCCACTATTTATACTTTTTATACCTGCAATAGCTGTTAGTTTATATAAGTACATGGATAAGATTATGATTGGTTATTTGAGTAATAAAGTACAACTTGGGTATTACGAAAATGCAGAAAAAGTAACTAATATTCCATTAACAGTAATTACATCTTTTGGTGTTGTTATGCTGCCTAAGATGTCTAATTTGGTAGCATCAAAAAATAGAGAAGCAACATTTAGATATATTTCTCTGTCAATGAAATATGTTATGTGTCTGGCATTTGCTTTAGCGTTTGGTTTAGCTGGAGTAGGCAATGTATTTGCACCGGTGTTTTGGGGTGAAGACTTTAGAGCTTCGGGTATTATCATTATGGGATTGTCAATAACAGTTCCATTTATTTCTTTTGCTAATGTGATACGTACTCAGTATTTAATTCCGAATGAAAAAGATAAGGAATATTTATTGTCTGTTATTTCAGGGGCAGTTGTTAATTTAATTATTAACTTTCTTTGCATACCGAGTCTTGGTGCGATAGGCGCAACAATTGGCACAGTTGCTGCAGAGGCTACAGTATGTTTAATACAGGTATTTGCTGTTTGGAAGGAATTGCCGTTAATTACATATATAAAGAATTCTTTTTTGTTTATATTAACTGGAATAACAATGTTTACTGGAGTGTTGTGTATTGGAATTAAGTTGGAAACTGGAATTCTAACTTTATTTATTCAAATACTTTTTGGTGCTTGCTTCTACTCTATTATTTGCGGATTTTATTTTTACTACACTAAAGATGAAATATTTATGAACATACTTCAAGTAGTAATGAAGAAGACTAAATCAATAAGGAATAATGATATCCACAAATTAAGACAAACAAAATGATCAAAATAAATCATTAGAATATTGACATAATAAATAATTTTACGTAAGATAGAAGCATATTTTTTTACTAGGAGTATAATTATGGCTTTAGTTGTGGGGTTGTGTTTATGTTTGCTTGGGTTACTTGGAGCTTATATCAATAAAAAATGGTATAATCCAATGACGCTATTTTGTGGGCTTTGGTCTTTTATTTGTGTCTTATCTAGCTTCAGATTGTACGGAATGTATACTTTTTCAAATAGGCCATATATTATTATTCTTATAGGTTTTATTGGATTTTGCTTTGGATATTTAGCATGTTTAATAAAAAGAAGAAAAATAATTATTCGCTTTTGGCGTAAAAAAGATTATGGGCGATGTGAATATTTTATAGATGAAAAATTATTACTGATATGTAGTGCCATAACAACTTTTTTTTATGCGATTATAACGGTTAGAGTTTTATCAATCATGTCAACTGGATTGTCAGCATCAGCAATAAGGGACTTATACTTTGAAGCTTCCGACATGACATATGGGTCAGCACTATTTGCTCAAATAAGTGCATTTATAATTAACCCCATGATGTTTGCATTGATTCCTGTAAACGTAATTTATTTTCTACAAAAAAAAGAGACTTAATATAATTAATATATTATTTTTAATAAATCTAGCATTGTATTGCACGATAACTTTTGGAAGAATAATAATTGTTAATACAATAGTCAGTTTGATTATTGGCACTTTAATTATGGGCTTATCATTAGAAAAAGAAGTTAAAAGAAAGTTAATTCGTACTTTTATAAAATATATACTTCCTTTTTGTGTTATATTGTTTGTTGTTATTTATAATATATCAAATATGAGACAAAGTGAAAAAAGTGATCCAATTTTATTTGGAGAGCAATTTTATTCTTATTTGACTGTAGTAATACTATTAATGGATAACAATTTAGCTTATATTGATAACAACCAATACTCAACTTATGGTGTTATATTTTTAAAAGGAATATTAAATTTTTTAATGGCGTTTGGCCGTAAATTTGGAATTAGGTTTCCTTTGTTTGAGCAAGCATCATCAATAATAATTCATACAGAGGAATATGTTCCTGTATTTCCCGGACGTGTATATAATGCTTTTGTATCAATATTCTTTGCATTTTATGTTGATTTCCGAGAGTTTGGTGTATTTTTAGGTAGTGCATTTTATGGATGGATTATGTGTAAATATTTTAAAGAAATCCATACAAAAAATATAAAAGCAATAGCAATTTATTTATGGCTGATGCAAAGCTTAGTTAAGTCTTTTTTTAGATGGGAATTTGTACGGATGGACTACTGTTTAGCGTTTATATGGTTAATGATTTGGATAAGGAAAAAATATATATTATCAGATAATACACAAATCGACATAGGATAGCAAAATAAGCCGGTATTTTAACATAAGTTTGCTGGGAAATGTTGTATTTAGTATTAGTGAATATAGTGAAGAAATGAACATATCGTTATAAGGACTGAGATAGAGCACTTAATTAATTGATGATTAAATGTTGGTTAGACTAGAAGTGCATTATATAAAAGTGTTTACTCCTGCGACTATAGCAACGGATTGGCCAGACATCACAAAGTACAAAAAGACCTTCTAAAAGCTCTAACCATTGTAAATATTTAGTGCTGCATTTAGATAAGTATATGTAAAAATTAATAATATGGTGAATAATAAAATTTAAAGTCAACATAGATTGATATTTTGCAAATTTTGATAAACTATGGATATAATGGTAATATATATAAATAAGCTTTCTATGATATAATATAAAATCATAGGAGGTTTTTTTATAGCAAAAAGACAATAGCGTATGCATGAGAGGAGAGGACATTATTGCAGGCTTAATTCAGGAGTATGATATTAAAATTGAAGAAACATCCTGTAAATGTCAACAGAAATTTGGTTTTTTCCAAAGTTAGTTGAAACAAAAAACATGATAATGTAAATAAGAATAACAAAAGAAAAGATACTATACTATGGATAAGTTTATCAAACAATTAGATCAAAATTTAGACTATATTAATCATGATATAAATGATGGCAAATGATATATAACAGTAGCTTTTAACTGCAAAGAGGTAACATGCCCATTTTGCGACCGACCATCATCCAGAATACATTTCACATATAACAGAACCTTTCAGGACCTTCCAATACAAGGTAATAAGGTATTTATTATTATATGTAACAGAAAAATGTTTTGTGATAATTCTGATTGTAAACATACTACTTTTGCAGAAAGGTTTGATTTTATGTACTATTGAAATGATATGTAAAGAAAATCTGTTTTTTTGAGAAGATATATAA
Organism: Acetivibrio clariflavus DSM 19732; assembly: GCF_000237085.1. Lineage (GTDB taxonomy): Bacteria > Bacillota > Clostridia > Acetivibrionales > Acetivibrionaceae > Acetivibrio > Acetivibrio clariflavus. The sequence goes on along the minus strand of NC_016627.1, from coordinate 3,268,948 downwards.
AATAACATGGGAATTTAAGAGTGTACTAATTAATAAAAATATTTATGCTTTCGATAAATGGATGGAGAGAGCAAAAACTCTAAACATATCGGAGATAAACAGTTTTTCTTTTCTTTATTTTTCAAATTCATATTAAAATATTACAGTTTTATTTTTTATTAATTTGAGAATAAATATATTTGTGAATAAAAATGGAGGTATGTTAAATGGGTTTTTTTAGCGAAATTAATGATATGAGTAAAGTTTTTAAAGATATTGAAAAAAATAAAACTGAAACTAAGATAGATGTAATTACAATCTATGAGTATAATGGGATTGTAGAAATTAAATCTACAAAAAATAGTGTAGTATGCCTAAAAAAAGATATAACTGGATTTTCATTTAAAATAGATAATCTGAAGTTAGCAAAGACAATTATATACATTTATATAAAAGGTAAAAGCATTGATTTTGAAATACCCACCACAAATTTAGGTGCATTTTATTTACTGCAAAAACTTAATGATTATTTTGGATTATAATCATTCTTTTAAATTTAATCTAAATCGAACATAAAAAATTTTTTGTATAGATGAGTGAATATTCTCCTTATTGGAAGAAAAACAAAAATAAAAGCTAAGGATGACAGTTAGTTGAAATATAACAAGTTTATAATCCTAAATCGCCTATTTAATATAATTATCTTAATTTTTCAATAAGGATGATAAATGAAGATGCAGACCTATTTCTCAAAGTTATAAATGAAATTCAACAATTGAAACCAGAAATAATTGAAGAGAATATTTTTAAAAAGTTTTATTTAAATAAACAAAAGTAGATGTCTTTATATAAGTTACATCGTTCAGCTGTTTGACTTTTTTTGCTATTCCGGTACAAATTCTGCGCTTACAAAATATGTTCAACTTACTATGTGACCGAAAAATAATACAAACCCCGCTTGAAAATGAACAGAATATCAAAGAATTTTGCTGAACGAATGGAGTAAGCAAAGCCACATATTGCTATTGGCAGAAAAAAGTCACTGAAGAGAAATGTACAGTAGTTGAAAAAATTAAAAATCCAAAACCAAAGTATCAAGTGGATGGATGCAGCTTGCATCAAAACCGGTGTACCCTGCAAAAGCTACACTGGAAATTAAAATTAATGGCTGTAATGTCACTGTTTTTTATTTATAATTTTTATTAGCTATGTACGAGTTTAATTGACACTTGCTGAAGAAGCATAAAAATATGCTGTTATAGGAGAGTGAATTATGGAGAAGTTAAAAAATTGTAGAATTGTAATTGATATAGAAGAAATTGAATCGATTTCATGTACAAATCGAGAATTTGAAGTTTTACTTATGAGTAAAGATAAGAAAAAGTACAAAATAGTATTCGATTATGTATTGGATATGAGATACTCAATAGAAAACGCTTCTATAGATAGATTTTGTAATTTCCGAAAAAATATATCTGAGAACTTGATAGATAATAGTTTTTTTATAGTTGAAAATTCAGAATATATCAAGTATTTTAAGAATCAAGTTTCGGGAACTATTCCTGCAGATAATATCACGCATTATATTTTATTTGATAAAGTTGATACCGTTATCGATATACTTACAGAAAAAGAACCAATACTTTTAAGTATTACTGCAGAGTAATAATTTAATCTTGCTTATTATATTAAATTACACAATTTCTTGAGGTGGTCGCCTTTTGGACAATACCCGGCAAGTGAATAAAATGACAATAACGTTGTGGTATGAAAGCTTCAATTTGGCCACGTTCATAGACATTTAGGTGTTAATTTACGCTTGTTGTTACGATAATGCAAAAGGAATTTCAAAGTAAAGAAGTTGTTAGAACACCAGTCACAAAAATGTTAGAAAGTTCAAAAGAAATTAGACATGTCAGAGAAATTGATATAAGGTATAATATAAGTATAGATAAATTTAATAATTTCCAGCCAGCATTGATAATGACTGTTTCAACTGATAAGTATGGTAATCTGGTAACTGCTTTTTCAGGGGGAATTAAATGAGATTAATTGGCAGTAAAACTGAAGAAGACTTTAGAAATGCTCTAATAAAATCGCATAAATTGTTATTTACAGGGGATTTATACAAAGAATTGCTTCAAGTCCTAAAAACAAATTTCCCGGAAATGAAGACAGCATATATTTTAAAACATATTCCGGAACAAGGTGAAGACTTTTATACAATACTTGTTGACCTTGATACAATTACAACAATAGAAATAAGTCGATATAGCCAAGATGAAAAGCCAATCGTAGAAATCAGCAATATTAACGATTTCAAGAGAGGAATGAGCAAGGTACAGCAAGTAGAACTGGCTGTTGCTCTTGATTTGGCTAAAAAAGATATACTGTAATGGATAAAGATTAAAAGAGGTCACTCAATTTCGCCTGATGTGGCCTTTTTCTAGTAAACATTAAAGTGTATCCTGAAGATGAAATTGCGACAAAAAGATAGAGAAGGTAATTGATTACGGAGGATGTGAATGAAAAGGCTTGATAAAGATAAGCTAATTCGTGAGGTCAGGGAAAAGGGTATTGAAATAACTAACATTAATGATTTGATGAAAATAAATAAGAAGTATAGGGATTTAGTTCCTATAATTCTAAAGCACTTAAATGAAGTTACTGATGAAAGTGATAAGGAATTTTTAATAAGGTGCTTAGGTGTAAAAGGATTTGACGAAGCTGCTAAGCCATTGATTGATGAATTCTATAAATCAAACAATGTTAGCTATAAGTGGGCGATTGGCAATAGCCTATCAATTATTTCAAGTTCTGAAGCGCTGCCGGAACTGATTAAAATAGTACAGGAGAAGGAGCATGGTATTGCACGACAAATGATAGTCGATGGTTTAGGAGCATATAAAACGGAAGAGGTAAAATCTGTTTTGGTAAACTTATTAAAAGATGACAAAGTAGTAGGACATGCAATTTCAGGTATTGCTAAAACGGGAGATAAAAGTTTAATAAAATATATTGAACCATTTACAAATCATAAAATTAGTTGGATCAGAAACGAAGCACGAAAAGCAATAAAAAAGCTTGAAAAGGAATAAATACCTTGTTGTAAACATTAAACAGGAACCTACATAGATTAATAGTTACAAATTTATTTTCTGAAATTGGGTGAATAAAATGTTGGCCAATGATTTAAATGAAATACTTGAAAAATTTGATTTTACAGATAGTATTGTTACACATGTAGAATGGTCGGATAATAAGAAGGATTTAATTGTATCAATTGATTATTACTGGGATATTCAGGAGGGAAAAGATAAGACTAGAGTATTGAAACTTATCTTTAAAAATTGTATTAAGGTTAATTTTCAAATTCCAAAAGAACTAGCATTAAATAATGATGAAATGAATACGGATAGTTACTTTACAATTGTTTTGCTAAAAGAAAAGGAATCAAGTAGTCTTGCAAATGATGACGAGAAGCACGTTGAGATATTTACTACTGACTATTCAATACCTTGGCTATCGGTTGTTTGCAGACAGGTATTATTAACGGAGTAATAACCTAAAGTTTATAAAAGTAGCAAAGCGTATTTTGCTGTAATCTTTTTTCATTTATAGAGGATGTAAAAAAATTTGTGTATAGATGATTGAATGTTCTCCTTCTTGGCAAGGATTAATAATAATAAAAGCTAAGGAGGAGAACTTTATGTCAACGTTAACAAAAGAACAAATCAAACAATTAGTTCGGGAAAATAATTTCCAAAGTGTATCTGATATTAATGAATATCTTAAAGACATTTTTAAAAATATAATACAAGAACTTTTAGAAGCAGAACTTGAAGCAAAATTAGGATATGCTAAAGATGATGTAGAAAATAAAAAACTGATAATAGTCGTAACGGTTATACGCCTAAAAAATAAAAAGTGAGTTTGGAGAAATTGATATACAAGTACCAAGAGATCGTAAAGGCGAATTTCAACCTAAAATTATTCCTAAATATCAACGTAATGTTTCTGGAATTGAAGAAAAAGTTATAGCTTTATATGCAAGAGGAATGTCTACAAGGGATATCAGTCAACAAATTGAAGAACTTTATGGTTTTAGCCTATCAGCAGAGATGGTTAGTAAGATTACTGATAGAATTGCTCCAGAGATTAAGGAATGATTTGATGAAAAAGTAGATAAAACTTCAGCCGAAAATAAAGCAAATTATATTTATACTCTTGATAATTACCTTACAGAATGCTTAAACGACTCTGCTGATATAACATTAATGCCTGATGGACAAACCGTATGCATTAAATTTAAAAACGACGATTCAAATGGAATAAATGTTGGAAATATATTGAGATTACAAATAGAATCCGTTTGTGATTTGGCTGGAAATAAGACACTGATACATATTTTTATGGGTAACGCTCCCGACTATATTGAGGAATTGCCTGGGTTGCCTAAGTATTCTGAAGTATATGCAGATTATTATGAGAATAAAATATATGTAATGTTTGATAAAAAAATAGATAAGGCTTTAGCAGAGTCAAAATCAAATTATTTATATATAATGAATAACGTTATATACAGAGGTCTGAACGAACATACAACTGTAGAACTATTATCCGACGGTAAGACTGTGTGCATTCAGTTCCCGAAAGATTCTTATTATGTAGAGAAAGATAATTATGTAGATATTGATGATATTATCGTTTTTCAAGTAAATGAAGCAGCATATGTATCCGGTGAAAAGGTGCCTGTACAGGTATTTAATTATTTCAATGATGTTCGATATGTTCCTTGGACTAAAGTTGTTTCTGCTGCGGTAACCGATAGAAATAAAATTGTGCTTAAGATTAATAGTTCCATAGATGAGAGTACATTGAGTCCGAGTGACTTTATTATTTCCACTCGTTACGGAAATAAATATTATATAGCTGCTTATGACGCAGAGTATGATCCGGATAATATGGAAATAACCTTAACTGTTGCTCCTGATATTATGCCTGATGGCACGTATAAAGACAGTCCTATTATATTAACGATGGATAATTATCTTACCAGTACTTCTGATATATTTGGCCGGGAACTTACTACCTCATCCTCATATATTGCTGTTGAAGATGCTTATGCACCTTATGTGGAATCGGTTACAGGGGCAGTATATAATGAAGGCATAACGGAATTATATATACTGTTATCGGAAGATTTGGAAATTGGTAACAAATACTACCTGAAATCAGAAGATTTAGACCAGTTTACTGTAAGAATAAATGGTGAAAAAACAGAAGCAACAATAGTTTACTTCGATGCTTACTTTGAAGATATATATGACACTCCTGTGAACAATGAATATGCCAGATTTAGGATTATATTAGACGGGGAATATAACTCAGAGGAGTTAGAAGTGATATTTACTCCTTCTGATGAAACTAATTTTAAAGACTATGCCGGCAATAAACTAAAGGCATTCAGTGTGAAAGTTTCACCAGTATAGTAAATTTTGTACACAGGATTTTTTACAGCAACTAAAAAAGATACTCTTTCTTAGGGGGTCCAAGAAAGAGTATCTTTTTTGTATTATGTATAAATTATTAAATTATACAGCTACAGCTGAGGAAAGGATAAGTAAAACGGCATTTTCGAAGTCTTTATTTATAGAGTGAATTTGATCATTTATTTCTTTTTCTTCTGCTACCAATGCAGCTTCAGCTTCCTTGTCAACTGGCTTAACGGCTCTTAATTCTTTTAATTTTGCTTGTATTTCAACTTTGCTTTCATTCAATGACAAAAGTTTTTCCTCAAATGATGCCTGCACTTTTTCAACTTGTGCAATAACATCTTCTCCATACTGTGCAACTAATTTAATTCTTTCGATTTTTCCATTAGCTGCGTCTCTCTTTTCTTTTAATTCTTCTTCCAAAGCTCTTTCAGCAGCTCTTAATTCTTCAACTTTTTCAGTATCAACAGTTTCAGCTGCCAACAATTCATCTATTTGAGCCTTGATTTCTTCTTTCTGTGCTCTTATTGCACTTTCTTCTTCAGCAAATTCAGCTTTTATAGCCAAAATTTCATCAGCTGCTTCTTTACCGTATTTTGCAACAAGCTTAATTGTTTCAATTTCTTTGTTTATAGCATCTCTCTTAACTTTTAATTCTTCATCCAATGCTTTTTGAGCAGCTTTTAACTCAGCAATTTTTTCTTCGTCAATGGTTTCAGCTGCCAACAATTCATCTATCTGAGCTTTGATTTCGTCTCTGATTTCTTTTGCTTTGCTTTCCTCTGATTCAAGTTCAGCTTTTAAAGCACTGATTTTGTCTGCTGCTTCCTGACCGAATTCAGCAACGAGTCTAATTCCTTCGATTTCTTTGTTTATAGCATCTCTCTTAACTTTTAATTCTTCATCCAATGCCTTTTCAGCAGCTCTTAATTCTTCAACCTTTTCTTCGTCAACTATTTCAGCTGCCAGCAATTCATCTATCTGAGCTTTGATTTCTTCCTTAGCTTCTTTTACTTTTTCTTCTTCAGCTTTAAGTTCAGCCTTTAAAGCTTCTATTTTTTCAACTGCTTCTTCACCGAATTTCAAAACTTCTTTGGATATTCTGATTTTTTCATGCATTTCATCTCTTATAGCTTTAACTTCATCATTTAATGCTTTTTCTTTTGCTTTCAATTCTGCAACAGCTTCTTCATCAACAGGCTTAACTTCTCTGATTGCTTTTATTTCATCGCGAATAGCCTTAAGGCTTTCTTCCAAAGCAGCAATCTTTTCATCATATTCTGCTCTGATCTTTTCTTCTGCCTGCTTTTCGATCAGGCTTTGCAAAAAGTTAGGTTTAATAGCCTTAAGTAAAGTTGGGTTTGCAACCCCAGGTGTAACTGGTGCTGGAGCTGGAGCAGGAGTTTCTGCCTCTTCAGCAAAAATACTTGTTGATAATGTGAAAACTAATGATGCTGTTAATGCTGTACTTAAAAATTTCTTCATGTCTCATACCCCTTTTCTTAATTTTTATTTTTATTTCATAAATTATATAAAAACCTCCCGTGCGATTTACGAATGCTTTTCGGGTTTTTATATAATTTATAATCTATAGCAGTTGAGCCTGAGCTGAATTAGGGCTTATCAACTGTTTCCGTCCTAGTCTTTCGATAGCATGTCTTTTTTTTGTTCGGTCTGGCAAAAAATTTTTTTATTTTTTTTTGAAATAAAATCTAATTCATATAAACAATGAAAAATCAAAGTGATTGTTAATGTAAAATTAGACAAAATTTGAAAGTACGACAAAATTTGCTATTAAATTTGCGAATTATATATGTATTACCTGATTTGCGAATGAAAATAAGGAAAGTAAACGAATTAACTAGTTGAGAGCATCAGGGGGGGAAATTCATTGATAAATCTTAAATTGCGCAGCATGAGAAAGCAGGAAGCAGATTCCTTCTTGGACATAATACAGAAAATAAAAGATGGCGATGTTCTCCTGAGAAATAAATTTATAAATGATTACAAACCGTTTATATTAAAATGTGTATATAAATTGGTAGGAAAAAAAGAGAATTTGGTGCAAAGCGATGAGTACAGCATAGCTCTCATGGCTTTTAATGAAGCATTGGATTCATATGATGCGGATAAAAATATAAAATTTATCAGTTTTGCGAAGGAGATAATAAGAAGACGAATTATAGATTATATAAGAAGTACAAAAAAGAACAATATGGTGATACCCTTTTCGTATTTTACCGAAAATGACAACAATTTTGAGGAAGAGTATTTGTGTGATACCAGTTCAGACTATTGCAGCTATTATGATGCCAAGGAAGAAATAAAAAATCTTGAACAAAAAATGAATGAGTATAATATGACAATTGAAGAATTGATTAATTCTTCCCCAAAACACCAGGATACCAGATTAATTTGTCTTAATGTTGCGAAGATTATTACAGAGGACGAGATGTTGTTCAAAAAATTTAGGGAAAAAAAGACATTGCCATATAATGAACTAAGAGAACATGTTAATTTGTGCAGGAGGACTTTGGAGAAAAATAGAAAATTCATTATTGCCATGGTTTTAATACTTAAAAGTGACCTTGATGTACTTAAAAAATACATATTTGATACTATAGGACGGTGATATGATATGATTGAACAAAAGGGGACAATTTTAAAAATTAAGAGAAATATGGCAATTATAATGACTTCCGATTGCAGAATTATTTCGATAAGGATGCAGCCGGGAATGGATGTAGGAATGGAGGTTGCCTTCAATAAAAGAGAGATTGTAGGACCAAAAAATAAATTTGTTCTTCCTATAAAAATTGCTGCCGGAGTTGCTGCGGTTTTTGTAGTAGCATTTATATTTTTTAATTCATCGGTTAGAAATGATGTATATGCCTATGTCACAATAGATTCCGACACGAGTATTGAATTTGAGGTGGACAAGAATAACAAAATAGTCAAAGTAAATACTTTTGATGACAATGCCAATGATTGGCTTAAGAATATAGATTTGAAAAACCGGTCCATTGATGTGGCAATAAAGGAAGTAATCGAAAAAACAGGCAAGAAGGATTCAACAATATTAATATCAGCCTGTTTGAAAGAGGAAGAGAGTAAGAAAGACAATGATACAGCAAAAAGTAAGCAAAAAGAATTCAACTTGTTAATCGATGCGTGTAAAAGTGTTGTAGAGAATGACAGATACGGAGATATTCAATCGAAGGTGGTGGAAATTCCTTACATCTATAAAAAATTGGCTGACATTAATAATATTTCCATGGGTAGGAGTATTGTATATGAAAAGGCTAAAGAACAAGGTGTCGATCTGGATATAGAAGAAATAAAACACAAGAGCATTGGGGAGGCATTGAAAAAGGTCAGTATTGACGATGCGGGGATTGTACATGATGTAAAAAAACCCCCAAAGCCAGCCGATGGGCCAAAACCAATAGCAGAGCCCAAAGATAAAGAGGCTCAGGCGGATAAAAGAGAAACGAAACCTGTGGAGGAACCAAAGGATAAAATTAAGGAAATAACGGAATCTAAGGTAAAACAAGAACCTGAGGGAAAACCGGATACGGCTGCAAAACCGAAACAGGAGATAAAAGCAGAACCGGATAAAAGAGTAGATACGCCTGTGAAGACAGTAACCGGAACAAAGCCGGAGACAGGAACGAAACCGGAAACTGAAAGCAAAACAGAATCAAAACCTGAACCGGAAAAGAAAACTGAAGCAGAAACAAAGCCGATACCAAAGCCGGAACAGGAACCAAAGGTTGAGAATGAGGTAAAACAGGAACTTGAAATAAAACCCGAGCCAAAGGTTGAGACTAAGCCAGATTTGGAAACCAAAGTTCCGGAACACCAGGTTATAGAGAACAAACAGCCGGAACCAAAACCGGAACCTGAGCAAAAGCTTGAATCTGACAAAAAAATTGAATCCGACATAAAGCCTGAGCCCAAAGTAGAGCCGGAGCCAAAGCCGGAAATCGTGCCGAAGCCTGAATCGGATGTAAAACCTGAACCTAAACCTGAACAATAGCAAAGAAGGCGTAAATAAAGATTCCTCACTTCCGCCAACTTTTGTCCCCCGGCTGAAGTGAGGATTTTTTTATATAAATCAATTCGTTAACTTTTTAATGGATTACAGCGTTTTGATCATCGTAAAGGGTTCCTTTTACATTGACAGTAATACTGTCTATTGAAGGTAAACCGCTTACAGTAAGCCCTTTGTAGGCATAATTGTTCAATGTGAAGCTGTCTATTCTTGCGTTAATCAGATATTCGCCGTCCTTCATGTTTATGTAGGTGTAAAGCTTTTGATTTTTCTGCGGTGCAACTCTGAAGGTTATTATTGTTGTCTCTTCAACTTTGTATATATTTCCTTGTTTTATGTATTCCCGGTATTTGAAGTTTGTTCTGCTGTCCTCGGTATTGGATTCACGGTAGCCTTCAAGGATTTCCTTGAAATATTGATGGGTTTTATCGGCATCTGCACTGTCCTGGTAATATTCCAGTTTTGTCTCTTTCTTAGAGTAGTTGGTTGTAATGTCCAGCATGTCCATGCCGAATATTTTGTCATTGCCGTTGTGCAGGTCAAGGGTTTGATAATTTTTGCCGTCGCTGGTGTATAACATGTTTGATGTATAGTGGAAGGAGTTTTTCAGTTTCTCTACCAATTCTCTATGCTCGTCAGTGGAATTGGGTGTGTCTTTAAATTGGACGGTTGTGACGGTACAAGTGTACTCGCCCAAAGGATTAAAGTAATATCCCGATCTTATTGGCCAATCGTATTTTTGCAAGGTTCTGTCCGATGCAAATACGGCGTTGAGATAGTATTCCTTGCCGTAATTCATTTTACGGGCATTTTCCCTGTCATAGTTGTAGAGGCTTGCCATGGAGTTTTTGACAGACCAGGTGACAGTAGCGGTATTTTGCTGGGTGAAGGTACGCTGATACTGCCCGTCTACTTTTGTCCAGTTGTATGGATTGTTTGCAGCATCAATATGGCACATCCACCGTATTACATCAAATTTATAGGGGTCGCTGACCCAGAATAGATTTCTTTTCAATCCGCTGCTTTCAACAGTGGTTTTGAAGTTTCTGGAGGAAACCGGGGGCATTGTCTCTCTTCCGTTGTATGTAAATACTCTAATTTCTCTTACATCACTTCCTGAAGGAAAGGAGGCGGAAGTGGAAGCAGTTTCAGAGATTGTTTTGACTATAGGGTTTCCGAATTCATCTATTGTCGGTTTTTCGTAGGAATACCTGTAGTTTCTTGTTACAGAACCGTCGAAGGTCAATTTTGCGGTTTTTGTCAGCGGCTCGTAGGGGTTGTCCAAATTTATATATTTCTTTGTCAAAGGATTATCTCCAAAATCGCTTCTTTTGAGGGTTGCATTTATAATGGGCTTCAATATGATTACTTCTCTGTTTGTGTTTACGCTGGTGGAAGAAGTGGAAAAATTGTTGTAGAGAGTGGCTAAACTGTTATCTATATTCAGTCCGCCTGTTGCATTTCCTACCCACTGACCTCTTGGCAGATTAAGTTCAGCCCTTATTTCATCTCCGTTTATGAGAGGGAAGGAGATATCTCTGGACAATACATTGTAGTCCAAATCGAACTTACCTTCATAGTGAATTGCATGTACAACCTTTACAGATTCGCCGGAATCAATGCTGTTGTTTTCAAGAAATTCTTCTATAGGTGAGGTGCCGTCGGCGTTTATGCTGAATTTGATTTTTATATCACTGTCCGGCATGATGAAATCAGCGTAGAAAACTGCTTGTTGTGTTTCTTTGGGGATATTGACTGTTCCTTCTTTGGATGTACCATTTCCGCTGTATTTTACGCCATATACAGGAGTACCGTTGCTTCTGGTTATTTCCCATTTGAAAGGTACATTTTCAAGGTCTATTTCGAGGTCGGATTTTACTGTTACACAAACTTGGACGGGATCACCTTCTGCTACACTTGACGGCAATGTTTCAAATTGTGCAGAAAGATCGATTGGGTAATCTTCAGAGTAGAAGGTAAATTTGAGGGGGTATCGGAATATAATTCCTACTGCGCCTCCATCTCTAAATGTACCGTATCCTACAGAGCAATCCTCAGATTTACGCAGTATGTCACCGGTTTTGAAGGTAAATCCATCGTGTAAATGGCCATCGCCGTTTTTTATTTGTGCAGGGGCAATAAGGAAGGTGTCAGGTGGTGCCCATGCAAAAGGGTCAGATTTGTCAAAGTAGCTGGCTGTTGCACCTAAACTTGTTCCGTACCTTCCCCAAATAGCATATAAGTTGCAACCATAGTCGGGGTCAACAATGGGGATATGGACGTTTAGTATATCGCCAATGATATCTTGAAAAGTGATGGTTTCATTTTTGTAAAAATGAAGTTTAGGTCTTGCTTTGAAATGTAATTTGGCATCTTTTAATTCAATAACCGGTCTGTCATAAAATAAGTCTACAATAGGTATATTTTCGAAATATTTATTTTTTAAATTAGATGAACACATAATTTTTATATTTTTAAGTTTTTGTATTTTATTGTAAAGATTTTGTTCTATTGGAATTTCAAAAGCTATTTCTTCATTAATTGCTTTTTCTAATGATTCTGAACTTCTTAATAGATTATCTAGATCTTTATCATAAATTATTAAATTTTTATATTTCCAATACTTTCCGCTGAAATGCCACATTTCAATTGAATTGTCTTCATAGTTAAATTCTCCAATTTTTTTGGCTAATGGTTTAGCATCTATGCCATCTAATACGACTTCAATAGTTTGGTTTTCAGCATAAATTGTTCTTTGATATCCATAATGAAAAGTAAAGCTGTAGATAAAAATAGCAAGTATAGAAATACAGATAAACTTTTTCATTCTATTCCTCCATGGCTATATTAATTGTTACCATTGAAACATTTTTTTAAAGTCAAAACTATCTGTATATTTTTCTTCACGGTATAAAGATATATATGGAACAAAGATAACCCACTTTTCAGAACCATCCATATAATAAAGTATGTCAAGAACACCTGTGTTATCCATTTGAGAATTTACTATTGATATACCTATACTAAAATTCCTTATATTATTTACGTTTTTAATATAAGTAGCTTCTTTTTTAAAAGAACCTTCTCTAGGGATTTGACAATCCGGTACACGAGTAATTGGGCTATATGTTATATAGCTGCCATCTTTATTAAATATTTTAATTCCCAAGCTCCAATTATAACCTTCCGGAATCTTCGGGTAATCGCACTTGATATAGTATTTGCCGTTTTCCTTAATAAATGACAATTGGTTAGCTAACTTGAGAACGAACTCCTTAGTCTTATCCATGCTCATTCTTCCATATTGATCCACATCGGTAACATCATTGAATGCAATACCATCATAGTATTTTGTCGTACCGGCTAGAGGAGTAGGAAGTGGAGGAGGAGATGCAGTAGGGTCGAATTTGATATATACCGATCTGGCATTCTGGTCCCAAGTAACAGTGGCCCCTAAAGCTTCGCTCACAAAACGGATTGGTACAAAAGTTCTGGATTCCTTTAGGAGTGCCACTGTGTCCATTTGATAGGTTTGATTATTTATTTCATAAGTTTTAAGACCGATTGTCAAAACAACTTTTCTGCTGTTCAAAGTAACAGTAACTTTTTTAGTATCACCATTCCAGTCTACATTTGCCCCTAATGCTTCACTAACGAACCTCACGGGTACTTGTGTCCTTCCGTTTTCATCAATAAAAGGCTGGGCATCGGGAAAGTTTACTTTTTCGCCGTTAACCACAACTCTAAGTGGTATTTCTGCCAAGCCAACGGTTGAAGTTAGAATAGTGATAATAAACACTATAGTTATAAACTTTAAATATGTTTTTAACATATCTATTTCCTCCTGATAAATTGTTGTTTATATAAAATATGTTTTTTACAAGTTAAATCAGTAATTTATGAAGTAGTTTTCAATTTTTTTATCGGAATGTTGGCTAAGTTTGTTAAGGAATATTTTGTAATGTATCATTATTATACTATATTTGATATGTTAGAAGTAGACTTCAAACTAAATATAAAGTTTAAAGAAAAATGTCTATATTTCTTTTTACTTACCATTGAAACATTTTTTTAAAGTCAAAATTATCTGTATATTTTTCTTCACGGTATAAAGATATATATGGAACAAAGATAACCCATTTTTCAGAACCATCCAGATAATAAAGTATGTTGAGAATTCCTGTATTATCATCTTTCGAATCATTTATTGATATACTTATACTAAAATTTCTTATGTTGCTTAGATTTTTTATGTGAGTAGCTTCTTTTTTAAATGAACCTTCTTTAGGTATTTGGCAACCTGGTACTCGAGTAATAGGGTTATATCCGATATAACTACCATCTTTATTAAATATTCTGATTCCTAAGCTCCACTCATATCCTTCCGGAATTTCAGGATAATCACACTTGATATAGTACTTGCCGTTTTCTTTAATAAATGACAATTGGTTGGCTAATTTGAGGGTAAATTCCTTAGTCTTATCCATGCTCATTCTACCGTATTGATCCACGTCGGTAACATCATTGAAAGCAATACCATCATAGTATTTTGTTGTACCGGCTAAAGGAGTTGGAAGTGGAGGAGGGGAGGCTTTAGGATCGAATTTGATATATACCGATCTAGCATTCTGATCCCAAGTGACGGTGGCACCTAAAGCTTCACTTACAAATCGGATTGGTACAAAAGTTCTGGATTCCTTTAGGAGTGCCACTGTGTCCATTTGATAGGTTTGATTATTTATTTCATAAGTTTTAAGACCGATTGTCAAAACAACTTTTCTGCTATTTAAAGTCACTGTGACTTTTTTGGCATCACCGTTCCAGTCTACATTTGCCCCCAATGCCTCACTGACAAACCTTACGGGTACTTGCGTTCTTCCGTTTTCGTCAATAAAAGGCTGGGCATCGGGGAAGTTTACTTTTTCACCGTTAACCACAACTCTAAGCGGAATTTCGGCTACTCCAACGGTTGAAGTTAGAATAATGATAATAAATACTACAGTTAAAAACTTAAAATATGTTTTTAACATACCTAGTTCCTCCTGTTAAATTGTTGTTTATATAAATATATTTATTTTAACTTAAATCAGTAATTTGTGAAAGAGTTTTCAATTTTTTTATCGGGATGTTGGTTAGGTTTGTTAAGGAATATTTTGTAATGTGCCGTTAATATAATATATTTGATGGGTTAGAGGTAGATTTTTATTTGAGTATAAGTCTAAGAAAAATGCTTATAGTCCTTTTTTACTTACCATTGAAACATTCATTAATTTCGACAACGGTTAAAACTGTATATACAAATATATATAATGATGTTTATAATATGATAAAACGGTTATAATTGAGTATAAATTCAATTTTTTATCGGTATATCGGTTTTGATTTTTAAGGAATACTTTGAAATGTTTCATTATTATAGCGTATTTTCCGGATTGATGGAATTTTATAAATTTTAGTATAAATAAAGCTTTAATTATGTAACGTAATTTAATATAATAGTTGTACAAAAGATTAAACTTATATGGAAGGATTTGGGGATGAGTAAAAAAGTTAACTTAATGTTTATAATATCTGCAATTTTGGTAGTTGCAATGGTGTTGGTGATATTTGCCTTTTCCACACAGCAAGGGGATATCTCCACTGGGACATCCAAGGAGATTTTGGACTCATTGCTTGAAAAATTGGGAATTCAAAGCTACATAGAGAAAAACGAATGGATTTATGAACACCGGAATTTTATATTCAGAAAAATTTTACACTTTTTTGAGTATGCAATATTGGCAACTTTGGTATTTATTACACTGCGTTTTGGAAACGTGAAACTGAAATATATCCCGGCAATTACAATATTGTTTACCTTTGCGGTGGCTGCAATTGATGAATACTATCAAAGCCATATTCCGGGGAGGTCACCCCGAATACGAGATGTGTTTATTGATACTTTAGGTAGCATTGCAGCTATAATTGCCATATTGCTCAGGATGAAAAAATTCAGCCGAATTAAAAAAGATGAAGTTTATTAATAAGCTCCATCTTTTTTAAATATTTGCATAATGGTTTTTAAAATAATTTTTATATCCAGCAATATTGACCACTCGTCTATATACTTTGTATCCAGTTTTACAACTTCATCAAAATCGGTTATGCTGCTTCGGCCGCTTATCTGCCAAAGTCCTGTTAATCCGGGTTTGATACTTATTCTGCGTCGGTGATAGGCTGCGTATTTACTTACTTCATCTAAGGTTGGAGGTCTTGTACCCACAAGGCTCATGTCACCTTTGAGCACATTGAAAAACTGTGGAAATTCATCTAAACTTGTTCTTCTTAAAAATCTTCCTACCCGTGTGATTCTGGGATCGTTCTTTATTTTAAACATCAGTCCTCCGCCTACTTCATTCAGGTTTGCCAGTTCATTTTTCTTTTCATCGGCATCGATGCACATGGATCGGAATTTATAAAGTTTAAACACTCTGCCGTTGAGACCTACCCTGTCTTGTGCAAAAATAACCGGACCGGGGGAGTCGATTTTAATGGCAACTGCCACAAATATGGAAATTATTCCTGTAATAAAAAGACCAACTAACGCACCGCAAATATCCATGACACGCTTTATAAAAAGCTGTATGCGGTTCAGTGAAACAGTGTGGAAGGTCAGCATGGGCAGTGTACCTATACAGGTAAGATGGGTCTTTGCTATTTTTAAGTCGTAAAGGTTGAGGACCATGCGGACAGTAATTCCCATTTCCTCGCACAGAAGTACATATTGCTCCACTTCGCCCACATAGTTCTTCGGAAGTGCAAAAACCACTTCATCTACAACATTTTCTTTGATTATTTTCTCCAAATCCTTTATGTGACCTAATACATTTTCAGATTTGACTTCTTTTGAATCCACACGGACATAGCCTATGATATTGAAATTCAGATTTGTTTTCTGTATGTAGTTTGTAAATTGGCGGGCTACACGGGGAGAACCGACAATTATCACTCTTATGGCTCTATTGGTATTCCTTGAGCCTTTTTTTATGTAAAGCCTGTAAAGCAATCTTTCCGAAAGCAGCAGCGTAAAAGTGCATACTACATAAATTATGAACAGAGCCCTGCTGAACATGGTTTCTTTGATGAAGAAAATCATTGAGGAAAGAAAGAGACTGGAAATAAACGTTGCAAATAATGAATTGCGTATTATTCTGTCAATATAGCAAAAGGTGGTGATGTCGTACATTCCTAGAGAAGCCATGCTGAACATCCAAACGGGTATAAATACAAGAAGTATCCATAAATATTCTTTTATATCCAGTAATCTGGTGAAATTTGAAGCAATAAAATAGGATACAAAATAAGATATAAGCAAGAAAAACAAGTCCAATAATAGCTGAAGAACATTGGTATAAGCCTGTTTGTTGAGTTTATGCATACTTCCCCTACCTCACTAACAATACATAATGTATTTTAACAATTTCTCTATCTCTCTCTAAAAAATGCTGTCAAAAAGATTATGTTTTTACCATTTCAAAAGCACATAACAAGAAGTGACTTAGAAGCATTGAATTAGATGCCTTTTGAAATGGTGCGACTGAAATTATAAAATTGTACCTACAAGGAATATTTTAGCACCAAAAAATAAAAAAATAAAGTAATTTATTAATAAATTGGGGGTACATTTTACTTATAGGACATGTTAACATTAGTATTGTTAAAAGAGTAAAGGACGGGCGAAGAAATGCAAACATTTTCATATAAATACATACAAAGGTTAATAGATGACATTGGCGTATATATCCACGGTATGAAGATTGTAGACCGGGTGGATGAGTTTGAATATTCTGAGGATACCGGCATTATTACAGCTACAGTACATGGTACTTATCCCTATGAAGTTGAAATTGAGATGCGCGGAAATGACAATATAAAAAGCTATCGATGCGAATGTGAGGCATTTAAATCGTGTTTTGGCGCATGCAAGCATATTGTTGCCGTTCTGCTGTATGCCAATCAATACTTTGAGGAAGAGCGCAGGAAAATGCCTTTTTTTTATGATGGCTTTCTACAGGACACAAAATACCAAAAGAATGTATTGACTGACGATAATGATTTCTATCTGCCCATTTCCCAGTTGGGCATAAATTTAAACAAAAAGAGTCAGAAAGTGAATTTATGGATTGAACAGAATATTGTGCCGGGAACAACCTATACGCCGTCATATTTGGAGATTCATTGTAAAATAGGGATTGAAAAGCCGTATAAGGTGAAGGATTTTATTGCACTGATTGAAGCAAAGAATTCAAACAAGCCTTTGTATTATGGAAAGAACTTTACTTTTGAGCCCGATACCATGTTTTTTTCCGGGGTGGACAAAGAAGTATTTGAATTCATAGAAAAACTGTACTTTAAAGAAAAATATGAGAGAGAGTTTCACAATCCTTACAGTCATTATAACAGCAGGGAGTTTGGAAGTGTAAGACCGGGCAGAGTGGTCCTTGTCGAAGAAAAAATGAAAAATTATTTGGACATAGTAAAGGACAGCGGTATTCCTGTTTATATTTTTCAAAGGATTGACAGCCCATGCAAAATACATGACGATTTGGAAATGGATATAAAAATTAAGGAAGTGGATGATTTTTTAGTATTGGAGGCGGATTACAGCAAAGATATAAAAATCATGCCTCTGACCCGGGATTTTGAACTGGTTTTGGATCCTTACAAAAGGAATATATACAGAATTTCGGAAGATAAAGCAAGGCTTCTGAAAAATATTCATAGAATACGTCTGGAGAAAAAGACGCCGGTATTTAAAATTACAAAGGCGGAGCAGCAACAGTTTGTTAGAAATTTTTTAAAGCCTTACGGAGAAAAGCTGAATGTACAGATGGATGAGAGCCTGAAAAAGAAAATGGCTCAAAAGGATTTGGTAGCAAAGGTTTATTTTGATGCAATAGAAAACGGCATTTCCGCAAAAATTGAATACTGGTACGAAGATATGGTTATAAATCCGTTAATCAGAGGGTCAAATCGGGAAGATACTTATTATATGCGTGATTTTGAAAAGGAAGAAAGGATTTTGGATTTACTTAAGTCTGCAGGTATGTATGAAAATGACGGAAGGATGGTACTTTACGATGAGGAAGAGATTGCAGAACTGTTTGAAAATAAAATTGAGCAGCTAAAAGAGCTTGCTGAGGTTTACTATTCGGAAGATTTTAAGAAAATACAGATTCGTCCCCTTAAAAAAGTGCAGGTGGGTGTAAGACTGAATACCGAATCAGAATTGCTTGAAGTGGATTTTGATATAGATGAGTTTGACGATGCCGAACTCTATAAACTTTTTCATTCGGTAAGGGAAAAGAAAAAATACTATCGTTTGAAGGACGGTACCATTTTAAGAATCGACAGCCAAGAACTTATTAATGTGGCAAAGCTTATTGACGACTTAAGCCTTGATTTGAAGCAGTTTGAGGGTGGAGTTTTGCCTCTTCCTGCAAACAGGGCACTTTTTATAGATAATTATGTCAATGAAAGAAAAATGGCCAATGTCACTAAAAATGAGGGGTTTAAGCGGCTTGTTCACGATATAACCAATCCTAAAGATATGGAATTTCCCATAGATGAAGGGCTGGCCAAAATTTTGAGAGACTATCAGAAAATCGGATACAAGTGGCTGAAAACTTTGTCCAGCTATGGTTTTGGCGGGATACTTGCCGATGACATGGGCCTTGGAAAAACTCTTCAGGTGTTGGCTTTTGTAAAGGAAGAACGTAAGAAGGACAGGCGGCCATGCCTTGTTGTTGCGCCCACGTCTTTGGTTTATAACTGGAAGTGGGAAGCTGAAAAGTTTGTTCCCGATTTAAAGGTGGAAGTTATCCACGGTACCAAAGCAGAAAGGGACAGACTCCTAAAATCGTGTGACGGATCGGATATAATAGTTACTTCCTATGGCTCCTTAAAGAGAGATATTGAGACTTACAGGAAAATGAATTTTTCCTATGTATTCGTGGATGAGGCTCAGCATATTAAGAATCCCAATACCTTGAATGCAAACAGTGTCAAAAGTCTTAAAGCCAGGGGATACTTTGCTTTGACCGGGACACCTATTGAAAATTCCTTGACGGAGCTGTGGTCAATATTTGATTTTATAATGCCCGGATATCTGATGAGCCATAACAGCTTTGTTCAGAAGTTTGAGAGACCCATTGTGCAAAATAATGACAAGGAAAAATTAAATACGCTGTCAAAGTTTATAAAACCTTTTGTATTGAGAAGGCTTA
This sequence comes from Acetivibrio clariflavus DSM 19732, assembly GCF_000237085.1. Classification (GTDB taxonomy): domain Bacteria; phylum Bacillota; class Clostridia; order Acetivibrionales; family Acetivibrionaceae; genus Acetivibrio; species Acetivibrio clariflavus. The sequence goes on along the minus strand of NC_016627.1, from coordinate 3,249,155 downwards.
AGAATGACGTTTTAAAGGAACTGCCCGAAAAAGTTGAGAGTAAAGTAATAGCTGATATGACTTCAGAGCAGAAGAAACTGTATGCAGCATATTTGAAACAGGCTCAGAGAGAAGTGGCAGCTGAAATCAAAGCAAGAGGCATTGAAAAAAGCAAAATAAAAATTTTGGCTCTAATGATGCGATTGAGACAGATATGCTGTCATCCGGCAATGTTTATTGAGGATTACAAAGGCGGGAGCGGAAAAATGGAAGCCTTGCTTGAGATAGTGGAAACTTCCGTTGACTCGGGACACAGGCTGCTTCTGTTTTCGCAGTTTACCAGCATGCTTGAAATTATCGGAAAGGCTTTCAAAGAATCGGGAAAGAGTTACTTTTATCTGGATGGTTCGACCAAAGCCCAGGACCGCATGGATATGGTAAAAAGGTTTAACGGCGGTGAAAGGGACATGTTCCTTATTTCCTTAAAGGCAGGGGGCACAGGTTTGAATCTGACCGGGGCCGATGTGGTGGTTCACTACGATCCGTGGTGGAATCCCGCAGTTGAAGACCAGGCTACCGACCGCGCATACAGAATTGGCCAGACAAAGAATGTGCAGGTATTTAAAATTATTACCAGGGGTACTATTGAAGAAAAGATATTTGAGATGCAGGAGAAGAAGCGAGGGCTTATAAATGACGTAATTCAGCCGGGTGAAACATTCCTGACAAGGCTTAGTGAAGAGGAAATACGGGATTTGTTTCAAATTTAGAATAGTTTGACATAAAAGTGATTGTTATCCGGCAATAAAATTGTAAATGAAGTATTAAATTTTATTAAATTCTATAATTAATCATTGCTTGTTAAAAAATTATCTGATATAATATCTACCGTTATCATAATGACAGAATAATAAAAGTTGTGTTTAAGACAATATTGGCAGAAAAATTTGCAGTCATTTTCAGTATTCGAAGTGTTGACTTTGTTGGCAGTATATGGCAAGTTGGAGGTTGAATTTGCTGCAATTGCCGAGAAAATAATAGTTGACACCGATTTGCAAAATATTATATAATATAATGTGTGCTATATTTTGTTTAATTCCCAAATTAATCCACACTAATCGAAGTAGTTTAGTCTTAGCACAATTGTTACCATCGGAGGGAGGGAAATACGTGTCTGAAGTTCGAGTTAAGGAAAATGAGTCTCTCGATAGTGCTCTTAAGAGATTCAAGAGACAGTGCGCTAAAGCAGGCGTATTGGCAGAAGTAAGAAAAAGAGAGCATTATGAGAAACCCAGTGTAAAAAGAAAAAAGAAATCTGAAGCAGCAAGGAAGAGAAAGTATAAATAGTGGAGGATGGAATTATGTCTCTTAAAGACAGATTGCTTGAGGATATGAAAGCAGCCATGAGGGATAAGGATATAATTCGCAAGAACACCATCCAAATGGCTAGAGCTGCAGTGCTTCAGGTTGAAAAGGATAATAAGGTTACTCTTGATGACGATGGTATAATTGAGATTTTGGCAAAAGAGGTTAAGAAGAGAAGAGATACCTTGCCTGAATATGAAAAATCAGGTAGGCAAGATCTTATAGATAGTTTGAAAGCTGAAATTGACGTACTTTTGCAGTATTTACCACAGCAGCTGACAGAGGAAGAACTGGAAGCTATTGTAAAGGATGTTATCCAGGAAACTGGAGCAAGTTCAGCTAAAGATATCGGAAAAGTCATGCAGTCAGTTTTACCTAAAGTAAAAGGGCGAGCAGACGGAAAAATGGTAAATCAAATTGTAAAGAAGTATTTAGGATAAAAGCTCGATTCAAGTCGAGCTTTTTATTATTGGCTTTAGCCTGATTCACACGCAAAGCGTGTGAATCAAAAAACCACCCGCTATGCGGGTGCGAGACAGGAGTTATACAAAAAAATCACCTTTCCGTTATAATAGAGTTGTTCAAGCTACTATAATAACAAAAGGAAAGGTGATTTTAATGGCAAACAAAGAACACAGTTTAGCACGAACTAAATGGATGTGTAAATATCATATAGTATTTACACCTAAGTATAGACGAAAAATAATTTATAATCAATACAAACAAAGTATAAGGGAAATAATAAAACAACTATGCAAATATAAAGGAGTCGAGATAATAGAAGGACATTTGATGCCAGACCATATACATATGTTAGTAAGCATACCACCCAAAATGAGTGTATCAAGCTTTATGGGATACTTGAAAGGGAAAAGTGCACTTATGATATTTGATAGACATGCAAACTTAAAATATAAGTTTGGGAACAGACACTTTTGGGCGGAAGGATACTATGTAAGTACAGTAGGACTAAATGAAGCAACAATTAAGAAATACATACAAGAGCAATATAAACATGACATAATGATAGATAAGTTAAGTGTGAAAGAGTATGAAGACCCCTTTAAGGGGTAGTTGGTAATAAGTTCGTCCCTTTAGGGACTGCAAAAGTGACAAAGGCAAAGTGGCTTGAACGAAGTGAAAGCCAGCGTCTTTAGGCGCTGGCCGGTAACACGCCCTTATAGGGCTGAGCAAACCACCCGTTTTACGGGTGGTCATGATTATATCTTTTGAACCAAGGGATAGGGCAGTATTTTACTGCAATGAATTTGCTTTGGGAGAAAAGTAAGAATATGAAAAGAATTGTGAGTTTTATTCTTTCGGCTGTATTTTTTATAAGTTTGGTGGGCTGTTCCTCGCATAGAGGTACTGATGGGGACGTTTTGGCCGGAAATTCGGAGGCAGTTGATGAAGTCAAAGTCCAAAAGTCTGATGATACCGATACTGTTCTGCAGCCGGTATATAATGACGATTCAGACGGTAAAGAAGCTGAAGAAACTCTACAAAGTTTTAGCAGCACATATATAAGCAATGAAGTAGAAAATGAGACAGATGATAAAGCAGATAATGATGTAACTATTGGTAAAGAGGAAAAGGATACAGATTCGGAAAATAAAAATGCAATTGGTGCAGATGTTGACAGTGAAAAGGTAAAAGGTGATAAGGCAGGGCAGAAGGAAGAAGGCAGCAAAAGTACAATTAAAGAGGAGAATAAGGGTGGCGCAAAGGTTCAAAAGCATGACCTGGTTGAGCTTATTAAATTGGATGACTCCTTTGTTATTGATATAAAATATGCCACCGAGGATAATTTTGCAAAGAAGAAGATTTATTCAATGCCCCTTTGTCTTATACACAAGAATACAGCTCAAAAGCTCATTGCAGCCAATAATGAATTCAAGACCTTAGGCTACAGGATAAAAGTTTTTGATGCCTACAGGCCCTATTCCGTCCAACAGATTTTATGGGACGCAGCCGAGGACAAGTCCTATCTGGCAAATCCCAAAAAGGGGTCAAAACACAATAGGGGTGCGGCTGTGGATATTACTCTGGTAGATGAAAACGGTAAGGAACTTCCGATGCCATCCGGATACGATGAGTTTTCGGAACGGGCGCATATTAAATATAACCAGTGTGACGAGCAGTTGATAAGAAACCGTGAACTGCTGGGAGAAATAATGGTAAAGCATGGTTTTAAGCGAATCAGTACAGAGTGGTGGCATTTTGACGATACCGATGCCTTAAACTATCCCTTGTTGGATGTCTCTTTTGAGGAATTTTTACAGGAAAACCAAAATTGAAATTGTCCATATTGGCTTAAAGTACTTGTTAGCATGGGTACAAATGAATTATAATAGCACTATCGGCCTTAAAACGATGAAGTTTTTCCTATTTTTAAGGGCTGCAGACGATAAAGCTTCAAACAATATTTATTAATGCCGGAATACAGGTGATTGAATGAACCAAAGCAAACAATGGATTGTAAGCAAAATATACGAAGGAAGCGAACAGGAAAAAGTTCATAGGATATCGCAGCAATGCAAAATATCCCCGCTTCTTGCAAAAGTTTTTATAAGCAGGGGTATTGAAGAGGAAGAGTACATTAAGATGTTTTTAAATCCGTCAATGGATGATTTGTACCATCCTTTTCTGCTTAGGGATATGGAGAAGGCTGTTGACAGAATAGTAAGTGCTGTTAAAGACAGGGAAAGGATAATAATTTTCGGGGATTATGACGTTGACGGCATAACCAGTACGTCTGTTTTGTACAACTTTCTCGTAAAATGCGGGGCCGATGTGGGATATTATATACCTGACAGGCTGGAAGAGGGATATGGCTTGTCAATGGGGGCTGTCCGGAAGGTTATTGATGACGGAGCTTCTTTGATAATTACCGTTGATTGCGGCGTAACAGCCTTTGAAGAGGTTGAATATATAATTGACAATAATACGGATATAATTATTACCGACCATCATGAGTGCAAGGAAGAGCTGCCTAAAGCCTATGCTGTAGTAAATCCCTGCAGGCATGATTGTGAGTATCCTTTTAAGGAACTGGCCGGAGTGGGTGTGGCCTTTAAACTGGTACAAGCCCTGGCAATTAAAATGGAACTTAAAGACCCATCGCCGGATTATATGGATCTTGTGGCTTTGGGAACGGTTGCGGATGTTGTTCCGCTTGTAAGCGAGAACAGGATTATTGTAAAGTACGGCCTTAAAAAGATTGAAAATACTCTAAATAAAGGGCTTAAAGCTCTTATGGAGGTTTCGGGAGTCAAGGACAAGGAGATTTCGTCCTATACCGTTGGCTTTGTTCTGGCGCCAAGACTAAATGCTGCAGGAAGGATGGGAGATGCAACAAGAGCGGTAAAGCTATTGACTACCGACGATGAGAATGAGGCCGCTGCTATTTCAAAGGAATTGAATGAACAGAATATTTACCGCCAGGAAACTGAACAGGAGATACTTTCTGATGTATTGAGCAGGATAGAAAGCAGTGTTGATTTAAAGAAGGAAAAAGTTATAGTTGTCTGGGGCGAAGGATGGCATCACGGTATTATAGGTATTGTGGCCTCAAGAGTGGTTGAAAGTTTTCACCGTCCCTGCCTTTTGATAGCGGTGGAGGATGGACTGGGCAAAGGCTCGGGCAGAAGTATAGAGGGTTTTAACCTGTTTGAAGCACTGACCCACTGTGCAGGTCTGCTTGAGAAATTTGGAGGCCATGAGCTGGCAGCAGGACTTACAATTAAAGAAGAGAATATTGAAGAACTGAAAAAATCGATAAATGAATATGCCGATAAGCTATTGAAGGATTCGGATTTGATTCCGAAAATCAAGATTGATGTTGAGGTAAAAAAGGAAGATATTTCGTTGGACAGTGTAAGAGAACTGGATTTGCTTTCACCCTTTGGCGTGGGTAATCCAAGTCCGGTCTTTGCTTACAAAAACCTTGTGATTGAAGATATAAGGACAGTTGGCAGTGACAGGCATGTAAAGCTGAAGCTTAAGGATAGTGATAGCTTTATTGATGCTATAGGTTTTAACAGAGGTTATCTTGCTGAAATTTACAGTAAAACCGATGTTATCGATACGGCATGTTCTTTGGAGATTAATTCATGGAACAATACCGAAAACGTACAGCTTAATATAAGGGATTTAAAGGTCAGTGAGGATATACTTGTTCAAAACAGGTTTTACTATAGTTTGGACAAGGCTGTTGACTTTACCTGCCTTTATGATGAGAACAGTGCAGATGAGTTCCTTGAGAATATTACAAAAGTAGAGAATTTGCAAGGTTTTAGACGGGATTTTTATGAAGGCAGAAGAACAGTAATCCTTGTAAATTCAATAAACAGTCTGAAATCCCTTACCTCTGCTTTGGACGGCATAAAAGTCCGGTATTGTACAGCTTACAATACATCGGACAGTGTTGATGACGGGGATGTATGTATTTTGGTAAATCCAAAGCCCGAAAAGTTCGATGCCATACCTTTTAACAGGGTGGGTATATTCGGTGAGTGGATTTCAAAATGTTATCTTTATAATATAATTAAGAGGATTGACTTAAGCAAATTATTTATTTTGGATAAAATCTGTTTTAAGGTTGATGAAAGTGATATAATTGTGGAAAGACAAGATATGGCTATAGTTTACCGGTATTTAAGGAATAATTTTAATGGCAGCGGTATTATTGATGATTTGTTCAAATTTGCCCGTTCTGTTTCGCAAAGTTGCGGCAGAAATATTAACTACTTTAAAGTAAAAAGGATTCTTGACACCTTTGAAGAATTAAATTTATTAAAAAAATCGGAACGCGGCAAATACGGTATGGAAGTATCAATAATTGATACGAATGGGAAAAAAGCTGATCTTGAAAGTTCGGCTATTTTTCAAAGTTTTAAAGCTTTTAAGGAACGGATTCAGGCCGTTTAAAATAATTTATGGGATAAAAGTGCTTTAGACAAAAGAAGTTAAGGGGAAAGGGTATATGAATGGTTTAAAATCCCTAAAAACCCCTGACAATAAAAACAGGAGGAGAAATTATGGATTTAAAATCAAAGCTTAGAGAGGTGCCTGATTTTCCGAAAGAAGGTATAAATTTTATTGACATTACCACTGTGCTGCAGGATGCCGAGGCATTAAAGCAGTGCATAGATCAGATGACGCAAGAAGTAAAAAGCTTTGGAGATTTTGATATGATCGTCGGACCTGAATCAAGAGGCTTTATATTTGGAACGCCAATAGCCTATACCTTGGGAAAAGGTTTTGCACCGATAAGGAAGAAAGGAAAGCTTCCGTATAAAACCATAGGTGTGGAATATGAACTGGAATATGGCACAGATACATTGGAAATGCATATTGATGCTATAAAAAAGGGAGATAAAGTGGTCATAGTGGATGACCTTCTTGCCACAGGGGGCACTACACAATCCAATATCAAGCTGGTAGAGCAGCTTGGTGGAGAAGTAGTGGGGATTGTGTATTTTATTGAGCTTTCCTTCCTAAACGGCAGAGAAAAATTAAAAGGATACGAAGTTAAGTCTATTGTGCAATACTAATTATAAATTGACTTGTTGTTAATGAGAAAATTATTTTTGGAAATGAAGTCTTAAGCTAATGAAGGCTGAAGATTTGTTTTTGATATTCCGAATGTTTTGGTTTTGGGGGAATTGTTAATGGATGATGGTTACAGCCGTCTTATAAAAAAAATAAGTAAATACAACAGCAATTGCGATTTTGAATTGCTGGAAAAAGCTTATCAGGTGTCAAAGGAAGCTCACAACGGTCAGCAGCGAGTTTCAGGGGAGCCTTTTATCATGCATCCCATGGAGGTTGCAAATATTCTGGCTGAACTGGAACTTGACTGTACTGCTATTGTTGCTGGTATTTTACATGACACAATTGAGGATACTACTTATACTTACGAACAGCTCAAAGAGAAGTTCGGAGAAGAAGTGGCATTGCTTGTAGACGGTGTAACCAAGCTTGGTAAGATTCCCTATACCACAAAAGAGGAACAGCAGGCGGAGAACTTAAGAAAAATGTTCCTTGCCATGTCCAAGGATATCAGGGTAATTCTCATTAAGCTGGCTGACAGGCTTCATAATATGAGAACCCTTAAATATATGTCTCCGGAAAAGCAGATTGAAAAAGCAAAGGAGACTTTGGAGATATATGCTCCCATTGCACACCGGCTTGGAATATCGAAAATAAAATGGGAACTGGAGGATTTGAGTCTCAGGTATCTGGATCCTAAAGGGTATTATGACCTTGTAGATAAAATCGCAAATAAGAGAAGGGAAAGAGAAGCGTATATTGAAAAAATCCTTGCAACGCTCAAGGAAAAAATTTCGGAGTTGGGTATACAGGTGCGTTTGGACGGAAGGCCAAAGCATTTCTACAGCATTTACAGAAAAATGCAGCAGCAGAACAAGACTTTGGACCAGATATACGATTTGTTTGCCTTCAGAGTTATAGTGGATACCGTAAAGGACTGTTATGCTGTATTAGGGCTTGTACATGAGATATTTAAGCCTATGCCGGGAAGGTTCAAGGATTACATTGCCATGCCCAAGCCCAATATGTATCAGTCACTGCACACTACGGTTATAGGGCCTGACGGTGTTCCCTTTGAAATTCAGATCAGGACCTGGGAAATGCACAGAGTAGCAGAAGTGGGAATCGCAGCCCATTGGAAATATAAAGAAGGTAAAAGCGGCGGCGGATATGAGAACAAATTGGCATGGTTAAGGCAGCTTTTGGATTGGCAGACCGATACCCGTGACCCCAATGAATTTATGGAAACATTGAAGATTGACTTGTTCACCGACGAAGTTTTCGTTTTCACTCCCAAAGGGGATGTAGTCAGTCTTGCTGCCGGTTCCACGCCCATAGATTTTGCCTATCTGATACACAGTGCCATCGGTAACAAGATGGTTGGGGCAAAGGTAAACGGTAAAATTGTTCCCATTGAGTATGAACTGAAAAACGGAGATATAGTTGAGATTCTGACTTCTTCAAATGTTCACGGACCAAGCCGTGACTGGCTGAAGATAGTAAAGACATCCCAGGCCAGAAATAAGATTAATCAATGGTTTAAGAAGGAAAAGAGAGAGGAAAACATAATCAGAGGTAAGGAAATGCTTGAAAAGGAACTCAAAAAGCAATCTCTTACCTTTGCTCAGTTATTTAAACCAGAATGGGTTGATATTCTGCTTAAGAAATATACTTTCAGCTCCATGGATGATCTATATGCAGCGATTGGTTTCGGTGCAATGACTCCAAATAAAATTATATCCAGGCTTAAGGAAGAGTACAGGAAAACTCTGAAAGCCGAGGAACTTGCACAACAGGTAACCGAAGATGCTTCTCAGCAAAAACTTAAACATAAAAGAAGGACTATTCCTGAAAATGGAGTTATTGTTAAAGGGATTGAAAACTGTCTTGTGAGAATATCAAGATGCTGTAATCCTGTTCCCGGTGACGAAATAATCGGTTATATAACCCGTGGAAGAGGAGTTTCGGTTCACAGGAAGGATTGTCCCAATGTAACAAATACTATAGACGGAGATACAAGACTTATAGAGGTTGAATGGTATACTGCAAATAATGTAGCTTACCACGCAGAGATAACGGTGCTTGCCAACGACAGAACTGCTTTGCTTATGGATATAACAAATGTTATAGGTGAGGCAAAAATTCCTCTTAAAGCTATAAACGCAAGAACTACAAAAGACCAGGTGGCAGTGATGAACCTTACAATAGAGATAACAAATACCGAGCAGCTTGAGAAGATTATCAAAAAAATCAGGAGAGTGGAAGGAGTATTTGAAGTTACAAGAAACAAGCAATAACGGGATATGTTTAAAAAAGTTTGTTAAACAAACTTTTTTTAATAGAACAGCATAAGGAGAGGTATTGTAAGATGCGTGCAGTTGTTCAGCGGGTTACCGGTTCTAAGGTGACTGTTGACGGAAATGTGGTAGGAGAAATTCAAAAAGGTTTAAATGTGTTGTTGGGAATAGGCCAGGATGACACCGACAAGGATATTGAATATGTGGCCGATAAGATAGTAAATTTAAGGATTTTTGAGGACAGTAACAATAAAATGAATTTATCCCTGTTGGATGTAAAAGGAGAACTTTTGGTAGTATCGCAGTTTACATTATACGGCGACTGCAGAAAGGGAAAAAGGCCAAGCTTTGACAAGGCAGCAAGGCCCGAAGCTGCCGAGGCCATATACAATAAATTTTTGGATTATTTGAAAAAGTATGATATAAAGGTGCAGACGGGAAAATTCCAGGCAATGATGATGGTGGAAATACAAAATGACGGTCCTGTCACGCTGTTAATTGACAGCAAAAAAGAGTTTTAAATTTTTTAATCAGTATAAATTAACGGATTGATATTTAAAAATATAAGGGTAATTTTAAATTTTCAGCTTTAAGGAGAGAGTGGAAATGGATGTAAAGTGCTTTGACAAAGGAATTTTTGACTCGAACTGTTATGTTGTTTGGGAAGGCGGCGAAGGTATCGTTATAGACGCAGGAGTTCCCTATGAACCCATTATAAAGTTTATTAATGAGAATAATATCAGCATTAAATATATAATTCTTACCCATGGACATTTTGACCATGTTTATTATGCTTCTAAGCTCAAAGAGGAAACCGGTGCAAAGATATTGATACATAAGGATGACAATGAAATGCTGCCAAAACCTGAGTGGAACGGAACCGAGTTTTTCGGAGATCCGGTGTCCTTTGAATTAGCCGACGAAACGGTGGAAGACAAAGACACAATTACAGTGGCAAACTTTAAGTTTGAAGTAATTCATACACCGGGGCACACTATGGGAAGTATATGTCTTAAGATTGAAAATAAACTGTTCAGTGGTGATACTTTGTTCCGGTTAAGCTGTGGTCGTACTGACCTTCTTGGAGGAAATCAGGAGGATTTGGATAACTCATTCAGAGAAAAGGTTTTGAAGCTTGATGACAATACCTTAGTATATCCGGGGCATGGCGATTCCACGACTATTGGCTTTGAAAGGTTTAGCAATCCCTATGTGAAATATTTGCTGAAAAAATAATGGGATGGAGACAGGTAAGTGATTTATTTAAAAATAGAAGGACATGATTATCAATATGGAATTGACGATATATTAAAGCTGTTTTTCAGAGATGAAACTATTTTGCCGGTTCAGGAGGATGACATAAACTTCCGGGATGGAATTTTTATTAAGAATGCCATTGAAAGAAGAGAAATTGACGGCAAAATTGTTTTTGAGCTCAGTACAAGCATTAGGGATTCTAAAGGAGAGGTAAGCAGTTTTTCCCTTGATGTAACCGAAATTGTGAAAGAGTCTAAGGAAAGCCGTGAAGCCGAAAAGGTTTTAAAATGGGAGATAAAACGGCAGCTTTATAAAGCTTTGGTTCAATATACCAAAGAAGAAATGCCCTGGGGAATGCTTACCGGAATAAGGCCTGCCAAGATAGTGCATGAGATGCTGGATAAAAATTTCGGCAAAGAGCAGATTATGGAACAGCTTAAAAACTATTATTATTTATCGTCAAAAAAAGCTTCCTTAGTTTACGATGTTGCACTGTCGGAAAAGGCTATTTTGGATAATACCGGGCCGAATATGGTAAGTCTGTATATTGGCATACCCTTTTGTCCCACCCGCTGTTTGTATTGTTCTTTTACTTCCAATCCCATAAAGAAATATGAGAAAATGGTGGAAAGCTACATTGCGGCGTTAACCAGGGAGATAAGAAGTGTTGGGGAAATGCTGAGGGACAGGGATTTAAAAATACAAAGCATTTATATTGGAGGGGGAACGCCTACTTCAATTGATGTCCAGTATTTGGGAAAGCTTTTGGAGGAGATTGAGAAAAATTTCTGTTTCGATTTTGTCCAGGAGTATACTTTGGAGGCAGGAAGGCCCGATTCCATAACAGTGGAGAAGCTTGAAACCATTGCTAAAAGCAAGGTGAACAGAATCAGTATCAATCCGCAGACCATGAAGGATGAAACCCTTTTGAGAATTGGGAGAAGTCATACCTCTGATGACATTATTGAAGCTTTTAAACTGGCAAGGAAGTTTAAGTTTGACAATATCAACATGGATATTATCGCAGGCTTGCCCGGAGAAAAGCTGGACGATTTTCTGTTTACTTTAGAGGAAGTTAAAAAATTATCTCCTGAGAATATTACGGTACACACTATGAGTATAAAAAGAGCATCGAGACTTAATGAAGAACGGAACAATTACAGCCTTACCGAAGGTACAGAGGTGGCAAGAATGGTGGATGCTGCCTATGATATTATAACCGGCATGGGCTTAATACCTTATTACTTGTACCGCCAGAAGAATATCCTGGGGAATCTCGAAAACATAGGTTATGCAATGCCGGGAACTGAAAGTATCTATAATGTGCAGATAATGGAAGAGAGGCAAACCATTTTTGCATTAGGTGCGGGAGCTGTAACCAAAGTGGTCTATCCTGAAGAAAACAGGATTGAAAGGATTTTTAATGTAAAAAATGTTGAGGAATATGTGTCAAGAATTGATGAGATGATACAAAGAAAAAAGGACATGGAGTAACGCCTTTTCTCAGAAAGAATAGTCTTGACAATTACATTTTATACCGTTAAAATTATATTTACTAACTCATTCACAAAGGCGTGAAGGAGTATATTTAAGGTGCGGGAGCGTTCCGTGGCATTATTATATTCGCAATATAATATTGCTAACTTAAGGAGTTTGTAAAGTTTATACTTACCTTTAAAAACGATGAAGGGGAAAAGTAGCCAATGCTGCCTTAAGGGAGAGTGTATCGTGACTGGGAGTACACTTAGGATACGGTTGAGCGAACGAACACCCTGGAGTTGGTTAGTTGAAAGTTCTAGGACGATTAGATTAATCCGTATGTCCTGCGTTATAAGGACTTTAAGTGGGCAGGAATCCATTCTTGCTCAGTAGGGTGGTACCACGGGAATAATACCTCTCGTCCCTGACAAGTTGTCAGGCGGGAGGTTTTTATATTATATTATTATATTGTGAAAGTGTATAATAAATAAAGGGCTTTTATAGCAATATGACAATTTAAAAAACATCTTCTCCTCAAGGCTGAGGAAAGATGCTTAAGCCAACGGAGGCTAAAATATCGAAATATTTTGGAGGTAATTATGTTGATACAAACACCAAAGGGAACTAAGGACATTCTGCCGTCAGAAGTATACAAGTGGCAGTACATAGAAAAAAAGATTTCTGAACTGTGTAAAAGTTTCGGTTATAGGGAAATCCGCATTCCGGTTTTTGAATATACCGAACTCTTTACGAGAAGTGTGGGAGATACTACCGACATTGTTCAGAAGGAAATGTATACTTTTCAGGACAAAGGCGGAAGAAGCCTAACTTTAAGACCTGAGGGTACGGCAGGGGTTGTACGAAGCTATATTGAGAACGGAATGGCATCCTGGCCAATGCCTGTTAAGCTGTATTACAATATTACCGCTTACAGGCAAGAAAATGTGCAAAAGGGAAGATACAGGGAATTTCACCAGTTTGGTGTGGAATGCTTCGGTTCGAAGGGGCCTTTGGTTGACGTTGAAATTATAAGCATGGTGAGCATGTTTTTAGACAAGTTGGGCATAAAAGACGTGGAACTTAATATAAACAGTATAGGGTGTCCGAATTGCAGGGGTGAGTACAACAAAAAGCTGTTGGAGTATTTTAAGCCTCATCTGGACAATTTGTGCGGTACCTGCAAAAGCAGGTATGAACGAAATCCTTTAAGGATCATCGACTGCAAGGAGGAAAAATGCAAGGTATATACAAAGGACGCACCGGCACTTCTCGATAATTTGTGTGAAGAGTGCAAAGAGCATTTTGAAGGTTTGAAAGAGGGACTTGAAAATCTCGGTATCAAATATAACATTGACAAAACTATAGTCAGAGGCCTCGACTATTATACCAAGACAGTGTTTGAGTTTGTGTCGAAAAATATAGGAGCGCAGGGAACTGTGTGCGGCGGCGGAAGATATGACGGGCTGATTAAAGAGTGCGGTGGTACTGATACACCGGGAATTGGTTTTGCCATAGGTTTGGAAAGGCTGCTTATGGTTATGGCGGGCCAGGGAATAGAAATACCGAATCCTGATCCTGTTGATGTTTATATTGCCACCATTGGTGAAAAAGCGCAGAAATATGCCCAGAAACTTGTCTATAGAATACGGCAGGAAGGATTTAGTGCTGAGACCGATTTGATGGACAGAAGTGTTAAAGCCCAGATGAAATATGCCGACAAACTAGGGGCGGTTTATTCTCTGGTTATCGGTGACAATGAAGTCGAGAGCAACAAGGCCGTTTTAAAAAATATGCTCACGGGAGAGACTAAGGATATAAGTCTGGATACTCTTATAGAGCGTTTGAAGATGTAAATTGTTCATTATTTTATATATTGGAGGAATGACTATGGGTGAATCGATTTTCGGGATGAAAAGGACACATAGATGTGCGGAAATAAATGTTTCAAATGTAGGCCAACAGGTTACTGTTATGGGATGGACTCAAAAGAGAAGAGACCTTGGCGGGCTTATATTTGTTGACTTGAGAGATAGAAGCGGGATAGTTCAGTTGGTGTTTAATAATGAAATAGACAGTGAAGTATTTAAGAAGGCTGAGAGCATTAGAAATGAATATGTTTTAGCCGTTACGGGAGAAGTTGTAAAAAGAGATCCCGAAACAATCAACCCTAAACTGCTCACCGGAGAGATTGAAATTATTGCAAAGGAGCTCCGTATATTGAGCACTTCCGAAACACCACCCTTTTATATTGAGGAAGACACCGATGTCAATGAAGCTTTGAGGCTGAAATACCGTTACCTCGATTTGAGAAGACCTGATATGCAAAGAAATCTGATATTGAGGCATAAAATTGCAAAAATTGCCAGAGATTATTATGACCAGCACGGGTTTTTGGAAATAGAAACACCTATGCTTACAAAGAGTACACCGGAAGGAGCAAGAGACTATTTGGTGCCAAGCAGGGTGCATCCGGGAAAATTCTATGCACTGCCCCAATCACCTCAGCTTTTCAAACAGTTATTAATGGTTTCGGGGTTTGACCGGTACATGCAGATAGTAAAGTGTTTCAGAGATGAGGACTTAAGAGCTGACCGGCAGCCGGAATTTACCCAGATAGACCTTGAAATGTCCTTTGTAAATGTGGAAGATGTGCTTGAAATAAATGAAGGATTTATTGTGAAGGTTTTTGAGGAAGCATTGGGCATAAAGCTGGAGACACCTTTCATAAGAATGCCTTATCAGGAGGCAATGGACAGATTCGGAACCGACAAGCCGGATATCCGATTCGGACTGGAACTTGTAAATGTTTCCGATTTGGTTGAAAACTGCGGCTTCAAAGTGTTTGCCGATGCCGTTAAAAATGGAGGCAGTGTCAGGGCTATAAATGCAAAAGGCGGCGGAAGACATTTTAGCAGAAGGGAAATAGATAGTCTGGTTGAGTTTGTAAAGACTTATAGAGCCAAGGGATTGGCATGGATTGTGGTAGAAGAGAATGAACTTAAGTCTCCTATTACCAAGTTCTTTAACGATGAAGAAATTAAAGCGATTCTTGAGAGAGTTGCGGCAGAACCCGGGGATTTAATCTGCTTTGTTGCCGATAAAAACCAGGTGGTTTACGATGCGTTGGGCCAGCTTAGGCTTGAAATAGCAAGAAAGATGGACCTTATAGACGAGAGCCAGTTCAAATTCCTTTGGGTAACTGAGTTTCCGCTGCTTGAGTATGATGAGGAAGAGAAACGTTATGTGGCAAAGCACCATCCGTTTACATCGCCTATGGATGAGGATATCAAGTACCTTGATACCGAACCGGAAAAAGTAAGGGCAAAGGCTTATGACATTGTATTAAACGGAACAGAGATAGGCGGAGGCAGCATAAGAATACATGACCAGGCTCTTCAGTCAAAAATGTTTAAACTTTTAGGATTTACTGAAGAACAGGCATGGGACAGATTCGGATTCCTTCTTGAGGCGTTCAAATACGGAACACCTCCTCACGGTGGTCTGGCTTTCGGGCTTGACAGGCTTGTAATGCTTATGGCCAGAAGAAGCAGTATAAGGGACGTAATAGCATTTCCGAAAGTACAGAATGCTTCAGACCTTATGACGGGAGCACCGGATGTGGTTGAGGATAAGCAGATTGAGGAACTTCATATAAAGCTGAGCGGGCAGTAAATATATTGTTGTTGAATATTGAAAGAAAGATTTTTGCTTTCTGTTGGGCAAATTGGAGGAATACCCTTGTCAGACTGATTAATTTCAGTTGACAGGGGTTTTTTATGTTAATATTTATCGGCGATAGGTTATTGTTTACTTGAAAAAATTAAATAAATTTTATACAATTTAATAATACGGATTTAAATAAACATTAAGACAGTGATTATAATATGCTTTTAAGGAGGAATTCTTACGAATAAAAATCCTGTTTTAAGAGAAGTACTTGATTGGCTGATTCATATAGGTATAGCAGTATTATTGGGGGTTTTTATTGTCAATTTCGTTGCTCAAATTACCATAGTCAACGGAAGCTCTATGGAAAAGACATTGCATGATGGTGACAGGCTTATAATAGAAAAAATCAGTCCAAGGTTTGGAAACATTAAACGGGGTGATATTGTCACAATAGATGACCCGATAAAACTAAGCAACGATACACGACCTATCATTAAAAGGGTAATCGGCGTTGAAGGGGATCGGGTTCAAATACGTGACGGCAAGGTGTTTGTCAATGGAGAGGAACTGAAAGAGGATTATATTAACGGTGACTATACCTATGAAGTTAATGAACAGTACAGCGATGTTACGGTGGAGAAAGGTCACATATATGTGCTTGGCGACAACAGACTTATGGGCATGAGCAAAGACAGCAGAACGATAGGTACAGCAAGCCTGGAATATGTTACTGGAAAGGCTTTGCTGAGATTTTATCCCTTTAATAAAATTGGATCATTCTAACTTCTCAAAATTAAAAATTTGAAACATACGTCTCACATTTGATAAATTAAAGTTCTGACAATACATAGGGTAAATTTTTTGATATTCTTAAGACAAGTATACTTTTACAATTACCCAACATATACATAAATATATGTATATTACTTATGATAATTATTAGATTGCCAATATTAGGAATAGGCTTGCAGCGAGTATTGTTATTAGTGTAAAATTGCTTTATGTGAATTAAATTATTTATTGTAGAAATCTGTCGAGTGTGTCTATTTTATAGATGGCAAATAGCTGTTATATCATGAAGTGCCTCTTGATTTTGTGCTAAAACAGATGTCAGGCTATCATAAGGGTGGATGTATTTGAAAGGGGTGTGTATGCGGCTTTAATTAAGCTGCGTTGTCTATGAAGAAATTATTGCATGTAGGATTGGATGTAGGATCAACCACTGTAAAACTGGTTATACTTGATAGACATGACAAAGTGCTGTTCAGTAAATACCAAAGACATTATTCCGATATCAGGAAAACCATATTTTCACTCATCACTGAGGCTTATAATCTGTTTTCTGATGAAGATATCACGATAATGGTAACCGGATCGGGAGGCATTTCCGTATCTGAGTGGCTGGGAATATCCTTTATACAGGAAGTAATTGCCAGCACCAAAGCCATTGAAACCTTTATTCCGCATACCGATGTGGTAATTGAATTGGGTGGGGAAGATGCCAAAATAACATATTTTGACGGCGGCATTGAACAGAGGATGAATGGTACTTGCGCCGGAGGTACCGGTGCTTTTATAGACCAAATGGCATCTTTGCTCAAAACCGATGCGGCAGGGTTAAATGAGCTGGCAAAAGGTCACAAAGTTATTTATCCCATTGCTGCAAGATGTGGAGTCTTTGCCAAATCAGATGTACAGCCGTTGATAAATGAAGGAGCTGCTAAGGAGGATATTGCAGCATCGGTCTTTCAATCGGTTGTAAATCAGACTATTAGCGGTTTGGCCTGTGGGAAACCTATTAGAGGAAATGTGGCTTTTTTAGGAGGGCCTTTGCAGTTTTTATCGGAGCTTAGAAAAAGGTTTATTGAGACGTTGAAAATTCCTGATCATCAGGTAGTTTTCCCCGAGAATGCCGAGCTCTATGTTGCTATAGGAGCGGCCTTGTCGTCTAAAGAATTAAGCCCGGTATCTTTTAAATCCATAGCGAATAAACTGCATTTGCTGAATGAAGTGACAGTTCACGAAGTTGAAAGGTTAGAGCCTTTGTTTAGGAATGAAAAGGAACTTGAGGAGTTCCGCATAAGGCACAGTGCCACTAAGGTGGAGAGAAGGGATCTTAAAACCTTTGAAGGTAACTGCTTTTTGGGAATCGATGCAGGCTCTACCACCACAAAAGCAGCTCTTATTGATGAAAAGGGAGCACTGCTTTATTCCTATTACGGCAGCAATAACGGAAGTCCTTTGAATTCAGCAGTAAATATTTTAAAAGATATATACAAGAAGTTGCCTGAAAATGCAAGAATTGTTAACTCTACCGTTACCGGATACGGTGAAGGGCTCATTAAAGCAGCCTTGGGAGTTGATATTGGAGAAATAGAAACTATTGCCCATTACAAGGCAGCTGAGAAAATACTGCCGGGTGTTGAGTTCATACTGGATATTGGCGGACAGGATATGAAATGTCTCAGGGTAAAGAACGGAGTTATTGACAGTATCATGCTAAATGAAGCATGTTCTTCAGGCTGCGGTTCCTTTATCGAGACTTTTGCCTATTCCCTCAACATGAGTGTGGAAGAATTTGCTAATGAGGCGCTTTTAGCCCAACAACCTGTAGATTTGGGTTCAAGATGTACCGTGTTTATGAATTCAAGGGTTAAGCAGGCACAGAAGGAAGGGGCGTCGGTAGGAGATATATCCTCCGGGTTGTCCTATTCGGTTATAAAAAATGCACTGCAGAAGGTTATAAAAATAAGAAATCCTGAAGAAATAGGAGATAAAGTTATTGTTCAGGGCGGTACTTTTTACAATGATGCCGTGCTGAGAAGTTTTGAACTTATATCGGGGAAAAATGCTGTAAGACCTGATATTGCAGGGCTTATGGGGGCTTATGGTGCAGCGCTGATTGCGTGCGAGAGATACGAGAAAGGCTATCAGACTACCCTTTTAAGCGAAGACCAGCTTTCGAACTTTGATATAGAAATTTCCATGAGAAGATGCGGTTTGTGCGGCAACAACTGTTTGCTGACCATTAATAAGTTTCAGGGCAGCAAGGAGTTTATATCGGGCAACCGCTGCGAAAGAGGAGCCGGAAGAGAAGAAAAGAAAGAGGATGTTCCGAACCTCTATGATTACAAATACAAAAGGATGTTTTCCTATACTCCTTTAAAGCCGGAACAAGCATTTCGCGGAACTGTGGGAATTCCGAGGGTGTTGAATATATATGAAAACTATCCGTTTTGGTTTACGTTTTTTACAGAGTTAAAATACAGAGTGGAACTCTCTCCCAGGTCATCCAAAAAGATATATAAACTTGGAATTGAAACCATACCGTCAGAGTCGGTATGCTATCCGGCAAAGCTTGTTCACGGCCATATCATGAGTTTGATAAAAAAGGGTGTGGATATTATATTCTATCCATGTCTGCCCTATGAAAATATTGAATTTGAAGATGCAGACAATCACTATAATTGTCCGATAGTTACGTCTTATCCGGAAGTGATAAGGAACAATGTGGATGCCATAAAAGAGAGCGGAACGGTATTCATGAACCCGTTTTTGCCCATCTATGACAAAAAGCGTCTTACCCAGAGGCTTTTTGAAGAATTTAACGTGTTTGGCATAACCAGAACTGAAATTGAAAATGCTGTGGAAAAGGCCTGGACTGAATTGAATAATGCAAAGAAGGATATAAGGAAAAAGGGTGAAGAGGTATTAAAATATCTTGAGAAGACAGGCCGCAAGGGAATAGTTCTGGCAGGAAGGCCTTATCATATTGACCCTGAGATAAATCACGGCATACCCAATATTATTACCGGCTTTGGAATGGCAGTTCTCACCGAGGATTCAATAGCCCATTTGGGAAAAGTGCAGAAACCTCTGAGGGTTGTTGACCAATGGATGTACCATTCAAGGCTGTATAGAGCTGCAAGTTTTGTTAAGGACAGGAAGGATTTGGAGCTTATTCAGCTGAACTCCTTCGGCTGCGGTCTTGATGCAGTTACCACCGACCAGGTTGAAGAGATATTGTCCAGTACAGGGAAAATATATACTCTTTTGAAAATTGATGAAATAGATAACCTGGGTGCGGCAAAAATTCGTATAAGATCCCTGAAAGCTGCAATGGATGAGAGGGAGAAAAATGGGTATAAGCTGCAAAAAGGCGATGCAAGCTGTAAGAAGGTAAAGTTTACTAAAGAAATGAGGAAGAACCATACCATACTGGTTCCTCAAATGTCTCCTATACATTTCCAGTTTTTAGAGGAGGCATTCAGATCGTCGGGCTATAACCTTGAAGTTTTGCCTTCGGTAGACCGAAAAGCGGTGGACGAGGGTTTGAAATATGTAAATAATGATGCCTGCTATCCTTCGATTATTGTTGTCGGTCAAATAATTTCGGCATTGAAATCGGGAAAATATGATTTGAACAATACTTCGGTAATGATATCCCAGACCGGCGGAGGATGCAGAGCCACCAATTATATCGGGTTTTTAAGAAAGGCATTGAAGAATGCAAACATGGCCCATATTCCGGTTATTTCTCTAAACTTTGCAGGGCTGGAGAAAAATCCGGGATTTAAGAAGACACCGGGTCTTATAAACAAGGCTCTTATCGCTTTGATATACGGTGACCTTTTAATGCGTGTACTTTACCGGGTAAGGCCTTATGAGAAGATAAAGGGCTCGGCAAATCTTCTGTACAACTCCTGGGTTGAAAAGTGCAAAGAGTCGGTTAGAAGCGGCAAATTCAGCACTTTTAGAGAAAATGTATACAAGATTGTTGAAGATTTCGACAACCTGAAAATTGTTGATGTGGAAAAGCCAAAAGTAGGTCTTGTAGGAGAAATACTGGTTAAATTCCATCCTATGGCCAACAATAATGTGGTTGATATAGTTGAAAAAGAAGGGGCAGAAGCGGTAATGCCCGATTTGACTGACTTCCTGCTCTATTGTGCCTATAACGGTAATTTCAAATATGAATATCTTGCCGATAAAAAGGTGCCGACCATGGTTAAAAACCTTGCCATTGACGTAATTGAGTACTACAGGAAAGATATGAGAAAGGCTCTGGAAAACAGCAAACGTTTCCATCCGCCTTGTACTATTCATGAGCTTGCGGAAATGGCATCGGAGATTTTATCCATAGGTAATCAGACGGGAGAGGGCTGGTTCCTGACAGCTGAGATGGTAGAACTTATTAAGAGTGGCGCCCAAAATATCATTTGTATGCAGCCTTTTGCATGCCTTCCGAACCATGTTACCGGAAAAGGTATGATTAAGGAACTGAGAAACAGGTATCCTAAGGCCAATATAGTTGCAGTGGATTATGACCCGGGAGCCAGTGAGGTAAATCAGCTGAACCGAATTAAACTTATGCTGTCTGTTGCCTTTAAGAATCTAAAGACTAAAGAAGAAGTGGAACAGGAAGTATTTGAAGTTATCCCTGAGAAAAGAAAAAGAAGAGGACTTAGGGTCTATAAAGTATAAGACATGAATTTGCTTTAACTATATCAAAGTATATTAAAGGAAGTAATGCAAACTACTTTTTAAGTAAATTGCACTACTTCCTTTTTATATTAAAGCAAAAGCCTGTTATACAATTCGGTTATATAGCTGAAAATGTATAATTATGTAAATATGATACTTTTTTTATGTGGTTCAGAATAAATTATATAATTTGAATCTATGTTAAATATTTAAATAGTTTTGGGAGATAAAAGAAAACTGTCGATGCTGAAAACATTGATATAAGGGTCAATGTTCGGATTTTTTACAAATTTGAAATCTTGTAAAAGATTCTGATGACCGCAGCAGTCACAGTGAAAATTCAGTCCATTGAGTTTTGCAATTTCCATTGGGGGAAGACTAAGGATTACTGATTGACAGTTGTAGCACTTTAAATCGCTAAAGTCGTACATATACTAAATCCTCCTTTTAGTTAATAGATTAGATTATGCGGATATGCCTTTTTAAGTACAAAATGTGTTTTAAAAAAACTGCTATTAATAGTTTATATGCTTTTTACCGTTTAATATGATATTAAATATAAGCAATTGGAAATGTCTTGCAAAATTTTCTGAATTACTTTCGATAAGAATAACTAAATTTTCCGAAAAAGAGAACAAAACAACAGACTAAAAATTCACACCGTGTAAAGACACTGATGTAATAAATATATTGCTGTTTTATATAATTGGAATAAGATTAAAAGATATTAAGTATTTGTAACAAATGATTAAAAGCACATAATTCAGTCTATCATCATTAATGCAGGCATTTGTATAGAATGTGCAAAAATTACTGCTAAAGTAGAGATACATATATATTATATATCTTTTGAAAAAAATATTCAAGATTAATCATAAAAAATTTTCCAGTGAATATTATTATACATAAGAATTGAATAAAGTCTTAATTGGAATTTTTGACCGGATAAAAATGTTTAAAAACGGAGGAAAAAAATGATAAAGAGGTATAAGTACAAAAAAGCCAGAGCGATAGCTTTTGTGGTACTAAGGACAACCATTATAATGCTGGCAGTGTATCTGGCCGTGAAGATAGGGATAGCCTTCGGTGACTTCCTTTACAACTGCGATAAAGTGGTTATTGCAAGCGTTGATGTGGACAACTACAGGTCGGCATTAAGAAAATCCCTTCCCATTATCGATACCATATATAACAGCGGTACTTCAAGCAATTCGTTGTCAGGGTATATGAGCGGATTTTTCAATGACTTGTTTCATTTCGATTTAAACAGTCCCATAACTATTTTAAATGCAGAGTCCTCAATTTTTCACAGTTATTACAGCAATGATTATCAAAAGCTTTTGGCTAAGGAGAATGTCAGTGACTATAAGAAGTTCAATTTCTCAGAGATTGCAAAGGATGATGGGAATGGAGGACAGTATGCTGAACCGGTTACAAGCAGCATATATATTGAAGAAAACGATGAGCCAAAAAACAATGACGGCAATGCAATATCCTATGGGAATATAGCCATTAGCAACGGCACTAAATATAAAATTAATATTGAGGAAATTATGAAAGAGCCACTTAAAATGAATTTTACAAAAAAGGGTCCGGAAATTCTTATTTACCATACTCATACATCCGAAGGGTATTTAAGGGATTTAAGCAATCTGAATAAAGAAGGGGTGCAAACCAGAACTACGGATAACCGTTGGAATGTAGTAAGGGTCGGTGAGGAATTGGCTCAAATACTTAGGAAAGAGTATGGTGTTGAGGTAATACATAATGCTGCAGTACATGATAATCCCGGGACTTCAGGTGCTTATGGAAGATCGCTTAATACTGCAACCAATATCTTAAAAAGTTATCCTTCCATAAAAATGGTAATTGATTTGCATAGAGACGGACTAAATAAGGAACATCTTAGGGTTGTGAGCGATATAAACGGTAAAAAAGCAGCAAAGATCATGTTCGTTGTGGGAACCGATTCAACAGGGCTTAGCCATCCTAATTGGAAAGAAAATCTAAAACTTGCCATAACACTTCAGGAAAAACTTAACAGAAAATATCCGGGGCTTACAAGACCCATATTGATTAGTGAGAACAGGTATAACCAGCATTTATCAAAGGGGGCAATGCTGGTGGAAGTTGGAGGAGACGGAAATTTGATAAGCGAATGCCTTGAAAGTATGAAATATTTGGCCGAAGCAATAGGTGAAATTGTAAATAATAAATAATCATTTTTAGGATATAATAATAATGTTTTTCAGGCAAAAAAAATTTTTTGAAGAAATTAGGAATTTTATGTAAGATAAATTGGAGACAGCTATGAGCAGAGTACAAAAATTTAGAGAGATAAGACATTTTAAAAGAAAATTAATATTGGCGTTTTCTTTTTTTATTTTGACTCTTTTTGTGGGAATTGGTGCAGTAGATTATTCTGTAAGCACCTTGCTTTGGGGTAAGGGAGAATTTGGCATTTTTTCTGTCGGCCCTTATGGAAACGACTATTATAAAATAAGTGTTTTCAACAATAACTTGTATATAAATACAAAATATATATCACGGGACTACAAAAGACTGGTTGAATGGATTAACAGCAAAAAAGAGATTTTCATACCTAAAAAATAAGTTAAAGCATTTACAAAATATTTGGGCTTAGATATAATAATTTATATAACTACTATTTTTATGTAATCATCGGTACAGGGGTGTTTCTGGAATTTGTTCAAAATTATGTCAAAAATTAACTAAATATCGTAATAATATGGCGAAACACTCGATTACTTTTTTACAGTAATGGAAGTGTTTTTTGTTGTTAGGGAATTTTTTACTGTTTTTATATTTCTCAATTTACTTCTTTTGAAAAATTGAATTTCTGAATCCGGAGAATTTCGATAGTTTAACTTAAAATATTGAAGTGCTTAGTTTTACAATCTGGAGGGGAAGGCACTATGAAAAAATTTGTTTTAAGCATTTTTCTGTCGACTGTAATGCTTATTCAAAGCAATAATTTTATATATGGAGCAGATAATACAAATAGGACAGCTTTTGGAAAACTTGCATTTAGCAATTACTTGTCCGGGAGTTCTAATGTTTTGTCAAGCAATATAAACAATGCCAAAATCATTTCGATTGCCCATGATAAAGGTTATGTTTTTGCAATTAAGGGTACAATTCCTGCCAAACAAATAAAATTTACTGCAAAAATGCAGGATTTCTCTTCAAAAACAATTGATGGCGATCAGGGACAGTGGTATTTCAGCAATTCGTCTGTAGCTCAGTATTCCAACGGGCAAATAAACATACTCAAAAAAGGGGTAACCAAAGCCACTTTCGTAATTAATGGTGTTTCCACCAGTCTGATGCTGTTTGCGAAGGAAAGTGAAGAGGATAGTTATGTTTTGTATGAGGAAAATTTTAACAGCTTGGTGGACGGAAGCCTGCCTTCAGGGTGGATAAGGAAAGACGGTGCCAATGGTTCGAATACCTATGTAAAAAATGGCGCACTCTATATTGATGGAAGGCTTGGTGCGGCTAGGGTTTTATTGCCGGAGTATTTGAGCAAATTCGGAAACTATGTCATTGAAGCCGATGTAACCAATTTAAGTGCCAATGACGATATGAGCTGGGGCGCGATAATGTACAGGATACAGAAAAACGATTATCCTTACTACCAAATGACTGTAAAAAAGAAAGCAACTGCTGCAAACGGTACGGAATTTGCCGAAAAGGATATCAATAACAATTGGATTGTGGGAAAAATCAACTTTTTTTATGAAGATATAAATGAGTCAAAGATGTATCATTATAAGGTTAAAGCTTATAACAATATAGTAGAGCAATGGATCGGTAATGTTATGCTTATGAGCGTGGATACATGGGGCATATATCCTGCGGGGGGAATCGGTTTTCAAGCCAGCGGTTGTATCATGAAAGTGGACAATGTAAAAGTGTCTTTGCTGGAAGAGCCATTGGGACCTGTGAAGTCTCCTGAGGATAATTTCGCCAGGGTTAAAGAAGTTAATACAAAGATAGCCATGGCACCCACATTGGTTTCCGAAATAAAAAGCAAAGAGGAGTTTGACAGGCTTATTTCCAATGGGCAAGTTGGTACAATAATTCTTTCGGTCAACAAAAACCTGGAAGTTACGGGATATGGCCCTAATAATGTGATAGGCACTGTTGCTTCATTTTATGAAGCAATGAAATCCAAAGTAATTCCCGCTTTCAGAGTAAACGATTTAGAGTCTGCCCAAGCTATATCGAAGTATCTGAAAGATAACGGAATAGAAGATGTTTTTGTGATTTCAAAGTATCCCGATCTGGTCAGGGAGGCGAGGAAGAATTATGCTTTTGTAAGAGGAATTGTTGAATTTGAGAGTCTTCCTTCCAATTTAGACTCAAACCAGCTTTTGAATATAGTAAGTTTTGCAAACCGCAATCTTTCGCGGATAGTGCTGATTCCTTCGGATGCAGCAACAAAAAACAATGTTCGTTATCTGCAGCAGAGATTGATTACTGTATGGACAAAGGATACAGCCAAAGATAATGGCAACGAGAAAATTGTCAATCTTCATAGAATAATTGCATCAGGGTCTAACGGGATTTTGACCGATTCGGTGGAAAAAGCGGTACAAGCCTTGTCTTTGTACAACAAGAATACCACAATCATTAGAAAGCCTTTTTTGATTGGGCACAGAGGAGTTCCCCAACTTGCACCGGAAAATACCATTGAAGGTGCCGAGCTTGCTTTCACCCTTGGTGCCGACATGGTGGAGAATGATATATGGATTACAAAGGCCGGTGCCGACGGTAAGCAGCATTTGGTGGTAATACATGATGAGACTCTTGAACGCACTACCACCGGAAAAGGAAAAGTTTCGGAAATGACCCTTGAGCAGATAAGGACATATTTTGCCAACAATCAGTTTAAAAATAAATATCCAGCCGCTAAAGTTCCGACACTGGCTCAGTACTTTGAAAAGTTTAACGGCAGAGACAAGACAATTTTAGTTGAAATAAAGAGCAAAGACCCTAAAACGGCTGATAGTTTTGTTGAACTAGTAGAAAATTCCAGAGCTTACGGACAAGCTATAGCCATTTCATCAAACAATGATCAGCTTAAAAGAATCAAGGCTTTGATGCCTGAAATATCTCTTGGGAACATCAGGGCCGGATACGATTTTAAATCGGATGCTTATGGGGCACTGCGCTATGCTTTGTGGGAAGCTCAGTCCTTAGACTCAAGTCTTATGCCCAATTGCGAATCAATAAGCAAAGATTTTATGGAGATTGCAAAACACAGAGGGATGACCATCTGGCCATGGAATATCAATGACATAAGTACAGCCATTCACTATTTTAAAATGGGTGTATGGGGCATATCAACCGATTGTGCTTTTGTATTTTCCGACTGGGCTGCGGATATTACTCCCAAACAAAGCAATGTATATATGAAATCCGGAGAGTTGTCCCTGCTTGAGGCAAATATAAAAACTTATAACGGAACTGTTAAAAGTGTAATTCCGGAAGTTGTTGTCATTGGCGGTGATGATTGCATAGAAGTTTTAGGCAGCATTGTTAAAGCAAAAAAACCAGGTATTGTTTATGTATTACTTAGATATACTGCACGTTTGTCTGGACTTCCCGAGGATGTTTACGACCTTTATACCGAACCGGTTAGAATACAGGTGGGTTAAAGTTTAGGTAATTTAAGTAGAAAAAATAAATTAAATATTCTATTCACAAAAAAGTTCTTGTGCTATAATTATATGCTGGTATAGTTATAGTTATGAGAACTTATTTTGTTTAGATTTAAGAATTACGCAATATTTTGTGATTATCCATGAATTGATGTCCGCGACGGAAGCAAATACTAGATTTTATTCGATTGAATTTTCAGAAGAAATGCAAAATGGTTTGTGGTATATAATTTTTTAAATATAGATTGGAGAAAATTAAGGCAATTTTTTAATTTTTATTGGAGGATGAATTAATGGCAAGTGAAAGGCAAAAGAAAATCAGAAATTTTTGTATAATTGCGCATATAGACCACGGAAAGTCTACATTGGCCGATAGGCTGATTGAGGAGACAGGAGTTCTTACAAAACGTGAGATGGAAGACCAGATTCTCGACAATATGGACATTGAGCGTGAACGCGGTATAACCATCAAGTCCCAGGCTGTTAGAATGGTTTACAAGGCTGAAGATGGGGAAGAATATATCTTAAATCTCATAGATACCCCGGGGCATGTGGATTTCAATTATGAAGTATCACGCAGTCTTGCTGCCTGTGAGGGTGCAATACTTGTGGTAGATGCTGCCCAGGGGATAGAGGCACAAACTTTGGCCAATGTATATCTTGCTATTGAACATGATCTTGAAATATTGCCTGTAATTAATAAAATTGATTTGCCAAGTGCTCAGCCTGATGTGGTAAAGAAAGAAATTGAGGATGTCATAGGGCTTGATGCCGGCGATGCACCGCTGATTTCAGCGAAAAACGGGATTAATATAAAAGATGTTTTGGAAAAGGTGGTACAGGTAATACCTTGTCCAAAAGGGGATGAGGACGCACCTTTGCGCGCTCTGATATTCGATTCCTACTATGACAGTTATAAGGGTGTTATTGTATACATAAGGGTTAAAGAGGGAACTGTAAAAGTTGGTGACCAGATCCGAATGATGTACACTCAAAAGGATTTTGTGGTTACTGAGGTAGGATATTTCAGACCGGGATCCCTGTCCCCCTGTAATGAGCTCAAAGCCGGTGAAGTGGGATACATTGCCGCCAGTATAAAGAATGTTAAGGATACAAGGGTTGGAGATACTGTAACTTTGGCAACCAATCCGGCCAAAGAACCTCTACCGGGTTATAAAAAGGTTAATCCAATGGTGTTTTGCGGTATTTATCCTGCCGACGGCTCCAAATATGGTGATTTAAGGGATGCGCTGGAAAAACTGCAATTGAATGATGCTTCTCTTACTTTTGAACCGGAGTCTTCCGTTGCTTTGGGATTCGGATTCCGATGTGGCTTTTTGGGACTTCTTCATATGGAAATTATTCAGGAGCGCCTTGAGAGGGAATACGATTTTGACCTTGTAACCACTGCCCCCAGTGTTATTTACAAGGTGGTAAAAAAAGACGGAGAGGAAATGCATATAGATAATCCTACAAATTTACCGCCGCCAACGGAAATTGACTACATGGAAGAACCCATTGTAAAGGCTACCATAATGTCTCCCACTGAATTTGTCGGAAATATTATGGAACTTTCTCAGGAACGCCGCGGAATATACAAGGATATGACCTATATTGACGAAAACAGAGTAATGCTGACCTATGAAATACCGTTAAACGAAATAATATATGACTTTTTCGATGCTTTAAAGTCAAGGACAAAGGGATATGCTTCCTTAGACTATGAGCTTTTGGGATACAGGAAATCCGATCTTGTAAAGCTTGACATACTTTTAAATGGAGAAGTAGTGGATGCGCTTTCCTTTATTGTTCACAAGGATAAAGCTTATGCCCGGGGAAGAAGGATTGCTGAAAAGCTTAAGGAGACTATTCCGAGACAGCAGTTTGAAATTCCAATCCAGGCGTGTATCGGAGGCAAAATAATTGCCAGAGAAACGGTAAAGGCATACCGGAAAGATGTTCTGGCAAAATGTTACGGTGGAGATATAACGAGAAAGAAAAAGCTTTTGGAAAAGCAAAAGGAAGGAAAGAAGAGAATGCGTCAGGTGGGAAGTGTGGAAGTTCCGCAGGAAGCCTTCATGAGTGTTCTCAAACTGGATACTTAAGGATGTGCTTTAGTATGAACGGTAACATAGGTATATATATACACATACCTTTTTGCAAAACAAAGTGCTATTACTGCGACTTTAATTCTTTTGCATGCAGGGATGAATTTGTCCCTGCATATTTTAGTGCTTTAAAAAAGGAAATTGCTTTATATTCTGAAAAGCTTAAAGGATTTAATATAAAATCGGTTTTTATCGGGGGAGGAACACCTTCGTCGGTTGATGCACAATATATATATGAAGTTATGCATTTAATATATAAAGAATTCTGTATAGATAAAGAGGCAGAGATCAGTATTGAGGCAAATCCCGGAACATTAACGGTGGAAAAGCTTAAAACCTACAAAGACATAGGTATAAACCGGATAAGTATAGGACTGCAGGCGTGGCAGGATACCATACTTAAAAGATTGGGCAGAATTCATACATCCGAGGAGTTTGAACAGAATTTTAAAGCGGCAAGAAAGATTGGTTTTGACAATATTAATGTGGATTTGATTTTCGGAATTCCCGGTCAAACTGTTGAGGATTGGCGTTACACTTTGGAAATGGTAACGGCTTTGGAACCGGAGCATTTGTCGTGCTACAGCCTAAAGATTGAAGAAGGAACAGTGTTCGGAAATATGCTTGAAAGGGGAGAACTTGTACCTTTAGAGGATGATATTGACCGGGAAATGTATAGTTTCTGTAAAGACTATCTTTTGAAAAAAGGGTATAGGCATTATGAAATATCCAATTTTGCCAAGCCGGGTTTTACATGCCGTCACAATCTGATTTATTGGCAAGCTGAAGAATATATAGGTTTTGGTACGGGTGCCCATTCTTTTTTTGAATCTGCCCGATTTAACAATAAATATGACCTGGAAGGTTATATAAACGATATAAAGGAAGGCAAAGCGGTTTCGGAAAACTTTGAGTTTATTAATGAGAAGGAAAGAATGGCCGAGTTTATGATTCTGGGGTTGAGGCTTATTGACGGAGTGCGTATGGAGGATTTCAGAAGAAGATTCAATGAAGAAATCCATAAGGTATATGGCCACCAAATTGACAGAATGGTGGAAAAGAACCTGCTGACGGTAAAAGACGGAAGAATCGCTTTAAGTTCATTGGGTCTTGATTTTGCAAATCAGGTATTCATGGAATTTATTTAAGCTTTTTGCATAATTTTTTTAACATAAAGTACAATTAAAAAGGACAGCATGAGAATACTGAGAAGAGGCGAATAATGCAGCTGTTCAAAAGCAAATAATATCCATAAAAATATCTTGACAAAAGAAAACTACGGTGGTATTTTTAGAATAGAATTAGCACTCAACCGATTAGAGTGCTAACAAAGGGAGAGAGAAATGATGTTTTTGGACGATAGGAAGAAGATGATTCTACATGCTATTATCGACGATTACATCAGCACAGCAGAACCTATAGGCTCAAGGTCAGTTTCAAAAAGACATGAACTGGGTTTGAGTTCTGCCACCATTAGAAACGAAATGTCGGATCTGGAAGAAATGGGGTATCTGATACAGCCGCATACATCAGCGGGAAGAATACCTTCCGACAAAGGGTACAGGTTTTATGTCGATCAGCTCATGAAAACATGTGAGCTTACAGTTGATGAGATAAATGCTATGAAAAGTGAAATGGAAACCAAGATTAATGAACTAAGTCAGCTCTTGAGGAAGGCATCGGCAACTATATCCCGTTTCACGAAATATACTTCTATGGCATCGCTTCCTGAGAGCAAGAAAAGTGTATTGAAGGCTGTACAAGTTGTTCCTATAGAAAAGGGCAGTGCATTGGTGGTTGTAGTTACCAATGCGGGAATTGTTAAAAATACTTTGATTAAGATTCCTGAAACTGTCTCACCGGATTTTTTAATAAGGGTTTCCAATATTATTAATGAGAAGTTATGCGGTCTTACATTAGAAAAGATAAATATTGAAGTTATCAGGGAAATAGAGATTTTAATAGGTTCACCCCAGGAGGTGTTAATGCCTGTTCTAAACGGGGTAACCGAATGCATAAACCAGATTGACCAGGCTGAAGTATACCTTGAAGGTACGGCAAATATATTGAATCATCCTGAATTTAAGGATATAGGCAAAGCCAGAGAGTTTTTAAATATGATAGATACCAAGAACGTACTGATTTTGCTTCTCAAAAACATGAGAGAAACCAATGCAGATGGAGTGAGCATACGAATAGGCAGAGAAAATGTAATTGAGGAAATGTGGGATTGCAGTGTAATTACAGCCACCTACAGTCTAGGTAGAGTGGTTGTGGGGACTATTGGAATAATTGGGCCTATGAGGATGGAATATGCGAGGGTGCTTGCAGCATTGAATTATGTCAGGAAAAAGATAAATGAAGAGATTGCTAAGATAATTGGTTTTGATACTAATTATAAAGAACTTACCAGCGACAGTAATATAACCAAAGGAGGGCTAAAAGATTCAAATGGAGAAAAAGGATAACCTATCAAAAGAGTTGGAGCAGGATTTAAATGAAGAAAACTTGGCTAAAGACCTTGAAAACGATAATGAAACAAGCAAAGTAAGAAATGCTGATAATGAAGCTGAAACCGATACAGAAACTAGTGCTGAAAATACTTGTGAGTCGGAGCAATCAAGTGAGACATCATCTTGCGATGAGCTGGAGAAAATAAAAGCAGAGTTGGAAGAAAAAACGAAAAAGTGTGAAGAATATTTTGAAAGGCTTCAGAGGACGGCAGCTGAGTTTGATAACTACAAGAAGAGAACTGCCAGGGAAAAGGAAGCCCTGTATTTGGATGCAACAAGTGATATAGTGGCTGCTTTCCTGCCGGTAATTGACAATATCGAAAGGGCACTGGAGGCTGCAAATAACACTGCTAATGCCGATTCGCTTAAAGAAGGCATTGAACTGGTTTACCGCCAGATACAGGATGTGTTAAAAAAATTGGATGTTGAAGTTATCCAGGCAGTAGGTAATGAGTTTGATCCTAATTTGCATAACGCAGTTTCTCATATAGATGATGAAAATTATGGAAGCAATGTAGTGGTAGAGGAATTCCAAAAGGGATATATTTATAAGGATAAGGTTATAAGATACAGTATGGTTAAAGTGGCAAATTAAGTTTCAAAAATCTCATTGTCAATATAAAGTATCTTATGAGGGAATAATAACTTTAAAAAATAGCCATTTAATCTAAAAAATGTTATTTATTTTTTTGTGAAATTCATCGAGCACTTAACGATAAATTTATTCTATAGAAGGAGGCTTTTATTATGGGAAAAGTTATCGGTATAGACTTGGGTACTACGAACTCATGCGTAGCGGTAATGGAAGGTGGAGAACCTGTTGTAATAGCAAATTCTGAAGGCAGCAGAACAACACCATCGGTTGTAGCATTTTCTAAGACAGGTGAAAGGCTGGTAGGTCAAGTTGCCAAAAGGCAGGCTATTACCAATCCTGAAAGAACAATTATCTCTATAAAGAGAGATATGGGTACAGACAGAAAAGTAATAATTGATGATAAATCATACACACCTCAGGAAATTTCAGCTATGATTCTTCAAAAGATTAAAGCTGATGCGGAAAGTTATTTGGGTGAAAAAGTTACTCAGGCTGTTATAACTGTTCCTGCATACTTCAGTGACTCACAGAGACAGGCTACCAAGGATGCCGGTAAGATTGCGGGACTTGAGGTGTTAAGGATTATAAACGAGCCTACGGCTGCAGCTTTGGCTTACGGTCTTGATAAGGAAACTGACCAAAAAATCCTTGTATTTGACCTTGGTGGAGGTACCTTTGACGTATCAATCCTGGAAATTGGCGACGGAGTTTTTGAAGTTTTGGCAACAAGCGGTAACAACAGACTTGGCGGTGACGATTTCGACCAAAGGATAATAGATTATTTGGTAGATACCTTTAAGAAAGAAAATGGTATAGATTTAAAAGCTGACAAAATGGCTATGCAGAGACTTAAAGAAGCTGCAGAGAAAGCCAAGATTGAGCTTTCCGGTGTTACAACAACCAATATTAATTTGCCGTTTATAACAGCTGACGCTACTGGACCGAAACATCTTGATATGACACTTACAAGAGCAAAGTTTGAGGAATTGACTGCCGATCTTGTGGAAAAGACTATGGAACCAACAAGACGTGCAATGGAAGATGCAGGTCTTAGTCCCAATGATATAGATAAGATCCTTTTGGTAGGCGGTTCCACAAGAATACCGGCTGTTCAGGAAGCTGTAAGGAAATTTTTCAATAAAGAACCTTTCAAAGGTATAAACCCTGATGAATGTGTTGCAATCGGTGCTGCAATACAGGCAGGAGTTCTTACCGGTGAAGTAAAAGACTTGCTTCTCCTTGACGTAACTCCTCTTTCTCTTGGTATTGAAACCCTTGGAGGAGTATTTACAAAATTGATTGAAAGAAATACAACCATTCCTGCAAAGAAGAGTCAGATTTTCTCAACGGCTGCCGACGGACAGACTGCCGTTACGGTAAGGGTATTCCAGGGAGAAAGACAGATGGCTGCCGACAACAAGCTGTTGGGTGAGTTTAATCTTGACGGTATTCCACCGGCACCAAGAGGAGTTCCTCAAATTGAAGTTACCTTTGATATAGATGCCAACGGTATTGTACATGTTTCCGCAAAGGATTTGGGTACAGGCAAAGAGCAGAAGATTACCATTACTGCTTCCACAAACTTGACAGAGGAAGAAATTGATAGAGCTGTTAAGGAAGCACAAAGATATGAGGCTGAGGACAAAGCCAGAAAAGAAGCGGTTGAAATCAGAAATAATGCCGATTCCATGGTATTCCAGTCTGAAAAGACTTTGAAAGACCTTGGAGATAAGATATCCGGCGAAGACAAGCAAAAGATTGAAGCTGAAATAAACAAAGTAAAAGAAGCATTAAAGGGTACCGATACAGAAGCTATTAAGAAAGCGACAGAGGATTTGAGCAAAGCCTTTTATGAGGTATCGGCAAAGATCTATCAGCAGAATCCCGGTGCCGCAGGTCCGAATATGGGCGGAGGACAGCAGAGCGAATATGCCGGTGGACAGGAAAACGTCTATGATGCCGATTACAAAGTGGTTGACGACGACAAATAATATTTCATATATTTATAAAAGGCCAAAGTCATTGTATATGGCTTTGGCTTTTTTTAAGAGATTTGCTATTGCTTTATGCTATATGATATAATTTTTTTTATTCGTATAAAACTTTTGGTTTAGAGGAGTTGGTTGGATGTCAAGTAAGAGGGACTACTATGAAGTCCTTGGTGTTAGCAAAAATGCATCCGATGCTGAGATAAAAAAGGCCTACAGAAAATTGGCAAAGCAATATCATCCCGATATTAATCCGGGGAATAAGGAAGCTGAAGCTAAATTTAAAGAGATAAATGAAGCTTATGAAGTTTTAAGCGATCCTCAAAAGAGAGCGCAGTATGATCAATTTGGCCATTCCGCTTTTGAACAGGGCGGATTTGGAGGAGGCTTTAGCGGCTTCGGCGGATTTTCTGACTTTGACTTTGGCGATTTTGGAGATATTTTTGAGACATTTTTTGGAGGTTTTGGAGGAAGAACCTCATCCAGAACACGTCGAGGTCCACAAAAGGGTGCCGATTTGAAAACTTCTGTGGAAATTAGTTTTGAAGAGGCGGCCTTTGGAGTCGAAAAGGAAATTTCGATTCACCGCATGGAAATTTGTGACAAGTGCCAAGGTTCAGGATCGAAGCCCGGTACAAGTCCTGTAACATGTCAGCATTGTAATGGAACCGGGCAGATTCAGTATAAGCAGAGAACTCCTTTCGGTCAGTTTGTAAATATAAAGACCTGTGATGTGTGTCATGGAGAAGGCAAGGTTATAACTGATCCTTGTGACAAGTGTAATGGCAAAGGAAGAGTCAGGAATCAAAATAAAATTAAAGTAGAAATACCTGCGGGAATTAATGACGGACAGACAATAAGACTGGGCGGAGGAGGAGAACCTGGCTTAAAAGGTGGTCCATCCGGTGATTTGTTTATTAATGTGAAGGTAAAACCCCATGCTATTTTTGAAAGAAAGGGTAATGATATTATTTGCGAAATACCCATAACTTTTGTGCAAGCTGCATTGGGAGCAGAGCTGGAAGTTCCTACCCTGGAAGGCAAGGTAAAATATCAAATACCGGAAGGTACTCAAACAGGTTCGATTTTCAAGCTTAAGAACAAAGGAATACCTTTCATCAGGGGAAGTGGACGTGGTGACCAGTACTTCAAAGTGCATGTTGAAGTACCGAAGAAACTTAATGAGAAGCAAAAAGCTATTTTAAGAGAATTTGCAGAGTTGAGCGGCGATGAAGTACATGAGCAGAGGAAAAGCTTCTTTGATAAGATGAAGGATGCTTTAGGAATGTAGAAGAACAGAGGAGGACTTTATGATTTGGTATGAAATAAAGATAAAAACAACAGGCGAAGCATACGATGCTGTGACGGATATGCTTACAAACATAGGAGCGGGAGGAGTGGCTATTGAAGACCCTAACGATATTATAAGCGAACTTTCAAAGCCCGATACGTTGGATTATGCCGATGATGAATTTTTAAGTACATTGGGGGATGGAGTCACAATAAAGGCGTATTTTCCCGAAGAGACAAACATTCCCGAACTTACCGAATTAATTAAGGAAAAACTTAAGTTTATCGGTCAATTTCTTGAGATTGGTGAAGGATTTATAGGAATTTCCCAGGTGAATGAAGAAGATTGGAGTACTTCCTGGAAGAAATATTACAAGCCTTTTAATTTAACTGACAAACTTGTTATTAAACCTTCGTGGGAAGACTACCGACAAAAGAACGATGAAATTATAATTGAGATGGACCCGGGTATGGCTTTCGGAACCGGAACCCATGAAACCACAAAAATGTGTGCTGTATTGCTGGAAAAGCATCTTAAATCCAGTGATACTGTATTGGATTTGGGTTGCGGTACCGGCATACTTTCAATAATTGCCGCAAAATTGGGTGCAAAATCTGTGACGGCAGTAGACATTGACGAGGTGGCAGTAAAGGTTGCCAGGGAAAACTCCGAAATTAACAGTGTGAGTGATAAGGTTACGGTTATTAAAGGAGTTATTGACAACTTAAAAAAAGGAGAAAAATTTGACATTATTGTTGCGAATATCATTGCAAATGTTATAATTGATATATCGGACAAAATTTCATCCTATCTGAAGCAGGACGGTATTTTTATCACTTCTGGAATTATCCGGGAAAGAAAAGATGAAGTGCTGGAAACATATGCAAAGCTGGGTTTTAGAAGTATACAGATTGAAGAACTTGGAGAATGGGTGGCGATTGTATTTAAATGCCTAGATTCTTTATAAACTCTGAAGACATTTTTGACGATAATATAAATATAAAAGGTGATGATTACAATCACATTAAAAAAGTACTGAGGCTTAAGTGCGGAGAGATCATTACCTTAAGTGACGGTGTCGGAAATGAGTATGCGGCAAGGATTGAAGCCTTTGGCGACGGCTTTGTACATACTAAGATTGTCGAGTCTTATAAAAATGCAACAGAGCCGCCCGTTAAAGTAACTTTGTATCAAGGTTTGCCCAAATCGGACAAGATGGATTTTATAATTCAGAAAAGCGTTGAGTTGGGGATAAGTAAAGTAGTTCCGGTTCTAACCGAAAGGACCGTGGTGAAAATAGATAATCAAAAGGATGCCCAAAAAAAATGGGAAAGGTGGAACCGTATTTCGCAAGAAGCGGCTAAACAAAGTAATAGGGGCATCATACCTGAAGTAGAACTTCCCATAAGCTTTAAAGAAGCGATAAAACAGATAAAAAATGGGTCTTTGTCAATAATACCGTATGAAAAAGAATCAAAAAAATCATTAAAGCAGATTCTGAAATCCAATGGTCATATGAAAGATATCTCTGTTTTTATTGGACCGGAAGGCGGATTTACCGAGCAGGAGATAGAAGAGGCTATAAGTTTTGGAATTAATCCCGTTACATTAGGGCCTAGAATATTAAGAACTGAAACTGCCGGTATTGCCGTTTTATCAATATTGATGTATGAAGTGGGAGATGTTGGCTGATGCGAAGACTTACTTTTTGTGTTGTAGACGATGCAGTTTTCATGCGCACACTGCTGAAAAAGATGATTGAGGAAGTTGAAGGCTATAAAGTAGTGGGCGAGGGTTCTAACGGCTATGATGCAATCGATTTGGCTAAGATTTATAAACCAGATGTAATGACTTTGGATATTACTATGCCTGATTTAGACGGAATAAAGGCTATTGAAGACGTTTTAAAGGTCAGTCCCCAGACCAAAATAATTATGGTTTCGGCAATGGGGCAGCAGTCAATGGTTATTGAGGCAATAAAACTTGGTGCCAAGGATTTTGTGGTAAAGCCTTTTGAAAAAGATAGGGTTTTGCAAGCCATAAAGAATGTAACGGGCAATTGAGAAATTCATTTCGGAATAATACTTAGTGACTTCAATGTAAGCATATTTTAGTTCAATATAAGCATTAAAAAAGTCCTTGATATTTTTCAAAAGGGCTTTTATTTTTTGGAGTGTACCGGACCAGGTTTTATAACAATTTGTGGCAATTAAGAAGCATGTTGTAATTTTTTGATTCATAGTCTATACTTTTAAATAGGGATACATTATCGATAAATTTTGCTTTATATATCGATTATATAGGTTTTAAATATGGATTACTATTCAATAGTCTCCGGATATCAATATATAACAATTCTTTAAATACAGTCGAAGCTGGGTAAAAGCTTTGCATCACAATTGAGTTTCCCGACAATATAATATGTTTTAAAGCTTTAGAATATAAAATTGAACTGTGTACGTAGAAAGGTTCAATATTAATTTTCAGGTTTGGTGCAAACCGGTATGGAAATTTTTTGATATATATGGGGGTGTTTTTTTATGAAAAAGGTCTTTATTTTGTTTTCGCTGGCGGTTTTAGTAATTGCTGCCATTAATATGTCTTTGCCGGCATCAGCAGCTGATGGAATAATAATAAACGGAACGCAGTTTAAAGACACATCGGGCAACGTTATTCATGCTCATGGCGGCGGTATGATTCAGTATGGGGGATATTACTATTGGTATGGAGAGTACCGGGATAATTCAAACAAGTTTTTAGGGGTAAGATGCTACAGATCTGCTGATCTTATAAACTGGGAATACAGAGGTGAGGTATTGTCTCCAAGTTCTGCACCGGAACTGGCCAGTTGCAATGTTGAAAGGCCCAAGGTTATGTACAATGCTTCTACAAAAGAGTTTGTCATGTGGATGCATTGGGAGAACGGTGTTCATTACGGTGAAGCAAGGGCTGCTGTAGCTTATTGCAAGACTCCCGACGGGAAATATACATATTTGGGAAGTTTCAGACCTTTTGCATCATCAGGGGTTATAGACCATGACCGCCCCGGATACATGTCAAGGGATTGCAATGTTTTTGTCGATACCGACGGTAAAGGATATTTTATTTCTGCTTCCAACGAAAACATGGATCTGCACCTTTATGAACTGACTCCTGACTATAAAGGTATAGCATCACTGAAAGCCAAGTTGTTTGTAGGTAAACAGAGAGAAGCACCATGCCTTATAAAGAGAAACGGTTATTACTATCTAATAACTTCGGGGTGTACAGGATGGGATCCCAATCAGGCTAAATACGCCTATTCCAGGGATTTGGCCAGCGGTTGGTCGGAACTGTATAATTTAGGGGATTCCACCACATACAAGTCACAGCCCACATTTATTATACCTGTACAGGGTACGAAAGGAACCTCATATCTGTATATGGGAGACAGATGGGCCGGAGCATGGGGAGGAAAGGTAAATGACTCCCAATATGTATGGCTTCCTTTGATATTCAGGTCGGACACCGTTCTTGAATTGCCATATTATAGCAGTATAAAAATTAATGCAGCGGAAGGTACCATTACCGAGCCTATTACAGATACAACAAAGTATAAAATAGTAAACAGAAACAGTGGTAAAGTTCTGGATGCAAGAGATGGAACCCGTGCTTCCCAACTGGTGCAATGGACTGACAATGGAAGTGAAAGTCAGAAGTGGTATCTGGTTGATATGGGAAGCGGATACAAAAAAATAGTTAGTGTATCAAGCGGCTATGTTCTGGATATTAAGGACGATTCCAAATCCGATGGTGCTGCTATTATACAATGGTACAGCAATGGAGGCTACAACCAGCAGTGGCAGCTTATAGATGCCGGTGGAGGCTATTACAAGCTAAAGAGCCGCAGCAGCGGAAAGATTCTTGATGTATACAAGTGGTCCACCGAGGACGGAGGAGTAATACAGCAATGGTCTGATGTTGACGGCTCCAATCAGCAGTGGATGTTGGTACCTGTTAATGACACACCGACACCTACACCAGTTAATACACCTACTCCCCCCCATTATACTGTTTTAAAGGGAGATGTTAACGGCGACGGAGAAGTAAATTCCATTGATTATGGATATGTGAAAATGTATTTGCTGGGGATGATAAATAAATTTCCTACCGCCGACCCTAATGTCGGATATGCAGGAGCCGATATTGACGGCAATGGAGATGTGAATTCCATTGATTTTGCTCTATTAAAAAGTATCCTGCTTGGAATTAAATCAAACGATTAAAAACTCCTGATTTTGGAAGAAATGTAAAAAAATCGTTATAGAAAAAGGATAACTTGCAGGATATTATTAAAGCATTTAATGAAATTGCCGGTGCTCCGGACTTTGAAGGCGGGTTTGGCATATGGAGAAGTGTATATTTTTTGGATGAAGAACATAAGAAAGTTATTGCTGTTTTTCAAGATCCGCTTATTGTTTATATTGAGTACGATGAAAACGGTGAGATGAAGATAAGTAAAGATTTGCGTACCGGCGATATAATCAAGCTGTATGTTAATCCTGTACCGTCACCGGTAAAGAAAGATTAGTTGGAGTAGGTAAATATTAAAATAGCATGAATAGAACGGCTGCAAAATTTGTGCGGCCGTTCTTTATTTAAGAGGAAAATTAAGTTATATTGCACTTTAAAAATTTTTTAGTGTATTATGTAGATAAGGGTTGATGTATAAATTGAAAAATAAACACCTGTGTAAAATGTATTTTAACTAAGAAAATAGGAGAAAACATGAAAAAATATAAAAATATTAAGAATATACCTTCAAATTCTCGATAATTATGTTATAATACATATAGTTTGGAATAGAACTATTGTGATAGGACTATATATAAAATGATTTCATATAAAATATAAAGAGGATGAATTAGTTATGATAAAAAGTATGACCGGATTCGGAAGGGGCAAGTCACAGGCAGATGGAATGGAGTGCCTTGTGGAAATAAAAACTGTAAATCACAGATACAGTGATATTTATATAAAAATACCAAGACAGATAGCTTTTCTGGAGGATAAGGTAAGAGAAGCAATAAGCAAGTCGATATCAAGAGGGAAAGTTGATGTTTTCATCAGTTTTGAAGATTTCAGCGAAGATTCAAAAAGCATACTTATTGATGAAGGACTTGCAAAGACTTATATAAGTGCAGTGCAGCAGTTAAGAGATAAATATGATCTTCAGGATGATATATCTGTTTCTCTTATTGCTAAATTTCCTGATGTGCTGAAAGTAGAAAAAGTGGAGCAGGACGAGGAAAAAATATGGAAGGTTTTAGGTGAAGCGTTAAATACCGCCATTGAATCTTTAGTCTGCATGCGGCAAATTGAAGGTGAAGGTTTAAAAAACAGTATTTTGGAGAAAACTGATTATATTGAGAGTATTGTAAAGGATATTGAAATAAGAGCACCTGAAGTGGTAAAAGAATATAAATGCAGACTGGAGAACAGAATAAAGGAGATTTTGGACCAGCAGGTTGTCGATGAAAACCGACTGGCAACAGAAGTAGCGATATTTGCGGACAGATGTAGTATTGATGAAGAACTGGTAAGACTCAAAAGCCATATAAATCAGTTGCGTGAGACTTTACAGACCGGACAGTCCGTCGGAAGAAAACTTGATTTTCTAATTCAGGAAATGAATAGAGAAATAAATACCATTGGTTCCAAAGCCAATGATTTAAGTATATCAAAATTAGTAGTTGAAATTAAGAGTGAATTAGAGAAAATAAGAGAACAAGTTCAAAATATTGAATAAGTATTAGGAGGAATAATCAATGAAGTTAATAAACATAGGTTTTGGAAATATTGTATCGGCCAACAGATTAGTTGCTATTGTCAGTCCTGAGTCAGCACCAATAAAAAGAATTATTCAGGAAGCAAGAGAACGCGGAATGCTTGTTGATGCCACATATGGAAGAAGAACCAGAGCTGTAATAATTACAGACAGCGATCACATTATATTGTCTGCGGTTCAACCTGAGACGGTTGCCCATAGATTGAACAGTAAGGATACTGATGTTTCCGTAGAAGAAGAGGATATAATAGAAGAATAGGGGGAACTGTAATGTTCCGTGAGGGACTATTAGTTGTTGTGTCAGGACCGTCGGGCACCGGCAAGGGAACTGTTCTTAGCTGCATAAGGCAGAAAGAGAACAGGATTAAGTTTTCAGTTTCTGCAACTACCAGAGAGCCCAGAAGCGGTGAAGTGGATGGGGTTAATTACTTCTTTAAAACTACCGAAGAGTTTGAAGCAATGATAGAGAATGGAGAACTTATAGAGTGGGTTAAGTATTGTGACAATTATTACGGTACACCTAAAAAGTATGTTGCGGATACTATAAAATCAGGGTATGATTGTCTGTTGGAAATTGAAGTTGAGGGTGCTTTGAATATCAAGAAGATATACCCTGATTGTGTATCTATATTTATTTTGCCTCCATCCTTCGAAGAATTGAGAAGAAGGATAGAGAGCAGAGGGACTGAAAAACCTGAAGTTATAGAGAAAAGAATGGAAAAAGCTTTAAAAGAAATGAACTATGTTGACAGATATGATTATGTTGTTGTAAACGATGATATTGAAAAGGCAGTTGACAGTATTCGCTACATACTTGCTTCGGAGAAACTTAAGTTCAGCAGAAACAGAGATATACTTAAAACAATCGGAATATCTTGATTGTAATATAAATTCTAAATTGGAGGTAGAGAACTCATGAAAGACAATAAGAGTAAACAGTCAATGATTGAGCCCGGTATCAGTTCGTTACTCGAAAAAGTGGATAGCAGATATACTTTGGTGGTAGCTACAGCTAAAAGAGCAAGACAGCTTACCGATGGTGCTCATAAGCTTACAGATTGCCAATCTGATAAGCCGGTGACTGTTGCAATTAATGAAATTGATGAGAATAAGATTACGTATATAAGGACAAAGAGCGGAATCAAATAAAAGAATGGTTTTGGATTTAAATTTTGCGGCTTTTACGTTTGGAGTCAGGTGAAATATTATCACTTAAAGCTTTGTTTTTTAACAATAAATTTTAAGATGAGGATGTTTAGATTCCTAATGGAATGATTACTTTACAATATTTGATTCTGATATGGAGTGTTAATGACTCCATAATTTTATTGCCAAATTTGTGAAAATGTTGAAATTGCATGAATTCTTTTTTGTTTTTACTAAATAATATAAATGAATATATATTTTGAATGGTTTTTTGTATTATATGTATAGAAAACTCGAGGCAGATTATAATTTTATTCTGTATGTTGTACAGATTTCCCTCGGGATGATAAAATTTAGTGGAGAGGTTTTTATGTTAAAAGGTAAGACAGTTGTTGTCGGTGTTAGCGGAGGCATAGCTGCGTATAAGGTGGTTGAGGTTGTAAGCAGATTGCATAAGCTTCATGCTGATGTAAATGTAATTATGACTGAAAATGCAGCTAAATTTGTTACTCCTTTGACCTTCAGGTCAATTTCGCACAACCCTGTGATTACTGATATGTTTAGCGAACCGGCTAAATGGGATATACAACATGTGTCTCTTGCCATGAAGGCTGATATTATTGTTGTTGCCCCAGCAACTGCCAATATAATCGGGAAGGTTGCAAACGGTATTGCCGATGATATGCTGACAACGACAATAATGGCTACAAAAGCACCGGTTGTTTTTGTGCCTGCAATGAATACTAATATGTATGAAAATCCTATAGTTCAGGAAAATATAAAAAAGCTTTCCGAACGAGGATATATATTTTTAGAACCGGAAACAGGACTTATGGCATGCGGAACCGAAGGAAAAGGGCGATTGCCGGAGCCTCAGGCGATTGTTGAGAAGATATGCAAACTGCTTTGTGAAAAAGATGATTTTAGGGATTTAAAGGTTCTGATAACGGCAGGTCCTACTCAGGAACCCATAGACCCTGTCAGATATATTACCAATCGCTCTTCGGGAAAAATGGGCTATGCCATAGCGGCACAAGCTCAAAAAAGAGGTGCAAAAGTCAAAATTGTATCGGGACCGGTTAATATAAGTCCTCCCTATGGTGTGGAGGTTGTATATGTCAAAACCGCTGACGAAATGTATAATGAAGTTATGAAAAGCTATGCTGATTTTGATATATTGATAATGGTTGCAGCGGTTGCCGATTACAAATGTGCACAAATTGCTGAAAAAAAGATAAAAAAGAAGGATGAAAAGTTGACCATAGAACTGGTTAAGAATCCTGATATTGCAAAAGAACTTGGAAAAGTAAAAGGAAACAGAATATTGGTAGGTTTTAGCGCTGAAACCGACAAGCTTGTGAATAATGCCTGTGAAAAGCTGGCTTCAAAGAACCTGGATATGATAATTGCCAATGATGTTACACAGGAAGGTGCAGGATTCGGTACCGATACAAATATAATAAAAATTATAAAAAAAGACGGAGAGATAGTCGATTTTCCCTTAATGAGCAAGCTGGAGGCAGGAGACAGAATTTTGGACGAAGTTATAAAGTTAATTGGCAAAAATGGTGTTGACAATAAATAATTGTATGTTAAAAATATATATTATTGATATTGTTAAGGAGGCTTTTTTGATGGAATTTGAAAAGACTATGGACAAGATAGTCGCACTGGCGAAAAATAGAGGTTTCGTATATCCCGGCTCTGAGATATATGGAGGTCTGGCAAATACTTGGGATTACGGCCCTTTGGGTGTGGAACTTAAAAACAATGTAAAGAAGGCATGGTGGAAGAAATTTGTCCAGGAGAATCCGTATAATGTCGGAGTTGACTGTGCCATATTGATGAATCCGCAGGTTTGGGTGGCATCGGGGCATGTCGGAGGATTCAGTGATCCTTTGATTGACTGTAAAGATTGTAAGGTACGTCATAGAGCTGACAAGATGATTGAGGACTGGAACAAGGAAAACAACGTGAATGTAAAAGTTGACGGATGGTCCAATGAACAGCTCATTACATATATAAAAGAAAAGGGAGTAAAATGCCCTAACTGCGGTTCTACCAACTTTACTGATATTAGAAAATTCAATCTTATGTTCAAAACCTATCAGGGAGTTACCGAGGATTCAAAAGCTGAGATATTCTTAAGACCTGAAACGGCACAGGGTATATTTGTAAACTTTAAAAATGTACAAAGAACCACCAGAAAGAAGATACCCTTCGGCATAGGACAGATAGGTAAATCCTTTAGAAATGAAATTACTCCGGGCAATTTTACTTTCAGAACCCGTGAATTTGAACAGATGGAATTGGAATTTTTCTGTGAACCGGGTACAGATTTGGAATGGTTCCAATACTGGAAGGATTTTTGTTATAATTGGTTAATAAACCTTGGAATTAACAAGGATAACCTGAGAATGCGTGATCATGAGAAAGAAG
Organism: Acetivibrio clariflavus DSM 19732; assembly: GCF_000237085.1. Lineage (GTDB taxonomy): Bacteria > Bacillota > Clostridia > Acetivibrionales > Acetivibrionaceae > Acetivibrio > Acetivibrio clariflavus. Next base: position 3,204,478 of record NC_016627.1, on the reverse strand, counting down.
AGCTTTCGCACTATAGTAATGCAACCACAGACATAGAGTATAAATTCCCCTTTGGTTGGGGCGAATTATGGGGTATTGCCGACAGAACAGATTTCGATTTGAAGCAGCATATGGAACATTCGAAAGATGATTTAATGTATTTTGATCCCGTTACTAATCAGAAATATATTCCTTACTGTGTTGAACCGTCTTTAGGTGCTGACAGAGTGACCCTGGCATTCCTTTGCGATGCCTACGATGAAGAAGAGGTTGGAGAGGGAGATGTAAGAGTTGTACTTCATTTCCACCCGGCACTTGCACCGGTTAAGATAGCTGTACTTCCGCTTTCAAAGAAATTGGGCGATGAAGCTTACAAGATATATGAGGCTCTTACCAAAAAGTATGTATGTGAATACGATGAAACCGGAAGCATAGGAAAGAGGTACAGAAGACAGGATGAAATCGGTACTCCGTACTGCATAACTTTTGATTTTGATTCACTGGAAGACAAGAGTGTGACAATAAGAGACAGGGACAGCATGCAGCAGGTTAGGGTTAAAATTGAAGAATTGGATAAATACTTTGAAGGTAAATTTGAGTTTTAATAAAAAAATGGGTTTTCCAAAAAGGAAAACTCATTTTTTTATAATATATATTTTTATATAGATAAAAAATACCATGGGTAATTTTATAAAAATTAATGATGCTTAAGCCAAACAGAAAAAAGTCGGAGGATGGATAAGCAAGAATATTTATTTCTATTTTTGGAGAAAATTAATATAGGCTGCTAAACATAAAAAATTGGGAAATTAATAAAAAAGTAATGAAAATATTCTTAAGTATGTTATAATTACTAAGTGTGTTATAATTTATGATATAATTGTTATGGTCAGAAAATGCAGTTCCCGATATTATCCATGTTATAAATGAGAAAATATATAAAATATGCGCAATTTGCAATACATGTTGGTTTCAGATTCGTATTTTGTATCGGAAATTTGGGCTCATTGACATATGCGCATAATTTCTTAAAAAATGCATAAAAAATATTTTTAAGAAATATGTAGCATATGAGAGATACATAAAAGCAAATGGGAGGGTTTTTAATGGCAAAATACGTTTATCTTTTTAGTGAAGGAAACGCTTCAATGAGAAACTTGCTTGGCGGCAAAGGAGCCAATTTGGCTGAAATGACGGGATTGGGCCTTCCTGTTCCAAGAGGTTTTACAGTTACTACAGAAGCCTGTACCAGGTACTATCAAGATGGCAAAGTCATTGCAAAAGAAATTGAGGATGAAATTTATGAAAAATTGAAAGTTACAGAAGAAATTGTGGGTAAAAAATTCGGCGATCCCAACAATCCTTTATTGGTATCGGTCAGGTCAGGAGCAAGAGCATCAATGCCCGGTATGATGGATACAATTTTAAATTTGGGGCTGAATGATGTTGTAGTGGAAGGATTGGCAAAGCTTACCAATAACGAGAGGTTTGCCTATGACAGTTACAGAAGATTTATTCAGATGTTTAGTGACGTAGTAATGGAAGTTGAAAAATCCAAATTTGAGAAGATACTTGATGCTGTTAAAGAGGAAAATGGAGCAGTGCATGATACCGACCTGACAGCCGATAATTTAAAGGAAGTTGTTAGAAGATATAAAGAGCTCTTCAAAAAAGAAAAAGGATTTGATTTCCCTCAGGATCCAAAAGTTCAATTAATGGAAGCAGTCAAGGCTGTTTTCCGTTCATGGGACAATCCTAGAGCAGTAGTATATAGAAGGCTGAATGACATACCTGGTGACTGGGGTACTGCTGTTAACGTACAGGAAATGGTTTACGGAAATATGGGAAATGACTCGGGAACAGGTGTTGCATTTACCAGAAACCCTTCAACCGGTGAAAAGAAATTGTATGGCGAATTCCTTATGAATGCTCAGGGGGAAGATGTTGTTGCCGGTATCAGGACTCCACAATCCATAGATTCTCTCAAAGATATAAATCCTGAAGTGTACAATCAGTTTGTGGAAATTGCCGAAAAACTTGAGAAACACTATAGAGATATGCAGGATATGGAGTTTACCATTGAAAGAGGTAAACTGTTTATGCTGCAAACCAGAAACGGAAAGAGAACTGCGGCTGCTGCATTGAAAATAGCAGTTGACCTTGTTGCTGAGGGAATGATTACAAAGGAAGAAGCTATCATGAAGGTTGACCCGAAACAGCTCGATGCTTTGCTTCACCCTAATTTCGAACCGAATGCTTTAAAAGCAGCTGTGCCTATTGCAAAAGGATTGCCTGCATCCCCGGGAGCCGCTACCGGTAAGATTTATTTTGATGCGGAAGATGCCGTAAATGCATACAAGAACGGAGAAAAAAATATTGTACTTGTAAGACTTGAAACATCTCCTGAAGATATTGAAGGAATGCATGTTTCAAAGGGAATACTTACAGGACGCGGTGGTATGACCTCCCACGCTGCGGTTGTTGCAAGAGGTATGGGAACATGCTGTGTTGCAGGTTGCGGTGAAATAAAAATAAATGAGGAAGAAAAATACTTTATCGATAAGAATGGCAAAAAATACGTTGAGGGAGATTGGATTTCCCTTGATGGTTCTACAGGTAATGTTTACGGTGAACGTTTGCCCACAGTAGAACCTGAAATGACAGGAAATTTTGCAACCTTAATGAGTTGGGCAGATGAATTGAGGACATTAAAGGTTAGAACAAATGCCGATACACCGGCTGACGCTGCACAGGCTGCAAAATTCGGAGCAGAAGGAATAGGACTTTGCCGTACTGAGCATATGTTCTTTGATGCCGACAGGATTCCGGCAATGAGAGAGATGATTGTGGCAAGAACTGAAGAACAAAGAAGGAAAGCCCTCGACAAATTGCTGCCAATGCAGAGAGCAGACTTTGAAGGATTGTTCAAAGAAATGAAAGGACATCCTGTGACTATAAGATTTTTAGACCCTCCGCTTCATGAATTCCTTCCACAGGAAGATGAAGATATTGCAAAGCTTGCCGAAGAAATGGGAATCACTTTTGAAGAGTTAAAGGGAATTGTTGAAGAACTGCATGAATTCAATCCTATGTTAGGACACAGAGGATGCCGTCTTGCAGTTACATATCCTGAAATTGCAGAAATGCAGACAAGGGCTGTTATTGAAGCAGCTATTAATGTGAACAAACAGGGTATGAATGTGACACCGGAAATAATGATTCCATTGGTTGGGGATGTTAAAGAATTAAAATATGTTAAAGATGTAGTTGTAAAGACTGCAAATGAAATTATCGAAAAGGCTGGAGTTAAGTTAGATTACAAAGTAGGAACCATGATTGAAATTCCGAGAGCTGCGCTTACAGCGGATGAAATAGCAAAAGAAGCGGAATTTTTCTCCTTCGGTACCAATGACCTTACTCAAATGACTTTCGGTTTCAGCCGTGATGACGCAGGAAAGTTTTTGGAAGAGTATTACAATAAGAAGATATATGAATTCGACCCGTTTGCAAAACTTGACCAGACCGGAGTGGGCAAACTTGTTGAAATGGCTGCGAAACTTGGAAGACAGACAAGACCTGATATAAAACTCGGTATATGCGGAGAACACGGTGGAGATCCATCTTCTGTAGAGTTCTGCCATAAAGTTGGATTGGATTATGTATCCTGTTCGCCGTTCCGTGTTCCGATAGCAAGGCTTGCTGCAGCACAAGCGGCTGTAAGAAAAGAAGGGGATTTAGGACAGAAGTAGTTTCATTCATTGAAACATTCGAACATAAAAATTGGGAAAGATAAATATTTGTTACTAGAAAAGCAAGGTGAACAAACTACCTTGCTTTTTTTAATAAGTATAAAAGAACTATTTGAAGGAAAACATTAAATCTTCAAACAATACGAAGAAAGAAGATGATTGCATGAAAAAAGACGTGTAAACTTAAGTTTATAAAGTTTGACAAAATGCTTCAGAGAGATTAAAATAATTTTTATTAAATTTTAATTATATGTTTGGCCCCTTGGTCAAGCGGTTAAGACACCGCCCTCTCACGGCGGTAACAGGGGTTCGAATCCCCTAGGGGTCACCATATTTTAAGTATTTGCCCGATAATGTAAACATTATCGGGTTTTTTATTGTATTTTGCTTTCTAAGTCTCTCTTACTTTGAATATCTTTCGGGTTAAATCTCCCCATCTGTACTTTCCAATGGAATTGAGATAAGGTTAACGGTACTAATAATAAAAATTTATACGGAAATAATATTTTTTGAAAAAAGAATTTTTTAGCATCTTGTTTTGCATAGCTGTCTTTTTAAGATAGTGTAGGAATTTTTAAGAGGAATAATATTTTTTAAAATTTGGGAGGTATCTGATGCCGATTATTTTAGTGGTAATTATTAGATCAACCATAGCTTTTTTTGCGCTGCTGGTACTCATTCGCATAATAGGAAAACAACAAGTTTCACAGCTTACATTCTTTGATTATACTGTAGGTATAACAATTGGTTCAATGGCATCTACTCTTTCAATTCAGCTAAATGAAAATTTGACTTCTACATTGGCAGGAATGGTTACATGGACAGTATTGGCTATATTGGTTGCTATTATAGGAATTCACAGCGCTCGATTGGAAAAAATTGTAGTTGGGGAACCGGAGATTGTTATTCAAAACGGAAAAATTGTTGAGGAGAATCTGAAAAAGAATCGCATTACCATCTCGGAATTATTGTCCGAACTTAGAGTGCAGGGGGTATTTAACATAGAAGATGTTGAGTTTGCATTGATTGAACCTGACGGTAAGATAAGTGTGCAAAAAAAATCGCAAAAGCAGCCTGTTACTCCAAGTGACTTGAACCTGCCCACCCAATATGACGGACTTCCCACTGTTTTGATTATAGACGGAGTAGTGCAGGAGAGTGCTTTAAGGTCAATAAACCTTACAAAGGCTTGGCTGTATCATCAACTGGAAAAGCAAAATATAAAGGATACAGAGATATTCCTTGCGCAGTTGGATACAAAGGGAAATCTGTATGTGGATTTAAAGGAGGACAATCGTTATTTTATTATTGATACGACAAACTGACGGGTTTGCAGTACTTTTTGCAGAAAATAATTTACTGTATCGGAGGGATTGGCTTGACTAAAAAAATTATTAATATAGTAATAATTATAGGGCTTCTGATTAATATTTCTTCGTGTGCGCTCTTTCATAAACCTATTGACGAAAGGACAGGATTTTCCGGATATCTCAAGCAGACTGAAGAATATATAAAAAGCGAAGATTGGGAAAAGGCAAAATTAAGTCTGGAAGACTCAAAAAAGATCTGGGAAAAGCTCAAACCCCTTCTTCAAATTGATATTGACCATGATTATGTAAATAGTATGGAAGAATACCTTGAAAAATTGGGCGGTTATATAGAAGGCAAGGACAAAGGAAACTCCCTTGCGTCTATATTAACTGTGGAGGATATTTGGAAAAAGATAGGATCGATGTAACTGATATATTATTTTTTGAAATTGCTTAACAATATTTTGTGATATGTGTTAAAATTGAATAAGGTTGTTTACCAAAACGTTCTTTAGGCCATTTTAAAACTTTCTGGTTATTAGTAAAAATTCTACATAGTCCTTTTTGGAAACAACCCGTCAAAAATTTTTAGGAGTGAGGCAAAATGAAAAGGCTGGCATCAGTATTGACAATAATTTTAATTCTCATTTTGAGTTGTTCAGTGTTTGCTCAGAACAATACTTTGCCATATTTACATAGTATTGCATTTAGTAATTCCGGAATATATACAGCGGTGGGTGATGCCGGACTTATTATTACATCTCAGGATGGGGTTGTTTGGAATAAAGCAGTGTCAGCTTCAGCGGAAAACATTAACGGAATAGTTTGGGCGATGGGAAAGTTTATTGCAGCAGGAGATAAGGGTACTATAATGACTTCAGCTAATGGCAGGGACTGGACTAAAACTGATATATCGGGAAAGGAGATTGATTTAAACAGTGTTGCCAGCAGCGGCAATGAAATTGTTGCCGCAGGTGATTCAGGGACGGTTTTAGTCTCAAAGGACGGAATTTTATGGGATCAAATAAGAATGGCAACAAAGGAGAAAATATATAGAGTCAGATGGATAAATGACAGATATTTTGCTGTCGGTGAACCGATGCTGATTCTTACGTCTAAAGACGGAATTACATGGGACGAGGTTAAGGCGGAACCGTCTTCTGCGGTTTTGTTTACAGATATAGCGTGGAATGGAGAAAAATATGTAGCGGTAGGAGAACAATCGAATATATGGATATCGGAAGATGGACGGAAATGGACACAGAACGAGTCAGTACTAAGCAAAGAGGAAATGGACAATACACAAAATATCTATTCGATAACATGGACGGGAAGTAAATTTGTAGCTGTAGGCGACAGAGGAAAAGTTTTGTCTTCAGCCGACGGTTCTGATTGGAAAAGGGAAGACAGTGCCACAAACAAGGATTTAAAAGATATTGTATATTCAGACGGAAAATACGTTGTTACCGGTGAAAAAGGTGTAATTCTAACTTCCGGTGATGGAGTTAAATGGAATAATCATTATAGTATAAGTGCTCAATCAAATAATATAACTTTAAAGCAGGGTCAGAAAAAGTCGCTTGAAATTATGCTGAACTATCCCTACGGAGAGTCGGAAGATGTTACGGCTGAGACTTCATTTGAAGTGCTTGACGGGTTCGATGTACTGACGGTAGAAAAGAATGGTGAAATGAATGCAATCGGTGTCGGTAAGGCCTTGGTGAAAGCCACTTATGATACAAAATCCATAGAAATTTCGGTAAGTGTTGAAAAAGATGCCGATTTACAAAGTCCTGCCGATGATCCGAACCAGGGAAGAGACAATGGTCAGTCCGAAAGCGGTATGAGCCTTTCGAATATATTGCTGCTCGCAGGATCAGGTATAATTGTAGCAGCACTGATTTTAGGTGCGATATTATTGATAAAAAAGAAAAAAGTTTAGAAGAGATAAAAGGTGGCATATAAGGATGAACAACTTTGGATTTAAATAAAGTTGTTCATCTTATGTTTAGTAAACTTGTCTGTTTTGTATTAAAATATGTATTGTAAGAGAAGATAAACCGAGGGGTTATATAGGGGGAGAAAATTGTGAAGGTCAGGACTATAGGAATTGTATATGAGTCAAAAGAGGATGCGCTTAAGATTGCAAGCAGTGTTGTTGAAAAAGAACATGTTAGCATTGATGTTATGTATCATTGGAGGGAAAGGGAAGAGATTCAGGCAGTTACGGCAGCCCTTAACAAATTGGGGTTTGAAGTGAGATTGCTTGGTACTCCTGAAGATATCATTAATAACATCAATATAATAAAAAAACAAGTGGATTTTATTTTTAATATGTCATCCGGCTTTAGAAAAAGATTTAGGCTGTCGAAAGTTCCTGCCATTTGTGAAGCTGCAGGAATTCCTTATAGCGGTGCTGATCCTTACACTATGACGGTTTGTCAGAATAAACATCTCATGAAATCCTTATGGGATAAGATGAATATACCTACTGCGCCCTGGGTGTTTGTTGAGGATATCTCTAAGCTAAAGAGACTTGAAACTTCCCATTATCCTCTTATAATTAAGCCTGCCTTCGAATCGAATTCAGTTGGTATAAACGCAAATGCTGTTGCATATAACAAGGATGAGTTAATGTTAAAAGCTGAGACGATTTATGGTACTTTGCACCAGCCTCTGATAATTGAAAAGTTTATTTCCGGCAGGGAGTTCAAAGTTTTTGTTATAGGCAATAAAAGAGAAAAGTTTACAGGTATGATTGAGTATCTGAAGAGTAATGGGACTTCTCTCAACAGTGAGTTCATTTATTTTAATGCAAAACTTAATGGGGATTACCGTGAAGTAAAAAGAGATATAAATCTTAAAGATTATAAACATATCAAATCCCAATGCGAAGCTATTTACGACATGTTCATACCCCTTGATTACGGAAGCTTTGATATACGTGTGGATGATGAAGGAAATCACTATTTCCTTGAATTTAATTCTGATGTTTCTCTGCATCCGAAAAAGGCAATGGCCAAGTGTTGTGAATTATACGGTATTGATTATGTTTCAATGGTAAAAAGAATTCTAAAGTCTGCTGCTGAAAGATGGGATATTGTGTTACAGTAAAAAATAAATATCATGGGGTAATATGAAGTTTAATAAATATAAAAATTAGAGCATAAAAAAATAGATTGATATAAATTTTATTATTTTTAGAAAATTCTGCTTTATAAAATAGAAGTATATGCTATAATTATGTTATTATGAGGCAAGATGTTTTTTTGATAATTGCTGTAGTTTGATGGCTGTGTAAAAATAACGCATAAATTTTACTTAATTTTATGCGTTAAATATATGAAAAGGAGAGTTAAAAGACTTCTTGCACATTAATAGTAAATTTTTAAGGAGGGAATTTTGGATGAAAGACATTTTTCTTAATTTAAAAAGGATTGTGAAAAATTCAAAAGTGCTGTGGTCTTTTTTTATCCTGCTTCTATTCTTATTTGTATTTGGTAAGAATGGTGTTCAAGCAAAAATTATTAACAATGAGTTTGTGGACTTAACCTTTACAATTGATTCAAAAGATTATTTGACGAGAAGTATAAAGAAGAAAATGGACATAGCTCCTTTTATTGAAAATGGATATACTTTAGTGCCGTTTAGAACAATTTTTGAGGAACTTGGATATACTGTTAGATGGGATGACAGTGAAAGATCAATTATTGCAGTTAAAATGGGAAGTCAAATGAAGCTTTACATAGACAATAATGTAGCGTTCGTGAACGGTGAACAGAAAGTTATGACGGTTGCACCTAAAATAGTAAGTGGGAGAACATTTGTACCGTTAAGGTTTGTTTCTGAAAATGCCGGTGCAAATGTAGTTTGGGATGATGCTAAAAAAGCAATTTACATAACAAGAGTTGGTAAGTATGAAACAGGTGGAGTTTTGTTCTATGAAAAAGGGAAGAATAACAATAATACGGTTTATGTTTATGATGGAAACGATTTTAAGGTAATACCTTTAAATAATAAATCAATAGTGAACTGGTATTCTTATAAAGGTAGAATTCTTCTTACAATGTTTGATTCGACCACAAGTAAAAACAATTTTGCACAGTATAAAGATGGCAGATTTGAAATTTTAATTAATGATTTTGATATTCAGGAGACTTTTGAATACAATAATAATTTGTTAATTCACGGATACGATAGAGAGCAAAAATTTAACAAGTTATATAGATTTGACGGAGAGTCGTTGACATTAATTGAAAACAATTTTTATGTAGGAAAGCATATTGAAGTAAACGGAAAATTGTTGGTAAATAAATATGACAATACAAGAAATTATACTTTGCTGGTTTTTGACAAAAATTCTTCGAATCCATGGACTCCAAAGGTTCTTTCCGACGACTTTATTATAAAAGATTATGTTATATTCGATAATGTTGTATATATGACCGGGGTTTTAGAAACGGGAAAAGACAAACCATTAGCTTCTTATAATTCATTCGGTACTGATAAAAGTTATTTTAAAATATTACTTGGTGACACAGATATAAATATCAATGATTTAGCTGTTTGTAGAAATGAAATATATATTGTAAAATCCGGAAAGCTTTATAAGTTAACTAACAGTGGTTTGAATAAAGTCTTGTTTGAATACAGGAAGAATGTATACATTGAGTATAGTGTAACTAAAATAATAGCTTACAAAGATAAACTGTATGTAGCTGTTAAGGGTGGATCATATATTGATTCGAATGGTAAAACAGTAAAAGGAGACTATCCTAAAATAAGTTCTTTTGTTATGGAATATGAAAACACAGCGTCTACAAGAGTTTTTATTAAAGATTTTACTTTAAAAGAGTTTAGAATTGAAAGTGATATACTTCTTTCGCTAGGTACCATAGGTTCTAGTAAGGATTCAGCATTATACATATATAATGGTGTAAATGATCCGACATTTACATTGGATGTTTTGAGTATAAAAAATACTCTATCCGTTAATAACAAACTGTTTATTGATGTTACCGATAAAAGCAGAATAACTGATAAGCAAAGAGATACAATGTTAATATATGAAGGAAATACCATTAGAAACCTTGTTGTTGATATGAAAACAAAATATTGGGATTCAGTAAGAGACAGTTTAGTATTTTCAGGATATGAAGCCGGAATTAATGCCAATAAACTTTATTCTTACGGATATGCCTTTAATGAGCTTCTTGGCAATTTTGACGTAAAATATTGGAATAAGATAGAGGATACATTATTTGTATGCGGTAGCAGTCCTTTAGATAAGAAATTTGAAATTTATAAATTTAACAATGCAAATAAAATAGCTTTACAAGATAATTTGGAAATTATTAAGGTCATAAAAGCTAAAGGGAATTATTACCTCATATACGCTTATGACCGAGATAATCAATCTCCTTTGAAAGGAAAGAAAATTCTTTATATTTATGATGATTCCACAAGAGACTTTATAGAGATGAAGGTAAACATGGAAATTAGTGATATGATTTTTATGCAATAAGGTTTTCAATAAACTCCGGATGTATATTTCCGGAGTTTATTTATTTAAATGCAGTTTAATCGTTATTTATAACATTTATAAAATAAATAATTGATTTTTTTAAATATGCGAAATAAAAAATAGAATAAGGACGAATATACTGTTAAGGAAGATATTTGTAATAAATTATAATTCTAAATATTCATTTCAAAACTACCTTTCCAGGAATTGTAATTTATTGTATACTTCCTTTTTCCTTTGTAAGCCGCTTTCTTATCATTGACAAAATGACAAGAAAGAGGTTCTTTTTTTATTATTGAAAGCTGAGTTTGTTTTTTATATAAAATTTTTTGCTCATTGACAATGATGTATTATTTTTTGGTCTGACAGATTTGGAGATAAGTGCAAACATGCGGGAATGGCCCGGATAGAGCTAATAGATAAGTTATAGTTGGAAAATTGTACTTTTCAATATATAATAGATATATAGATATTTTTATAATATAGCAGAGGTGTTGAAATTTCCGCCTGAAAGACGTGTGTGAATAAATATTCAAATTAACCTTAAGGTGTATCTGTGAACTGAAGATGATGTTTATTTAGGATTACTGGGCAAGAAATGTAGAATGAAGAGGTGGAACATTTGTTATTTCTTTTTTCAATATATAACTCCGAAGTTAAGGAGGATTTAGCCAGCATTATCGATAGAATCAAAGCGGGAGACGATCAACTCAGAGAAGAATTCATTGTAGATTACATTCCTTTTATAATCAAAGTACTTTCCAATTCGGTAAAAAATAAGATTGATATAAAGAACAGTGATGAATACAGTATTGGTTTAATAGCTTTTAATGAAGCAATTGAGAAATATGATAACAGCAAGAATAAAAAAGGGTTTAACTTTTTTTCCTTTGCAGAGATGGTAATAAAAAGAAGAATAATTGACTATTTCAGGATTAGCTCGAAAAATAAGGAAATGCCTTTCTCATATTTTGAATGGGATGATGAGCATTTTGAGGACAAATTCCTTCAGGATGAATCGTCGGCAGGATATGAGAGAATTGAAGTGTTTCAGGAAATAAAGCATTATTCGGAGATGCTTAAAAGTTTTGGCATAAAAATAAGTGAGCTACATAAATATACGCCCAAACACAGTGATTCTATCAGGATGTGCGTGGAGATAGGTCGTAAAATTGCAGAGAATAAAGAGGTTTTCAATAAGCTTGTAAAAAAGAAGTATTTTCCTATGAAAGATATAATGAAATTTGTAAACGTACATCCCAGCACGATAGAAAAAAACAGGAAATTTATTATATCGGTAAGCCTTATTTATGGCAATAACTATGAGCATCTTAAATCATACTTTAATAGTGGCAGGTGAATTATTGTGGCAACGTATAGAGGTTTGATATTTAGTTTGGACAAAAAGTCGGCAGTAGTGGCTACTCCTCAGAACGCAGTATATAAAATCAATCGCACCAGTACAATGTATATAGGTAAAGAAGTTGTGTTTACAGATAAAGATATTATAAACCATAAATATTACATAAAGAGATATTTAGCTGCTGCAGCATGTTTTTGCTTAATTATAAGTATTGCTGCCAGCTTAATTGCAAACTTCAGTAAAAATTTATTTACCATGCAGGAATATGCTTATATCTGTATGGATATTAACCCCAGTGTAGAATTTACTATCGATAAGCTGCAAAAGGTTCTTAAAGTTAATTCTTTGAACAAGGATGCAGAGGTGATTTTGAGTGGAGAAAATTTCAACGGTCTGAAGCTGGAGGATGCTTTTGCTAAATTATACGGGATATGCAAAGATAAAGCTTTTATAAATGAAAAAAGCAAAGTATATATATTGATTTCAGGTGCAGCAAATCCTGATAATAAGGAGTACAAAAAACAAGCTCAAAGGGAAGAGGATGTTATTGAAAATATTTTAGTGAAATTAAAGGAGAATATAAAAAAGACAAGCGGTTCCGATACAGATATTGTTGCGCTTGAAATTGAACCGAAAACCAGAACACAAGCTTTTGAACAAGGTGTTTCTCCGGCAAAGTTTGCCCTTTATTCTGAAATTATAAAGAATGGAAGAGATATATCGATTGAAGAGCTAAAAGGGGCTTCAACCGAAGAACTGGTAAAGATTTATAATGATGTGAAAAAGAGTATCGAATCTTCAACGGGAGCAAAGCCAACAAACACAGTTATTGAAGAAAATACAATTTCTCCAAGCCATACTCCGGAATTAACCCCGACGCCTTCGGTGACAGAGACTCCAACTGCTTCGGTGACGGAAGGTTTTGCATCTTTGGCTACACCGGCAGAGCAGATAGTTATAAATACTCAAAATATACCTGTTAAAACACCTGAACCTAAACCTTGGCCTCAACCTGAAATGATGCCTAAACCTGCACCGATACAAATAATTCCGGGAACGGGATTAAGAGGCGATTATTTTGATAACATAGATCTTACCAACTTTAAATTAACTCGTGTGGATAAAACAATTGATTTCTTCTGGGGTGTAAATTCGCCGGCAAAAGAAATCAGGAATGATGAATCTTACAGTGTGCGATGGACTGGAAAAATAAGGCCTCTCTATAGTGAGGAATATACTTTCTATATCAGCCGGGACAACGGAGTTAGACTTTGGATTGACAATAAACTGATAATAGATAAATGGGACAATCTTGTAGGTCTTGACGAGATGGGAAAAATTTACCTTGAAGCTGGCAAGCTTTACGATATTAAACTTGAATACTTTAATAATACCGGCAATGGATTTGTCAAACTCGAATGGAGCAGTGCAAGTACTGTAAGGTCTATTGTACCTACTGAATGCCTGTATCCGGCGGAACCAAAGCATTATGGAAGTTCCATACCCGGAAAAGGTATCGGCTTGTTCTATGAGTACTTTGATGAAGATAACTTAACAAATCCAAAAGAAAAGGGAATTGATAGCGTTATTGATTTTAACTGGGGTGTTGGATCACCAAGCAAATCGATTAATCAGGACCAGAAGTTCAGCGTACGTTGGACAGGCTTTATACAGGTGCCTTATGACGGGGATTATGTGTTCTATGTCAGTTATGATGATGGAGCAAGTTTATGGATAGACAGACAGCTTCTGATAGATAAGTGGACAGCAAGCGAGATAAATACAGCAAAGACTGAGGCCATCTCTTTGAAAGCCGGACAGAGGGTTGAAGTAATGCTTTTGTATCGCAATACAGGTTTGGCAGGAAGTATCAGGCTTGAGTGGGAAGGCCCCGGCATTGAAAGGTCTGTTGTTCCACAAAGCTGTTTATATCCAAGATAACAACTCTTCCCTTTAGAAGGGAGAGTATAAAATAGAAAAATTTTTAAGGGAGGAATATTTATGCTTAAGAAAAGAAAGTTGGTTTTATCGGTTGTGCTTTCAATGGTATTGACTTTGGTAAATTTCCCGAAAACCAACGCAGCAAGCTATACAGCTTCTGTAGATGTCAATACCACATATCAGACTCTTGAAGGGTTTGGTGCGGCAATAGCATGGTACAATGACTATTTGACAACGCATCCAAACAAGAATGACCTTTACAGAATACTGTTTTATGATTCCGGTCTGGATATTTTGAGACTCAGGAATCAGTACAGAAACAGCAATAATTTTGGCTACGACGATATGGAGATTGTCAAGTACGGTAAAATAATGAATCCCAATCTTAAAGTTTTGCTTTCTTCATGGTCACCGCCATCGGATCTGAAGAGAAATGGTGTTATGAATGGAGGAACCCTTGCAAAAGAAAACGGATCCTTTGTGTATGAAAAGTTTGCCGATTATTGGTATAACTCTTTGGTTGCCTATAGGGCAAAAGGAATTATTCCTGATTACATAAGCATCCAAAACGAACCGGAGTATGAGAGCGGCGACTGGGAAACTTGTATTTTCAGGGAAACTGAAACTTCTGAATATCCCAGTTATGCAAAGGCTCTGGACGCTGTTTATGAAAAAATAAAGGATTTACCGGACATGCCCAAAATATTGGGGGTTGAATCGGCAGGTATAATGAACAATACTGTTCAAAACTACGCAAGATACATGGACCTTTCCAAGGTATACGGTATTGCCCATCACCTTTACAACGGTGGAGATCCCTATAATCCTGACAGCTTTAATGACATATTCAGAAGCCTGGCAAGAGATTTTGCCGATAAGCCGCTGTTTATGACAGAGTATGATTACGGAACACCTTTCACTACTGCAGAATTGATCCACAACTCCCTTGTGGTAGAAGGTGTTAGCGGTTATTTCTACTGGGATCTCATTTGGGAAAACTCACAAAGACCTTTGGTGGCTATTGAAGTTCCGAGAAATCCGGAACAATGGACTACAAAAGAAGGTTATATAATTTCCGACTTCTATTATATCATGCAGCAGTTTGCGAAATTTACAGATCCGGGATACAAGAGGGTGGACGCTTCCGTCAGCTCAAACGATATAAAAGTTTCTGCCTTTGTATCACCCGATAAGAGCAAATTGACAATGATATTTATAAACAAAGGATATAGTGAACATTCGGTTGCACTTGATTTGAAGGGCTATTCTTCCAATAAGTCGATAATATACCGTACACTTCCTGAAGGTAATGAAAGATTTAAAAAGGTTGGAAGCCTCTTCGGAAACACAGTTACCCTTCCGGCCAGATCGGTTGTGACAGTAGCATTGGGAGTTGACGATGAGGAACAGATACCTCCACAGCTTCCGACACCAACACCTAAACCTGAGTCAAGAAGTGCCTACGATATAATACAGGCTGAAGACTATAACGAAATGTACGGTATTCAGTGCGAAACAATTGCCGATGACGGAAATAAAAATGTTGCCTATATAGAAAACGGAGATTATATTCTCTTTAAGGGAGTAGACTTCGGTACCGGAGCAACAGGTTTTGAGGCTAGTGTGGCTAGTGCTGAAAGCGGAGGAGCAATTGAAATTCGTCTTGATGAATTATATGGAACTACTGTGGTAAAAATACCGGTAAGCGGCACTGGAGACTGGCATAATTATGTAACCGTCAAAGCCGATATACCGGAGATTAAAGGTAAACATGACCTATACCTGGTATTTACCGGTGGTGGCGGATATCTGTTCAATATTGACTGGTTTGTATTTACAGGAGGAACTGTTGAAAATCCCGTACCTGAGGTGATTTATGGCGACGTTAATGGAGACGGAGACTTTAATTCGATTGACTATGGATATCTGAAGATGTATTTGCTTGGTCAAATAAAAGAGTTCCCTTCAAAAGACGGAATGATTGCGGCTGATGTAAACGGAGACGGAACTGTAAATTCGATAGATTATGCTTATATGAAAATGCGATTGCTTGGTCAGATTAGTAAGTTCCCTGTGGAATAAGCTTTTAAGCTTAAATATCAGCCATTTCAAAATGTATATGTTTTTGAAATGGCTGATACAGTTTTAGCTTATATTTTATAAATATTTTTAACGAGGCGATTATATATAAATATTGTTTTAATAATCTGTTTTATCCAAGTAATTGAAAAGGCCAAAAATGCAAGGTTTAACCGTGGAGTTTTTGTTTACATCGGATAAGTTAGATGTTATAATTAATATAAAATGTATAAAATTATGTAGTCTGAAAAAGTTGTTTGACTACATAATTTTTTGTCAAATTTTTAATATTTTTGTAAAATTAAATATAATTATATTTATTAAAGGAGGCTTTTCGTTAATGAAGGCAAAAAAAGGGTTGTACATATTACTTACTGCGTTGCTGGCATTTTCGTGTATGTTTTCCAATTTTGCATTTGCCGATACCGCACCAAGTATCAAAATTGAATTGGACAAGACTTCTGCTGCAGTTGGAGATATTATAAAAGCGTCTATTGTTGTGAATAATGTAAAAGGATTTGCAGGATATCAGGTAAATATAAAATATGACCCAACGGTATTGGAAGCCATTAACCTTGATACAGGTGCTGCTTTTACCAATACTACCGTTCCTCAGAGCGGAACAATTTTGAATAATTCCGAATATGGTGTCTTACCTATTGCATCTCATAATGTTTCACAGGGTATTTTGAATTTCAGTAAGGCTTATACAAATTTAAACAGTTACAAAGCCAGTGGCTCGGCAGAAACAACAGGAACAGTTGCAGTAATTGGATTTAAGGTACGGAGGGCTGAAGAGACAAAAATTGAGTTTGCTCAGACAAGTACTATGCCGACAGCTGTGTCCGGTGTTTTGTTGTTTGACTGGGATGGGAACAAACTGACCTCCGGTTATTCAATTATAAATCCTCCGGCTATAAATGCAACTTCAAATACAAATATACCTACTCCTATTGTTGTAACAACTCCATTGGAAATTACTACTTCTACACCAACACCTACTTCATCAGGCAGCGGTAAAAAGGGAGAAATTGAGCCTAAAGTAGTAAACAATGATAATACCAGAGTGATTTACAAGTTTGAACAGAAGGATTTGGAGACTGCATTGCAGGATTTGACTCCGGATTCTAAGGGAGTAAAGAAAGTTGATTTAACATTGGCTGGGGTAAAAGGAGCTACTGCATATACTCAGGAGTTCCCCAACCAGGCATTACTTTCAAATGTTTTATCTTATAAGATAAATATGATTACGGCTTATGCAACTTTAGAGCTTCCGGCAAATATGTTAAATACCGATGCTTTGGCTTCAAAGGTTAGAAGTGCTTCAAAAGTTGCTATTTCAGTGGAAAGAGATTATAGTTCCGGTTTATCTTCCGATATACAGGGAAAAATAGACAATAGACCTATGATTAAATTGAGCCTTAATGTAAATGATGTGCCTACAGATTGGGTCAATCTTGAAAGTCCTGTAAAGGTATATATTCCATATGCTCTTACTCAGGAAGAAAAGAGCTCAATTGAGCATATTGTGGTTTTAAGAATTGATAACAACGGAAATGCTATACCGGTAACTAATGGAAGATATGACGAAAAAACTAAATCTGTCACATTTACAACATCACAATTTGGAAGGTTTGCAGTGGCATATGTGCATAGAACATTTAATGATCTGGAATCCCATGCCTGGGCAAAACATCAGATTGAAGTATTGGCATCAAAGGGTGTAATAAATGGTACTTCCGAAACTACCTTTGCACCACAGGCCTATATAACAAGAGCAGACTTTATGGTACTTTTGGTTAAGGCTTTGGATTTGAATGCTGTGGTTGATTCAAATTTTGATGATGTACCTGCCGATGCCTATTATTATAACCAGATTGGTATAGCGAAAAAGCTTGGAATTACAACGGGAGTCGGCGATAACAAGTACAATCCGAAAGCACAGATAACAAGGCAGGATATGATGGTTCTCATTACAAGAGCTCTTATGGTTACAGGCAAGATAAATTCAGAAGGTACAGCCGATGTTATTGCAAATTATACGGATAAAGGTGATATTGCACCTTATGCTGTAACAGGTGTAGCAACTTTGGTTAAAGAGGGAATAGTTTTGGGAAGCAATAACATGATTAATCCAAGAGGAAATGCTTCAAGAGCTGAATTGGCTGCTATTGTATACAAGATTTATAATAATTATAATAATTAATATTAAAGATGGGTGTTTAAATTAAAAAGAAAGACCAGCTAATTAAAGTCAAGAGTTTATAATAAAAATTTTGAGAAATTTTTTTAGGCTCCTGACGTTAATGAAACGCATGACAACAAGACCACCTAGGTGAGGTAGACATAAAATAGCTGGTCTAAAATAGCAAGTTGCTCTTTGAAAACTGAACATCAAGTACAGTACTATCAAGCTGCTGTATGCTTTGCTGCAAGCATTTGAGCGTGTTCCTGGGGGCTGCGTAACTGGTAAGGTTTCCTATCCCTTAGGACAGCAAAGATGATACAAACAAGCTTGCGCATAACAGCTCCCAAAGCTACTTTCTTAGGCTTACTCTGGCATTTTTGTTGGTAGAACTCCAGCAGCACAGGGTTGCAAGCTGTCTTATCCCGCTTGGTACGGATATTAGCAAGAGCAATTGTGAAAAGCACCCTGCGAAGCAGCCTTGAACCTCTCTTAGACATCTTGTTCCGTGTGCCGGTAAACTCTCCGGACTGCATGACAGAGGGGTCAACGCCGAAATAAGCAACCAGCTTGCCTGGCTTTTTAAAGGCTGAAAAGTCTCCAATCTCCGCAAGAATAGTAGCAGCAGAGAGAAGGCCTATACCTGGCAGGCTCTGCAAAAGTTCAAGCGTCAATGCCAGCATGGGCATATCCTTCGCCATATCTTCAGCAATCAGTAGACGAATGGACTTAAGGACTTTCTCCAGGCTTTCTTCCAAGGTTTTGATCATGGAGATATATACGCCCAGCATAATAACATTTGAGGCATTATGAATGCTCAGAGGTGCAAAATCTCTGGCCTTGGAGACCAGAAGCTCATACTTGGCAGTTGACCATTTGAGGCTTTTGCGGGATTTCTTCTGAATCAGTGAAATCAGCTTGTTCCTGTCAGCCTTAAGAATATGGGCAGGAGTAGGATACTCCTCCAGGACAGCCATAGCAGCCTTTGAAAATATATTGGAGAAGACATCCTTGAAGTTAAGCATGAGTTGGTCAACAATACCGGTAAGCCTGTTTTTGTAGGCGGTAAGCTCATCACTCAGTTTGTAGTACTGGCGACATAGGCTCCTTAGGCACTCAATATCCTCATTGGGGATGTTGGTTGACTTAAGTTCCTGAAATCTATAGAGTAGGGCAATTTTCCGGGCATCCACTTTATCATTTTTCACTTTTCTGATTCCAATATTTTTGATAGAATCAGTTTGGATGGGGTTTGTTACCGAAACCTCAAATCCAGCTTTACAAAGTGAATGGAAAAGGATTTTGTGATAGTGCCCGGTGGATTCCATGACTATGAAAGGCCTTGAAGCAAAATCTTTTTCCGTTTTATTAAGCAATTCAACGGCTCTTTCAACGTCGGTATTGGAATCATGGTGAATCTTCATGCGGGCAACCACTTCATTGGTAGGAGAAAGAATCGCCATTTCACTGAAGAACTTACCCACATCAATTCCTGCAATGGGTCTGAAATTCATTAAAATGCCTCCTTTTTAAGATTAATGGACTTAAAAGCCTCCATTCCTTCCCATGTAAGCAAACAACCTTGCATGTGACACGAGGAACCAGCCAAAGAGCTGGCCTCAACCAGCCAAATCATGTAGACTTACCGGAATGGATAAATACTCTTTCTTACGGGTAATCGGCCCGCTAAGGTCCGTCCCAGGAGGTGAAACACTCACCTTCCAAGTCCGGAAGATATTATACATGATTGTCAAGGTTCAGGCCAACAGTTGCTGGCAAAATGGCTAAGATGTGAAGCCGGATGATGTGCTTGATGTTTAGAAAAGAATGAAGTTTGAAGTGTTATGTTAACAATGAATTTTAATGGGTCGAACAGTGGCTTCGGTCACTGATTTAATACAATATTAATTGTACAAGGGAGGTCAATTGCGATCTCCCTTAAAAATTTCTAAAGAGAGGATGTAAAAAATCTTGTGTATAAGAGATTGAATGTTCTCCTTCTTGGCAAGAATTTCTAATAAGAAAAGCTAAGGAGGAGAATTTTATGTCAACACTATCAAAAGAACATATAAAGCAATTAGTTCGGGAAAATAATTTCCAAAGCGTATCAGATGTAAATGCATATCTAAAAGACATTTTTAAAGATATTATTCAAGAACTGCTTGAGGCAGAACTTGAAGCAGAATTGGGTTATGCAAAAGATGATGTGGCAAATAAAAATACCGATAATAGCCGTAATGGTTATACACCAAAAAAAATAAAAAGTGAGTTTGGTGAAATTGATATACAAGTGCCTAGAGATCGTAAAGGAGAATTTCAACCTAAAATTATCCCAAAATATCAGCGTAATGTTTCCGGAATTGAGGAAAAAGTTATAGCTCTATATGCAAGGGGAATGTCTACAAGAGATATTAGTCAACAAATTGAAGAACTTTATGGATTCAGCCTGTCTCCGGAGATGGTTAGCAAGATTACTGACAGAATTGCTCCAGAAATAAAAGAATGGCAGCAAAGACCTCTTGAACCTATATATTCTTTTATATTTATGGACGCAATTCATTATAAGGTAAAGGATGAAGGAAGAATAACAAACCGGGCAGCTTACGTTGTTCTAGGAGTTACTATTGATGGATATAAAGATATCTTAGGGATATGGATTGGTGATAATGAATCGTCAAAATTTTGGCTTGGTGTACTGAATAACCTTAAAAATAGAGGAGTACAGGATGTTTTAATTTTTTGTGTTGATGGACTTACCGGACTTAAGGAAGCCATAAATGCTGCATATCCAAAATCTGAAGTGCAGCGTTGCATAATACATCAGCTGAGAAATTCTTTTAAGTATGTGCCATACAAAGACCTAAAAGCATTTAGTAATGATTTCAAAGAAGTATATCATGCTATTAATGAAGAAATAGCATTAGAAAAACTTTATGAACTTAAAGAAAAGTGGGGAAAGGAATATCCTTTTGCAATACGTAGTTGGGAAAATAACTGGGATGTTATAAGTCCATTTTTCAAATTTCCAGAAGAAATACGAAAAATAATTTATACTACAAATATAATTGAAGGACTACATCGTCAGTTTCGTAAGGTCACAAAAACAAAAACAATATTTCCAACAGACAGTTCACTAGAAAAGATTTTATATTTAGCATCAATGAATGTAGTAAAAAAATGGACACAACGTTACAAAAACTGGGATAGAGTACTTAGCCAATTGGTAATCCAATATCCAGGTAGGCTGGAAGAGTATATTTAAAAGCATTCACCCCCACCGCCCTCAAGGGCTCATCCTCATCGCCGGATGGGCTAGACCTCACAAAATTAAAAATATAGGTTTAAAAGGCTAATACTGACCATTATAAATGATTATTGCCAGATTTAATCAAGTTTATGTATAAAACTTAATAAATCCGGCAATAATATACAATGGAAAGGCAATAAAAAACAATATTCTGTAAACCTTGTCAACTAAAATTTACTTGCTAAAGAAGGATTACATAAATTATGATACACAAAATTACTTACATTCCCTAGAAATCATTTTTTGTTTAGGTGGTAAATCCACAATATTATCCTTAAGCCCTTCTTGGTTATTTATTTGAGCGAATGCAGAGGGATGTCAAGGGTTGCCGTCAGGCAAGACGAAGTCTTTACCCTTGACTCCCCTCAAATGAGCTCTATAATTCACATGAAAGAAGGGCTTAAGCTGTTTTTGATGTATCATCATTAACTATTTTAAACAGCTCTTCATTAAAGCATTCTTCAGGCGTTTTATAATCTAATATCTTGCGTGGAAGATTATTTAACCAGTCTTGTATACGTTTTATTGTTGTCGCTGTAAAATCTCTTATTGCTTTCCCTTTAGGTATAAAACGCCGTATAAGACCATTATGACGTTCATTAGTACCTCTTTCCCATGAGGAATAAGGATGTGCATAGTATACTTCTATCCCTAATGGTTGTAATATTTCTGTCAATCTACTAAATTCTGAACCATTGTCTGCTGTAATAGTACGAAATATGTTACAAAACTGTTCTCCATAGAAATTCTTTAGTTCCAAAAGTGCCTTGTTAACAGCATTACTATCTCTTGCTTCTAAAAGAAACAGCAGTTCATAGCGTGTCTTTCGTTCTGTTAATGTTAAAATAACTGTATCGCTAGATTTTCTCCCTATGATTGTATCAATTTCCCAATGTCCAAAAGTCTGCCGTAGTTGCACATCTTCTGGCCTTTGATCGATGCTTTTTCCCAGAATACGTTTATTCTGACGGTCTCTTCTTACTTTTGGTTTTATTCGAAGTTTAAGGTTTAAATCAATATTTCGTACTTTCAGCAGCCCTTGGTCTATATAATTATATAAGGTTTTAGTACATACAATAGTAGAATGCATCCACTTAGAATTCACTATACATGAGCCAACTACGGCATCTGGTGACCATTTTTCATATAGTATTTTTTCTTCTGCAAATTTTATGAAATCTTCAACTCTAGCTAATTTACACTTTGCACCGCAATTCAAACGATTTTTTTCATAAGCTATCTGCCCACTTTCAGCAAAATACTTTCTATACGTCGTTAAATCATGCCTCATTTGAATCGTTGTACCTCTTTTAATCTCACGACTGATCGTACTTGGTGAACGACCTAGCATTTTAGCAATATAGCGTTGTGATTTCCCTTCCTTAATGAAAGCTTCAATTTGTCCACGTTCATAAACATTTAGGTGTTTAAATTTACGTTTAGTTGTGTTATTATTAGTTTTGATAACCATAGTTGAGAACCTCCTGTATGTTTGGATTGGACACCTAAATCATACATGATTTCTCACTATGGTTGTTAATTTTTTTACTACATTTTACCTGTTGCATTTAATTTTACAATTAACCCTGAAAAATTTGTATATAAATATACAAAATTACTGTTGCATTATTAATTTAGATATGCTATAATACTTCTTGCTTAAACGATGCGGGATTGTGTAAGGGTAGCACGAATGACTCTGGATCATTTTGTGAGGGTTCGAATCCTTCTCCCGCAGCCAGTAATAGTCACAAAGAGGGACTGTTTGAAAGACAGTCCCTTTTTGCATATATGAAAGCAAAATAACATGGTAAAACTAATTTTTATGATATTTTTCTGATTTTTTGAAAGCTAAAATGCTGGCTTCTTAATGGTGAGAAATTTTTTAATTCCCTGACCCATTTCTTTTTTCGACGGCAATATAACTTTGAAAGTATTTGAAATGACGAGGTTCAAAAAGTTTTAGTATATCAATTTTTCATATGGGAAAGGATGGGGACATGCGGCAATGTACGGTAATGAATCGAAAAATTGCGATGTTTATATAAATAAAGTGTTCGTATACGGAACACTAATGAAGGGTTTTCAGAATTATAAGAGATATCTTGAAGGTAAAATAAACTCCATAACACCAGGCAGAACTTATGGGGTGCTTTACCATCTGCGTGAAGGATATCCGGCTTTGCTGCCGGGAAATGAAATAGTTGAAGGAGAAATTATGGAGCCTGTTGATGATATGCTTTTGAAATCTTTAGACAGGTTGGAAGGATATAGCGAACGGAGCAGTAATAATTTGTACATTAGGGAGGTAAGAAACATATTGACAGAAAAAGGACAGCAGATGACCTGTTGGATATATATTTATGCAGATGAGAAATATGCAAAAGAAAACGGAATTTTAGTTCCAAACGGTAACTGGAGAAAGTTCATGGAAGTTTGCCAAAAATGAAGCGTAACAATTATTAAGGCATATTCTGCAGTTTTTGAATTAAGTTGGCGATTTGGTAAAAAGCTGCAGCAAGAATACCGGCTATGCTTAAAAAGGTTCCTATCAAAAATATAAGAAATTGCCTGTTCATTACCTTGAATTCTCTATTAGCTTCATTGATTTTGGATTCTAACTTTGAATAAGAATCGGGGATTTTTTTGTTCAGGTCATCATTTTGTTTGGCAATTAAGTCTTCAATACGATTTAATCTTAAATCCATTCTTCTTTCTATATTTTCCAGAGTATTTGCAGTCTTTTTTTCAATTTCCCGCATATCAGCTCTTAGGTCAGATTGATCTCTATCAACTTTCTCAATATATTTGGATAAAATATCGTCATTATTCATTCTTTTATCTCCTTCTGACCGATGAACGGAAGACTTGAGAGTTCTTGTTTATTTTATTATATTTTGCGGGATTAAAATAGGTTACATTATCTGTTATGCAGATTTTTTTATTTGATGCAGTAATTTAATTGAGTTTAAGTGTTAATTCAATTTGTCACTATACTCCATAATATCTCATAATTGCTTCTGAAACATATTTTGAAACGCCTTTTCCGTATTTTGAATCATAGATTTCAGCAAATTTTTCATTCTCAAGTTCCTTTACAAAATCGAGAAGAACTGCCCGGGCATTATCTAACTTCATAAAATTTTTAAACCAGTCGGCAAGCTTTTCCACTAAGACATGCTCTGCTTCTGTATCCGGAGAGGACATGAGTTTGGCAAAACCTGCGAATATTTCATCGGAATCATTTTTTAACTGTTCAGTTTCTTCATTTTGTATAGGTTTGCATGCTTGTAAAAAGTCCTCTTTATTTCTATACCATCTTAATATGTCTGAAGCAACTTTTTCATTTGCAAATGCTTTCTGCAAAATTTCTTCATATTCTTCTGCGCTATTGGCTCCCTGCTGTTGAATAAGAGCTTGAAATTGATTTTCTGATAAATTGCTTTTCATAATTTCAATCATTTTCTTAATGTCTTGATCGTTAAAAGCTTCAAAATTCATAGTATTTCCTCCTTTTAATACATCTTCTATTAATTCTATAATTCCATTTAAGCGGTTCCGCTTTTGCTCCAATATGGCTTTCTGGGAAAGCAATGCCTGTTTCTTGTCGTAATTGGGATTATCCATAATTTTTTTTATATCATTTAGAGATATTCCCAGTTCTTTGTAAAACATGATTTCTTGTAATTTTTCCAGAGCTTTGCTGTCATACAGGCGATAACCGGAATCACTTAATTTGGATGGCTTTAACAGGCCAATTTCATCATAATAGCGCAAGGTACGAATACTAATTCCGGTAATTTCCGATACTTCTTTTACTGTTTTCATGTTCCTGTGTATTCCTCCTTTCCATCTAAAATTATAAAGGGTGACGTAGCTGGAGAGTCAATATGTAATTTATTTTTTATAATTAAAGGCAGGAGTAAGGTGCTATCCTTTGATAGTCTATGAACGAAAGGTAGTTTATATGGTTTGGTAATGATTAGTTGTCTATAATTATATATTATAGTAAATATTTCAAACTTTTATATATTACATATTGAGGTGAGTTTAAATGATTAATAGCTATTATGTGGTATTAAAAGGAAAACTTAATGCTTCTGCCATGTTTACCGACTATAGGGATTTCGAAAAGGTTATAGACGGATATAAAGATGCGGAATATGAATACTTTGATAATATTGAAGATGCTTGCTCATATATTATTGGTAATAAAGAAGTAACAAAAGCCAATTTGAATACTAAAAACACTGGAATCGGTCCTTTGCCTATAAAAATGATTTCATACAATGTAAATGAAAGTGACTTTAAAGCTGTAAATTCTCAATATAGCAATACTATTTGTATATATGTTTCCGGAGGATATAACTTTCTGGAATCAAAAGGTTATTACTCTGTTCTGATAAAAAAGTACGATAGATTTAAGCACATTAAAAAAGATGACATTGAAAATTCAACTCCTAACAGGGTAATGTTATATGGCATTATTGACGCACTTGATTATATTTCTGATAATAATGAAATGGAAATTACTATTTTTATTGCAACCAGCCTGGGTTTTAAAAGCGCAATCAAACACAAAGGCAATAATGCTGAGTTAATTTGTGAGTTTTATGATAAAGTTAAGAAAAAGAATTTGAAGATTACTTGTGTTGAAATATTAGGGAGAGCCCAAGATATAAAAGATTATATTAATTTGGTAAAGAAATCTCAAAAAAAGTAAATAGAGTTTAAAATATCTGTAGATATTATATATTTGCTTTCTGATTTGATTAAGATTGTTTGGATCGAATTGAGAAATTATAACACTACAGGACTTGTTTCCTATCTTTTTCAAAGAAATTGATCCTGAAAACCATTTTTGACGGTTAGTTTTTTACTGGTCAAAAATAGCTCAATGGCATAATGTTACCTTTATATTTACAACTGCCACCAGCTACCTTACCGGTGAAGATTTAGAGTATGAGCAAAGGATGTACAATGAAACTTCACATACTTTTAATATTACTTTAAATGAATTATATATACATTGGCTTAATCATTGAGTATTTACATGTAATATCAAATGATATGATTGATATATTAAAATATCAAGTATATATTAAAGATAGAATGGTTAGCTGAGTAAACAATTAAACTCTTTTTTTTATACAAAACAGGAATTTTTGGGGGCTTATTATGGAAGCGGTTATTTTCATTGGAATACAAGCTACAGGAAAAAGCACTTTCTATAAAGAAAGATTTTTTAAAACCCACATACGAATTAATTTGGATATGCTAAAAACTCGGATAAGGGAAGATATATTTCTTGATGCGTGTATAAAAGCGAAGCAACCTTTTGTAGTGGATAATACCAATCCGTCTGTTGAGGATAGAAAGAAATATATTGATATTGCAAAAAATGCGAAATTCAGAGTTGTAGGATATTACTTTCAATCAAATATAGCTGATGCAATAATGAGGAATGAAAAAAGAGAAGGAAAGGAACGTATTTCTTTAGCAGGAATAAAAAGCACGCATGCTAAATTGCAGTTGCCTAGCCCGGAGGAAGGTTTCGATGAGCTGTATTATGTGAAAATTGGTGAAGAGAACAAATTTGTTGTAGAGGAGTGGAAAAATGAAATTTGATGAGCTTGATGAGAAGATGAGAGTATATGAAACAGCACATGACTACTGTGTTCTTCCTGAAGTATATATGGTTGCACGGATAGATGGCAGGAATTTTACCCGGCTGACAAAGGAAATTCATAAATTTGAAAGTCCCTATGATATAAGATTCAGGGATTATATGGTTGCAACGACGGAACATCTTATGAATTGCGGATTTAGGGTAATATACGGATATACGCAGAGTGATGAGATATCACTGTTATTCCATATAGATGAGAATGCCTTTGGACGTAAAGTTCGTAAATTTAATTCCATACTGGCCGGTGAAGCCAGTGCAAAGTTTTCTGTTTTGTTGGGTGATGTTGCTTGCTTTGATTGCAGAATATCAGAATTGCCTAACAGCAATGCTGTTATAGATTATTTCAGGTGGAGAAATGAAGATGCAAGCAGGAATGCCTTAAATGCTCATTGCTATTGGATGCTAAGAAAAAAAGGAAAGTCGGCCCAAGAAGCAACCGGTTTTCTTAGTGGCATGTCTGTTGCTGAAAAGAATGAGCTTTTGTTTGAAAACGGTATCAACTTTAATGATCTTCCCAATTGGCAGAAACGAGGTATTGGGCTGTATTGGGAAGTTTATCAAAAAAATTGCATTGATCCTCGAAGCGGAAACGAAATTATAGCTGATAGAAGAAGGATAAAGGTGGATTATGACTTGCCGATGAAAGAGGAATACAGTAATTTTATATCGAAGTTTTTGTCGGAATAAATGCAGAAATACATAGATGAGAACGTAAGTTGGAAAACCATAAGAAATATTGAGATTAGTGGGGATAAGAATAAAAGTAGTAAGTGTAAAAATAGGAGAGTTTATTTATAGTATTGCAAAAGAAAGAGATATATATGTTATTTGCGGACATAGGCATACCAAATGTTTTCTCGAAATCGGCAATATAAAATTATATCGTTCTCCCGTCGGTTATTTGGATAAATCGCAAAACGATTATGAAAAAATTGCAAAAGAAGTAATAGGTAAATTTGATATATAATAAAATTAAGAATATCGGGCATTTTTTGTTAATGGAGAATGGATGTGCTCTTTTCCATATTGGGATGAAGTTAAATATATTAATATCGATGAACCCGATGAATTTATCCTACAATTTTCATATATTGACAGTAATTTTTACACTGTTGACTATGCTTGCAAAAAGGACTGGGAATGGATAATAGTTGAGATGGGAGATGGACAAGTATCAGGATTACCTGGGTGTAGTGACAAACAGAAATTCTACAATTGGTTATACGATTATACCTGTAAAAAAGTTAGAAAATGATGACGTGTTATGAAGGGAAAAACGACAGCTTTGTAGAATGTGCAAAACTGGAATATTAACCTTAAGACTTGTTGACAAGAATACTTATTAGTAGTATTATAATATAAATCATATTGGAATAGTCGGGATACGGAGGTGATAAGATGAAATTCTCGACTAAAGGGCGATACGGACTAAGAGCAATGGTTGACCTTGCAGTTCATGCAAAGGGGGATCATGTTGCATTATATAGCATTGCAGAGAGACAGGGAATTTCAACCAATTACCTTGAGCAGGTTTTCTCTGTACTGAGAAAGGCAGGACTGGTGAAGAGTGTAAAGGGTGCCCAGGGAGGATATGTATTGGCTGAAGATCCGTCAGATATCAAAGTGGGTAGAATTCTGAGGGCACTGGAAGGACCGCTTTCTGTTATTGATGAAAATGCCGAGAGTTCCAATGGAAAGGAAAACGCCATACAGCAATGTATAAAGATTGTTGTATGGGATAAAATGAACGAGGCTTTAAATAAATTGGCCGATTCGGTAACTTTGGAGGATTTGGCGGAAAACTACCGTAAGTTGAACGGTATAAATGATACAATGTATTATATTTAAATTTAAAGCTCTTACGAAATCAGTGGAGGTTTATTTTATGTGTCTGGATACTAAATTTGAAAGTCTTAAAAAAAGACTGAAAGAGATGGAAAGGGTTGTTGTTGCTTTTTCCGGAGGAGTAGATTCTTCCTTTCTCCTGAAAGTAGCCCATGAGGTATTGGGCGATAATGTACTTGCAGTTACCGCTAAATCTTCTACATACCCTGAGAGGGAATTTAGGGAAGCTATGCAGTTTGTTTCTGATTATGCAATTCCGCACAGAGTAATTGTATCCGAGGAGCTTGAAGTGGAAGGATTTGCGGAAAACCCTCTTAACCGGTGTTATTTATGCAAAAAAGAGCTATTTAGTAAAATCAAACAAATTGCAATAGATGAAGGATATAAATTTGTTGCAGAAGGTTCGAACAAGGATGATTTGGGAGATTACAGACCCGGATTGCAGGCAATATCCGAATTGAGCATAGTAAGCCCTTTGAAAGACGCGGGACTTACAAAGAACGATATCAGGACTTTGTCAAAGGAACTTGGATTAAAAACATGGGATAAACCTTCATTTGCTTGCCTATCTTCCAGGTTCCCCTACGGAGAGAAAATTACTGCCGAAAAGCTTCAGATGGTAGATAAGGCAGAGCAATTCCTTATTGATTTGGGCTTTAGACAGATACGAGTCAGGCATCACGGAAATGTTGCAAGAATTGAGGTTGAGGAAGAGAATATTGAGAAGTTTTTGGATAAGCAAATAAGAGATGCTGTTTATACAAAGTTCAGGGAAATTGGATATGTGCATGTAGCCCTTGACCTTAAAGGCTACAGAACTGGCAGCATGAATGAAGGAGTAATATGAGGGGATGACTTAATTATGAGGGAATGTATATTTGATGAGGTTATAAACAGAAAAAATACTGACAGCCTCAAATGGGACTATTGTAAGCATAGGTTTGGCCGTGAGGATATTCTTCCTATGTGGGTTGCCGATATGGATTTTAAGTCACCGGATTTAATAATAGAGGCAATAATGGAAAGGGTCAGACACGGAGTGTTTGGCTATACCGAGGCATCGGAAAGGCTTTCTTCTGCTCTGGTTGGCTGGATGAAAAACAGGCATAATTGGCAGATAAACAGTAACTGGATTGTGTATAGTCCCGGGGTTGTAACTTCAATAAATACGGCAATACTTGCCTATACCAGGCCTGGAGATAAAGTTTTGATTCAAACTCCGGTATATTATCCTTTTTATTTTTGTGTCAGGGAGAATGAAAGGGAACTGGTTACAAATCCTTTAAAAGATAATAACGGACACTTTGAAATAGACTTTGACGACCTTGAAAGAAAGCTTGCGGATAATGTAAAGATGATGATTTTTTGCAGCCCCCACAATCCCATCGGGAGGGTGTGGAGCCTTCATGAACTGGAAGAAGTGTTGAGGCTATGCAAAAAATATGATGTTTTTATTGTTTCCGATGAGATACATTCCGATTTGGTATTTAAGGGATATAAGCATATACCCATAAGCTCTCTGGCCGGGGAAGATTATAAAAAATGCATTACTTTAAATTCTCCCACAAAGACCTTTAATATTGCCGGGTTGTCAATATCTTCAGCTATAATACCCGATGCAGAGCTTAAACGGATATTTATAAGAACATTAAATAAAAATGGAGCCAATATGCTCAATATATTCGGACTTACAGCAGCCGAAGCTGCCTATGCAGGCTGTGGAGAGTGGCTGGATGAATTGCTGGTATACCTTGAGAATAACCTGGATACACTGGTTGAATATTTTCAAACCAATATTCCCCGGATAAAAGTTATACGACCGGAGGCAACATATCTTGCATGGCTTGACTGCAGGAATCTGCCTGTAAAGGCGGAAAAATTGAAGGAATTTTTTGTTCATGAAGCCGGTGTAGGAATGAATGACGGAATAACTTTCGGGGTGGAAGGTGCAGGATTTCAAAGATTAAATTTTGCCTGCCCAAAAAAGATACTGCTTGAAGGGCTTGGAAAGATAAAAAATGCCGTTGACAGGCTTTAATGCATATGGTGATAACTTATTAAATTTTATAGCGTTAAAAGCATTGTACGATATTAAAGTCCTATTGCAGTAAAATTTTATACATATTTTTTTTATATGTAACACGACTAAACATATAGGAATACATATATATAGTTTTTCAATGTTGGAATTTGTTTTTATTAAAATTTCATTTTGAAAGGGGAAATGAAGATGGGCAGTTTAAGTCCAAAGGAAAGAATATTGAGAGTTTTGAAAAAAGATAAGACCGACAGGCCACCGGTAGTTTGCCCGGGTGGAATGATGAATGCAGCCATTGTCGATGTAATGAATAAAACAGGCCATACGCTGCCGGAAGCGCACCACAGTGACAGGCTAATGGCTCAATTGTCCTACGATGTATATGAACACACGGGATTTGAAAACTTCGGTATACCCTTTTGCATGACTGTGGAAGCTGAGGTTTTGGGAAGTGAAATAAATTTCGGGTCTTTAGAGTGTGAGCCTAAAATAGAGAAAGAAGCCTTTGCTTCTGTATCGGAAATAAAATTTAAGGATATAGCTCAGATGTTAAAAGAGGGCAGAATCGAATCGATTGTTCAGGCAGGATATCATTTGTCTGAAAAATATCCCGATGTGCCCGTCATTGGGAATTTGACCGGGCCTATAAGTACAACGTCTTCTATTGTCGATCCCATGTCCTTTTTGAAGGATTTGCGTAAAGATAAGGAAAATGCCCATAGGGCCATTGACTATGTTACAAACTTTTTGATTGAGTATGCAAAACTTATGATTGATAATGGGGTGGATTTGATATCTATCGGAGATCCCACCGCGACAGGAGAAATTTTAGGCCCTAAAATGTTTGAAGAGTACGCAGTAAGATACCTCAACAAATTAATAGATGGAATACATTCATTAAATACTCCGGTAATTGTACATATATGCGGAAATATGAACACAGTAAAAAATCTCATACCTCAAATAAAATCCGATGCCATCAGTACCGATGCCGTTGTAAACCTGAAACTTTTAAAGAAAGAGTTTCCGTTCCTCACCACCATGGGGAATTTAAGTACCTATCTTCTCCAGTTCGGTACACCGGAGAAAGTACATGACCAGACCATACGCCTTCTTAATGATGGGATTGATATCATATCACCGGCATGCGGACTTAGCACTTCCTCTTCTCTTGAAAATATTCAGGCTTTGACCAATACGGTAAAGGAGGGGATACAATAATGCCAGAGGTTTTTTTTTACCAGGATAACAAAACGGTAACTGTATCTGAAGGCACTACCATTTTGAACGCTGCACGAAACGCCGGTATTGTAATTGAGTCTCCGTGCAATGGAAACGGCACCTGCGGCAAATGCAAGGTCAGGCTGGACAGGGATTCATTGCAAAATGTTATTACAGGCGGAAGGCATAACCTTTCAAAAGAGGAGCTTGTTAAAGGATATGTACTCTCCTGTGAAACGAAAATTACAGGCAATATAAAGGTTGAAATAATAGGCGGTCAGAAAAACAATACTTTAAAAATATTGAGCAATGGACAAAGTTTCGATTTAAGCATTGATCCCCTGATAAAAAAGGTATACTTCGAGGGAGAAAATCAAACCCGAGTATTTTCCGGAGACAAAATATTAGGAACTGAGGAGGGGGATACCCGAGACCGGATTTATGGAGCAGTTGTCGATATCGGCACTACAACTTTGGTTGCATCCATTGTTGACTTGAAGGACGGCAGAGAAATAGGTACGGCATCGACATTAAACCCTCAGGCGGTCTATGCTCAGGATGTGCTTTCGAGAATAAAGTTCTCATCGGAAAGCGATGGATTGCAAAAAATGTATACCGAGGTTATACGCGAAATAAATCATCTGATAAATGAAATTGCAGAAAGTAACGGTATCAGTAAAGAAAACATTTATGAAATTGTTTTAAGCGGCAATACTTGCATGATTCATCTTTGCTCCAATATAAATCCCAGGTCCCTCGGAACATATCCCTATACTCCTGAAATCAGCGGAGCAGTATATTTTGATGCTGCTGAGCACAATATTGACATATCGCCCTTTGGAATTATTTATTTGCCGCCGATTGTATCCGGATATGTAGGTGCGGATATTACTTCCGGCATTCTTGCATCCCAGCTTCACAAGACAAAAGAAACCGTTCTTTTTGTAGACATAGGTACCAATGGTGAAATGGTCATTGCCCATGACAGAAAGCTTTCAGCAACCTCAACAGCGGCAGGTCCTGCCTTTGAGGGGATGAATATAACTTATGGCATGAGGGCAGGACATGGTGCAATAGAGTTTTTTGAAATTGATGAAGACGGAAATGTAGTGCACAAGGTTATTGGCGATGTAAAAGCGACAGGAATTTGCGGAAGCGGGCTATTGGATATAGTTGGGGAACTGGTGGCCCATGGAATTATCAATAAAAGCGGCAGATTTGTTCAACGTGTGGACTTACAAAGAAATGAGGCAGATGAAAAGGGTGGAACTGAAAGAATCAGTAAAAAGAAAGACTTTGAGGAAAGGTTTATAAAACAAGAGGGTAAATGGGTTTATAGGATTACCGATGGGGTTTTTCTATCCCAGAAGGATGTACGGCAGGTTCAACTGGCAAAAGGTGCTGTAAGGGCCGGTATAGAGTTTTTGTTGAAAAGCAAGGGCTTAAAAAGCGCTGACGTGGATAGAGTCCTGGTTGCAGGGTCCTTCGGATATCATCTCAGGGAAAAAAGTTTGATTAATATAGGCCTTTTGCCGAAAGAGTTCGCAGGAAAGGTAGAGTTTGTCGGAAACACTTCAAAATCCGGTGCACAAGCTTTCCTGTTGAATAAGGGCTACAGGAGAGAAATGGAGGAAGCGGTTAAGAATATAGAAGTACTGGAACTGGCCAATTGTAAAGATTTTGAAGAGGTCTTTGTACAGTCTTTGAGCTTTTAACAAGATTATGACTAGATTCCCTCTGAAGAAAACATAATAAACTTATAGGAATAATAATATTTTTTGAATAAATATATTGACAATTGCTAAAATTGGTAATAAAATAAATATCAGTAATTCTTATAGGAATACTATGGTTTATATGAAACCAAAGAAAAAAGATAGGATTACTATAATATAAGGTGGTGGTTTTTAGTCAAGCAAGTTGTAAAGTGCATGGAAATAACTTTGCGGCAATATGCAGATTTATGCTCAATATGATTTTTAGTAATCCGAATGTTGTACCAAGATTAAAAGAAATTTTAGGGAGGGATTTTTATTATTAAGAAATTTGGAAAAACAGGAAAAATACTTGCTTTAATTTTAGCGTTGTCAATTCAGTTGTCAGGCTGCGCGAAAACCGAAAAGGAAGTGAATACATCTTCGAGTACAAATTCAAGTTTGCCGACATCTACTGCCAAAAGTGAAACCATAATCTTCGGTGTGGCACCGGGACCTTACGGTGATTTGGTGAAATATGCAATTCAGCCCGAACTGGAGAAGAAAGGCTATAAAGTAGAGTATAGACAATTCAGCGATTATGTTCAGCCAAACCTGGCCCTTGCCAATGGCGAGATTAATGTCAATGTTTTTCAGCATTCACGTTATTTGAAAAAATTCTGCGAAGATAAAAATCTCGACTTATCCGAGGTTATAAAAATTCCTACCGCTATGTTGGGAATATACTCTAAGAAAGTTTCGGCCAAAAATATAGAAGAGCTTAAAAAAGAATTGAAAAAAGGCGATACTGTTACAATTGCCAATGACCCGACCAATCTTGCCAGAGCTTTGATATTCTTAAGGGATTTGGGATTGATAACAATTAAGGGAGAAATAGACCCCACAACCGCATCGGAAAAAGACATTGATCAAAACCCATACGGTCTTGTTATTCAGCCTGTGGAAGCAGCACAGTTACCCAGAACCCTTGATAGTGTGACCATATCTGTGGTAAACGGAAACTATGCCATTTCGGCCGGAATACCTCTTTCCACTGCAATTGCCAAGGAAAAACTGGTTGAAGATACGGTAAATCTCATTGCTGTAAGGACAGAAGATCTGGATAAACAATTTGTAAAAGATATAAAAGAGATTGTTGAATCGGAGTTTTTCAGGGATCAGGTTGAAAGCGACAAGTATGAATTCAGAGAATTCCAGAGACCGGAATGGTACGTTAAAAAATGGAATATTCAGAACCAATTCTGATTTAAAAATTACTATTCTGTGATTGTGCTTTTGGCAGTATAGATAAAAGGAAGTGCAGAGAGATGATTCAGTTCCAAAATGTTAATGTGACTTTTAAGGCAAAAAATAGAGAAATAGTGGCTGTAAACAATGTTTCGTTTGATATTAAGCAGGGGGAGATATTCGGAATTGTCGGTACGAGCGGTGCCGGAAAAAGTACGTTGCTTAGAACAATCAACCTTTTACAGAGGCCCACAAGCGGGAAGGTGATTGTAAACAATAAAGATATCACCGGTTTGAAAGGAGAAGAGCTGAGAAAACACAGGGCACAGACCGGAATGATATTTCAGCACTTCAACCTTATACATACCAAGACTGTGTTTGAAAATATAGCCTTTGCAATGAAAGCAGCGGGCAAAACTCGGGAACAGATAAAAAAGCGAGTTCCTGAGGTATTGGAATTGGTAGGACTGTCCGATAAAGCGACAGCCTACCCTTCAAGACTGAGCGGAGGACAGAAACAGAGAGTGGGTATTGCAAGAGCAATTGCCAATGATCCTCAAATCCTTTTATGTGATGAACCAACCTCGGCATTAGACCTTGAAACCACCAATTCTATTCTTGAACTCTTGAAACAGATAAATAAAAAACTGGGAATAACCACAGTCATTATATCCCATGAAATGAACGTTATTAAAAAAATATGCGACAGGGTTGCGGTAATGAAGGATTCGGAAGTTGTGGAACTTGGCGATGTCTATGATGTTTTTGCGTTACCAAAAGATCCTTTTACGAGACAGCTGGTTAACCATACCTTAAATCTCGAACTGCCAGACAGGCTTTTCAATGAATATGGAAAAAGGCTTCTGAAGTTGGTATACAGAGGAGAAAAGGCAGAAGAACCTATAATTTCAGACACTATAAAAAAGTTCAATGTCAATCTGAACATACTTCACGGAAAGATTGAGTACATATCGGATAAACCTCTGGGAGTACTGGTAGTACATATTGAAGGCAACGGCGAAAAGGTCAGCCAGGCTGAGAAATATATCAGCGAATGTGTAGCGGATTTGGAGGTGCTTCAT
This sequence comes from Acetivibrio clariflavus DSM 19732, assembly GCF_000237085.1. Classification (GTDB taxonomy): domain Bacteria; phylum Bacillota; class Clostridia; order Acetivibrionales; family Acetivibrionaceae; genus Acetivibrio; species Acetivibrio clariflavus. Next base: position 3,168,224 of record NC_016627.1, on the reverse strand, counting down.
GCATAGAATCGGCATCGAAGAACTGGTACAGAATATGACCCAGGCATTTTCTGAAACCTTGCTTATGTGCGGAATTTCGATAGGATTGGCAATACTTTTTGGTGTTCCGCTTGGGCTTTTTATCTTTATTACCCGAAAGGGACTGTTTTGGGAAAACAGAATTTTAAACTTCCTGGGTGGTTTGCTTATTAATGTGATAAGGTCTACGCCCTTTGTAATTCTCCTTGTTTTGCTGATACCTTTCACTCAAAGGGTTGTAGGTACAACTATCGGTCCGCTTGCAGCATCGGTTCCTTTGTCTGTTGCCGCAATTGCTTTCTTTGCAAGGCTTGTGGAGAATGCTTTGTGCGAAGTTGACAGAGGAGTAATTGAAGCAGCACTGACAGCGGGAGCGTCGACTTTGATGATTATTAAGGATGTATTGCTGGCAGAGGCGCTGCCGGGAATTATTAGGGGACTTACAGTGACAGCCATAAGTCTTGTCGGGTATTCGGCAATGGCAGGTATCGTAGGTGGCGGCGGAGTAGGCGACTTGGCAATACGCTTCGGATATTACCGATATCAGACCGATGTCATGATTATTACTGTGATTTCTCTGATTGTGTTTGTCCAGTTGATTCAAACCATTGGAGACTTAATAGCAAAAAAAGCTGATAGAAGATAGATAAGGAGTGGTATTATGGGGTCAAAATTGTATTGGAATGAAGAAATTGAAACCATCTCCAGAGAAGAGTTGGAGAAGCTTCAGGAATCTTTATTGAAGGAACATCTTGCATTGGCGTACAATAAATCTGAATATTACAGACAATCTTTCGACAATGCCGGCGTAAGGCCTGAGGACTTTAAAAAACTTTCGGATCTTAGCAAATTTCCCTTTGTAAATAAATACATAGAGCGTGAAAGGCAATTGGAAAAACCGTTATTGGGAGACATGATTGCGGTTGATGAAGAGGAAGTGGTTTTTGTATCGGCTTCCAGCGGTTCGACCGGTGTACCCACTCTTAGCCCGTTTACCAAAAGGGACTTTGAAGAGTTTCAGGATGTGCAGAGCAGACTTTTCTGGGCTGCAGGAATGAGACCTAAAGACCGGTATGTTCATGCCTTGAACTTCACACTGTTTGTGGGAGGTCCCGATGTTATAGGAGCTCAGAATCTTGGAGCTTTGTGCATCTGGGCAGGTGCCATCCCTTCCGACAGGCTGCTTTTCATATTGAAAGAGTTCCAGCCCACTGTAATATGGACTACACCTTCCTATGCCTGGTATTTGGGAGAAACGGCAAAGAAGCAGGGCATTGATCCTGCAAAGGATTTGGCAATCAACAGGATTATTGTGGCGGGAGAGCCGGGCGGTTCTATAGATGCCACAAGAGAGGCAATAGAAGGACTGTGGGATGCGAAAGTTTACGATTTCTATGGAATTTCGGATATTTTTGGTGCATGTGCAGGAATGTGCAGTGAAAGAAACGGTCTGCATTTGGCTGAAGACCATATATTGGTTGAGGTTATTGACCCTGAGACTTTAGAACCTGTACCTGACGGTGAAAGAGGTGAGATTGTACTTACAACTTTGAGGAAAACGGCAAGGCCCATGATACGTTTCAGAACCGGAGATATCGGGACGGTGAACAAAGAAAGATGCGCTTGCGGCCGTACTCATGCAAGGATAAACATAACGGGACGATTGGACGATATGCTGATTGTTTCGGGAGTTAACGTGTTCCCGAGCGATATAGAGTTTGTGGTACGCAATATGAGTGAGCTTTCGGGAGAGTACAGAATAACTGCTTTTACCGAGAACTTTACCAACAAGTTCAAGGTAGAGGTGGAACGGGCTATAGGGAACGATGAGGATTCGGAGGCTTTGGCCCAAAAAGTTTCCGCCGCAATAAAAACTCGCATTGGAGTAAAACCCAAGGAAGTCATTGTGCTGCAAAACGGCGAATTGCCAAGGGCTACTCACAAGGCAAAGCGTTTGATTGACTTGCGCCAAAAGGCTTAAGTAAGGAAAGTTCAAGGAATACCCTGTTTGACATTCAGGTGAATTGGATGTCCATGGTTTAGCTTTATCATGAATGCTTAAATAGCATTGAACAGGGTAATATTCTATTTCAAATAACATGTTGTTATGGAGGATATTATGCCGAAAGTTAGCGATAGAATAGGAAGTTTTACCGACTCTGTTATCCGAAGGATGACTCGTATTGCGAATAGTCATGGTGCTATAAATTTATCCCAGGGGTTTCCTGATTTTGATCCTCCCGAAGAACTTAAAGAGGCCCTGAGAAAAGTTGCAGAAGGCAGCATTCATCAATATGCGGTTACCTGGGGTGCACCGAATTTCAAAGAAGCGCTGGCCAGGAAACAATCGAGGTTCATGGGTATACCCATTGACCCTGAAACGCAGATTGTTGTAACCTGCGGGAGTACCGAGGCTATGATGGCTGCAATGATGACGGTATGCAATCCCGGTGACAAGGTAGTAGTTTTTTCGCCTTTTTACGAAAACTATGCTGCCGATGCCATACTTTCCGGGGCACAGCCCATTTATGTATCTTTAAAACCACCGGAATTCAATTTCGATGTTAATGAACTGGAAGAAGCCTTTAAACAGCGCCCCAAGGCATTAATCCTGTGTAATCCGTCAAACCCCACAGGAAAGGTATTTACCCTTGAAGAACTGCAAATAATAGCTGAGTTTGCGGAAAAATACGATACCTTTGTAATAACCGATGAAGTATATGAACATATTGTCTATGAACCCTATAAACATATCTATTTTGCATCCCTTCCGGGAATGTTCGAAAGAACCATATCCTGCAGTTCTCTATCCAAAACCTACTCCATTACCGGCTGGAGATTGGGATACCTTATTGCCCCGGCAAATATTATTGATGGAGCAAGAAAGGTACATGATTTTCTCACCGTAGGTGCAGCTGCACCTTTACAGGAGGCTGCAGTGACTGCTCTTAACTTTGGTGACGAATATTATAGAAATTTGAGGGATGTTTATACCCAAAAGAGAGATTTCTTTATAAAGGGCTTGGATAGACTGGGATTAAAGTATACGGTTCCCCAGGGCGCCTATTATGTCATGGTGGATATATCCGAATTTGGGAGTAAGAATGATTTGGAGTTCTGCGAATGGATGGCAAGAGAGGTTGGAGTTGCTGCTGTTCCGGGAACCAGCTTCTTCAGGGAAGAGATCAACCACCTGATTCGTTTCCACTTTGCAAAGAAGGAAGAAACTTTGGATGAAGCCTTAAAACGCCTTGAAAATCTTAGGGAAAAAGCAAGGGAGAGATCAATATGATTGAAATCAGATGGCATGGCCGGGGAGGCCAGGGCAGTTTCACAGCTTCAAAGCTTCTCGGTGCATCGGCGGCCCTATATGGCGGAAAATATGCCCTTGCTTTTCCTTCCTTTGGACCTGAGAGAAGAGGGGCACCGGTCCTGGCTTTTACAAAAATAGATGACAAAAAGATAAATGACCGCAGCGAAATTAAAAAGTGCGATTATATTGTGGTTTTAGATGAGACTCTTTTCCATGAAAGTTTTTTCAATGACTTAAAGGACAATGGAAGTATTATTGTAAATTCTGCAGACAGTAAAGCATATTCAAGTTATGATAAAACAAAAATCAAAACAGTGGATGCAACCTCCATTGCCCTCGAAATTCTAGGAAAGCCAATAACCAATACAGCGATGCTGGGGGCTCTTTTAGCAGTATCGGATATTGTCAGACTGGATGCTTTGAAAAAAGGAATGGAGAGCTTTATGAAAGGCTCATTGCTTGAAAAAAACATTGAAGTGGTTGAAAGAATTTTCTTCCGGATGAAAGGAGAGTCCCTATGAACAGGCCGCTATTGAGAAAATACGAAAAACCAAAACATATCAATGACTATCCCGTTGGACCTTGCTTTGAGGCGGGATATCTCGTAACAGAAAATTCCGGCTGGAGGACGAAGAAACCTGTTGTAGTCAAGGACCTATGCATAGGCTGCTTTTATTGTTATATGTGCTGTCCTGAGGGTGTGATTTTACGAAAAGAAAAGCTTATAGATATTGATTACGCATTTTGCAAAGGCTGCGGCATTTGTGCCAAAGTCTGTCCCAAAAAGGCTATAAATATGGAAAGGGAGGGGGGTAAGGATGGGATATAAAGCATTTCTTTCGGGTAATGAGGCTGTGGCTGAAGGAGTAAGGCTTTCAAAGCCTCATGTAATTGCTGCTTATCCGATTACTCCTCAGACGGTTGTAGTGGAACGTTTGGCTGAAATGGTGGAAAAGGGCTCGTTAAAGTCGGAATTTTTGCATGTGGAATCGGAACATTCGGCACTGTCGGCATGCATGGGAGCTTCGAGCATTGGGGCAAGAACCTTTACGGCTACTTCTTCCCAGGGCCTTTTGTATATGGCGGAATGTCTTCATTATGCCAGCGGAGGGAGGTTTCCTATAGTCATGATGAATGCAAACCGTTCCCTGGCTTTGCCCTGGAGTATATACGGCGACCACCGGGATTCCATGTCCCTTTTGGACAGCGGCTGGATTCAGGTTTATGCGGAAGATGCCCAGGAAAGTCTCGATATGGTAATCCAATCCTATGCCATAGCTGAAAACTTGAAGGTACTTACCCCGGTGATGCTCAATCTCGACGGTTTTGTGCTGACTCATACTTACGAACTGGTGGATGTTCCATCAGAGGAAGAAGTGGATAAATTTCTGCCGCCCTTTGACACTCCGTATAAAATGGATTTGGAGAACCCGAAGAATATGGGTTTTAGCTCTTCACCCGCCGACAATATGGAATTTAAATATCAGCAGCATAAAGCAGTACTGGATGCAAGACGGGTTATAAAAGAGGTGGATGAAGCTTTCGGAAAGGCCTTCGGACGAAGTTACGGCGGTCTTGTTGATGCTTATCAATGCGAGGATGCCGATTTTATACTTGTGAGTTTGGGAAGTACTACAGGAACAGTGAGAACGGTGGTGGATGAGCTTCGGGAAGAGGGAATTAAGGCAGGACTTGTAAAAATACGTTTTATGCGCCCCTTCCCGGAAGAGGAAATTGTACAATTAGTTAGGAATACGAAAGCTGTAGGGGTAATAGACAGGGATATTTCCTTTGGATATGAGGGAACAGTCTTTACAAACGTCAATTCAGCCCTTGCAAAAGCGGATTTACAGCTTCCTAAACTGAATTTTATTGCAGGACTTGGAGGAAGAGATATTTCAAAGGAAGATATTCGGGAGGCTTTCTTCGATTTGATAGAAGCATCAGAGGGAAAGAAGAAGGAACGGGTGAAGTTTTTAAGTCTGGGGGTGGAAATTTATGAGTAATGGTACTGCAACTATTAATGCCAGGAATATTACCGACAAGGAGTTTTTCTACGGCCACAAGGCATGTGCAGGCTGTGGCGGAAGCCTTGCGGTAAGGCTTATATTAAAGGTGCTGGGGGAAAGGACTTTTACAGTAATTCCGGCAGGCTGTATGTCTGCTGTGGGATTTATCTATCCTCAAATGTGTTTTTTAAACAATGCCATTATTTCCACATTCCCCGGAACGGCTTCCATGCTTTCGGGAATTGCAGCGGCAGCAAAGGCATTGGGATTAAAAGATTATCATGTTGTTGGTATTGCCGGTGACGGAGGTACTGCCGATATTGGCCTTCAGGCACTATCCGGTGCGATAGACCGCAGGGATAGGATAATATACATTTGCTATGACAATGAGGCCTATATGAACACCGGAATTCAAAAGAGCGGCCTTACACCTTTCGGTGCAAGGACAACAACTACTCCGGCGGGGGATAATATTCCCGGAACAGTTACACAGAAAAAGAACATGTTTGAAATTGTTGCAGCCCATGGTATTGATTATGCTGCAACAGCGAGTATCGGGTATATACAGGATTTTATAAACAAAGTCCAGAAAGCGTCCAGAGTTGAGGGAACCTCTTACATTCATGTATTTGCCCCGTGTCCGACAGGATGGGGAATACCGGAAGACAGTACCATCGATATTGCAAAAGAAGTGGTGGATTGCGGACTTTGGTATCTTGCAGAATTTGAGCAGGGAGAGTTTATTTTAAACAAAAATCCGAAAGAGTTTTCGCCGGTAGAGGAATATTTAAAGAAACAGTCAAGGTTTAAGCATTTGAGCTGTGAAGATATTAATACAATAATATCTTCAAGGGATAAGAAGTGGGAGAAAATAAGAAAAGCGTGGAAAATTAAATAAAATAATTAATATTTATTAAAAATAATTGACATATTTGTTAAAAAGTAATAATATGTTATATAAAAAACATATAGAAATAATAAGAATTAATTTAGGGGATTAGTTCCCCTTTATAAATAAGATAAACCAAACAAAAACGATAAGAATACTATGAATTTATTGTTTTTATCGTATGGCAAAAATATAGGGCAGAAAATGATTGAATTGGAGGGGTTCAAAATGGTTGTTTCAAAAAGCAAAAACAGAAGTTCCAAACTGAATTTCATGATAATAGACAATATTGTTTATAATACGGCATGTAAAATACAGAACGGCTCCATAAAAATCATTAAACAGGATGATATAATTATCCAAATAAATATAAATGAGAAATTTGATTTTAATCATCAGGGTGTCAATGAGCAGCATGAGAAGGAGGTCATATAATGGCAGGATTTGAAGGGCTTGATAGAAGTAAAGTAAATATTTCCGACGAAGATTTTAAAAAGTTGATTGAATATGTTGAGAGTGTTCAATATGGTTCAGTTACGCTTTTTATTCAGGATGGCAGGATTGTACAGATTGAAAAGAGTGAAAAAATTAGGCTCAAATGAGAATATTATCGATAATTGCAAAAGAATTTTCTTTGCAGGAAAGCTTTTTCGATATTCATGAAACGAGGAGTGGCTATGGATGACAGGATTGTATATGACGGCTGGTTAAAGGTCGTCCAAAGGACAGTAAATGGCAAGGTCTATGATATTCTCAAGGATCATGATGCAGTAAGTGCCATAATAGTCAACGAAAATAATGAAATCCTTCTGGTTAAGCAATTTAGACCGGCCCTTCTGGAAACAACCCTTGAAATACCCGCAGGAACTCTTGATATTAAAGAAGAGTCTGAAATAGACTGCCTTTTAAGAGAGCTGAAGGAGGAGACAGGGATAAGTTTTTCCAACGCAAAGATAGAACATGTATTTTCTTATAAGCCCATGATGGGCTTTAGCAACAGTCTTATGAAAGTATATTTGATCAGGACTGAGAAAGAACGGCTTATCAGTAATGTTATACATGATGAAGATGTATATGAAGCTAAGTGGGTAGGTATTGAGGAAATCGGTGAAAAAATTTTAAGCGGTGAGATTCTTGATGTGAAAGTAATACTGGCCTATTATTATCTTAAGGCTTCATGTAATGTATAAAAATATAGCAATCATCCTAAAAATCGCAGGGATGGTTGCTATATTTTTTGCATTCAGAAATTTATTGATTTGAAGTATTACCGATACAATAAATAAGTGTTGACTGAATGGCAAAAACAGGAGATATATAGCTAATTAACATTTGGGATATATGCAATTTGTGCATATGTATATATTTGTCGTATAATTACTATAAGGAAGTTATCTTGTTTTCTGATTAGTAAATTCTGGATAATGTAGTTTTATATTTCATGCTTTCGGAGAGTTTACAATGGAAGCCTTAGATATGATTTATTTATAACTTATCCAATTGTTCTGCATATGGCAGAGACACATTAAATTTAAATTAATTTATAATACGATTATTATTGGGAGATAAATGTATGAATAAAAAAATAATTTTTTCTTGCATAACTATAATATTTCTGATAACTTGCGTTTTCGTCAGTGTAAAAGGTTTGCATGCTATATCGAATTTTAAGAATTCTGATGAAATTATAAGTTCAGAAAATAAAAATCCTGTTCCGGAGACAGAGAATCATGAAGATAAAAATTTAAAAGTTCTAAATAAAGTTAATGACAAAAGTTCTGACTATAAAAAAGAGGTTATACTTGAATTGAGTTATGGAAAAGAGGAACACAATTTAGGCATTGAAAAACGTAATACTGATGCAGGAGAAGTATTTGATATACCTCAGGCTATGGATGTTGACAAAAATGGGAATATATATATTGCTGATCCTGTAAATAAAGCAATTAAAGTATATTCAAAGGAAGGCAAATATTTAGAAAAAATAGAGTTTAATAAAAATGATATTTTAAGAGATTTTGGTGTGGATTCCTTAGGTGATATATTTATCATCGGTGAAAAGAAACTTTATAAGAAAAACTTCAATGAAAGTTCATTTGAGGATATTGTAAATGATTTGAGTGAGCCTCATGAAGTTGTTGTTTCATGGAATGGTAATGTCAGTGTTCTTGATTTCAGCGGGTTACCTGATGATAATCTGAGAGTACGGAAATTTGATTCGAATGGAAAACTATTAGAAAAAGTTGAGCAGAATAATTTTGATTTCAGCATGTATGAATATGAAGATTTAAAAGGTAATAAAATTAGCTTTTCTAAAGAAGGAGATAATTTTTTGTATTCCCAATATAAAGTATCAATAAATGCATTTAATTTAGATCAAATTCAAGAATTTATTTATTATCCTCATCTCCCTGACGGATATTTCTATACAATGCTTGATATTATAGGCTGTGATGAAAATGATGATATCTATATGGTTAGGTCAATAGCACCAGATATTGAAGATTCGGTTGAAGCGTATAAAAGAGAAGAAACATGGGTTGATATTATTAATCCAGGTAAAGGAGAGATAAACTCTGTCAAGCTGGAAAAGCGGAAAGATTATGGAGGAATATATCGAACCAATCACATGTATAAGGTTGATACAAAGGGAAACATATATCAGATGCAATCCGATACTGAAAAAGTGAGAATAATTAAATATTCAATAAATGAATAACAGAATCTTATTATATAAAAAATTTGAGAGGGATAAAGAATGTCTGTTTTGGCTTATATAGATATAAAATTAGCCATGACTGGTGGCAAAATGATTTCTTCAGCTGATATAATTAATAGACTTTTAAAATGTAATTGGACACTAAATTGGGAGGAAAAGTTTCTTTTTTACCATTGGGAGATAACGATGATTATGACTGGCAAAGCGAAGAGATTGATTTAGAGCAACTTATGGATATTATCGATAAAAAGGAAAAACAGAATGAAGTTATTGGTGTCATTTTGTATTGGGATAAATCGAGCATAGGGATGCAACTGTTGATTTGGAATAGTGGAAAATTACCTTTTATTTTAACAATAAATAGGAAAATATTGAATGATAATACTGAAATCAATGTGACAGATGTTAATTGGTATTTGGAAAGAATATTGCCTGCATTTATTGGAGGAAACATTCTGCCTTAAAATTATGCAAAAAGCACAATAGATTTTGGTAAGTTTTAATAAGGTAATCGAAAAAGTAAAAGAAATAATTATAAAAATTCAGTGCAGTAATGATTTACAGCAAATAAAGTGGCAAGAAGGAAAAAGTAGAGGACACATATTAGGTAAGTTTACTATGAGTAATAATTTTGCTAAAATTTATACAAAAATTTATACTTCAAAGGTAAAGACAAGCAATACAAATACAACCAAACAGGAGGTTACCATATCAATGAAAAGCAAAGTTATAAAAGGTGATATTAACGGAGATGGAGTATTTAACTCAATAGATCTGGCACTAATGAAAATGTACTTGACCGGATCTATAAAATTTACAGAAGAACAGTTTGAAGCAGCAGATGTGGACAATAGCGGAGAGGTTAATTCAATCGACTATGCAATAATGAAACAGGTATTGCTTGGTTATAGACCGGGATTTTGATTAAATAAAATTAATGAAGATAAATAAAGGAATAGATTTTAATAGATAGAGCTAGTGTACCTTTAATTTTTGAATGAATTAAACTTTATAAAAGTTTCTGTTTTGCAGTTAATATAATAAAATTAAAGACAAGAAAAAAGGATATGAAAATTGTAGCTGGAAAGGAAGCTTTAAATAATATTTATGCCCTCCAAAATCGCATCAACCAGACAGTCAAAAGATGGTGTCTCTCTTAAATGAAGAAGGGATTAGGATATTGGATGTAAAAAATAAGGTCCTCACAATATATGTGGAGTTGATGCTTATAAGTCCAAGAGTTTGTACCAAAATGAAGAGAAGATTGATTTAAGCGAAATGTAAAAAGACGATAGTATACCTGATTGCGGTTATATAAATTGGAACTGAAACACGACTAATCCGATAGAATTTAAAATATTTTTCTGTGTTTTATTGACAAATGTGAACTTTTAAACTAAAATAAACCATATAAAACCTATATGAATAATCGGATTACAAAACCGGAAAACAAATAAAATGTCAGGAGGAAATTTTATGTCAAAGATTGCAAAGAATTTAACCGAACTTATCGATAATACACCCTAGCTTGAAGTGTCAAATATAATTTTAAGACATTAAACCGTAGTATGGTTGCTTAAAGACGGCTATTTGAATAAAAAGAGCGAATATTTATTTCATACAAGCGAGTTAAATAGTTTTGATGAGAGGGTGACTTCCAAAAATAATATTTAAAACACGACTAAAACTATATGTTTACTAATATAGGAGGTTACAAAATGTCAGAAGGTAAAGAAGAACTGTTTAAAAAACTGTCGGATGCAGTGGTCAATATGGATGAGGATGAGACTGTCCTGGTGTCAAAAAAAGTGATTATTGACGGGTATGACGCTTATGAAGCGATTGACAAAGGCCTTGCTGACGGCATGGACAGAGCAGGAAAGCTGTTTGAAGAAGAGGAATATTTTATTCCCGAACTTTTAATGTGTTCCGACGCAATGTATGCAGGACTGGATGTGTTAAGGCCCCATATAAAAATAGACGAAAAGGGTGAAAAACACAGGGTTGTAATTGGGGTTGTCGAAGGAGACACCCATGACATTGGCAAGAACCTGGTAAAAATTATGCTGGAATCGGCAGGATTTGAGGTTTTTGACCTTGGCAGGGACATTCCGCCAATAAAATTCGTTGAAAAAGCAAAGGAAGTCAATGCAAAAATTATTGCCCTCTTCACTTTGATGACTACCACCATGGATGGCATGGCTGAAGTGATTAATATTTTAAATCAGCAGAAAATAAGGGACCAATATAAAGTAATGGTGGGTGGAGGACCTATATCTCAAAGTTTTGCGGATAAAATAGGAGCCGACGGATACTCGGTCAATGCCGCAGAGGCTGTGAGGCTGGCAAGAAGGCTTGTTGGAGGTGCTGCCTGATGCTTTGCGATCAAATGACTCCGAAAGAAAGAATGGAAGCATACAATAAAGGGCAGCAGATAGATAGGCTCCCCTGTGTTCCGATTGTGGGAAACACTGCGGCAAGGGTGATAAACGCTAAGGTGTCTGAAATCAGGAATAATGGCAAATTACTTGCAAAAGCGCATGTTGAAGCCTACAGAATGTTTAGGTATGACATCATAAGGGTTTTTACGGACTTGTATGTTCAGGCTGAGGCTATGGGGGCAAAAGTACATTGTCCCTATGATCAAACGGCATATCTTGAAGCCCCTGCAATAAGCGATGTTTCGGAAATTGATTCATTGGAGCCTGTAGATCCGTACAGGGACGGCATTTTACCCCAACATCTTGAGGCTATGCGAATAATTGCGGAAGAAGTTGGAGATGAAGTAACGGTAGCAGGTCCTGTTACAGGTCCTTTTACCAACGCATCCTTCCTGATAGGTTCTGAAAACCTTGTCAGACTAATCCTAAAAGACCCTGACAAAGTACATAAATTGTGTGAAATATCTTTGGAAACCTGTTTGAGATACTCAAAGGCAATTATTGATGCAGGATGTACACCTAGTCTTACGGATCCCATGTCTTCAAGCACTGTAATAAGTCCCCTTCAATTTAAGGAGTTCTCATTTCCGTATTTAAAAAGATTGATTGACTATATTCATTCAAGAGGCAAAAGCGTAACTTTGCACATTTGCGGAAAGACCAAAAAAATATGGGATCTGATGGCTGAAGCCGGTGCCGATTGTATAAGTATAGACAATGATGCGAACCTTCTTGAAGCAAAGCAAATAGTAGGCCATAGAGTAAGACTGATGGGAAATGTGAAACCTTCCGAGATCATGCTTCAGGGAACAGTTTCCGATGTAAAGAAGGCTGTTTATGATTGTGTACGTCAGGCCTATGACAGCCCGAAAGGCTATATTGTGGCTTCAGGATGCAGCCTTCCCACAGAGACGCCTTTTGAAAATATTCGTGCAATGATGGATGCGACAAGAGAAATCGGATATCCTCCCAATAAAGATTTAATTACATGATTTGCAAAGTTTATTTTCCTTAAGGGTTTGACGGAAAGATTGAGTTTATCGGCAATACTTCCCTGTCCGGTGCAAAAGCCTTTCTTTGGAATCAAAACTACAGAAGTAGAATGAAGATGTTAATAAATCGAAGTATTGGAACTGGCAAATTACAAAGATTTTAACAAGGTCTTTGCAAAATGCCTGGATTTTTAGGAGGAAGATATTATGAAAAATATAGATGTAAAAATAAGCTGCTCCGATTGCGGAGTGCTAAACTGCTATAGGCGCCAAAAGAGTTTTCCCGACTTTTGCCTGACTACCAATACATTGGAGAAAGAAATAGAGAAGGTAAACGAACTTTACAGAAATGACAGCCTGGTGTCTAAAATATCCCATGCGGCAGCAGAAATTGAAGGCACTTATTATGGAAAACTTACAAGAGTTGAGGAGATTATCGCATTTGCCAAAAGAATAGGTGCAAAGAAAATAGGGATTGCCACCTGCATAGGTCTTATGAATGAAACGAAGATTTTTACCAGGATACTGAAGGCAAAGGGACTTGAAAGCTACAGCGTAATTTGCAAGATTGGGTCGATAGATAAAACCGAAATTGGAATTCCGGAAAAGTTTAAAATTCAGAAAGGTTGCCACGAAGCGATGTGCAATCCAGTTTTGCAGGCAAAACTGCTTAACAAGGAAAAAACGGATCTCAATGTAATTGTGGGATTGTGCGTGGGGCACGATTCATTGTTTATTAAATACTCCAAAGCTCCTGTAACAACCTTGATAACCAAAGACAGGGTATTGGGGCACAATCCGGCGGCAGCTTTGTATGCCAGTGGATTTTATTACAAAAGGCTTTTTGAAGAAGGAGATATTTGAAAAATTATAAATATTACGGAGGAATAGAAATGAAAAAAAGAATACTTACAATTTTTATATTACTGTTAACTCTAAGTATATTGTTTAGCAGCTGTGGAGGAAAAAAAGCACAAAAGACCGGCTTGGAAAATCCAAAAGACAAAAAGGAACTAAAGGATTTTAATGTGGGCTATCTGGCTACTCCAGGACATGTGCTTTACTTTGTGGCAAAAGAAAAAGGATATTTCGAAGAAGAAGGACTTAATGTAAACATGTTTTTGTTTACAAACTCCGGCGAAGGACTGAATGCAATAAGCTCAGGCAAAGTGGATGTCGGTTCCTTTGGTACGGCTGCACCGCTTACTTTCATTTCAAAGGGAACTGATTTTGTCATCTTTGGCGGACAGCAAACTGAAGGACACGGAATTGTGGCCCTTCCTGAAAAAGCGCAAGAATTTACCGATTTAAACAGCTTCAAGGGCAAAACCATTGCCACTGTAAGACTTGCCACGGGAGATGTTATTTTCAGGGCTGCACTAACCGAAGCAGGCATCGACTGGAAAAATGAATTGACAATTAATGAGTTGGATTCACCGGCAGCGGTAATTGAAGCTGTCAAGAAAGGAAGCGTTGATGCGGGTATTGTATGGACTCCATTTATAAAACTTGGGGAAAAGCAGGGACTTGAAATAGTGAAATATTCCGGAGAATTGGTCAAGATGCATACTTGCTGCCGTCAGGTTGCCCTTTCGTCTAATATAAAGGAAAACAAAGAAAATTTTGTAAAGTTTATGGCGGCTTTGATAAAGGCATACAAATTTTATTTGGAAAACCAGGATGAAACAGTGGACATTATTTCGAAATATGCAAAAACAGACAAGGATATTATAAAAGAAGAAACATACGGCGGTCATATATACAGCATACCTGATCCGGATAAAGAAGGAGTTGTGAAGTTCTGGGATTTAATAAACAAGTCCGGATATATTACTTCCGATCTGAACATAGAAGATTATATAGACACATCAATATATAAACTTGCCCTCGAAGATGTTCTGAAGGAATATCCCGATGATGAAGTTTATAAAAAGCTTAAAGCGGATTTTAAGGAGTAAAGGGGAAGTATGACCATGAGTAAAATTTGCTTGCAAAATGTATCCTTGGAGTATGAGGAACACAATAGCAGGTTTTGCGCTATTAAAGACATCAGTATGTCCATAAACGAAGGGGAGTTTGTAAGTATTATCGGACCAAGCGGGTGCGGCAAGAGCACGCTTTTAAGTCTGTTGACAGGCCTTAATTTTCCTACTAATGGATATATTTTGCTGGACGGAAAGCAGATTGAGGGTACCGGCACGGAAAGAGGGGTTGTTTTTCAGCACTATTCATTGTTTCCGTGGATGACTGCCCGTAAAAATTTGATTTTTGGGTTAAAGCAGGTCTATAAGAAAAAAAGCAAAAAGGAGATAGAGGAAATCGCTGATAAATACTTGGATTTGGTAGGGCTTGGCGACTTTAAAAACAAATATCCGTCTCAACTGTCGGGAGGTATGCAGCAGAGAGTTGCTATTGCCAGAGCCTTTGCAATGAATCCCGGGATTCTTTTGATGGATGAGCCCTTTGGCGCTTTGGACGCAAAAAACAGAGTGGTTTTGCAAGAGCTTCTTCTAAACCTTTGGGACAATGGAAATGAAAGAAAGACGGTTATACTGGTTACCCATGACATAGATGAAGCAATACTTTTGTCAGACAAGATTTTTGTAATGTCAGCAGGGCCGGGAACCATCAAGAAACAAATAGATGTTGATTTGAAAAGACCCAGGGACAGAGCGACTCTTATAAGATCGGAAGAGTATTTGACTCTTAGAAACAAACTTGTCAGCCTCTTCTATGACGATTTGATAGAGAAAATAGGCGGAGATGAGGTGGTTCTGTAGGTGAATTTGGAGAGGGGGAATTTTTGTGAGGAGAATACTCAATGTGACAAATGCTTTCTTTTTGGCGGCATTGGTGCTCGAGCTTTTTCCGTCCAAAAGAGCTGATGTAAACACCTGGTATTATATTGGATTGGTGCTTGCACTGGAAGTTATATATATACTGAATTTATTATTGAAAAAAGATAATGAGAAGCTTCAGACTGTCGGTGATGTTATTGCCATTGTATATGGGATTTTGATAGTATGGGAGATTTTTACAACAAAAACCGATTTGGCAGACAGGTTCCTTTTTCCTTCCCCTTCGAACGTCCCCGCATTATTGATATCGGAACTGCCGGAACTTTTAAAAGGGACTTTAAGCTCATTTCAGCTGCTGTTTGCGGGGTACCTTCTGGCTTTGGCTTTAGCCATTCCACTGGCCCTGGTTATTGGTTGGAAAAAAAGACTTTACAAGGCTGTAAATCCACTTACAAAAGTATTGGGACCGATACCTCCCATAGTGTATATTCCTTATGCCATTGCCATACTTCCAACGTTTAAGGCGGCATCCATATTCATCATTTTTATCGGAGCTTTCTGGCCGGTGTTTATTAATACCCTAAACGGCGTGTTTAATGTGGATAAAAGAATTATTGACTCGGCGAAAGCTCTGAATGTAAATGAAGGTGCAATGCTTTTTCAGGTGATTTTGCCGGCAACCTTGCCTTCTATCATAAGCGGTGCCACTATCGGACTTGTCATGTCTTTTATTCTTCTGACTGCCGCGGAAATGATTGGAGCAACTTCCGGCTTGGGATGGTATGTGAAGTATTTTTCCGATTTTGCAGATTATCCGAGGGTTATTGTAGGGATTATTTTCATAGGATTCGTTGTAACGGGTGTCACTTTTTTGTTTGACAAATTAGAACGCTGTCTTTTGAGATGGAGAAAATGATGCTAGAAGGGTATGGTTTGTGAGTATGAGAAAATATTGGTATGAAGAGATAGATAACATGCCAAGATTTGTTTATAAAGAAGGATTTTTAAGAAATTCAGGATATGCAAAGCAGATGTAGACAATAACGGAGACGTTAATTCAATAGACTATGCAATAATGAAAAAAGAATTACTTTGCAATAGAACGGGATTTTGATTAAATAAGATCGATGGAGACAAATAAGGGAATGGTCATACAGGTTTGCTCTTGGTATGGCTATTCTTTTTTATATTTTTAAAGAATAGATTTATTGTACATTAATTTTTGGAACACGCTTACAATAACTGATGGAAATGATATAATTTTTTATAGTATGATATATAAATCTTATTATCAAAAACATACAGATTGCATAGTAGGTACCAGTGAATTAAACTTTGTAAAAGTTTTTGTTTTGCAGTTAATATACTTAACTAAATTAAAGACAAGAAAAAAGGATATGAAGATTATAGTTTAGGAAATACGGGTTATACCGACTTTAATATGAATTAAGGATGAATTGATTTGGATATCTGTTTGATTATTGTATGCTTTTTAGGCGATACACTAATTCCGAAAATGTGAAGCATTGAGTATAAATAAAATACTTCAAATAGGAGTGAATTAAATGGATTATACTTATCCATCAATTGGATTAAAGCTTATGAGCTTAAAAAATTTTCAAGACAGAGATTTTGCAAATAATGTAATATGCAAGATTAATGAATATGGAAAAGAGTTTATGCCACAGAAGTTTGATATGTATGAACCATTAAAAAGAAAATATGATCCAAATGATATAAGCGCGGTCATTGATGCATGGATGGAAGATGAAATGAACAGAGAGGTTTCTAAAAATGAGTTTGCTGAAGGGCTTCTTTTAATGAAGTCAAAAAGCAAAAGTAAAGCAAGTTATATGATAAGCTGAAGAAAGGAAAATATTATTCATTTTAATGGTTTTTTCTTTTCTGTAAATATTGAATATGTAAAAAATGAGAATAATTTTAATAAATTCTTAAATCTGTGTAAAGAACTGGTATGTTTGATTGAACCGGTATATGGTAAGATAGTGAATGAAAGCATTCCCGGTGCGTTTGAGCCGATAGATTTGGAAATTAGACATCCGGAGTTGCACTGGATGAATTTTTTCGGGAAACCGTATATTGATTTATTTGGTAGAGACAAACTCTTGTCTGCACCTGCATATAAAGTAGAATCTATAGGAGATAAAGTAATAGCCATACAAACTACAAATAACATATTTGAGCCTATACCAAATGATGTTAGAGAAAAAATAAAGAGACATTTAGGTGAAAATGCTTTTGTATGGGATGGAAAGCAAGCTTTAGCGTATAGAAATAAAGAAAACCTTGTACCTGAGTTTGATTTTTCAGAAGTTCTATTTGATAAAACTAAACCAATAATTGAACCACAGATCAGAACAAGACAAGTACAGAAATAACATGATTAGAAGTACTTATTATTAGGATAATTGTCTCAAAATACGAGAGAAGAATATCCCTAAAAATAAATGAGTTTTTATGAAGTAAAAATTACATATTAGTAGATTTTGCAATACATATTAAGGATATTTATGTACTTTATTGACCGTATAGCGGAAATTAAAATAATTACATTTATAATATGAATAAAAATAATAAAATATAATCCATTTACTTACTAGTGCACCAGACTTTGTTGAAGGATTCTGATTTACAATCGATGCGCTAATTGTAACAAAAGTTGAGAGCAGGCAGATAAAGGATATACAGGTTGGATATAAGGGATATTCAGAGAATCTAAAGACTGGTGAAAAGGGATTAAAGAAGGTTACTAATGTATTTGTAAGTGAAACCGATACTTTAATTCATGTATTTGCCGGAGATGAAGAAATATGCACTACAACAACGCATCCATTCTGGGTAGAAGGAAAAGGCTGGATAAATGCAGGTTATCTGGCTGCCGGTGAAAAATTAAAATTATATAAAAGTGAGCTACTTGAGTTTGAGAAGATTTAAGTTGAATATCTTGATGAAGTAATTAAGGTATACAACTTCGAAGTAGAAGACTGGCATACATATTATGTAAGCGGATCTGAAGTATTGGTTCATAATCAGTGTGGAGATAGTGCTAGAGTTGATGATGAGATTCGAAAGAGTTCAGAACTACCAGTAATTAAACGTGGTACTAAGGAGTGGGATGATGCAGTTGAAATTATAAGAAATAGTCGCAGATCAAATTTTAGGGTTGAAACGGCTTCTGATGCTAATGCTTTATTAAAAGAGGCAAGAGGAAATATGAACCATTATAAACAGTATTCATATGAAAAAATCAAATATAAAAAGGGTTATGAAACTCACAATATTAAGAATGCCAGAGAACTAACAGTGGGTAATGATTTACAACATATAAAGTGGCGTGAAGGAAAAAGTAGAGGACACATATTTTATGATAAACCAAATTAAGGAGAGATATAATGGCTGATTTCGAAGATAATATTTCTAACAGTAATAATATATTATATTCAGGTGATTATGAATATGTTGAATTGGGCAATAGTGATATTAGGGATTTTTTTAGTAATCATCTTGCAGATGATATAAAAGTTCTTACGAAGGATAGCTCTATTGAGTTTTGGGGTAAATACTTTAGTAAAAAAAATAAGACTGTAATGCAATTAGATAAAGATGATTGGGTATTAAAAGTGAAGTGGGAAAATATAGGTTACTGGACTAAGGATTACGATTGTAATTGCATAAGTAATGTAAAGAATTTACTTATGAAATGTATAAACTGGGAGGGAAATGCAAGCATTTATTTTTGCAGCAGTTGCTACAATATTTTAAAAACAAGTTGGTCTATATTTTTGGATAATTGGATTGAATTTATAACATATAATGAAGATGGGGCAATAATTGTAGCAGAAAATAAAAGTGAAGCCGTGAGTTTTGTAGCGATTGGACTTATTCAAATTGCAAACAGATATATATAATTTTTTGAAGAGATACTTTTTTAAAGAAGATTAAGTAAGTTCGCTATGAAAAAAATTTTATACTTCAAAGGTAAAAAAGGGAGATGGTAGTTTTTTATAATAAAAATAAAGTAGTAAACAATAAGTTTTTTATATTAGAATCGGTAGTTAAATTTAAATAAAAAAAGTAGGAGATTTGTATGTTGAAACTAAATACATTATCAAGTATATTATTAATATTTTTATCATTGAGTATAACTGTTAATGCAGCAACATAAATATGACGACTTGGGAAGGCTAAAAGAAGTTACATACAGTTCCGGGCAGAAAATAGAGTATACATATGATGCAGGAGGGAATATACTTTCTGTAAAAGATGTATCAGCAATCAAATTGAATCCAATAGGAAACAAGACTGTCTTTGTTGGTGAGGAGCTTAAGTTTACAGTAACCGCAGTTGGTCAGGAAGGAAGTGTACTTGAATATTCTGCCTCCAATTTGCCGGAAGGTGCGGTTTTTAACACTCAAACAGGCGAATTTAGCTGGACACCGACTTCTACACAGGTAGGAGTGTATACAAAAGTTACATTTCAAGTGACAGACGGTACAAATACAGCCAAACAGGGGGTTACCATAACAGTGAAAAGCAAAGTTATAAAAGGTGATATTAACGGAGATGGAGTATTTAACTCAATAGATCTGGCACTAATGAAAATGTACTTGACCGGATCTATAAAATTTACAGAAGAACAGTTTGAAGCAGCGGATGTGGACAATAGCGGAGAGGTTAATTCAATCGACTAGAGGATGTAAAAAAATTTGTGTATAGATGATTGAATGTTCTCCTTCTTGGCAAGGATTAATAATAATAAAAGCTAAGGAGGAGAACTTTATGTCAACGTTAACAAAAGAACAAATCAAACAATTAGTTCGGGAAAATAATTTCCAAAGTGTATCTGATATTAATGAATATCTTAAAGACATTTTTAAAGATATAATACAAGAACTTTTAGAAGCAGAACTTGAAGCAAAATTAGGATATGCTAAAGATGATGTAGAAAATAAAAAAACTGATAATAGTCGTAACGGTTATACGCCTAAAAAAATAAAAAGTGAGTTTGGAGAAATTGATATACAAGTACCAAGAGATCGTAAAGGCGAATTTCAACCTAAAATTATTCCTAAATATCAACGTAATGTTTCTGGAATTGAAGAAAAAGTTATAGCTTTATATGCAAGAGGAATGTCTACAAGGGATATCAGTCAACAAATTGAAGAACTTTATGGTTTTAGCCTATCAGCAGAGATGGTTAGTAAGATTACTGATAGAATTGCTCCAGAGATTAAGGAATGGCAACAAAGACCTCTTGAACCTATATACTCTTTTGTTTTTATGGATGCAATACACTATAAAGTTAAGGACGACGGAAGAATAATAAACAGGGCAGCTTATGTTGTTCTAGGTGTTACTATTGATGGATATAAGGATATTTTAGGGATCTGGATTGGTGACAATGAATCCTCAAAGTTTTGGCTTGGTGTACTGAATGACCTTAAAAATAGAGGAGTACAGGATGTTTTAATTTTTTGTGTTGATGGACTTACCGGACTTAAGGAAGCCATAAATGCTGCATATCCAAAATCTGAAGTGCAGCGTTGCATAATACATCAGCTGAGAAATTCTTTTAAGTATGTGCCATACAAAGACCTAAAAGCATTTAGTAATGATTTCAAAGAAGTATATCATGCTATTAATGAAGAAATAGCATTAGAAAAACTTTATGAACTTAAAGAAAAGTGGGGAAAGGAATATCCTTTTGTAATACGTAGTTGGGAAAATAACTGGGATGTTATAAGTCCATTTTTCAAATTTCCAGAAGAAATACGAAAAATAATTTATACTACAAATATAATTGAAGGACTACATCGTCAGTTTCGTAAGGTCACAAAAACAAAAACAATATTTCCAACAGACAGTTCACTAGAAAAGATTTTATATTTAGCATCAATGAATGTAGTAAAAAAATGGACACAACGTTACAAAAACTGGGATAGAGTACTTAGCCAATTGGTAATCCAATATCCAGGTAGGCTGGAAGAGTATATTTAAGAGCATTCACCCCCACCGCCCTCAAGGGCTCATCCTCATCGCCGGATGGGCTAGACCTCACAAAATTAAAAATATAGGTTTAAAAGGCTAATACTGACCATTATAAATGATTATTGCCAGATTTAATCAAGTTTATGTATAAAACTTAACAAATCCGGCAATAATATATAATGAAAAGGCAATAAAAAACAATATTCTGTAAACCTTGTCAACTAAAATTTACTTGCTAAAGAAGGATTACATAAATTATGATACACAAAATTACTTACATTCCCTTTTTGGTTGAAAAAGTTTTATCGATTTACAGAACTTTTCCAACCATTTTTATTAATGATTGTGTCATTCATGTGCGGGCCTGTTTGACGCTTACATTGTAACTAGTGATGACATGTCAAAATACGTATTTGACGTATCCACCAAGCGTTTAATAAGGCTGGAGGACAGAGTAGGTAATGCTCTTAGAATAATATATGATAGTAAAGGACAAATTGATTATGTAATTGATGATGTAGGCAGAAAGTTAGACTTTACGTTTAATGCCAATGGTAAGGTTGAAAGTATAGAAGATCCTTTAACCAATAGGTCAGTTAAATATAACTACTCCAATGGGCTTTTGACGAAAGTAATTGACAGCGAATTGAAAGAAACTACATACGAATATGATTCTAATGACCGGATTGTAAAAGTAATAGATGCAAATAACAATACTGCAGTGAAAATTGATTATGATGTATTTGGTCGTATTGTACGTCAATATGATGCAGAGGGAAATGTTACATACCAGGTATACAGTGACGCTACAAACGAGAGATACATTATAGATGCTAGAGGTAACGAATCAAGGGTTAGATTCAACCTTGATATGAGAGTAGTTGAAGAGGTAGATGCATTAGGTAATAAAGTTGTATATGAGTATTCCTATTATGACCCTGGTTCTAATAAGTGGGAAGTAATACCGGATGTAGACATAAGAACTCTCGAAGACAATAAAGATCCGAATACCAAAGCATATACAAAATATTTGGAAGCTGGAAAAGATAAGAGACTTAAGATTAAAGAAACAATGTATGATAAGAGGGGCAATGCTACAACCAATGAATATGATGAAAACAATAATCTTGTAGGTACAGTAGACCCGTTGAAACAGACAACTTCAATGGTTTATGACCCTGTTTATAAGCATAATCTGATATCAAAAACAGATAAGAAGGGTAATACAACAACCTATGTTTATGATAATGAAGGAAAGTACGGTCCAAAAGGTGCTCTATTAGTTAAGGAAATTGATCCTTTAGGAAATGAGTTGATATATGACTACTATACAAATGAATCAGGCATAAAGATTAAGGGACTGGTTAAAACTGTAACAGAGAAGAAAAGAGTAGACCAGAAAGACCCGAATAGTGAGCTTATAGAATTTAAAGTTACTGAGTACAAGTATGATGATCTGTACAATAACCGAACTCAAATCATAGACACTTTAGGGAACAGTACATATGAGGAGTATGATGCTGCAGGAAGGTTGCAAAAGGTAACCAATGCAAGAGGATATACTACCAAGTATACTTATGACAAAAACGACAGAATTATAGTTGAAGAGATATTCCCACAAACTAATGAGCGCAAAATACTGAAGAGAACCGAGAGCATTTATGATAATGTAGGTAACAAGACTTTTGTGATAGAAGAAAGGTTCGCTGCTGACAGACCGGACTATCCGAAAGAAGATTTGGTAACAGAAACAGTATATGACAGAAACAACAGACCTGTTCAAATATATGATGCAGAAGGCTACAGAGTTTCATATACATATGATGAAGCAGGAAATAAGGTAACGGAAACGGATAAAAGAGGGTTTACAACTATATACAAATATGACGAGCTTAACAGAGTCACTGAGGTAATAGATCCATTAAATAACACAACTACATATGAGTATGATGCAAATGGCAATGTTATAAAGATAACAGATGCGAAGAACAGAGTTACCTTTATAGATTATGACGAACTGGACAGAAAGTGGAAAGAGAGAATTCAATACAATGAAGACGGAGAGGAAAAAGAGGCAGTTTATGAGTATTTATATGATGAAAATGATAATCCGTACAGGGAGATAGATCCTAACGGAAAAATTATAGAGTATGAATATGATGCTCTCAATAGGATTACGAAAGAAGTAGATGGTTTAGGACTTAAAGATAAAAACGGCAACAGCATGGAGAAAATCGTCACTTATTCGTATAACTATGAAAGCGTTGTTGAGGACGGAAAAACAGTAAAATATGAAGTTATGACAGAGAAGGACTACCTAACCTCAACAAAAATCCGACCAATAGTAATAAAGAATGATGCTTTAGGTCGAATGAGAATAAAAATTGAAACAAACAATGGAGATAAAACAATACAGGAGTATGATGAAGTAGGTAACCTTAAATCTGTAAAAGATGCAAGAGGTAATGTTACATCCTATGAATACGACGGATTAAACAACATAATAAAAGTAATAGATGCTACAAGAATTAATTATTCGGAAGCAGTATTTGATTCCGTAGGAAATGTAATTGAGAAAATTGACAGAAGAAATAATAAGACTGAGTACAGGTATAATAAGCTTAACCAAGTTATAAAAACAACAACATGGTATACCGATGAGAATGGAGTAAAACAAGAAGTTGTTAGCGCCATTTTGTATGATGAAGCCGGTAATAAAAAGATAGCTACCGACGCAGAAATGAATTCAACAATATTTGAGTATGACGAACTTGGAAGGTTAGTTGCTGAAACCAACCCAATGTACAATACCCGTTATTACGGTTATGACGCAGTTGGAAATCAGGTATGGGTAACCGACTGGAAGGAGCATGACAGTTCGGAAAGTAATGTTCATCCGATAATTAACAGTAAAGGCGAGACTGTATACCGCCTAAAGACAACCTATGAATATGATGATTTTGACAGGCTAAAAACAGTTATAAGTACAGAAGGAGAGATTACAAGTTATACCTATGATGTAATTGGCAATATTAAGACCGTTACAGTTGACGGAGTTAGAAAGAATACATATTCATATGACAAGATGTACCGACTGGAAAAAATGCTGGATGGAGAAGATAGAGCAGAAACATATGATGAGTATGACTTGTTTGGAAGGCTGCTGCAGAAAACCGATAGGAACGGTCAGGTACATATATACACATATGATGAATATGACAATGTTGAAATCCACACTGTAACACGTAAAGTAAAAGAAAACGGAGTAGAAAAAGTAGTTAAAGATGTAAGAGAAACATACTACGATGCTTTAGGAAATGTAGTTAGAACAGTAGATGAAACGGGAGAAACCATATATAATTATAATGAACTGAATCTGCTGGATAATAAAGTATTACCTGACGGAAAGACAGTAGAGTATGAATATGATGAAGAAGGTAATATAAAGGAAATAAAAGATCCTTCAGGTAATGTAACAACGTATTTATTCGATGAAATGAATCGAATGAAGACGGTTACAACTAAAGATGGAACTACAACTTATGCTTACACCAAAAATGGAAACAGAAAGTCGTTAAAGCTACCGAATAATGTATTGACTACCTATGAGTACGATGCAAGAAACGTATTGATAAAGCTTGTCAATCAAGTAGGTTCATCAGTGGATATCTATGAATATGAGTATGATGAAAACAGCTTGCAGACAGCAAAGATTGAACCAAAAGGAAAAACAAGCTTTGAATACGATAACTTAGGTAGAATAAAAACAGTAGTCGAACCGGGTGGAAGAACAACAACTTACGCCTATGATGGAGCAGGTAATCGAAAGGAACAAACGGTTGAAGACGCATTAAATGATGTAAGTTCAAAATTGACATATCATTACGATAGATCAAACCGTTTGACAGATGTTTTAGAAGTACGTAATGGTTCGAATATTACTACTGTATACACCTATGACGGAAATGGTAATCAGATAAAGGTAGCTGCAACAGAGCCAGGGGATGTAATAAACGTATCTGAATATACGTTTGATGGGTTTAATCAGTTAAAAGTTGCAAAGACACAGGACAGTACATCGACAAGTAAATATGATGCTTTCGGATTAAGAGTTGAAAAAACAGTAGACGGAGTAACCACAAAGTATTACTACGATGGACAGAGTATATTGCTTGAAGTAAGAAGCGATGGATTAGAAAGCCATAATATCCAGGGAGTCAACCTGATTGCCCGTAAGATAAAGGGAGATTCCGATACTCTGTATTATCTGTACAATGGACATGCGGATGTTGTAAAGCTTGTAGATGGTGCAGCCAATACAGTAAATGAGTATGATTATGATATATTTGGAAACATATTATATCAACTGGAAAGCAAACCGAATCCGTATAAGTACTCAGGTTACTATTATGATGACGATACAGGATATTATTACCTAAGATCAAGATATTATGATCCGAAAATAGCAAGATTTATTTCGGAAGATACATATACCGGAGAGTACAACGATCCACTTAGTTTGAACCTGTATACATACTGCCAGAATGACCCGATTACATATGATGATCCTAACGGTCATTGGTTGCATATAGCTGCCGGAGCTTTAATCGGAGGATTGGTAAACACTGCAATAACAGCTGTATCAGACTTTATGGAAGACGGAAAGTTTAATAAAAGCTGGAGAGAATATGCCGGATCGTTTGCAGAAGGAGCAATAACCGGAGCAATAGGGGCAGCAACAGGAGGAGCATCGTTCATAGCAGCTGCAGCAGCAAGTGCAGCAGGATCAGTAGTTGGAAATGCAGTAGGGCAATATATATCAAAAGGTAAGGTGGATGTAAAGGAAGCATTATTTGCAGGTGCAACAGATTTAGTAACCATGGGAGCAGGGAAACTTGCAGGAAACCTTACAAAGAAGGGTATGAATAAGTTCGCTAAGACTGCTGTTGGTGAAAATGTACTGAAAAAAGCCAACAGTGTGAAGAGCAAGGTTCTTAACAAGATTAGCGGAGTTAAGACAAAAGTTCAGTCAATTGTAAAGAGAGAATGTAAGCATCCAGAATTAGGAATGTGCTTTACTGCCGATACACTTGTGTATACAAAAGACGGACATAAACGGATAGAAGACATAAAGGTTGGAGACCAAGTATATTCAGTAAATGTCGATACAGGCGAAAAAGGACTAAAAACGGTTAAACAGCTATTTGTGAATGAGACATATGAGTTGATTCATATATATGTAGGATATTCACAGATAAAATCTACCGCACCACATCCATTCTGGGTTGAAGGAAAAGGTTGGGTAGAAGCCGGAAATCTTTTAGAGGGAGATAAAGTTAAGCTCTACTCAGGGGAAGTACTGGAAATAAAAGAAATTCGCCGAGAGAGACTGGAAGAGCCTGTAAAGACTTATAACTTCGAAGTAGAAGACTGGCATACATACTTGGTATCAGAGAACAACGTTCTTGTACATAATGCCGGTAGTAAAAAGTGTCCTCTTAAATTTAGTTTTAAGTCTAATAAGTCTAATGCGGGAAATAATAATGTAAAATCAAAGCTACGAGATTCAAGAACTATTAATTTTAGTCAGAAAAGTATTGACTCAAAGTTTTCGGATGGTACGAATATAAAAGATACTATTTACAGACTTAAAAATGACCCAAGTTATGCAGAAAAAATGGAACCAATTCGAATAGTGAAATACAAAGATCTTCCGGCAGATGTACAACAAAAGTTGGCTTCACAAAATGTTGGAAAACACACGGTATTTACTTTGGACAATAGACGACTTTATGCGGCTAGGAAGGCAAAGGTAAAGGTCAATACTCGTTGGGCAACACCTGAAGAAATACAAAATTTTGCCACAGTAAAACGATTCACAACAATTAATGGTGGTAAGATGCCAGAAGTGAGGTGGTAATATGAGTAAAAACAATTCTATAGTTACAGAGTTGGGCAAATTAGACGGACGTGACTGCATTTATCTAGATAGCGTTAAACAATGTTTTTCTCCAAATAGATTAACTTTTAGCGGAGAAATAAATGGGGATCTTTGTGAAAATAATCCTTTTGGGCATAGGTGGCTTGCATATGAACTCAGTTTTTATCAGATTCAAGCCTTTGAATGCAGAGAACTTGAAATATGTAATTGGGAAATTGAGTCCAGTTTTGATGAAATACATGATTCTAAATTACTTATCGAACTAGGGTTAGATGAGAAAAGTTATAAACACTACATCCTATCTACTTACGATTATGTGTATAGTATAGTTGCCAAAGGATATGAATTAAAAATAACTGGTTATAGGAATGGATAGCTACTTTTTTAGACAGGCCGAGAGTAATCTCGGCTTTCTTTATAAATTTAAAGTAACCGTCAAATAGATCATCACATAGTAGAATGGTTGCGTAGTTGGTACAATCACTGTAAAAAAGATTAAACGGAGTGGTTGTATGGACATGGAAAAAGTAACAACTGAACAACAATTATCTAGGTGGGCACAATTAATACAAAACCGGCTTGAAAGTGGGCAAAGTATCAAAGAGTTTTGCCGAACGAATGGAGTAAGCAAAGCCACATACTACTATTGGCAGAAAAAAGTTAGTGAAGCAAAGTGTACAGTAGTTGAAGAAGTAAAAGAACCCAAAGCCGAAGTACCAAGTGGATGGATGCAACTTGCATCGAAACCGGTGTCCCCTGCAAAAGCTACACTGGAAATTAAAATTAATGGCTGTAATGTCATTGTAAACACGGAAACAGACTTAGAATTGTTAAAAAAAGTTTGCCAGGTGTTGATGGCGTTAATGATAAGATGGAATGAAAAACCAGTGTATCTTTGCTGTAGATATACGGATATGAGGAAATCCATCAACGGATTAATAACACTGGTACAAGAAAGCTTTTCACTTGATCCGTTTATGAATGCACTGTTTGTGTTCTGTAACAGAAATAGAAACAGGATAAAAATCCTTGAATGGGATGGAGATGGGTTTTGGCTATACTTTAAGCGATTGGAACGAGGTCGATTTCGCTGGCCAACAGAAGAAGATTCAACCACAATGCTTCTTGATGTAAAAGAATTAGCTTGCCTTATCGACAGTGCAAGATTGGAAAAAAAGCTTAGCCGAAAGGAGGTTTTAGAGCGTCAAATTTCATAAAGAAATTCCTTAAAAACCATCAAAAAGCTGGATTTAATGTAATTTTTATAGTAAAATTATCCTATGAATAGACAAGAAATTTCAGTAGAAAAATTACTTAATATAATTGAAGAAAAAGAACGAAGGATAGCTGAATTGGAACAACAAGTCCAATGGTTTATGGAACAAATGCGCCTTTCAAAGCGTAAACAATTCGGTGTATCCAGTGAACAAACAAAGATTGAGCAAATCAATCTTTTTAACGAAGAGGAAGAGACTCACAATTTAGCTATTTCCGAGCCACAAAAGATAGAAGTAAAAGCTTATTACCGTAAGAGAACTCGTCTGACAACAGATAAGCTTCCGGAAGACTTACCAGTGGAGGTAATTGAACACAAGTTACCCGAAAAGGAATGTATTTGTCCGGAGTGCGGTAGTGGGTTACATACAATGGGAAAAGAAACCCGTGATGAGTTGAAGATTATACCTGCTAAAGCGGTAATAGTGCGTCATATTAGACATGTATATTCATGCAGGAATTGTGAGAAAACATCCGACCATACACCGATTGTGAAGGCAGAGATACCGGAACCGGTCATAAAGGGAAGCTTTGCATCACCCGAGACAATTGCCCATATAGCGACGCAAAAATTCATGATGGGTTCTCCCTTATATCGTCAGGAGCAGGAATGGAAACAAAATGGCATTGAGATATCAAGGCAGACGATGTCAAATTGGTTGATAAAAGCCTGTGAGGACTGGTTGGAACCGATATATGAGGAAATGAAGAAACGGCTGTGTGAGCATGAGGTACTGCATGCAGATGAAACAGTCATGCAGGTGCTAAAAGAGCCAGGGAAGGCGGCACAGTCAAAGAGTTACATGTGGCTGTACCGAACGAGCGGGGATACAAGACATCAGATAATACTTTATGACTACCAGTCGGACAGAAAGCATATACATCCGGAAGAATTTCTAAAAGGGTTTTCGGGATATTTGCATGCAGACGGATATAGCGGGTATTACAAGTTGCCCGAAAAAATAACTGTAGTAGGTTGTTGGGCCCATGTACGGCGAAAGTTTTTTGACGCAATGGAAGCCCTGCCCAAAGAAAAGCAAGCAATGTCTAATGCTGCAAAGGGAGTAGCATATTGCGATAAACTGTTTCATTTGGAGAAACAGTTTGCATTGCTATGCCCGGAAAACCGGTTAGAAGAACGAGAAAAGCAATCAAAGCCTATCATAGATGAATTTTATGATTGGATAAGAAAATTAAATGTACTTCCCAAAACCCATCTGGGTAAAGCAGTACAATATGCTCAGTACCAGCGAAAATATCTTGAGAGGTATATGCTGAATGGACGATTGGAGATATCAAATAACCGTGCAGAGCGAAGTATAAAGCCTTTCGTAATCGGACGCAAGAACTGGCTTTTCAGTAATACGCCAAGTGGTGCGAGAGCGAGCGCGGTGTACTACAGCCTAGTTGAAACAGCAAAAGAGAATGGATTGAATCCTTTTGAATATTTGTCGTGGATATTTACTCAAGCTCCCAATCTTGGAAAGCCTGGTTATGTGAGCTCGTTTGCAGATTTTCTGCCCGGCAGCGTGAAAATACCTGCTAAGGTGTTTATACCGCAATCCAAAAGAACAGAGCTTGAGAAATATGCGTGGGAGGAAGACGAATGAGAGTTGGAAAACATACGATATTTATGATTAAATTTATCACGGATTTTATTAATGGCGAAATAGAACGTTATTTTTTTGTATTTGGATTATTCTGCATATGTAATAGAGCATTTTCCCCATATGGAGTATGAGAACAGTGAATTAGCGGACAAATTTGCTCATACTGTAGATCGAGCATATGAACTCGGAACTTCTCCTGGTTTGTCAGATGAAGAGTTCAGGATGGAAATTGCTAATGCTTTCAATGAATGGTTAGGCGAAAAGAGACCCAACTTAATTTAGATGCACATAGGTTGTAAAAATTAAAGATTAAGTTTTGGTTGAAAAGTTTTATCGATTTACAAAACTTTTCCAACCATTTTTATTAATGATTGTGTCATTCATGTGCGGGCCTGTTTGACGCTTACTTTAATAAGGCTGGAGGACAGAGTAGGTAATGCTCTTAGAATAATATATGATAGTAAAGGACAAATTGATTATGTAATTGATGATGTAGGCAGAAAGTTAGACTTTACGTTTAATGCCAATGGTAAGGTTGAAAGTATAGAAGATCCTTTAACCAATAGGTCAGTTAAATATAACTACTCCAATGGGCTTTTGACGAAAGTAATTGACAGCGAATTGAAAGAAACTACATACGAATATGATTCTAATGACCGGATTGTAAAAGTAATAGATGCAAATAACAATACTGCAGTGAAAATTGATTATGATGTATTTGGTCGTATTGTACGTCAATATGATGCAGAGGGAAATGTTACATACCAGGTATACAGTGACGCTACAAACGAGAGATACATTATAGATGCTAGAGGTAACGAATCAAGGGTTAGATTCAACCTTGATATGAGAGTAGTTGAAGAGGTAGATGCATTAGGTAATAAAGTTGTATATGAGTATTCCTATTATGACCCTGGTTCTAATAAGTGGGAAGTAATACCGGATGTAGACATAAGAACTCTCGAAGACAATAAAGATCCGAATACCAAAGCATATACAAAATATTTGGAAGCTGGAAAAGATAAGAGACTTAAGATTAA
Source organism: Acetivibrio clariflavus DSM 19732 (assembly GCF_000237085.1). Lineage (GTDB taxonomy): Bacteria > Bacillota > Clostridia > Acetivibrionales > Acetivibrionaceae > Acetivibrio > Acetivibrio clariflavus. The sequence continues at coordinate 3,137,170 of NC_016627.1, read as the reverse complement.
AGAAACAATGTATGATAAGAGGGGCAATGCTACAACCAATGAATATGATGAAAACAATAATCTTGTAGGTACAGTAGACCCGTTGAAACAGACAACTTCAATGGTTTATGACCCTGTTTATAAGCATAATCTGATATCAAAAACAGATAAGAAGGGTAATACAACAACCTATGTTTATGATAATGAAGGAAAGTACGGTCCAAAAGGTGCTCTATTAGTTAAGGAAATTGATCCTTTAGGAAATGAGTTGATATATGACTACTATACAAATGAATCAGGCATAAAGATTAAGGGACTGGTTAAAACTGTAACAGAGAAGAAAAGAGTAGACCAGAAAGACCCGAATAGTGAGCTTATAGAATTTAAAGTTACTGAGTACAAGTATGATGATCTGTACAATAACCGAACTCAAATCATAGACACTTTAGGGAACAGTACATATGAGGAGTATGATGCTGCAGGAAGGTTGCAAAAGGTAACCAATGCAAGAGGATATACTACCAAGTATACTTATGACAAAAACGACAGAATTATAGTTGAAGAGATATTCCCACAAACTAATGAGCGCAAAATACTGAAGAGAACCGAGAGCATTTATGATAATGTAGGTAACAAGACTTTTGTGATAGAAGAAAGGTTCGCTGCTGACAGACCGGACTATCCGAAAGAAGATTTGGTAACAGAAACAGTATATGACAGAAACAACAGACCTGTTCAAATATATGATGCAGAAGGCTACAGAGTTTCATATACATATGATGAAGCAGGAAATAAGGTAACGGAAACGGATAAAAGAGGGTTTACAACTATATACAAATATGACGAGCTTAACAGAGTCACTGAGGTAATAGATCCATTAAATAACACAACTACATATGAGTATGATGCAAATGGCAATGTTATAAAGATAACAGATGCGAAGAACAGAGTTACCTTTATAGATTATGACGAACTGGACAGAAAGTGGAAAGAGAGAATTCAATACAATGAAGACGGAGAGGAAAAAGAGGCAGTTTATGAGTATTTATATGATGAAAATGATAATCCGTACAGGGAGATAGATCCTAACGGAAAAATTATAGAGTATGAATATGATGCTCTCAATAGGATTACGAAAGAAGTAGATGGTTTAGGACTTAAAGATAAAAACGGCAACAGCATGGAGAAAATCGTCACTTATTCGTATAACTATGAAAGCGTTGTTGAGGACGGAAAAACAGTAAAATATGAAGTTATGACAGAGAAGGACTACCTAACCTCAACAAAAATACCGACCAATAGTAATAAAGAATGATGCTTTAGGTCGAATGAGAATAAAAATTAGAAACAAACAATGGAGATAAAACAATACAGGAGTATGATGAAGTAGGTAACCTTAAATCTGTAAAAGAATGCAAGAGGTAATGTTACATCCTATGAATACGACGGATTAAACAACATAATAAAAGTAATAGATGCTACAAGAATTAATTATTCGGAAGCAGTATTTGATTCCGTAGGAAATGTAATTGAGAAAATTGACAGAAGAAATAATAAGACTGAGTACAGGTATAATAAGCTTAACCAGGTTATAAAAACAACAACATGGTATACCGATGAGAATGGAGTAAAACAAGAAGTTGTTAGCGCCATTTTGTATGATGAAGCCGGTAATAAAAAGATAGCTACCGACGCAGAAATGAATTCAACAATATTTGAGTATGACGAACTTGGAAGGTTAGTTGCTGAAACCAACCCAATGTACAATACCCGTTATTACGGTTATGACGCAGTTGGAAATCAGGTATGGGTAACCGACTGGAAGGAGCATGACAGTTCGGAAAGTAATGTTCATCCGATAATTAACAGTAAAGGCGAGACTGTATACCGCCTAAAGACAACCTATGAATATGATGATTTTGACAGGCTAAAAACAGTTATAAGTACAGAAGGAGAGATTACAAGTTATACCTATGATGTAATTGGCAATATTAAGACCGTTACAGTTGACGGAGTTAGAAAGAATACATATTCATATGACAAGATGTACCGACTGGAAAAAATGCTGGATGGAGAAGATAGAGCAGAAACATATGATGAGTATGACTTGTTTGGAAGGCTGCTGCAGAAAACCGATAGGAACGGTCAGGTACATATATACACATATGATGAATATGACAATGTTGAAATCCACACTGTAACACGTAAAGTAAAAGAAAACGGAGTAGAAAAAGTAGTTAAAGATGTAAGAGAAACATACTACGATGCTTTAGGAAATGTAGTTAGAACAGTAGATGAAACGGGAGAAACCATATATAATTATAATGAACTGAATCTGCTGGATAATAAAGTATTACCTGACGGAAAGACAGTAGAGTATGAATATGATGAAGAAGGTAATATAAAGGAAATAAAAGATCCTTCAGGTAATGTAACAACGTATTTATTCGATGAAATGAATCGAATGAAGACGGTTACAACTAAAGATGGAACTACAACTTATGCTTACACCAAAATGGAAACAGAAAGTCGTTAAAGCTACCGAATAATGTATTGACTACCTATGAGTACGATGCAAGAAACGTATTGATAAAGCTTGTCAATCAAGTAGGTTCATCAGTGGATATCTATGAATATGAGTATGATGAAAACAGCTTGCAGACAGCAAAGATTGAACCAAAAGGAAAAACAAGCTTTGAATACGATAACTTAGGTAGAATAAAAACAGTAGTCGAACCGGGTGGAAGAACAACAACTTACGCCTATGATGGAGCAGGTAATCGAAAGGAACAAACGGTTGAAGACGCATTAAATGATGTAAGTTCAAAATTGACATATCATTACGATAGATCAAACCGTTTGACAGATGTTTTAGAAGTGCGTAATGGTTCGAATATTACTACTGTATACACCTATGACGGAAATGGTAATCAGATAAAGGTAGCTGCAACAGAGCCAGGGGATGTAATAAACGTATCTGAATATACGTTTGATGGGTTTAATCAGTTAAAAGTTGCAAAGACACAGGACAGTACATCGACAAGTAAATATGATGCTTTCGGATTAAGAGTTGAAAAAACAGTAGACGGAGTAACCACAAAGTATTACTACGATGGACAGAGTATATTGCTTGAAGTAAGAAGCGATGGATTAGAAAGCCATAATATCCAGGGAGTCAACCTGATTGCCCGTAAGATAAAGGGAGATTCCGATACTCTGTATTATCTGTACAATGGACATGCGGATGTTGTAAAGCTTGTAGATGGTGCAGCCAATACAGTAAATGAGTATGATTATGATATATTTGGAAACATATTATATCAACTGGAAAGCAAACCGAATCCGTATAAGTACTCAGGTTACTATTATGATGACGATACAGGATATTATTACCTAAGATCAAGATATTATGACCCGAAAATAGCAAGATTTATTTCGGAAGATACATATACCGGAGAGTACAACGATCCACTTAGTTTGAACCTCTATACATACTGCCAGAATGACCCAATAACATATGATGATCCTAACGGTCATTGGTTGCATATAGCTGCCGGAGCTTTAATCGGAGGATTAGTAAACACTGCAATAACAGCTGTATCAGACTTTATGGAAGACGGAAAGTTTAATAAAAGCTGGAGAGAATATGCCGGATCGTTTGCAGAAGGAGCAATAACCGGAGCAATAGGGGCAGCAACAGGAGGAGCATCGTTCATAGCAGCTGCAGCAGCAAGTGCAGCAGGATCAGTAGTTGGAAATGCAGTAGGGCAATATATATCAAAAGGTAAGGTTGATGTAAAGGAAGCATTATTTGCAGGTGCAACAGATTTAGTAACCATGGGAGCAGGCAAACTTGCAGGGAACCTTACCAAGAAGGGAATGAATAAGCTTGCTAAGACTGCTTTTGGTCAAAATGTACTGAAAAAAGCCAACAGTGTGAAGAGCAAGGTTCTTAACAAGCTTAGCGGAGTTAAGACAAAAGTTCAGTCAATTGTAAAGAGAGAATGTAAGCATCCAGAATTAGGAATGTGCTTTACTGCCGATACACTTGTGTATACAAAAGACGGACATAAACGGATAGAAGACATAAAGGTTGGAGACCAAGTATATTCAGTAAATGTCGATACAGGCGAAAAAGGACTAAAAACGGTTAAACAGCTATTTGTGAATGAGACATATGAGTTGATTCATATATATGTAGGATATTCACAGATAAAATCTACCGCACCACATCCATTCTGGGTTGAAGGAAAAGGTTGGGTAGAAGCCGGAAATCTTTTAGAGGGAGATAAAGTTAAGCTCTACTCAGGGGAAGTACTGGAAATAAAAGAAATTCGCCGAGAGAGACTGGAAGAGCCTGTAAAAACGTATAACTTTGAGGTAGAAGACTGGCATACATATTTGGTATCAGAGAACAATGTTCTTGTACATAATGCCGGTAGTAAAAAGTGTCCTCTTAAATTTAGTTTTAAGTCTAATAAGTCTAATGCGGGAGTTGGTAACCAGGGAACGAGTAGTACTGCTAAGCCAACACAGACTCATCACTTCCTGACAAATAAGAGTAGTACATATACAGCACAGATTGAGAAAATAACCAAAAAGTATGGATTAGATCTTGATGGCAGTTGGAACAAAGCAGCAATGCAACACCAAGGGAGACATCCAAATGCATATCATGATTATATGCTTAATGAAATTAAACGCATTGATTCTATTGCGAAAGGTGATACTAACATATTCTTGAAACTTTTTGAAAGTGTAAAGAATGAAGTATTAAAAAATCCAGATATGCTTACAAAAAGCTTCTGGGAATAATAGGAGGTTATCATGAAATATTATAAGTTGCTATATGATTATGAACATGAAGATAATTCGATTTTTTTAGAAATTGACGAAAAAACCCTTTCATTTGATAGGTATGAAGCTGAAAAAGGAATCGAATTCTGTGATTGGAATGTTGATATTAAAGTGAATTATGATAATGGTAATAAGAGAGTAATTACTGACTATGTTCCAAATGATTTAAGTTGGTTTATTGTCACTGATAAATTAAAAAGTATTATTGAAAGCATGAAAAATAATAAAATTCAGTATTTACCTATAAGGGCAAGAAGTAAAGATGAGTCAGAAGTATTAGATTTGTATTTGGTCAATATATGCAATATTGTTGATGCACTTGATTTAGAAAATTCGAAATATAGTGTTCATGAAATTGATGAAAATGAAAAAATGATTTCTGTTCAAAAATATGCTATAAAGGGAAGTATGATTAAAGATATCGATTTATTTAGGCTTAAAGACCATTATATGTCGATTTTTATATCAGAAAAGCTTAAGAAAGCTATGGAGAAGAATGGAATTACTGGATGCGATTATTTGGAGGTTAAAGTTGTGTAAGGGAAGACAGGAATATAAAGGAACAGTTTGATTGACTTAGCACTATACTATTTCTTGAGATGCATGGAATTGAAATGATTGTTTGTAATATTAATAATGTTAAAATATTAGTAAGCGTCAAATAGATCGTCACATAGTAGAATGATTGCATAGTTGATACAATCACTGTAAAAACAATTAAATGGAGTGGTTGTATGGAGAAACAAAAAGTAACTTCTGAACAACAATTATCTAAGTGGGCGGAATTAATTCAAACCCGGCTTGAAAGTGGGCAAAATATCACAGAATTTTGCCGAACGAATGGAGTAAGCAAAGCCACATACTACTATTGGCAGAAAAAAGTTAGTGAAGCAAAGTGTACAGTAGTTGAAGAAGTAAAAGAACCCAAAGCCGAAGTACCAAGTGGATGGATGCAACTTGCATCGAAACCGGTGTCCCCTGCAAAAGCTACACTGGAAATTAAAATTAATGGCTGTAATGTCATTGTAAACACGGAAACAGACTTAGAATTGTTAAAAAAAGTTTGCCAGGTGTTGATGGCGTTATGATAAGATGGAATGAAAAACCAGTGTATCTTTGCTGTAGATATACGGATATGAGGAAATCCATCAACGGATTAATAACACTGGTACAAGAAAGCTTTTCACTTGATCCGTTTATGAATGCACTGTTTGTGTTCTGTAACAGAAATAGAAACAGGATAAAAATCCTTGAATGGGATGGAGATGGGTTTTGGCTATACTTTAAGCGATTGGAACGAGGTCGATTTCGCTGGCCAACAGAAGAAGATTCAACCACAATGCTTCTTGATGTAAAAGAATTAGCTTGCCTTATCGACAGTGCAAGATTGGAAAAAAAGCTTAGCCGAAAGGAGGTTTTAGAGCGTCAAATTTCATAAAGAAATTCCTTAAAAAGCATCAAAAAGCTGGATTTAATGTAATTTTTATAGTAAAATTATCCTATGAATAGACAAGAAATTTCAGTAGAAAAATTACTTAATATAATTGAAGAAAAAGAACGAAGGATAGCTGAATTGGAACAACAAGTCCAATGGTTTATGGAACAAATACGCCTTTCAAAGCGTAAACAATTCGGTGTATCCAGTGAACAAACAAAGATTGAACAAATCAATCTTTTTAACGAAGAGGAAGAGACTCACAATTTAGCTATTTCCGAGCCACAAAAGATAGAAGTAAAAGCTTATTACCGTAAGAGAACTCGTCTGACAACAGATAAGCTTCCGGAAGACTTACCAGTGGAGGTAATTGAGCACAAGTTACCCGAAAAGGAATGTATTTGTCCGGAGTGCGGTAGTGGGTTACATACAATGGGAAAAGAAACCCGTGATGAGTTGAAGATTATACCTGCTAAAGCGGTAATAGTGCGTCATATTAGACATGTATATTCATGCAGGAATTGTGAGAAAACATCCGACCATACACCGATTGTAAAGGCAGATACACCTGAACCGGTCATAAAAGGAAGCTTTGCATCACCCGAGACAATTGCCCATATAGCGACGCAAAAATTCATGATGGGTTCTCCCTTATATCGTCAGGAGCAGGAATGGAAACAAAATGGCATTGAGATATCAAGGCAGACAATGTCAAATTGGTTGATAAAAGCCTGTGAGAATTGGCTGGAACCGATATATGAGGAGATGAAGAAACGGCTGTGTGAGCATGAGGTACTGCATGCAGATGAAACAGTGGTACAGGTGCTAAAAGAACCAGGGAAGGCGGCACAGTCGAAGAGTTACATGTGGCTGTACCGAACGAGCGGGGAGGCAAAACATCAGATAATACTTTATGACTACCAGCCGGACAGAAAACATATACATCCGGAGGAATTTCTAAAAGAATTTAGTGGATACTTACATGCAGACGGATATAGCGTGTATTACAAATTGCCCGAAAAAATAACTGTAGTAGGTTGTTGGGCCCATGTACGGCGAAAGTTTTTTGACGCAATGGAAGCCCTGCCCAAAGAGAAGCAAGCAATGTCTAATGCTGCAAAGGGAGTAGCATATTGCGATAAACTGTTTCATTTGGAGAAACAGTTTGCATTGCTATGCCCGGAAAACCGGTTAAAAGAACGAGAAAAGCAATCAAAGCCTATCATAGATGAATTTTATGATTGGATAAGAAAATTAAATGTACTTCCCAAAACCCATCTGGGTAAAGCAGTACAATATGCTCAGTACCAGCGAAAATATCTTGAGAGGTATATGCTGAATGGACGATTGGAGATATCAAATAACCGTGCAGAGCGAAGTATAAAGCCTTTCGTAATCGGACGCAAGAACTGGCTTTTCAGTAATACGCCAAGTGGTGCGAGAGCGAGCGCGGTGTACTACAGCCTAGTTGAAACAGCAAAAGAGAATGGATTGAATCCTTTTGAATATTTGTCGTGGATATTTACTCAAGCTCCCAATCTTGGAAAGCCTGGTTATGTGAGCTCGTTTGCAGATTTTCTGCCCGGCAGCGTGAAAATACCTGCTAAGGTGTTTATACCGCAATCCAAAAGAACAGAGCTTGAGAAATATGCGTGGGAGGAAGACGAATGAGAGTTGGAAAACATACGATATTTATGATTAAATTTATCACGGATTTTATTAATGGCGAAATAGAACGTTATTTTTTTGATTTGGATTATTCTGCATATGTAATAGAGCATTTTCCCCATATGGAGTATGAGAACAGTGAATTAGCGGACAAATTTGCTCATACTGTAGATCGAGCATATGAACTCGGAACTTCTCCTGGTTTGTCAGATGAAGAGTTCAGGATGGAAATTGCTAATGCTTTCAATGAATGGTTAGGCGAAAAGAGACCCAACTTAATTTAGATGCACATAGGTTGTAAAAATTAAAGATTAAGTTTTGGTTGAAAAAGTTTTATCGATTTACAGAACTTTTCCAACCATTTTTATTAATGATTGTGTCATTCATGTGCGGGCCTGTTTGACGCTTACGAAAAGTAGAATTTTTAACTCTGTTGGTCGTTCTCAAACTTTTGGCAAAGACTGGTCGGATTGGCTACCAGGACAATGATTATAAAAACATATGAACATATGAATGAGTGAGGTGTTATAGTGAACAAAACTCTAATAGAAACCTATACATACAAGTTTGATAATAAAACTGCCAAGATACAGATATATAAAATTGATGATGATAAAAGCACTCCTGTCTTTTATTCCGTAGCAGATTATAAACGTATTATATGTGAGGCTAGGACAATTGAAGAAGCAAAGAAAAAATGTGAAGAAGAAATAGATATTAAAGCAGCTGTAGTATCTGGCAAAATAAGATTAATAGATAGTAAAAAGGCTGAGGATATAGCCAAAAGCACATTCAAACAATTCCTATCTACTTACACAATACCTGTTGGTTTGGAGAAAAGAATTGGGGTTGGCTATTCACAAAAAGGTAAGGAATGGATATTTGATATTTATCTTTACCCTGAAATTCCAATTACGTGTGGTTTGGAAGAAGACCTTACAAACCCAATGCCAGAAACATTAGCGGTAGTTAAAGTTGATGGTGAAACTGGGGAAGCAGTTGTCATTGAAAACAAAGAAGTTATGGTTAAGGTTTTTGGATAATGTCAAAAATCAAGAGTGTAATCGAAGGTTTTGACTGTCGGTTGCAAGTTGCAAAAATTACATCAGGCAAAACAAAATGTTATAATATAACAAATAAGATAAATGGATACATTTTTAATTGTAAGCGATGGAACACAGCACGTAACCTAAAAAAGACAGCTCCATTTTAAAGATTTGTAACCGTCAAATAGATCATCACATAGTAGAATGGTTGCGTAGTTGGTACAATCACTGTAAAAAAGAATAAACGGAGTGATTGTATGGACATGGAAAAAGTAACAACTGAACAACAATTATCTAGGTGGGCACAATTAATACAAAACCGGCTTGAAAGTGGGCAAAGTATCAAAGAGTTTTGCCGAACGAATGGAGTAAGCAAAGCTACATACTATTATTGGCAGAAAAAAGTTAGTGAAGCAAAGTGTACAGTAGTTGAAGAAGTAAAAGAACCCAAAGCCGAAGTACCAAGTGGATGGATGCAACTTGCATCGAAACCGGTGTCCCCTGCAAAAGCTACACTGGAAATTAAAATTAATGGCTGTAATGTCATTGTAAACACGGAAACAGACTTAGAATTGTTAAAAAAAGTTTGCCAGGTGTTGATGTCGTTATGATAAGATGGAATGAAAAACCAGTGTATCTTTGCGGAAGATATACGGATATGAGGAAATCTATCAACGGATTAATAACACTGGTACAAGAAAGTTTCTCACTTGATCCGTTTATGAATGTACTGTTTGTGTTCTGTAACAGAGGGAGAAACAGGATAAAAATCCTTGAATGGGATGGAGATGGGTTTTGGCTGTACTTTAAGAGGCTAGAACGAGGGCGATTTCGCTGGCCAACAGAAGAAGATTCAACCACAATGCTTCTTGATGTAAACGAATTAGCTTGTCTTATTGATAGTGCCAGATTAGAGAAAAAGCTCAGGAGAAAGGAAGTTTTAGAGCGTCAAATTTCGTAAGAAGAAATTCAAAAAAGAATCAAAAAGCTGGATTTAATGTAATTTTTATGGTAATATTATCCTATGAATAGACAAGAAATTTCAGTAGAAAAATTACTTAATATAATTGAAGAAAAGGAACGAAGGATAGCTGAATTGGAACAACAAGTCCAATGGTTTATGGAACAAATACGCCTTTCAAAGCATAAACAATTCGGTGTATCCAGTGAACAAACAAAGATTGAACAAATCAATCTTTTTAACGAAGAGGAAGAGACTCATAATTTAGCTATTACCGAGCAAGAAAGGATAGAAGTAAAAGTTCATTACTGTAAGAGAACACGTATAACAACAGATAAACTTCCTGAAGATTTACCGGTGGAGGTAATAGAGCACAAGTTACCCGAAAAGGAATGTATTTGCCTGGAATGCGGTAGTGAATTGCATACAATGGGAAAGGAAACTCGTGATGAGTTGAAGATTATTCCGGCAAAAGCGGTAATAGTGCGTCATATTAGGCATGTTTATTCATGCCGGAACTGTGAAGAAACTTCAGACCATACTCCCATTGTAAAGGCAGATATACCGGAACCGGTCATAAAGGGAAGTTTTGCATCACCTGAGACAATTGCCCATATAGCTACACAAAAATTCATGATGGGGTCTCCCTTATATCGTCAGGAGCAGGAATGGAAACAAAATGGCATTGAGATATCAAGGCAGACAATGTCAAATAATCAAAGCCTATCATAGATGAATTTTATGATTGGATAAAAAAATTAAAGGTACTACCCAAAACCCATCTGGGTAAAGCAGTACAATATGCGCAGTCCCAGCGAAAATATCTTGAGAGGTATATACTGGATGGACGATTGGAGATATCAAATAACCGTGCAGAGCGAAGTATAAAGCCTTTCGTAATCGGACGGAAGAATTGGCTTTTCAGTAATACGCCAGGTGGTGCGAGAGCGAGCGCGGTGTATTACAGCCTAGTTGAAACTTACTGATTTTCTGCCTGGTAGCATGAAAATACCTACTAAGGTGTTTATACCGCAATCCAAAAGAACAGAGCCTGAGAAATATGCCTGGGAGGAAGACGAATGAAAGTTGGAAAACATATGATATTTATGATCAAATTTATCACGGATTTTATTAATGGTGAAATAGAACGTTATTTTTTTTGATTTGGATTATTCTGGTTATGTAATAGAACATTTTCTCCATATGGGGCATGAGAACAGCGAATTAGCGGAAAGATTTGCTGATACTGTAGATCAGGCATATGAACTTGGAACATCTCTTGGTTTGTCAGATGAAGAGTTCAGGATGGAAATTGCCAATGCTTTCAATGAATGGTTAGGCGGAAAGAGACCCAACTTAATTTAGATGCACATAGGTTGTAAAAATTAAAGATTAAGTTTTGGTTGAAAAAGTTTTATTGATTTACAAAACTTTTTCAACCATTTTTATTATTGGCTTTAGCCTGATTCACACGCAAAGCGTGTGAATCAAAAAACCACCCGCTATGCGGGTGCGAGACAGGAGTTATACAAAAAAATCACCTTTCCGTTATAATAGAGTTGTTCAAGCTACTATAATAACAAAAGGAAAGGTGATTTTAATGGCAAACAAAGAACACAGTTTAGCACGAACTAAATGGATGTGTAAATATCATATAGTATTTACACCTAAGTATAGACGAAAAATAATTTATAATCAATACAAACAAAGTATAAGGGAAATAATAAAACAACTATGCAAATATAAAGGAGTCGAGATAATAGAAGGACATTTGATGCCAGACCATATACATATGTTAGTAAGCATACCACCCAAAATGAGTGTATCAAGCTTTATGGGATACTTGAAAGGGAAAAGTGCACTTATGATATTTGATAGACATGCAAACTTAAAATATAAGTTTGGGAACAGACACTTTTGGGCGGAAGGATACTATGTAAGTACAGTAGGACTAAATGAAGCAACAATTAAGAAATACATACAAGAGCAATATAAACATGACATAATGATAGATAAGTTAAGTGTGAAAGAGTATGAAGACCCCTTTAAGGGGTAGTTGGTAATAAGTTCGTCCCTTTAGGGACTGCAAAAGTGACAAAGGCAAAGTGGCTTGAACGAAGTGAAAGCCAGCGTCTTTAGGCGCTGGCCGGTAACACGCCCTTATAGGGCTGAGCAAACCACCCGTTTTACGGGTGGTCATGATTAATGATTGTGTCATTCATGTGCGGGCCTGTTTGACGCTTGCATTTATTTAGCTCTATTTTATCAAAACATTTAAGGAATAACCAGCTTAAGACTAAAGATAAAATTAGAGCCGGAAACATTTCTGAATCCGGCTTTAATAGCTAAGCATCAATCAATATTATCATTAAATCTGTTATATAAATATTCGTAAAAATTGTTAAAGCTTAAAAATGTAGATTTACTATTTTTATCCCAGCGCACTATTGGACATTCATCATCAACCATTTTTCCAGTATCTATGCAGTATAGCCATTCGTCACAATTTTCTATTACAACAAGGTCTACTGGTAATCCGTACTGTCTATAGTTGTTTGTATGCCTTACACATGAAGGGATATCTGCTTTTGATATACCGTATACTTCTACACCGTTAATGCCCCCATGACCATAATTTTCAATAAACCATTTATAGCTTTTTGGAAGTTTAAGCCCTAACATTTCTTCAACTTTAAGTATGTCAGCACTATTTGAGCCACCTGTAAAATCATCTTCTTCGCCATAGTCTTGTATTAATCTTAGAATCTTTTCTTTGTAATCCATTATCTGTTACCACCTTCCGTTATTTGCTTTGATCTCCATTTCCAATATCCTTTCCTAAAGTTGTTATATTGTTTATCAAGGATTGGATTATTTCTAAAGCTTGCTCCATCTTCAACTAAGCCATGCAAAGCTTTGGCATATTAATCATGGGATGACTGTAAAATTTCTACCATTGGACCAGATTCTTGTTGTATTAAGTGATGTAATTCTACTGGTTTACCATCAGGTCCTATTGGGGGTCTTCCTTTTGCAGCTCTTTGAAGATTGGTTAATCCAGTATCAGGGTCAACATAATTCCAGTCAATGTCACTTCTTTGATATATTTTTCTACTAACATCTCTAACTTTATTGTTTACTTTGACTGTTCCATTATATTCTATTGGTGAATAAGTATTTTTACCCCCCACCAACTCCCGCATTATTGAAGTCAGTAACTATAAACTACTCCGTTTGCTTTTAACTCCCTCAAAAAAACAAACAGTATATAAACCCTATCAATAAAGGCTTTTTTTAATATTTTACCATATCATTTTTACAATTGAAATACTCTTTATTCCTGTATTTCCTTTACTTCTTGAACCTTCTCAAACGGCTTGTATTCCGTCTTTGACTTCATCATGCCATAAATAATTCTAACAGCCCTGCGAGACACACAAACAAGGGCTTGGGGCTTCGTTTTACCTTCTTTAATTTTACCCTCAAAATATTCTCTAAATACTGGATGCCTTGGCTTTCCGTTTGGTGATATTTGCACCAACTGAATAGCCAAAAAGTGAAATATAGCATTTAAAACCCTGTTCCCTTGCCTGCTCTTTTGGTCTTTGCTTTTCCTGCCGAACTGAAATTAACCGGACATACACCGCAAAACTGGGCTAATTTATCAGAATTCGGAAACCTTTCAATATTGCCAATTTCGGAAATAATATTTGCCGCAGTAATCAAGTTAATTCCGGGCATTGTTTGCAGTTTATACCCTGTCAAATCAACAAGCAGTTTCAATTCATTATCAATGTCCTCATTTTCCTGCTTTTTAAACCGTATTTCCCTTACAAGGCTTTTAATAATCAAGTCTCTTTCGGTCTGGAATTCCTTTTCTTTAGGGCTATTCTGCTCCGATAATGTCAATATCATTTCTGCCTATTCCTGCTTCATTCCTTTATGTATTGTCCTTAATTCCTCTAAAAGCGTTTCCGGCTTTATACCCTTTAAATACTGTGGGTATGGGTACTTCTCCCAAAATAACAAGGCTGTTTTATTGTCCACATCACAAAAATATTTTTTGTAACTTGGATAGACATTTGTTAAATTGGAATTCAACTGATTCTTGGCAACAACAATCCCTTTAACAAGGCTGTTCCTGCGTTTCACAAGTTGGCGAATAGTCCAATGTAAGTCATTATGTTCTTCATCTGGCAAAGTATCGACCATATCACGCAAAACCTTGGCAACACAAAACGCATCAAACGAATCAATTTTTTTACTCATTGGGGCACTCGACCACATGGAATCAGTATAAGCAGGGTTTACATGTTTTACAGTAAATTTATGCACTAAAAGGTAAGAAGCAAAATTCCTTCCGAATCCTCTGGTATCTTCAAGCCCGAAACATGGGGTTAAATCTTTTTGACATCCTGCATGAATTTATCAAATTTTGAAGGTCTGTTTTCAAAAGTAATTTCACCTAAAATATTAGTCCAGCAATCTATTACAACTGCAACATGAATATCTTTATGCATGTCAATCCCAATAAAAGCTGTTTTTCTTTTCTCGTATATAAATATCCTCTCCTTTTCTCATGTCTCCACAAAACCTATCGGCAACCGCACTTTATGAGCATTAAGCCTTTCGACCCTGCAAGGGAGTTGTAAACCTGTCTATTTTTTATGTGACAAATTACGTGAATATGGCTTCACGAGCCTAATTTAAAATTTACTGTACTGCTCCGCTTGGACACAATTTCTTTACTACTATTGACCGACACAAAAACAATAAGCCTTACAAAACCAGTAACCGCAATATTTACAAAGTCCTTACTACATGCCCCATTCAGGCTCTACAGGCAAACGGACAAAACCAAACCGCCTTTACGCTCTGAATTGGAACAGCAACAGAATCCTTTTTACAAATTGCAATAATTTAAAATGTATTAAAAAACATCTCCAGGCTTTGGCTTTACGTATGGTCTTTTAATTAGAGCCTTTCTACAAGTCCAAAGTGCTATTATTTCATTAAAATCATTTAAAAAACTGTCAATGGCAATTTCAATCACTTCATTTGGTGATAATTCAAGTTCACCACAAAATTCTTCAAGCCTTTTCATTAACTCAAAATTTGATGTTTTAAAATCAAAGCATATTTCTAAATTTTCCATTATTAAAAATCCTTTCTGAATAAAATCATCCTTACAAAATCCTCATTACATGTGGTCTACTGGCTTTACAACCAACTGGAATTTGCCAAAACGGTTAAAAAAGACAAAACACCACAAAAACAGATTCATTTTTACGGATTATATTAACTTAAACCTTTTTCCAACCTCTTGATTTTAGGGCTTCTTGGGTATATTCTTCCTTCTTGTAATTGGTAATGGTTTTTCTGCATTTGATATTTTCAAACAAAATACCATCATCAAGTAAAACCATTTTTTTAATCTATCCGTTTTCTAAGGTCTTTTCCCATACCTCATTGGGCAAATGGCTTGAAAAGTATAGTGTAAATTTTCATTTTAATACAGGTAAATCTACCGTGATTTTATCACATTAAAATAGTTGAAAAATGTTTTAATCCTCTCGCAATGTGAAAAAATATTTTCACTTTACAGTAGGAATATTTTTTTTACAATACATTGCAGGAGGGTGATGTTAATGCAATATATTTTTACTGTAAAAGAAGGAATTCATAAATACGTTAGACTTGGAAGACATTATTCTTTTCCATCTTCACCTATTAAAAGATGCCATAATTCAAAATGCAATAAGATGGTCAAATTCAAAAAACATGGATTCTATGAGAGATACTTTTATTCAAAGGAATATAAAGGACAAATACTTATCAGACGTTACATATGCCCCTTATACAGGTCTACCATATCATACATTCCCCATTTTTGTTTATCTCGATTTATTAATGCACTAAATCATATCTTTAAATATTTATACAAATCATTTTATCGCAAAGGCACCATTAATTCACTCATAAAACACTTAAACCGGAAACATGATTTACAGTTCTCAAGGCAAATTTTATACTATTACAGAAAAAAATTCGTTGAAAACATCGATATGATACAAAATGGAATAAGACAAGTAATACATGGAGTGAAATTGCCGGATGAAAAATTTGAAAAAACAGAAAAAGCAAGAAATGTTTTAGCCATAATAAATGAACATTCCAATATTCACTCATTCTCTCAAAAATACCACCAGGCAAATACTAAAATATTCCTTGCAAAATAAATTATAGCAATAAAATAGGATTCGAAAAAGTTCTTTTGAAATTTTAAGCCTGCAACACTATATTTTCCTATGTTTGAACAAACAATTGTGGTAATATTCGAAATAAAGAAGGGCCTGACCGGTCATGGCTTCCTGAAAATGTAACAGGAGGTCTGAAATATGTTAAGCGATGAAGTAAGAAATGCCATTGCATTAAAAAGATTTTCACTGATAAGTCCAATACTGAATGGACAGGTGGATAATCGCAAGGAGTATTATGCCCAAATTTCATCTTTGCCTATAGAAATGCCGCACTACGGCATAAAGAAATATTTGCCCAAAACAATAGAAACATGGTACTGTGATTATATGCGTGGAGGACTGGAAGCATTAAAACCCGGATATCGGAGTGATAAAGGAAGTTCCAGAAAAATAGATTTGAAACTTGCTGAAAAGATCCTTGAGATAAAAAAGGCATACCCTAAGGCACCCAATACAATCATCTATGACAAACTGATAGAAGAAGGCATACTAAAAGAAGGACAGATATCACTCACAACACTGTACAGGTTTTTAAATTTTTCAAAATGTAAAAGCCTTCATGAAGCCGAAGAGGAGAAAGAGATTAAAAGATTTGCACATCAGTACATAAATGAGCTGTGGTATGGCGATTTAATGTATGGGCCTTACATACAGGATGGCAGAAAGAAAAAGCCCACTTATCTGTTGGCATATATAGATGATGCTTCAAGGCTTGTACTCCATGGTGAATTTTACTATACGCAAAACCTGGAGGCATTAAGGCATTTGTTTAAAGAAGCAGTGCTGAAAAGAGGCATTCCTTCCATACTCTATACAGATAACGGCAAGATTTATCGTTCACAGCAGTTTGAATTCATGTGTGCAAACACAGGCTGCACTCTTATCCATTCCAAACCCTTTGTTGCTCACACTCGGGGCAAGATAGAAAGATTCTTTTTAACCGTCAGGAAAAGATTTTTATCTTCACTTGATATGAACAATATCAAGAGCTTGGAAGACTTGAATTTAAGATTTTGGAAATGGCTTGATGAGGATTATCATAAGAAACCCCATTCATCCCTCAACGGATTAACTCCATTAGATTTCTTCATGTCACAGGTCACAAGGGTAAAACTCTGTACCGACCCTGCGCAGCTGGAAGAGAAGTTCCTTCTGCGTATAAAACGAAAGATTAACCATGACGGTACATTTCCCATAAACAATATATTGTATGAAACTGATATTAAATTTCCAGGGTTAAGAGTTGAGATAAGATACGACCCTCAATGGCTTGATATACCTTTTATGCCGGTATTCATATATCATGAAGGCAAAAAAATCGGCGAAGCTTTGCAGGTTAATTTCAATGACAATGCTCATATGAAACGAAGAGGCAGACCTGAAAAACCCGGACTGACAGTAGATTTGGAAAATAACGAAGTATCTGTAGTATTTATCGACTCCCCAAAATCAAAACAAACCATTTCCTTTAAATCAATCATGGAGGGTGAGAAATAGCTATGTTTAGGCAGTTTTTCGGATTAAAATACAATCCATTCGGAAAAGAAGTAGATATTTCCTATGTTTATGTAAGTGAAGATATGAAGGAATTGAACTCAAGATTTAAATATATCCAAACCGTACGTGGAATGTTTCTTTTAATTGGAGAACCGGGGATGGGAAAATCCTCAGCTTTAAGAAAATTTTCAACCGGATTAAATCCCGGACTCTACAAACCTTGCTATTTTTCTTTGTCAACAGTTACCGTAATGGACTTTTACCGGGGATTGTTAATATCCTTGGGAGAAATGCCTTCGTACAAAAAAGTTACAATGTTTCATCAGATATAGCAAGCGATAATGTCCCTGTACTATAACCAAAGGATTACACCCGTCATTATGCTCGATGAGGTACAGATGCTTTCAAACAGTATACTTGAAGAATTTAGGCTTTTGTTTAACTTTAAAATGGACTCTGAAAACCCTTTTATATTGATATTGTCAGGCCAATCTCAAATCAGGAATAAATTGCAGTTGGCTGTAAATGCACCTTTAAAACAGCGTATAGCCGTAAAATATGTAATGCAGGGATTAAAACCTGAAGAGCTGCCGGATTATATAGGTACGAGACTGAAAGCTGCCGGTTTACATGAAAATATATTCACCCAACCGGCAATAGAAGCCATATATTCTGCATCGAAAGGTGTACCGCGCCTTGTTAACAGTCTTGTAACTGCAAGCCTTATGTATGCCTGCTCAATAAAACAGAAACAGATAGACGAAGAAATTGTCTTATCTAAGTCAAAAAGATTTTGATATGTAAGGAGGTTAGTTCAAAAAATGGTACAAAAAAGGTACAAAAAGTACGAAATCGATATATTAAGAAACCCAAAAACCGTAAAGCTCCTGGCAGAACAAATTAAAGCTGCCAGTGATGCTTACATATCAAAACAAATGAATGAAAAAGTCTTTCAAGAACTCATTCTACTCTATGCCACTTATCATGGCAAAAAGTTATTCTCTGCATCAGGCAGCCTCAACCCAACGGTCATCAACCGTATAGGTAAAAAACGTTGTGAAGTCGTAGAATTAATGCTTAGAGATTTTCAGTTATCTATAACCTAATCTAAATATTAAAGGGCAGTTAATCTCTGCTCTTTTTTATTATATAACATCGGAACTATTATGCAATACTTATTTTTTCTAAATTTCACCTTGAATCCTACTACAATTTGAAAAACTAAATTGTGAACACCTGTCCCAATTTGAAAATTATCACTAATTTATGGTAAAATTGACCTGATATAATTAGAAAACTACAACAAGATTCTTAACAAGCTTAGCGGAGTTAAGACAAAAGTTCAGTCAATTGTAAAGAGAGAATGTAAGCATCCAGAATTAGGAATGTGCTTTACTGCCGATACACTTGTGTATACAAAAGACGGACATAAACGGATAGAAGACATAAAGGTTGGAGACCAAGTATATTCAGTAAATGTCGATACAGGCGAAAAAGGACTAAAAACGGTTAAGCAACTATTTGTAAATGAGACATATGAAATAATTCATATATATGTAGGATATTCACAGATAAAATCTACCGCACCACATCCGTTCTGGGTTGAAGGAAAAGGTTGGGTAGAAGCAGGGAATCTTCTAGAGGGAGATAAAGTAAAGCTCTACTCAGGAGAAGTACTTGAAATAAAAGAAATTCGCCGTGAGAGACTGGAAGAGCCTGTAAAGACTTATAACTTCGAGGTAGAAGACTGGCACACATACTTGGTATCAGAGAGTAAGGTTCTGGTACATAATGCTGGTAATAAAAAGTGTCCTATTCCTACAGGAAATTATAAATCTAATACGGGAGTTAGTAATGTTGCTGAGATTGCAGGACCTAATGGAAAGTCCATAACTAGAGAATATGATGAGCTAGTATATGGTGGACGTTATAGTAAGAAAGCTGAAACTAGATTGAAGCACAAAGTAACTTTGCCAGAAAATGAAGTGGTTACTGAAAATGGAGTAAGAATTGATCATAAATATAGATCAAACGATCATGGCGATCCAGTGCACTTACATGTTGAAGGTGGAGGACCTGTATCTCATATAGGCCCACGTGGAAAGCCACTTAAAGGTTATTCATTAACGCCTAGACAGAAGAAAGTTATAGAAAATAATATGGACAAGATAACTAAAACTATAAAACAAATAAAAAGATGGATAAAGCGTACGTAATATATTTATGACAGTCTGCGGTTCTACCTTAAACATTTAGAATAAGTATTTCTAATATATTTAAGGTAGAACCATATTATTAAATTTAAGGGATGATTTTATGAAATTTGAAAATGTTATTGGTTGGTTTAGTTTTGTGAAGGAAGCTTCTCTAACTGATTTAAGAGATATAATAAATGATGAATTTTACTTATATAAATGCTTGTATAATCAAGATGTTTGTATTTTGCATGAGACTTTAATTAATATTGTTAAGGAAAAGTTAAAAGGGACCAAGCTGGAAGAAAGATTCTGGAGTGAATGTTTACCCTATATTCATAAAGATTCTCTAAAAGATGAGTTTATTGATTATCTTATTAATAATCATATAGCTATTCAAACATTAGGACATTTACCATTATCAGATAAATTTTTATTGAAAATAGCATACCAAGTGGATGAAGCTGTTATTACCTTAGGGAAGAGATATTTTATCGATGAAAACTATTCAAGTTATGATTTTGTTGAACTATTAAGGAAGTTCAAAGATAATGAATGGCTATGGAGAGTTTTGATAAATATGGATTATACAAGTAATGAAAAGCGAAGAATTTTATTAAAGAGTTTATTTTCACTAACAAATTTTGAAGAATTGAAAAGGTTAGTAATTGAGCAAAGCATTGAAAAGCATTTAACTAAAACTAAAAGTATTAAGCAGATTAATAAATACTATAAATCAAATAATTGTCGATTCTTAAGAGCAATTGCTGAAAATCCAGTAACTCCTAGTTATATACTAAATGAGTTGCGAAATATTAAAAATGCAAAGTATGCTAACCAGATTAGAACTTTAGCCAACAAAAACTTGAGTATGAGGATGCAACAAGCAGAAGACTAACCATTAAATGTAGAAGGTTAAAACAAAAAATTAAAAGTATTTTTTGTTGAAAAGATAATATAATTATGGAAAAGAGAATTTGGGAGTAAAAAAGTGTTCTATTACAATTAACCTTGGAAAGGACAGTTAAATAATGTATACTTAGTATAGAGGTACTTACAATGAGATAATCAGATTAAAAAAGCTTGTCAATCAAGTAGGTTCATCGGTAGATATCTATGAGTATGAGTATGATGAAAATAGTTTACAGATATCAAAGATCGAGCCAAAAGGAAAAACAAGCTTTGAATATGATAATTTAGGTAGAATAAGAGCAGTAGTTGAACCGGGTGGAAGAAAAACAACTTACACCTATGACGGAGCAGGTAATCGAAATACACAAACAGTTGAAGATGTATTAAATGATGTAAGTTCAAAATTGACATACCATTATGATAAATCAAACCGTTTGACAGATGTTTTAGAAGTGCGTAATGGTTCGAATATTACTACTGTATACACCTATGACGGAAATGGTAATCAGATAAAGGTAGCTGCAACAGAGCCAGGGGATGTAATAAACGTATCTGAATATACGTTTGATGGGTTTAATCAGTTAAAAGTTGCAAAGACACAGGACAGTACATCAACAAGTAAATATGATGCCTTCGGGTTGAGAGTGGAAAAAACAGTAGACGGAGTAACCACAAAGTATTACTACGATGGACAGAGTATATTGCTTGAAGTAAGAAGCGATGGAGCAGAAAGCCATAATGTTCAGGGAGTTAACCTGATTGCCCGTAATATTAAGGGAGAATCCGATACTCTGTATTATCTATACAATGGACATGCTGATGTTGTAAAACTTATAGATGGTGCAGCCAATACAGTAAATGAGTATGATTATGATATATTTGGAAACATATTATATCAACTGGAAAGCAAACAAAATCCGTATAAGTACTCAGGATATTATTATGATGACGATACAGGATATTATTACCTGAGATCAAGATATTATGATCCGAAAATAGCAAGGTTTATTTCGGAAGATACATATACCGGAGAGTACAACGATCCACTTAGTTTGAACCTCTATACATACTGCCAGAATGACCCAATAACATATGATGATCCTAACGGTCATTGGTTGCATATAGCTGCCGGAGCTTTAATCGGAGGATTGGTAAACACTGCAATAACAGCTGTATCAGACTTTATGGATGATGGGAAATTTAATACAGATTGGAAAGTGTATCTAGGCTCATTTGCAGAAGGTGCAATCACCGGAGGTATCGGAGCAGCAACAGGAGGAGCGTCGTTTATAGCAGCTGCAGCAGCAAGTGCAGCAGGATCAGTAGTTGGAAATGCAGTAGGGCAATTCATAGCTAATGGAGGATCTTTAGAAAAGATTAATGTAAAAGAATCATTGCGAGTAGGTGCAACAGATTTATTGACCATGGGAGCAGGCAAACTTGCAGGAAACCTTACCAAGAAGGGAATGAATAAGCTTGCTAAGACTGCTTTTGGTCAAAATGTACTGAAAAAAGCCAACAGTGTGAAGAGCAAGGTTCTTAACAATCTTAGCGGGGTCAAGACAAAAGTTCAGGCAGTTGCAAAAGCTGAGAGTAGTAAACTAAAGAGCAAACTTCCAAAGTTTAGTAAAGCGACAAGAAGTCCTGTAAATAAAAATGTTGGTTCAGGAGGTCCGTTTGGTTGGATTGCCGATAAGTATAGAGGAATGAGATTAAAACAGATACATAAAAAAGTAGTTAGTGAGGTAGATGATGCTATTGCAATGGGAAATAGGGCAAAACTATTAAGTTTAGGTGCTGGCGAAGGAGAGATTAATAGAGTACTTCAGGGAGGCTCCCAAGCAGCAAGATTTAGGAGTAGTATTATTGATACTGCAGTAAAAAATAGAGCATCCAACACTTTTGGACTCAAGAGTCTAATGAAAGCTGAAAGATTTGAATATGGACCAGACTTTTGGAATCCGAAAACAATGCGTGCTTGGGATATGACCACACATAAGCAGTGGAAGAAGCATGTAAAAAATATATTACCAATGCGCCTGCTAATAGGCCTGTATGGCGAAGCTTAGAAGGATTGTTCCATTAATATAAGGAGGAAAATTAATGGTAAATGAAATATCAACTTCAGAATTTTTATCACTTTTAAAAGGAGCTAAGCAAATAAGCAAAA
Organism: Acetivibrio clariflavus DSM 19732; assembly: GCF_000237085.1. Taxonomy (GTDB): domain Bacteria; phylum Bacillota; class Clostridia; order Acetivibrionales; family Acetivibrionaceae; genus Acetivibrio; species Acetivibrio clariflavus. The sequence continues at coordinate 3,114,190 of NC_016627.1, read as the reverse complement.
TAAGGCTACCGATTAGAATGAAAATGCCAAAGCTTATTGAAGAGGTCACTTTTGAGCAAGTTGACTTTAATGCCCCAATTTTTGGAGGGTTATTGAATAGACCTGTTATAAGAAAAAGTAAATTTATAAATAGTGATCTTGATGGATTGAATGTTGAGAAGTCTTTGTTTGAAGATTGTATCTTTGATAAGGTTATTTTTGGGCATAAGTATATAGGGAGGATTGATAAATGCAAATTTTATAAATGCACTTTTATAGAGTGCCAATTTAAAAGTTTTATTTTTAAAGGTAATTCTTATAATGATTGTAGCTTTGACAGATGTAAGCTTAAAAGAATAACCTTTAATGATTGTGATTTTGAAAATGTAACATTTTCGGGTGAGTTTGCTACGGTTAACTTTGTTGGATGTAGAACAGCCAATACTGATGTGTCTAAAGTAAAAATGAAAGAGGTAGCTATGGTTGATATAAATTATAATGGTATAAAATTACCAGACAATAAGGACAATTTCTTTGCTTATGCTCAATTTTTTGAATCTGCCAAACCAGAATTGGAAAAAAAGTTATCTCCAAGAACTTACGAGCATTATTGCTCTAAAGCGGAATATATAATGACGTATTGTTCAGATGGGGTTATGGTGGATAGGGATATGTTTGAAGAAGCTTCAAAAGTAGAAAAGGATATAATTATGGAAACACTATATAAAATACGAGAATAGGTATGTATGTTTATAGTTTGTTTGAAGAACAAAGCATTATGGCAGATTACTACTGGTGATATTTCTTTAATATTATTAAAAAGCTTAATAAGATAGATATAAGTTTAGGTAAAATGTTTAAAAATCGTAGTGTCGGCATTAAACTGAAAGAACGTAGAAAAAGTGATAATTCTGTTTTCAATAAGTTAAAGTAATCCTCACCTGTTATATGGGTGAGGATTATTTGTAACCGTTAAATAGACGTAAGCGTCAAAGTGTGTCCTGAAGATGAAATTGCGACAAAAGGAGGGGGAATAAACGCAATGAATCATGCTTTGTAGGAGATGAGAGTAGGCCTCTCGAAATCGGTATTCAGGTGCAGATTTCAAACTGCCTGTTGGTGCTGCAGTCAAAAGCTGTGGTATTGAGCGTTACAGGAAAAGGTTGATGAATTAATCAAGTGCGTACCAGGAAGCTGAATGAAAATGAACAATCGAGGAAGCGTCGTTAATACGTAAATACAGTCGAAACCGGGTGTTTTTGACCACGCGGGAAAAATCTGAAGGGAACCTGATTACTGTTCAGATGGCTGTCGGCGTAGAGATTGCAGGAGCTTGGTACAGGCTCTTACAAGGAACAGGAGAAGTCTGTGCTCTAATGTAAGGTGAAAAATCCAAGCGAAGGAATGACAAGGATGAAAGTAGCGATGTAGAGCATAGATGCGGAAGAATTCGTAGTAGTGTAGAAGTTACTGTAAAGGTAATGGAGCGAAGGGATTCTGTTATCTATACTTCAGAATTTAAACAACCAGAAATGGGAGGATTTAATGGAAGAAGGAAAGTCGTTTGAGATTTCACGACATCAAGTCCTGGAAGCATACAAACGTGTAAAAGCGAATCATGGTGCAAGTGGAGTTGATGGTGTTAACTTTGAAGAATTTGAAAAGGAGTTGAAGAACAATTTATATAAGATATGGAATAGGAAGTCATCAGGTAGTTCCTTCTGATGAATGTGCAAAGGTTGAAAAAATGATTTTCACTTTAATTTTACAATGAGCCTACATTTAGTTAATAAAAATACAAAAAATGTTGAATAATATAAAACATTTTAATATAATTAAGTTGTTGTGTGGAGAAAAAATGTTATAATATAGATAAAAATATAAAACATATAAAAAATGTTATATAAACATAAATAATATACAAATTGGAATATCGGATTTATAGATATTAATTTATTTTCATTTTGCTTAATTTCGGAGGGAGAAATTTTGAATACATTGTCTGAGGTTATTTGTTCTCGTTCAGAGAGCAAAAGGGGAGTTATCTTTATTTCAGGGGAGAATGAAGAAAAGTTTGTGTCTTATAAGGAAATTTTCGACAAATCTCTGAAAATTTTGTATGTACTCCAATCTAAGAATATAAAACCAGGAGAACAATTAATAATTTATGTAAATGATAATGAAAGTCATATTTACTATTTTTGGGCATGTATATTAGGTAGAATAATACCTGTACCAGTAGCTGTTGGCAACAATGACGAAAATATTTTTAAGCTGTTTAATATTATGGAGATTCTCGACAGCCCTTATATAGTTACTGATCTGAAAATCTATAAAATGTTAAAAGATTTTCTTGCAAAAAAGAATCAAAGTTACATATTGGAACGTTTTCAGGATCGTATCATATTTGATATTGACTTTTGTGATGTGGATCAAAAAGGTATAATAAAACAATCTTCGCCTGATGATATAGCTTTTATTCAATTTTCATCAGGTTCAACGGGTAATCCAAAGGGTGTAACTCTAACTCATAAGAATTTGATTACAAATATAAATGCGATGATAGAGGGTGCCAGATTAGTATCTGATGATATTTTTCTAAGTTGGATGCCATTAACTCACGATTTAGGCTTTATTGGTTTTCACCTCACACCAACTTGTATCGACATGAATCATTATATTATGCCAACTTCACTTTTCATAAGACATCCGATACTTTGGTTCAAGAAAGCTAATGAGCATAGAGCTACCGTTTTGGCTTCTCCTAATTTTGGTTATAAATATTTTTTAAAATTCTTTAAACCAGAGAAATGTACTGGATGGGATTTGTCATGCATACGTTTAATTGTCAATGGTGCAGAGCCCATTTCATATAAATTATGTAAAGAATTTTTAAATGTAATGGCAGAATTGAGATTAAAAAGTAATACTATGTTTACAGTTTATGGGATGGCTGAGGCATGTCTTGCTGTTACATTTCCGCCAATATATGAAGATTTGAAATGTGTTTATGTTGATCGTAGGTTTCTTAACGTAGGACAGGAAGTCAAATATGTAAATTCTGATGATGATAATGCTGCTGAATTTGTTGATTTAGGATATCCGGTTAAGGATGTTTATTTGAAGATTTGTGATGAAGACATAAGAGAGCTGGATGAAAATATTGTTGGACATATATTCATAAAAGGTGAAAATGTAACAAAGCTTTATTATAATGACCCTGAGACAACAAAAAACATAATCACCAGTGACGGATGGTTAAATACAGGGGATTTAGGCATAATTAGAAACGGCCGTCTTTTGGTAACTGGTAGAGCTAAAGATGTTCATTTTGTAAATGGGCAGAACTTTTATCTTCATGACATTGAAAGAGTTGCAGAAGGGGTTGAAGGAGTAGAGCTTGGTGAAATAGCAGCAGCATGTGTCTACAACAAAGAACTTCAAAAGGAAGAACTCTTATTATTTGTTTTATATAAAAAAGAGTTGGAGGAATTTGCTGATTTTGCAATATCAATAAAAAAACATATAAATAAGCAGATGGGCTTGGAAGTTAGACATGTTATACCCATTAGGAAGATACCTAAAACTACAAGCGGAAAAATTCAGAGGTATAAATTAAGTAATAGATATGAAGATGGGGAGTTTTCTAATACTGTAGCTATGTTAGAAACTATAATATCCAGAAAGACCCATAAGAACAATATTTGTATAAGTAGAACACAGCAGGAGCTATTGAATATATGTGAAGAAGTATTAGGTTTGAAAAATATAGGTGTAGATGATAACTTTTTTGAAGTTGGTTTTAATTCCTTACTGCTAAGTCAGGTAGTAAGCCGTTTAGATCAAATGTATCCAGGCAGAGTACAGGAAACTGATTTTTTTACCTATCCTACAATCGCAAAGCTGGCAGAGTATATAGACAGTAAAGAAAGCTATTCAATTAAATTTGTCAAACTGCCAAATGAATATTTTATCAACAATTTTAATGAAACAGAAAACAAACAAATTTTTAAGGCTGAGATTGACAAGTTTATGCTTGATAAGCTTATAAAGATAGCAAACTCTGAAAATGTAAGTATTGCAGATATATTTGTAGCCGCTTATATTTTTATGTTTTCGCGGCTGAACAATGAAAAAAATATTGAAATTCAAACTCTTTTAGACAGTAAAGAGAAAGTTGTACCTATTAACTTGGATATTACTGAAATAGATGATTTTAATAGCTTAATAAAATTTGTCAAGGCTAAAAGAGATCAAAAGGAAGAGAATGAGGGGTATTCTGTCAAGAATATTAAAAATATATTTATCAAAAAAGAGACAGGGAATGTTTTACCGTTAATTATAAATAGAGATGCCTTACCTAAAGGCATGGAATTAATCAATTATTACGATGTTATTCTCTTAATAAATGAGATTGATAGCAGTATTATACTTGAATTTGAATATAATTACAGACGTATAAAAGGGGAAAAAGCTAAAGTTTTAATTAATAGTTATGTAAATATTATCAAATTTATAGTAGAAAAATATGAAATTTAACAATGGGGGAGCTAAATATGAATAAGATAGCATTGTTATTTCCAGGACAAGGTTCACAGTATGTTGGAATGGGGAAGGAGTTGTGTAAAAAATACACAGTTGCAAATGAGGTTTTTGAAGAGGCAAATGAAGTTTTAGGTTTTGATTTGAAAAAGTTGTGTTTTGAAGGAGATTTGCAAGAACTTACTAAGACAGAGAATACGCAACCGGCGATTTTAACTACCAGTGTAGCAATGTTTAAAGTATATATGCAGGAATTCGGATTTGAACCTCGGTATTTAGCTGGCCATAGTTTGGGAGAATATTCAGCTCTGACTTGCAGTGGAGTAATTAGCTTTTCAGATGCTATAAAAATAGTACGTAATAGAGGTAAATTTATGCAAGAATCTGCAGCTTTGGGAACAGGTGCAATGGCTGCAGTAAGTGGAATTGATAAAGAGATTATAGAAAAAGAATGTGAAGAGATTTCTTCTGAAAATAATATTGTGGTTATTTCTAATTACAATTCACCTGATCAAATTGTTATATCAGGACATTGTGATGCCGTATCAAAACTTTCAGAAAGGTTTAAAGATATTGGCGCAAATGTCGTACCTCTGAACGTAAGTGCTCCATTTCATAGTCCACTTATGAAAGCAGCTGCCGAGAAATTAAGAGAAGAGCTTTTAAAATACAATTATGGAAGTTTTAAATGGCCAGTGGTGTCAAATGTAGAAGCAATTCCTTATCAAGGAAATGAAAAAATTGTTGAAAATCTTACCATTCATATGACAAAAGCTGTTAAGTGGCAGCAATCAATAGAGTATTTGAAGTCTAACGGAATAGATATGTTTATTGAGTTAGGACCTAAAACTGTATTGAAGGGATTAATGAGAAAAAATGCACCAGGAGTAGCTGCTTTTTCCTATGACAAAGAAGAGGATATAGAAAAGTTAAGGGATTTATTATTATCAAAAAAATCGGTTAGTGAAGTTGAGTCAAGTTCTAAAAAGAAAGAGTTTAAACATACAGTACTTACTAAATGCTTGGCAATTGCCGTTTGTACTCGCAACCGTAATTGGAATAATGAAGAGTACCAAAAAGGTGTTGTTGAGCCTTATAGAAAAATACAGCAAATGCAGCTTGAGTTGGAGAATCAGGGGAAAGAACCATCGTATGAACAAATGCTGGAAGCTTTGGAAATGCTTAAAAGTGTGTTTATTACTAAAAAGGTACCTTATGAGGAACAGGTTGAGCGCTTTAATGAGGTGTTTGATGAGACAAACACAAGGGGATTATTTCCTGATTTCAAGTTTTAATTTAACTAATTGTTAAATTTTGAAACGAAGTAATTGAAAATAAAAATTCTGCTTATGTGGTGGAGGAAATGAAAAATAAATTACTGTTAAATGAGTTGGATTTATTTGAAGAGAATAATGACAATATAAGAATATCCAGTGAAGTAAAAAATCATAACATTAATGATATTGCTATAATAGGTATAGGTGCAAAGCTGCCGTTAGCAGACAACATTGATGAGTTTTGGGAGAATATTATTAAAGGAAAAGATTGTATAAGAGAGTTTCCGGACACAAGAAAAAGAGATATTGACAATTTCTTTGCTCATATAGGACAGTCCGATGAGAATATACAATATATTAACGGAGCTTACCTTGACGAGATTGATAAATTTGATTATGAGTTTTTCCGATTGACACCAATTGAAGCAAGGCTGATGGATCCAAATCAGAGGCTGTTTCTGCAAACAGCATGGGAAGCCATTGAGGATTCAGGATATGGCGGGAAGAAAATAATCGGTACTAATACCGGTGTGTATGTGGGATATATTGGCGCAGTGGAAGAATATAAGTATAAACAGCTCTGTTCAGATGATTCAAACTCATTTAACGCTGCTTCAGTGCCGGGAAATCTATCGTCTATTATTCCGAGTAGAATTTCATATTTACTGGATTTAAAAGGTCCAAGTATGATTGTAGATACATCGTGTTCATCTTCACTTCTTGCTGTTCATTTAGCGTGTCAAGGGATAAAAAACGGAGATTGTGATATGGCCATTGCCGGTGGTATAAGATTAAATTTAGTTCCCATTGTAAAAAAGGAAAAGCTGGGAATGGAATCATCGGATGGCAAGACTAGGAGTTTTGATGATAGAAGTGATGGCACGGGTATTGGTGAAGGAGTAATTGCTATACTACTTAAACCTTTGCACAAAGCTTTGGAGGATAAGGATAATATATATGCTGTTATCAAAGGAAGTTCGATTAATCAGGATGGAACTTCTATAGGTATTACAGCTCCTAATGTTGATGCTCAAGCTGATGTTATAGTTAAAGCTTGGAATGAAGCAAATATTGATCCTGAGACCATAAGTTATATAGAAACACATGGAACAGGAACAAAGTTAGGTGATCCTATTGAGATAGAAGGTATTAATAAAGCTTTTTCGCGCTACACAGATAAAAAGCAGTTTTGTGCCATTGGCTCTGTAAAAGCTAATATTGGTCATTTATATCAAGCGGCAGGTATCGTTGGCTTACTAAAAGTTGTGTTAGCGTTAAAGAATAAACAAATTCCTCCACTGGCAAACTTTTGTTTTCCTAATAGGAAAATAAATTTTGAACAAACACCGGTATATATTAATGACAGATTAACTAATTGGGAATGTGATAAACTGCCACGACGAGCAGGAGTGAGTTCCTTTGGATTTAGTGGTACCAATTGTCATGTAGTTTTGGAAGAGGCAGATAGGTATTATGATTGTGAAAGTTTAAATGATTGTGACAATTTTTCTAGTCAGGTTTTAACTTTATCTGCAAAAAGTGAAGCGGCTTTGATGAGGTTAGTTCAGCTTCATAGAAATTACATAAAGAAAAACGATAGGGTAAATCTTCAGAATATATGTTATACAGCTAACACAGGAAGAGGGCATTATAATTACAGGTTGATTTTAAAACTTAAGGATGTAAATGATTACAGGAATAAGATTGAGAAAATATGCCAATATGGTTTAAAAGATTCAAGCAATTTTGAAGATATATTTTATGGAGTTCACAGAGTTGCTTCGAGCAATGAAGAAGTGCAAAAAGAAAATATAATAACAGAAGCTGAAAAGATATATATAAGTAAAACTGCAAATGAGAAATTAAAGGAGTATATAGTTTCAGATTATAAAAGTGAGAGTGCTGTGGACGAGCTTTGCAGGTTATATGTGAAAGGTGCTGACGTCGATTGGGAAGAACTGTATAAAAAGCTGAAAGTAAAAAAGGTTAGTATTCCTGTGTATCCGTTTGAAAAGAGCAGATGTTGGTTTGAGTATTCAGATGAATTACAAAATGTTCAGTCAAATAATGACTTATTTTATTCTGTAGTCTGGGAAGAAGACTTGCTTGAAGATAATGAAATTAGAGCAGTAAATGGTAAAGTAATAATTTTTAAGGATTCAAAGGGAATAAGTAAAGATTTATCGGATAAACTTTGGAATTTAGGGGCAGAGGTTATTGAAGTAGAATATGGAAGAGAGTTTGAGTATGTAAATAACTATAAATATGTCGTTGGCATTAACGAAGAAGATCATGAACGATTGTTTAAAACAATTGGAATTGATAATTTAACTTATATTATTCATCTTTCAACAATAAATGATAAGGTTATTATCAATGGCAATTCTGAGCTTGATGAAAGCCTGAATTTAGGAGTATACAGTCTCTTTTATATTACAAGAGCTCTTATTAATAATGGATTATCAAAAGAAATTAAAATGTTGCTGGTGTCAGAGTATATAGATGAAGTGACAGGTTATGAGGAGAAGATTATCCCCCATAATAGTGCTTTTATGGGGCTTGGTAAAGTAATAAATGCAGAGCACCGTAATATAAAATGTAGTTGCCTGGATGTGGATTCGTATTTTGGAATTGAAGACCTTTTTAAAGAGCTGGTTAGGGACAATGTTCCATACCATATTGCATATCGTGAAGGAAAAAGATATACACAGGTTTTTGATGTGATTGATATAGAATCCATTAATGAAAATGAGATTAGGCTAAAGGAAGATGGAGTATATGTAATAACAGGAGGAACGGGAGGGCTAGGACTTCAGATTGCATTAAATTTAGCTTCAAAAGCAAAAGTGAAAATTGCATTAATAGGTCGTTCGGCATTACCTGAACGTCATCTGTGGAGAAGCATTATTGATAATGATAAAAATAGCCTTATTGCAAAAAAGTTAGAGTCATTAATTGATTTAGAATCGAAAAGTGCAGAAGTAGAATACTATAGTGCCGATATTTCAAATTACAATGCTACTAAAGAGGTCTTAGATGAACTGAGAAGAAAGCATAATAGAATAAATGGAGTTATACACTGCGCTGGTGTTGCAGGAAAGGGATTGATTATCAGGAAAAATATATATGATTTTAAAGAAGTTCTAGATCCAAAAGTTAAGGGAACATGGAATTTGGATAAATTGACTGAGAAAGATTCTTTGGATTTCTTTGTGATGTTTTCGTCTGCTTTGTCGCTGGCCGGTGAACAGGGGCAATGCGATTATGTTGCAGCAAACTCTTATTTGGACTCTTTTTCATACTATAGAAATAAGAACGGAAAAAAAGCGCTGACAATAAATTGGGTAGCATGGAAAGAAACCGGGATGGCACATGAAAATAGACTTGAAGAGAATAAGTTTTTTGAATTTTTGACAATTGATAAAGCAGTTGAAGCATTCAACAAAATATTAAAAAAAGATATACCAAGAGTACTTATTGGAGAATTGAAGTGCAATTCTTTGATACCGGATCAAATTGTAAATATGCCATTAAAGTTATCAAATAAAGTTAAAAACATGCTTTTAGCTGATAAAGGAGTGAAATTTGCAGGAGATACAGATTTTACGAAAAGCAAAAACAAAGTGGCATTGAAAGGAAGAGAATGCCATGATTATTCGGAAATAGAGCAGATTATTGGACAGGTATTCAAAGATGTTTTGGGATTTAAAGAAATAAATATATATGATAACTTTTTTGAGCTTGGAGCGGATTCTATATTATTGACTAAAGTTCATGAAAAATTGGATGGAATTTTACCTGTAAAGTTAACAGTTGCTGACTTTTTTGCTTATCCGAGCATTGCACAATTGGCTAAATTTATTGCAGGCTCAGAAAAAAATTCGGGGTCTATGTCAAATAATAATCAAAAGACTTCGGAAAAGGGAAAAGATATTGCAATTATAGGCATGGCATTAAATTTTCCGATGGCAAAGTCGGTAGATGAATTTTGGAACAATATAAAATCGGGAAAGGATTGTATAAGGGAATATCCTGATAATAGAAAGGCTGATGCACTAGCATATGTAAAGTTGCTTGGCTTAGAGAAAAATATGTCTTTTGCTGAGGGTGGATATCTTGATGAAGTAGACAAGTTTGATTATTCCTTCTTCAGGCTTTCACCAAAAGAAGCAAGTTATATGGATCCAAATCAGAGAATGTTTTTGCAAACCGTATGGAATGCAATAGAGGATTCCGGTTATGGAAACGGAGGATTATCGGGAAGTAAAACCGGCGTATTTGTAGGTTTTTCAAAGGGAACTTTTGATTATGACCGGATTATATCTGAAAGTGATCCTATTCTAGTATCTAATTTTATAGTTGGAAACTTGCCTTCAATTATACCTGGGAGGATAGCATATTTGCTTGATTTGAAAGGGCCTACTGTAACTGTCGATACAGCATGTTCTTCTTCGCTTGTGGCTGTCCATATGGCATGTCAGGCCATCAAAAATGGCGAGTGTGATATGGCAATAGCCGGAGGAGTTAAAATTAATCTCCTACCACTGCAAAAGAAAGGACAAGGCGGAATAGGTATTGAGTCAACTGATTGCAGAGCAAGACCTTTTGATGATAATTCTGACGGAACCGGTTGGGGAGAAGGTGTGGCAGCAGTTATCTTAAAACCGTTGGAAAAAGCATTAGAAGACAGAGATAACATATATGCAATTATTAAAGGTAGTGCAATTAATCAGGATGGCAGCTCGGCTGGTATAACTGCTCCTAATTCTCTTGCTCAGGCAGAGGTGATTGTAAATGCGTGGGAAGATGCAGGAGTAGACCCTGAGACCATTACTTATATTGAAGCACATGGAACAGGAACAAAACTTGGAGATCCGGTAGAGATAGATGGTATTCAAAAGGCTTTTAGCAGATTTACCGATAAAAAGCAGTTTTGTGCTATCGGTTCGGTAAAATCAAATATTGGTCATATGGATACGGCGGCTGGCATAGCAGGATTGATTAAGTCGGTATTAGCTCTTAAAAATAAGCAGATACCGCCAAGTATTAATTTTAATTTGCCAAATAGAAACATAGATTTCACTCAATCCCCCGTATTTGTAAATGATAAGCTAATGGACTGGGAAAATGGCAATGTTCCTTTGAGATGTGGCGTTAGCTCTTTTGGCTTTAGCGGTACAAACTGTCATGTTGTTTTAGAAGAGTATAAATCAGATGAAATCAAGAGAAATCAAGAAAATAGCAAATTAAACATATTTACCCTATCAGCTAAAAGTGAGAATGTATTAAGTAATATGGTATTACAGTTTAAAAAGTTTCTTAATGCTAATGATAAGGTAAATATTGAAGAGGTATGTTATACATTAAATATAGGAAGAGATCATAACAATTTCAGACTTGCTATATTAGTTGACAGTATAGAAGATTTGGTTTGTAAGCTGGATGCTTTAGTAAAGAACGGATTAAAAGAAAAATTAGACGATGTTTATTTTGGTAGCCATAAGGTGGTAGCTGATAATAAGAATTTGAATTTATTTGAACCAAATGAGATTACTGAGGAGCAAAAAAGAAGTTATACTCTTGAAGCTCAGAGACTTATGCAGGAAGCGGAGGCTGACTTTAAAACAAGCAGAAGTCACCTTGAGGAGATATGTAGATTATATGTTCTGGGAGCTGACATTGACTGGAAAGCTTTTTACAAAGACAAAGAATTAAGAAGAATTAGCTTGCCTGCTTATCCTTTTGAGAAAAAGAGGTGTTGGATAAATATTGATAAGTATCAGTCAGTGAATAAGAAGAGTTCTGGAATTCACCCATTAATTAAAGAACTTGCAATTGAGTCTATAGGGCAGAAAATATATCTGACTGAGCTTAGTGTTGATGATAACTGGGTGTTACAGGATCACAGAATTATGGAAAAGCACGTACTTCCCGGAACTGCGTATATTGAGATAGTCCGGGCTGCAGCAAGTAGTTTCTATCGGAATAGTTGTTTAGAAATAAAAGAAATAATTTTTGTGCATCCGATTGTTATGGAAAGAGGAGAAGTAAAAAAAGTCCATACCATTATTAAGAGTCAAAACGACTATCTTGAGTTCACAATAGCAAGTCGAATTAATGAAAGTGCTATTGATACAGATGAGGAATGGCAGATACATGCCCAAGGGAAAGTGTACAAACTAAATAAAACAGTGCTTAAAAGGAATCTTGAAGAGATTAAGCAATCTTGTTCAGAACATATACAAGAGATTAACCAGAATGAATTGACAAAAGGTTTTATTGAATTTGGGCCAAGATGGTTGAATTATCACAAATTATGCAGCAGTCAGGATATGGCTCTTGCAGAACTGAGTTTACCTGATAAGTTTAGTGAGGACTTAAATTCATTTTATATTCATCCAGCATTACTGGATATGGCAGTGAATGCTGTGAGTCTTACTCTTGGCGAAAAATATCTTCCTTTGGCCTATAAAAATTTTAAACTTTATGGACCTACACCAAAAAGAATATATAGTTATTTGGTGAAAAAATACAATGAATCTGATAGATTGAACGAAACATTATCTTTTGATATTACGCTAATGAACGAAAATGGCGAAGTTTTTGCTGAAATAGAAGGTTATAGCATAAAAAGGGCTAATGATTTTGGTAAGATGTTTAAGTTGAAAAATTGTTTTTATAAGTATGAATGGGTACCACAAAGGGTTAAGTATGATGAGCATAAATTGATAGAAGGAAGTGTCTTAATCTTTAAAGACGAGTTGGGATTGGGCGAAAAACTTGCTTATAAGTTGAGAGAGCAAGGAATGGATGTTATTGAAGTCAATTATGGTAACTGTTTTCAGAAAATAAACGATAACAGTTATACTGTTGACAATAGTTATGAAAGTTATCAGAAGCTAGTGTCCGAGATTAGCTGTAGGAAACTAGTGAAAATATTACATATGTTTACTGTTAATAACGGAGAAGATTATGATGAGTTCTCCAGTTCGGATAGAGCTATAGAGAAAGGTATATACAGTTTGTTTTATATGATTAAGGGATTTGTTAATGGTAAGTTGAGAAATGATATAGATATTATAGTTCTATCGAGTTTTGCAAATGAGATAACCGGTGAAGAAAAAGTAATAATACCTCATAATGCTGCTTTACTTGGACTGTCTAATGCTATAAAGAATGAATATTTTAAGTTGAATTGTAAACGCATTGATGTTGATAATGAAATTACTTATGAGGATATAATTTATGAACTTTATTCAGGGGATAGAAATGAAAAGGCTGCTTATAGAAAAGGGATAAAATATGTTCCACAGCTTAATCAAATCAATATGGATGAGATTGGGGAAAATAAAGTTGATTTTAAACAGCAGGGTGTGTATCTTGTGACTGGTGGCACAGGGGGGATTGGACTTGAAGTGTGCAAGTATTTAAGCACAAAATCAAAAGTTAATCTGGCTTTGATTAATCGTTCAAATTTCCCCGACAGAGACCAATGGACCAAAATTGTTGATGAAGGAAAAGAAACAAAGCAAATCAACATAATTAAATCAATTATGGATATAGAAGCACAAGGGTCAAAGGTCATGATTTTTGCAGTTGATGTATCAGATTACAACGCCATGAAGGAATTAACTGATGATCTACGACAACGCTACGGACGTATCAATGGTGTTATTCACGGAGCCGGAGTTGCTGGAGAAGGATTTCTATATAATAAAGATGTTAAAAAGTTTAGTGAGGTTATTTTACCAAAAATTCACGGAACTAGAGTATTATTTGATTTGACAAAAGAAGATAACTTGGACTTCTTTATAATGTTTTCCTCTGTAGCTTCATTATTTGATTTACCAGGCCAAGGGGATTACATAGCAGCGAACTCTTTCCTTGATTCATTTTGTTCATATGGTAAAAGAAAAGGAATAAAAACATTGACTATTAATTGGCCTGCATGGAAAGAGACCGGTATGGCATTTAATACTAATACGAATACGGATACAGTCTTTAAAGCAATTCATACGAATCATGCAATAGATGCTTTTGAATATAGTTTAAATAAGGATATTGACAGAGTAATCATAGGAGAATTGGATTTTAATTTCATCGGTTTACTAAAAGAAAAGCCGATTCGGTTTAGTGAAGCCATTGAAAATAAAATCGATAGATTGAGATTGGAGCGTTCAGATGATACTAAAGCTTATAAAAGTGTTGAAATCAATTTGAAAGGAAAAGGTGAAGAATCGTATAGCCAGATAGAGGTTAATTTGTCGAAAATATGGGCAGAAGTATTAGGTCTTGATGAGATAAATATTTATGATAGTTTTTATGAACTTGGTGGTGACTCAATTTTGGCCACTAGATTACTACAGGAAGTAGAAAAAGAGTATCCAGGAATACTTGATATTACAGATATTTTCTCATATTCTTCTATTTCAAAAATGGCAGAATATATTGAAAGCAAAATAAAAAGTGAGATTTCATCTGAAAAAGAAGTTGCGGCTGTTATAGAAAGTGGATCAGATAATATAGAAGATATCTTACAAAAGTTAGCTAATGGAGATATTTCCGTTGATGAAGTTGAAGGTTTGATTAAATGATGAAAAAAGATGGGGCTTAATTATTGATTAAAGAGGGTTGATAAGCTTTGATGGAGAACGATGTTTTGATAATTCATAAAATACCAAGATTAGTACATATTTTTATAATTATATGCATTATTTCGTTTTCGGTTTTTGTAGGTTTTTATCAACTAAAACCCCCAGACCCGGAACCAGCTGATATTTCTCTTACACAGTTTTCTTCCGGAAGAGCAATGGAGTACTTAGAAAATATTGCAGTGAAACCCCATCCTGTTGGTTCTGAAGAACACTCGAGGGTTAGGGATTATATCACAGAAAAAGTAAAAGAATTCGGTTTTAAAGCGGAAATTCATAGTTCAAATCCGAGTGTGGAAAATATTTTTGTTAAAGTAGATGGAAAGGGAAAAAGCAAAGATACCATACTTATTTCAGCTCACTATGATACGGTCCCAGGTGCTCCGGGAGCAGGCGATAATGGTTCGGGAGTAGCAGTGCTTCTTGAAAGTTTAAGAGTATTGAAAGCATCTGAGAAGCTTAGAAATAATATAATTTTTCTATTTACTGATGGTGAGGAAACTGGATTGTATGGTTCAAAGGCTTTTATAAGGGAATATCCATATATAGATGATATAAAAATTGTTTTGAATTTTGATGGTAAAGGTTGCTCTGGTTATTCATTAATGTTTAATACAGGCAAGAATAATAGATGGATAGTAAAGGAGTTTGCAAAGGCAGCACCATATCCTATTGCTTTTTCTTCTTCCATTAAGGCAGCGGATGATGCTTTTGGATTGAATGATTTTGATGGTTTTAAAGAAATAAATAAGCAGGGATTGAATTTTATTTTCAATAAAGGTCTCTATGCCTATCATTCAAAAAAAGATACTATCACTAATTTGGATGAAAGAGTAATACAACATCACGGCACGAATGCAGTAAGTCTTTTAAAGCATTTTGGAAATATGGATCTTGAAGCTGAAATGAGAAATGAGGGTGATGCCATATATTTTAATATTATGAGATCATTAATTGTTGTTTATCCAAAGATCTGGGCTATTCCATTAGCAATACTGACAGTTGGTTTATTTGGTTTGCTAGTGTGGATTGGCTTAAAAAATAATATGTTTACAATAAAAGGCATAGTTCAAGGTTTAATATGTTTTGTTATAAGTCTTATATTTACTTTCGAAATTATAACAATAATAGAATCCAGTACTGAGAGAGTATTTAAAAATCACTTGGAAAAGATTCTATTTAATGATTTTGGGGATATATTTTTAGCATCATTTGCATTTTTGACAATTGCAATTGTTTCCTTAATATACAATTTTTTGGGTAAAAGGATAAGTACGCTCGAGCTGTTGTTTGGTTCTTTTGCTTATTGGATCGGTATGTCATTATATTATTCTGTTTTTGAATTTGGAACAAGCTATCTATATACTTGGCCAATATTATTAGGTCTTATAGGTATAAGTGTAGTTGTCCTGTATAAGGAGAAAACAGTGAAAATAAGGAGTTTCTATATAGCATTTTTACTTACCGCAGTACCGTATTTTGTATTATTTACGCCAGCTATTTATACGTATTATGTAGATCAGACTTTGCGTCTTTCAGGTATATATATGTGGATGTTTGTATTGGGGTTGGGAATTATAATGCCATATATTTATATAGTTTTTAAACGGAAATTATGGGTATTACCGGTGGTGTCTGCTTCTTTAAGTGCAGTAATATTTGCTGTAGGAAGCTTAAGTCTTTTGAATTAATTCAATTATCAACATTAAAGGAATTACTGAAAATAGATAAAAATTTATATGTTTGATATCCAAATAGGAAGGTTGAATTATAATTACTTGAAATTATTGGGGGTAGCAGCAGTGGAAAAAGTAAAAAGATATATATATCAACAGGTTGCAGAAAAAAAATTGTCTGTTAGTGATGCTAAATCAATGTTGATGGATATACAAAAGTACTCGGATAACGTAACAGAAGATATTGCTATTATAGGTATGGCTTGTAGGTTTCCGATGGCTGATAATACAAAAGAGTTTTGGAATAATCTGGTGAATGGGGTGGAAAGCATACGAGCTTTCCCTGACATTAGACGTAAAGACACAGACTGTAGGCTGAAAAAAAATGCCGAAGAACATGATGACCCATATCAACATCAAGGGTATTTGAACAGGATAGATGAGTTTGATGCTGCGTTTTTTAATATTACGCCAAAGGAAGCAACTCTAATGGACCCTGCGCATAGGATTATGCTTGAAACAGTTTGGGAGGCTTTGGAAGATGCAGGGATTGCAGGGAAAAACATAATTGGTTCTGATACAGGAGTTTTCATTGGCAAAGCACATTTGGGTGAACCTTTGTATAAAGATTTTATGAATGAACTTGATCCTGTAGCTTTTACCGGAATGATATCGTCGACAATATCCGGTAGAATATCTTATCTTTTTGATTTAAAAAGTATTAATATGGTTATTGATACGGCATGTTCATCGTCTCTAGTTGCAGTTCATAATGCTTGTAAGGCTTTGCAAAACAAGGAATGCAAAATGGCAATAGTCGGAGGCGTGAGTTTAAGTCTCTTTCCGTCAGAAGATAATAGAATTGAAATGATGGAATCTCCTGACTATAAATTAAAGCCTTTTGATAAAGAAGCTAACGGCACTGTTTGGGGAGAAGGTATTGGAGTTCTCATTCTCAAACCCATAAAGAAAGCAATTGAAGACAAAGATAATATTTATGCAGTTATTAAAGGCAGTGCAAGCAATAGTGACGGAACTTCTAATGGAATGACCGCGCCAAATGCAATTGCACAGGAAAATCTCCTTATAACTGCGTGGGAAAGAGCCGGAGTAACTCCTGAGACAATCCAATATATAGAGACTCATGGTACAGGAACTTCACTAGGGGATCCAATAGAGATCAAAGGAATTTCTAATGCTTTTAAAAGAACTACAAGCAAAAAACAGTTTTGTGGAATTGGTTCTGTTAAAGCAAATATTGGACATTTAATTGGAGCTTCGGGAATAGCCTCACTGATAAAAGTGGTATTGTGCTTAAAACATCAGGTTATTCCTCCTACAATAAATTTTGATATGCCTAATTCATTTATTAATTTTATTGACTCGCCGGTCTATATAAATGACACTTTGAGAAAATGGGAGAGGAGTGAATATCCCAGAAGAGCCGGAGTGAGTTCTTTTGGTTTGAGTGGAACCAATTGTCATGTAGTAGTTGAAGAATATTTAGATGAAAATGTGCGAGATGATTGCGAAAACGATTTTCCTTTGGTTTTTACACTAGCGGCTAAAAATCAGGAAGCGCTTTATGAGATGATTAAAAGATATAATTTGTTTATTACAGAAAACATAAACATAAATGTTCGAAATATTTGCTATACCGTAAACACAGGCAGGAGTCATTTTGAACACAGACTAGCGTTTGTTGTCAGGAGCAAGAGTGATTTTCTGAATAAAATAAAAATATTAAAAGACTTAGAATTAAAAAGTGGCAATCATGAAGGTTTTTATTATAATGCACATAAAATTCTGATGGAGCATAAAGCTAATTCTATCGATAAAGGAATGACATCGGAAGAGATAAAAAGATTTAGCAATATGGCAAATAAAAAACTTTCGGAATTTGTCCAGACAGGAAGAACTAATCTGATGCTTTTAGAAGAAGTGTGCAGTCTATATGTTGACGGTGCTGATGTGGAATGGGAATTATTATTCAAAGATATGTCTGTGAAAAAGATAAGTCTGCCATTTTATCCATTCAGCAAAAAAAGATACTGGGTAGCAAATTCTAAAAAGAATAATATTGAAGAAGTCCTGGAAAATGAGATATATTTTGGTTTAAAATGGAAGGAAGAACTTCTGGATCAAACTTCATTGGATTTAGTGGATAAAGTAACCGTTATTTTTAAGGCTAAACAAGGTTATGGAGATAGGATTTGTAGTATTTTGAGAAGTGAACGAAGTAATGTTATTGAAGTAGAATTTGGTGAAATGTTTAGTAAAGTTGAAGAAAAAAAATATGTTATAAGGAATAGCGAAACAGATTTTAAGCACTTGTTCGATGATATTGGAAAGGAAAGAATACATCAGATAATTCATTTGTTATCGGTGGATGATAAATCTATAATTGATGATGTTGAAGATTTAAAGCAAAAAGTAAATAGGAACTTTTATAATTTGTTTTATTTGTGTAAGACAATAAAAAACAGTAACACTATAGCTGAACCAATAGATTTTGTACTGGTAACTCTATGTGCTGACTCAGTAATCGAGGATGAAAATGTTATATCTGAAAATGCTGTTATGTATGGGCTTATTAAAGGGATATCGAGAGAGTATCCATTGTTAAAGTTTAGATATATTGATGTTGATGAGTCTAGCTTGGAGAACGATGATTTGATTAAAGAATTTAATGCAAAAAATCAGTTGTATAATGTTGCTTATCGTCAAAATAAAAGATATGTTCAAGAATTTGTAGCTATTGATATTGAAAAAGAAAAAGGAAATAATGTCCAAATAAAAAATGAAGGTGTTTATGTTATTACGGGAGGTTTGGGTGGAATCGGTCTTGAAATTGCAAAATTTATTGCTTCAAAAAATAATGTAAAACTTGTTTTGATCAATAGATCAAAGTTACCTGATAGAAAATTGTGGAGTCATATAAATGAAAGCAAAGATGAAAAGTTGTATAAAGTCATTAAGGCAATTGAAGCTATAGAGTCAAATGGATCGGAAGTTATAATATATAGCGCGGATGTATCTGATATGGATTCTATGACGAGTATTGTTAGTGAGATAAAAGACAAGTATGGTGGAATCAATGGAATAATACATAGTGCAGGTGTTTCAGGACAAGGATTCATATTGGAAAAGAAGGAAGAAGAGATAAATACAATATTTGATTCCAAAATTTATGGAACTTGGGTGCTTGATAAAGTTACTGAAGAGTGTAATATGGACTTTTTCGTGCTATTTTCATCAATAGCAACTGTGTTTACTGCGCCTGGACAAGCAGATTACGCAGCAGCAAATTGCTATATGGATTCCTTCGCAGTAAACAGAAACAGACGAGGTAAAAAAACATGTGTTATTGACTGGGTTGCATGGAAAGATACCGGAATGGCTGCAAAAAACAAAGTTAATATTGATACCATGTTTAAAGCGATAAAAACTGAAACAGCAATAAAAGCGTTTGATTGTATATTACATAAGGATATAGAAAGAGTAATTGTGGGAGAAATGAATTATGGAAGTAAGATGCTTAATTTTATTGACGGACATTTTTTAAAGATATCCGAGCAAATAAAACTAAGAATTGATGCCGGTAAAAAAATAAAAAGCAATAATACTAATTTGACTGTAGAAGCTAAAGAAGTATTAAATGCCGGAAGAGACTATAAAGAAACAGAAAAAATAATTAAGCAGGTATTTATGGATGTTTTGGGGTTCGAGGATATTAATGTTAATGATAACTTTTTCGAATTGGGTGCAGATTCTATACTTTTAAGCCAGGTATATAACGAGCTGAAAAAAATATATTCAGGAAGTATAAATATAACAGACATTTTCGAAAACTATACAATTTCAAAACTGGCTGCTTATATTAATGAGAGCCTTAATCCAAAAAATGAAGCAGCTCCAAAAGAAAAAGATATTGAAGCAGAAATAAGTGCTGCCCTTTCTAAAATGGAAAGTGGTGAATTGTCAGTTGATAATGTAGTGGAGATATTAAAAAAGGTTTAAGGGGGATATATAGTATGGAAAAGACTTTAAAATTTATTATTGAGAATATAAATACAGGAAATATCAATAAGCAAATAGGAATAGAATTATTAACTTTGCTAAAAAAAGAAAGTATAAAAATTAATGAAGATATAGCTATTATTGGCATGGCGCTTAAGATGCCAATGGCAGATACCTTGGAAGAGTATTGGGAGAACATAAAAAACGGAAAAGATTGCATAACCCAATTTCCTACTAATAGAAGAGAAGATGCAGAAAAATATTTGTATCATAGAGAGTCGGCAATAAATGATGCAAAATATTATGATGCAGGATTTCTTAATGAAATAGACAAGTTTGACTATAAATTTTTCCGAATGACTCCAAAACAAGCGGCATTGATGGATCCTAATCAGCGTTTGCTACTTGAAATTATATACAAAGCGATAGAGGATGCAGGATATGGCGGAAGCAAACTTGTTGGCAGCAAGACCGGTGTATATGTAGGCCATGCTAATAATGATGTTGAGTCTTATGGAAGACAGATATATGAACTGGAGCCGGAATCCATTCAGGTATCAATGACAGGAATTTTGCCGGCTATTTTACCAAGCAGAATATCTTATCTTTTGGATTTGAAAGGACCGACGTATTTAATTGATACAGCTTGTTCATCTGCTCTTACTGCTATACATTTGGCATGCCAAGGATTGTCAAATGGAGATTGTGACATGGCTATTGTCGCTGGTGTAAGATTGGTTATTATACCTATAGATGATGAGAACAGAAAACTTGGGATAGAATCTTCCACAGGGAGGACAATGGCCTTTGATGAAAGAGCGGATGGTGCAGGTTTAGGGGAAGGTGTAGCTGCAATAATACTTAAACCATTAAGTAAAGCATTAGAAGATAGGGATAATATATATGCTGTTATAAAAAGTAGTGCCGTTAACCAAGATGGAACTTCAGCGGGTATTACTGCGCCAAATTCTGCTGCCCAGGGTGATGTAATCGTTAAGGCATGGAGAGATGGAGGTATTGATCCTAAGACAATATCATATATTGAAGCTCATGGGACAGGAACAAGGATAGGAGATCCCATTGAGATTGAAGGTATTCAGAAAGCATTCAGAAAGTATACTGATAAAAAGCAGTTTTGTGCTATAGGCTCTGTAAAAACAAACATCGGCCATTTATTTGAATGTGCCGGTTTAGCAGGAATAATAAAAGTAGTGTTGGCTATGAAAAATAAGCAAATACCACCAACAATAAATTTTGAATTTCCCAATAGCAGGATTAATTTTGAGGAATCACCTGTTTATATAGTTGATAAATTGACAAAATGGGATAAAGAAGACTATCCAAGAAGGGCAGGTATAAGTGCTTTCGGTTTTAGCGGAACCAATGCTCATATAGTATTGGAAGAAGCTCCGGAGGTTATATGCACAGAGAATTTAGTGAACTCAGGTTCTTTTATATTTACGCTTTCAGCAAAAGGGAAAAATTTATTGAATGAGCAGATAAAAAAATACTATGAATATTTAAATTCAGGAGTTGACTATAGAATTGGTGATATTTGTTACACAGCAAGTACAGGAAGAGGACATTATAATTTTCGCTTAGCTTTTGTTGTGGGAAGTGTGAATGAATTAAAGGAATGTTTAGAGACCGCAGTTCTTGAAGGAATCGAAAAACTAGAAAGAGGAAAAGTGTTTTTTGGAGAACATAAGATTTCTCAAAGTAAACAACAGGTAGGAGAGGCTTTTGAACTTACGGAAGAGGAAAAGAAAATTTACGATGATAAAGCAAAAGAATTAATAAATGAGTATATTGAGAAAGGAAAAGTTGACAGATCAATCCTTGAAGAGATTTGCAAGTTGTATGTTGAAGGTGCTGATATAGTTTGGGATGATCTTTATAAAGATGAAGATGTAAGAAAGGTAAGCTTGCCTACTTATCAGTTTGAAAGAACCAGATGTTGGTTGGATTTGCCTGAAATTCCGGAATATGAAAAAAAGATAGATAAAGACCACTTATACTTCGGCTTTTATTGGGAAGAAGATGAATTACAGAAAAAAGAGATTACTCCCGAACAGGATACAGTACTTATATTAAAAGATGAAAATGGAAAAGGGGAAATTTTAGCTCAAATATTAAAAGAATATGGCAGAAAGGTTAAAACTGTTTCAATAGGTGAGGAATATAAAAAATTAGATGATGATAATTACATTGCAAGAAATAAAGAGGATGACTTTGTTACGGTTCTCAATGATGTAGAATGGAACGGTAGAATTCAAATAGTGCATATGCTTTCATTAGGAGTTAATTGTGAAAATGGAATAGAGGGTGTTGATAAAAAAATTGAAAGTGGTGTAATAAGCTTATATTATTTGACTAGGGCAATTATGAAAAGTAATATTTCAAAAGAAGTTGAACTATCACTAATTTCCAATTGTGTTAGTGATGTAACAGGCAGCCATGAAACAATAGTACCTGAGAATGCTGCACTGTTTGGTTTGGGCAGAGCTATCAGAAATGAGATTTCTTTGATAAAGTGCAGATGTATAGATATCGACGAGCAAACAGAACTCTTTAATATTGCTATGGATTTAATAATTAACGGAGATTTTTATGAGACTGCATATCGTAATGGCAAAAGATATGTACAGAAATTTGATAGTTTAGATATTAAAGATTGTCCTGATAAAAGAGTGGAAATTAAGAGTGAAGGAGTATACATAATAACCGGAGGTTTAGGAGGTATAGCTCTTGCCGTCGCAAAGTCCCTTGCTTTAAAAAACAAGGTTAATATTGCATTAATAAGTCGTTCGAAGATTCCTGAACGAGAGAAATGGGATGAGATTTTAAATGACGGTACTGATAAAAAGTTGTGCAACAGAATTATTGCTATTAAGGAAATAGAGGAATTAGGCTCAAAAGTTACTTGTTTTAGTGCTGATGTAAAAGATATTGATAAGGTTAGTGTGATTGTCGAAAAATTACGACAAGATTTTGGAAAAATAAATGGAATAATCCACAGTGCTGGTATTCCGGGTGATAATTTTGTTGTGCAAAAAGAAGAAAAGGCATTTAGAGAGGTCCTTTCACCTAAAATACATGGAACATGGATTTTAGATAAACTTACTGAAAAAGATGATTTGGACTTCTTGATATTATTCTCTTCAGTTGCATCAGTTTTACCTGCTCCGGGACAAGGTGATTATGCAGCTGCGAACGCTTATTTGGACTCTTTTGCTGCGTATAGAGAGAACTTAGGAAAAAGAACCCTGGTGGTGAACTGGGTTGCATGGAAGGAAACAGGAATGGCTTATGACACCGGTACTAATATCGATACTGCCTTTAAAGCTTTATATACTGATAAAGCTATTGATGCTTTGTTTACCGTCTTAAATAAAGGTGTACAGAGGGTTCTCATAGGCGAACTGAATTATGATGATAAAATGATTTATTTACTTCAAAAATACCCGCTTAAAATTTCAGAACGTATTAAGAGTGCGATTGGAATTCAGAGTTCAAAAGAAAAGGATAATAAAGTTAACAAGAAAAAGGATGCTGCTGTCGTTGAATTAAGAGGAAGAAGTGACAATGATTACACTGAAACTGAAAAGTTGATTGGTCAAATATGGAGTGAAGCTCTTGGTTATACACAAATAGATATCAATGATAACTTTATTGAACTAGGCGGAGATTCCATAATGGCAATGAATTTAGTAACTCAGATAGCAAAAGCTACCGGAGTGAAGCTTAATATTTCAGAGGTACTAAGTTATATGACTATCTACGAATTAGCAAAATATATGGATGAAAAATATTTAAAAGGCAATTCGGAAGAAATCGAATGTAATAATAAATATGCCTTTATTGGCAAAAGTGAAGAGAGAGAGTATTATCCATTATCGGCTGCACAAAAACGCATGTATTTGTTGAACCAGCTTGATGAGACAAGTACCAATTATAATTTGACGGAGGTAATGTTATTCGAAGGAGATTTAGACATCGAGCGTTTTGAAGATACAATTAAAAAATTGATCAAAAGACACGAAATATTTAGAACTACTTATGAATTGGTGGATGGCGAACCTGTTCAAAAAATACATAATGATGTGGAGTTTTATGTAGAGCATTTGACTATAAATGAAAGAGAAGTAAATGAAAAGCCACTAGAAGATATAGCTGAACATATTAGAAAAAGCTTTGTAAGACCATTCAATTTAAGTTCTGCACCTTTACTTAGGGTGGGAGTTGCAAAATTGGGTGATGGTAAATACCTGGTTATTATTGACAGACATCACATTATTTCTGATGCTGTTTCAAGAAGGGTGTTTAAAGAGGAATTTGTGAAGCTGTATATTGGAGAAAATTTGCCTGAGCCAAAGCTTCAATATAGGGATTATTCAATTTGGCAAAATGAATTGAGAAATAAAGGTATCATAAAGAAACAGGAAGAATATTGGTTAGATGTTTTTAAAGGTAAATTACCTGTACTAAATATTCCTACTGATTTTGAAAGACCTAAAATTCAAAGCTTTGAAGGTGATAAATTTTATTTTACTGTGGATGAAAAGCTAAAAAATTCGCTGGACGAACTTGCTGCAAAAACAGAGACAACTCTCTTCATGATTTTGATTTCTGCTTATAATATATTATTATCAAAATATTCAGGAAGCGAAGATATAATTGTAGGTACACCTATGGCAGGAAGAGAACACCCGGATTTGGAAAATATGATGGGTATGCTTGTAAATACAGTGGCTTTAAGGAGTTATCCATCGTATGACAAAACATTTGAAGAATTCTTGCGAGAAGTAAAAATAAATACTTTAAGAGCTATGGATAATCAAGAATACCAATTTGATGAACTGGTTGAAAAATTAGGTATTGAAAGAGACCCGGGCAGAAATCCATTGTTTGATACTCTATTTGTATTGCAAAATGTGGGTGAACCGGAAGTGTATATTGATAATATAAAGCTTACAAACTTAGAACTAAAGAATAATACTTCAAAATTTGACCTTTCTATTGAAGCATACGAGACTCAGGAAAAAATATTCTTTAACATAGAATACTGTACAAAACTATTTAAAAAAGAGACAATAAATAGATTTTCTACAGATTATATAAAGATTTTAAATAAAATAGCAGACAATAGTAATATAAAGATTGGAGATATATCGCTTATAGAAGATTTTAATAAACTCGAAAGTGTAATAGATTCAGAAGTTAATTTTAGTTTCTGAAATTAATTGATTTTACGGGGGGAAATACTATGATATTGGATAAATATACAGAGAACATACTTGTTTCATCAAAGGATATGCAAATTGAAAGAGATTATTGGCAAAGCAAACTGGAAAAGGGGATTTCCATTACCTCTTTTCCAAAGTATGAAAGTGAGACAGAAGAACAGGGATATAATACTTTAAGTTTTAATATATCAGGAAATGTCTTTAACAAAATTATTTCATTAAGTAATAAATCAGAATTTGGAGTCTTCATGGTTCTACTTTCAAGTATCAAGTATTTGCTGTATAAATATACCGGAAATGATGATATAACTGTGGTAATGCCTGCATTTAAGCAAAAAGGTAATGGCAAATATTTAAAAAACTTGTTAGTGTTAAGGTCTTGTTTGAAGTCGGAATATAATTACAAAATGTTATTGACTTCTATTAAAGAAACTGTTATTGGTGCAGACAAACATCAAAATTATCCATTTACTAAAGTTGCGGAATTAATGGGTATTGAAATGGTTGATGACGGATATAAAATAGATACATTAGTATTTATGGATAATATTCATGATGTAGAGTATCTGAATGAGGTAAAAAGTGATATGGCTTTCTGCTTTAAACTGAAGGAAGAAGGCATTGATCTTATTATTAGATATAATACCATATATTACAATAAAATGCAGGTAGAAAAAATATTTCTCCATATGCTTAATTTCCTCGATAAAGTTACAGATAATGTTAATATAACTTTATCAGAAGTAGATGTTATTACAGATATTGAAAAGAAAGAAATTTTAATTGATTTTAATAATACCGTGTCTGAGTATCAGCGGGACATTACTATTCACAGGAAGTTTGAAGAACAGGTTATAAAATCACCTGACAGAATTGCTGTGATATTTGGAAGTAATAAATTAACGTATAGAGAGCTCAATGGTCGAGCCAATAGTTTGGCAAGAGTTTTGAGAGAAAAGGGCGTGACTACTGAAAGTATAGTAGGGATAATGGTTGAGCGTTCAGTGGAAATGATAATTGGTATTTTGGCAATATTAAAAGCAGGCGGTGCCTATATGCCAATTAGCCCTGACTATCCTTTGGATAGAATAAGTTTTATGCTTGAAGACAGTAAAACAGAGATAGTACTTACGCAGGAGCGTTTTATAGATAAATGCAGTTTTGTAAATAATGTTATTGTTTTAGACAATGAAGAGTTATATAGCAGGGATAATAATAATCTGGGAGACTACAGCGATTCTAAAAACTTAGCGTATGTAATGTACACCTCAGGTTCTACCGGAAAACCGAAAGGGGTAATGATTGAGCATTATTCAGTGATAAATAGACTTAACTGGATGCAAAAAAAATATCCAATTGGTGAAAATGATGTAATACTTCAGAAAACTCCATTTACTTTTGATGTTTCAGTATGGGAATTATTTTGGTGGGGGTTTAACGGTGCAAGTGTTTGCTTTCTTATCCCCGGTGGTGAAAAAGAGCCGGAAACTATAGTTGATGCTATAAGAGAAAATAAAATAACTATAATACATTTTGTTCCTTCAATGTTGGACATGTTTTTAGAATATATTGAAATGAAAAATTGTATAGAAGAAATCAAAACTCTTAGACAGGTTTTTGCAAGCGGAGAGGCTTTGAGTTTGCATCAGGTAAGAAAATTTAACAGGTTACTTTATAATCAAAACGGTACAAAACTTGCAAACCTTTACGGTCCCACTGAAGCCACAGTAGATGTTTCATATTTTGATTGTTCGAATGACTCAGATATAAATAAAGTTCTTATAGGAAAGCCGATAGATAATATAAATTTATATATAGTAGATAATAATTTGAAACTTCAGCCTGTAGGTGTTGAAGGAGAATTGATTATTGCGGGAGATGGACTGGCGAGAGGTTATCTTAACAGACCTTCTTTGACAGAAGAGAAGTTTGTAATTTGTCCATTTGCAAATAATAAAAGAGTATACAAAACAGGAGATATTGCAAGGTGGATGCCCGATGGAAATATAGAATATCTTGGACGTAAGGATTTCCAGGTAAAGATACGAGGTAACAGGGTTGAGCTTGGTGAGATTGAAGCAAAACTGAAAGATTATAATGATATAAAAAATGCTGTAGTAGTGCTCAAAGAAGATAAATCAGGAAACAAATATCTTTGTGCATATATTATTTCGGATTCAAATCCATCAGTAATAGAGTTAAGAGAATATTTACTGAATTATTTGCCGGAATATATGGTACCTTCATATTTTGTGAAAATTGAGGAAATACCTTTGACACTAAATGGAAAAATTGATAGAAAAGCATTACCCGGACCTGATTCAAATATAAATACCGGTGTAGAGTTTGTTGCTCCGCGTAATGAAATAGAAGAAAAACTTGCAAAAATATGGAAAGATGTTCTTGAAATAAAAGAAATAGGTATTAGGGATAATTTCTTTGCTTTAGGTGGCGATTCAATTAAAGGGTTGCAAATACTTTCACGTTTATATGCAGATAACCTAAAGTTGAGTATGAAGGATTTGTTCAACTACCCTACTATTGAGGAGTTAAGTCCACTTGTGAAAATAGTTACAAAGGAAATATATCAGGGAACAGTTGAAGGCTATATAAATCTAACACCAATTCAAAAGTGGTTTTTGGAAAATGAGTTGACGGGAGAATCATATTTTAACCAATCGCTCATGCTTTTCAAAAAAGACGGGTTTGATTTTAATGCACTTGAAAAGGCTTTTGTGAAACTTGTGGAGCAACACGATGCTTTGAGGATTATATTTAGAAAAGAAAAGGATCAAATAAAGCAATATAATAGGGGAATGGCTGAAAGAACATTCTTGTTAAAAGAGATAGATTTGATTGGCAGAGATAAATATGAAGATTTAATTGAGGAAGAGGCAAACAGGGTACAAGCGGGAATTGACATATGGAATGGCCCATTGGTAAGTGCATGTTTGTTTAAAACATATGATGGGGATCATTTACTGATAGCAATTCACCATCTTGTGGTAGACGCCGTTTCTTGGAGAATAATATTGGAGGATTTAGCGATTGCTTATGAACAAGCTGTTAAGGGACAGGAAATTAAACTTGGTCTTAAAACTGATTCATTCAAAAATTGGTCCGAAAAAATTTCTGAATATTCAAACAGTAAAAAGCTTTTAAACGAAATTGAATTCTGGTCAAGGTTCGAAAATTTGGATGATATTATACCATTGCCGAAAGATAACCATATAGAGGAAAGAAGGTTTAAGAATAGTAATATTATCCGACTAATTCTTGATGAAGAAGAAACAGCAAATATACTGAAAAATGTTAATAAAGCGTATAATACTGAAGTAAATGATATTCTTATTGCAGCACTGGGACTTGCAGTAAAAAAATGGACTGGCATAAATAAAGTGGCTATTAATATTGAGGGACATGGAAGAGAAGAAATTATTGAGGATACTAATATAAGCAGGACTGTAGGATGGTTTACATCACTTTATCCTATTGTATTAGATTTGCATGAATCGGACAACCTTTCTTATATAATTAGGTATGTAAAGGACACAATTAGAAAAATACCAAATAAAGGTATAGGATATGGCATCATCAAATATCTTACTAAAGAAGAGAATAAAGCCGCAATAAAATTTAAACTGAAACCTGAGATTAGTTTTAATTACTTGGGTGAATTTAGTAATGTTTTAGAGGGTAGACAATTTGAGGTATCGCATTTATCGGTAGGAAAAACTATTGGTGGCGATTATAATAGAAAACATGCTATTGATGTAAACTGTTTTATAAGTAATGGAAAGTTATTTGTAGAATTTACATATAACAGTGACGAGTATAGGGAAGAAACTATTTCCAATATGGCGGAATATTACAAACAAGCAATTTCTGTGATTATTGACCATTGTATTAAGAAAGAACATCCGGAATTTACACCTAGTGATTATGGTGATGTACTATTATCGATTGGGGAACTTGAGCAAATTAAAAAGGTAGTCAATAGTGAAATACAAAAAATATATCCACTTTCGCCTATGCAGGAAGGTATATTATTTCATAGCCTTTTAGATGCGGATTCCCAAGTATATTTTGAGCAAGCAGTACTTTCTATTGATGGGGAATTTGACAAGAATATATTTGAAAAAAGTTTCAATTTATTAGTTGATAGATATGACATTTTGAGAACTACAATTGTATATGATGGGATAAAAAGGCCAAGACAGGTAGTTTTAAAAGAGTATCCAGTTTCAATATCATTTGAGGAAATAACGAATTTATCTGAAGAAGAAAAAGAAGAGTATATAGAGGAATTTAAGCAGAAGGACAGGTCAAAAGGTTTTGACTTCAAAAATGATAGGCTTATTAGAATATCTTTAATAAAAATTAATGATAGGTCATACAAAATTATTTGGAGTTTTCACCACATATTAATGGATGGTTGGTGTCTTAGTGTCATTTTAAAAGAATTTTTAGAGCTATATAATGATATTAAAGAAGGTAAATTACCATATAACAAGAAAGTTTATCCCTATAGTGAATATATCTATTGGCTAGAAAGGCAGGATAAAGAGGCAGCTCGTATTTTTTGGAAAAATTACTTGTATGGGTATGAGCAAGCAGCAGTACTTCCCGGTAAGAAAATTTCAGTTGGAAAGACTTTATATAAACAAGAGGAGATAGAATTTAGCATTAATGAAAATATTATAGCAAATCTAAAAGATATTGCATTAAGATGTAAAGTTACAATAAATACTATATTTCAGGCAATTTGGGGTATATTGCTCCAGAGATATAATAATACAGGGGATGTTGTATTTGGTGCAGTTGTATCGGGACGCCCATCAGAGATTAGGGGGATCGAGAACACTTTAGGGCTTTTTATAAATACTATTCCTGTCAGAGTGATGTGTGATGGAAATAGGCTTTTTAGTGAGTTGATAGTAGAGATGCAGAAATCAGCTTTGAAAGCTGATGAATATAGTTACTATTCACTTGCTCAAATACAGTCGGAGTCTTCTCTAAAGAACAATTTAATAAATCATATACTTATTTTTGAGAATTATCCGGTGGAAAGAGCTATATTTGATGCGGACAATAGTGGAACAAAAAGTTTCGTGATAAAGAATTTTGAATTCTTTGAACAAACAAATTATGATTTCAATGTAGTCTTTTTACCTGGAACAGATTTTATAATTAAGTTTGTTTATAATGCAGCTGTATATGATATAAAGGATGTTGAAAACATAAAAGAGCATTTTATGAACCTGACAATAAATATAGCAAAAGGCTCTGAAGTGACAATTGGGAATTTGGATTTGATATCTGATGAAGAAAAGAGAAAGATATTATTTGATTTTAATGACACCTCGCGTGATTATCCAAGTGAAACTATACATGGCTTGTTTGAAAATCAGGTGGTGAAAAGTCTGGAAAATATAGCACTGGTATTTGGTAATTCTACACTTACATATAGTCAGTTAAATGAAAGATCCAACCAACTAGCAAGGAAATTGAGGGAAATTGGAGTCAAGCCTAACAGTTTGGTTGGACTTATGCTAAACCCTTCAATGGAAATGTTAATTGGTGTATTTGGTATTCTAAAGGCTGGAGGAGCATATGTTCCTCTTGACCCACAGTATCCTTCTGAAAGAATAAAATATATGCTGGAGGATAGTGGAACCAGTCTGCTTATAACACAGCCCGAGCTTGTTGCTGATATTGAATTTGAAGGAGAAGTCATTGATATTACTGATAATGAACTGTATAATGGTGATTGCTCAAATCTCGCAAATGTTAACAGACCTGAGGATTTAGCTTATATAATATATACATCAGGTTCAACAGGCATGCCTAAAGGTGTAATGATTGAACATAGAGGTGTAGTTAACTATATTAGAGGAATGTCGGAACATATAGATTTTAGCGTTGGAAAATCTATACTGGCAGTTACTACTATGTGCTTTGATGCCTTTGTGGATGAAACATTATTACCGTTGTCAAAAGGTCTTAAAGTAGTGATTGCAGATGAACAGCAAAGAAAGGATCCTAAGTTGTTGGCAGAATTAATATTAAAAAATAAGATCAATATTCTGCAAACAACACCATCGAGACTAAAGATTCTTACAGAACTGAAAGAACTGGACTTTTTGGGTGTAGTGGATGAATTTATTGTAGGTGGTGAAGCATTTCCTCCGGAACTATTAGAAGTAATTTGCAAGTATTCAAATGCAAAGATTTATAATTCCTATGGACCAACTGAGACTACGGTTGGGACAACTATAAAAGAACTTTCTGGGCCAGAATCAGTTAATATTGGTAAACCAATTGCCAATAGTAAGATTTATATACTAAACAAAGATAAATGTGTTCAGCCGATTGGAATACCAGGAGAAATATTTATATCGGGAGATGGTTTGGCAAGGGGATATTTAAATATGCCAGAACTTACAAAGGAGAGATTTATCCCCAATCCTTTCGTACATGGTGAGTTAATGTACAAAACAGGGGATATTGCCAAATGGCTCCCTAATGGAGAAATAGAATTTTTGGGAAGAGCCGATCATCAAGTAAAAATAAGGGGATACAGGATAGAACTTGAGGAAATAGAAATTCAAATGGCAAAATATGATTTGATAAAGGATGTTGTGGTTACCGCAAATAAACTTGATGAAAATAACAATTATCTATGCGCATATTATACATCTGATAAAGAATTGACAACATCTGAAATGCGAGAATTTTTATCTAGGATACTTCCTGATTATATGATCCCGTCATATTTTATCATGGTTGAACAATTTCCGTTAAATGCTAATGGAAAAGTAGATAGAAATTTATTGCCGTTACCACAGGACATAATAAATACGGGAAGCAAATATGTAGCTCCAAGGGATGATATTGAAGAAAAATTGGCTAATATATGGTGTGAAGTACTTGGAGTTAAACAAGTAGGTATTAATGATAACTTGTTTGATTTAGGTGGTAATTCGATTTCATTAGTACGAATATACTCGCAAATTGAGGAATTATATCCTGGGGTTGTTACGGTTGTTGATCTTTTTACGTATCCAACAATTTCAAAACTTGCAGATTTTATAAAAGATAAAAAATCAGCAATAAGTAAAAATGTTCAGTTTAATTTTATTGAGTTCCCTGAGATATATTTTAAGGAAGAGAATGAGAAAAGTAAAAAGTTGATATATGAGTTTGATATTGATGGAGTAAGTTTCGAGAAGATAAAGAATATATCCATAAAAGAAAATATTAATTATAGAAATGTAATTTTGGCAGTCTATATACAATTATTCTATGAAATAACAGAAAACTCTCAAATGTCATTCTATGTGATGTTTGACAATGCAAATGAAGTTATACAGTTAGATATTGATCTAAATGAAGTATCTGACTTTCAACAGCTCATTAAATTAGTAGTTGAAAGAAAGAATTTAAGTAGTAAAAAAATATATAGGTTGAAAGAACTAATTGAATCAGCTCCAGCCAAAAAGCCTGGGTATATTAGTACTTTTATATATTGTAGAGAACTATTTACTGAAAATGTAAATTTGTTGGAAGCATATGATATTATATTTGCTATTGAAGAAATTGATACTAGAGTTAATATGCGCTGTGAGTTTGATGAAAGTAGGCTGGATAATGAGAAAATACTGGAATTAACCAATATGTATTTGCAATTGATGGAAATTATTACAGATTCTTATTAATTTGATTAGTTTTATTTGAGTTGCAAAATTACATTTAGGGGGAAATATAATGGCGATAAAGCTTTTAAACGTAAATAGCGGTAAAACTAATGCTTGTTCTGAACAAAAAGTGAATATAAAGGAAGTTTCAACAAAGGAAATTGCAATAATAGGTATGGCTGGAAAGTTTCCGATGGCAGAAAATGGCCTTGATGAGTTTTGGACGAATATTAGGAACGGAAAAGACTGCATTACTGAATTCCCGGAAAGCAGAAAAAGAGATACTGATTCTTTTATTAAGTTTGTTGGTATGGATGAAAGTAACATAAGTTATATAGAAGGTGGTTATCTAGAATCAATTGACAAGTTTGATTATAATTTCTTTCAATTGTCACCAAACGAAGCAAGTCTTATGGACCCTCATCAAAGACTTTTTCTGGAAACAATATATGCTGCTATAGAGGATGCAGGTTACGGCGGAAAGAGGATTAGAGGAAGTCGTACTGGTGTATATTTAGGATATTATGATGATGACTTTACATACAAACAGGCAATTTCGTATATCGCTCCTTCCCTATATTCTATGTCTATACCGGGAAATATATCTGCAATAATCGCGAGTAGGGTTTCGTATCTATTGGACCTTAAAGGACCGTCCATGTTGATAAATACGACTTGTTCATCATCGCTGGTTGCAATTCATTTAGCATGTCAAGCAATTAGAAATGGTGAATGTGATATGGCTATTGCAGGTGGAGTAAAAATAAACCTGCTGCCTGTTGTGTTTAAAAATATTAAAGATATTGGAATAAGATCTTCAGACAATAGAACGCATACCTTTGACGATAACTCGGACGGAACAGGCTGGGGAGAAGGTGTTGCGGCAATAATGCTGAAAAGTTTAAGTAAAGCAATTGATGATGGTGACAATATATATGCTGTAATAAAAGGAAGTGCAATAAACCAAGATGGGAGCTCTATTGGTATAACGGCACCAAATCCCAATGCACAGATGGACGTAATAATAAGAGCATGGAAAGATGCAGGGATAGAGCCGGAATCAATTTCTTATATAGAAGCTCACGGAACTGGGACAAAACTTGGAGACCCGATTGAAATTGAAGGTATCTCAAAAGCATTTAGTAAATATTCAACGGCAAAACAATTTTGTGCTATAGGATCTGTAAAAAGTAATATTGGCCATCTTGACAATATGGCAGGTTTGGCAGGAGTAATTAAATCAGTTCTTTCTTTAAAGAATGAGGAAATACCACCAACAATAAATTTCTCAAGACCTAATAGAAATATAGATTTTGTAAATTCTCCTGTTTTTGTAATAGATAAAATTTTGGAATGGAAAAGAGAAGAGGGAAAGGTTAGAAGATGTGGGGTTAGTTCTTTCGGTTTGAGCGGTACGAACTGCCATTTGATTTTGGAGGAAGCACCTCAAAGACTTTATGTGCAGGAGCAGCAAGATGATAAGATGCAGGTATTAGTGTTGTCAGCAAAAAATATGAACGTTCTTAAAAATATTGTGAAAAAATATAGAGATTATTTGGGCGAAAAGGGTGATATAAAGCGAATCTGTTATACTGCAAATACAGGGAGAGAGCATTATAATTGCAGATTGGCAATGGTTATAAAGAATTTTGATGATTTGAAGAAAAAGCTGGAAAATTTATTAAATTTAGATGTTAGTTTAAATGCAGATGTAAAAATCACTGAGGGAGTTTATATTGGTGAAACTGAGAGGAGTAACAGTGAAAACATTGTTGAAAATATAGGAGAAATAGAAAGAATAAAGAAATTGAATATGGAGGCATCATCGAAAATTAGAGAGTATATAGAAAGTGGAGAAAGTAATATAGAATTGCTATATGATATATGCAAATTGTATGTAAAGGGAGCAAACATAGATTTTGATGAACTATACAGAAATGAAAAGATTATTAAAGTAAGCCTGCCTACTTATCCTTTTGAAAGAATCAGATGTTGGCTTGACAAAGTTAGTTTGAATGTAGGGAAGCAGAAAATAATCCTTAAAGGAAAAGAGGGTGGAGAATATAGCGAAATTGAAAAAAATATTGCTTGTGTCTGGGCTGAAGTTTTAGGTTTGGAAGAGATAAATATAAATGAGTCGTTTTTTGAATTGGGTGGTAATTCTATAAATGCTATAGAAGTATTGGCAAAGCTCAGAGATAAATACGATGTCAGTATGAATAATATTTTTGAACATCCTACTATATATAGCCTTGCTCAAAATATATCTTTAAAAAATGACAGTGTAAAACTCAGAATTGAGCAAATAAAGGAATTACTTTTAAATAACTTGAATCAAAGGAATGAAGAACTGCCGGAAACGGAAGGCTATAATCAAAGATTAGCAAAATGCAATGAAATTGATTTAGATAAGAAGAAAAAATACGAGAATATTTTATTGACAGGTGCAACAGGCTTCCTCGGTTCCTACTTGCTTCGTGATTTGCTGATAAATACGGATTCAGTAATTTATATATTGATACGGGGTAAGGATTATGAAGAAGCAAAAAGGAAATGTGAAAGCAAATTTAGTTACTATTTTGATGAAGATTTAATTGCTAAATATAATGAAAGAGTAGTTATTGTAAACGGAGACTTGAGATATGACCGTTTTGGTCTTGATATAGAATTATATGATAAGTTGTCAAGAAAAATTGATTGCATAATTCATTCTGCTGCTATAGTAAAACATTATGGTATCTACAGTGAATTTTATGAAATAAATGTTAAAGGTACAGAAAGATTATTAAAATTTTCCCAAACAGGTCGGGATAAAGATTTTAATCATATATCTACAACAGGTATTGCATTTGCCAATATTGAAGGAAGGGAACGTGTACTTTTTACTGAATATGACTTTGATTTTGGACAGAAATTAACCAATGTATATGCTCAAACTAAATTTCTTGCTGAAGAAATGGTTTACAAAGCAAGGGAAAATGGGTTAAATGCAAATATATTTAGAATTGGAAATATTGTTGGTGATTCAAAAACTGGAGTATTTCAATTAAATATAGAGGAAAATGCAGTTTATTCCTTATTACGCTCGCTGATTAAATTAGATTATGTACCAAATTGGCATTATAATAATATGGAGATTTCTTTCATTGATTACATAAGTAAGGCGATTGTGTTATTATTTAACAGGTTAGGAATTATGAATCATACACATCATATTTATAATCCTAATTTGGTGAATATTAACAACCTTAGTGAAGTATTTTCACATCTGGGTTATAACAAAAAAAGTATGCAATTGGTTGATTATTTGGATTATCTATATGATGTTTATAGAAATAATGAAAATAAAACTTTAAAGAAAATGGTTGAAGTTATGTTTCTGCACTTGGGAATTTTCGATGAGGAATTGAGTAGAACGGAAATTATTTTAAGATGTGATAAAACCAGCTTAATACTGAGTAAATTGGGATTTGAGTGGCCTGAGATAAATGACGAACATATAAAAATTATGATTGACTACTGTAAAAAAGTTAACTTTATATAAAGAAAGAAAAGTATGTTTTAAGTTTATTTATATTCATAGCAGGTTTAATTTTACGAGTCATTATTTAATTAATAATACAATTGTTTTAAGGGGGATTTAAATTGAATTTGGGGTTGTTAAAAAATAGAAACTTCTTATTTTTTATATTGGGTAATGGTATTTCATTAATTGGCGATGATTTCTTGGCGGTAGGGCTTTCACTGTATGTTCTTAGTTTAACAGGGTCAGCCAGTCAATTTGCAACCGTTTTGGCAATATCAATGCTTCCTACTATATTTTTATCGCCAATAACAGGACCAATTATTGATAGAATTAATAGGAAATTTATCTTAATACTCAATAATATGCTCCGTGGGGCAATAATGATTGCTGCTTTTATTTATTTATTATTCAATAAAGCAAATTTAGTGGAAATATATATAGTATCTTTTATTTTTGGAATTTGTACTAGTTTTTATCAACCTGCTGCTATGACTGTAATACCGTCAATATTGGAAGAAAAAGATTTGGTGCATGGAAACTTGATGAATTCTATATTTGATCAGATTTGTAATGTTATGGCTCCGATTGCAGCAGCGTATGTATATACTTTTTTTGGACTTAAGGCAATTTGTTTAGTAGATGGAATAAGTTTTATTGTTATGGGACTTATAATTTTATCTATTAAAATAAAACCTAAACAGGATAAAAATGAAAGGAAAATATTTACCAGTATTGCAGATGGATTCAGGTTATATAAAGACAAAGAGGTACTCAGTATCAGTTTAAATGCAATGCTGACACATATGTTGATAATACCAATATTTAGTATAGGATTTCCTTATCTAGTAAAAACTATATTTAAAGGAAATGATATAAATTTTGGTACCATTCAAACAATATGTACTATAGGAACATTTCTTACTTTTATTTCTGTTCCAATCTTAAATAAAAGATTTAATGACTTAAAAGCATTAAATATTACAATGTATGGTATGTTAGGATCAATATCAATACTTTTTGCTTTAAATATTATAGGATTTTTTAACTTTATAACTACAAGCACTTTAGGAATGATTATATATTTATCAATAATAGGATTTTTGTTTTACTTTTCCTTTGCCACGTATGGGGTATTTTATACTTCTTTTGTTCAAAAAAAAGTCATGTCGGAATATTTAGGAAGGTTTTATGCTTTGCTTGAGATGCTAATTGCAATAGGAGGAGTAATTGGAAGCAAATTGTACGGATTTATTTTTGATATAGACTTTGCGTTTTATCCGGTATTGATTGGCTGTATCGGTATGATAATCAAATTGTTATTGAATTTTATGATTACGGAAAATAAAAAAATAAGTGTGAATACAGAATCAGCAAATTTATAGAACTATTTTAATTATTTTATAATTAAATTTGTTTGCGTTCATCAGGGGGTGTAATATTGGGCATCATTGTAAAATTTATAATTACCAATATAAAAGAGAAAAAATTCAGAACTTTCCTTATAGTATTTTCAATAACTATTTCCACTGCTTTATTCCTTTCATCAAGAGCATTGATGGATACAATGCTGAATGAATCCATAAACAGCATGAAAAGCTATTATGGAGATTGTGATATAATTATCAGTGCTGATGAGGATTCGCCTTCATGGCTGCTTTATACTAAAGGGACAGAAGAGTATAAGGACGAGTTTGAACATATTGTTGGTACCCTTGGGACAAATGCGGTATTTAAGTCTAAAGAGGATGAGTTTGTCAGGTTTGACTTAAGAGGAATAAATTTGGAGGATCAGGATAAACTCAATCCGATTACATATGTCCAAACACGCAACCTTTATCCGTTCAGCGGAAAAAAGATTATAGTAAATTCAGATACAGCGCAAAGGTTTAACTTAAATTTAGGAGACAGTATTGAGCTTGAGATAGACGGAATTAAGCGGAATTTTATTATATCCGGTATTGCGGAAAATGAAGGTTTTTTTCAGCAGAGGGAAATAATTAGCGCCATTGTTCCAAAAAGTACGTTAGCCTCCTTTTTTAACGCAGACCTGAGAGTTTCTGCCATTTATTTAAAACTTAAGGATATATCAAAAAAGAATGCCTTGATAAAAGAATTGTCAAAGGCATATAAGCAATATTATGTAAGTGAACCCTTTACCGAGCAAGAGATAAAACAGGCTTTAGATGCAATAAGTACACCTTTTACACTGATAGTTGTAATAATAATGTGTACCACCATGTTTATTATATATTCATCCTTTAAAGTTATTACCTTAGAGCGGCTGCAGGTAATAGGAACTTTTAGAAGTATTGGGGCTACAAGAAAAGCCACCGATTTTATTCTTATTGCCGAAAGCTTAGTGTACGGAACAATAGGTGGAATAACCGGCATAATACTGGGGATAGGCGTTTTATACCTGATGAAGTTAATATTATTGCCCAATTCTACTGTTGTTTTACCGTTTACCCTGCAGCATATTATAAGTGCATTTATTTTTGCAATCTTAATTACTTTACTAAGTACACTTTTGCCTATAATCAGAGTTTCAAAAATACCTTTGAGGGCTATTGTTTTAAATGATATTGAGAAAAAACCCAGATCGAGGAAGTGGTATTTATTTATAGCTATTCCTATGTTGATTCTTACCGTTGTTGGGCCGCGTATTACTCCGAAAAATTTGGCTCTTATTACTAACATAATTCTTGCAATTATTCTCGTTTTGGCAGTGGTGTTGATTATTCCTTATGTAGTTTCATTGTTTGTTAAAATTTTTGAAAGACTGTTTGTTGTCCTTTTCGGAAATATAGGTATACTGGCAGCTAAAAACTTAAAAGACAACAAAAGTGTTTTAAACAATATTTCATTGCTGGCAATAGGTCTTTCAAGTTTACTTACCATGAATACGGTAAGTCATGATGTTGTGCGAGAGATAGTCGACCACTATAAGACAAGGCTTTACGATATTATGTTGGAAGATAATAGAGCGGATAAAAATTTTGAACAATTGCTTCGCCGAGTTGACGGTGTTAAAGATGTGTACAGTATATATGAGACTTATAGTGTTGATGTTGAAGGATTAAATTATAAAATCAGAGCCGTTCAGGGAGTTGATAAAAACAAGTACCTTGATTATTGGGATATGGATATTGAAGGGGATAGGCAAAAACAAATCGACAGGCTTGATGAGGGAAGAAATATACTGATTACAAATTTGCTAAAAGATGCTTTGGGGGTAAAAAAGGGTGATGAAATAACTTTAAAACTGGGAAATGTAAGCAGAACATTTAAAATCATCGGGTTCTATAACACAAGGATATTTAGCGGAAATTGTGCATTGGTATCCGAAAGATATCTTAAATCAGACCTTCAGGCAAGGTATTACAGCAGAATATATATTAAAACCTATAAAGATCCTGTTGAGGTTGAAAAAACTTTAAGGGAAAAATTAATAAGTCGTAAAACCACAATCAGCAGAATTGAAGCTCTGAAAGAATCCGAAATATCCGGTAATCGGAGATTATTTTCCATTTTGGACATGTTCTCAATATTTACATTATTTATTGGTGTACTGGGTATATTTAACAATCTTATTGTGAGCTTTTTGGAGAGAAAGAGATCTTTTGCTATGTTTCGCTCTATTGGCATGAGCAAGTCACAGATATTGAAGATGTTGTTTTTAGAATCTCTATGCGGCGGAATTATTGGAGGAATTATGGGTGTTGCTACGGGAATTATAATGGTAACCGATATGCCCTATGTAATGAAATCCATTAATCAGCCGATAGAAATAAAAATTAACGGATATTATTTATTCATTTATTTTATTGTAGGTATAATAATTACTGTTTTGGCGTCTGTTGCACCAGCGATGAAGACATCAAAACTGAATATCATTGAGGCTATAAAATATGAGTAATCCTTTATAAATTTTGGTACGGGGGGGATAATCGATTTTGAATGCAGTAGTTGAGATAACAAATCTTTATAAAACATATAAACTTGGAACTGTAGATGTTGAAGTGCTGAAAGGCATTAATCTATCCATTCAGAGTGGTGAATTTGTCTCCATTATGGGGCCGTCCGGTTCGGGTAAAAGTACGCTTTTATATTTAATTGGAGGATTGGATAAGCCCACTTCCGGCAGTGTAAAAATTAAAGGAAAAGAATTGGCTGTCATGAAAGACAAAGAAGAAAGTATTATGAGAAGAAGAGAAATTGGATTTGTATTCCAGTTTTATAATCTTATACCGAATTTAAATGTAGAGGAAAATATTATGCTTCCTGTTCTTTTAGACGGTAAAAGAATTAAAGATTACAGAAAAAAATTGGATGGGCTTCTTGAGATTGTCGGCCTGTCCGATAGACGCCACCATACGCCCAGAGAATTATCCGGTGGACAGCAGCAAAGGGTAGCTATTGCCAGAGCGTTAATAAACGAGCCGGATGTTATTTTGGCCGATGAACCTATCGGTAACCTGGACAGTAAATCGGGAACGGAAATCATGCTGCTTTTAAAGAGGATAAACGAGGAAAAGGGAAAGACAATAATACAAGTTACTCATTCTAAGGAAGCAGCAGAATACGGCAACAGAATAATACATGTAAGAGATGGGAGAGTTGAGGAAATATGAGAAAGATAATGGGATTGATATTGATTGCATCATTGCTTTTCATATCCGGTTGCAGTGAAAAAAAGGAAAACTCCACTGTATCATCCGGGGATGTTGTTGAAAGACCTGTAACAGTAGATACTTTTGGAATTGTAAAAGCTAAGGATGTAAAGGATATTTATCTGGATTTTCCCGCTTTTGTTGAAGATATACCGGTTAAAGACGGACAGAAGGTCAATAAAGGTGATGTGCTTTTGGTAATGAATTACGACGAATTTAAAAGTCAAATGAATTCAACTGAAGCAGAAATAAATTCATTAAAACTTGAGATTGAGAACAATCAATTGGAGATGAAAAACAGTCAACTGATATTGGAAAAATTAAAAAAGGATTTAAAGGAATTGCAGGACTACTTAAAAAATAACAATCATCCGGATTTGAAACTATTGATGAGTGATTTGGAAAATGCCAGGAAAGCATATGACGATTCTTTAAAAGATCTGAAGACTCAGCAGGAACTTTTTAAAGCGGGAACAGTGTCAAAAGAGCAGTTGGAGATGTACGAGAGAAATGCTGAGAAGAGCAGAAAGTCTGTAAATGATATAGAGACAGCGCTTGAGAAGACTAAATATAATCTTCAGAAGGAAATTGAGAATTTGGAACTCACAATTAATCAAAATTCCGTAAAAATGGATGGTTACGAGAATGCAAAAGCCACTTGCCAAGATAAGATTAAAAGCCTTGAGAGTAAAATTGAGTTAATGAAGAGAAAGATCGACAAAAGCTACATAAAGGACAATACGATAATATCCGATATCGAGAAGGCTATAGTTTATGATATAAATTATGTTAAGGGCGAAAATATAAATACGACAAAAAAGGTGTTAAGTATAGTTGATTTGGACTCAGTAATAGTAGAAGCCGATGTTCCTGAGGAGTTTATAAAAGATGTAAAAATTGACTCAAAAGTTAAAATAGTTCCTCAGGCAGATAAGTCTAAAGAATATAGCGGTAAAGTTACATATATTTCAAATATAGCTAAAGAAAAAAATGGAGAGACTACAATCCTTGTAGAAATCAACATTGATGACAATGATGGTTTTTTAAAACCTAATTTTAATGTGAATTTGGAGATAAGTATAGACTAAGTCGAATTTAAATAAACAGTTGAATTTTTACAGTAACTTTAGGATGAAAAATTATTAATAAGGGATTATTATTGATAAAAATATTTTATAACGATACTATCGGCAAATTCAAATTGATTGGTTTTAGGATGAACTATTGCTGCGAAAGTTAAAAAGAAAGATATAAAGAGAGCCATAGGAGGAAATATAGGTGAGTAAACCAATTATTGGAATACCCATGGGAGATCCTGCAGGGATAGGCCCTGAAATTGTAGTTAAAGCCTTAAAGGAAAAAAAGATATATGAGGTATGCAATCCTGTGGTTATAGGAAGTAAAGATTCAATTTTAAAAGCTTTGTCCGTGTGCGGATTGAAAACGGAACTAACTATATTGAGTGATATATTTGATGGAAATCCAAGTCCGGATACCTTATATCTGATAGATGATGAAACAGTGAATACCGGTGAGATTGAATACGGTAAAGTTCAAGCTTTGGCCGGAAAAGCGGCATACAGTTATATAAAAAAATCAATTGATTTGGCTTTGGTGGGGAAAATTAATGCTGTTGCTACTACTCCCATTAACAAGGAGTCGCTGAAAGCTGCAGGAGTTGATTATGTCGGGCATACAGAGATTTTCGCAGGTCTTACAGGGACCTATGACCCCCTGACCATGTTTGAGGTGGGGAATTTAAGGGTTTTCTTTTTGAGCCGGCATGTATCACTGCGAAAAGCTTGTGATATGGTTACAAAAGAAAGAGTTTTAGACTATATCATAAGGTCGTCAAAAGCATTGAGAATGTTAGGTTTAACCGATGGTACCGTTGCGGTGGCAGGCCTTAATCCCCATTGCGGTGAAAATGGCCTGTTCGGAGACGAAGAAAGAGAAATTGAGAAAGCAGTTGAGGAAGCAACTAAAATGGGCTATAAGGTTGAAGGACCCATTGGTGCTGATTCTGTATTTTATCTGGCCTATAAAGGAAAGTATGATGCCGTATTGTCCCTTTATCATGACCAGGGACATATTGCCACCAAAACTCTGGATTTTGAAAGGACAATATCTATAACTATAGGACTTCCTTTTTTAAGAACATCGGTTGACCACGGAACGGCCTTTGATATTGCCGGAACAGGAAGAGCAAGTCATATAAGCATGTTAGAGGCAATTCTGACTGCCGCAAAATATTCCAATAACTATAAAAACAGATAAAGACACTTTGAAGCTAATAATCCCATCTCAAGATTAGGCATTTTTATAATTATTGGGATGGGCCTAATATGGCTTCTTTGACTTTTCATACTATTGATAAATTAATTAAATATGTTAAAATTAATAAGAAATTTGTTTGAATAATTATAGATTCCGGGGTGTTCCGATGTACTTAAAAAGGCTTGAGATGCAGGGATTTAAGTCGTTTGCCGACAGAATAACTATAGAGTTCAATTCGG
Organism: Acetivibrio clariflavus DSM 19732; assembly: GCF_000237085.1. GTDB lineage: Bacteria > Bacillota > Clostridia > Acetivibrionales > Acetivibrionaceae > Acetivibrio > Acetivibrio clariflavus. The sequence continues at coordinate 3,070,390 of NC_016627.1, read as the reverse complement.
GAATTACAGCCGTTGTAGGTCCAAACGGAAGCGGTAAGAGTAATATATCCGATGCCATCCGATGGGTTTTAGGCGAGCAGAGTGCTAAAACTTTAAGAGGAGGCAAGATGGAGGATGTTATCTTTGCCGGTACCGAACACAGGAAACAGCTGGGGTTTGCGGAAGTATCCCTTACAATTGACAACGAAGATCACGCTTTACCTATTGATTATAGTGAAGTTACTATAACCAGAAGAGTATACCGTTCCGGAGAAAGTGAATATTTCATTAATAAAAGCCCCTGCCGCTTAAAAGATGTCAATGAGCTTTTATTGGATACGGGTATAGGTAAGGACGGATACTCTATCATAGGACAGGGAAGAGTTGACGAAATATTAAGTTCAAAATCGGAAGAGAGAAGAGCTCTTTTTGAAGAAGCTTCAGGAATTATGAAGTATAAGGTTAGAAAGATAGAAGCTGAAAAAAAACTTGAACTTACAAAGCAAAATCTTCTAAGAATCAATGATATTATTAATGAGTTGGAAACACAGCTAGAACCGCTAAAACAGCAATCGGATGTTGCCAAAAGATATCTTAATCTTAGGGATACCTTGAAAGAGTTGGAGATAAATGTTTATATAGAAAATATTTCTAAGTACAAGGAAAAAATAAAGGAATTTGAGGAAAGTTACATTTCTATCAAAGAAGATATTGAAAATGAGAATAAAAAGCTTGAAGATATTACTTTGCTTAATCAAAAGAAACTTTCATTGCTGAAAGAGCTGGAGATAAAGCTTGATAACTCAAAACAGGAGTTTTACAATATTGAAAACAGTCTGGAGAAGTGCAATTCGGAAATCAAGCTTAATGACGAGAGAAAGAACAATCTTTCCTCTAATATTTCAAGGCTTGATGGCGAAATAGAAGAGATAGAAAAGAAGCTTTCTGATATTTCGGAGGAAGAAACTGCTAAGAACGAAAAAATAAAGTATTTGAATGAAAGGCTTGCCGAATACAACGGTAAGTTAGAGGAAGCCGAAAAAAAGCTTCAGGATTTATTATCTACATTAAACGAACATGAACGGCACATTGAAAATTTGAAGTCCGACATAATGGATAAATTGGATTTACAGTCGGATAAAAAGACCCAGATTAACAATGTTAAAAACCATATTGAGGTTATAAATAAGAGAAAACTGAGTATTGATGAAGAAGTTAGGCAACTGGCTTTGGAAAAAGACAGAGAGACGATGAAAAAAGAAGACCTTTGTGACAGCATTTCAAAGACTAAAAATTTGATCAAAGGTATAAAAGATAAATTGGAAACTTTAAACAGGAAAAAGGCGGAGTTGGCACAAGCCCTTGAGGCAGAGAGGAAGAAGCAGAATGCTGTAAAATCGGACATACAGTTTAAGACCTCAAGACAAAAAATGCTTAAAGATATGGAAAGAAACCTTGAGGGATATAGTAAGAGCGTTAAACTGCTTTTACAGGCATGCCAGAATTCACCGCAATTGGGGAAAGGCATTCATGGGGCTTTGGCACAGCTGATCAAGGTTGAAAGCAAATATGAGACTGCAATAGAAATGACTCTTGGAGGGGCACTGCAAAACATTGTTACTTCAACGGAGGAAGATGCCAAAAGGGCAATTGAATATTTGAAAAACAACCGACTGGGAAGAGCAACTTTCCTGCCTATTTCTTCAGTGAACGGAAAGACATTTGATGACAATATTTTAAGAGATATAAGGAATCAGGAAGGTTTTATCGGTGTTGCTTCCGACTTGATTTCCTATAATCCCGAATATAAAGGTATAATACTGAGTTTTTTAGGTAAAGTTGTTATTGTTGACAATCTCGATTCGGGTATTAAAATGGCTCGCAAGTTCGGGTACAGCTTTAGAATCGTTACCCTTGAAGGGGATATCCTAAGTACTACCGGATCTATGTCAGGAGGTAGCAAAGAGCATAGAGAATCGGGGATATTAAGCAGAAACAGGGAAGTACAAGAACTGGAAGAAGCCTTGGTGCGGCTTAAAGCTGAAGAAACAGCTTTGGAAGAGAGCATAAATGAACTGAACCGGGAACTCGGAACAGTTATAAACGATATTTCAATAGAAGAAGACAGTTTAAAAAACAATGAACTTATTGTAATCAGGGATGAAAGTCATTTGGCTCAGATTGAGGATAATATCAAGAGGATTATTGCTAGAATAGAGATGCTCAGGCAGGAGAAGGAACAGCTGTCAAGACAGGTACAAAATACCGAGCAGGAGCTTTCGAAATATTTGGAAGAGTTGAATCAGATTGAGAATGAAATTGCAGAAGCTAAGAGGATTGTGGCCGAATATCAGGAAAAACATAAAGAAGGCCAGTCTGCACGTGATGCTTTGCATAGAGATATTACCGATTACAAGATTTCGGTCAATTCAATATTGGACAGTATTGCCGGAGTCAATGAAGCAATTGAAAGGATTGCTTCTGAGCGGGAAAGTCTTACAAAAAGCATTGAAAGAAAACGATTGGAAAAGAATAAAAATTTCGAAGAGGTCAAATCGTTAAATGAAAAAAATGAAGGCTTGAAGCTTTTGATAAAAGGTTATGAAGAAGAAAAACTGGGTAAGACTCTTGAAATAGATAGGATAGTTGAAGAGAGGAAAGAACTCGAAAAAGAAACGCAAGATATATTGAATAAAATAGCTGAAATTAACAAAAATATACTTTTGCTTCAGGAAGAACACAACCGCATAGAAGTAAAAAAAGCAAAGATAGAGTCAGAGATGGAAGCAATTCAAAACAGGATGTGGGATGAGTACGAACTCACCTATACAAATGCTTTAGTCTTTAAAAAGGATATTGGAAGCATTGCTCAGGCTCAAAAACAGATTAACGAGATAAGGAACGAAATAAAGGAGTTAGGACCTGTAAACGTAGCAGCAATTGATGACTATATAAAGACAAAAGAGCGGTTTGAGTTTATGACAGCTCAGAGAAACGATATGGAACAGGCTGAGGAAAAGCTCCGAAAGGTTATAGACGAAATGACATCAATTATGAAACGCCAATTTTTAGAACAGTTTAAACTTATAAATGACAATTTCAATATGGTATTTCGAGAGCTTTTTGACGGAGGTCATGCCGAACTGATTCTTTTGGACAAGGAAAATGTATTAGAGAGTGGAATTGAAATTGAAGTACAGCCTCCGGGCAAAAAGCTTCAGAATCTCATGCTGCTTTCTGGAGGAGAAAAGGCATTTACCGCTATTGCTCTTTTATTTGCTATATTAAGACTTAACCCGACTCCTTTCTGTGTGCTTGATGAGATTGAAGCAGCATTGGATGATGCCAATGTTAACAAGTTTGCACAGTATCTGAAAAAGCATTCGCACTTGACGCAATTTGCGGTTATTACCCATAGAAAGGGTACAATGGAAGTGTGTGATACGCTTTATGGGGTTACCATGCAGGAACATGGTGTTTCAAAGGTAGTGTCATTGAAATTGGGCGAAAAGGTTAGCTAGAAAGTTAAAGAAAAATTGCCTTTGGCACTGGCTTATTAATGGAATTTGCCGTTGAAAAAGATAAATGAGAAATTTTATATAAAATCATTTTAGTTGAAATTTTGAATGGAGGATATAAATTATGGGTTTTTTTGATAAGCTGAAAGAGGGACTTAAGAAAACTAAAAATGCGATAACCGAGAGAATAGACCAGGTTTTGGTTTCCTTCGGGAAAATTGACGAAGAGTTGTTTGACGAACTGGAAGAAATTCTTATCACCTCGGATGTAGGTACTGAAGCAACTCTTAGGATTATTGAAGATCTTAAGAAAAAGGTGAAAGAGAACAAGATTACCGATCCTTTAAAAGTCAAGGAATTACTTAAGGATGAATTAAAGGAACTGCTTTCAATAGGCAGTACCGAATTAAATGTGGAAGCTTCACCCAGCGTTATTGTTGTAGTGGGGGTCAATGGTGTCGGAAAGACTACTTCCATTGGAAAAATTGCGAACCAGCTTAAGCAAAAGGGTAAAAAAGTTGTAATGGCTGCAGCCGATACTTTTAGAGCAGCCGCTATAGATCAATTGGAAATATGGGCTAATAGAGTTGGGGTAGAGCTGATAAAGCATTCTGAAGGCTCAGACCCTGCTGCCGTTGTATTTGATGCTATACAGGCAGTAAAAGCAAGAAAAAGCGATGTATTGATATGTGACACAGCGGGAAGACTTCATAATAAAAAGAATTTAATGGATGAATTGAAAAAGATATTCCGTATAATTGACAGAGAGTTGCCGGAAGCATCGAAAGAAGTGCTTTTGGTCTTAGATGCAACTACAGGGCAAAACGCCATTGTTCAGGCTAAAACTTTTAAAGAAGTATCTCCGGTGTCGGGTATTGTTCTGACAAAACTGGACGGTACAGCTAAAGGCGGTATTGTAATTGCCATTTCTTCAGAGCTTAATATCCCTGTTAAGCTGATTGGAGTCGGGGAAAAGATTGATGACTTGCAGAGATTTAACGCCGATGAGTTTGTTGAAGCGTTATTTTCATAGGGAGAATATATGAACAAAGAAGTAGAACACTATGCAAAAATTATTTGGGACTATCATCATATGAATCATGAGTTGGCTTATGCTGACTGTATATTGGTTTTGGGAAGCCATGACACTCGTGTTGCCAAAAGAGGAGCTGAGCTTTGTCTTATGGGTTTGGCTCCTTTTATGGTTATATCCGGGGGATTTGGGAAAATTACCAAAAAACTCTGGAACAAGACAGAAGCTGAGAAGTTTGCAGAGATTGTATTAAGTATGGGTGTACCCGAGGATAAGGTGCTACTGGAAACAAAGGCTTCAAATACCGGTGAAAATGTAATTTTTTCAAGGGATTTGATAAATAATAGGGGATTAGAAGTCAATTCTATTATTGCAGTTCATAAACCTTATATGGAAAGAAGAAGTTATGCCACCATCAAAAAACTATGGGATGTAAAAAAGATAATGGTAACTTCTCCTCAAATTGGTTTTGAAGAGTATTTGAATACCTATTGTGACGGTGAGATTACCCGTGAGGAAGTAATAAGTATAATGGTCGGAGATTTACAGCGCATAAAAATATACGCAGAAAAAGGATTTCAGGTATATCAGGATATTCCGCAGGACGTGTGGAGGGCTTTTGATAAACTGGTCGAATTTGGATTTACCTCTCATTTAATAAAATAACGGGATGACTTTTCAGATTCCTATAAAAGTCATAAAATTATATATTCACTTTTGACTGAATGTTAAAATTTTATGACTTATTTTCATTAGCAGTTTCAAAGAGAACGAAAAAAAGGTATAATATCATTTGAATACATAATGTGCAAATCTGGTTTGGTTAAAGTCCCGGAAAAAATTAATTTTGGCATTGAAATTATTGTAATATAGGGAGACTTGACTCATTTGTGATAATTTCTGTATTGAGGAAGGAAAAGGGAGTTTTTTTCTAATTTGAAGAGGGTGCTTAAGGCTGGTTGCTCCGCTGTGCAAAGACTTCAAGCCTATATTTGTAAAATGCATCCTTCAAAGGGGAATATTCAGCTTTTTCAAACAGAAAAGTAATAGTTAAAAGGAATTTGACTAAGAGTTTTTTTAGATAAAAAATTTAAAGATGAAAATTTACATATAAAAGCGCAGGGGGTGAGACTGCCGGCATGAGTATCAGCAATGAAAAGGATTTGGTAGAAAGGGCAAAATCGGGAGATCTGGAAGCTTTTGAACAACTTATAATTGGCTGTCAGAAAAAAGTATTTAATATAGCCTTCAGAATGGTAGGTAACTATGATGATGCAAATGAATTAGCTCAAGAGGTTTTTATCAAAGCTTTCAGGTCTATAAAAAATTTCAAGGGCGATTCATCGTTTTCAACATGGATTTACAGAATTACAGCAAACGTCTGTCTCGATGAATTGCGTAAGAGAAAAAATAGAACGATAGTATCTTTGGATCAGGATATTGAATTGAATGATGGGGATGTAAAGCGGCAAATGCCTGATAATGCTCCCACCCCGGATATGGAAGCCGAGAGTAACGAAGTCAAGAGCATTGTTAATGAATCCATTCAGCAATTGCCCGACGATTATAAAAGTATGATTATACTCAGGGATATTCAGGGATTTAGCTATGATGAAATTTCAAAAATTGTTAATTGTCCCGAAGGTACGGTAAAATCAAGGATAAATAGAGCCAGGCAGGCACTAAAAAAAATTCTTCAGGCAAAGAAGGAACTTTTTGATGATGAATTCGTCAAATGATATAGAAAGACCAGCTAATTAAAGTCAAGAGTTTATAATAAAAATTTTGAGAAATTTTTTTAGGCTCCTGACGTTAATGAAACGCATGACAACAAGACCACCTAGGTGAGGTAGACATAAAATAGCTGGTCTAAAATAGCAAGTTGCTCTTTGAAAACTGAACATCAAGTACAGTACTATCAAGCTGCTGTATGCTTTGCTGCAAGCATTTGAGCGTGTTCCTGGGGGCTGCGTAACTGGTAAGGTTTCCTATCCCTTAGGACAGCAAAGATGATACAAACAAGCTTGCGCATAACAGCTCCCAAAGCTACTTTCTTAGGCTTACTCTGGCATTTTTGTTGGTAGAACTCCAGCAGCACAGGGTTGCAAGCTGTCTTATCCCGCTTGGTACGGATATTAGCAAGAGCAATTGTGAAAAGCACCCTGCGAAGCAGCCTTGAACCTCTCTTAGACATCTTGTTCCGTGTGCCGGTAAACTCTCCGGACTGCATGACAGAGGGGTCAACGCCGAAATAAGCAACCAGCTTGCCTGGCTTTTTAAAGGCTGAAAAGTCTCCAATCTCCGCAAGAATAGTAGCAGCAGAGAGAAGGCCTATACCTGGCAGGCTCTGCAAAAGTTCAAGCGTCAATGCCAGCATGGGCATATCCTTCGCCATATCTTCAGCAATCAGTAGACGAATGGACTTAAGGACTTTCTCCAGGCTTTCTTCCAAGGTTTTGATCATGGAGATATATACGCCCAGCATAATAACATTTGAGGCATTATGAATGCTCAGAGGTGCAAAATCTCTGGCCTTGGAGACCAGAAGCTCATACTTGGCAGTTGACCATTTGAGACTTTTGCGGGATTTCTTCTGAATCAGTGAAATCAGCTTGTTCCTGTCAGCCTTAAGAATATGGGCAGGAGTAGGATACTCCTCCAGGACAGCCATAGCAGCCTTTGAAAATATATTGGAGAAGACATCCTTGAAGTTAAGCATGAGTTGGTCAACAATACCGGTAAGCCTGTTTTTGTAGGCGGTAAGCTCATCACTCAGTTTGTAGTACTGGCGACATAGGCTCCTTAGGCACTCAATATCCTCATTGGGGATGTTGGTTGACTTAAGTTCCTGAAATCTATAGAGTAGGGCAATTTTCCGGGCATCCACTTTATCATTTTTCACTTTTCTGATTCCAATATTTTTGATAGAATCAGTTTGGATGGGGTTTGTTACCGAAACCTCAAATCCAGCTTTACAAAGTGAATGGAAAAGGATTTTGTGATAGTGCCCGGTGGATTCCATGACTATGAAAGGCCTTGAAGCAAAATCTTTTTCCGTTTTATTAAGCAATTCAACGGCTCTTTCAACGTCGGTATTGGAATCATGGTGAATCTTCATGCGGGCAACCACTTCATTGGTAGGAGAAAGAATCGCCATTTCACTGAAGAACTTACCCACATCAATTCCTGCAATGGGTCTGAAATTCATTAAAATGCCTCCTTTTTAAGATTAATGGACTTAAAAGCCTCCATTCCTTCCCATGTAAGCAAACAACCTTGCATGTGACACGAGGAACCAGCCAAAGAGCTGGCCTCAACCAGCCAAATCATGTAGACTTACCGGAATGGATAAATACTCTTTCTTACGGGTAATCGGCCCGCTAAGGTCCGTCCCAGGAGGTGAAACACTCACCTTCCAAGTCCGGAAGATATTATACATGATTGTCAAGGTTCAGGCCAACAGTTGCTGGCAAAATGGCTAAGATGTGAAGCCGGATGATGTGCTTGATGTTTAGAAAAGAATGAAGTTTGAAGTGTTATGTTAACAATGAATTTTAATGGGTCGAACAGTGGCTTCGGTCACTGATTTAATACAATATTAATTGTACAAGGAGGGGATAAAAGTGAAAAATTGCGAAGAAATTTTAGAATTATTATCATTATATATTGACAATGAGTTGGACGATGCAACAGCTAAAGCTGTCGAAAAACATATTGAATTGTGCAGTTCATGTAAAACAGAGCTTGAACAGCTGCGTGAAATAATAAAAATGTGCAATGAACTGGATGAAGTTGAATTGCCGGAAGATTTTAATGAAGTTTTGCATGAAAAGTTAAAGTTAGAACAAAAGAATATGAATGAAAACAAGAAAATTATATATATGAGAAACAGTTTAATGAGAACGGTAGCTTCCGTTGCTGCAATTTTTATATTAATATTTGCAGTACGTGGATTTATGTATAAAGGAATAACTACTAAAAATACCAATTCATCGGGAACAGAAATCGAACCTACCGGTGATGTGGTTTATAATACTGACATAAAAGCATTTGATAAAGAAAAGGATGATGTTTTAAGTATTGAAGCCGCAGATGAGACCCAGATGTATACGTATGAAATGAGTGAAGAGATAGTACGTAGCGCGGAATTATATAATTCCGATGAGACAGATTCTCAAAATAATAGTAATGAGAATAAATTTAATGTAGAATCTGATAAAAATGTTTCGGCTGCTTCAGGTGCGACATCAACTGCTGACCAGAAAAATGCACCGGATGAAACGGTTATGTTTAAGTTTAGTGATGGTACTGAAACCAGTGACGGCACTTACTCGCTGGCTATGCAATTCGGGGAAGAACTGGAGGTGCCTGTTATTGGTTTGACTGCATATTCCAGTGATTTTGAAACGGATATATTGAAGATAAATGAGATTGCCGGTAAATTCGGTACAAAAATTAAAGAGGATGATACCAATGCCTCTGGTTCAAATATGGCAAAAGATTTATTAGTTGGAGGAAATCCGGAGTTTACCTTGACTAATAAGGCAGATTATGTTGTAAGCTATAGTATGGATAAATTAAATTATGACAAATTTATAAAAGAGATTAAGGATAAATATAAAGGCAAGTATTATATTGTCAATAATGAAGAGGAATTAAACAAAAGACTCAAAGATGTGGAAGGCCGGATTATCGAGCTTGAAAACAGTAAGAAGACCAATACCGATGAATATAAATCTCTTATGCAGGAAAAAGAAAATATACTTAATCAGTTGAATAGTATAAACTCAAGCAGTAAAATAAGAGTCAATATCACTATAGTGGATAATTGATAGATGGAAAACATATAAATTGCACTGTAAAAGAATTTGAAATTATGTTTTTTTGAACAGGTACGGTATTAATCTTTTATTGTTGGAGTTAGCTACAGAAATATATTAAAAAATATCCAAAACAGCAGTTTACTGCTGTTTTGTTTTTGTGTAAAATGGTTTTGTATGCACTGAATAATAATTATACATAAAAAGGTGATGGTACTGATGGAAATCAAAGCGGTTGTTGACAGAATCGAGAACGGCTATGCCATTTTAAAATCTGAGGACTATGAAATGGAAATTTGTATTCCCGCCGATGATTCTGATAATAGATATTTTGAAGGTGAAAATATAACTTTGTTACTTAACGGAAACGTTGAAAATAATGGATAAAAATCGGATATTGAGAAATATTAGTAATGAACTTGTGATATGAGAGGATGCCAATGAATAAGAAAAAATTAATGGTTATTGATGGAAATAGTATATTGAACAGGGCTTTTTATGGTCTGCAAGGCCCTAATCTTTTGGCAACATCGGATGGATTGTATACTAATGCTGTTTATGGATTTATAAACATAATGAATAAGTATATTGAAGAGGAGAATCCACAGTACATCTGTGTTGCTTTCGATTTGAAGGCACCTACATTCAGACATAAGCAATTTGACGGTTACAAGGCAAATAGAAAGGGAATGCCTGATGAATTGAGGGTTCAGGTGCCGGTTATCAAGGAAGTACTTGATGCAATGCGTATAAAAAGACTTGAGATGGAAGGCTATGAAGCTGACGACATACTTGGGTCCATATCCTTGTGTGCACAGCAAAAAGGTATGGAGGTAATAATCATTACCGGTGACAGAGATGCACTACAGCTTGCAGACAAGGATATAAGGATTAAGATACCTAAAACTAAGGGTGGTAAAACCGAGACAGAAGAGTATAATCTTGAGACAATACATGGAAAATATAAAATTGAGCCTGTTCAGTTTATTGATGTCAAAGCTCTGATGGGAGATACATCCGACAATATACCCGGTGTTCCGGGAATAGGTGAAAAGACTGCTTTAGATCTTATTCAAAATTACGGCACCATCGAAAATTTGTATGAGAATGTTGACAATATTACAAAAAAAGCGCTTAAAGAGAAGCTTATAACCTATAAGGAACAGGCTTTTATGAGCAAGGAACTGGCCAGAATTGAAAGGAACATGCCCTTTTTGTGCAATATTGACGAACTTGCAAGAGTAGAGTTTGATAAACCAAGACTTTATGAACTTTTTAAGCGTTTGGAGTTTAAAAGTTTTATTGAAAAATTCGGATTGAAAGACAGTCAGAATCAGGAATCTTTTAAAGTTAATATAAAGAGAATTAAAGACAAACAAGGAATTTTGGAATTAAAAAACGAGATTTTCGAAGAAAAAGAGATGTCCTTTTATTATTTGATAGATAAAGTTGATAAGTTTACAAACAAACTTTCGGGTATTTCTATATCAGCTAAAGAGGGAAACTCGTATTATCTGGCATTTAATGAAGATTATAATGAGAAGGAATTTTTAGAAGAATTCAAAAGTATTTTTGAAGATTCCGACATCAAGAAATACGGACATGATCTGAAGAATTTTATTGTATATTTAAAGAACAGAGGGATTGAGTTAAACGGAATTGCCTTTGACACCATGATAGGGGCATATATCATAAATCCTTCCCGCGACACTTATACCATCTCGGAATTGGCAAACGATTATCTGGGCTTAAGTGTAAAGTCGGTAGAAGAGATGGCGGGCAAGGGTAGGAATTTTATGCCTTTTGATGCTATGGATGAGGAAGAACTTAAAAATGTTGCAGGCCTGTATCCGGAAGTAATATTTAAATGCAAGAACAAAATTGAAGAAAAACTTGGAGAAAACGATCAGATAAAACTTTACTATGAAATTGAGCTACCATTGGTTGAGGTTCTTGCAGATATGGAATATTACGGGTTTAAGGTCAATGTTAATGAACTTATGTCCATCTCAAGGCAGTTGGATGAAAAAATCCAGGAACTTACCGTGAAAATATACGAACTTGCTGGGGAAGAGTTTAATATTAACTCTACCAAACAATTGGGTGTAATACTGTTTGAAAAACTGGAACTGCCTGTTATAAAAAAGACTAAGACAGGATATTCCACCGATGCAGAGGTTTTGGAGGAGCTTGCCGACAAGCATGAAATTATACCTAAAATCCTTGAGTATCGTCAGTTGATAAAATTGAAGTCTACTTATATTGATGGCTTGATGTCGGTTATAAATCCTGTTACCGGGAAAATTCATTCCAGTTTTAACCAGACTGTTACTGTAACGGGCAGAATAAGCAGTACAGAGCCTAATCTTCAGAATATTCCCATTAAACTTGAAATGGGAAGGAATATAAGGAAGGCTTTTGTATCAAGTGATGAAAATTACAGGTTGGTGGATGCCGACTACTCCCAGATAGAGCTCAGAGTATTGGCGCATATAACCGGCGATGTCAACATGATTGAAGCCTTCAATAAAAATGAAGATATTCATGCTTCAACGGCTTCAAAGGTATTTGGAGTGCCAATTAACGAAGTGACTCCTCTGTTGAGGTCCAAAGCAAAGGCGGTAAACTTTGGAATAGTATATGGAATTGGAGATTTCAGTCTTTCAAAAGACCTTGGCATAACAAGAAAAGAGGCTAGGGCGTATATTGACGGGTATCTTGAGAAGTATGCCAATGTAAAAAAGTATATGCATGACATTGTAGTTCAGGGAAAGGAATTTGGCTTTGTCACTACATTGTTTGGCAGGAGAAGATATTTGCCCGAGCTTAAATCCAGCAATTTCAATATCAGGTCTTTTGGCGAAAGAATAGCTATGAATACACCTATTCAAGGAAGTGCTGCCGATATTATCAAAATTGCAATGGTTAAAGTATATAAAGAGCTAAAGGCAAGAAAACTTAAATCAAGGCTGATTCTGCAGGTTCACGACGAACTCATTATTGAAGCGCATGTTAGTGAAGTGGAAGAAGTGACAACCATTTTGAAAGAGAGCATGGAAAATGCAGTTAAATTGAGTGTTCCTTTAAGTGTGGAAGTAAAATCAGGTTCTAATTGGTATGAGACAAAATAGCTTAAATTTAGTTAAGATTCTCAAGCTGTTTTGAATTTTAATGTAATTAAATGCGTATTTTGATGTATACCTCTTGTAACTATCATAAATGATATATCACTAAGTGATAGGAATAGGATGGAGTTATAATGAGAATAATTGGAGTAACCGGAGGAATTGGAAGCGGTAAAAGTACGGTATCTAAAATCCTTGCCTCTTTTGGAGCACAGGTTATTGATGCCGATGTGTTGGCAAGGCAAATAGTGCAAAAGGGACAGAAAGCACTGGAGGAAATAGTAAACTATTTCGGTGAGGCTGTTTTGGATTCGGAAGGAAATTTAGACAGAAAGAAGCTTTCCGGCATAGTGTTTAAAGATAAAAAGAAGCTGGAAGCGTTAAACAGGATAACTCATAATTATATTGCAGAAAAGATTATTGAAGAGATAAAAAAAATAAAAGAAGACGAAACAGTCGTTGTTGATGCACCAATTCCCATAGAGCATGGATTTACTGATGTAGTAGATGAGATTTGGACTGTTATTGCGGACAAAGAAGTTAGAATAAAAAGAGTTATGGAACGAAGCGGTCTGACATACAATGAAGTAGAGGACAGAATTAATTCCCAGTTAAGTGATGAATTTTACTTGAGTATTTCTGACAGAGTAATAGTCAATAATGGTTCTATTGAGGAATTGAGACTGCAGGTTGAAAAATATTTTTTTATTAGTTCCATATAATATAATTTGTGTTAATAAGAGCTGATGTGTGTAAATTTTAAAAGACTGAAAATAAGTAGTGTAAAAAACTATAGCAACATTGATGAGGCAGGTATTAGGAATGCTGAGAATAAGAAGTTTAAAGAATGTAATAGTAGTTATTATTGCTTTTGCAGCAATTTTATTTTTGCTCGACAGTATCGGGAAAAGCATGTTTCCTTTAAGATATAAAAATTTGGTTATAAAATATGCAAGAGAAAACGATTTAGACCCGCTTTTGGTGTTTTCGGTAATAAAGGCCGAGAGTAATTTTAATCCGAATGCAACATCTCATAAAAATGCGAGGGGCTTGATGCAGATAATTGACGATACGGGCATTTGGGCAGCTGAAAAGATGGGCATTGAGGGATTTAAAGTAGAATCTTTGTATGACCCTGAAATAAACATTAAAATAGGATGCTGGTATTTAAGAAACCTGAGAAATGAAATTTATAAATGCAGTGGAGAAATCAACAATGATCTTGTTTTAGCCGCTTATAACGGAGGAATAGGTAATGTACAAAAATGGCTGAAAGACAAACAATATAGCAGCTCTGGAAAATCGTTGGAAAGGATACCTTTTAAGGAAACTGAAAATTACGTAAAAAAAGTTAATAATTATCGCAAAATTTATGAAAAACTGTATCGAAAGGAAATATAGCATTTTAAATCAATTTATGAAGTAACAATATTTTATTTTTATAAAAAGAGTCATAAACATAGATAACCTGTATTAAAGCTATTCTTTTATAGCTTTAATGCAGGTTATCTATGTTATCGGGGTATTTTATCGGGGGGAAGCTATTGTTTCTTTGTTATTTGAAGTAAAGTTTATTCTGGAAGGATATTTTTTGCTTGTATTGCCAACATAATATGTATTTAAATATCGATGATGTTTTCTATAGCATTCATCACAGTATCTTCCTGTTCTGATAGGTTTGCCGCAATCTTCGCATAAAAGAAATCTATTATTTTGCTCAATTATTTCAAGTCTGCTTTCTTTAAGATAGCGTTTAATCTGTTTTATAGGAATGCTTAAGTCATTAGCAACATCGAAAATCTTTGCAAGGGGATGTTCCGAAAGGTATTCTTTTATCATGGAAAAATCTTTTTCATCTCTTTCGGTGCAAACGGGACATAGTCTGAAGAAACCCATTGAATTAAATAGTTTACCGCATTGTTCGCAACAAATAACATCCATAAAAATACCACCTTGCCTTTGACATTTGACCAATGGATTACTATAATATTATTGTACAATATTATTATACAATTTTTGTAGTTTTATGTTAATGAATACGGAGACTTAAATTTGTAGGCTTAATTTAATAGGATCGAACATAGGAAAATAGGCCTATGTAAAATTTAAAACAATACAATATAATATTGTTGTAAGTAAAAACTGGAAAGGATAAGCATTTTGAAGCCAGGCAAATTAGGTTATTTATATATTTTAATTACTATCATTTTTTTCAGTACCTATGAAGTTGTAAGCAAGACTTTAGTAAATAGAGTTAACCCATTTCAAGTCAATTTCTTAAGATTTTTTATCGGCGGTATTTTACTTTTTATTGTACTATTAGCCAAAGGCGATATCTCGATAGAATCCAAAGATCTTGGAAAAGTAATGATAGTGGGAATAATTAATGTAGTTTTAAGTATGAATCTGCTTCAACTTAGTCTGAACATGCCGGATTCTAAAGCCTCAATTGCAGCAGTGATATTTAGCAGCAATCCTATTTTTGTAACATTTTTTGCAGCATTTATTACTGGCGAAAAAATCAATTTAAACAAGATTTTTGGACTGTTGTTTGGGGTTTTGGGTGTGATTTTGATATCGCTCGATGGAATTAAAATTGACCATGTCAACTTAAAAAGCCCGGTGCTGGCTTTATTGTCAGCATTGCTATATGGCTTGTATACCGTTTTGGGTGGAAAAGTGTCTAAGAAAATAGGCAGTCTTAAAATGAATTCCTATTCCTTTTTGCTCGGAAGTTTAACATTGCTGCCGTTTTTGATAATATTTAAAGTTCCGGTTATAAAGTTTGACTATTCAGTATCTTTTCAGATATTATATTTGTCTTTGTTTGTAACAGGTATTGCATATCTCACATATTTTATGGGATTGGCACAAACCGGTGCCGGTAAAGGTTCCCTTGTATTTTTCTTAAAGCCAGTTTTGGCGTCAATATTTTCGATGGTTATTTTAGGTGAAAGGATAACTTCCGGTTTTGTTATGGGTACAATACTAATTATTTTCGGCATAACCCTGGTACTTTATTGGAACAAAGAAACACCTAAAAACAGTAAAAATCTTCAATAAAAACTTTTGCAATTTCCGGGAAATATTGTAAATTAAATATGTAAAAATACACCTGCGCTTTTTTTAGTATAATATTTTTTTGTAGTGGGAGGTGTAAAAATGTCTTATTAATTTCTATTAATATACCGATAAATAAAAAAAAGCAAAACAATAGTTTGATTATTTCCTGGATTGGGCTGTAAAGGTAAGAAATATAGTAAAAACATGTGCAAGGAAAAAAGCAATAAAAAATAATGAAAAAGGAATATGGGAGCTATGGTTAATGAAATCATAAATGAGTCTATAAAGGAAAAGAAGCAGAAGTTGCTTAAGTTTAAGCGAAATATGCTGTATTTCAGATGGACTATACTTGTATTTACTATTCCTGCATTTTTATTTGATTCAGAATTTCCTGTTTCCAAAAATTTTGTGTATCTGACATTATTGCTGACCATATTGTACAATTCGATTATATCTCTTCTAATTGCCTTTAAAAAACCCGAAAAAATTAAAAAAGATGTTGGTTTTGTTTTCTATACGGATGTTCTGTTGGTTTGCTTTATTTCATATATCCTTGGAGGAATTGAGTCGGATATTTTCATAGTGCTGTTTTTTATAATTGCCTATTACGGTATGAGCAGGGATATAGCAAGTATCGTAAATATAACCATCTTCACCATTTCCATGTATTCCTTATTTACCTTAGGGGCTGAAAGGAGCAGATTAAATGAATTCCACTATTGGAAACTGATAAGCAGAAATTTATTCATGCTTATTACTGCCTATGGAATTTCATTGCTCATTACCGAAGTCAAAAAGTATGATGAAATGCACAAAAGGGAGTTTAAGCTAGCAAGAACCGATAAACTTACCGGCCTGGCAAACAGGCATTACTTTGATCAAAAGCTTGAAGAAGAAGCACTTTATTCCGACTATACCGGAAAGCCTCTCAACATTTTGATGTTTGACATTGATAATTTTAAGAAGTTCAACGATACATACGGCCATATGTGGGGAGATAAACTTCTATCCATATTTGGTGAAATAGTCATGCAAAATATTCGAAAAACTGATATTCCCTTCCGTTACGGAGGAGAGGAGTTTATATTGCTTATCAGTGATTTGGATATATCAACTGTAAAGGGGATAGGGGATAGAATCAGAAGCCAGCTTGAGAAGCAAAACTTTAATATAGGAGATGAAAATACAAAGTGCAAGGTTACTGTAAGTTGTGGGATAGCCCAGTATCCGACTCATTCTAAAGATATAAAAGAGGCTATAAATTGTGCCGATAAAGCATTGTATTATGCAAAGGAAATCGGAAAGAATATAGTAGTTACTTATGATGAGATAGGAAAGCTTAGAGAAACTGTTCAGATAGATATAGATACATACTTAAGCAATTAAAGTTTATAATACTTTTAATTGTTCGGATATTCTATAATTTTAGGGAAAGAATCCAATCAGCGATATTTTCATGTCTTTCGGCAAGAACACGGTGACCTTAGGTTGCCTGTGTTCGAAAATTCTGATATTTTTCAAGTTTCAAAATTCTTTTGTCCTTTCAATATGATATAAAAACTGAATTGCGATAGAGATAAATTAATATACCATTTTTATCATTGTTTCATGCCCAATATTAAAATATAATAATGATAATGGGTAATTAATAAATTTATATTGAGAAATTATCAGCATTGAATAAAACAGCAAGGGTAGAAAAATAATGAACATGGTTTTCGCAGGGATCTATCGGAACTGACGGTAATTTGAGAGCAATATAGTCCTGCGTTATATTAAATAAGGAGATGGAATATAATGGTTAAAATAGCGTTTTTAGGTGCTGGGAGTACGGTGTTTGCAAGAAATGTGCTTGGTGACTGTATGTGTACGCCATGTCTTAAAGATGCAGAAATTGCCCTATATGATATAGACCCTAAGCGACTTGAGGAGTCGGAAATTATTCTCAAGGCTATCAACAAAAACGTTAATTCCTCCAGAGCCAAGATTTATACATATTTAGGTGAAAAACAAAGAAAAGATGCTTTAAGAGATTCGGATTTTGTAATCAATGCAATTCAGGTTGGCGGATATGATCCCTGTACTATTATAGACTTTGAAATTCCAAAGAAATACGGTTTGAGACAGACCATAGGCGATACTTTGGGAATCGGGGGAATTATGCGCGGCCTTAGAACAATCCCTGTTATGAGAGATATTGCAAGAGATATGGAAGAGGTTTGTCCCAAGGCTCTTTTTCTTAACTACACTAATCCCATGTCCATCTTGACCGGTTATATGCAAAGGTATACAAAAATACGTACCGTCGGTTTATGCCACAGCGTTCAAATCTGTTCATACTATCTGCTTAAAGACCTTGGTATGGAGGACAAACTGGATGGACGCAGTGATTTTATTGCCGGTATTAATCATATGGCATGGCTCTTAGATATAAGGGATAAAGAGGGAAAAGATTTATATCCTGAGATTAGAAGACGTGCCCTCTTAAAGAACAGCAACGAAAAGCATAATGATATGGTTCGATATGAATACATCAAGTATTTCGGTTATTACTGCACCGAATCCAGTGAGCATAATGCCGAATACAATCCGTTTTTTATAAAATCAAAGTACCCGGAATTAATTGAAAAATACAATATTCCGTTAGATGAGTATCCCAGAAGATGTATCAGCCAGATTGAAGGATGGGAGAACGAGAAAAACAATATTCTGCGGGATGGGAAAATAACCCATGAAAGAACCAATGAATATGCATCATATATTATGGAAGCCATAATTACCAATAAGCCTTTTAAAATTGGCGGAAATGTTTTAAATACCGGATTGATTGAAAATCTGCCCTATGATGCTTGTGTTGAAGTTCCCTGTCTGGTAGACGGCAATGGGATTTCGCCGTGCCATGTAGGAAAGTTACCCGTTCAACTGGCGGCCATGAATATGACAAATATAAATGTTCATCTGCTGACCATAGAAGCAGCTTGTACAAAGAGAAGGGAGGCTATATATCAGGCAGCTATTTTGGATCCTCATACGGCAGCTGAATTGTCCATTGATGATATTGTTAAAATGTGTGATGAGATGATTTTAGCTCATGGTGAATATATGAAAGAATACAGATGATGGGTAAATAGATGGTTTATAGAAGAAAAAGGGATGAGTTGGGTATTTCATCCCTTTGTTTATCGTATAGAAAGTTATGACCTATATGTGAAAATATATTTAAAGAATAAGCAAGAATTTACATAGTTTATACGTAGATGATTTGCTTTTTCTCTTATTTGACTATGAGTGGAAGGGAAGAGGTCTATGAGCAAGTTATGGTATACTAAGCCGGCAGGCTGTTGGGAAGAGGCACTGCCTATCGGGAACGGGCGCATGGGTGCCATGATATTTGGCTCAATAGAAACTGAGCACATTCAACTAAACGAAGATAGTGTCTGGTATGGGGCTTTTGTCGATAGAAACAATCCCGATGCTTTAAAAAATCTGCCTAAGATAAGGGAATTAATTATAAAAGGACAGATTCCTGAAGCAGAGGAGCTTATGGTATATGCTTTATCGGGAATTCCTCAGAGCCAGAGGCCGTATCAATCTCTAGGAGACCTGACGATAAGATTCAAAGGTATGGAAGGAGATAAAAGCGGCTATATACGATGCTTGTCTCTTGATGATGCAATTCATACTGTGAAAGTAAAAGTAGCGGAAAATACTTATAAAAGAGAAACGTTTTTATCGGCAGCAGATGATGTTTTGGTTATGCGCATTACATCTGATGGAGATAAAAAGATTTCCTTTTCTGCTCTGCTTACAAGGGAAAGATTTTATGATAGGGTTATAAAAGTCGGACAAGATGCCGTTATGCTAGACGGTAACTTAGGCAAGGGAGGACTTGATTTTGTCATGATGCTAAAGGCTGTGGCAGAGGGAGGAAGCTGCGATGTGGTTGGGGAGCACCTTATCGTTAATGATGCAGACGCAGTTACTTTATTGTTTACGGCAGGGACTACTTTCCGTTTTCAAAATCTAAAAGAGCAATTGAAAAAGATTTTAAATGATGCAGCAAATCGATCCTATGATGACCTGAGAAAACGTCATGTAGAAGATTACATGAGCTTATATAACAGAGTAAGTTTTGAACTTAACGGAACAGAAAAATATGAGGAGCTTACCACTGAAGAACGGTTGAAGAAAGCGAAAGAAGGAGAAGTTGATAAAGGTTTGGCAAAATTATACTTTGATTTCGGACGCTATCTTCTTATTTCATGCAGCAGAGAGGGAAGTCTTCCTGCCAATTTACAGGGTGTGTGGAATAAAGACATGAATCCGGCCTGGGATTCAAAATATACCATTAATATAAATACTCAGATGAATTATTGGCCGGCAGAAGTGTGTAACCTGTCGGAGTGCCATAAACCTCTGTTTGATTTGATTAAAAGGATGGTGCCAAACGGGCAAAAAACAGCAAGGACTATGTATAATTGCCGCGGATTTGTTGCCCATCACAATACCGATATATGGGGAGATACAGCGGTTCAGGACCATTGGATTCCGGCCTCTTACTGGGTTATGGGTGCGGCCTGGCTATGTACCCATCTATGGATGCATTATGAGTACACTCAGGATAAGGATTTCTTAAAAGAGGCATTTCCGATTATGCGAGAAGCGGTCTTGTTTTTCCTTGATTTTTTAATTGAAGATAAAGGTTATCTAAAGACTTGTCCTTCGGTATCGCCGGAAAACACTTATATTCTTCCGAATGGAGTACAGGGGTCAGTTACCATAGGTGCTACCATGGACAACCAAATACTCAGAGATTTATTCAGTCAATGTATAAAGGCAGCAGAAATATTGAGAGTTTGTGATCAAATGAATCGGGATATTGAAGAGACAGTGAAGAAATTGGAACCGACACGGATCGGATCACGGGGAAATATTATGGAATGGACAGAAGATTATGATGAAGCTGAGCCGGGACACAGGCATATATCCCATTTATATGGACTTCATCCATCGACTCAGATAACAGTGGATGGCACTCCTGAATTGGCAGAGGCAGCAAGACGAACCCTTGAACTAAGACTAGCACATGGAGGGGGGCATACAGGCTGGAGTCGAGCCTGGATTATTAATCTTTATGCCAAACTATGGGATGGTGAGGAGGCTTATAAAAATTTGGAACAGTTAATCTCAAAATCAACATTACCGAATATGTTCTGCAATCATCCTCCTTTTCAAATAGACGGTAACTTTGGCGGTACGGCTGCTATAGCAGAAATGCTGGTACAGAGTACCGAACAGCGAATTGTTTTGCTGCCTGCTTTGCCCAAAGTATGGAAGAATGGAAGTATAAAGGGCTTATGTGTTCGCGGTGGTGCAGAGATATCTCTTCATTGGCAGGACTGTGAATTGACAAAGTGTATTATTAAGGCCAAACATAAAATTCAAACTGATGTTGTTTATAAGCAAAAAAGGATTAAGATTTCTTTAGAAGCCGGTGAAGAAGCTGTGTTGGCATTTTCGCACAGTTTCTTTTGACAGGTGTTTATAAATGATTTATTTTACATCATAAGCCTATAATTGAAAATATTATTAATTCTTGTTATAATAAAAAAGACGTAGCATTTCTTGCGCAAAAGCACGGGATCAATTTTTGATTTATTTTTTTGATACCAGGGAAGAGTCAATCCTAGAACTTCGTTTTGGAGGCTTTTGATGCGCAATTGTACCAAGCAAAATTTAGAGATTAAGTTTTTGATAATATTTTTTATTGTATTTATGTCCATAAATTTCTTCTTTGACAAGACTAATTTGGAACATGAAGTTATGACTCTTGAGAAGAATTGGACAGTTAAAATAAACGATGAGCTTTATAAAGACGTGGAACTTTCTGAATTTTCATTCAAGCCTGCCAATAAAGGAGACGTTTTTATATTATTCTCTACTTTACCGAAATATCTTCCCGATAACCCATTGCTGAGCTTTTATACAGTTCATTCGGATATCAGGGTAGATGTCGATGGCAATACCATATATCAATTCGGGCAAGATCTATATCAAGAGGACAAGCTGAATAGCTACGGATATCATTTAATACCTTTATCACCGGAAATGGCAGGACAATCCTTGAGGGTTACGCTTAGAATATCGGAAAATTCTGCATTTTCCTCTTTTGTAATACCGCAAATAAGTAATTCCGTATATTATTTTCGCGACTTTTGTATAAAAAACCGTCTGGTAATATGCGTTTTAATTTTTTTAATTATATTTGCTCTGATATTACTGGTTGTAGCAACGGTTTATTCGATGAAAAGCAGTATATTCTATAAATTGCTTTGTATTTCTATGTTTTCTATTTGCATAGGTTTGTGGTCTTTTTGTTCTCACGATTTAACCGTTTTATTTTCGTATAATCCCCTTGTAAAATCTTATTTGGAGTTTATTTCATTATATATTGCACCTATTTTTGTGTTTGGATATTTTGCCCAGGAAGCCCTTTTTGGAGGCGGCAAACTTCGAAAATATACGTATCTGACAATTTTAATTGCACAGGCGGCATTTATAACTATTGCAATAGTATTTCAGATTTTAAACATTGTACATTTACCGGCTTTTTTAACTGTCAGCCATGTATTGATGGCAGTAATGATAATTTATATTCTCAGTATTTTCATTCATGATATTCGAAGTAAAAAGGTGGCAATGAGCCCGGCGTTATTTTTTGGCTTTTCGACTGCCATTATTTTTTTCATGATAGATCTTATCCGATTCAATTTACAAAAATATACGAATATAATACTAGATGACCATTACACCAGCAAGATTTACATAGGCATGTTTATCTTTTGCTTTTCATTGATCATTGATTTTTGCTCCAATACCATCATATCGTTCTATAAAAATGTTGAAAGTGCAACTCTTGAAAAAATGGCGTATACAGATTATCTCACAGGACTCATCAATCGGAGGAAGCTTGAGGAATTATTTGATGAAATCGATAGAAATCCTACATCTTATGCTGTTGGTGTTTTTGATTTAAATGATCTGAAGGAAGTAAACGATACACTCGGACATAACGAGGGTGATCGCTATATTAAGGAATTTTCACAGGTGTTAAAGAAAACTTTCCAAGATATTGGGATTGTTGGAAGAACCGGAGGAGACGAATTTCTGGTTATTATAAAAAACGCCAAAAACCTTAATATTGACCGATTGATTTCAAAGATGTATGAGCTTTTGGAAAAAGTTAATGAAGAGAATCCTACCTGGAATATGAGTGCTGCCTATGGTTTTTGCTTTGCGGATGAAGAAGGTGTGGATTCGGTTCGAGGGGCCAGTAAAATTGCAGACTGGCGTATGTATCAAAAGAAAATCGAAATGAAATATTCCGTTTACAAAATGGATAAGAGCGGTCAAAGTTCTTGCGACAGCCAAGTTCTAAAATCTTGAAATTTATATTCTACAGTATTTGTTAACTTTGGTTTTGCATACCATTCTTTATTATTGCTTAATTTATTGAGAGAGGTCTATAGCATTGAAAAGTTAAGGGGCTTGGTGCCCCTTAACGCTATATCAGGATTAAAGTTTTTTACCTACAGCGTTAGCTACTGGTTTTAGCTCTTTCATGAGTTCGGCAAATTTTGAAGGCTTGAGTGATTGATCACCATCGCAAAGAGCTCTGCTTGGTTCAAGGTGAACTTCAATTATTAACCCATCAGCGCCTGTGGCAATTGCACCTTTGGAAAGGGCATTAACATATTTCCACGTTCCGGAAGCATGGCTCGGATCGACTACTATTGGGAGGTGGGAAAATTCTTTAACCACAGGTATTGCACTGAGGTCAATGGTGTTGCGGGTTGAAGTTTCAAAAGTTCGTATACCTCTTTCGCATAGTATTACGTTGGGATTTCCGCTGTCCATAATATATTCCGCAGCCATAAGCCATTCTTCTATTGTAGCCGAAAGGCCTCTTTTTAGTAGTACGGGGTTTTTTGCCATACCAACTTCTTTTAGCAGTCTGAAGTTTTGCATATTTCTTGCGCCGATTTGTATAATATCGGTATAGGAGGAAACAAGCTCAACATCTCTGGTATCAACTACTTCAGTGACTAGTTTCAGACCGGTAGCTTCACGACCTGCAGCCATAATCTTTAACCCGTCTTCTTCAAGACCTTGGAAAGAATAGGGCGAGGAACGCGGCTTAAAGGCTCCGCCGCGGAGAATTTTAGCACCGGCTTCTTTAACTTTTAATGCTGTGGTAATATAACTTTCTTCATTTTCAATGGCACAAGGTCCGGCCATGACAACTATTTCGTCACCGCCGATTTTTACATCACCGACTTCTACTATTGTAGGAGATTGTTTTAATTCACGGCTTGCAAGTTTGTAAGGTTTCATTATGGGGACAATGCTTTCAACACCGGGCATTGTTGATATAATATTGGTGTTTAGATGCCTTTTGTCGCCTATGGCACCTATTACCGTTTTTACTTCTCCGAATATTGGGTGAGTTTTGAATCCAAGTTCGCATAACTGTTTTTCTACATTTTCAATTTCTTCTTTTGTAGCGTTTGGCTTCATAACGATAATCATAGCATTATACCTCCTATAATTGAAATTATTGAAAATTGTTTTATACAACGTATTTTCTAATTTTCACTTTTCCTGGGAACAGGAGTAAATAAAAAACTCCTCATCCGTTAAGGGACGAGGAGTATATTTTCCACGCGGTACCA
Source organism: Acetivibrio clariflavus DSM 19732 (assembly GCF_000237085.1). GTDB lineage: Bacteria > Bacillota > Clostridia > Acetivibrionales > Acetivibrionaceae > Acetivibrio > Acetivibrio clariflavus. The sequence goes on along the minus strand of NC_016627.1, from coordinate 3,046,120 downwards.
CCCAAATTGGCTGAAAAGCCCACTCATAAATGTACGGGAATTAATTCTATTCCGATACACCCTTTCTTTTAACGGTGAAAGCTCCGGTATTGCCTACTTTAGTAAAAATACTTTTCAGCATACAGCTCTAAGGGGAACTTCAATTAAAGCACTTTTATCAGGCTTGCACCATCCCTGACTCGCTAAAAAAAGCCACTATAATCTACTTTCCCTTATCATCGCTTTTAACTATTTAAATATTATTATACATTTTAACACTAAAATATTTCCAGGTCAATAGAAAATTTGAATATAATATTGATTATTATAGGAATTAGCATTTTTTATTAGCAAACAAAATTTGCATTTCTTTGATATTATATGATATTATTTATATATCAGGTATAATTTCTTTTCGAAATTATTCTCACAGCAATTCACTCTTTAAACGGTCTTTTAAAAATACTAAGGAGGGCAGTTCAAATGGAAGGGATTCAAATCGTTGTATTTACTCTAAATGATGAAATGTGTGGTGTAGAGACTACTCAGGTCAAAGAAATTGTCAAGTACGAGTCAATCACAAAAATGCCTGATATGCCCAAGTTTATTGATGGGGTAATAAGTCTTAGAGGTACAGTTGTACCGGTAGTTAACCTCAATAAAAGGTTTGGTTTGGGAGAGACGGAAATAACTAAAAAAACAAAGATAATTATTAATGATATAGAAGGTAAGCTGATTGGATTTATAGTAAACGATGTTTCGGAAATAATTAAGATTCCGGCTGAGGATATTGAAAACACTCCTGATTTAATTAAAGGCACACACAATGCCTATTTAAAAAACGTAGGTAAAAAAGGTGACCAATTAATTTCTATACTGGATCTAAGTGCAATACTTACCGATACCGAGATAAAAAGTCTCGATGTAAAAAATTAATAGATTGCTTATAAAAAATAACCTAAAAAGAGCGCAACTGCTTTTTTTAGGTTATTTATATAAATATATCGATTTTTTGAAGAATAAAACTTAAATCCTAAATTTTATTACTTAACATAATTCAAAAGCTTGCCGCTTTTTTAGGAATTATACATTAAATCTGAACAAAGTGACATCTCCGTCCTGCATAACGTATTCCTTACCTTCAGAACGTACTAAACCTTTTTCTTTGGCAGCATTATACGAGCCGCATGCCATAAGGTCATCGAAGGATACAATTTCGGCTCTTATAAATCCTCTTTCAAAATCACTGTGTATTTTTCCAGCAGCTTGAGGTGCTTTTGTGCCTTTAACTATTGTCCAGGCTCTTACTTCTTGGGGACCTGCAGTAAGGAAGCTTATAAGTCCCAATAATTTATAACTTGCTTTTACAAGCCTGTCCAAACCGGATTCAGTTAATCCGAGTTCTTTTAAAAATTCTGCTTTTTCGTCATCGTCAAGCTGTGCGATTTCTTCTTCTATTTTTGCGCAAATAACCATTACTTCCGAGCCTTCCTTTTTAGCATGTTCCGTAATTTCCTGCACTAAAGGATTGTTGGAAGGATCTCGCAATCCGTCTTCATCTACATTAGCAGCATAAAGCACAGGTTTTGAAGTAAGCAGAAACAACTGATCAACCATTTTTTGTTCTTCCGGATCAAATTTCATCGAACGGGCAGGTTTACCTTCCGAGAGGGTTTTTTGTATTCTTTCATACAGTTCGAGTTCGATTTGGTACTTTTTGTCGCCGGATTTAAGCATTTTTTTGGTCTTGTCAATTCTTTTATCCATAACTTCAATATCGGCTAAAATCAGTTCCATTTCAATGGTTTCAACGTCCCTCACAGGACCGATGGAACCGCTGACATGTACAATATTGCTGTCCTCAAAGCACCTTACAACATGAACAATGGCATCCACTTCACGTATATGGGACAAAAACTTATTGCCAAGACCTTCACCCTTGCTTGCACCTTTAACAAGACCGGCAATGTCAACGAACTCTATTACTGTAGGAGTTACTTTTTCCGGGTTGTACATTTCAGCAAGTTTATCAAGCCTTTCATCCGGAACTGCAACTATTCCGACATTTGGCTCAATAGTGCAAAACGGATAATTGGCAGCTTCGGCACCTGCTTTTGTAATAGCGTTAAACAATGTGCTTTTTCCTACATTTGGCAAACCGACTATTCCTAATTTCATTAATAACATCTATCCTTTCTAATACAGTACAGAGTACTTATACTGATTATTATTATCCTTATTTTTGATAAAACATATTTTAATTGGATTTCAAAATATGTTTTACATTCAACATATAAAGCTTAAAGTTATTAAACTGAACTTTAAGCTTGCCTTTTTTATAAACCAAACTAAATTATATATTATAAAATTTTTCAATGCAACAACTACCTTTTCAATTTGAGCCATTTCAGCAAGTTTTACCGTAACCAGTCCAAAAACATACTTACTTATAGATTATGTAAAATAAAATTACATTTTATAGAATAGATTTTCTGTTCCTATGAGTGTGTCAACCTATCGGGAAACAGTTTTTTCAACACTTCAAATATTATAAATGCAACGCCTATTGTATAGATAGGGTGCAGGGGAAATACATATCTCGAATTACCTTCAAGTACAAACATCATTGCATTAAAATAGGCAAATATAAACAGGATGAAAGTTATAAAATCTGTTTTCTTATGGCGTATGAACCTGTATAATGCATAGATTATAAAAGTAAATACTATTATATAAAAAGGTATGTACAAAATTTTTTCAAGAAAAACTGCCTTATAGGTAAGAGGATGCCATGTATTTACATCAATTGTCATTGACCACATTATATCGTCAATTTTAAAAAAATATGAGTTAGCAATGCGTTTAAAGGCAAGTTTTATAAATCTGCCGGGATTTTCTTTAATCCATTTGTAGGCAAGTTCTTTACCAAGTTTGTGAATGGCCATTTCATCAAATCCGGTATCCCATTTATACTTTAAAAAGGGACTGTTGGGATACTTATATGGGTCACTCCAAGAACCGGTAGCATAGTCATTGTTGTTTACATAAATGACATAGCCTCCATTGGTGGAGAATACCGGCTCTCCAAAACGAATGTAATTTCTGATCAGCCAGGGAGCTACAACTGCTCCCACAGCTACGGCAAAGGATACTATGTATACTATTTTGTTTTTTAATTTCAAATCCTTTTTTATAAACATGAAGAAGGCGAAAATCAAAGGTATGAACATGCCAATAGGCCTTATAAGAGTAAGATATCCGATTAACAGTCCAATAATTACGGGATTGTTTTTGTTAAAGAACAAATACACTGAAAGCATTAAAACTGCGGAGAACAATATCTCGGAACAGTGAATGCTGTTATATGCAATTGCCAAAGGTGAAAAGGCATATAATGCAAGGGTAATCAAAGCTATTTTTTCATTAAAAAACTGTTTGGCAAGTTTATAGGTTAAAAACATTATTAATGTGGACAATACCACATTAAACAGCTTTCCGACAAGAAAGTCGTTAAATCCGGTACCAAAAATGAAATACAATACGGCAAGAGTTCCCGGATAGCCTATGGGCCTGAAAGCTGTATAGATTCCAGGGGTTCCTCTGTAATACGGATAAATGCCGTTAAGAAAACCCATGCCTTGTGAAAGCTCTACACCCTTAACATGGTACCACATAAAGTCTGTCTCAGGATACGTAGGCATAATTATTATCCAGGCAAGCCTTAATATTACTCCTAAAAGTATTATTAAAATGTAATGGTATTTTTTGGTGAAATTAATTATTTTCTGTAACATAGCGACTCCTTATAGTGTAGTTATATGATGTAGTCATATAGAACATTTTACTTTTCTTCATCTGTTTATGTCAAGGTTGTCATTTAAGCTGAAATTAAAGTTTAAATTGCAAGTTTAATTGCCTTACAAAATCTTACAGAACCCTGTTTTAAGCGACCACAATCTTTGCCATTTCATTCGCAGTTCGATAACCAAATATTCTCCTTGGGTAATTGTTCATCCAGTGCTCAATCCTTTTTATCTCTTTCTCCGTTAGTTTCCCTATATCCGTCCCTTTAGGAATAAATCGTCGAATCAGCTTATTAGCGTTTTCATTCGACCCTCGTTCCCATGAACTGTATGGATGTGCATAATATATCTTTAACCTCATCTTACCAGGAACAAGCACTGATGCCTCAAGCCCTTTGCTGTCCAGAAACTCTGTTCCATTATCTACTGTGACCGTTTTAAACAGTTTGGTAAACTTCTTCCCATACTTCCTTTCCAGTTTGTCTATCTCTTTCTTTACCGATGCCTGGCTTTTATCCGGCATCTTACGTATTATCTCCTGCCTCGTACTCCGTTCCGTCAGTACCAACAATGCTGCTCCCTTTTCTCCGCCTTTGCCAACTATACAATCCATCTCCCAATGCCCATATTCTCCTCTTTCTTCTATATGTGCCGGCCTTTCTTCTATGCTTGTCCCCCTCAAATTCTTTAATGCTATCCTTACTCTTCGGTATTTCCTCTTCTTCTTGTTCCGCTTTACCGGAAGGTCTTTGTTGCTTATATTAGCAAATATCCCTTTGTCTATGTAGTTGTATAGCGTCTTTGTGCAGATCATGGCTCTGAACCTTAACCCTTTGGCTTTTATCTCTCCTATCACCGCGTCCGGCGAATATTTGTCCTCTTTTATCCTCTTCTCTATGTAATTGGCTAGTTCATGGTCATGCCCGATCTTTAAACCCGCTCCTTTATTTGATGACGCCTCTTCATATCTTCGTTGTCCTACGTCTGCACAGTACTTCACTGAATAGGTCAGATCGCTGTTTAGCAACCTCACGCTGCCACGAGCTATTTCCCGTTCTATAGTCCGTCTGTCCCTTCCCATTACTTTGGCTATTTCCTTTGGTTTCTTACCTTCTTTCAATAATATTTCAATTTGATACCGTTCCCTCACATCCAGGTGTTTAAAACTTCTTCGTTTAGTGGTATTATTAAGGTGACTCATTTCGGACCCTCCAATATGTTTTGGTTTTGTCACTTAAAACATTATCAGAGGTTCTGATTTGAGTCACTTCTTTTTTATCATGTTTGGGCAATTAATTTTACAACTTACCTGGTGAATATATAAGAGATATTAAGTGTGCAGTATTTTTTTCAGTATTCTCCTAATAAATGAACTCTTGACCTTAACAGTTTCATTTTGCTGAACATGAGGGGTTTGGCCTATATTAACTGCAGCACTTTCTTTTAAAGGCTTTGGGCCAGTTTTTATATTTGTTTGGGCGGCTTTCAGCTGAGAAGTCTTGTTGGGCAGCCTATCCGTCCTATTTGCTGTTCTATGATTTACTTGATTTTCATATACTCTTCCGTTTTGCTTTTTGTAATTTTGAGAGTGCTTTTTGGTATTCTGGCTGCCGAAAGACCTTTTTGCATTTGTATCAAAGTAAGGCTTTCGTGTGTTTTGATTGTTGTACATTTTCATTGTGGGCAATTCGCCTTTGGCAATTTTTGTACCAATATGTTCTTCTATGGCATGCAGAGCTTTAATATCCTCACCGGTAACTAAAGTAATTGCACGGCCGCTGTTTCCGGCTCTGCCGGTACGTCCAATTCTGTGGATATAATTGTCCTTATCCAACGGTACATCGTAATTTATAACAAGGGATAGATTGTCAATGTGTATACCCCGTGCAGCAACATCGGTAGCAACAAGTAAATTAAACTCACCCTGTTTGAACTGTTGAATGGTCTTCAAACGCTTGTGTTGAGGTATATTGCCATGTAATGCCTGACATTTGTAACCCTTTCGGTACAAAAAGCTTTGGAGTTTATTTACGGTAGCCCGGGTGTTGCAGAAAATCATGCAGCTTTCCGGACGCTCATTGAGTATCAGATGGTTTAATACAGTGTTCTTTTTATGACTTTCAACGGGATAGTATATTTGTTCAATACTGTCAACAGTTTTTGTTTCCGACTTGATTTCAATAGTTAGCGGCTTTCTCATATATTTTCTGCTTATTCTGCGAATTTCGTGGGGAATGGTGGCAGATAAAAGCAGAGTTATGCGATTTCTAGGCAGGGCCTGAATAATATTGACTACCTGATCAAGGAAACCCATGTCAAGCATCCTGTCGGCTTCGTCCAGTACCAAAAAACGAAGGTTGCTTGTTTCCAAGTTTTGATTCTGTATATGGTCGTTAACCCGGCCGGGAGTTCCGGTAACAATGGAAACGCCTCTTTTTAATGCCTGAATTTCCGCATCCATGCTATGCTGACCATATACAGCAGTTGTTCTATGGCGTGTATATCTTGACATTTTTCTCAGTTCATTGTTTATCTGAACTGCCAGTTCCCTTGTTGGAGTAAGGATCAGACCTTGCGGTCCCGGTTCACCGGGATCAATAAGTTGAAGCATTGAAACTCCAAAAACAGCAGTTTTACCGCTGCCTGTTTTTGACATTACAATTAAATCTTCCTGGTTTAAAATATGGGGAATTGCCCTGCTTTGAACTTCTGTAGGTTTTTCAAAACCCATTTTTTCTAAGGCTTTTAAAATTGGAGGCGAAATGCCTAAAGCGTCAAAACTGTTTCTCATTATTATCCTCTTTCGTGATTAGTGAATTATTTTAAATTATACCACTAATTTTTGATTTGTTCTATTGTTTTGTGGAGATAAACTTAAAAGAATGGCATTTAGAGACATATATCGGACAAAAAATTAATAAATCGCATTTGAGTATAATTTGGATGAAAAATATTGCAATTATACAAATACCTATGCTATAATAACAACTAAGATAGATGAGTTTTTGTATAATTGAAATTTTAATTTTTGAGATGAGAAGAGACGAGTTGAGAAGAGATGAGAAGAGACGAGGCTAGTACGATATTTTAAGTCGTTATCTATGCCAGGATTTCTCGTCCTGGCTTTTTTAGTTGGCTCAATTCTCATGTCTTCTTTAAAAAATCTAAAGGAGGCATCAAAATGTTTTATCCAAGTCTTGATGAAGTGAGGAATTTAGCCAAAGACTATAATATCATTCCGGTTTCCATGGAAGTATATGCCGATATGGAGACGCCCATTAGCATTTTTAAGCGATTTGAACAAAGTAAATATTGCTTTCTGCTTGAGAGTGTTGAAGGCGGCGAGAAGTGGGGCAGATATTCCATTATTGGAAGAAATCCTTTTCTTGTGGTAAAAAGTTTTAAAAACAAGACTTTTATCGAAGAAAAAAACGGTACAGTATCTGAGGTGGAAGGCAACCCTGTTGATGTAATAAGATCATTAATGGAAAAATTCAAAGGGGCTAATTTGGCGTCAATGCCGAGATTTACCGGCGGAGCGGTAGGCTTTTTCGGCTATGATTTGATAAGGTATTATGAAAACCTACCCAATGTACCGGAAGATGATTTGAAACTGCCGGAAAGCCATTTTTTATTCACCGATGAGCTATTGGTGTTTGACCATCTGAAGCAAAAGATTCATATAATTGTAAATCTTCATGTTAACGGAAATATAGAAAGGGGTTACAATAGCGTTATAGATAGGATCAAGTCAATCTATAACGAAATTTTGGATACCCGCTGGAAAATAAATGACAATTTTAAACCGGATTTCAGTAAGAAAAATACGGAATTCAAATATATAAGTAATGTATCGAAAGAGAAATATTGTGAAAATGTTTTAAAGGCAAAGGAATATATTAGAGACGGAGATATTTTTCAGGTAGTTTTATCCCAGCGTTTATGCGTTGAAACAGACCAGAATCCTTTCAATGTCTACAGGGTTTTACGTTTGATAAATCCATCCCCTTATATGTACTATTTGAAGTTTGACGATTACAATATTGTAGGTTCATCTCCGGAAATGCTTGCAAGGGTTGAAAATGGCATAGTTGAGACTTGCCCCATTGCTGGTACCAGAAAGAGGGGACAGACAAAGGAAGAGGATGAAAATCTTGAAAAAGAGCTTTTAGCCGATGAGAAAGAACTGGCAGAGCACACAATGCTTGTTGATTTGGGAAGAAACGATATTGGAAGGGTGGCACGTTACGGAACAGTCAAAGTTAAAGACTTAATGCATATAGAAAGATACTCCCATGTAATGCATATTGTTACAAATATACAGGGAGAAATCCGGGAAGACAAAACAGCTTTCGATGCTTTAATGTCCATTATGCCTGCCGGGACATTGTCCGGTGCACCAAAAGTTCGGGCAATGGAAATAATCGATGAACTGGAAAATGTCAAGAGAGGACCCTATGGCGGTGCCATTGGATACCTTAGTTTTAACGGAAACCTGGACAGTTGTATAACAATAAGAACGATGATTTTTAAGGACAATAAGGCATATGTTCAGTCGGGAGCGGGAATAGTCGCCGATTCGGTACCGGAAAAAGAATATGAAGAGTGTCTGAATAAGGCAAAGGCATTGCTTAGAGCTTTAGAGGAAGTTGGTGAGATAAGATGAGCGGGAAAATACTGATTATAGATAATTACGATTCTTTTACTTACAATCTCTATCAATACGTTGGAGAAATAAATCCCGATATAGAGGTATACAGAAACGACAAAATCACTATAGACGGCATTAGGGAAAGGAATCCATCCCATATAATAATTTCACCCGGGCCAGGTTTTCCTAAAGACGCCGGGATAAGTATCGAAGTCATAAGAGTTTTGGGGAAGCACATACCTGTTCTGGGAGTATGTCTAGGTCATCAGGCAATAGGTGAGGCCTTTGGGGGAAAAATCGTCCACGCAAAAGAATTAATGCATGGTAAAGCTTCGGAAGTCTTTGTGAACAGGGAATGCCCGTTGTTTAGGACCTTGATTAAGGAAAAAATAATGGCCGGAAGATATCACTCACTTATAGTGGAAAACAAATCTCTACCTTCATGCTTAAAGGTTACAGCCAGATCTGAAAATGGAGAAATAATGGGATTAATGCATGAGGACTATCCGATTTTTGGCATACAGTTCCATCCTGAGTCAATTCTTACCCCCGATGGAAAGGAAATATTGAGTAATTTTCTTGCCATAAAAATTTAAGCGGGTTAAAACTGCTTAAAATAAATAGGGTTAAAATGTTTGAGAAGAGATGAGAAGAGAGGAGAATTAATATGTTAAAAGAGGCAATTCAAAAATTGGTTGAGGGCAAAAATTTATGTGAGGACGAAATAATAGCGGCATTGAACTGTATTATGGAAGGCAATGCAACACCGGCACAGATAGGAAGTTTTATAACAGCACTTAGAATTAAGGGAGAGACCATTGAGGAAATAACCGGATGCGCAAAAGTTATGAGGGAAAAAGCAGACAGAATAACACTGGAAAAGGACTACTTTATAGATATTGTCGGAACAGGTGGAGATTGTTCATATACCTTTAATATTTCCACAGCTGCGGCTTTTGTGACAGCGGCTGGAGGGGTTACAGTTGCAAAACACGGCAACAGATCGGTGTCCAGTAAAAGCGGCAGTGCCGATGTATTGGAGAGTCTTGGAGTTAATATTGCCTTAGAGCCTCAAAAGGTAAAAGAATGTATTGATAGAATTGGCATAGGATTTATGTTTGCCCAGACTTTCCACAAATCTATGAAACATGCGGCAGGACCTAGAAGAGAGCTGGGAATCAGGACTATATTCAATATTTTGGGGCCTCTTACAAATCCGGCATCGGCAAAAGGGCAGTTGCTTGGTGTATTCAGTGATAAATTGACCGAACCTTTAGCCCATGTACTTCACAACCTTGGAGTTGAAAAAGCCATGGTAGTTTACGGAATGGACGGCATGGATGAAATATCCTTGTCTGCTCATACTAAGGTTTCAGAATTGAAAGATGGAAAAGTTACTACCTATTATTTAAATCCTGAAGATTATGGAATGAAACTGGTAAGCAAAGAGGAACTTGTAGGCGGCGATTCTAAGGAAAATGCAAAAATAATTTTGTCTATTTTGAATGGAGAAAGAGGGCCGAAGAGAGACATTGTGGTCTTAAATGCTGCAGCGGCATTATATGTCGGAAAAGCGGTAGAGAATATCCGAGACGGAATTGCATTGGCTGAAGAATTGATAGACAGCGGAAAGGCTTTGGAAAAATTAAATGAGTTAAAGGAATATTCCAATTCCATGATTCCTGTTTTATATTAGTGGAAAATTACACACCATGGAAAGTAATACATCAGGCACAATACGGGTTAACCAGTAATTGGAGGTAAATATGATTTTAGATAAAATTGTAGAGCAAAAAAAGATACAACTTAAAGAAGAAATGAATAAAATATCAATAGAAGGCTGGAAACAGCGTATAAAAAGGCCTGGAATGCACAGTGCCATAAACTTTTACGATGCTCTGAAGAAAAACGATGATATATCCATAATTGCTGAAGTAAAAAAAGCTTCACCTTCAAAGGGAATAATAAAAGAGGATTTTGATCCGCTTTCAATTGCTAAGGAATATACTGAATCCGATGTGCAGGCTATTTCGGTTTTGACTGAGAAAAACTTCTTTTTAGGAGATGACGATTATCTTGTCAGGATACGTCAGACATGTCCCATACCCCTTTTAAGAAAGGACTTTATAATTGATTTATGGCAGGTATACCAATCAAGATGCCTTGGAGCTGATGCCATACTCCTTATTGTATCAATACTTTCGGATGAGGAATTGAAAAAATTCCAGGTGGTAGCAGAAATACTGGGTATGCAGTGCCTTGTGGAAGTTCATAATAAAGAGGAACTGGATAGGGCATTGGATTCGGGGGCAAAGATAATAGGGATAAACAATAGGGACCTTAAAACTTTTGAGGTGGATATCAGGACGACAGAGAAGCTTATGAATTATATTCCCAATGACAGAGCTGTGGTAAGTGAAAGCGGCATAAAGGATTATAACGATATAAAGTATCTTAAAGAGCTTGGTGTGGATGCGGTGCTGATTGGAGAAACCTTTATGAGGGCACCTTCCATCAAGGATAAAATAAATGAACTGAGGGGTAAAGCGGTGTTGATATGACAAAAATAAAGATTTGCGGTATAAAGAGATCGGAAGATGTTCAATATGTCAATAAATATTTGCCCGACTACATAGGTTTTGTTTTTGCGGAAAGCAAACGGAAAGTTTCGATGGAGCAGGCAGTGAAATTGAGAAATGAGCTTGATCCAAGGATAAAGGCAGTTGGGGTATTTGTGAACGAGGATATGGATAAAGTGGCGGAAACTGCTCTAAAATGCCGTTTGGACTGCATACAGCTTCATGGCGATGAGAACGGGCAATATGTTGAAGATTTGAGAGACTTGCTAAAATCCCAGAGTGATATTGAAATATGGAAGGCCATAAGGATTAAGGATGAAAAGTCATTATTTATACTGGATGAATATGAAGTTGACACCTTTGTGCTGGATACTTTTGTGGAAGGAACCTATGGAGGTGCAGGCAAGGTTTTTGACTGGAAATTGGCAAAGCTTGCGAAGTCCTTTGGGAAAATAATTGTTGCAGGCGGCTTAAGCAGTGATAATGTTTCCGATGCAATTGAATTGGTAATGCCTTATGGTGTAGATGTGAGCAGCAATGTTGAAATCGATGGGGTTAAAGATGAGGAAAAAATAAGATGCTTTATTGAGAAAGTGAGAAGTCACTTTATGCTAAAGCGTTAATGAAAAGTTATTTCATTTTTTGTAGGATTTTATGTGAAGTATTCTTATTGAAACAAAATTATGACGGAAGTTATTTTTTCACCATGCTTTAGTTTAGTATTGACAGAGTTTTTTAATCTTTCGGTTGTAAACGGGTTATAAAAATTATTTATAACCTGTTTATTTTTTTGGTAAATTTATTATTCAAAATGTATTGCGATAATTGGAAAAATTAAGCGATATACATATGAAACCATCTGTTGTGCTTGTATGTTGTTTTATATAATAAAAAAAATGAACCGAATAAGCAATTCTTGTAACTTATATTATGAAAGGGTTAACCCAATAAATATAAGGAGATGATAAATTGGATGAAATAAACCTTATAAGGCTTTGTCAGAAAGGGGATTCCGAGGCCTTTGATAATTTATTCAAATTATATAGTAAAAAAGCTTTACATACGGCATATCTTATTTCCGGCAGCAGGCATTTAGCAGAAGAAATAGTACAGGAATCTTTTATTCAATGCTTTAAAAATATCAATAAGCTTAATGATCCACAAAAATTTAGGTCCTGGTTTTACAGGATTATTGTAAGGTACAGTTGGAAGGCTATCTCGAAAGAAAAGAACAAGGATATAGATATAGAAGATGATGCTAATATATGTTCTGCACCTGACGAAGTTTTTAATACCATTGAGTCGTTAGAAATTCGTAAAGCTGTACACAGGGCTTTAGACAAACTTACTCTTCCTCTGAAAACCGTTGTGATACTATATTATTTCAATGGCCTTTCAACGAAAGAAATTTCAAAAACATTGAACTGTATGCAAGGTACTGTAAAGTCCAGACTTTATAATGCGAGAAAAATACTTGGCAAGGAACTTAAGCAATATAAATCTTTAAGTGAATATGGGGAGGAGTGTAAAATTAATGGATTGCAAAAATCGAATTGACGATATATGGGAGTCGGCTCTTAAGAGAGAGGTACAGAAAATTGATGTACCTGAGGATTTATTAGATAAAATAAAATCTGAGATGAGAAATGAAAAAAATATCAATAGGACTTTCATGAATAATATTAAGGAGTTTTTTTGCCCTTTTCAATTAAACACACTAAGAGTTATTCTAACAGCTGTTGTATGTGTTACTTTTCTTGCAGTACAATTTTTGATATTCTCTGAAAATGCCAGAGTATTTGCATTAGACAGTATTAATAATGCTTTAACATTGGTATATCGGATAGTAGGCTATGAAAATGGTGAATACAAAGTCGATAAAGTACCTCTGGAAGAACCTGAGTGGTTTTACCGTGACTCTGTATTTTATGCAGATAAATATATTGAACAGATTGTCGGGTTTCCCGTTTGTTTTCCGGAAGCACTTTCAGATGGCTGCAATGCTTTTTACGGAAGAAATATATATGCTGTTGAAGACCAAAATAAAAATAAGGTTTATATGGTAAGTACAATATACAGCAATAATACAGGTAGTAATATAATTGTTTTGGAAACGTCTAAAGACAAAGAAAATTATTTTTTTGGTAATATATATAATACCAAGAGTTACAAGGTTGGAAATAAAGAAGTAATCTGGGGCGAATGTCCACACCTTATATTTCCTAATAATGACCCTCGTCAAATGCCAATAGATTTGGATATATCACATGTTCTATTGTGGGAAAACAATGGGGTATATTATAGACTATGGTCTGCAAACAATGATATATCCGTTGACAAAGGACTAAAACTGGTTGAAGAAATAATCAATAATAAATGCCCGGAGAATACTAAGTTCAAACATACAGGAGTATTATATGGTAAAAACGATATATCTAATAATGATGTAATGAATATGGTTGGGCACCCTGTAAGAATACCTGATGAATTAAGCGAGGGATTTTCCTTGGAATATAAAACGGTTTCAACAATTATGGAGAATGGTCAAACCGGTTATGAAGTATGTGGATATTATAAAAAAGATAACAGGCACTTAAAAATAACTATGGTAAAAATAGATGAAAATTATAGTGTCCTTAAAAATCTTCCTTCCACTGAAGTGTTAAATATAGGGGATGTGGAATGTTATTGGTACGAGCAAAATGCTTCTGAGTTGGAAGGCAAAAGTGATAACTTTTTTGAATTCAAAATTGATGGTGTAAACTATTTGTTGAGTATTCTAGATGGCTGTTTCGAATCAAAAGAAGAGGCTATTTCAATAGCTAAATCTATTTTAGAATTCCAATGATACAGTAGGGTAGAAAAAGGGCTGTTGTACTTTTGTGCAGCAGCCTTTTTTATAGGCGCTACGCTTGCTGCTACAGTTTAGCATATTTTTATTAAATAGGTATTAGTGTTCATATTAGTGAATGCAGTTTTTTTGACCTGATTTGGAGGATGTGCCAATTAGTTTTAGTAGTCAAAGGACTTCAATTACATGACCTTCGCATAAAAGCAGTAGACCTTGAGCAGGATAATTTTCGCCGCATCTATGGGACCTCCTGTCCCAAGACGCTAAAAATGCCATCCATGGCATTTTTGCTTCAAATTATCCTGCATTTCGGTCACTGCTATTAAATGCTCAGGTCAAGTATTTCCATCCTTTGACACTAAAACAACAGGTATAGTGAGTATAGAGCATAATTAGTTTTATTAAATGAAGTTCGTAAAATGGACTTTTAAGGACCTGATTTGGAGGATGTGAGAAATAGTTTTAGTAGTCAAAGGACTTCAATTACATGACCTTCGCATAAAAGCAGTAGACCTTGAGCAGGATAATTTTCGCCGCGTCTATGGGACCTCCTGTCCCAAGACGCTAAAAATGCCATCCATGGCATTTTTGCTTCAAATTATCCTGCATTTCGGTCACTGCTATTAAATGCTCAGGTCAAGCATTTCCGTCCTTTGACACTAAAACAGGTGAGAAATGTAGTCGAATTAATTATTTTTTAGTTAGTATTCATATAGGGCTTTTTTATGGTAAAATAAAGAAGGCCTATTTTTATGCCTAATAATAGAGTTACTTTTGGAACAAGACTTAATGTTAAAGGGGATTTGAGAATGTCCAACGATTCTTATAGTTTATATAGAATGGATTTTGACGGAAATGAAATTGTTAGATTTAGTAAAACAATAAATATTTTAGAAATCAAAGTTATTGGTCAATATGTATTTTTTATTACGAAAGATGGTTCTTTATATAAAATAGACATTTGGAATGGAAAAGAATGTAGAATAGTATAAGTTTAATATATTGTTTAAAATTTAGGATAGTTTATTGGAAATTAAATGACTCTGTGTAATCTGCATATATCGTAAATTTTTTATCTGTAATTAAAAATAAATGTAACTGTTCACATATTCTTATCTATCGGTTATTTCCCCCTGAATTTATTTGTGGAAAATTATGGTCATATCTAAATAATATTGAATGTTTGATATTATTAAAATAAAATGAACTTTTCTCATCCTTTGTTACTCATACTTATGAAAGACCAGCTAATTAAAGTCAAGAGTTTATAATAAAAATTTTGAGAAATTTTTTTAGGCTCCTGACGTTAATGAAACGCATGACAACAAGACCACCTAGGTGAGGTAGACATAAAATAGCTGGTCTAAAATAGCAAGTTGCTCTTTGAAAACTGAACATCAAGTACAGTACTATCAAGCTGCTGTATGCTTTGCTGCAAGCATTTGAGCGTGTTCCTGGGGGCTGCGTAACTGGTAAGGTTTCCTATCCCTTAGGACAGCAAAGATGATACAAACAAGCTTGCGCATAACAGCTCCCAAAGCTACTTTCTTAGGCTTACTCTGGCATTTTTGTTGGTAGAACTCCAGCAGCACAGGGTTGCAAGCTGTCTTATCCCGCTTGGTACGGATATTAGCAAGAGCAATTGTGAAAAGCACCCTGCGAAGCAGCCTTGAACCTCTCTTAGACATCTTGTTCCGTGTGCCGGTAAACTCTCCGGACTGCATGACAGAGGGGTCAACGCCGAAATAAGCAACCAGCTTGCCTGGCTTTTTAAAGGCTGAAAAGTCTCCAATCTCCGCAAGAATAGTAGCAGCAGAGAGAAGGCCTATACCTGGCAGGCTCTGCAAAAGTTCAAGCGTCAATGCCAGCATGGGCATATCCTTCGCCATATCTTCAGCAATCAGTAGACGAATGGACTTAAGGACTTTCTCCAGGCTTTCTTCCAAGGTTTTGATCATGGAGATATATACGCCCAGCATAATAACATTTGAGGCATTATGAATGCTCAGAGGTGCAAAATCTCTGGCCTTGGAGACCAGAAGCTCATACTTGGCAGTTGACCATTTGAGGCTTTTGCGGGATTTCTTCTGAATCAGTGAAATCAGCTTGTTCCTGTCAGCCTTAAGAATATGGGCAGGAGTAGGATACTCCTCCAGGACAGCCATAGCAGCCTTTGAAAATATATTGGAGAAGACATCCTTGAAGTTAAGCATGAGTTGGTCAACAATACCGGTAAGCCTGTTTTTGTAGGCGGTAAGCTCATCACTCAGTTTGTAGTACTGGCGACATAGGCTCCTTAGGCACTCAATATCCTCATTGGGGATGTTGGTTGACTTAAGTTCCTGAAATCTATAGAGTAGGGCAATTTTCCGGGCATCCACTTTATCATTTTTCACTTTTCTGATTCCAATATTTTTGATAGAATCAGTTTGGATGGGGTTTGTTACCGAAACCTCAAATCCAGCTTTACAAAGTGAATGGAAAAGGATTTTGTGATAGTGCCCGGTGGATTCCATGACTATGAAAGGCCTTGAAGCAAAATCTTTTTCCGTTTTATTAAGCAATTCAACGGCTCTTTCAACGTCGGTATTGGAATCATGGTGAATCTTCATGCGGGCAACCACTTCATTGGTAGGAGAAAGAATCGCCATTTCACTGAAGAACTTACCCACATCAATTCCTGCAATGGGTCTGAAATTCATTAAAATGCCTCCTTTTTAAGATTAATGGACTTAAAAGCCTCCATTCCTTCCCATGTAAGCAAACAACCTTGCATGTGACACGAGGAACCAGCCAAAGAGCTGGCCTCAACCAGCCAAATCATGTAGACTTACCGGAATGGATAAATACTCTTTCTTACGGGTAATCGGCCCGCTAAGGTCCGTCCCAGGAGGTGAAACACTCACCTTCCAAGTCCGGAAGATATTATACATGATTGTCAAGGTTCAGGCCAACAGTTGCTGGCAAAATGGCTAAGATGTGAAGCCGGATGATGTGCTTGATGTTTAGAAAAGAATGAAGTTTGAAGTGTTATGTTAACAATGAATTTTAATGGGTCGAACAGTGGCTTCGGTCACTGATTTAATACAATATTAATTGTACAAGGAGGTGAGATATTGAGTTTTATTAAAATTCAGCTTTCTGATTGGCTTTATAATGCCGGAGTTATTGGGTTGGTCAATATTTTAAAACATGCAAATGACCAAGTTGATATCAATGGACAGGAAGTAACAATAAAGACTAATGTTTTAGCGAACTTTGAAGCAAAGTACTATAAATACTTTGTTGATACATATGGAAAAACAATGACCTTTACAAAATTAATTAATAGGATAGACAAATTGCTTAATATAGAATTGGATGAATCTAAGGAAAAAGAAATAGGAGATGATATTGATTTTATTAAATCAAAAGTAAGCAATAACTCGGCTTATAAAGGGATAAAAGATAAAATAGATCTAAAAAAACTGGAAAAGCCAAGCAAAAAAGTAACATCAATAAATAAAGAAATATTGGAAGAATTGAAATATCTATTGTTAGAGAATAAAAAAGAAATATTGAAATCGGAATGCATTGGTTATTATGACCAGAAATCTAAAACCAGTAAAGCACCGAATGCAATAATTGACAAGTATATCAATACAAATATGTTAGATGTAGGATTAGGTGTTAATGAAGTAAAAGAGTATTTATCAAATGAAGAAAAATTAAACTTCTCTTGTTTTCAGTGTGGAAGGGGAATACAAAAGATTGATAAGGGATTGAGTTTTCTAAATAGAATGTTTTTTGACACAGCAAGAAAGACATCACATGTTTGGAATTTTGTCAGCGATATAGATATATGTCCTATATGCAAAATTGTATACTATTGTGTACCTGCCGGATTTACAACAGTATTTGGAAATGGAATATTTGTAAATTATAACCAAAGTGTAGAAAGAGCTGAAAAAATTAACCTAAATATAAGGCACGAGATTTTGCATAGTGATGAATCTAAAAGAATATATAATGCATTTGGAACAATGATACGGTCTTTACATGAAAAAATTAATGATAGTAAAAAGTATGACCTGGCAGATATTCAAATTGTCCGTTGTGAAGATGATAAATATAAATTTAATCTTCTCTCCAAAAACGTCCTTTATGCATTGTATGATTCTAGAGACGAACTTAATAGTCTGTTAAATACCGGCTTTCAAGAAGTGAATACCTATTTTAGGATATATGATGAAGTAATGAAAAACTTATTGAATAATGTAAACCTGTTTATTCTTATTCATAAAGTTTTAGTGATTAAAATATCAAGTCCTAAAGATGCAAAGTATAATGAAAGCCATATAAGGAACTTGATAAAAATAAACTTTAAATATATGAAAGGAGTTGGGTATATGGAAAGCACGGAAAAAGATATCGTTAAGATTTCAAGTAGTGCGGGTTACTACTTGCGGGAAGCATATAAATCCAAAAATTCTGAAAATAAACTAAATGGTATATGTTACAGACTATTAAATGCTTTAAAAACAAGTAATAAAAGTATGTTTATGGATACAATTTTGAATTGTTATTTATATACAAATAAACCAGTACCAACATTTATCACTGAATGCTTAAAAGATGATAACGTTTTTAAAACAATAGGGTATGCTTTTGTCACAGGTCTTATAGATGGCAATAAAAACGAAAATACTGATGGAGGGGATAATTAATGATAAAATCAATGAAGCCAAAAGGATTAATAATATCGATGATATTTGAAGCAGAGAGTGCAAATTATGGAGAAGGAATTGGTAATGTAGCTTCTTTGAAGAAAATGGCAAGGGGAAATGGAGACCAATATACCTACATATCGAGACAAGCACTACGTTATAATATTATTGAGCAATTGAATGAACCAATTGCTGAAGTAAAAGCTGAAGGAAGTGGAGATAAAAAGGTTATACAGTTTGCACCCGATGCTACAATTAAAGATTATCCTGAGATTGATTTCTTTGGTTATATGAAAACGAAAAAAGGTGAAGGTAGTGCAACTAGAACTGCGAAAGTAAGATTATCTAATGCAATTTCTCTAGAGACTTTTAAAGGTGATTTGGATTTCTTAACTAACAAAGGGCTTGCAGATAGATTAAATGAAAATATGAATATTGCCCAATCAGAAATCCACCGTTCTTATTATAGATATACTGTTACAGCAGATCTCGAGCAGATAGGTATTGATGAAGGAGATAATATCTTTTTAGAAAACTCTGAAAAAGCAAGAAGAGTAAATAAACTTTTGGATACAATTTCACTTTTATATAGGGATATAAGAGGAAGAAGGGAAGATTTGAAACCGCTATTCGCTATAGGCGGAGTATATGATGTGAAAAATCCAATTTTTCAAAATGCTCTAGAAGTAAAAGATAACCGGTTGATTGTGTCTACAATTGAAGGTGTGCTATTTGATTCTATTAAGAAGGATACTTTTTGTGGACTCATTGAGGGAAAGTTTAGCAATGATGGAGAGATAAAAGAAAAATTGAATGCTGTTTCAATGCCTGAATTTTTTAATATTTTAAAAAGAAAGGTCAGCGAATATTATGAAAGCTGTTAGATTAAAACTTACTCAAGAACTTGTAAATTATAAAGTACCAACTAGTTTTCAATTAAAAGAAACATATCCTCTTCCTCCGTATTCAACAATCAGTGGTATGGTGCACTCACTTTGTGGTTATAAAGAGTATCATCCACTGAAAATAAGTGTTCAGGGTAAGTATTTATCAAAAGTAAATGACTTATATACCCGGTATGAGTTTAGACCAGGTATGCCGTTTGAAGCAGGAAGACATCAGTTAGAAGTAAATGGTTTTGGAATTAGCAGGGGAGTTGCTACGTGTGAACTATTAACCGAAGTAGAATTATTAATCCATATTATTCCGGAAGAACAGTCAATAATTCACGAAATAGAAAATGCTTTTAAATTCCCACCTGAATTTCCTTCACTTGGAAGAAGAGAGGATCTAGTTATTATAAATGAAGTAAAGGTTGTAGATGTAAACGAAAAAGTTTTGGAAGATTATATAGAGCTTGATAAAAATTACTCTGCTTATATTCCTGAAAAAATGCTTAGCAACGACTCGATTAAAATTAGTGGGTTTGCAGGATTAGAATGTGGAACTAGATACAATATCAATAAATGTTATGAGAAAGTAAATTATGGAACGAAAAAAAATCCTAAAATTTTTAGAAAGTGGGAAAAAGTTCGAGTTGTTTATTCTTCAAGAATATCTGCAATTGAGGATGAAAGTATTCTTATTGATGAAGATGGTAATATAGTATTTGCAATTTAAGAATGGGGGGGTTAGATGAATAAATACCTTGCAAAATCAGATCCAGAAGAAACAATACAGCAACATACTGATAAATTACTTAAAAACTTGGAGCTTATAAAAAGCATTTATCCTGATTTGGATATAAATTGGCAGCTCTTAAGAGTTGCCAGTTTATATCATGATTTAGGTAAAATGAATCTAAAGTTCCAAAGTAAAATAAATGGTGGTAAGAAGTATTCAGATGAAGTTGCACATAACTTATTAAGCCTGGCCTTTTTAGACAAAAATGAATTAAAAAAACAGTTTAGTGAACAAGAAATAAAAATTCTTGCCCATGCAATAGCTTATCATCACGAAAGAGGGGATTATGAAGCATCTAATTACAATGAAGAAGTAGAAGCACTAAAAGCAGAAGCAGAAAAATTTGTGTATGATAAAGTAAAAATTACTACAATTAAAAAAATAAGCCCTAAGTATTTTTCGAATGACAGAATTTATGAAAACTCAGGTTGTTTTTTTGACTATGTAAAAATTAAGGGATTATTAAACAGACTAGATTATGCAGCAAGTGCGGATATTGATGTAGAAATCAAGAATGATTTTATGTGTGAGAAGCTCGAAAATTTAAAATATAATTGGAATGAATTACAAAGGTATATGATTGAAAATCGTGAAAAGAATGTTGTTGTAGTTGCGCAGACAGGTATGGGAAAAACTGAAGCCGGGCTTTTGTGGATAGGCAATAATAAAGGTTTTTTTACATTACCTTTAAAAACTGCAATAAATAATATCTATAAAAGGTTTACAGAAAAAATTGTTGGTATTGAGAATAAGGAGCTAATAGGTCTTTTACATTCAGATACATATAGCAAATATATTGAAAATGCTACTGATGATGAAGATATTGATGAATACTTTACTAAAACTAAACAATTGTCATTGCCTATAACAGTGTGTACATTAGATCAATTGTTTGATTTTGTGTTTAAATATAAAGGATTTGAGATTAAACTTGCTACACTGAGTTATTCCAAAATTGTTATTGATGAGGTGCAAATGTATTCTCCAGATTTACTTGCATATCTAATTATAGGTTTATCCTATATATCAAAAATCGGTGGTAAATTTGCAATTCTTACAGCAACTTTACCAGGAATAGTAACAGATCTTTTAAAAGAACAATTAAGAAATACAGGAGTTTCCTTCGAGCAACCAAAACCATTTATAAATGACCAATTTATAAGACATAGTATAAAAATAATAGACGAATCAATAAATTCGTCCAACATTATTGAAAAGTACGATGGTAATAATAAAATATTAGTTATTTGTAATACGGTAAAGACAGCACAAAAAATTTATGATGAATTAAAGAATGACGAGGAGTTTAGCCAAAAGTGCAAAAATATTAATTTGTTTCACAGTAGATTTATAAAGAAAGACAGGAAAGAGAAGGAAGACGAGATAGTCAGATTTGGTAAAGCAGATTGCAATGAGTCTGGAATATGGATAACAACGCAGGTGGTTGAAGCTTCACTTGATATTGATTTTGATATTCTCTTCACTGAGTTATCTGATATAAATGGACTTTTCCAAAGGATGGGAAGATGTTATAGAAACAGAGTTTGGGATAAAGAAGGATATAATTGTTACGTTTTTATTGGAGGAAATAAAAAATGCAGTGGTGTAGGAGAATTCATCGATGAGAAAATATTTGAATTTTCTAAAGAGGAGCTTAAGAATATAGATGGCATAATGACAGAAACGGAAAAGCAAAAAATGATAGAGAAAGTCTATAATACTGATAAATTAAAGGACACTGATTACTACAATAAAGTTCTAAAGAATATTGAATATGTCCAATCATTTAATGGCTATGAAAAAAATAAAGAAGAAGTTAAGAAAATGTTTAGAAATATTTGTAACATAACTATACTCCCATCTTGTGTTTACGATGCAAATAAAACTGAAATTGATAATCTTGTTTCAAAAATTCAAAATGAGAGTGATAAGAAAGAACGAAGAAAATTGATAGATGATTTAAATGGATTTACTTTAGATGTTAATTATTATGAGGTAGAAAAAGAACCGTATTCAGTTTTGAGAATATCAAAGCATATGGAAATTCCTATTTATGAAAATTTTGAATATGACAATTGCCTTGGACTAAGAAGAAAAAGTAAAAATCAATCTGATGATTTTAAGGTCAATAGTAGTATTTTATAAAAGTTGTAAAGGTGGTGCTAATGAGTATTGATTTTGAGGACTATAAAACCCAAGGAGTGAAAGTAAATTACTATTACATATGTAAAAGAAAACTATGGCTTTATTCAAAGGGAATAAAGATGGAGCAATTGAGCGATAGGGTACTTAGTGGCAAAGTGCTTCATGAGACAGCTTATTCAAGACAGAAATCTAGAGAAATATTAATAGACGATTTACTAAAACTTGATTTTGTGGAGGGTGATTTTGTTCGAGAGATAAAACTAACTAGTAAAATGCAGGACTCGGATAAAATGCAGCTTTTGTATTATCTATATTATTTAAAGAAGAAAGGGATTGAGAAAAAGGGGATTTTAAACTATGTAAAAGAAAAGAAACAGGAAGTTATAGAACTAAATGAAGGGGATGAAACAGAAATAGAAAAAGCACTTGTTGAAATAAAGACTATTTGTAATATGGAAAAGCCTCCTCCATTAGAAAAGAAGCCTATATGTAAAAAATGTGCTTATTATGAATTTTGCTTTGTAAAGGAGGTAGATGGTGATTTAGATGAATAGAGAGTACTATGTTTTGAATAATGGCAGGTTTAAGAGAAAGGAAAATACTATTTATTTTGTAGATAATACTGACTTAAGTAGAGCACTTCCGATTGAGCAAATTGACTGCCTTCATATTTTTGGTGAAGTAGATTTAAATACAAAATTCTTAAACTATATATCAGAATACTCGATATTATTGCATTTCTACAATTATTACGGTTTTTATTCAGGTTCATTTTATCCAAGGAAAAAGAATATTTCCGGTTTATTGACAGTAAGGCAATCTCAGCATTTTCTTGATAAGGAAAAGAGATTATATCTTGCCAAATGTTTTGTCCAAAGTGCTAAATATCATATAATAAGAAATCTTAAGAATTATAAGGAAATTACAGATGATATATATATGGACTTAGAAAAAGAGACTATAAATGATGCAGCAGAAATCGATGAGCTAATGGGTATGGAAGGAAGAATTAGGAATACTTACTATAAAGCTTATAATTTATTTTTAAAACATGGCTTTCAAATGAACAAAAGAGAAAAGCGCCCCCCTACCGATCCAATAAATGCACTTATATCCTTTGGTAATAGTCTCATGTATACAACGGTCTTGGGACAAATCTATCATACACAGTTAGATCCATCTATAAGTTATTTGCATGAACCTTCGACTAAAAGATTTTCACTTAGTCTAGATTTATCGGAAATTTTTAAACCATTAATTGTTGACCCGGTAATATTTAATCTTATAAATAACAGAATCAACTTTCGCAGGAAACAACTGATAGCTTTGCCTTGATATGAACAGGCAAACAAGTGACAAAGTAGTTGAGAAACTCGTTGACTGTTTCCTTTGTCAAAAGCAGTTTTTCCTGTAAAGTAGTTTTTAAAGCCTCTATTATAAGCTGCAGTGCCTCATGGAATTTAATGTCCTCAAGTTCATCGCAGCAATAGTAGAACAAAGTACCAATAGTGCGTAAATCAGTATTATTGCGGTTCTCAACCGCTAACATAATGTACCTTGAAAAAACAATAGTTGTATGGGCAACCATCATATCATAAGAACGACCTTGAAATTCCTTAGCCAGCTTAAGGTATGACTTACACATCTTGAAGAATACCTCTATGTCCCAGCGTTTTCCGTATATCCTGATTATCTCTGTTTCGGGAAGACTAGTATCTGTAGATATGAGAGCTAGCCATTTACTCTTGTTTCTTCGGTCACGGACAAAGACAATTTTTGCTGGAATGTGGTTTCCTTCTTTATCGTGTAATTCTACCATAACTGAAGCAAGGTATTTTGATCTTCCTCTACGTTTCCTGACAGTTCGGTATATCTCTCTCAATGATTTTTTTTCACCATTGAAGTTATAGTAAATCTTGGGAGTATCCTTTACCATAGCTATCACATTAAGATTCATCTTACAAATTTTGATAATAGTAGCCGGAAAGGAGAACCAACTGTCAAATAAAACATATTTTGCTTTAATACCGGTAGCAACTGCTTGTTCCAGCATAGACAGAGCAGATTCCGGTGAAGTGGCTAAGGCATTCTGTCGGCGTTTAAAACCAACGGTTCTTTTATCTATAGTATTTTTCGCTGGATTAATGCAAACCCTTGGATTTGTTGAACTTAAAAGGTTGAAGGCCACAGGAATAAATGAATTACCGTCTGTCCAACCAAGTGTAAGCATACGAAAGCCTTTTTTATTCTTATTGCCGTCAGCATGATCTTTGACCCAACTTAAAAGCTCAACTGACTTGCTTCTTGTCCTACTGTAGAAGGAATCGTCAATTACAAAGGCATCAACCCGTTCATCTGACGTTAATCTATCGATATGATGATTTATGACCTTTGCAGAAAGCAAATATAAAAATCTTTGCCAGTTGATATGTATGGAATTTAAGAATCTGTAGACCACATCCCTTGCAAATGGTATATCAAAGCTTTCTGCTTTATAGTTCATAAACAGATTTTTGCCTGTAAAAACAAGTTCAAACAGTACTTTGAATACCGTAAGACAAGGAATACCTTTATCTTTATATGCGTTTGACTTTTTTAACAGATAGCCTACAGAAAACATTTTGAAAAAGTTATCAACTGTCAAAGAAAATCTATTTTCTTCCTTAACCTTCTGTGATACAATAGACATGTTCAAGAACCTCCAAATTGTCGATTTAATAGGGTTTGGGTACTTCTATTATATCACATAGAAGGGGGTTCTTGTACTTTTTTATTGCCCAAATCTATTGATTTTTCAATGTTCAGTGCACATTATTCACGTGCGAAAGTTGATTAACAGAATTATAAATAAAGATGATTTCAGTACAAAAGACGGAATCTGTATGTTAAATGACTCTGGAAGAAGAAAGTTTATTACTGAATATGAAAAAAAGCTTGCAGTTACTATCCGGCATAGAAAGCTTAATAGAAATGTCTCTTATAAGAGTTTTATCAGGCTTGAATGTTATAAGCTTATCAAATATTTTATTGATGATGAAATATATAAACCCTTGAAAGCGTGGTGGTAGATATTTTTGTTGTATTGACATATGATGTTGAAGTTAAGAAAGTTAATAAAGTAAGAAAGTTACTAAAAAAATATTTAATTTGGACACAAAATTCAGTTTTTGAGGGAGAGATTACAGAGGGCAAGTTGCAGAAATGTATTGGACAGATTGGTAAAATTATTGACAAAAATGAGGATTCAATATATATCTATGTAGTAGAAATTCCAAAAAATATTAATAAAATTAAAATTGGAAAAGAAAAAGCTTTAGATGAATTAATATTATAATTTTGCAGCAAACCGGATTTTTATAAAATTTACTTGTAGCATTTTAAAATCAGATGCTAGGAAGCATATTTGAGTTTTTTATGAAAACATTATTGGAAGATTACTGCAGTTTTATTTGATTTCAAGGCTCATGAATCCTATAAAAAAGGGATAAAATAGAGCTTTTTAGAATTGTTGAAAATGGGGTTGTTCTTTAACTATGTGGGATGTAAATGGACCAGGACCTGTATAAATATCAATATCGTCTAGGTTGTTCTTTAACTATGTGGGATGTAAATGGGAAAGGGCGTCAACGCTTCAGAGGTTTTCCTAGACTTGCCTGTTGTTCTTTAACTATGTGGGATGTAAATCTTGATGGTGTAGGTTTTGTATGTGCTGGTGGCTCGTTGTTCTTTAACTATGTGGGATGTAAATAATAAACACTTATGCCTTTTGTGCAAGCAGTTTAAAGTTGTTCTTTAACTATGTGGGATGTAAATGTTTGGTGCTGTGATTGTGCATAAACTGGACCGTTTCAGGTTGTTCTTTAACTATGTGGGATGTAAATGTCGAAGAAATTCTATATCCATTATTCCATGCTACTCCGTTGTTCTTTAACTATGTGGGATGTAAATAAAAATATATTTTTTATTCCATCCCAAGCTTTTACCCAGTTGTTCTTTAACTATGTGGGATGTAAATTGTAATGCTTGAATTACTTTTGCTTCTTCCATTTTCGTTGTTCTTTAACTATGTGGGATGTAAATGAATTTCTCCGTTCTGCAGTATAAACCTGACATCAAGTTGTTCTTTAACTATGTGGGATGTAAATGTAAAAGAACTATTCCAGTTCCGAGCGGCATAATGTCACTGTTGTTCTTTAACTATGTGGGATGTAAATTTAGCTTTTGCACTGCTCCCAATAGAGTCGGCACAAGTTGTTCTTTAACTATGTGGGATGTAAATAGATAACCTTTATCGTTGTCTTGCATACATATAACGGTTGTTCTTTAACTATGTGGGATGTAAATACTTTAAATCTTTCGATGTTTTCATCTTCTAACTTTGAGTTGTTCTTTAACTATGTGGGATGTAAATATTCTTGGGCATCACTTTCCATTTGTTTAGGGTTGTCGTTGTTCTTTAACTATGTGGGATGTAAATAAAAATTAAACTGCGGAAAATTTAACTTTAAATTGAGTTGTTCTTTAACTATGTGGGATGTAAATTGTGCAGGCTTTTTTTACTGCGTTTATAAAATATGAGTTGTTCTTTAACTATGTGGGATGTAAATTGACATTTGGAAGTACATCTATGACAACAATTTAAGGTTGTTCTTTAACTATGTGGGATGTAAATACGTTACCAAACAGAACAGGCGAGGGGTTCGACTCCCCGTTGTTCTTTAACTATGTGGGATGTAAATCCACATGGCACATCCTACAGCGGACGAATATGAAGTGTTGTTCTTTAACTATGTGGGATGTAAATGGTCAATATTCTCTGCCTCCTGAGCCGTTATCCCTTGTTGTTCTTTAACTATGTGGGATGTAAATATATATGTAACTTCAAGCGTATCTGTAGGACTCAAAGGTTGTTCTTTAACTATGTGGGATGTAAATTAGATGAGTTCAGACTGGTTACATTCAGTTGGGCCGGTTGTTCTTTAACTATGTGGGATGTAAATAACTTAGACATTAAAGAATATATCTTATTTTCTAAAGTTGTTCTTTAACTATGTGGGATGTAAATTGGCATGCCGGTATCACTGTCACGGCTTTGGTACCGGTTGTTCTTTAACTATGTGGGATGTAAATGTTTAACATCTTTTTTAAGAACTGTCAAATAAAAAAGAGTTGTTCTTTAACTATGTGGGATGTAAATACGCAGAATATTGATTATGATTTTGAGAACGAATACGTTGTTCTTTAACTATGTGGGATGTAAATGTCTATTGGCCTTGCAGTAGACAAAGCTATTCTATAGTTGTTCTTTAACTATGTGGGATGTAAATATTTCTTCTGGCTTAGCATCTGGATTTGATATTTTTAGTTGTTCTTTAACTATGTGGGATGTAAATTCTCGTGGACCTTCGGATTTGTATAATCTATGTTGGTTGTTCTTTAACTATGTGGGATGTAAATGAAAATGAATATGAACTTATGCTTTTTATAGGGTCGTTGTTCTTTAACTATGTGGGATGTAAATGACATTCGTCACGCCGAAGGGTGTTGACTATATCGCGTTGTTCTTTAACTATGTGGGATGTAAATTATCATATTGGGATAAGAACCACTTTGTACCATCATAGTTGTTCTTTAACTATGTGGGATGTAAATGTGGATTGGTCGAGAAGTCGACAGTGTGGATGGTTGGTTGTTCTTTAACTATGTGGGATGTAAATGTATCATCAAAATACGGCTTATACGCCCTAACAAAAGGTTGTTCTTTAACTATGTGGGATGTAAATGATATTGTTGGAATATATGACTTTGCTACAAGCCAGTTGTTCTTTAACTATGTGGGATGTAAATTTTTCAACTGCTTGTATAACCATCTCCAACATATTCGTTGTTCTTTAACTATGTGGGATGTAAATGGAGAATTTAAAAGTTTGTCTATACAAACTCAAGAACGTTGTTCTTTAACTATGTGGGATGTAAATAAAAATGAAGGATTAATAAAAATCCAGAACCACAAAGTTGTTCTTTAACTATGTGGGATGTAAATGAATAATCATATTGGTTGATTACAAAAACAATTTCGTTGTTCTTTAACTATGTGGGATGTAAATTCATATCTTGCTGTTCCTTTGAAGACTGTCTGGTCTTCAAGTTGTTCTTTAACTATGTGGGATGTAAATATGACAAATTCTGCATTTTTAGGTCTGAATTCATATTCCGTTGTTCTTTAACTATGTGGGATGTAAATTTCTTTAGTTCCGCAATCTCTGTCTCCAGTTTCTCAGTTGTTCTTTAACTATGTGGGATGTAAATTATTATATAACAAAAAAGGAGATGATTGAAATTAAGTTGTTCTTTAACTATGTGGGATGTAAATTAATATTAATGCCTTTACCTCCTACACCAGGAACCGTTGTTCTTTAACTATGTGGGATGTAAATTTTTGTATTAAAATATTCATATCTGATACTTTTTCAGTTGTTCTTTAACTATGTGGGATGTAAATCCATTTGGAAAGTCTTTTAATTTTGTATAAGTTAAGTTGTTCTTTAACTATGTGGGATGTAAATAGTAGCTATACCCAATGGCATTTTTACTCCTGTACGTTGTTCTTTAACTATGTGGGATGTAAATGATTATTGGAGAAATGCAATTAAAAATAAAGAAGTTAAGTTGTTCTTTAACTATGTGGGATGTAAATGATGTCTGGGAGAAGGTCAAGGATGGCACATATCCGGTTGTTCTTTAACTATGTGGGATGTAAATTTATACCAACAGTTCGGGGTTTTCATTAATCCGTTAGTTGTTCTTTAACTATGTGGGATGTAAATAGTAATAATCAGCGAAGATTTAGCTGTAAAGAACATGAGTTGTTCTTTAACTATGTGGGATGTAAATTCATCTATGAGGTTCGAGGCAGTTTTTCCATTGCTCGTTGTTCTTTAACTATGTGGGATGTAAATACAATTATTACATTATAACTAGTGCTAGCTGTCAACGTTGTTCTTTAACTATGTGGGATGTAAATCTTCTTAAAGAACAAAAATGCACAATTATACTTCAGTTGTTCTTTAACTATGTGGGATGTAAATCATTGTCAAAACGACCAGTATAACTTCGAAGTCGGTGTTGTTCTTTAACTATGTGGGATGTAAATAATAGCACAGAAAGCATTAATACTTGCAGACTATAATGATACCATAAATTAAGACAGACAAAACGGTCAAAATAAGTTAGAATAGAATTATGAAAACGAGAAGAAATTTTACACCAGAAGAAAAAGCAAAAATAGTGATTGAGGTCTTAAGGGAAGAAAAGACGCTGAATGAGATAGCTGCCGAATATGAAATTCATCCTAATCAGTTAAGTCGCTGGAAGGCAGAATTCATAAGCAATGCAGGCAGAGTTTTCAGTAAGGAAACTGATGAAGTAGAGAAGGTCAAACAGTCGTATGAAAAGGAGAAGGACGAACTGCTTAAGCAAATTGGCTAATTTACATATGAAGTTGCCTGGCTAAAAAAATCTGGCCGATTCTAAGTCCCGGGAAGACCGCATGAAGATGATTGATAGAGAAGAAAAGAAATTAAGCATAAAAAGGCAAGCTGAACTGTTAGGTATTAATCGTACAAGCCAGTACCGGTAACAGATGAAGAATATCTGATAAAACGTATTATTGATGAGGTATACACGGTTCATCCGGAATATGGCTATCGCAGGATGACAAATATCCTACACCGGGATTACCACATACAAATCAATAGGAAGCGTACACGGCGATATATGAGGGAAATGGGGATTCACGGTTTCTGTCCCTGACCTAATCTTAGCAGACGTCTGCGTAACAAATATTTGTACCCGTATTTGCTAAGAGACTTAAATATAGATCATCCCAACCAGGTATGGTCTATAGACATAACATATTGCCGTCTTAAACGTGGATTTATGTATATGGTAGCTATAATAGACTGGTATTCCCGGTATATTGTTGGATTTGAGTTATCAAATACTTTAGATAGGACATTTATATTAGAAGCGATAAAAAAGGCAATCAAGTGATATGGTAAACCCGAAATTATGAACAGCGATCAGGGTAAACAGTTTGCCAGTGAGGATTACATAAAATTACTAAAGAGTAATAATATAAAAATTTCAATGGATGGGAAAGGACGAGCCTTGGATAATCAAAGGATAGAGCGTTTTTTTTCGAACTTACAAGTTGGAGATGCTTAACATGAAGATTGTGAAACAGGACAGCAACTTCGGCAAAAAACGAGGGAATATATTGAATATTATAACAACAAGAGACCACATCAGTCACTAGGCTATAAAACGCCATCAGAATATTATTTTGGGATTAACAAAGAGATTAAGGCAGTAGTATAAAACCTTGGGGTTCTGCCCCAAACCCCGTCCTCGCCGGAAGGCAGCTGGTCTGTCATAACAGACCGGGAATCAAAAGGATATATAACCATTGGACGTCAAGGGGCAAGATGAACTCGCATATGCTCGCCCTTGACATCCATCCGACAGAGTACATTAAGGTAGATATTATACAAAAACATAGAAAGGAGAATCTAACTTAGAAAAGCTAAAAATTTGTCTTGACAATGGGGGTCATTATACAGTCATAGCTTGAACATATAAGTTCATAGATTTGCTGTGAATAAAACCTAAAAAGCTACATGCAAATAATCTGTCAAAATATTATCTGTGTAATCATCATAGGTTTTTTGCCACACAAGCTGACCGTTTTTGTCATAACAGGACAATGTAGTAGCATTATCCGTCCATATATATGATACAAATGCAGGCGTCGGAATTCTTTTTACAGGATACTTGTACTTTACAATAAATCCACCGTCAGCGGTAGGTATAACTCTTTCAGTATTGGTAAGTTCACAA
Source organism: Acetivibrio clariflavus DSM 19732 (assembly GCF_000237085.1). Taxonomy (GTDB): domain Bacteria; phylum Bacillota; class Clostridia; order Acetivibrionales; family Acetivibrionaceae; genus Acetivibrio; species Acetivibrio clariflavus. The sequence continues at coordinate 3,014,825 of NC_016627.1, read as the reverse complement.
GCTAATTCTCTAACAGTTTCTCCCAGTGAATTTTTGATGATAATCTTACTCCCCTTTGAAGTATTGAAAGCAAAAACTACCTCTTGATCCTTTGTTAAGCAAATTGCACTTAATGGGGGATTTGAGTTGTTTTCTATTTCCATTTCCTGAATTAATATTCCCCTCTCGTCAAGAATATAATTGCAAAAGATATTTTTAGTATCATCGGTAATTTCATCGATATTTTCAGTTGTCTTAAATCCGCTTAATGAAATATATCTGCCTTGAACCTGTATTTGATCGTGTTGATATAGAAGTGGCGTTTCTGGGTTATACACCCAATTAAAAGCGAGGGTTTCACTTACCGAAGCGATATAATGCATAGTTGCGCCCTTACCGCCATTGGTCAGATCTTCATCATCAAATTCCGTCCACCCGGTTATAATCAGACCCGTTCTGTCGCTATAAACTGCGCTTTCCAAAGACTCATTTTTACTTCCGCCAAAAAAAGTTTCGAGGATTAATTTTCCATGAGGGCTTAACTGGGTAATTACTATATCGGTTGAAAGATTAGGTAAATCGTCTCTTATTACAAGGCCGCTGCACAATAAATTTCTTGTATCATCCTGACATATGTAATTAATACGACCCAGATAATTATCTTCATAAGTATACTGCCATTGCTGTTTACCTTTTTGACTGTAGCAAAGAACATGTCCTTTTGGCATTGATGTTGAATCCGATGAACTGTTTAGCCTATCAGATACACCAAATACTATATTGCCGTCATCTAGCAGGGTTATTTCTGTTGCCACGCGTCCGGAGACACCGACATCTCTTTCCCAAACAACTTTGCCAGACATATCAAACTTAATTAATGAAACATTTAACTCCTGTGGTATAGCCAATACCAGAAGTCCATCATTTGTTTGACATGATTTAAGCTGGGTTGAAGCATCGAAAAGTTTTTTGCAGGTGATTTCTTTAACGGCTAAAGTATTGTAATCATCAGGTTTTTTATTTATTATTTCATACTCAGTAATGCTTGAATCTTCGGATACAAAATGACTATATGGAAGTGTATCTTCGTCGTATAATAATTTCCAGACTATCGTTTGATTATCCGGAAGATTTATATTTCTCTTACAGCCCGTTATTGTCAGTAATAGGATGGATATAACAAGCATTACCTTTTTCATATTTTTACCCCTGATAAATTAAAAAACAATTTGATATTACCCTTCAGAAAAACGATTGCCGGGTTGATATTACGAAGTCTATGCCAATTATAACATAATTACAGGGGATTTGGTATTAACAATAATAATTTGTTTATGCAATTGAGTTCATCCAATCAATTATATCCCTTATAACTTCTGCTTTATTTATTTCATTGATTATCTCATGTCTTGCACCGGGGTATAACTTGTACCGGACTTCTTTTACACCGATGCTTTTGTACAGATTCGCCAGTTCAGGCACATCTTTGCCCCAGTGGCCTACTGGGTCGTTATCTCCCGAAACGAGAAATATAGGGATGTTTTTTGAAATCTTTTCAATATTTTTCGGATGCTCAATTGTCTTTAAACCTTTAAAAAGCTCAAGAAATAGATTGTTTGAACAGTTTATTCTGCAGAGAGGATCATTGTAAAAGTCGGCAACAACCTTTTCATCCCTGCTGATCCAGTCGAAAAAAGTTCTGGGATTAGGAATATTTGCATTAAAAGCTCTAAACGTAATTTTATTTATGTAATAGCTTCTTTTTTGCCCGCCTTTTCTTTTGACCATAGATTTTGCCAGTAGAATGCCTGCATTTAATGCAATCCTTTCATAGAATCCGGTACCTGATAAAATTACTCCATTTACCTCAGGAGGATTATTTTGAAGTATATTTCTTAAAATAAAACTTCCCATGCTGTGCCCAAAAAGGAAAAAGGGTAAGTCAGAGTGATTGCTTTTTATTATATCGATAAGCAGTAAAAGGTCTTTTTGCATGGAATTCCAGCCGCCTTCACCGATGTGAACAAGATTATCGGTATTTTTGGCTGTTTTTCCGTGACCTCTTTGGTCGTGGGCATAAACTGCATAGCCGGAAGAATTCAATTCTGCTGCAAAGTTTGCATACCTTCCGGCATGTTCGGACAGTCCATGAGTTATGTGGACAATGCCCTTAAGCACTGTATTTTTGGGAAACCATTCATATGTAAAAATCTCTTCACCGTCATGGGACTTAAATGTAAAAGTTCCGGCTGTCATAAGCTCTCACCTTGCTGATTTTTTAAAGACTTTGCCATTTCAATCAAATCATTGTAGGTATTTAACTCGGGTTTTTCCAATACGTTATTTAATAATTTTTCAAGTATGCATCCAATTTCCTTGCTCTGTCGAAAACCTAATGCGATAAGATCCCTGCCGTTTATTTTCAGGTCTTTGACTGACAGACAATGCTTTTCATTACTAATTTCTTTATATATTTCTTTTATCTTATTCAGCTCTGTAAGCGAGGTGTTAAGAAATTCAGGGTTTTGACCTTTTTTATCCGCTTCCTGAACTTTCAGAAGGTCCATAAAAAAATCTTCACCGATTGTGTTTACAGCCTTGCGCACAGACTTGAAATCGGGCTGTATGCGCTTGTCATGGTGTCTGATAAGGCGGCAAACTTTTGCAATAGTTTTGTTATCGAACTTAAGCCTTTCCAGTACATTTTTTGCTATATCCACACTTTTTTCAGGGTGACCGTAAAAATGGTCTGTTCCGTCCTTATCAGTGAATTTTGTCACGGCTTTTCCGGTATCGTGAAGAAGTATTGCCCATCTTAAGCCAATATCATTTTCAATTTCAGAGACTGCCTTTAATGAATGCTCGGCAACATTATAAATATGATAAGGATGATTTTGAGTAATATCAAAACATATGTCAAATTCAGGCAATATATATTTTAAGAGCTGCACATCTCTTAAAAGAATAAATTTAAAAGGCCGATTCGATATAAGAATCTTTGTCAGTTCATCTCTGATACGTTCCCGGCTGATATTGACAATAAGTTGACTGCAACTTTTAATTGCATCAAGAGTGGATTTATCAATGTCAAACCCTAATGTGGCACTGAAACGCACTGCACGAAGCATTCTTAAAGGGTCTTCCATAAATCGGTCGGAAGGATTGCCGACAGCGCGTATAACAGCATTTTTTATATCCTCAAGACCCGAAAAGGGATCAAGCAAACCCTCTTCCGGATGATATGCCATTGAATTTATTGTTAAATCTCTGTGGGAAAGATCGGTAATCAAGCTTTTGCTTTCATCGGGATTAAAGGTTCTGAAGCTTGTAACTTCCACAACTTTATTCCCAATAACTACCGAAACAGTTCCGTGCTTTATTCCGGTGTCAATTGTTTTATTGAATATGGCCTTGATTTCATCAGTGGTTGCAGAGGTTGAAATGTCCCAATCCTTGGGATCTTTGTTTAAAATAATATCCCTTACACAACCTCCAACAATATATGCTTGGTGGTTGTTATCATTTAATGCTTTTAAAATATGTGCCACTTCTTCCGGCAGCTTTACGGAAAAATGTTCTGTCATTATGTTTCCATCCTTTGCATAGGTTTGTAAATATAAAAAGGTATATCCGTAGTTAAGAAATCAGCTCATAATAGCTACGGCAATATCAAAGTAAAATTTAAGACTTTTTAATATATTATATACTATTTGTTTCTGAAATCTTGATATGTTTTTTCGACATTTTATTACTGTATAAAAAACAGAAAAGGATAAAAAAATTCCCGTGCATTCCAATGAAGAGAAGGGAGAATGCATCGGGATTTAGGGGAGTAACTTTTATAAAATTACCTGCTAACAATATACACTGAATTGTGAAATGATGTAACAATTCGTTGTAATATCATAAAATTCGACAAAATATATTAAAAAAAAGCAACGTTTTGATGTGGAATAATTTGGGAGTCACAATTGGTTTATATTTTTCAGAAAATTTTAGTCACCATCAAAGAAGTAATTGCTCTAAAGAAAAGAAACAACTACTACAAAGGAAGTGAAGAAGTGGAAAGCGTACAAGAACATTGAACAGCTTTGAGTATTGGAAAGTCCTTCCCGAAATCTTTACGAGCATTTTGCATAGTGCTATGCAATCGTTATATTAACTTCATACTAATTATAACATAAAGGTATATAGAATACCACTGAAATTTCTACTTTTTTCTAAAATATTTATAGTATAGTGCTATTAAGCATAAAACGTTTCAAAATTTATTCCGGTGAAGACTAAAATTTTTGTATTCTTGACTGTTTGCAAAAAAGCTGTTATTGTAGTCTCTAGGAGTAAAGAGTTATACATCTTTTTAAATCTTTATAACTGTTTTTGAACGGGAGCTGAAATCTATGAATTCTAAACTGAAAGATGATATGACCGACAAGTTGTTTGAAGCGATATTGCTTCTTGAAAATATTGAAGAATGCTATAATTTTTTTGAAGATATTTGTACTATCGCCGAAATTAAGGCACTGGCGCAAAGGCTTGAAGTTGCAAGTATGCTGAGAAAGGGTAAGACTTATACCGAAATAAGCGAGGTTACAGGTGCAAGCACTGCTACAATAAGCAGGGTTAACAGGGCTTTAAATTATGGAGCTGACGGTTATAAAATGATATTGGACCGGTTGGAAAATAAAAAAGGTTCCCGATAATTTCATGGCGATTCCTAATTTAATGTTGATTATATAAAAAAAATTAGTTAAAATTGCTATAGGACAAATACATTGTAGGGAAGGTACAAATGTTAAGAAGATTATTCATTAGTTTGCTGATTTTGTCAGCTTTGACTGCAGAAGGTATAATAAATATAGCTGAAATTTTATGTGATCCTTCCGTTTTGACTAAAGAGGTAATTGATTTTGTTTTAGGTTATGAAGGGGAGTTCACTGCCAAGCAAGTTCAGTGTTTGAATAATAATCGTGGGCTGAAGGCTTCGTTTGCTTTTTTTTCCAGTATAAAATTCAGTGACGAATCCTTAAAATTCCATTCGAATACAACCAATATCAAATCTTGGTTTGCGGTTAGCAGCAAGTCAATAAAATTAGTATTATTTTTGCCGTTTTTGTTTGTTATTTTTATTGCTGTGCAAGAAATAATAAACAAGGGTATTGTCTTTTATCATTCGGATTTATCCCCACCGTACTGCTTCAATTAAATAATAAATAGCATGTTTCACTCTATGCTTAAAACAAGGGGTGATGTTTTGCTCTATATTGTTGTGATTTTGGCAGCTCTTGCAATTGGAACGATTGTCAGCCTCATTAACGGAAGCTGGCCTGATTTTAGCAATATAAAGTTTGAAAAAGCATGGCTGCTGTTCCCGGCTGTGGTTTTGCAAATTATATCTTCTTTAACAGAGAGCAGAGGATATAGATTTGGAACAATTACTACGGTGATGGTCAATGGTGCTGTATTTGTTTTTGTGTTTTTGGTGATATGGTTTAACAGGAAATATGCAGGACTGTGGCTTATTGGAATAGGCGCTCTGCTTAATGCTTTGGTGATGATGTTTAACGGTGGCAGAATGCCGGTTGATATCAGCAGCTTAAGTACTAAAGCTTATATGGCCGATGCTTTGGAGTTGATAATGAAGGGGGCCGACAACAAACATGTAGCCATCAATTCGGCGACAAAGCTTCCGGCTTTGGCGGATATATACAGTGTTCCCGGGTTTCTCGGTTTGGGAATGCCTTTAATTAGTATTGGGGATATTATTATTGCAGCAGGTCTGTTTTTGTTATGTTTGCAGTTTATGTTGAAATCAAGAAAGGCAAAAACTGTGTATTGAACCTGCAAAAATTCGCACCGGGCAATGGGTGCTTAATGAATTGATAGAAAAATAAAGATTAAATTTTAATTTATAATCAACTTTTTAAAATGATAAAGAGTTGTTGCAAAAATAATTTGGAGGTATTTTTAATGAAAAAACTAATTGAAAAAATAATTGGAACTTACAGTGACAGAGAACTTAAAAGAATTATGCCTATTGTGGATAAAATAGAAAGCCTTGAAGAAGAAATGAAAGCATTGAGTGACGCGGAACTAAAGAACAAGACTCAAGAGTTTAAGAAGAGACTGGCAGACGGTGAGACACTGGACGATATTCTCCCGGAAGCTTTTGCCGTTATGAGGGAAGCTTCCTGGAGAGTTTTGGGAATGAAACATTTTAGGGTTCAGTTAATCGGAGGTATTGTTCTTCATCAGGGAAGAATAGCTGAAATGAAAACCGGGGAAGGAAAAACCCTTGTTGCAACTCTCCCTGTTTATTTAAATGCCTTAGAAGGTAAAGGAGTTCATGTAGTAACAGTAAACGACTATCTGGCAAAACGTGACAGTGAGTGGATGGGAAAAGTCTATAATTTCCTTGGTTTGTCTGTCGGTCTTATTGTTCATGGACTTACCAATGCAGAGAGACGACATGCTTATAGCTGTGATATTACCTACGGTACCAATAATGAATTCGGATTTGACTACCTTAGGGATAATATGGTTATTTACAAAGAGGATATGGTTCAGAGAGATCTCCATTATGCAATAGTGGACGAGGTGGATAGTATCCTTATAGACGAGGCAAGAACACCGCTTATAATATCAGGTCAAGGGGACAAATCTACCGAACTTTATAAGATTGCAGACTCTTTTGTTAGAAGACTGAAAGTAAAAGTATTTACCGAGCTGGATGACAAAGAGGATAACGATGATATAGATGCCGATTATATTGTAGATGAAAAGGCTCATACTGCCACATTGACAGCTCAGGGTATTAAAAAGGCAGAGGCATTTTTCGGAATCGAAAATCTTTCCGATTCAGAGAACCTCACAATTTCCCATCACATAAACCAGGCTCTGAGGGCTCATGGCCTTATGAAAGCCGACAGGGATTATGTTGTTAAAGATGGAGAAATTATAATCGTTGATGAATTTACCGGACGTTTGATGTACGGAAGACGTTACAGTGACGGACTGCACCAGGCAATAGAAGCTAAGGAAGGGGTTAAAGTTGAAAGGGAAAGCAAAACCTTAGCTACTATTACATTCCAGAATTACTTCAGAATGTATAAAAAACTGGCAGGTATGACCGGTACTGCTCTTACAGAAGAACAGGAGTTTAGGGATATCTATAAACTGGATGTTATTGTTATCCCTACAAATAAACCTGTTGCAAGAGTAGACCTTAATGATGTGGTATACAAAAATGAGATGGGCAAATTTAATGCTGTTGTTAATGATGTAGTTGAGCGTCATCAAAAAGGTCAGCCTGTTCTTATAGGAACAATATCCATTGAAAAATCGGAATTGCTGAGTTCTATGCTTAAAAAGAGGGGAATTCCGCATCAGGTTTTGAATGCCAAGTATCATGAAAAGGAAGCTGAAATTATTGCACAGGCAGGAAAATTAGGAGCAGTTACCATTGCAACCAACATGGCGGGTCGCGGTACCGACATAATGTTAGGCGGTAATCCGGAATATCTGGCCAAACAGGAAATGAGAAAGAAAGGATACAGTGACGAGCTGATAAATCAGGCTACCGGCTTTAATGATACCGATGATCAGGAGATACTGGCAGCAAGGGCAGTATTTAGAGAATTGTACGATAAGTTCAAGGAAATTACCAACGCTGAACGGGAAAAGGTTGTTGAAGCAGGCGGTCTTCATATAATCGGTACCGAAAGACACGAATCGAGACGTATAGATAACCAGCTGAGAGGTAGAGCGGGACGTCAAGGTGACCCAGGATCTTCAAGATTCTATATATCTTTGGAAGATGATTTGATGAGACTTTTCGGTTCCGATAGACTGATGGGAATTGTTGAAAGGTTGAGACTTGAGGATGACCAGCCTATTGAAGCAACGATGCTTACAAACCAAATTGAAAATGCCCAGAGAAAAGTTGAAGGCAGAAACTTTTCTATAAGAAAGAACGTATTGCAGTACGATGATGTAATGAATAAACAAAGGGAAGTAATATACGGTCAGAGAAGGAAAGTTTTGGACGGAGAGAATTTAAAAGACAGCTTCCTCAAGATGTTTGAAACTATTGCCGATATTATTGTGAATTTATACTGCAGTGAGAACCCACATCCCGATTACTGGGATTGGGAAAGCATAAGGTCTTATGCCGAAGGGGCTTATGTTCCGACAGGTTCATTGAATTTTTCAAAGGAAGAGATGGAAAACTTAACCAAAGAATCTCTGAGAGAAAAAATTCTCGAACTGATAACAAAGAGATATGAAGAAAAAGAGGAAGAATTGGGCTCAGAACTTATGAGAGAGCTTGAAAGAGTTGTACTCTTGAGGATAGTTGACCAGAAATGGATGGACCACATCGATGCCATGGAACAGCTTAAACATGGAATTCATTTAAGGTCTTACGGTCAGAGGGATCCTGTTATCGAGTACAAGTTTGAAGGTTTTGAGATGTTTGAGGAAATGAACAGAAATATTCAGTTCGATGCCGTCAAGGTTATTTTAAATACACATATAAATCGCGAGCAGGAAGCACCGAAACGTGAAAAAGTGGCTGAACCGATAGAAGCATCCCATGGGGATGAAGTTAAAAAGCCGGTTGTAAAGAGCCAGAAGGAAAAAGTGGGAAGAAATGACTTGTGTCCTTGCGGCAGCGGCAAGAAGTACAAAAAGTGTTGCGGTGCAAATGAATAATTGATTTGTATAAGGTTGTGGTGGCCTGCATGGTCATCACAATTTTATATGAAATTGTTTTTGTAAGTCAGAGCGAAATTCTTTTCAAAAGTGTTTTGAAAATATTATTGTGCTGCAATGTTATAAAATTTGTCGAAAGTCAGACTAAAGAGCAAAAGGGGAAAACTATGAATTACATTGAAGCATTAAATTATATTCACGGAACGGTGAAATTTGGAATAAAACTTGGCTTGGAAAATATAAAGACTCTGCTTGAGTTAATGGGGAATCCGCAGGAGAAGTTAAAATTTGTCCATGTTGCTGGAACTAACGGAAAAGGTTCAACGGTAGCATTTATCAGCAATGTACTCATTGAAGCAGGATATAAAGTGGGTATATATACATCACCGTGCCTTGAACGTTTTAATGAAAGGATTAAAGTGAACAATGAAGAGATAGATGGGGATGATCTCGCCCGAATAACTACTTTTGTCAAAGAACATGTGGATATTATGATTTCGAAGTATAACATTTATCCCACAGAGTTTGAAATAGTCACGGCAATTGCTTTTGAATATTTTTATGAGATGAATTGCGATATTGTTGTACTGGAAGTTGGCCTTGGCGGAAGGTTTGATGCTACAAATGTTATTAATGAGGCTTTAGTTTCTGTTATTACTACCATAAGCTATGATCATATGGACAGACTTGGAGATACTCTTGAGAAGATTGCTTTTGAAAAGGCTGGAATTATTAAAAACAAGGGTGATGTAGTTCTTTTTCCGCAGGGAAGAGATATTTTGGAAGTAATTGAAAAGGTTTGCGAAGAAAAGAATGCAAACTTACATATTGCAGATTTTGAAAGTATCAGGATAAAGCAATATTCAATAGATGGTCAGAAATTTGAGTATAACGGAAAAAGCTTTGAAATATCGCTTTTAGGAGAACATCAGGTGAAAAATGCTGTTGTGGCTTTAGCTGCTCTTAAAATACTGAGAGACAAGGGGTATAAAATACCTGATGACAGCATTGAAAGAGGCCTGGTAAATGCAAGATGGCCCGGAAGGTTTGAAGTTTTGAGTAAAAAGCCTGTTTTTTTGATTGATGGCGCTCATAACAAGGAAGGTGCTGAGAACCTGGCAGGGGTTTTGAAATCATATTTTCCGGGGAAGAAGATTATATTTATTATTGGTGCATTAAGAGATAAGGATGTCGAATCCATTATCAGGCCAACTGTGCCTTTGGCTTTAGAGTATATAACAGTTGCACCGGACAGCAGCAGGGCATTATCTCCAAAGGAAATGTCGGATTTTGTTTTGAGGTATTGTAAAAGGGTCTCGGTTAGTGATACAATTGAAGGGGCAATAAGAACAAGTTTGAATCGGATTTCTTCCGAAGATGATGTAATTTGTGCGTATGGCTCACTTTATTATATAGGTAAAATTAGAAGCTTTTTTAAGCACTAGAATTTTCAGTTGTCAAAAATAATTAATGAGGTGGATATATGACTGATTTTAAACAGGAAATAAAGACCTATTCACCAATAGATCTTGACCGATTGCTGAAAACCAATATAGATATGCCCGATAACTTAAAGAATTCTGTTTTACTATATAACAAAGCATTAGACAACATACGCATAAAAAGTGAGGATATCGCAATAATTGAGCTTAAAAAAGCTATTTCACTCAATCCGGATTTTTGTGAGGCAATAAATTTGCTGGGATTATTATATACTACTATAAATGAGAATAATCTGGCAAGGAATTGCTTTGAAAAAGTTTTAAGCATTGATCCACAAGACAGGAAAGCATCGGAATATTTAAGATTACTGGATAATGATTATAAACGGCCCGGTAATAATATAAAGGTGAAACATAAAGAAAAGAGCGAAAACAAAAAGTCCAACGTTAAAAACGTTAAAAACAAGAAAAAGGATAACAAAAAAGATTCCATTTTTACCGAATTGTCATATTCCATTTCGAATATACTGAAAATGAATGCAGCAAAGTATTTGATTGGCTTTTTGGCCGGTTTGCTGGTGTTTTTTGCGATTAGTACGATTGCCGGCTCCAAAGAATCGGCAAAGGATGTTTCTAATGTTATTGATAATAGACGAAAAAATCAGAGCAGTATTGATTATGAAGAAAAATACAATCAACTGGCTGAGGAAAATAATGCTTTGCAAAAGCAATTGGAAGATTTGCAAAACCAATTGGAAGGTTTGCAAAAGACAGCACAAAACTATACAAATTTATCTCAGCTGTTGTTAATAGAAAAGAAAGTATCGGGAGGAGATTATGTTGGTGCTGCCGATATGTTGGTGGCGTTTAATGCAGAAGGACTTAATGAAACGGAAAAAGAAAAATATGAAAGCCTGAGAAAACAGGCAATGGAAAAAGCGGCTCAGCAGATGTATAATGAAGGAAGGGATTTGTACAAAAAGAAACAATATGGAGAAGCTCTTGAGAAATTTAACAAAGTGGTTGCCTATGTTGATGAATGGAAAAATTCAAGTGCAACAATATACTATATAGGTGTGTGTCACCAGGAATTAAACGACAAAGATAAAGCTTTAGAGGCTTTTAACAAAGTTATTGAACGGTATCCTTCCAGTTCATTTGCAAAGTATGCCAAAAGCAGAGTGGACAGTATAAATTCCGGAACGTAAAAGCTTTTTGACAAATATTCTATGTATTTTAGATTATTAAAATATAAGCAAAAATAAATGTTATGAAAAATGAAAAAAACACCGGCGCTTTAGTTATAAGCTGCATAGGTGTTTATTTTTATATAATATTGAAGTGGCTTATCATTATATATCAGGAACGGGGAGGATGTAAAAAAATTTGTGTATAGATGATTGAATGTTCTCCTTCTTGGCAAGGATTAATAATAATAAAAGCTAAGGAGGAGAACTTTATGTCAACGTTAACAAAAGAACAAATCAAACAATTAGTTCGGGAAAATAATTTCCAAAGTGTATCTGATATTAATGAATATCTTAAAGACATTTTTAAAGATATAATACAAGAACTTTTAGAAGCAGAACTTGAAGCAAAATTAGGATATGCTAAAGATGATGTAGAAAATAAAAAAACTGATAATAGTCGTAACGGTTATACGCCTAAAAAAATAAAAAGTGAGTTTGGAGAAATTGATATACAAGTACCAAGAGATCGTAAAGGCGAATTTCAACCTAAAATTATTCCTAAATATCAACGTAATGTTTCTGGAATTGAAGAAAAAGTTATAGCTTTATATGCAAGAGGAATGTCTACAAGGGATATCAGTCAACAAATTGAAGAACTTTATGGTTTTAGCCTATCAGCAGAGATGGTTAGTAAGATTACTGATAGAATTGCTCCAGAGATTAAGGAATGGCAACAAAGACCTCTTGAACCTATATACTCTTTTGTTTTTATGGATGCAATACACTATAAAGTTAAGGACGACGGAAGAATAATAAACAGGGCAGCTTATGTTGTTCTAGGTGTTACTATTGATGGATATAAGGATATTTTAGGGATCTGGATTGGTGACAATGAATCCTCAAAGTTTTGGCTTGGTGTACTGAATGACCTTAAAAATAGAGGAGTACAGGATGTTTTAATTTTTTGTGTTGATGGACTTACCGGACTTAAGGAAGCCATAAATGCTGCATATCCAAAATCTGAAGTGCAGCGTTGCATAATACATCAGCTGAGAAATTCTTTTAAGTATGTGCCATACAAAGACCTAAAAGCATTTAGTAATGATTTCAAAGAAGTATATCATGCTATTAATGAAGAAATAGCATTAGAAAAACTTTATGAACTTAAAGAAAAGTGGGGAAAGGAATATCCTTTTGCAATACGTAGTTGGGAAAATAACTGGGATGTTATAAGTCCATTTTTCAAATTTCCAGAAGAAATACGAAAAATAATTTATACTACAAATATAATTGAAGGACTACATCGTCAGTTTCGTAAGGTCACAAAAACAAAAACAATATTTCCAACAGACAGTTCACTAGAAAAGATTTTATATTTAGCATCAATGAATGTAGTAAAAAAATGGACACAACGTTACAAAAACTGGGATAGAGTACTTAGCCAATTGGTAATCCAATATCCAGGTAGGCTGGAAGAGTATATTTAAGAGCATTCACCCCCACCGCCCTCAAGGGCTCATCCTCATCGCCGGATGGGCTAGACCTCACAAAATTAAAAATATAGGTTTAAAAGGCTAATACTGACCATTATAAATGATTATTGCCAGATTTAATCAAGTTTATGTATAAAACTTAACAAATCCGGCAATAATATATAATGAAAAGGCAATAAAAAACAATATTCTGTAAACCTTGTCAACTAAAATTTACTTGCTAAAGAAGGATTACATAAATTATGATACACAAAATTACTTACATTCCCGGAACGGGCTGACGGAGATTTTTCATAGCTTAAGACAAGTGTTTGATGTACACTTTGTCCGGGCAGAACTTTAATGTAAGGAGATTCGCATTTTAAGTTGGAACCGCACTGGGCATGTATAATGTAATATCCCGGAGGAATGTTTTCTATGGCAAAGTTTCCGTTGCAATCGGAAGTTGTTTCGTAAACGGGAAGACCGCATTTATGTCCGAAATATAGATATATATCTACGTATTGAAGAACTTCATTATCTTTTCTCCGTAAGGTAATCCCTGTAATTTTTCCCGAATAATCAGTCTTTGGGGGGTCGACATAAACATTTACGTTCTGGGTGTTTAATTGTACCGGATTTACGTCAACTTTTTGTTCCTGGTCAAGGTCTTGACTATTGTACTGAAGACTGTCATTTTCATAACTCTGACTGTTAACGGGATATTTATGTTTGTTTGCTGTATTATCAGGCAAATTATTCTTTGACTTCATGATTGCACCTCTTTTCTGAAACTTGATTGATAGAAATTTTATGTAAAAGCGGGGAGAGTTTAATCTCCCCTATTTTAAATTAATATTTCTTTTTGCCGCCTTCTGATTCGATTTCAGCTTCAGCTTCTGCACCGGCTTTTGCTTTATTGTCAGCGTATGCTTTGTTCTTTACTTCTGTTTCATTTTCGTTTTCGTTTTCGGCTCTTTGACCCTGAAGCTGTTTTTGAGTCAGAACATTGTAGTTGATTTGTTTGTTGATTTGATTCTGGCTGTGGAATTCCTTTTCTTCTAATTCTACTTCCTGTTCGTTTTCCTGTTCATTTGCCTGTTTGGTTTTTTGTTGAGCTTCGAGTTCAGCTTCGATTTCAGCTTTTAATTGAGCTTTTAAGGTGTTGAGATCGATGTCGAGCATGCTTGTTACTCCTTTCATTGTTTTAATTTTTGCTTTTACTATATAATAATCTTTATGTAAACAAAGGTGATTGTTTTTAAAAAATTTTTTTATTAAATTGCAAAAATTTTGCGAAAATTGTTGAAAAGAAAACCATCCATTGCAGACAACATACTGATATGATATTATAAAGGCATTAAAACGAATGTCTGTTGACTTTAGATAAATTTAGGGAGTGTTTGCATGAGAACAAAAGTACCTTTGGAAGAACTTGAATCAAGGATGATAAGGTTTAGGTATAAAATGGATATAAGCGATCCTCAATGGGAAGCAGCTGTAATTTTTAGTAAGATTAATCTTTACTATTTTACCGGAACCATGCAGGATGGAATGCTTATAATTCCAAGAGATGGTGATGCGGTTTTTTGGGTTCGGAGAAACTTTGAAAGGGCTGTGGATGAATCCTTTTTTAAAAATATCAGACCGATGAACAGTTTTGCTGATGCACAAGATACTTTCGGTAAAGGTAAAATACCATCAAAAGTGCATATGGAAACGGAAATTGTTCCGCTGGCTTTATATCAGAGATTTCTAAAATACTTTCCGGTTGAGGAAGTAAGACCGGTGGACAGATATATTTCTTCAGTAAGGGCTGTGAAAAGTCAGTATGAAATATCGCTGATGGAGAAATCGGGAGAGATACATCGAAGGGTTTTGGAGGATAGAATTCCGAAAATATTGCGAGAGGGAATGAGCGAGGCAGAACTTGCTACACAGTTGTTCGCAGTGCTTATGGAAGAAGGTTATCATGGAATAACCCGGTTTGGAATGTTTGATACTGAAGTGATGTTAGGACAAATAGGATTTGGAGAGAGTTCTATTTATCCTTCATATTTTAACGGGCCCGGAGGAAATTTGGGGCTAAGCATAGCAGTACCCATATTCGGCAGTCGGGAAAGAAAGCTTAAAAAAGGGGATTTGGTGTTTATTGACATAGGTTGTGGTGTGGAAGGATACCATACCGATAAAACAATGACCTATATGTTTGGAAAGCCCCTTTGCGAAAAGGCCATTGATGCCCACAAGCGATGTGTTGAAATACAGAATGAAATAGCTATGATGTTAAAGCCAGGTGAAATACCTTCAAACATATACAACAGCATAATGAATAAAATTAGCGACGAATTTTCAGCCAATTTTATGGGTTATGGTCAAAGGAAAGTAAAATTCTTAGGTCATGGAATAGGGCTTGTTGTAGATGAATTGCCTGTAATTGCAAAAGGGTTTGACGAACCTATAGAGGAAGGTATGGCCTTTGCAGTTGAGCCGAAAAAAGGAATAGAAAATGTAGGAATGGTAGGTATTGAAAACACTTTTTTGGTCACTCCCAATGGAGGCCGCTCTATTACCGGCAACAATCCCGGACTTATTGCTGTTTGGTAGTAAATTATAGTTAGATGGACTTATAGACAGATAATGTTTATTTCAGTTATAATTAGAGTATAAATATTACATTTTATGTAAAATTTTTTGCAAAGCAAAAATTTATGTGAATGAAATATGGAGGTAGTCTGGAACAGAATATAAGCAACAGTACTGGAGGATTAAAATTATGAGGAAGCTGATTTTTTGTCTGACAGTTTTTTTGTTTTCGATTATCACATTTACATCAGTGTCTAGTGCCGCACAAAGTATTACTGAAACTCCTGATGTAAAAATTGTTATTGAAGGGAAGAATGTTATTTATAACGATGTTACAATAAATGTAGAGGGGAGAATAATGCTACCTCTGCGTGAAGTGCTTACAAACCTTGGAGTAAAGAATGATTATGAACACATTATTTGGGATAATGCAAAAAAGAGTGTTACAGTGAAAAAAGACGATAAAGTAATATATCTTGAAGCAGGCAATACAATTGCAACAGTTAATGGAGAAGAATTTACCGTTGATGTTCCACCTATTATTTATCCGAAAAACAACAGAACATACATTCCGGCAAGGTTTGTGGCAGAAAGTCTTGGAAAAGCAGTAGTGTGGGATGCTGAAACCCGCTCGGTTTTGATTTCAGACAAAGAAAGTTATAGCCAAATAAAAGACATACTTGATAAGTCAACGAAAGCTATGAAGGATGCTAAAAAGTTTAAATTCGGAATGAAAAATGAAAATAAATATTTGGTAAACAATTCTGAAACTGAATTTAACGTAGGTTTAATAGGGGAGATAGACCTGGAAAATAAGGCTCTTCATGCAATATCATCTGTAAAGATTTTCGGTATGGAATTTATTGATGAGTTTTCTTTAATTGACGGCTGTGATTATAAATACGATGAAGAAAACGGCTGGAGCAAAGAAGAATTGAGCCAAAGTCAATTGGAAGAATATAATAAATTTTTTGAAGTCTTCAGTAAACTAGTGGCCTTTAATGAAAAGGATATAGAAAAAATGTCTGCCGGTCTGGAAATTATAAAGAGCGATAATACTAATGAAATTGTTATTAAAGGAGATGCTCTGGCATTTGAATATATGATAACAATTGCTAAATTTTTAATTTCTGGTATGCGGGGAATAGATGAATTATCGTATACAGACGTCAGAACCAACGAAGTGGATATGTACGGTCTTTATATGGAATTGACCTTAGATAAAAACAAGTACTATGTGAAAGAGATTGTAATGAGCATGGATTGTTTGGCACAGGAAGGATTTGTTAGAGAACAGTCTAATTTTAAAGTTTCTGTTTATTTTGAAGATTTCAATGGGGATTTTGATATTATTGCACCGTAATAAACATTCCAAAGCAATATCTATAGTAAGTTTAATTATGGCTTTAATTGGATTACCATATAATTTTACAAGGACCAGTTTCATACAAATTTGATTATAATTTAGGCAAAATTTATTGTGTTTAGATTGAAAATTTTAAAAATATAATGTATGCTAATATTATAAAAAAATTAGGGGGTTAAAAGTTTTATGAAAAAATTTGGTTTTTGTTTGACAGTATTTCTGTTTGTTGTTCTTATATTTGCAACAGTGGCAAATGCTGCACAAAGTATTACTGAAACTCCGGATGTTAAAATTATAATTGATGGAGAAAAGGGTACATATACCGATGTTACTATAATTGCAGACGGAAGAACACTGCTGCCTTTGCGTGAGGTGCTTACAAAGCTGGGAGTACCAAACGACAATGAGCATATTATTTGGGATGGCGTAAAAAGAAGTGTTACTGTGAAAAAAGACGATAAAGTAATATATCTTGAAGTAGGCAATACTGTTGCAACTGTTAACGGTAAAGAACTTACTATAGATGTGCCGCCAATTATTTATTCGAAAAATAACAGAACATACATTCCGGCAAGGTTTGTAGCGGAAAGCTTGGATAAACAAGTAGTATGGGATGCTGAAACCCGCTCGGTTTTAATTTCAGATAAAGAGAATTATAATCAAATAAGTGACATTATTTCAAAATCAAATGAAGCTATGAAGAATATTAAAAAGTATAAATTCGGCATGGATATGGATGTTAAAGTGTCTCAAAATGCATTCTCCATGGAATACGGCATTAATGTTAATGGTGATGTAGATCAGACAAATAAAGCAGTTCATATGTTGTCGGTTATCGATATGTTGGGTATGAAAATAGAATCCGAGTCTTATTTAAAAGACGGTTATTCATACACCAAGAATGTTGAAACAGGCGGCTGGACTAAAGAGAAGCTGAGCGAAAGCGATTATGAGCAATTGTTTGAAAGCAACAGTGATATTGTAAACATTAAAAACGATGATATAGGTAAATTGGCTGCAGGTATGGTAATTTCAAAAAGCGATAATCCTGATGAAATTGTTATAAAAGGAGATGTCCTTTTATCCGAGTTTGTAAA
Source organism: Acetivibrio clariflavus DSM 19732 (assembly GCF_000237085.1). GTDB lineage: Bacteria > Bacillota > Clostridia > Acetivibrionales > Acetivibrionaceae > Acetivibrio > Acetivibrio clariflavus. Next base: position 2,996,981 of record NC_016627.1, on the reverse strand, counting down.
AGGTTTTAATGAAGGTTTGACTGCAGCAGGAAATTTGGTTGACGCAACAAGTATGAACAATTTTTCCATGGAAATGGTTTTTGACAAAAATACATACTATATGAAAAGTATTACAATAAATCTTGACGGTAAAATTGAAGATGAAATCGGTGCAAGCCAATACAATGTGAAAATTGGAATCAGTTTGTCAGACATCAATGGAGATTTTGTGATTACCGTACCCCAGGAAATAATATAAGGAATTAATGTAAGCAAAAGTAAAGGAAAAAGCTTTATTCGGATAGTAAATAAAAAAGAATGAAAAAGGCTATTGCTAAGTTAATTGTAATATTAAAATTGTGTTTAATATTACTTTAATTGAATGCAATAGCTTTTTTATTTTATTATTCAAAAAAGTAGTAAATTTTTATCGAATGGATACGAAATTTGAATTATACATCGAATTAATATTTGTGCCGGAATATTTTTTGTTTTACGAAAAATGGATAGGTTGTGAATTTCGGTTTATAAAATAATTATTCTGTTATAAGCTGATAATAAAATTTGGCGAATTAATGCGATGTGTAATAAAGTATGAACTGGATATTTATATTAATTAAATTAAATTTATATTGCGGATTTGTATAAAAATAGAGATAATATATTTAATAGCACATTACAATTCTATGATTTGGTAATAAACAGTAATTTTATGTCATGTAACCGAAAATAAAGTACTACTCATGTAAGTTTCATTTATAAAATAGAAGTCGAGTATAATACCGATATTAGCCGAATAAGGGGGGTGCACAATGCAAGAATCGTCTTCATTCAATAAAATGCAGCAAGATTTTGCAATACATGATACCCTGACAGGAGCGTATTCCCGCGCATTATTAGATGAACAATTTCCTGATGAAATTGAAAGATGTTCTCGATATGGTATACCACTATCTTTGTGTTTGATAGATATAGATTATTTTAAAAGCATAAACGATGCTTACGGACACATGCGTGGGGATCAGGTATTAAAAACCTTTGTAAATCGATTGAATTCATTAATGAGAAAATCGGACATATTGTTCAGATATGGTGGGGATGAATTTGTACTGCTTATGATGAATACCCACAAAGAACAAGCATTGTATCTTTCAAGTCGGCTGTTGGATAAAATCCGAATGGTTCCTTTTTCAGGTGAACCTCCACTTAATATTTCGCTAAGTATCGGTGTTGCAAGTTTCCCCGATGACGCTTTGAGTGCAGAAGATATGTTCAATATAGCAGATCAGCGTTGTTATGAAGCCAAGCGCAGAGGCCGTGGTCAGGTGGTAGGAGAAACCTCTAAATTTAAAAATGATATAGTATTTAATAAGATGTCACGGCTCATTGAACGGGATGAAGCCATATCCAAGCTTAATTCTTTTTTGGAACTGTTACCGGAAAACGGAAGAGGAGTCTTGAGTGTTATTGGCCCTAAAGGTTCCGGAAGAACCAGTTTTTTGTCAAAAGTTGAATCGGCGGCTAAAATGGGAAATTTCGAAGTCTTGTTTCTTACTGCAAAATATGAGTTGAAATCCAAGGCCTATGGACTTTTTATAGATGTACAGAATGAGGAGTTTGATTTTTCAAAGTTTAATACCGAAGAATTTGAGGATTTGATATCAAAAAAAATTGAAAATCAAAAGAAATCAGGTTTTATAGTTGTTCTCGATAATTTAGCTTTTGTTGACCATGCGACATTAAATCTTTTGAGAAACTGTATAATAGGAAAAAAACTTCCCTGTTTCGGCTTGGTTTACTCTTCCGAACCTGACACTGTAAGAAATTTTGAGTATCTGGATGTACAGCTTATGGATACCATTTATATAAAACCTTTTTCACCAAAAGGTGTCAACATATTTATCAGAAGTGTTTTGTCCTGGGATCCGCCTGCTGACTTTTTGGACTGGTTATATACGCAGACAATGGGATATCCAAAACTTTTGAGTGAAAGTTTATCCTATTTGATAGAAAACGGAACAATTAAGAAAAATGGAGAACATAAATGGTTGGTTGAACCTAATTATTCAGCTATTAAACTGGATAAAAGGCTCAATAAATTCGGAAAAATGCCTCAAAACAACTTGCCGGCTTATTTGACCGATTTTATAGGTAGAGAAACTGAAATAAGCCAAATCAGTATGCTTTTGGATAGAAGCCGGTTAATTACTCTTGTTGGGCCGGGGGGAATTGGAAAGACACGCCTGGCATTACAGGTGGCATCTATGAGACTGCATGATTTTGAAGACGGAGTGTTTTTCGTATCCCTTGCTTCAGTTACAAAACCCGATCTGGTAATTTCAACAATTGCTAAAGCAATGGATATAGTTGAAACATCCGGACAATCCATTTTGGACGCGATGAAAAGTGCTCTTAAGGATAAACATAGATTAATTATTCTGGATAATTTTGAGCAGGTTATTGCTGCCGCACCGATGATAGCAGAACTTCTTGCCTATGCGAGGCTGGTAACGGTTATGGTAACCAGCCGGGAAGCATTGCATGTTTCCGGGGAGCATGTATTTAATGTACCGCCTTTGGCTATTCCTGAGCTTGAACAGGGAGACAGTTTGGAAAAAATGATGCAGCAAGCGGCAATAGCTTTGTTCGTTTCCCGTGCACAGGCTGTCCAGTATAACTTTGTTCTTACCAAAGAAAATATAGGGCTGGTTGCAGAGTTGTGTGCCCGTTTGGACGGAATTCCTCTTGCAATAGAACTGGCGGCATCAAATGTCGGTCGAATTTCATTGGCGGAAATGCTGGAACAAAGCAGAAACCGTTTAAAATGGCTGAACAATGGGCCGAGAGACATGCCTTCAAGGCATCAGACTTTAAGAAGCACAATTGAATGGGGATACAGCTTATTAAATGAAGATGAACAAAAGTTGTTTGTTGGCTTAGGAGTGTTTGTGGGAAGTTTCACCAAGGATGCCGTTGAGAAGATTATGGGCGAAGAGCTGAATTTGACTGTAAGTACTGAGGAATGTCTGTTTTCCCTTTTGGATAAGAGTTTGATAAAAAATGTAACCAAAAGTTTAAGCCAAGAGGAATATTGTTTTGAAATGCTTGAGACTATTCACGAGTTTGCATTGGAGCGTTTGCAGTCAAGCGGCAAAAAGACTGCTTTAGAGCGAAAGCATGCCTACTATTATAAATCCTTGGTGGAAGAGGTCGCGGAAAATATGAGCGGACCGGAACAGTATATGTACCTTAACAGACTTGAACACTCATACTTAAATATTTTGGCAGCTATCGAATGGGCAAGAAAGAACGGAGAGATAGAACTGGAAGTAGATCTGGCAGTCGGTTTGGGGGCATATTGGGAATTAAGAGGACGGTGGAGTGAAGGCATATTGATAATGAATGGCATTGTCAAAAGATATACCGGAAGTTTAAAGTCAAGGAAATTTGCCATGATTTATCATTGGCTTGGCAGACTGGTCCAATTGGAAGGCGATTGTGACAAATCAATTAAATTGTTGAACACTGGCCTTGAAATTAGCAAAATGAATAATGACAGTATTGGTGAGGCGTTTATTTTACATAAACTGGGTTGGGGCTATTATGTTTATGCTGATCAAAGTAGAATCGACGATTTGTGGAACAGAAGCCTGTCTTTGTTCAGAGAGACCGATTATAAGCAGGGAGTAGTACTTATTTTGCAGGATCTCTGTTATGTTAAGTATTATGAAGGAGATTTCAAGCTAGTTGAAAAATATTCGAATGAAAGCCTGAAGATATGCAAACAGCTGGGAGACAAAAGAGGAATTTCAACTGCACTTAACAGGCTGGGACGGCTGGCCAGAGGTAAAGGTAATTACGAACATGCGGAAAGATTATTCAAAGAACATCTTATTGTCTGTGAAGAGCTTAAGGATAAGACAGGAAAGGTAGGAACCCTTAAATGTCTTGGAGAACTGGCACGTTCACAGCGGAATTTCAGTATGGCAACCGAATACTATAAAGAATGTTTGAAGCTTGCACAGGAAATGGGGTATAAAAGCTTTGTGGCAAGTTCTTTAAAAGATTTGGGAGAAATAGCAAGATGTCAGGGTGAGTTTAAACTGGCAAAAGAATTGTATGATGAAAGCCTTGCTATATCTCTTGAGGCAAATGATAACGGGGAAACAATGTGGATATACAGAAACATGGCTGAATTGGAAATGTACCAGGGAAATTACGATAAGGCAAGGGAAATGTATAAAAAGAGTCTGGAAGTATTTTTTAAGTATAACCAGAGGAATGCTTTATTTTCAATGCTTATTCTGGGAGGGGTTGCAGCCCTTGCAGCCTATGGCGGCAAAATTATTGATGCTGCAAAGCTTTTCGGAACTGCGGATAAATTGTTTGAATCCGTTGGCAAGCTTGTTTCGAAGGATGATGCCGATGATTACAGGAGACGTTTTGTAGAGGTTCAGGCAAGTTTAGATATTGAAGACTTCAATACTGCATGGACTGAAGGGCGATACATGCCTTTGGAAAATGCAATGAAATCTGCTATGCAGCATGTTTCTAGCAATAGTTAGCATTATAAATGTAGAGAATTTTCAGATATTAATTAAAATTTTCAAGCCTCTTTCTTTTTGATATGGAAAGAGGCTTGAAAGTTTTATAGGCATATTGAAAGATTTGTCTTGAAAGCACTTAAGGATTGAGTAAGAGAAACTATTCCGAATCTCTGTTAAGTCTTAGAAAAATTTTCCGATATAAATAAATAGATATGCCTTTAAAGGGAGGAAGTTTTTCTATGGAAAATGCCATTAGAGACAGATTTGCGTTTTCTTACGAAAGCGGTGTTACCGGAAGCTTTTTAGTGGCCAGCACCTCCAAAGATGAAAAAATAATAGAATTTCAAGTGAATATGCTGGCCAAAAATCCCAATAAGCATATTTTACCTTTTGATATAATAAGAAATAACGATAGGATTAACATATATTACAATATAACTTCCAAATTGTCCTTATCCCAATACTTAAAGCGCAGTCAGCTCAGCAAAAACGAATTTCTCGATATTTTTTCAGGTATAGTAAAAACACTTTTAAACTCTAAAGGATATTTGCTTTCGGACAATTCTTTTATATTGGATGAAGAATATATTTACATAAATCCGGATACAAAATGTATTTCCATGGTGTATTTACCGATAAGGTTAGATATTGATATAACCAAAGCTTTGAAAAACTTTGCTATAAATTTTGTGGTTTATAGTGCAAATATTTATGAGGAAGATAGCGATGGCTTTTTGCAGCAGTTTTTGAACTTTCTTAAAAAAGATACCTTTAGCATAATAGAGTTTGATAAGTTTTTAAAGGAGATGAAAAGGCTTGCCAGAAAACAGGAAAAAGAATCAAATGAGTTCAATGAAGTTCAAAAGAAGGAGCAAACTGCTGAAAATGTAGAAGTACAGCAGAAGAAAGAGGAAGATTTGAAAGAAAACAGGTTTAAGATTGAAATACCCAAGCCAAAAGCTGTTGAAGGCAGGGAGACTAAGAAGGATGTTTCTTCAAATTATGGACAGTCAAAATCTGAATTTAGAAAAAATGATGGCGGTAAAGAAGAAAAAAACATTGTAAGCAGCTTTTCAGGAAATCCAAATGTTATTGTAGGTGCAGTAATTCAGACTGTAATAGCAATTATTGTTTTGTTCCTGTTTTTTTCGGGAAAACTTGATTCTACCGGCAATGATAAGATTAGTACCGCTATAGGACTTTTGTTAGTGGGTGCTGCCGTTAGCTATTTTATGTGGAAAAATATTTTGAAAATAAAATTTTCCGACAAGAAAAATTTGCAAAGTAAAGCTGGAGATAACAATGGAAGAGAAAACACAGGAAGAAATAGTGTGCCTAAGGTTATTGAAAAAATACCGAAACCAGCAAAAAAACAAAATGAGCAAAGTATTCCCAATACAAGGAGAGCTATTGCCAATGAAAATAAAATGAATGAAAGTAAAATTTCAGAAAATTCTGTGTCCATTCCTATTAAAATAAGCGGCAATGTAAATGAGACGATACTATTGGATAGTTCTGATGTAAAACACGCACGGCTTCAAGTCATTAAAGATGACGGGATTGAAGAAATTATTATTAATAAACCAAGTTTTATTATCGGCAGGCTTGAAGGACAAGTTGACTATGTACATACAAACAATGCAATAGGGAAGGTTCACGCCGAAATTATCACACGGGATGGGTGTTATTATTTAAAAGACCTTAATTCAAAAAACGGAACCTATATAAACGGTAAGAGGATAGACAGCAATAAAGAATACGAGATAAAAAACAACGACCGTATAACTTTAGCCAATAGTGAGTTTATATTTATAGTAATGTGAAAGATTGGGGAGAAGACGGTGGCTAAAATAGCAATAAGCTATATTGAAGGCATTGTTCTTTTGATTATAGCGCTGAAAAGTGATATCCGAAGCCGAAAAATAAAAAACATAGTTACTTTGCCTTTCATAATTGCAGGTTTGTTGACAAATTTAATTTTTTCAGGATATGAAGGATTGAGAGACTCACTTCTCGGAATTATTATTCCCATTGTTTTGCTATTTGCATTATATGCTTTAAGAATGCTTGGAGCAGGCGATATAAAACTATTCAGTGCATTAGGTGCTGTTTTTGGATTAAGAGATGTTGTTAAAATTATGGCATATTCATTTGTTTCAGGTGGAATAATAGCATTTGTAATAATTCTTATAAGGAAAAATGCAAAGGAAAGATTTTTGCATTTGTACAACTATTTAAAGTCAGTGCTGCTAACATTACATATAACACCTTATACGGAATTTGACAGAAAGGAGGATACCGGGAAATTTCCCTTTGCCTATGCAATTTTTTGCGGCGGGCTGGTGTTTATTTTTATTGAAATAGTTGCAAGAGTTTAAGGAAATTGCTTTAAAATTTGAAAAGTGATTCTTTTTTTGTGTGTCCGATTCTCCCTTTAGAGATGTTGAAAAGTGGGAAGGTATAAAGTAAAATAAAAATAACAATGGGTTTAAAGGATGAATTTATATGGAAAATAATCCAAGCTATGATACAATACTTTCACAAATCGGATGCAAAAATACAAAATCAAGAAAAATAATTATAGAAGTTCTTACCAAGACTGAAGTACCTCTGTCGGCAGAAGAAATATTTCTTAATGTCAAGGAATCCGGTTCATCAACCAATCTTTCTACTGTCTATAGAACCCTTGACCTTTTGGAGAGCAAAGGTATGTTGGACAAATACATAATGAGCGATGGCAGAGCAAGGTATAAACTTGCTTTGGAAGGTCATAAACATCACATAACTTGTATTAATTGCTATAAATCCATACCTATAAATACTTGTCCCATTGAATCTCTTGAAAAGGATTTGGTCAATACTACCGATTTCAATATAACGGGTCATAAACTGGAAGTATATGGACTTTGTCCAAAGTGTAGAAAAGGAGAGTAAACTTTTTTATTATAAATAAAGTAAATTTATGTTATTAGCACTCACGTTTGGTGAGTGCTAAAATTATCTTGACAAATTTTTGTGGCGGAATGTAATATATAATTTAGAAAATTATATCTGGTATTGACAAAGCAAAATTTGGTCAGGAGGGAGTTTCAATGAACCAACAAAGTGGAACAATATCTATAAATACGGAAAATATATTTCCAATAATAAAGAAGTGGCTGTACTCCGAAAAAGATATTTTTCTGCGCGAACTGGTTTCTAACGGAAGTGATGCAATAAGCAAGCTCAAAAAGCTTGTAGCCATTGGGGAAGCAAAGGTCAGTGATGATGAAAAGTATTACATAAAAGTAGTTGTTGATAAAAGCAAAAAGACCATACAGATAATAGACAACGGACTGGGTATGACTTTTGATGAGGTGGACAAATATATAAATCAAATTGCTTTTTCCGGAGCCAAGGATTTTGTTGAAAAGTACAAAGACAAAGCTGATGACAGCCAGATTATAGGACACTTCGGTCTGGGATTTTACTCGGCTTTTATGGTGGCGGACAAGGTTCAGATTGACACTCTTTCTTACCAGGAAGGTGCTGAAGCAGTAAGATGGGTAAGCAATGGTGGTACTGAGTTTGAAATGAGCCAATCGGACAGAAGTGAGAGAGGTACTACCATAACTCTTTATATTGCTGATGACAGCAAAGAATTTCTTGATGTTTTCAAAGTAAGGGAAGTACTTGTTAAATATTTCTCATTTTTACCTTATGAATTGTACTTGGAAGATGCCAATGAGAAAAAGGACAAGAGGAAGGATAAGGAAAAGGACAAGGCTGAAGAACCGAAACCTCTTAACGATACAAATCCTTTGTGGCTGAAAAATCCTAAAGATTGTACCGATGAAGAGTATAAGGACTTTTACAGGAAGGTGTTCTTTGACTTTAGTGAGCCTTTATTCTGGATCCATTTAAATATGGACTATCCTTTCAGATTAAAGGGTATTTTGTATTTCCCGAAATTGAAAAATGAGTTCGATACCCTGGAAGGTCAGATAAAGTTATATTATAATCAAGTGTTTGTAGCGGACAACATCAAAGAAGTTATTCCTGAATTTTTAATGCTGCTGAAGGGAACCATTGATTGTCCGGATCTTCCTCTTAATGTGTCCAGAAGCTTTTTGCAGAATGACGGCTATGTTTCAAAGATATCTACCCATATAACAAAGAAGGTTGCGGACAAACTGACTTCCTTGTTTAAAAAAGAAAGGGAGGCTTATAATAAATACTGGGACGATATAAATCCTTTTGTTAAATTCGGATGTATCAAAGATAAGAAATTTTATGAAAAGGTCAAGGAAATACTTATATTCAAGACTATCAACGGCGAGTATGTAACCCTGAAGGAATATTTGGAGAAGAATAAGGAAAAGCATGAGAACAAGGTATTCTACTTTACCGATGAAAGACAGCAGGCTCAATATATCAAATTGTTCAGAGAACAGGGATTGGAAGCAGTTAATCTTTCCACAATAATTGACACCCACTTCATTCAGTTCCTTGAGATGGAAGAAAAGGATGTTAAATTCCTTCGCATAGATGCAGACATTAGTGACAGCTTAAAAAATACTGAGGACAAGGATGACAAGGAAGTAAAAGAATTGTCCGAAGGCTTGGAAAAGCTGTTTAAGAGCAGCTTAAATAATGATAAGTTGAAAGTTCAGGTTGAGGCCTTAAAGTCAGAATCAGTGCCGGCCATGATACTTTTATCGGAACAATCCCGAAGAATGCAGGAAATGATGAGAAATTACAGCGGCTTTAATTGGGGCGGATTATATGACAACAATGATGAGACTTTGGTTTTAAATAGAAACAACGGTTTAATACGCTCGCTGATAAGTCTGAAAGAAAAAGAAGACAGAAAAGAAGACGTTCAGCTTATTTGTGAACATATTTACGACTTGGCGCTGATGAGCCATAAACACTTAGAGCCTGATGCCATGAACAAATTTATTGAAAGAAGCAACTTGATCCTTTCAAAACTTGCCCAGGGGGTATAGGAAAAGGTTAAAAAAATACCTTTTCTTTGGTTGCGTAAACAACTGAAGAAAAGGTATTTTTTATAGGCTAATTAAAGTAAATTTTTCAACGTATGAAGTTCCTTAGGCATCCCTTTCACGTATTTCAACTCTGCGGATTTTTCCGCTGATGGTTTTTGGAAGCTCGTCCACAAATTCAACGATTCTTGGATATTTATAAGGAGCGGTTACTTTTTTTACATGGTCCTGAAGCTCTTTTACCAGTGCATCACTGGGAGTATAGTTTTTGGTAAGTACAACCGTTGCTTTTACAATCTGACCTCTGATTGGATCCGGTACTGCTGTTATAGCACATTCCAATACAGCTGGATGTTCCAAAAGGGCGCTTTCAACTTCAAAAGGTCCTATTCTGTAACCGGAACTCTTAATTACATCATCGGCTCTTCCCACAAACCAGAAGTAACCGTCTTCATCTTTCCAGGCCATATCTCCGGTATAGTAAACATCGTCATGCCAAACTTTTTTAGTCAGAGCTTCATCTCTGTAATATCCTCCAAACATACCTACTGGTATGTTCTTTCCGGTCCTTATTACTATCTGTCCCTCTTCACCAATCTCACAAGATTTTCCGTTTTCGTCCACTATATCAACTTCGTATTCGGGAGATGGTTTACCCATTGAACCCGGTTTGGGTTCCATCCATGGGAATGTACCCAATACAACGGTAAGCTCGGTTTGACCGTAACCTTCCATTAATTTAATGCCTGTTGCTTTATAAAACTGGTTGTACACCTCGGGATTTAACGGTTCCCCGGCTACAACACAATATTTCAATTTACTTAAGTCAAATTTAGATAAGTCTTCCTTGATAAAGAATCGATATATGGTAGGAGGTGCGCAGAAAGTTGTAATACCGTATTTGGAGATAATATTTAAGAGATCTTTGGGTACAAATTTGTCATAGTCATAAACAAAAACCGCAGCTCCGGCCAGCCATTGTCCGTATATTTTACCCCATACTGCTTTTGCCCAGCCTGTGTCTGCAACGGTGAGGTGTAAACCTCCATCTTCAACATTTTGCCAGTATTTTGCAGTTATAATGTGACCTAATGGATATGTAAAATTATGTCTTACCATTTTCGGCATACCGGTAGTACCCGATGTGAAGTATAAAAGCATTATATCATCGTTGGTAGTTGCCTTGTCTCCTGTAGGTCTTGCAAACTCAGGAGAAGCTTCTTCAACTTCTTTATTGAAATCATACCAGCCTTCCTTTGAACCGCCTACAAGCGCGACGGCCTTGAGGGTAGGAGATTGGGACATGGATTCTTCAACATGTTTTATAACTTCATCTTCACCTACACAAACAATCATTTTTATATCGGCCGCATTATTTCTATAAATAATATCTTTTGCAGTCAGAAGATGAGTTGCAGGAATACATATTGCACCGATCTTATGGAGCGCTAATATAGCAAACCAGAACTCATAGCGCCTTTTCAGAATCAGCATTACCGGATCGCCTTTGCCGATACCGACTTTAGTGAAAAAGTTTGCTGCCTTATCACTGTAGTATTTTAACTGCCCGAAAGTAAAGGTAGCTTCATTACCTTTTTCGTCGCACCATACTATTGCTAGCTTGTCGGGACTTTTAGCAGCAATTTCATCCACAACATCATAGGCAAAATTGAAATTGTCCGGTACGTTTATTTTGAAATTTTCAACAAAATCCTCATAGGAATCAAAATCTATACGGGAAAGATATTTCTCCAGCATTTTACATAAAACCTCCATTATAAAATTATTGCTAAAAACTTGGCAGTTTTGTTATTCATGGCTTTCATTCCATGGTTTGCCGATGAATCAAAGTATAATGAGTCACCTTCATTGAGAATAATTTCGTGACCGTTTATTATTACTTTTAATGTTCCTTCGATGACATAGTTAAATTCCTGTCCGGGGTGGGAGTTGTAATGCACCGTATCGTCCGAATCGGGTTCAACGGTTACAATAAAGGGCTCAGCTTTTTTATTGGCGAAATTATAAGCAAGACTCTGATACTTGTATTGCTTTCTTCTATCAACACTTACGCCTTTATCTTTACGTACGACAGAATATGTATGAAGTTTTGGTGCATCTCCGGTGAGAATTTCGGCAAGCTCAACATTTAATTTATTGGCAACTGCATAAAGGAAGCTTACAGGTATATCTGCATTTCCGCTTTCATATTCGAGATAGATATCGATAGAGATATTCAGTTCTTTTGCCAAAGACTCTGCGGAAAGGCCGGAAATTTCACGAAGTTCCTTGATTCTCATGCCGATTTGCTTAATTTGCTCTGACATACAACCATCCTTTCGTATTTATAATTAAATCAAGCTTATGCAAATGTACAGTTAAAAATCGTTTTGCAGTCTCCCATCACATTTGAAGCAATTTATATACATTAATTCAGATGCTCTAATTAATGTTCCTGTTTACATATTATATACAAAAAAAATATAATTAAAATTATCGTATCACAATTTAATCGATAATGTAAATAAAAAGTCCAATTAAAACGTATTATCATTAACTATCTGAAAAAAATAAATAAAATTCGTTAATTATTTTAATTACTTTAATTATATAATTTCTTTTTTCTTAAGAAGTTGATAAATTCACTGGAAGTTCTTGATAGAGGCATATTTTTCATGGTGACTATGCCCAGCTTTCTGGGTGGCAGCTTTTCTTTCAGCTTTATTTCGAACAATTCGCCTTTATTTATAAATGGGACAGCACTTTCTTTTAAAACATGGGCAATTCCTAAGCCTATTTTTGCAAATTCAAGCAAGAGGTCAATGCTTTCAAGTTCTATCTCGGGAACCAGATTAAGCTGCTTTTTTTGAAAGAAAGAGTCCAAATTTTGCCGGGTGGAACTGTTTTTGTCAAGCATTAAAAGGGGATGGGACGATAATTCCGTGAGCGAAATTCGTCTATTTGCAAGTTCGATGAATTTATTTGAAGCTACAAATATATCTTCTACAGACAGGTAATTTTCAACTGCTATGCCTTTGCTGTGTACCGGGAGAGTGACTATTCCGAAGTCAATTATACCTTCTTTTAATATGTTCAGAATCTGACGGGAGGTTCTGTTAATAACCTGAATTTTGACTTTGGGATACTTTTGAATAAATCTGCCAATTGGGTCTATCAGATAATATTTGCATACGGTATCACTGACTCCGATTCTTATTTCGCCATTTTCAAGATTTTGAGACTCTAATAGCTTGTTTTCGGCTGTCTTTATAAAATTATAGGCTTGTTCCACGTGTTTAAAAAGAATTTCGCCTTCATAAGTCAGCTTAATTTCCCGGGTTTTTCTGTAAAAAAGCTGGGAACCTGTCTTTTTTTCAAGATTTTTAATAGCCTGGCTTATGGCGGATTGTGATACGTGAAGTTCTGCAGCAGCGTCGGAAAAGCTTTTGTTTTTTGCAACATAGTAAAATATTTTATACAGCTCAAAATTGATATCCATAAGTTCCTCTTATAATAAATATTAAAATTATTAATTTTACTTATTGATTATAACATAATATAATGATATTGACAATTAAGGTTATTGCAAGGTTCTATTGATAAGGAAAAAGTTTTGAGGGGGAAAAATATGAAAAGTGTTGTAAGAAGGGTTTTTGTAGAAAAGAAAAAGGGTTTTGATGTGGAAGCCAAAAGTCTGTATCGTGACTTGAAATATAACTTGGGAATTGGAACATTAGAAAATGTAAGAATTATAAATCGGTATGACATTGAAGGCTTATCCGACGAAGAGTTTGAAAAATCGAAAAGGACAATATTTTCAGAGCCGCCTGTTGATGAGGTGTTTGATGAAAAAATAGATATTGATGAGAATAGCAGAGTTGTGGCTATTGAATATTTGCCGGGGCAATATGACCAGAGAGCTGACTCTGCAGCTCAATGCGTTCAGATACTTACCCATGGCGAAAGGCCTAATATAAAAGTTGCAAAGCTTATTATTCTCGATGGAAAAATATCCGACAGTGAGTTTGAAAGAATTAAGGGTTATTTGATTAATCCGATTGAATGTCAGGAAGCCTCTATGGAGAAACCGGATTCATTGGATGTTGAGGTTAATATGCCTGAGGATGTAAAGGTTTTGACAGGCTTTATTAACAAAAGTCCTGAAGAGCTTGAGAGTTTTATGGATGAAATGGGACTGGCTATGTCTTTGGAAGATCTTAAATTTTGCCAGCTTTATTTTAGGGATACCGAGAAAAGAGATCCTACTTATACTGAAATAAAGGTTATTGATACTTATTGGTCTGACCATTGCCGTCATACGACATTTCTGACCAATATTGCAAAAGTTGAGATTGAAGACGGAGTGTTCACTACACCCATAAAGAATGCCTATGATAGTTACATTAAGTCAAGACGTTTTGTATATGAAGACAAACCGAAAGATGTTTGTCTGATGGACATTGCGACAATAGCGATGAAAGAGCTTAGAAAAAAGGGATATTTAAATGATCTTGACGAATCGGATGAAATTAATGCCTGCAGTATAGTGGTTAATGTGGATGTGGACGGAAGGAACGAAGAGTGGCTGGTCATGTTTAAAAACGAAACTCATAACCATCCTACAGAAATAGAGCCTTTCGGTGGAGCTGCAACCTGTCTGGGAGGAGCAATAAGGGACCCGCTTTCAGGACGAGCATATGTTTATCAGGCTATGCGTGTTACCGGAAGCGGTGATCCCAGGAGAAGTATTCAAGACACATTACCCGGCAAGCTGCCTCAGAGGAAAATTACAACGGGAGCTGCAGCAGGTTACAGTTCTTATGGAAATCAAATAGGCCTTGCTACCGGCCAAGTGGCAGAAATTTATGACGAAGATTATGTGACCAAGAGAATGGAAATTGGTGCAGTTATCGGTGCGGCACCTAAGAAAAATGTTGTAAGAAGCAGGCCTGAACCCGGTGATGTTATTATTCTTTTAGGAGGAAGGACAGGCCGTGATGGCTGTGGAGGTGCAACCGGGTCTTCAAAGGAACATACCGAAGAGTCTTTGCTTACTTGCGGGGCAGAAGTACAAAAAGGTAATCCTCCCACCGAAAGAAAAATACAGAGATTATTTAGAAATCCTTCTGTCAGTACAATGATAAAAAAGTGCAATGACTTTGGTGCCGGTGGAGTGTCGGTAGCTATAGGTGAATTGGCCGACGGTCTTAGCATCAATTTGGATTTGATACCTAAAAAATATGAAGGTTTGGACGGTACAGAACTGGCTATATCCGAGTCACAGGAGAGAATGGCGGTTGTTGTGGCAAAAGAAGATGTCAACAGGTTTATCAAGGCGGCAAGGGAGGAAAACCTAGAAGCAACTACCGTTGCTGTGGTTACTGCAGAACCGAGGCTGACCATGTCCTGGAGGGGCAAGACCATAGTAAGTATTAGCAGGGACTTTTTAAATACAAATGGGGTCAAGCAGTATTCCGACGTATTTGTAACAGCACCTTCCGATAAATCTTATTTTAAAGCGGCGGAAAACATAGATGATTTCAAAGGATTGGAGCAGATATGGGAAGACAGGTTGAGGGATTTAAATATATGCAGCCAGAAAGGATTGGTTGAGAGATTTGATGCTTCTATAGGCGCAGGAACTGTTTTGATGCCTTTTGGCGGAAAATATCAGTTAAGTCCCACTGAAGGAATGGCAGCAAAAATTCCGGTATTGGATGGAGATACAAACACCGGTACGTTAATGACCTATGGATACAATCCTTCAATAGCAAAATGGAGTCCTTTCCATGGCGCTGTGTTTGCGGTGGTTGAATCGGTAGCAAAAATAGTTGCAATGGGAGGGGATTACAAAACTATAAGGCTTACACTTCAGGAGTATTTTGAAAAACTGGGCAAAGACCCAAAACGTTGGGGTAAGCCGTTCAGTGCACTTTTGGGTGCCTACTATGCTCAAATGAAACTGGGAATTCCGGCAATTGGCGGAAAAGACAGTATGTCTGGAACTTTTAAGGATATGAACGTTCCGCCTACATTGGTTTCGTTTGCTGTGAATGTTGTAGATGTGAGAAATGTTGTTTCCACTGAATTTAAGAAGACCGACAGCAATGTTGTTCTGGTGCGTTTAAAGAGGGATGAGTACGAATTGCCGGATTTTGAAGCTTTGGACAAAAATTACACCAGGATAAATGAGCTGATAATGAAAGAAAAAGTATTGGCGGCGCAAAGTATAAGGTCGGGAGGCCTTGCGGAAGCTATCAGTAAAATGAGCTTCGGAAATATGATCGGATTTGCAGCTAAAGGAAATATACCGGTTAACAAGCTGTTTGCACCGGAATACGGTTCCATACTTCTTGAAATAGACAAAAATGAAGATTTGGACAAGTTATTTGAAGGTATTGACTATGAACTGGTGGGTAACACTCAGGCTAGAGCCACTATTGATGTAAATGGTGTAAGCATGAGTATAAAGAATTTGATTGAAAAGTGGGAAGAACCGCTAGAGTCAATATTCCCGACAAAGACAGAGATTGTTGAGGGAAGACCTAAACAGTACGGATATGAGATAAGGAACACTTCAAGACCGAAAGTTTCCTATGCAAAACCGAGAATTTTCATTCCGGTCTTTCCGGGGACCAACTGTGAGTATGATACGGCAAAAGCCTTTGAGAGAGCCGGAGGGAAACCTGAAGTGTTTGTTATTAAGAATTTAACACCTGCTGAAATAGATAAGTCCATAGATTCAATGGCAAAAATGATTGATAATTCGCAGATTATAATGATTCCTGGCGGCTTTAGCGGTGGAGACGAACCGGACGGATCCGGAAAGTTTATTGCTACTGCCTTTAGAAATCCTAAGGTGAAGGATGCCGTTATGCGTTTGCTGAAAGAGAGAGATGGACTGATACTCGGTATTTGCAACGGATTCCAGGCTCTTATAAAACTAGGATTAGTTCCCTATGGTGAAATCCGGGACTTGACTGAGGAAAGTCCGACCCTTACCTTTAACACTATTGGCCGACATGTTTCGTGCATGGTAAATACAAGGATTTCGTCAGTATTGTCTCCATGGTTTAACAATGTAAAAGTTGGGGATATCCATACTATAGCCGTATCCCATGGAGAGGGAAGATTTGTGGCAAGCCAGGAGCTATTGAAAACCCTTGAAAAGAACGGTCAAATAGCTACGCAATATGTAGATCTTGACGGTAATGCCAGCTATGACATAAGATTTAATCCCAATGGCTCTATTGAGGCTATAGAGGGGATAACAAGTCCGGATGGAAGAGTTCTCGGTAAAATGGGACACTCGGAGAGAATAGGAAATAATGTAGTTAAAAACGTTCCTGGCGAAAAGGATCAAAAGCTGTTTGAAGCAGGAGTCAATTACTTTAAGTAAGAAAAAAAGGTACAATTCGGTGAATATAAATTTATATTTGTCACCGGAATTGTACCTTTAATTTTTACTAAATTCTGCAGTTCATTAATGTAAAGCAAATTTACCGTACATAGTATCCATGAGGTGAACGATGATGCAGAGTACTATGAGATATCTATAGCCGAATAAACATCGATGGTTACATCGTTAAAGTGTTTCTCAAATTCTGCAGTTCGTATATTTCCGTAAGCATCAATATATTCAATTCGATATGAAATTTTTGAGTCAATGCCGGGGAAGGTAATAATACCAATTTTTTTAGATCGAACTTTAACATCGAATGAAATTGGTTCAATAATATATTTTGTTCCGTCATAAGTCAACTTTATTTCGAGGTTTTCTATAGTCAGCTTTTGTCTTGTGGTGCCCGCAACCGTATCAATACGAGAACCGGCAGGTTTTTCAATTATTTGGATTCCTTCCGGAAAGATTTCGGTATATGTAGCATTTTTTATAACAGCATTTTTTGGAGGATCCAGTATTACATGCTCAAATACAGGTGAAAAGCCGATCATTGTTGCTGAATTGTAATAATGCTTATCTTCATCAACAGCAGGTGCACCGGAAGCAACGGCAATTTTTTCAATATTTGCTGTAATATCTTTTGGCGAATTGTTTACAAAGATGGGCGTAATAACGCTGTCTTTTATTTGGGCTGCCATAGCTATCGCATAATTGAGAGCGTTGCCGTCAGCGTCAATAGTACCGTCACCTTCAATATTGATGGCATCTCCCGTTGTAACGTCTACACTGCTGGTCCATTTGTTTGGTGCATTAGCAGCTAAAACAATTATATATTTTGAAGCGTCAGGGGAGGATTTCGTCGGGTGGTTGAGCAGTTCTTTTCCACGCCTCAGAGCATCTCCCATATTGCTAAAACCGGTTTCGTTTACCGGGAAATTGTTTATATGCTCTATCAACTCAGTTACTTCACTTACATTGGAGAGGTCAAAAAACTTAAAGGATTCCATATCAACATAAGCTTTGTCGGAATATTGCAATGCATACATTTTTGTATTTGTACCGATAAACAGATTTACGATTTGTCGTGCAGCATCTATACCTGAAACTGTAGTTTCAGTACGCAAGTACTTCTTTTCTATTTTGGAACCTATTGCGGAATTATAATAGAATACTGAAGAACTTGATTCCATTCTTACATCGCTGCCGGCAATTATTGAGCCGTAAAAATCTGTATTGATTCCCTGTACTATTACAACTCCTACATCGTTTGTGTACTTGCCTGTAGGATCCTCTTCACCAGCGGCATAAAATGTTCCATAAATTTTACTGTTTTCGGTAGCTAAATGTATTCTGCCATGTATGGAGTACACATTGAGAAGGTTGGTAGTGTTGTTTATGGAATTTTCGTCAAGTTCATCGGTATTTATATCATGTCCTTCAATGCTGACAGATCCTTCAGCTACTAAGAAATTTGAGTTCGTGTTGATAATATGCGGAACGGAGATACGTAAATTTCCGTCGAAGTACATGGAAGACTCTAAATTGAAGGTTCCGGCACCAGTTATAACAAAGGTGTTGTTGCCTTTTTCATATCTTATCTTAAATCCCGGTTGGTTGGGGAAATCTATGTCGGTTTCGTTTGGAAAATCTTCCGGGTAAAATTTGTAGCTGTCATTATCTATTTCGGATATTATCTTGTCATGGAAATTAGGCATAGGCAATGGTTCACTGATAGTTGACGTACCCCCTTCAAGTATGGACCCATATCCTATGGTTATAGTGGAAGCAGAGCAGACACCTGTAACTTTTAGTCTGGTTATATAGGATTCCAGCTGATTGTTTGCATGTATGCTTCCTATGACTTGAGCTCCGTTTCCAACTCCTCGCAAGTTTCTATTGGCAAAAATAGCATAGTCAAAAGGTGTAATAATATCTGTTACCACATGCCCGAAAGTTACAGCATTATCAACCAGAAGTACTACTTCTTTATCGCCTATAAAAGCACCTAAACCATTCAGAGTCAATTCACCGTCTTGTCTGGAAGTAATCATCTGTATTGAGCCTATTTCTGCTTTTGACGGTGCAGTTTTTGTCAATTTTATATTGCTCGCATCAATTGTGAGTGTAGATGTAGGTATGACCGCTGTTGGAGTAGGCGTTGGTGTTGGAACAGGCGTAGCAGTAAAAATAGATGTTGCTGTTGCTGTTGGAGTTGCTGTTGGAGTTGCTGTTGGTGTTGGTGTTGCTGTTGGAGTAGGAGAAGGCGTAGGTGTAACTGTTGGTGTAGGTGTAGCTGTCGGAGTAACTGCTGATGTGGAAAATGCAAACCAGTCAACATTGACAGGGCCTGTGAACACCAGATATATATTATTTTTTCCCGAAATAGTATTTATATTGCACAACAATTCTTGAAATTCATCCCAACTGGACGTGGAAGGTACTGACAGAGTACCTAAAAGAGTACCTGTTGAACTTCCAACTCTTATTTCAATATTGGTAGTCGAGCCGGATGCATTCGCAACGTATGCTTTGAAAGATTTTGCTCCGCTATTAAAATTAACATTGTTGTATACTACATAGTTACCGCTTTGTATGTAGCAAATTATATTGCCTACTTTTTGGATATTTGAACTACTGACACCGTTATAATTTTCGGCTTCTATCCTTGAATACGCATCTATTGAATTTTCATTCGAAGCAGGTGAAAATACAAACCAGTCAAGGTTTATTGGACCTTTAAATACAATATACAGCGATTTTGTACCTGTAATATTTGAAGGAATATTACAAGTTATTTCCTGATATGTATTCCAGTCACCGGTTGATGGGATGTTTACAGTGGCCAAAAGGGGACCGGTGGCACTATCGGACCTGATTTCCATGCTGGTACTATTCTCAGCAGCTGCCCTTGCTTTGAAAAAATTTGCCCCTGTACCGAAATCAACATTGTTGAATGCTATGTAGTCATCGCTTAAAAGATAACCGATAGCGGTACCTCCGCCGGAAATACCGAAAGATTGAATATAACTTGCATTGGTATAATCGTAACTTTCTGCCTGTATTTCAACAAAAGCACTTCTTTTTGTATAAACAGGAGGACTTGTCGGAACAGGTGTTGGCGTAGGTGTACTTTGAGCTTGGATAATGGCAAACCAGTCAATGTTAACAGGTCCTCTGAATACGAGATACAGGTTTCTAGTTCCTTTTATTGTATTGCTTATACTGCAGCTGATTTCTGCAAAAGTATCCCAGCTTCCTGTTGAGGGCACTGTTAAATTACCTATAAGAGTGCCGTTTTCACTTCCGACTCTTATCTCAATATTTGTAGATGATGCTGAAGCCAGTCTGATCCTGAACAGGGAAGGATTAGATCCGAAATTCACATTGTTATATACGGCATAGTCTCCAGCATTAATATACCCTATACCATAACCGTCGGGGATTTTTATTTTTTTTATTTCTTCACCTATAAGATTGCTATAGTTTTCAGCTTCAATTCTGGAAAAATTGTATGTTTGACTGGAACCGGTTGCAGTGGCTGTAGGAGTTATTGTAGGTGTTTGACTGGGATATGATGCCGCAATAAATGTAAACCAGTCAATATTTATTGGTCCGCTAAAAACCAAATAAATATTATGAATACCTGTAATGTTGTTTATGCTACAGGTTACTTCATTATAGTTCTCAAAACCACCGGTAGACGGTACCGATAAAGTACCCAAAAGATAGCCGGAAGAGCTTCCGGATCTGATTTGAATGGTGATGTCGCTAAACTGAGTAGAAATTCTTGCTTTGAAGAAAGCAGCACCGTTGGAGCCAAAGTCAATATTGTTATATGCGGCATAGTCTCCTGTGCTGATGTATCCTAAAGCGGAACCGCCAGATTCAATATCTATTTTTTTAATGTCGGGACCATTAAGAATACTGTAGTTTTCCGCCTGGATAATCGAAAAAGCACTGTTAGCGGCATATACATTTATTGGAGTAAAGCTTGTCAACAACATTATTGCCAAAAGAAAAACAAATGTAACAACATAGCTAACTCCTTTGTTTAGTACATTGGATAACATAATATACCTCCCACTTTGTTTATTTGTTTATTGTCTGGTGTATAGTTTGCAGCTAAGTAACAAGTCCATTATGTTTACCGTGCTGTGTAGAATAAGTGAAAGTCTTTACACATATAAAATTAGTTATTAAGATAGTATAAGTAGAAATTTATCAATAGCGGAATAATTAAATAATTTTAAGATAAGAAAAAAACAAGATAGTTACAACAGGAGACTAAAATATTGAATAATATTTCCACTATAATTATATAATATACCATTTTTGACTTCTATACAATACCCATTTTTGTATCAAATACAATACCCGTTTTACCATGCATGGTTATGAGTGTTGTATAAGCCTTTTTGTCCATAGTTTGGATACAAAATTCTCCTTCTTGGCGTTTTGTAGTTTTTTTGCCAAGAAGGAGAATTTTCGTTTATTATACATAAACACATTTATAACATGAGAGTTTCGGTATATATCATAAAATTTTTTCAATTTGCATTAAAATTATGAAAATAGAACGCAATTGCAAAGTACTATGAAATGTCAATATTCATATAAACGTTAAGGGTAAAGTCGCTGAAATGTTTCTCAAACTCTGCAGTTTGTATATTTCCGTTTGCATCGACATATTCAATACTGTATGTAATCTTCGAGTCACTGCCTCGGAAAGTAATATTACCTATTTTTTTGGGTCTAAATTTAATTTCAATGGTAAAGGGTTCTATAATATATTTTGTACCGTCATAGGTTAACTTTATATCGAGGTTTTCTATAGTCAGCTTTTGTCTTGTGGTACCCTCAACCTGATCAATACGAGATCCGGCAGGATTTTCAACTATTTGAATTCCTTCAGGAAAGATTTCGGAATATGTGGCATTTTTTACAACAGCATTTTTTGGAGGATCCAGTATTACATACTTATATACAGGTGAGAAGTCAAGCATTGATGCTGAATTGTAATAATGCTTATCTCCGTCAACAGAGGGTGCACCGGAAGCAACAGCAAGTTTTTCAATATTTGCTGTTATATCTTTTGGTGAGTTGTTTATAAAGACAGCCTTAATTCCGCTGTTTTTTATTTGGGCTGCCATGTCCAATGCATAATTGAGAGCATTGCCGTCAGCGTCAATAGTTCCGTCACCTTCCACGTTTAAATTGCAAGTTTAATTGCCTTACAAAATCTTACAGAACCCTGTTTTAAGCGACCACAATCTTTGCCATTTCATTCGCAGTTCGATAACCAAATATTCTCCTTGGGTAATTGTTCATCCAGTGCTCAATCCTTTTTATCTCTTTCTCCGTTAGTTTCCCTATATCCGTCCCTTTAGGAATAAATCGTCGAATCAGCTTATTAGCGTTTTCATTCGACCCTCGTTCCCATGAACTGTATGGATGTGCATAATATATCTTTAACCTCATCTTACCAGGAACAAGCACTGATGCCTCAAGCCCTTTGCTGTCCAGAAACTCTGTTCCATTATCTACTGTGACCGTTTTAAACAGTTTGGTAAACTTCTTCCCATACTTCCTTTCCAGTTTGTCTATCTCTTTCTTTACCGATGCCTGGCTTTTATCCGGCATCTTACGTATTATCTCCTGCCTCGTACTCCGTTCCGTCAGTACCAACAATGCTGCTCCCTTTTCTCCGCCTTTGCCAACTATACAATCCATCTCCCAATGCCCATATTCTCCTCTTTCTTCTATATGTGCCGGCCTTTCTTCTATGCTTGTCCCCCTCAAATTCTTTAATGCTATCCTTACTCTTCGGTATTTCCTCTTCTTCTTGTTCCGCTTTACCGGAAGGTCTTTGTTGCTTATATTAGCAAATATCCCTTTGTCTATGTAGTTGTATAGCGTCTTTGTGCAGATCATGGCTCTGAACCTTAACCCTTTGGCTTTTATCTCTCCTATCACCGCGTCCGGCGAATATTTGTCCTCTTTTATCCTCTTCTCTATGTAATTGGCTAGTTCATGGTCATGCCCGATCTTTAAACCCGCTCCTTTATTTGATGACGCCTCTTCATATCTTCGTTGTCCTACGTCTGCACAGTACTTCACTGAATAGGTCAGATCGCTGTTTAGCAACCTCACGCTGCCACGAGCTATTTCCCGTTCTATAGTCCGTCTGTCCCTTCCCATTACTTTGGCTATTTCCTTTGGTTTCTTACCTTCTTTCAATAATATTTCAATTTGATACCGTTCCCTCACATCCAGGTGTTTAAAACTTCTTCGTTTAGTGGTATTATTAAGGTGACTCATTTCGGACCCTCCAATATGTTTTGGTTTTGTCACTTAAAACATTATCAGAGGTTCTGATTTGAGTCACTTCTTTTTTATCATGTTTGGGCAATTAATTTTACAACTTACCATGTAAATTTGTATTCTTAATATCCCGGTTGATTATTTTATACTGAGAATTTCATAATCTTCATAAATTGAATGAGATATAAAGTGGTGATGAACAATAAAAAGTACATGTATCGTGAAAAACAGATTTTATAATTCGCTTTCACGAAATCATGTACTTTTATTAATGGATATGGAAATAATAACATTAGTGTTATGGCTAATAGTTTCCAGGTGTTAACTTATACAAGGGCAACTTTGTATTCTCTTAACCAAATATCTACCTGTATTAAATAAGCAAATAACTGAGGGCCAGTCATCAACTGTCCAAACCACGGTACACCGAAGGCGGTTCCGTCAGTGTCAAGAATCTCTTGAACTCGTTTTCGGTTAATAATTCCAAGCAAAGGTGAAGAAGGATCATTAAGTATGTTTTGCAGCCATTCCTTTACAGCTTTTAAGTAAGCAGGATTATGAGTTTTGGGATAGGGACTTTTTTTGCGGTAAAGCACATCATTCGGTAGTATTCCCTTAAAAGCACGGCGCAATAATCCTTTTTCCCGTTGATCCAAATATTTGATTTCCCATGGTATATTCCAAAGATATTCAACAATTCTATGGTCGCAGAAGGGAACACGCACTTCCAAACCTGTTGCCATAGACATTCTGTCTTTACGGTCCAAAAGAGTTGCCATGAACCACACAATATTCAAGTACATTATTTCTCGTCTGCGTTTTTCCGATTCTGTTTCGCCAGAAAGCTGCGGAACATCTGCCAATGTGTCGAGGTACCTGTGTTTCACATAATTTTCGCAGTTTATTTCTTGCGCTATATCCGGAGACAATATACTTGATCTTTCCTTTACCGACCTTGCCCAGGGGAAGGTATCGGCATTTAACATTTCATCATTATAGAACCATGGGTATCCGCCGAAAATTTCATCGGCACATTCACCGGACAGAGCCACAACTGCTTCTTTTTTAACTTCTTTGCAAAACAGCAGCAGGGAAGAGTCTATATCGGACATCCCCGGAAGGTCTTTGGCTTTGACTGCGTCGGTTAGAGCACTGACGATTTGCGGAGTATCCAGTTTAATATAATGATGACAGGATTTGATTTCTTCGGATAGCCTTTTTACCCATGGAGCGTCGGGATTGGGTTGAAATAGGCTGGGTTTAAAGTATATATCATTGTCTATATAGTCGACGGAAAAAGTATGAAGCTGTTTATTTCCATCAGCCATAAAGGCTTTGGCGGTTACAGCGGAAATTATGCTGGAGTCCAATCCTCCGGAAAGAAACGTGCATACAGGCACGTCGGCTACAAGCTGGCGATTGATGGCATCAAGAACCAAATTGCGAACTTTTTCAACAGTCTGATCAACACTATCGGTATGGGGCTTGCTTTCCAGTTTCCAATACCTTTTTTCTCTCAGGCCATTTTGATCATATATAATGAAATGGGCAGGTTTTACTTCGCTGATGTTTTTGAATACTCCATGTCCCGGTGTTCTTGCAGGACCAAGGGCAAATATCTCGGCAAGTCCATCCGGACCGACTTCACGTTTTACCAGCGGATTTGCCAGCAATGCTTTTATTTCAGAGGCAAATAGGAAAGAGTCGCCTGTCAGGGTGTAGAATAATGGCTTAACACCAAACCGGTCCCGGGCAATAAAAAGGCTTTGATCTTTTTCGCTCCATACTCCGAAAGCATAAATGCCGTTTAGATGTTCGACGCATTCGGGTCCCCATTCGATATATGATACAAGGAGCACTTCTGTATCGGAATGGCTATTGAAAACATGTCCTTTAGCTTCCAGTTCTTTTCTTAAATCCTGTGTGTTGTAAAGTTCGCCATTATAAGTTATTACATATTCGTTTTCACCGTATTTGCGTGCCATGGGCTGGCTTCCGCCTGCAGGGTCTACCACTATAAGACGCCTGTGACCCAAAAGCACATGATTGGAGCACCAGGTTCCGGAGGCATCGGGACCGCGATTTACCAAGGTATCTATCATTTCGTTCATAATGTCTTTTTTCATATGTAAGTCTTCTTTAAGGTTTATCCATCCTGCTATTCCACACATGTTCATCATCTCCAATTTAAAAATTAAAAGTGCCCGAAAATAATGGGCACCTTTGCCGAGTCAATAATTAACACATTTTCTGCGAAAGACTTAAAATATATGACAGTTTACAATGTGTCATAATATTTTACCGCATAATAAAATGTAAGTTATACAGTATCTACATTATTATATGAACAAAATTGATTTTTGTTTCTGAACTAATAGTAAAATTTATATTTTTGATTTAGAATAATAGTGACATGGTTATATATATTATTGAATAATATAGAAGGAGGAAGATGGTATATGCGTGAATACAACATTATGGCAGTACTTATTAATCATCGTTCAAAAAAGGCTCCAACGGTTCAGGAAGTTTTAACCAAGCACGGATGTTCCATAAAAATGAGACTGGGCCTTCATGATGCCGGTGATGTCTGTTCAGAAGAAGGTTTGGTATTGCTTCAGTTAGTGGGAGATAAATCGGATATAAAAGCTTTGGAAGATGAACTTAATGGCATTGAGGGTGTAAAAGCTAAGACTATGAATATTACAGCTGACTAAAGTAAATTGTATAGATAAAAAGTAGATATTATGTCTACTTTTTATCTATTTTTGCCGTCAGGGAGGTGATGTTTTGAAGGTCAAATCGGAAGCGGCAGGGATAAAAGAACAGCTTCTTAATATTTATTCTTTACTTTTTTTAAAGTATGGAGATCAGCATTGGTGGCCGGCAGATACCCAATTTGAAGTGATTGTAGGGGCGGTATTGACTCAATTTATCTCGTGGAAAAATGTGGTTAAGGCAATTGATAATATTAAGGAAAAGGATCTATTAGATATACATAAACTGTATGAATGCGACATTGAACTGCTTAAGGAATTAATAAAGCCAGCGGGTTTTTTTAATAGAAAGGCAGTTATATTAAAGGCCGTTTTGGTATTTATTATGGAAAATTATAATGGCGACCTAGACAAAATGTTTCAAACTTCGTTGGAGGTTTTAAGAGAAAAACTCTTGAATGTTAAAGGAATAGGCCCTGAGACTGCAGACTCGATATTATTGTATGCAGGAAGTAAAAGGATTTTTGTAGTTGATGCTTATACCGTAAGGATTTTTACAAGACTGGGTTTTTTGACTGGAACCGAAAATTACCATCAGGTACAGAAATTTTTTATGGAAAATTTACCTGAGGAGGTTGACTTATATAATCAATATCATGCGCTGATAGTTAAGTTGGGAAGCGAATGCTGCTCAGGAAAAAAGCCAAAATGCCTGGAATGTGTTTTGAAGGATTTGTGTCAGTTTGCAACTTTTTCCTAGAGGTGTCAAATAAAAAATTATGGAGGTATAAAAAATGATTATCACTACAACTCCTTCAATTGAAGGTAAAAAAATTATGGAGTACAAAGGTATTGTTTTTGGGGAAGTTGTTTCAGGGGTAAATTTTATTAAGGACTTTGCTGCCGGATTGACAAATTTTTTTGGCGGAAGGTCCAATTCCTATGAGGGAGAGTTGGTGGAGGCCAGGGAAAATGCCATAGCTGAAATGAAGAAACGGGCTGAACGCATGGGCGCAAATGCTGTTGTCGGTGTGGATATAGACTATGAAGTATTGGGCCAGGGTAATATGCTTATGGTTATAGCATCGGGTACAGCAGTGGTAGTTCAATAAGGAATGTAAAATAAACGTCTGTATATAGGCTTTCTATGGTGAAATAAAATCATAGAAGGCCTATTATTTATGGGGGAAATTTACAGATAAAAGTCAGAATTATCTTTCGGATTTGAGTCCGAATATTATGAACATGAGACAAGATTAAGAGTAAAAAATATTTCAAAGTTATAACCATGTGGTATGGAAATTTCATAGGATATATTAATGTGGCTTTCAAGTTCTGCAGTTTAATTGAACTGTTTATTGTATATATGTTAATATATAACAGGAATTGTTAACGTTTGGGATTTTGAAGCAATGTTTTATGGAAACGAGATAATTTTTTAACATTTAGAAAGAAGGGATTTGCATGAAGAGGAAATTACGTATGACAGCAATATATTTGACAATAGTTGCAGTGGTTGGCGGTTTTATATTAATTAATTCAGGCAACATAAAACAGAAAAAAGTTCCTCATAAAAATAATATTATTGAAATTGAATCAATAAAAGCACCTACAAAATATATCAAGGTTGGCAGAAGCGTTTTGAGTGTTTCTTTTCTTAACGGAACTGAAGGCAAAATAACATACCAGAGATTAATAGAATTGGCTTATCAGCACAAAGATGCAGAAAAAATTAATATACTTGATGTTGGATACTTAGAAGACAATTTTCTGGATGAGAATACAGAAAATATATCGAAAGAAGACAGTTCCTCTGAAAACAGTATAATGAAAAGTATATGGATAACATCTTTACCTACCTTTACTTCCGGAGTATATAAAACGGTACTTTATCGGGAAGTACTTGCTGATGACAGGTTTATTGATTCTTTTGCCAAAGGTCAGGAGTGGAAGTTAAAAAATGATATTACTGTAAAATTAAGAGCCACTGCGGACGGTAATTCTTTTGCCAGAATGGGATTAAATTTAAATAATGAGTTGGTTTGCAGGATTGCAAAAGGAACAATTTTAAAAGGACCTCCGGAGGATTCTGAGTGCAACTCCAGAGAGATTAGATGTACTTTCTATCAAAATGAAGGTATTTGGGAAAGATGGGGACTAATTAACGGTATACCTTATTATTTTTGGGGTAATTTTGCAGAGCCTTCCAAGTATGAATTATATGCGATAGACAGAATTGTAAGACCTGAAATTATGAGATAGATAAGGCAGACAATTTCAACGCTGTACTTTTTTAATAATATAAAAAAAGATGTTATACAAAACCGCTAGTATATAAATGGAAAATTTTGAATACTATTAATTTAGGACGATTGACGATATTTCAGGGGTAAAAATGAGACTATATGTTATTAAGTTAAATACCATTCACAAATGCGTACTTATAGGAGTTTTGGCACTTGTTTTATGTATTGGTATATTTGCATCCAGAGAGACTGTGGCCGAGGTGTTTGAGCAAAAACGGGATTTGCCCATTTACTCTGTGGAGTGCGATCAAAAGAAAGTTTCCATTACTTTTGACTGTGCCTGGGGGGCAGACGATATTCCGGATATTGTAAACACGCTAAAAGAGCATAACATAAGAGCTACTTTCTTTTTTGTAGGCCACTGGGCGGAGAAAAATCCCGATATGGTTAAATTAATAGCAGACAATGGACATGATATTGCAAACCATTCTTATTCGCATCTGCGTATGGGAGCAATTGATAACAACAGAATACGGACAGAGATTTTAAAATGTGATGAGGTACTGAAAAGGATTACCGGGAAGAAACCCGAACTTTTCAGAGCACCTTACGGCGATTATAACAATGATGTTGTAAGGATTGCCAGGGAACTAAATGAATATACGATACAGTGGAATGTTGATTCCCTCGACTGGAAACCCGGTATAACACCGGAACAGATAAAAAACAGGGTGTTAAATAATGTTGACAATGGCTCGATAATTCTTTTTCACAATGATACTCCCCATACAGCAAAAATTCTGCCATCAATAATTAAAGGACTGCAGGATAAAGGCTTTGAAATTGTTCCTGTGTCCAAACTGATAATGAGAGAAAACTATGAAATTAATTTTGAAGGCCGCCAAATAAAGAAAAAGTAATTTTTTTGATTTTAGAAAAAATACTTGTGTATTGAAGTTTTAGAGCATTTTGTATCAAGGATAATGAAAAATTGTATATAAATGTGTACCGTTAAAAGATATAGTATTTTATGTTTTACATAAAAAATAAAAAAAGAGTACATGATAAAATTGCAACTATTCTTAGGAAATGGGGTTAAACAAGTGCTAATAGCTGGTATTATCGGTCAAAGCAATAAGGAAAGCACAGCAAATCTCATTAATTCAATTTTTTCAGCCTCAAAAAAGAGGTTTAGCATTGTTGACTCAAAAACTCTTATAAATCTTGATGTTAAAAGATTTAAAGCATATTTGTCCGAGCTTTTGAAAAACAATACCGATATTTTAATTCTGAAGATTAATATTTTTGATATAGATAAAGAAATTTTCAACTACATAAAATTTGATATAATTATTTTTACCGATAAAGCCGATGATTTTAGTACAAACATTTCTGATGTTTATAAAGAGACAATGAGAAAAGCATTTTCTCTTTTGGACGACAAGGGCGTTGCTATAGTTAATGCTGATGATACCGAGCTTACAAACTTTCTGAACGGAATAAAGCACTATATTATAACTTACGGATTTAATCTTAAGGCCAGTATAACTACTTCAAGTGTAGGAGACATGGTGGATAAGACTGATATTATGTGCTGTCTGCAAAGAACTGTATTTGCAAGAAACGGAAATGTAATTGAGCCTCAGGAGTTTATAATTAAAACAAAGTCGGAAATATATGATCCGTACAATGTTTTGGCAGCAGCTACTTTTGCATTGGTTAACGGAGTAGATTTGAATTCACTGAATAACTAGTGTCTGGCAAGCAGAATTTATTTCTTATTTGTACGGCAGATTTTTTTGGCTGTTTGTCTAAAAAAAGTGATTTCAGGGATTTTCAAGTTTAAAAATGTGTAATATAATTAGAGATAAACTGCTAGTAACATTAAATATTGATTATTGATGCGATTATCCGGTGGGATTGCTTAAAGAACTGTTACGGGTGGATGTCCAATGGAATTGGCAAGATATCAGTAGATTATGAAAAAGTTGTAATTGCCATTTCTACCCCTATACTGGATAAAAAGTCGGCAATTTATTATTTTTTAATATATAAAAGTATTCTAAAATCTATCCGTTACGAATAAACATTACATTAGATAAATATTTAATGTACGCAAGCCTAAGAGAGGAGTGTGGGGGTCGGATGGTCGGAAACATCATAGAGAACAACATGGTGACCATATCCGGTAAAATAGCAACTGAAGCAGAATTTAGCCATGAGGTATATGGTGAGGGGTTTTATTTATTTTCGCTGGAAGTGCCCAGATTAAGTGAATGTAATGATATAATAAACGTTACTGTTTCGGAACGTTTGATTTCCAAGGATCTTTTGGAGGTAGGAAAACTGATTGAGGTTGAAGGGCAATTCCGGTCATATAACAATTATAATAATAACAGTTCTGAGACCAGCAAACTAATTTTAACTGTCTTTGCCAGAGAAATTAATTTCCTTGATGATGAGAGGAAAATGAAAAATCCGAATCAGATATATTTAAACGGTTTTATTTGCAAAAAGCCCGTATATCGAACAACTCCTTTTGGCCGGGAAATAACCGATATATTGTTGGCGGTGAACAGGCCTTACAATAAATCGGACTATATTCCATGCATAGCATGGGGCAGGAATGCAAGATATTCGGCAAATTTGGAAGTTGGAGACAATATAAAAATTTGGGGAAGGATTCAAAGCAGAGAGTATCAAAAGAAGCTGGAAAGCGGTGAAGTAATAACTAAAGTGGCTTATGAGGTTTCGGTTTCCAAAATGGAAATTTGCTCGGAAGCTAAAAAGAGAAGCGAAGAGAATAAAAATAACGATGAAAATGCCTAAGCTTAAAAAGTGGTGATCCGGTGGTGTCATCACTTTTATTTATTTTTGTGTTAGCAATCAGGTGTTTTTTTTTATTGATTTGTTATAATATTAGTTGCTAAAAATATAGGAAAAACTGTTTTTATAAAGCGGACAAATGGTGAAGCAAATATGGGAAAAAACTTCTTGACATTGATAGTTGTTTTGGCGGCAGTATGCTTATCAGCATGCAGTGTATTGGAAAATGCACCTTATAAGAATTTGGAAACAGAGCCTTATGAAAATACGGATTTTGCCATGGGAACTGTAATCAATCAGAGAATTTACGCCGATAATGCTGAGGAAATAAGCAGGAAAGTAATGGATAGAATCAGGCAAATTGAAGACGATATGACTATAAACAAACCGGGGGGAGAAGTAAACAGGCTGAATGATTCAGCCGGAACAGACTTTATAAAAATAAGCGAAGATACCCTGTATGTTTTGGAAAAAACCAAAAAGTTCTCTGAAATAAGCGATGGTGCTTTTGATGCTACAATAGGACCTCTTGTAAAAGAATGGGGGATTTCGACTGATAAACCTACGGTGCCTTCAATGGAAAGGCTGCAAAATTTGATTGGCCTGGTGAATTATAAGGATATAACAATTAACAGCGACAAGTCAGAGGCAAAGCTTGAAAAAAAAGGTCAACTGATTGATCTTGGCGGAATAGCAAAGGGCTTTGCAGCAGATGAGGCAATAGAAATATATAAGGAACATAATGTCAGGTCGGCTTTTATAAATATTGGAGGTAACATTGCTTTATTAGGAGGAAAACCAGACGGAAGTCCATGGAAGGTAGGTATTAGAAATCCCCGAGGACCGGAAGGGTCTTATATAGGGATTATAAGTGCAAAGGACAAGGCCATAGTGAGTTCTGGGGATTATCAGAGATACTTCGTAAAAGACGGAATAAAGTACCATCATATAATTGATCCGAAAACAGGTTATCCGGCCGACTCAGGGCTTATAGGTACTACTGTAATAGCTGATCTGTCGGTTGATGCCGATGCCTTATCCACTGCTACGTTTGTTTTAGGACTTGAAAAAGGAATGAAATTAATAGAAAAAATGGAAGGCGTTGAAGCAGTTTTTATAACAAAGGATAAAAAGGTTTATATAACCGAAGGACTTGCTGGTTCATTTAAATTTGAGGATGATAGCAATGGGTATGAATATGTTAAAAAATGGTGATATTGTACTTATAGGTATAATAGGAGTGGCTATAGTTATTTCCTCTGCTTTTGTACTGCAGTATAAAAGAGGTGACAGTGGGACACATAAAATTGCAGTAATAAAAGTGAAGGATAAAGTTGTAAAAAGTATAGATTTAAGTTCTGTTACTGAACCTCAAAGGATTGAGATTTCGGGGAAATATAATCAAGTGGTTCTGGTTGAAAAGGGAAGAATCCGGTTTGTTGAGGCTGAATGTCCCGACAAGGTATGTGTTAATACTGGATGGCTGTATGATAAGGGTGATATGGCGGTATGTATTCCAAACAACACTATGATTAAAATTGAGGGACAGTCTTCAAAGGTTGATATTGTCACCCATTGATGAAGATTTTGTACAAAATTTAACAATAGGCATACCAATAGACTTTTTGATGCTTAAAAAGGATTTAACTGACAGTAATTTTGATATTAAAAAGAATAGGTTTTAGTGTAGAAAGATTGAGATATATGGTTAATAACACAAAACGTATTGTTATATTGGGCTTAATGGTTGCCCTGGCCTTGGTTTTATCAATAATTGAATCTTGGTTTCCTGTACCGCTGCCTATTCCTGGGGTAAAGCTGGGATTGGCAAATATAATTACCATTACGGTAATAATATTTTTTGACTTTAAGGATGCTATATCGGTGGTTTTTATCCGATGCATACTGGCCTCGGTTTTCGGAGGGGGAATTACAGGTTTTCTTTTCAGTATATCGGGAGGAATTTTGAGTACTGTTGTAATGAACATCTTGTATAAAAAGGGCTCAAAGCTGTTTAGTACAATTGGAATAAGTATAGCAGGTGCAGTCTCGCATAATGTAGCCCAAATAGTAACTGCCGGCTTTGTAATGAGAGATTCGGCAGTATATCTCTTACTTCCTGTGCTCCTTTCATCGGGAGTTGTTATGGGGCTTTTCGTGGGGCTTTGCAGCGGTTTCTTGGAAAAGGCAATAAGAGCCGCTAAAATTATTTCTTGATAGAGTCGTGATAATATAAAGTTTTGTCCTTGCTTCCGCTATAAATTATATATTGCAGAAAAACTTCAGCGGAAGTTTTTTGTATTTGGAATTAAAAGGATATAGTACAAAAAGTAAAATTTATTTGATTAGCACTATTGTGAATTGATATAATATAAACTAATTTCACCTCATAGGAGGGGGTACTATATTTTGAAGGGAGCAATAATGAATAATATTGCGGAAGTAGTAATAAGCAATGCTACAAGGCAGTTTGACCGGATATATCACTATAGAATACCGGAAAAATATTTGGGAAGAGTAAATACCGGTATGCGTGTTATTGTGCCTTTCGGTAAATCCAA
This sequence comes from Acetivibrio clariflavus DSM 19732, assembly GCF_000237085.1. GTDB lineage: Bacteria > Bacillota > Clostridia > Acetivibrionales > Acetivibrionaceae > Acetivibrio > Acetivibrio clariflavus. The sequence continues at coordinate 2,963,397 of NC_016627.1, read as the reverse complement.
CCGCCTTCTGGAAGGTTATATTGTGGCTCTTACAGGTGAAAGTGATTTTAAAGATTTAAAGGAGATCAGTGAAATTGTAGATGAGAGCCCTGTATTTAATGAAAATTTGATAAAGCTTGCTCATTGGATGAAGTATAGATATATAAGCACATATTCTGATGTATTTAAATGTTTGCTGCCTCCCGGTACCGGTTTAATTAGTTCAAAAGTGGTAAGACTCGTTAATTGCGATACTTCGTTAAAGGGTAATTATATAAAAATTCTCCAGAAACTCAAGGATAATGAAGGTGTAATGGAATATGACCAATTGAAAGAAGAAACAAATATTAAAAGTATAACAAAATATTTGAACAAACTGGCAGAACTTAATTGTATATCGATAAGTGAGGAGTTTGGGACAAAGGTTAAAAGGAAACAGATTAAAGCGGCATACCTCACAAAACCTTCCGAGGAAGTACAGGAAGACATTGAGTCAAATCGCTTGAGAAACATCAAACATGTTAGAATTCTCGAAATGCTTTTGGAAAACGAATACATCTCAGTAAGTGATTTGACAAAGTTTGCAGGAGTTTCGAAAGGTGTGCTTGAAACCCTTAACAAATACGGATATATAGATTTTAAAAATATGGAGGTGACCAGAGATCCTTACGAAAGTCAAAATTTTCAAAAGACCAGCCCTTTAGAGCCAACAGAGGAACAAAAGCATATTATAGATAGTGTAAAGGAAATGCTGGATAAAAAAATTTTTAAAGAAATATTGCTTCATGGTGTTACAGGGAGCGGAAAGACGGAAGTATATCTTCAGCTTATTGAACACTGTATTAACATTGGAAAACAGGCAATTGTCCTGGTACCTGAGATTTCACTGACTCCCCAAATGGTGGAAAGATTTAAGGGAAGATTCGGAGAATATGTAGCAATACTTCACAGCAGGCTGTCATTGGGGGAGAGATATGACCAATGGAGGCTAATTAAGGATGGAAAGATAAAAGTTGTTATAGGGGCAAGGTCGGCAGTTTTTGCACCTTTTGATAACCTTGGCATGATTATTATTGATGAGGAACACGAAAATTCCTATAAATCGGAAATTACTCCAAAGTATCATGCTGTAGAGGTTGCAAGGGAACGCTGCAGGATTGAAAATGCTGTATTGATGTACGGTTCGGCTACACCGTCCGTTGAAAATTATTACAGGGCAAAAAACGGCGAAATTTCCATGTTTACAATGATGAAACGGGCTAATAATCTGATGCTGCCTGAAGTACGCGTTGTAGACATGAGAAGAGAGCTTGAAGCAGGGAATAGATCCATATTTAGCCGGATATTACATAGTGAAATGGAGGAAAATATCAAGAATAATGAACAAACTATTATTTTTTTAAACAGGCGTGGACATTCTTCCTTTGTACTGTGCCGAAATTGCGGATATGTATTGAAGTGTCCGAAATGTGATGTTTCAATGACTTATCATTCCTTTGATGAAAGGTTGATATGTCATTATTGCGGTTATACAGTCAAGAATGTAAGCACATGCCCTAAATGCAAAAGCTCTCATATAAAAGGGTTCGGTACCGGTACGCAAAAGATTGAGAATGAAATAAAAAAGCATTTTGAGGGCAGTTCGGTAATAAGAATGGATATGGACACGACCTCTTACAAGAATTCTCATGAGGAAATTTTACGAAGTTTTCGTGAGGATAATATTAATATTCTGGTTGGTACACAAATGATAGCAAAGGGACATGACTTTCCTAATGTTACACTTGTCGGAGTGCTTGCTGCAGACAGTATGCTCAATACAGGGGATTACAGGGCTACAGAGAGGACTTTTCAGCTGTTAACCCAGGTAGCTGGAAGAGCGGGCAGGGGCGTAATACCGGGAAGGGTAATTATCCAGGCATACAACGTAGAAAATTACAGCATTGAATGTGCATGTGCCCAGGATTACAAAAGCTTTTTTGAAAAAGAGATATTGGTGAGGAAAAAACTCGTATATCCTCCCTTTACCAACATAGGTTCAATAGTACTGAGCGGAATTAATGATCGTACAGTGTATAACAGAGCAGTGAGCGTAAAAAAATTTATTGACGAATGTTTTTCGGGTGTTTGTGATGGCGATGCCATATTAGGGCCATTCCGGTCAGTTATATCTAAAATAAAAAACAAGTATCGTTGGAGGATTAATATAAAATGTAAAGAAATAGGAAAACTTATAGATATATTGACAAAAGTTTCGGACCATTTTTATGCACATCATGGTAAAAATGACATAAGTATTAGTGTGGATATAAATCCGGTAAATATGTTATAATACTTTTTGTTGTGGGAATATATGTAGTGTAGGACAGTTAATCCTACTTAAAAAATTGATACGGGGGAACAGAAAAATGGCTTTAAGGAATATTAGATTTGATGGAGATGAGGTTTTAAGAAAGGTTTCGAAGCCTGTTGATGTTATAGATGACAGGATTTTAACTTTGCTTGATGATATGGCTGAAACCATGTATGCTGAACATGGAGTGGGGTTGGCTGCTCCTCAGATAGGTGTGTTAAAGAGAGTTGTTGTAATTGATGTGGGTGAAGGACTATTGGAGCTTATCAATCCCCGAATTGTTAAGACAGAGGGTGAAGAACTTGATATAGAAGGATGCCTTAGCATACCCGATTTTTTAGGAGAAGTAATAAGGCCTAAAAAGGTATGGGTGGAGGCATTGAATAGAAAAGGAGAAAAGATCAGTCTGGAAGGTGAAGGTCTCCTTGCAAGAGCTTTTTGCCATGAAATTGACCATTTGGATGGTATATTGTTTACCAGCAGAGCGCAAAAAATAATAAATAAAAGTGATTTGCAGGAATAGTAAATTAAGTTTTTAATGAGCATTATTCCTGAAAAATTATTTGTAAAAATAATTGGTGTAATTATGACAGATAAGAGGTGACTTTGTTGAGGATTGTATTTATGGGGACTCCGGAATTTGCCATACCTTCTTTGGATATGTTGTTGAAGGAAGGATATGATGTTGTTGCGGTGGTGACTCAACCGGATAAACCCAAAGGCAGAGGCAATAAAATGAGTCCACCGCCGGTCAAGGAATATGCAATAGAGCATGGAATTGAAGTATTGCAGCCTGAAAAAGTCAAGACAGAAGAGTTTGTAGAAAAAATTAAGGAGATTAATCCCGATTTACTTGTCACAGCAGCATACGGAAAAATTCTTCCCAAATCGGTTTTGGATATTCCAAAGTATGGATGTATAAATGTGCACGGATCTTTGCTCCCTAGATACAGAGGAGCTGCACCTATACAGTGGTCTATTATAAACGGTGAAAAAGTGACAGGTATTACTACCATGTATACCGATGTTGGAATGGATACTGGTGATATGCTTGTTAAGGCTGAGATTCAAATAACTGAGGATATGACTGCCGGTGAGCTTCACGACAAGTTGGCGGTTTTAGGAGCCGAAGTATTAAAAGAAACCTTGTTAAGACTTAAAAATGGAACCCTTGAAAGAATACCGCAAAACGATGAAGAGGCTACTTATGCACCTATGATGACAAAAGAAATAGGTTGTATTGACTGGAGTAAGTCATCAAGAGAGATTCACAATTTAGTCAGGGGAACCAATCCCTGGCCCGGGGCATATACGTTTTTAAGCGGCAAAAAGATGAAAATATGGATGACCTCTGTTGTATCCGATGATAAGCATGATTCAAAAGCAGGTACAATTTTAAAGGTGAGTAAGGATGGAATTGTTGTTGCATGCGGTTCAGGGAAGCTTAACATAAAAGAGATACAGTTTGAAAATGCAAGAAAAATGAGTGTTGAGGAGTATATATGCGGGCACAAAATAGGCGAAGGTGAATTACTTGGATAAGGGGTTGAAGAAGTTTATCACTTTATCGGGGTTATTTACCTTTGGATTGTTTTTTATGTTACTTGCTTTTGTATTGATTTACCGTTATTTTACCATTCATACATATAATTTCGTATTATTAATTTTAATTGTACTGACAATACTAATCCTGTTGTTTTATATGATTTCGATTTTAAGTATTTATTATATATACAAATATAATGGGCGGAATAAAATAATCAGAAATTTTGCGGGAACAGGAATGAGAGCACTGCTCCCCTTTTCAATATTTTTGGCAGATATATTTAAAACAAAAAAAGATTTGTTACGTAAGTTTTATATAGATTTTAATAATGCGATGGTAAATGCTTCAGGAAGAAGGTATTTGCCTAAAAACGTCCTTATTCTGCTTCCTCATTGTTTGCAATATTCAGAATGTGGATATAAAATTACGAATAATACTGAAAACTGCAGAAGATGCGGAAGATGTTCAATAGGTAAGATACTGAAAATAGCAGAAGAAAGAGAAGTTGAAGTTTGCATAGTAACAGGCGGAACTGCTGCAAGAAATATTGTAAAAAGGATTAATCCCGAATTGATATTTGCAGTGGCTTGTGAGAGGGATCTTACAAGCGGTATAGTTGAGGTGGGTAAAATTCCTGTCATAGGTTTGATTAATGACAGGCCCAATGGACCTTGTTATAATACCACTGTGGATGTGGAAAGTTTAAAGCAGAGGCTGGATGAAATTTTGGAAGTCTGAAATTTGTATTGATATTGTATATTATATGAATTTATATTTTGCTGAAGTTATATAAAGAAATAAAAAGGGTAGGAGGTAGATTTATGGGATATTATTATGGTATTGATGTGTATTATTTAATACTTGTTTTACCTGCATTTATTTTTTCACTCTATGCCCAATTTAAAGTTAAAGGCACTTTCAGCAAATACAGCAGAGTTGGAAATAGCAGAAGTATGACCGGTGCCGATATAGCAAGAATGATATTGGATAGAAACGGGCTTTATGACGTAAAGGTTGAAGCATATCCTGGAGACCTTACTGACCATTACGATCCGAGGACAAGAGTTGTAAGGCTGTCCCGGTCTGTATATAACAGCACTTCCGTATCGGCAGTTGGTGTTGCTGCCCATGAAACGGGACATGCAATCCAGCATAAGGAAGGTTATGGACCTTTGGGCTTAAGAAGTTCTTTGGTTCCTATTGCAAACATAGGTTCTTCTATTGGCCCTACAATGGCAATAATTGGACTAATATTCGGCATGCCGTTTTTAATTAAATTGGGAATAATACTTTTTGGGGCAGCAGTACTTTTTTACATTGTAACACTGCCGGTGGAGTTTAATGCAAGCAGCAGGGCAATAAGAACTCTTGAGGATACGGGGATGTTTAATTATAATGAAATTGACCATGCCAAGAAGGTCTTAAGAGCTGCAGCTATGACTTATGTGGCTTCGGCAGCTGTTGCTGTGGCAAACTTATTGCGCCTTGTATTAATTACAAGTAACAGAAGAGATGATTAATTTTGTATTGAGATGATTAGGTTATGAAACTTGATTTACCGAGAGAAACAGCTTTAAAAATTTTATATGAGGTTAATAAGTCGGGAGCATATTCGAACATTGCTCTTAATAAAAATCTTGAAGACGTTAAATTGAGCAATATCGATAAGGCTTTTATCACCGAGCTTGTCTATGGGACATTGAAGTGGCAGCTTTCAATAGATTATATTATTGAAAAATTTTCTTCTGTGAAAATTAAAAAGCTTTCTCCGTGGATACTGAATATTTTGAGACTGGGAGTCTATCAGCTGCTTTATATGACAAAAATACCCGAATCGGCAGCCTGCAACGAGAGTGTCAATCTTGCAAAAAGATACGGGCACTCTGCCAGCAGCAGGTATGTTAATGCAGTGCTTAGAAATATTACAAGGTCAAAAGACAAGATTGAGTATCCCGATAGAAATAAGGATTTAAGTGCTTACCTTTCCATAAGGTATTCCCACCCGGAATGGATGGTTAAGAATTGGTTAAACCGTTTTGGCGAGAGTTTTACTGAGGAACTTTTAAAGTGCAATAATGAGAACGCTCCCCTGACTGTCAGAGTAAATACTTTAAAGACAAGCACGGAAGAACTTCGTGACCAACTTGAAAAAGAAGGATTTGAACCTCAACCGGCAAAATATGTTGAAAACGCTCTGATAATTAATAAGCCTTCTTCTATTACAAAAATGAGAGCTTTTGAACAGGGTCTGTTTCAAGTACAGGATGAGAGTTCAATGATAGTTGCACAAGTTTTGAATCCAAAGCCAAAAGACCTGGTTATTGATGTATGCAGTGCACCGGGAGGAAAGGCAACTCATATAGCAGAACTTATGCAAAACACTGGACAAGTTATAGCCAGGGATGTTCATGAACATAAAATAAAATTGATAGAGGAAGCAGCAATAAGGCTTGGAATTGGTATAATAAAGGCTGAAGTATTTGATGCTCAAAAAGAGGATTTGAAATTGATAAACAAGGCCGATTGTGTTTTGGTTGATGCGCCCTGCAGCGGACTTGGTATTATCAGAAGAAAGCCGGATATAAAGTGGACAAGAAAGGAAAAGGATTTGGATGAGATAGTTAAACTCCAGGAGAGAATACTGGATACATCTTCTAAGTATGTTAAACCTGGAGGTGTTTTGCTATACAGTACGTGTACCGTTGAGCCGAAGGAAAACGAGGAAATGGTTAAAAAGTTCCTGCAAGATAATAGGGATTTTGAATTGGAAGACATTTCGGAAGTTCTTCCAAAAGACTTAAAAAAAGATACTGCAAAAGCCGGGTATATCCAGTTATACCCCAATATAGACGGCATCGATGGTTTTTTTATTTCTAAAATGAGAAAGAGGAGTTAAGTTTATGGACGGCAAAGTTGACCTCCTTAATTTGACAATAGATGAATTGGAAGAGTTATTTATCCAAATGGGACAACAGAAGTATAGAGCAAAACAGGTTTTTCAGTGGGTCAATAAGGGGATTAAGGATATTGACCAAATGACAAACCTTTCAAAAGATATACGGGAAAGGCTTAAAGCTTCGGCGTATATAAACAAGTTGGAGATTGTTAATAAACTTGTATCGAAAATAGATGGAACAACTAAATACTTGTTCAAACTTATGGATGGGAATATAATTGAAAGTGTATTGATGAAGTACCAGCATGGATTATCAGTTTGTATATCGTCCCAGGTGGGGTGCAAAATGGGGTGCAAGTTTTGTGCCTCTACGGGTGCAGGATTTGTAAGAAATCTCACGGCTTCGGAAATGTTGGACCAGGTAATAACAATTCAAAAAGATGCAGGAAGCAGAATAGGAAACATTGTAGTGATGGGAATAGGAGAACCCTTTGACAATTACGATAATTTAATCAAATTTATCCGGCTTGTAAATCATAAAGAAGGCATGAATATCGGAGCAAGGCATATTTCAGTTTCTACTTGCGGTCTTGTGCCTGAAATTTTAAAGTTGTCCGAAGAGAATTTGCCTGTTACTTTATCCATATCGTTGCATGCACCCAATGATGAGGATAGAGAAAAAATTATGCCTGTAAATAAACGGTATTCTATTGACAAATTGATTGAAGCATGTAAGATATATACAGAGACTACAAAAAGGCGGATAACTTTTGAATATGCTTTAATAGATGGTGTAAACGATACCTTTGAATGCGCTAAGCAGCTTTCAGATCTTTTAAAAGGTATGTTATGCCATGTAAACCTGATACCTGTAAATAGTGTTACAAATACAGGGTTTAAGAAAAGCAGCAGGGAAAGAGTTATGAAATTTAAAAGTGTACTGGAAAAGCACGGCATTGAGACAACGGTTAGACGTGAACTGGGTGCTGATATTAATGCTGCCTGTGGCCAGCTTCGCAGAAGTCTTATTGAATCGGCTAAGGATAAGTGATGTAGCTGAATTGGTAGCTATTTAACCATAAAACATTTTACAAGTTTTCTGGGGAGTGGTATAGTGAGATTTGGGGTTGTTAGCGATAAAGGTAGAGTACGTGAAACTAATGAAGATAGCTATAAAGTTATTTCAGGTAGAGAAGGTTTACCTGATACCTTTATTGTAGCCGATGGAATGGGTGGGCATAACTCGGGAGAATTGGCCAGCCGTATGGCAGTTGACTTGTCCGAAGAGTATTTGCTTAAGTTTTTGCAACCCGGTTTGGATGAAGAAAATATACTGCCCTTTATTTGTAATATGATGACTGAAGTTAACAGATGTATTTATTTGAAAGCCAAAGAATCTGAAGAAAACTTCGGTATGGGGACTACTTTTGTTATTGGAATGTTTTTTAACGGTAAGTTTTTTATAGGGCATGTAGGAGACAGTAGAGTATACCTTTTAAGAAATGGATCGCTGCAAAAGCTTACTACGGATCATTCATATATTGAAGAACTGATAAAGAATGGTTCATTGTCCAGAGAGGAAGCACGCAATCATCCGAGAAAGAATGTAATTACAAGAGCTTTAGGATGCGAGGAAAACGTTGATATAGATACATATTGTGTTGATGTGGATAACGATGATTTATTTGTCCTATGCACAGACGGATTAACTAATATGCTGAGTGAAAATGACATTTTGGCAGTTATAAATAGCGATGACGAACCGCAGTATATATGCAGCGAGTTGGTTAAACTTGCTAACGAGAGAGGCGGAGAGGACAACATAACTGTTATAATTGTAAAAAATTCATAAGTATTTTTTTTGATGAAGGTTTTTATTGATTGGAAATTATATATGCAGATGTAGAATAGAATATAAGTATATTTGAGATTTATAACTGAAAAAAGTTATACTAAATGTTTCTATAGGCATATACATATATTTATAGTGTACTTGTTATATATGGTTTAAATTATTAATATTGTGAGGAGATTTATGTCGGATTGTTTAAATGATATTTTGAAATGCCGAAAAAAGAGGTGTAACTATGGAAGGTCGCATACTTGGTGGAAGGTATGAACTGTTGGAGAAAATAGGTGGGGGCGGAATGGCCCTTGTTTATAAGGCAAAATGCAGATTATTAAATAGATTTGTTGCGGTCAAACTTTTGAGACCGGAATTTACTACCGATGAAGAATTTGTTAAGCGTTTCAGGGTTGAGGCTCAGGCTGCAGCCAGCCTTTCCCATCCCAATATTGTGTCAATATACGATGTAGGACAGGAAGATGATTTGCATTATATTGTAATGGAGTATGTAAACGGAATAACATTGAAGGAATATATAATGCAAAAAGGCGTGTTGAACTGGAAAGAAGCAGTAAATATTGTAATTCAAATATGTTCGGCAATAGAGCACGCTCATAAGAATCATATTGTTCATAGAGATATAAAACCGCATAATATATTGCTGACAAAAGATGGGGTTGCAAAGGTTACGGATTTCGGAATTGCCAGAGCTGTTACATCTTCAACCATAACCGTTGCGGGAAATGCCATTGGCTCTGTTCATTATTTTTCTCCGGAACAGGCTCGTGGTGGTTTTTCTGATGAAAAATCCGATTTGTATTCTTTAGGGATTGTTTTGTATGAATTAGTCACGGGAAGAGTTCCTTTTAACGGAGAATCACCGGTGGCAGTAGCTTTAAAGCACATACAGGATATACCGCAAGAACCGATAAACTTAAAACCGGATATACCACAGGGTGTAAATGACATAATTATGATTGCAATAGAAAAGGATCAGAAAAACAGGTATCAGTCTGCAACAGAGATGCTTGAAGATTTATATAAAGTTTTAAAAAATCCGGATATGGAAATTAATTCGGGAAACGGTGAAAATGTCTATGACAGTCCTACAGTAAGGATGCCGTCAATAGGGGAGAAAAAGGCTTTTGTAGAAGATAAGGAATCTGAAAAAACGGGTGATAACACAATGAAAAAAAAGAAAAGAAAGGATAAGACTACTACGGTGTTAGCCATTCTTACATCGGTAGTAGTAATAGCTCTGATAACCTTTATGATAGGTTATATTATATGGCCGGCTTTGACACCACCGGATGAGTATGTTGTAAAGGACTATACCGGAATGAATTATTATCAGGTTAAAGCTGAATTGGAAAATAATAAGATTGCTGTTGAACCAAAGAGAGTAAATGACGAAAAGATGGATAAAGACCTGGTAATATCTCAGGATGTGCCTCCAGGTACAAAACTTGTGCGTGGAGGATATAGCAAGGTGGTACTTACGGTAAGTGACGGTCCTGTGCTTGTTGAGATTGAAGATTTTGCCAATATGGATTACCGGGCTGTTGAGAAAAAAATTGAAGACTTGGGTCTTAAGCCTGAAGTTGTAGAAGAATACAGTGATGATGTTCCTGTTGGACTGGTTATAAGGACAGAGCCGGGAGAAGGCGAAAAAGTAAAGCTCGGAAAGAAAATATGGATTTATAAAAGCTTAGGTCCTGAAATTAAAATGACAAAGGTTCCGGATTTAATTGGGAAAACAAGAGCGGAGGCTATAAACCTTTTGGAAGAAAGTAAATTGACCCTTGGAAAGATCTATCCTGAGGATAAGACAAATACGGTGGATAGAATTGTTAAACAGGAGCCTAAGGCAGGAGAATCCATTAATGAGGGCAAGTCTGTCGACATTTATCTCGAAGAGTTTGAAGTTACCGAACAAAAAGAAAAGATTGTAAAGAGGACTATTGCATTGACAGATCCTGATATGTATGTGGAGTTTATAAGTGTTTCGGTAACAATTATAAGATCCGACACAGGTGAGGAAGAGCAGTTATACGATGAGATAAAGAGAAAGACTGATTTTCCGTTGACTCTGTCTATTCCGGTGCCGAAAGATGGAAGTACGCATGTTAAGGTGTATCTGAACAGTGAACTGTTTACAGAATTTACTGAGGAATATTAATCTGAGGTCCAAAAGAGGAGGCAGAAAGTTTGATACCGGGTCAAATTATTAAAGGTATAGGGGGATTTTATTACGTAAAAACCGAGACTGGAATATATGAGTGCAAAGCACGGGGAATATTCAGAAAAGATTCGCTGACTCCATTACCGGGTGACAAGGTATCAATATCGATTATAAACGAGGAGAATAAAACCGGAAGTATTGAAGAAATTTTTCCTCGTGAATCACAACTAATAAGGCCGGCGGTTGCAAATGTAAATCAAATTGCAATTGTGATTGCTGTAAAATCACCTCAGCCGGATTTTACCCTTTTGGACAAGCTCCTTATAAGCACAGAGCAAAAAGGTATTGGCGCTATTATATGTATTAACAAAATTGACCTGGATGAAAAGGCTGAATATACAAGTATAATCCAGGCATATGAAAAATCCATGTATAAAGTCATAGCACTTAGTGCAGTGACAGGAACGGGTTTTGATGAGATTGAACTTGCATTAAGGGACAAAACCACTGTTTTTGCTGGACAGTCGGGAGTAGGAAAATCATCAATTCTAAATAAAATATTAAATTCCTACGTAATGAAGACAGGCAGTGTCAGTGACAGAATTGAAAGAGGAAGGCATACTACAAGACATGCAGAATTAATAGAGCTAAAGTCGGGCGGATTTGTAGTAGATACTCCTGGTTTTAGCTCCTTTGAAATTTCTGGGATTGAAGCTGATGAACTTCAAAATTTTTATCCGGAGTTCAGAGAGTATATTGGAAAATGCAAGTTTACCGGATGTGTGCATATTAGTGAACCTTATTGCGAAGTTAAAGCAGCTCTTGAAAAAAGAGTCATAGATAACGGAAGATATAGGCGATATGTAGAGTTTTACAATATTCTGAGGGAAAAGCAACGAAAGAAGTATAATTAGTAAGTTTGCAAATATAACTTCGGCTATATATGTTTTCATTGTTGCTTGGTCTGAAGTGCTTATGCAGCATCTTCAATTTTATTTGTCCGTCAAGTATTAAGAAGGGAAGTGTACAAATTTGATTAAAATTGCACCCTCCATATTATCTGCAGATTTTGCAAGGTTAGGTGAGGAAGTAGTAAAATTGGAGAAAGCCGGAGCCGATTTGGTACATATTGATGTTATGGATGGACATTTTGTTCCTAACATAACAATTGGTCCTCCTGTTGTAAAGGCATTGCGAAAGGAGACAAATTTACCCTTTGATGTGCATTTAATGATAGAGGATGCTGATAAATATATTGATAGTTTTGCTGATGCCGGTGCAGATATTATTACAGTGCATGTTGAGGCATGCCGTCACTTGCATCAGACTTTGCAAAAAATAAAAAGCCATGGATTAAAAGCCGGTGTATCATTGAATCCTGCAACGCCATTACACAGTATCGAATGGGTTTTGAATGAAGTAGATATGATACTTGTTATGTCCGTTAATCCGGGTTTTGGAGGACAGCAGTTTATTGAAATCAGTACCAGCAAAATAAATAAATTAAAAAATATGTTGTTGAGCAAGGGTTTGCATATCGATATAGAAGTGGATGGAGGAATTGACTTAAGCAATATATATGAAATTACAAAGGCAGGAGCCAATGTGATTGTTTCGGGTTCTACAATATTCAATTCACCGGATATGTCCAGGACAATAAAGGATTTGAGAGAGAAAGCATTTAGAATATAGGTTTGGAAGGTTAACTTATGACAGCATTAATTGTATGTAGCGGTAGTATAAAAGACTACTCCCATTACGAGAAATATTTTAAATGGGCAAAAGCCGTAATTTGTGTTGATGGAGGAGCCAAATACCTAAGAAAATTCGGGATTGTTCCCGATGTACTGATTGGAGATCTGGATTCTATATCCGATGAAGACTTGGACTACCTTGTAAGTATGAATGTAAAAATTATGAAGTATCCAATCCAAAAAGATATGACAGATACCGAAATAGCAGTGGATTATGCTGTCGATAATGGTTTTAAAGAGATAGTTATAATTGGGGGCATTGGAACAAGACTCGACCACACATTGGCTAATATTTTGCTTGTTAAAAAACTGTTGGATAAAGGAGTAAAATGTACCCTTGTAAATGAGAATAACGAGTTAACCTTAATTAATGACAGGGTTGAAATCGAAAAGGAAAAGGATGTAAAAGTTACATTGCTGCCATTGACCGATGTAGTGGAAGGGATAACTACAAAAGGGTTGTACTATGAATTGAACTGCGAAGATATTGTTATGGGTTCAAGCAGAGGTGTAAGCAATGAATTTAGTGATGATATTGCTGAGGTTTCAGTAAAGAAGGGTATTTTAATTGTAATAAAATCAAAAGATTAGTATATAAAAAATCTCGGGTAAGTATATCCGAGATTTTTTTATACTTGATTTTTAAATTTATTAGCCGAGGTTATATTCTTTAGCCAAAGCTTCAAAAGCAGGGAAAGAATTCTTTATAGTATCCAGACTTACGCAGTAAGAAATTCTAAAATAACCGGGGGTACCAAATCCTTTACCGGGAACCAACAGAAGATTATATTTTACAGCACTTTTAATAAAAGCTACGTCGTCCTCAATTGGGGATTTCGGGAACAAGTAAAAGGCACCTTTGGGTTTTATACATGAAAAGCCTAAACTTACAAGTTTGTTATATAAAGTATCCCGTCTTTCCTTGTATATGTTAACATCAACAGAGGAATCGAGGGCTGCACCGATTACTTTTTGGAAGAGAGCCGGTGCATTGACAAAACCTAAGGTACGGTTGCAGAAAGCAAGACATGAGATGACGAGATCTACATCCTGCATTTTAGGATTTACCGCAATGTATCCTATTCTTTCTCCCGGAAGGGACAAGGATTTGCTGAAAGAGTTTATAACGAAGGAGTTATCATATAGTTTTAAAATACTTGGTACATCGGTATCATCGTAAACCAATTTTACATAGGGTTCATCGGACAGAACGAATATGGTGGAATTGAACTGTTTTTCTTTTGATTTTAATATATCAAAAATTTTATTTAAAGTTTCTTCGCTGTATATATGGCCGGAAGGATTGTTAGGTGAGTTTATAATTATAGCTTTAGTTTTTTCTGTAATGCTGTTTTTAAGTGCGTCAAGATCGGGATCAAAAGAATCCTTTGACGGTGGTATGATAACTGTTTTACCTCCATGGTTACTTACATAAAAAATATATTCGGCAAAAAAAGGAGCCAATATCAGTACTTCTTCACCGGGATTCAGAATGGATCTGAGTACAACATTGAGTCCTCCGGCAGCTCCACAGGTCATCAGAATATGGTCAGTGGAAAATGAAAGTCCTGTATCACTGCTGATTCTGTCGGCTATTTTTTGTCTCACGTCTTGATATCCGGCGTTGCTCATGTAACCATGCATTCCCGGCTGAGCATCAAGGACTATATTTTTTAAGGCGTCTTTAACTTCCTTTGGGGGTTCGGGGTCAGGGTTACCTAAAGTAAAGTCAAAAACATTATCCTTGCCGTGAATTTTTCTTAATTTTTCACCCTCTTCAAACATGGCTCTTATCCATGAAGAATGGGAAAGATTGTTTACTATTTCTTGCGATAACATATAAAAGTCACTCCTTATCTACTTTTTTATATTTATATTCCAAATTTCTGATTTTATTTTCATCGGGGGTCACGACTATAGTTTTGTAATTAACGTAGGTAACCATTCCCGGTTTTGCACCCTTTGGCTTTTTTACGTTTTTTACTTGGGTATAATCCACTTCAACATGGGAGGACATCTTACCTTTGCTATGGTAAGCAGCAATTAATGCAGCCTCAATGAGGGTAGTATCCGGAATATCTCCTGCCTGTTTTTTTACAATGACATGGGACCCCGGTATGTTTTTTGTATGAAGCCAAAGATCATTTGAAGAGGCTGTCTTTAAAGTTAAAATGTCATTTTGAACATTATTTCTTCCCACCAGAATGTCATATCCGTCAGAGGATTTATACCTGTAAGGCTCCAAAGGTCTGACGTTTTTTTTGTTTTTAGAACTTCTGCTTTCACTTAAGTATCCGACGTTAACCAGTTCCTGCCTAATTTCTTCTATCTCTTGGGTAGAAGTTGCACTGTCCAGATTTTGAATTACGCTTTCAATATATTCAAGTTCTTTATAAGCATCTTCCAATTGAGCACTTGCATAATTAAAAGCATTCTTTGCTTTTGCAAACTTTTTAAAATACATCTGGGCATTGTCCTGAGGAAGAAGATTTTCGTCGAGGGGAATATCAATGTATTCATTGTTCTCACTGTAATAATTAAGCAGAGAAACTTTTTTTGCATTTTTTGGTATGCAATATATGTTTGCAGTGATAAGTTCTCCATACAGTTTAAATTTATCGCGGTCAGCCACTTGTCTTAAAGTATCCTGATGAATGGCGATTTTTTTGTTGCATCGGTCCAGATAGTTGTTCAATATTTTATTAAGCGCGCTTTTCTTCTGTACAAGCCTTTCAGCATTATCCTTCGAGGTATAAAACAAATCAAGGATATGGCATATGGAAGAATTATACTCAAGAATTGGGTATTGAGTAATTTCCAACGAGTGAAAATCCAAAGGTTTTCTCTTTGTTTGGTCACTCCAGGCAATACATGGAGTGAAGTTGGAAGAAGATATTTTGAGTATAATTTCGGATAATGAATTTTTTATTTTTTCCAGTTCTTCATCGGTAAGTTTGTCGATGGGAGTTTTTGCGTCAACCTGGGCTCTGTAGCATACCTCATCGCAAAGAAGGGGACTGAAACCCTTTATGCTGTTTAAAAGATATTTGGATATACGAATACCGCTTTGACTTTTTGTTTTTTTCATGAATTCATCGAGATTTATTTTTTCAGGGTTTTCTTTATCCTGCCCCGGGGGAAATGTATACAGCCTTGCAGGCATAACTTCCCTGACTCTGCTTATATCACTGTCAATATGCTTAATTGAATCTATAATTATATCATTGTCATTAAGGAGTATTATATTACTGTGTTTTCCCATTATCTCAATAAGCAGTTTTTTATATGTAGTATCTCCCATTTCGTTTAGTGCTTCAACATGAACAGAAATAATTCTTTCAAAATCATAGAATTCAATATTGACTATTCTGCCTCCCTGCAAATGCTTTCTTAAAAGCATGCAGAAAACGGGAGGATTCATCGGATTCTCCTTGGACAAACTGGTCAAATGAATTCTAGGATAACTGGCGTTAGCTGAAAGCAACAGTTTATAGTTTTGACCTTTAGCTCTAATGTGAATTAGGATTTCGTCCTGCTCCGGCTGATATATTTTATCTATTCGTCCGCCTACAAGGATATCATACAATTCCATTGCCACATTTTTTGCTACAACTCCGTCAAAAGGCAAGTTTTTACACCTCGTTTCTATGTTAAAAATTTAAATATTTTTCGCATAAATTTAAAAAAGCCTTTCATTCTTTGTTACAAGATGCAATTTTATAGCTCTTATATGTCATAAAAAATATATAGAAGTATTGTTGGTAATTTTGATCAAATTACCCTTTAAAAATATTATTTAATTAGTATAACACTTCATAAGCTTATTAACAAACAAAATATTGGATAATAAGCAGGTAATATTCCATATCCGGTGAAGTCTGCAAAAATAGTTAATAATTATAGTATTTTTATAACGTGGGAAATATGGCGGTCTGTTACCTGACCTCAATTCCTAGAAGAGTAATGTCATCGAAAAAGGTTTCTTTCGAATAATTTTTAACAGCATAAACAACTTCTTTTACGGTATCTGCAAGGTTGGTACCGGTGTTTTTCTTAAGAAGTGACAAAAGCATATCTTCACCAAAGGGTGGCGTTTCCTCATCCGGGGAAGCTTCAATCAATCCGTCGGTAAAAAGCCATATTTTGTCATTTTGATACAATTGGTTGACACAGCAATTGTACATTGCATCTTCAAAAACACCTAAGATTGGTCCTGTAGATTCCAATGGAACATGGCTTCCGTCTTTTCTGATTATGAACTGGTTTATATGACCAGCCGATACGGTGTAAAGAGTTTTGCTTTTTTTATCTATAAAACCCAAAAGCAGAGTAGCAAACACATTCTGCTCCGTGTTGGACAAAAGCATCATGTTCAGGTCAAGCACTATTTCGGGAAATCTCCGCTTGTTTATTCCTTGCTTGTAATTGTATTCAATATTTTTAAGAAAGCTCTTTATAATTGTTGAAATTACAGAGGCAAGTATCCCGTGACTTGACACGTCAAACACATAGAAACATATATAATCGCCTATGTCGGATATGTCATACATATCACCGCCTACCGAGTCACAGCTTTTATATTCCACAGCAAAATCGAACCCGGAAATATCCGGCAACTTTTTGGGAAGCATATTCTTTAAAATTTTTTCGGCTGAATCGTGTAAGCCTTGAAGATAATTTTTGTGCTCTAAAAGTTCTCTGTGAATACGAGCATTTTCCAAAAGGAGATTTTTTTTGTTTATGGCATTGTTAATTGCAATGGTAAGCTTATCATTTGTTATGGGTTTTGTTATATACTCAAAAGCACCCTCTTTCATAACTTGAATTGCTGTTTCAAGGTCGCCGTGATCTGTAAGTATAATTACACCCATTTCTGGCATTATTTTTTTTATTTTTCTGAGGATTTCTATTCCGGATATATTTGGCATTTTTATATTGGTAAGAACTACATCGATGGAAGAGTAGTTCTTGTTAAAGTAATCCAATCCTGTCTCGCTGTTTGAGAAGGTTATCACTTCGTTATTTTCCAGTTCCAGTGCGAATTTTATATTGTCCAAGGTGGTAATTTCATTATCTATAACAAGTATTTTAGACATGCCTCTGACTCCTCTCCTGAAATATTATAGCAATTTTCAAGTAAAATTTCCATACGCGAAAAGCTGTGTTATAATATAACGGTAAAACTATAGATTATATAATTTGAGGAGCGATATAATGGTTATAGGAGTCTGTAAGGTATTTTTAACAATAGACGAAGTTTATTCATTAAAAGAAAAGAGGCATATTGTAAAGAGCCTGATTGAAAGGATCAAATCCCGTTTTAACGCTTCGGTTGCCGAGGTGGACCTAAATGACAAATGGAAGAGAGCTGTAATTGGAATTTCCTGTGTATCAAATGAGTCAAGGCATGCAGACAGTATGATGGCGAATATAGTTAATTTTATTGAGAATGACGGGAGAGCGGTACTTTTCGACTATAGTACCGAGATTATACATGTGGATTGAAATATTTTAGAAAATTTAAAAAACTTATTGCAAAATTTATCCCGATACATTAAAATGTAATACGTATGGGGCTATAGCGCAGTTGGGAGCGCATCACACTGGCAGTGTGGGGGTCAGGGGTTCGAATCCCCTTAGCTCCATTTTATTTATTTACGTAATATAAAGCCGCTTTTTCAAGCGGCTTTTGTTCTTTGAATTTCAATTTGATTGAGATACCGTCCGTTTTTTAGTTTCAGTGAACCTATAAATTTCAAATTGAAGAAAAAAATAAGGCAATTGAATGATGATTTATTATATGTTATTATAAAATTAGGACGAACGTACGAATTAAAATAGGGTGATGAAATAATGGGCAGTAAATCGGAAAAAATTAGTCAATCCAAAAAAATACTTCAGACGGCATATCAATGCTTGTCCACGAGAGGTTATGCCAATGTGTCTATGAGAGATATTGCTGATGAAGCCGGAGTTGCATTAAGCCAGTTGAACTATTATTACAAGAACAAGGAAGGATTGTTTACTGAAGTAGTAAAAATGATGATGAATCAATATCTGCATGAGGTAGAGGATGAGCTGAAATCCACTGCAAATGCGAAAGAGAGAATTGCGTCACTGGTAACGTACTTTAATGAGCTGATCAGAAAAAAACCTGAATTGTTGAGACTATTTATCGACTTTACAGCCCAATCTTTATGGTTACCGTCTTTCAGACGGCATTTGAAAAACTTGTTTGCTGATTTATCGGAAATGATTGAAAAGAGCATATTGGCCGGAACAGTAATAAATAAAAATTTACGGGGACATTCCCCAAAATCGTTGGCCAGACTTGTTTTAGGTGCATTATATGGCACGTCCATTCAAATTATGCTTGATTCGGATGAAGATACTGCATTTGATTCGTTAAACCTGATTGGAATGATATTAGGATAAATAAAAGACAAATCGATTATATCAAATTTAACATGAACAACTGTAAATAAGTTAAATTTAGCGACAATATTCCATTGAACATAAAGAAAAATAAGAATATATTAGTGCTATTTTAAAATGAAGCTGCTGAAGTACTGAAATATTTGAATGCTGACCTTTGGAACAGTACTGTCAGTGTTATTGTCACAATCATCTATGTAGAACCGGTTGATTCGATGTATTAGACGATGCTGACAACAGGAATGTGAAGGGGGTAATTGTATGACAGGTTTTAACAATTTGATGCTGTTTTTTTCCATTTATTCTTTTTTGGGATGGGTGATAGAAAGTATTTATGTCAGTATATGCGAAAGAAAGATCATTAACAGAGGTTTTTTAACAGGATGCTTTTGTCCCATTTATGGTTTTGGAGCTATTTTGATATTAGGCACGGTAAAATGGATTGGAGATAAATTTGAAAATGAGTTTACGGTACTTATAGTCAACTTGTTAGTTTCTGTTGTTTTGGTGACTTCACTGGAGTATGTTACGGGATTTCTATTGGAGAAAATATTCAACTGTAAATGGTGGGATTACAGTTATGAGCCATATAATCTCCATGGGTACATATGTTTAAAATATTCTCTTTTTTGGGGATTGTTAGCATTCTTGCTTATACAGGTAATTCATCCTATTGTTCTGGGATTTGTATATTCGATTCCTGATACTGCTAAGGGCCATCTGGTGGCTTTCTTGTTGGTGTATTTTTTGGCGGATACTACAAAGACAGTGGCAGAAACCCTGGATTTACGAAATGTTATATTAAATGCTTCTACCATTTCTTTCAATAAGTACTATGAGAAAATTATCAGATACAAACGTTTTTTTCTTGCGTTTCCATGCTTGCGGATTTTGAATACGGGATTGTTCAACCGGGATATAAGGAACATCCTTAATGACAGAGTGGATAAAATAAAAGTTGAACTCAAGAGCAGATTCCTTCACTGACTTATTATGTGAGATACTCTTTAGGATTATATGTTTATTTAGTTAATTTTTTAGTTATATTGCAAAATAGTGATTGTATTTATGAAAAGATAAATAATATTGTTATTGGGATGATCAATATTCTATTATATCATCGAACTTGCATTATGCAGTTTTGCTGTACAATATAATTCAAATCTATTATAATTTAACTTAGAAGGATAATATTTATAAATACTTTTGGACACCGCTTAATATATTAAAAAGCATCAGATAATAAAATCTTAGCATCTAAAAGGAGATAGAAAAAATGAATCAATCTGTTGAGTCTCAAAATGACTTGAATGGTGAGCTCATTAAAAAGGATTGTATATCTGTTGTCGTACCTTGCTATAATGAAGGAGAATTACTACTGGTTTTACATAATAAATTATGTGAAATTGCGCAATTAATGGCTGAAGTTGATTTTGAGTACATATTTGTGGATGACGGTTCGAAAGATAATACAATTACTGTAATTAAGTCTCTTTACGAAAAAGATTCACGAGTCAAATATATATCCTTTTCAAGAAATTTCGGCAAAGAAGCTGCTATGTTATCTGGCATGCAAATGGCTAAAGGAGACTTTGTCGCTATTATAGATGCAGATATGCAGGATCCTCCGACAATGATACCTGAAATGTATAAAGGTATAAAAGAGGAAGGTTATGATTGTGTTGCCGCAAGGCGGATTAACCGTATTGGTGAACCTAAACTCAGGTCTTTTTTTGCTCGTCAGTTTTATAAACTGATGAGAATACTTAGCAAAACGGAGATTGTTGACGGAGCTAGGGATTTTAGACTGATGACCCGTCAGATGACTGATGCTATATTATCGGTATGCGAGTACAACCGTTTTTCTAAAGGTATTTTTTCATGGGTGGGATTTAACACAAAGTGGTTGGAATACGAAAATATTGAGCGTGCTGGTGGTAGAAGCAAATGGTCTTTTTGGAAGCTGTTCCTTTATTCAATTGATGGTATAGTGGCTTTTTCTACTGCACCGCTGGCATTATCCTCATTATTGGGTATTTTCTTTTGTGCCATTGCCTTTATTTCAATTGTAATTACAATTATACGGCAGCTTGTTTGGGGAGGTTCTGCCTACGGATGGTCCTCCTTGGTATGCATTATATTGTTTTTGGCAGGTATACAGCTGTTTTGCATCGGAATTTTGGGACAATACTTATCTAAGACTTATTTGGAAACAAAAAAACGTCCCGTATATATTGTGAAGGAAAAGGGGGATGGCAGTGACAAATCAAAATAGATTTAAAACTATTATTACGGCAATTCTTTGTTTTATGTTACCGGCCGTTATTATGCTGATTGCTTTTGCAAAGATGGGAATGGCACCTTTCGGTGAGAAGTCAATCTTGATCATGGATATGTCGGGTCAGTATATAGAGTTCCTCTGTGGTCTGAAAAACGGAGACATTTTTTTTTCATGGTCTAAAGCTTTAGGTGGAAATTATATAGGTGTCTTTACCTATTATGTATCAAGTCCATTGTCCTTCCTTACATTGTTTTGTCCAAATTCAAAAATGCCGATTGCTGTTTTGTTTTTAACAGTTCTAAAAATCGGATTGGCAGGATTCACATTTAGCCTGTTACTGAGGTACAAATTTGGAAGGTATGATGTATCTACCATATTATTCTCGATGTTATACGGTCTTATGTCCTATAATATTGCGTACTCCATGTGCATCATGTGGTTAGATGGTGTGATTTGGCTTCCTATAATAATTTTGGGTGTTGAAAAAATACTTGAGGGCAAGAATAACTGGCTATTAACGTTTGCATTATTTGTATCTTTTATATCCACTTATTATATTTCATATATGACAGGTTTATTTACTGCTATATATTTTGTTTACCGGTGTGTTGAAAATAAAACCGGAATAAAGAAATTTTTTAAATATGGGTTTAAATTTGCTCTCAGTACTGTTATAGCAGCTTCCTGGGGAGCATTTTTATTGCTTCCTACTTTAATTTCCCTCTTTCAGGGTAGAATTGGTCAGACAGTTAACGATTACTCAGGAAAGTTCAATTTTTCTTTATTCAGCCCTAAGTTATTATATAAATTTCTTCCGGGAGGATATGATTCAATAACCAATTCAGGTACTCCTTTTATTTACTGCAGCATTTTGGCTTTATTGCTCTTTCTGATATTCTTTCTACTAAGGAAAATAAGCCTGCGAAGCAAAATTTCTACTGCACTTTTTGTGATTTTTATGTTTTGCAGTTTATGGTTCTGTAAATTGGATAAAGCTTGGCATGTATTTCAGTATCCCAATTGGTTCCCTTATAGATATTCCTTTCTGTTCTCGTTTTTGATTTTAATTACTGCATGCAGAGTTTTTATGGAGTTCAAGTTCAAGAGGCAAACTGTAGCTATTATACTTCTTATTGTTTGTGGGCTTGATATGTATGTAAACACTGTGGGAATTCTTAAGGGATTGGACAGAGAATTCAGATATGAAAGCTATGAAAGCTATCATGAATACAAAGAGAAGATTACAACCTTGATTGAAGAGACGAAAAAGGATAAAGAAAAATTTTTCCGTGTAGGAGCCACCTTTGAACGTACTAAGAATGAGCCTATAGCTTTCGGATATAAAGGAATAACTCACTATAGCTCAACTTATAACAGGAATGTAAACAAATTTCTAAAAGATTTGGGAATGGCTCAAGCATGGTTATGGAGTTCCTATTTCGGTTCTTCGATGGTGACGGATGCTTTGTTTTCTGTGAAATATGTTCTTTCTGAGCGCTCCATGCCTCCTGATTACAGTTTGGTTAATCAAAACGGTAATGCAAAGCTTTACCGGAATCCATATGTTCTTTCAATAGGAATGGCTGTAAATGGAAAATCCCTTAAGGAATTTTATTTCAGTACTGACCCGTTTCGAACACAGAATGATCTTGTTAAAGCTTTGGCCGGTATCAGTGAAGATTGTTTTGTTCCATTATACGCTACTAAATCTAATACCGGCGGAGTTATCCAGTATACATTTACTTCGAACG
This sequence comes from Acetivibrio clariflavus DSM 19732, assembly GCF_000237085.1. Lineage (GTDB taxonomy): Bacteria > Bacillota > Clostridia > Acetivibrionales > Acetivibrionaceae > Acetivibrio > Acetivibrio clariflavus. The sequence goes on along the minus strand of NC_016627.1, from coordinate 2,940,374 downwards.
GAATGCCTGTATATGCTGATTTTGGTTCCGGCAATAATGGTAGGGATTTGTTGGTCAATGGAATGTATGTTTCACACCTCTTTACAAATGAAACAAGGTGTGTTCAATATATTGGAACATTTCCTGAAGGAGAAAATGTAAATGTTGAGATAAAGGGTAGTGAAAATGTTGATGGAAAATTCTACTATCTCCACAAAGAAAACTTTAAAAAAGCTGTATTGGCATTAAGAATATCGGAGATGTCGGTGGAATATTGTTATAATGGACGTATAGGAGGAACGGTTACAGCAAATGAAGGGGATGTACTGTTTACAACAATACCTTACGATAAAGGGTGGAAAGCATATGTCGATGGCAAAGAAGTAAAATTGGAACCTTTTGCTAATTCTCTTATTACAATACCGCTGACAGCAGGGACACACAGAATAAAACTTACCTATATCCCTGCAGGATTTATTGAAGGTATATGTATTTCTGTTATTCCTGGACTTTTAGCTTTATTTATGCTTTTCATAACAAAAAAAATTCGAACGGTTAAGTTTCAAAAAACAAAATAAAATGACAAGTAGTGACATTTTGTTTATTTAGATGTAAAATATAATTAATAATATATATAATTATTTTTAAAATAATAAGTTTTTGAAAGGGGTAGTAACGATGCTGACTAGGCAAAAAAAAGGTTTTCTCGCTTTGTGTACTGTGATTGCACTAATGATGACAAGTGTGAGTGGCGTATTTGCAGCGCCAAAGAAAAATGAACCGCCAAAGCCACCGGCACCACCGGCTAAACCTGCACCACACCAGGAAATTGTTGTTGAGCAGGTACTTAAAGTTAAAATTAAAGGTTTTAAAGACATTGAAGAAACCCATTGGGCATTTAATGCAATTAATAATCTATGCAACAGAGGAATTATTGTAGGATATGAGGATAATACCTTCAGACCCAACGAACTTGTTACAAGATCTCAATTTGCTGTAATGTTGGCTAACACTCTTAAGTTGACTACAAACAGCAAAACTCAGACATTCAAAGATGTTCCTGTGGACAGCTGGGATTACAAGGCGGTTGAGGCTGCTAAATCTTATCTCACAGGTTACAAAAACAGTAAAGGTGAATTGTATTTTAACGGCAGCAATAGTGCAGTACGTGAAGATATGGCTGTTGCACTTGTAAAAGCACTTGATTTGAAAGTATTAAGCAATGATGAAGAACTTGAGGAGATTTTTGAAGATTACGGCAGCATATCCAAGAACTTAAGAGACTTTGTATATACTGCTTACAAGGAACAAATAATGATCGGTTCAAACGGCAAGTTTAATCCTCAGGGAGCTTTGACAAGAGCTGAAGCTGCTGCTCTTTTGAATAATGTTATCAATAAAATGGAAAAAATTGTTGTTGATGATGAGATCAATGGCGAAAAAGTAGTTGTTGATGACGCAAGCTCCGATGCGACACTTAAGAGTATTAAGTATGACAACAAGAGCATTAAAGATTTCGATAAAGACAATACATATTATGTTGTTGAATTGGAAAAGAGAGATAAAATTCCAACAGTAACAGCTAAGGCAAATCATCCTGGTGCAAAAGTAACTGTTACTCAGGCTGATGAAATTCCTGGCTATGCTAAAATAGTTGTAAAAGCTGAAGATGGTGTAACAAAAGAAGTTTATTACGTCAAGTTTGTTGTAGTTGATGATTCCGATGCAACACTTGAAAGTCTTGAATATGACGGTAAAAAAGTAAAAGGTTTTGATAAAGATACTACTTCTTATGTAGTTGAATTGGATGACGATGAACATATTCCTACAGTAAGTGCTGTAGCAAGCAGTTCAAAGGCAAAAGTTACAGTAACACAGGCTACAGATATACCGGGTACTGCTAAAGTGGTTGTGAAAGCAGAAGATGGAACCACTAAGACTTATAAAATAAGATTTGTTATTGCTGATTAAGGTTAGTAGCAATGAGTATCAGAGGCAGAATAGGCAAAGTTCTGCCTCTGTTTTTTATTGGAAGTTTTACATTGGAAGTAATAAGAAAAAATGTTATACTACACTTCACTTAATCCGAATTTTCTCAAAAGCCATATACTGAATTTCTGTAATCTCGTTTTTGGCTGCTCTAAAGGAATGGCTACTCCACGCACTATTCTGTAGCATAATTCCGATGATATAAAATGTATGGAACCATTGTCAAATTGTATTCTAAGGGCTAATGTGTCATTTTTTATGTGCGTATCAATAACTGTGGCTTTCCTATAAACGTCTTTTGAGCATGGAACCAGTACAGTATCTCCAATACCAATCAATTTATATATACGTTTCTTTTTTTTTGCTTTTCTCATTAAATAAGCACTTCACTCAAAAAATAATCCTATAGCTAATATATTCCTGTAGTGCAATAAAATTCACTTATTTATGTTTTGGATTGAATTTTGCCGGTGGTTTTCTGCGATTAAAGTGAAAATAAATTTTTTTAAAAGTTGAGTAAAGATTTTGTAATAAAATTGTAGTAAATAATTAATATTCTATTCATAAATAGTTAACTTTTAGATGATATAATTCAAACATACCTAAATAATGAGTGAAAAACAATTTTTTTGTTCTCCCTCCAACTTAGAGCCAAAAGCTGGCTCTTTTTGATTATTTTGATGTAGGTTTGATATAAATTTATTACTTAACAAAAAAATTAATAAATTGTTCATAATTTATTAATTTTCTAAAGTTATTATTTTGATGTCAGGTCGAGGACCTTTAATATAAATTACTCCCTTGAAAGAGCTCAACCAAGCTCTTTTTTTTTCGACTTAAACTGTTTTTATAAAAAAAGAAAAAATAAAAAAGTTGACTTTGCAGTCAACTAAATTTTCTTAGACATGGTATTAAAATAATAATAAATAAATTCTGAAATCTTCACTGAATGTTATTAACAATGTACAATCATGCGTTTTCTCATGTTTTCGTAGATGCTTTTATACAGTTTGAAGGTTTTTACTGCGTCGACATTATCACAATTCATATCAGGATGATATTTTTCGATGATTCCGTTCCAGCCTATTTTGAGTATTTCCTCTTGGATTTCATTGAACTTTGATATTAACCTTTGTTTGTCTTCAGAAGACTTCATGAAAACTCCCCCTTAACAAATAAAATACTATATATAAAGTGCATAGTTAATATAGTATACATAATTAATTAAAACGGTATCGTCAATGTATTCTCTGTCTATTTCTTATAAGTAAATTATACCATGGAATATTTCTTCAATCAATATATTTATGAAGCATTTTGATACACAACTGTTTATGTTTATAATAACTTAAAGATATCAATTTATTTACTGTATCTGTTTATAATAAACCTTTTATGACTACTGACAGGAAAAATACCGTTTTAAATTTGAAAAGCTTAAGATAATTATCCTAAGCTTTTGGCAAAAATTGAACATATTATTATTTAAGATTTTATATAATTGATAATTTTATTTTCTTCTCTTCTTTTTTGATTTGGCTTGTAAAGTTTCCAGATTTTTATTGGCAGAACGCATTAGGAAGAAAAATGCAATACCCAGTAATGCAGCACCAGCAAGTACATAAATCCATCTCCAGTATGTCGGCATGTCCATTTCACCTCCAATAATAATAAAAAATTCTACCATATAATAGCCATAAAATCAATCAGAATAAATTAATTAAATAATTGATAATATTAACTTTTTTAGGGAAACTAATACTATAACTTACCGTTAAAATTAGAACTTTGCATTGAGAATTCACATTAATAGTTTGAATATTTTGATTTTTGTTAAACCAAAATTCTATTTGCAAGGTATTTGCGAAAACAAGAGTTTTTCAGAAAGTTTATCAAAAAAGGTTTAAGGAGTAAATATGAGAGCAGCAGTTATACTTGGCGCGGGTTTTTCAAAAAACTCAGGATTACCGATACAATCGGAGATACCGGAATTATTAATTGAAAATCAGGAGGATAACCTTTTTGAAAATAATATTTCTCAGGCAATACAAAGGTTTTATGAGGATGTGTTCGGTTTTTCAAAGGAAAAACTGCCGCCAAGCTTAGATGACCTTTTAACCTGCATAGATATATCAACCAATTCAGGGCATCATTTGGGCATAAAGTATTCTCCTTTGCATCTTAGGGCTATCAGGAGATTTATAATTTACAAACTTTTTAAAATATTAGAGGATAAGTATTGCTACTCTGAAGCTGTTTTCAATTTGGTCATCAAGCTTTTGAAAGCGTACGGTAAAGTAGACTTTATAGTGCTAAACTGGGATACTGTACTGGAAAAATACATAAATCTCGTTAATTCCGGTTATACTGTAAATTATTGCAACGGAGGAGAGTATATAAGAAGTATAAATTCCGATAATGCTTTGGAAGAGATAAAAATAATAAAAATTCATGGTTCCAGTAACTGGCTCTATTGCGATAATTGCAGAGCTTTGTTCAACGACAGTTTCGGAGATATTCCCTTGATAAAAAGGGCGGGATTTATGGTGACTGATTTTGAAATTTTAAGTGATTTTAAACAGGATGTGGAGGAATTTACAGAGGGTGAGAAATGCTTAATTTGTGGAGATAGGATATCATCGCATATTGCAACATTTAATTTCAGAAAATCTTTTAAGGAAAATTCCTTTCCGCAGTTGTGGGATGAGGCAGAAAAGGCTTTGACAATTTCAGATAAATGGATTTTTATAGGTTATTCACTGCCGCAAGCCGATTATGAGTTTAAGCATTTACTGAAAATTTCTGAACTGAAGTTAATGCATAGAAATAAAAGAAAGCATGAAATAGATGTCGTGCTTTTAAACAGTACATCTACGGCGGCAAAATATATAAGTTTTTTTGGACAAAGAAAGGTCAAGATTTATAATGGAGGAATAAACGAGTATATTAAATATATATAAGTTAAATTTGTTTATGGACAGTATAATTAATTTTAAGCAGCTGAAAATAAAAATTAATAGTATTTTTTATGATATTTGCTTTAATGCTTAATATTTTGGAAATTTGCTGCTATAATATAGTCTGGACAATATGGATTGGTAGTAAAAAAATATAATGTTAAGGGGTATCAGAGTTGAATATTAATAATGCTAGATTTGAAAAAGGTGCGGTTAAGCCTGAACAGTATCCCGACAATGATATACCGGAAATTACCTTTGTCGGAAGGTCAAATGTGGGAAAGTCATCCTTAATAAATGCTTTATTGAACAGGAAAAATTTAGCAAAAGTTGCATCAAAACCCGGAAGGACAAGAGAAATCAACTTTTATAATGTTGATGACACAGTGTATTTTGTTGATTTGCCGGGGTACGGTTATGCAAAGGTTTCAAAAGAGGTTAAATATGCCTGGAGCGAATCGATAGAGACTTATTTGAATACCAGCAAAAAACTGAAGATGATTGTCATGGTAGTGGATATAAGGCATACACCTACCGATGACGATAAAATGATGAACAAATGGCTGGTAAATTCATCACTGCCCTATTTGGTTGTTGCCACAAAAATGGACAAGATACCTCGTTCAAAGCTAAAGGAGAGGCTTTTGGATATATCAGGCACTTTAAAGCTTGACAGCAATACACCGTTAGTACCGTTTTCGGCAGAAACCAAGGAAGGCAGAGAGACTCTGATGAATTATATTGTTTCAGTGCTTTGATTAATAGAGCACTGAATAATATTTGCTTTTATGGCTTTGCCTGCATGATTTTTTGATTTATATGTAATGTAACAGAATAATTTGTATTCCGATTATCAAAAAAAGTAAAATTTATATTTACATGTGAAAACAAATAATATATAATATTCATCAAACAAATTAAATAGTGTAAAAGCTAGGGGTGCCGAAAGGCTGAGAAAGAGCAATGCTCTTGACCCTTTGAACCTGATGCGGTTAATGCCGACGTAGGGAAGCTTAAGAAGATTTATATTTTGTATTTATGTGTTAATTACGCTTGCCTATTGAGGCAAGCGTTTTTTAATTCTTATGGATTTTAGCTTTTTCAGTTGCTCTTTTTGAACTTAAACGAAAGAGCCGAAATCCAATAGAAAAATACTGAAGGAAATATTATGATTATTCATTTGAGAGGGGGTGAGTTTAATGAACATTATTTTAAACGGAAAGAATACAGAATTGGAAAAGCCCGTTACTTTGTTGGAATTGCTGGAGTTAAAGTGGATAGATCATGAAAAAGTTATAATTGAGTACAATTATGACATTTTAATGAGAGATGACTGGAATAAAACTGTATTAAAAGAGAATGACAACGTTGAAGTATTAAGATTTGTAGGGGGAGGTTAAAAGTTTGGAGGACAAATTAATTATTGGCGGAAAGGAATTGACCAGCAGGCTGTTCATAGGTACAGGAAAGTTTGCAGCAAACAAAATTATTCCGGAAGTAGTTAAGCGCTCGGGGGCACAGGTGGTTACTGTCGCCCTGAGAAGGATGGATTTTGACTCTAAAGATGAAAATATGCTTAATCACATACCTCAAGATTGTATTCTTATGACTAATACATCCGGGGCAAGAAATGCGGATGAAGCTGTAAGAATAGCACGAATTGCCCGTGCAGCCGGCTGTGGGAATTGGATAAAAATCGAGATTGTAACTGATAATAAATATCTCCTGCCGGACAATTATGAGACCATAAAGGCAACGGAGATATTGGCTAAGGAAGGCTTTGTGGTACTTCCGTATATGAGTCCCGATCTTATCGTGGCAAGGAACCTTAGAGATGCCGGTGCAGCAGCCGTGATGCCGTTGGGAGCACCCATCGGAACCAATAAAGGGCTAAAGACTAAGGAACTGATAAAGATATTGATTGATGAAATAGACTTGCCAATTATTGTGGATGCAGGTTTAGGCAGGCCATCGGAAGCTGCCGAAGCAATGGAAATGGGTGCGGCGGCGGTGCTTGTGAATACTGCAATTGCAACATCGGACGATCCCATAACAATGGGAGAGGCTTTCGGATTGGCAGTTATAGCCGGCAGAAAGGCATTTTTATCGGGTGCACCTGCAGTGAAAGATTTTGCTGAAGCATCATCCCCGCTTACTGGTTTCTTAAGGTCGTGAGAATTCCATAATGAATTGAAAAAGTTAGCAAAGATATTTAAATGCAATATTTTGAAAAGAGGCGTTAATAATGAGTTTTTACCAAAGGTATCTGGAGTATAAGGATTTTGACTTCGAGCGATTTTACAGCAATATTACCGATAATCAGATTTTGAATATTATCAATAAAGATAGAGTAAACGAATTGGAATTTTTAATGCTGTTATCGGAAAAAGCAGGGAAATATATTGAGTTAATGGCTCAAAAGTCAAGAAAATTGACACTGCAGCATTTCGGAAAGGTTATTTTCCTATACACTCCATTGTATGCAGCAAATTATTGTGTTAACCAATGTGTGTACTGCGGTTTTAACGTCTCAAACCCTATTGTAAGAAGAAAACTTACAAAAGAAGAATTGGAAAAAGAGGCTAAAATAATTGCTGAAACCGGTCTTAGACACATATTGCTTTTAACTGGCGAGTCAAGGACTCATAGCTCTGTAGAATACCTTAAAGAGTGTGTAATGGTCCTGAAAAAATACTTTTCTTCCATATCCATAGAAGTATATCCTCTCGAAACTGATGAATACAGACAGCTTATTGAAGCCGGGGTTGACGGATTTACAATGTATCAGGAAGTGTATAACGAAGAACTTTATAAAAAGCTTCATTTAAAAGGCCCTAAAAGAAACTATAGATTTAGACTTGATGCTCCCGAACGGGCATGTATTGCAGGAATGAGAAGTGTAAATATCGGAGCATTGTTAGGTCTTGATGACTGGAGGAGAGAAGCTTTTTTTACCGGGCTTCATGCCGATTATCTGCAAAACAAGTATCCTGACACCGAAATAAGCGTGTCTATGCCCAGGATAAGACCTCACACAGGAGAGTTTCAACCTGGAGTGAAAGTGGATGACAGAAGTTTTGTGCAGATAATGCTGGCTTATAGGTTATTTATGCCAAGGGTTGGAATAACCCTTTCTACAAGAGAAAGGGCAGAATTCCGTGACAATCTTATAGGATTGGGTGTTACAAAGATGTCTGCAGGTTCATCTACCGAGGTGGGCGGCCATGCCTTGGATTTAAAAACTGAAGGACAATTTGATATTTGCGACACAAGGAGTGTCAAACAAATTACAGAGCTAATTTACAGTAAAGGCTATCAACCTGTGTTTAAAGACTGGCAGGCAATATAGGATGGAGGTCGTATGAATACTTTTGAAAAGGGACTTTGCAATTATTTGGGAGAAGAAAATCTAAAAAAAATACAGAAATTAAAAGTTGGAATAGCGGGAGCCGGAGGATTGGGGTCTAATTGTGCTTTCAACCTTGTAAGAAGCGGATTTAAAAAATTAAAAATAGTGGATTTCGACGTGGTTGAGCCATCAAATTTAAACCGGCAATTTTACTTTTTGGATCAATTGAATACTTCAAAAGTGAATGCCCTTAGATCCAATCTTCTGAGGATTAATCCCGATTTGGAAATTGAGGCACTCAATATAAAACTTGAGAAGGAAAATATTGAACAGGTATTTGAAGAGTGCGATATTGTGGTTGAAGCTTTTGACAAAGCTGCATATAAAGCCTTGATTGCAGAGAGCTTTTTTTCCTCCGGAAAACTGGTTGTTTGTGCTTCAGGATTGGCAGGATGGGGAAAAAGTGATGATATCGTTGTAAAAAAGATACATGAAAAATTTTATATGGTAGGAGATTTTGTAAGTGAGGTAAATGAAGATCTGCCTCCAATTTCTCCTAGAGTTAATATTGCAGCGGCAAAACAGGCTAATATAGTTTTAAGCTATGCCTTGGGGATGGGGTGCAGTTGATTGAAAAGACGTAATGATATTATAGATACTGACCTGTATTGTATAACTTCCGAGGAACATTCAAGAGGAAGAAACAATATAGAGGTTGTAAGGGAAATGATAAAAGCTGGCGTAAAAGTAATCCAGTATAGGGATAAGGAAAAGAAACTTTTGCAAAAGTATAATGAATGTTTAAAGATAAGAGAAATGACAAAGGAAGCCGGCGTTACTTTTATAGTTAACGACCATGTTGATATAGCGATATTGGTTAAAGCAGACGGTGTACATATTGGTCAGGATGACCTTCCCATCGAAAAGGTAAGGGAGTTGGTGGGTGAGGAAATGATAATTGGCATTTCCACCCACTCGCCTAAGCAGGCGGAAGAGGCAGTAAAAAGAGGAGCCGATTATATCGGAGTCGGTCCAATTTATAAAACTTATACAAAAAAAGATGTATGTGAGCCTGTCGGGCTTGATTACCTCAGATATGTGGTTCGAAACATACCCATTCCCCATGTTGCCATAGGAGGAATCAAACAGCACAATATGCATGAGGTGATAGAGTGTGGAGCAAAGTGCATAGCAATGGTCACTGAAATTGTGGGGGCTGACGACATCGGAAAAAAAATCAGGGATATAAAAGAAAGTATGAGAAGAGGTGCTTTGTAATGTATACAACACAGATGGATGCGGCAAAAAGGGGTATAGTAACTAGAGAAATGGAGATTGTGGCCCAAAAAGAAAATATGGATATAAAGGAACTTCAGCAGCTTATGGCACAGGGCAAAGTTATTATTCCTGCAAACAAGAAGCATACAGCATTAGACCCTGAAGGTATCGGCCGCGGAATGAGAACCAAAATAAACGTAAACATTGGAATTTCAAAGGATTGCTGCAATTTTGACATTGAGCTGGAGAAAGCAAAAAAGGCAATTGAGCTTAAGGCTGATGCCATAATGGATTTAAGTTCCTACGGAAAGACCGGGGAATTCAGAAGAAAGCTTATTTCTATTTCCACTGCTATGGTTGGAACAGTACCAATATATGATGCAGTGGGATTTTATGATAAAGAAATTTCGGACATAACGGCTGAAGAGTTTTTAGATGTCATAGAAAGGCACGCTGCTGACGGTGTTGACTTTATGACCATTCATGCAGGAATAAACAGGGAGACGGTGCGCCGCTTTAAGAAAAACGGAAGACTTACCAATATTGTTTCAAGAGGCGGATCACTGATGTTTGCCTGGATGGAATTGACGGGGAATGAAAATCCTTTTTATGAATACTATGACAGAATTCTTGAGATTTTTGCGGAATATGATGTAACTATGAGCCTTGGGGATGCTTTAAGACCGGGAAGTATAAATGACTCCACCGATGCTGCTCAGATTGAAGAGTTGATTGTATTGGGAGAACTTACAAAGAGAGCTTGGGAGAGAAATGTGCAGGTAATGGTGGAAGGACCGGGACACATGGCAATTAACGAGATAGCAGCCAATATGGTACTTGAAAAGAGGCTTTGCCATGAAGCGCCTTTTTATGTGTTAGGACCGATTGTAACCGATGTTGCGCCGGGATATGACCATATTACAAGTGCAATAGGCGGTGCAATAGCAGCGGCAAGCGGTGCAGACTTTTTATGCTATGTAACACCGGCTGAGCACCTGAGACTGCCTGATATCGATGACATGAAGGAAGGTATTATAGCGTCGAGGATAGCTGCCCATGCAGCGGATATTGCCAAAGGAATTAAAGGTGCCAGAGACTGGGATTATAAGATGAGTGAAGCAAGAAAAAATCTGGACTGGGACAAGATGTTTGAACTTGCCGTTGACGGTGAAAAGGCCAAAAGATATAGAGAAAGTTCAAAACCTGAAAATGAGGATACATGTACTATGTGCGGAAATATGTGTGCTGTAAGGAATACAAACAAGATTTTAAAAGGAGAAAGAATAAAAATACTTTGATTTGCAGATACAACTAAATATGGGGGCAAGGGGGCGCCCCCACAAATATGTAAAAATTTTGGAGCTTACTGTATTAAATAAAGACTCCAGCTAAACATTATGACATCTATACTTCACTTATAGGAGGTTTTACAAAATCCTGCTGACTTTCTGATGCAGGCAAATATAAAGTATAGAGGAAAAAGTACGTTTACAAATCATAATTATATAGATATATTTATTGTATGTTAATGGGTAATTTATACAATAATGTACTCAATTAGGTATAATTTTCTGTTCAAATTATATAAAAACACTCATAACCGACCTTGTAAGCCTGACAGAAACATGTTTACTGTAAATAAAAAAGCTACGATTTGTTGTCGCAGCTTTAAGAATTTATAATTTTATAAATGTATTAAAAAGTATCAGTTCATAAAATAAATATATTATATTGGCATGAAAAAATTAATATGAATATTTCATAAAAATATATCGATAGAAAGGATATTATTTTGTGAAAAATATCATCTGTTCGTATGTTCTATATATGACATCAGCTAAGGCCAATAATTTGCAATAGTATTTGAGAGTTTTAAAGTGGTCTGTGGGATTTTACTAAAAAAGATTTTGTGACATATCACAAAATCTTTTTTAGTTATTATATGAATGCTTTGCAAAACAATATATAAAAATTTAGGATTTTTGACTTCTTGATTAGAGATTAAAAATCTATTAAATTAAACAAATAGTTATTTGCCTGCTAACTGCTGTTCTGCCATCTGAATTAATTTTTTGGTTATGTTTCCGCCAATCCTACCGGCATCTCTGGCTGATATATCGCCATTGTATCCTTGTTTTAAATTTACACCAACTTCGGATGCTACTTCATATTTCATTTTGTCAAGAGCATTTTTAGCACCAGGAACAACTTGATTGTTATTGTTGTTATACATATTGTTTCACCTCCTTGTTGATACCGACTGTACATAAATGATAGACAGTCAGGAAAAAATACGGGTTAGCCAAAGTATAACTTTTTTAATTGTTTAATGCTTTTGAACTTTACAATATTATTTTGATGCAAAAATAAAGTTTTAATAATATGAATTTTATAACAAAGTTTTTGAAGGTTTTAAGTTTTGCGTGTAGAATAATTTATTCCAAATAGATAATGAAATTGCCGGTCAGTACTGTTGTTATCTCAACTTCCTCAGTTTAAATGAACGGAAATTAAACAGGAGGCATTATGTATATTGTAAATGCCAAAGCAAAGGATATTTATTTGGAAAATATAACTCCATTGAACCTTAAATATATATTTGAATGGTATAATGATGAAGATTTTAAATATGCAACAGGTATTGAGAAGGACATAACGTTTCAGCAATTGACACGTAATTTCATTGAAATGCAGCGAAGTGGAGAGCATTTTTTGTTAGGGATATTTATTTCTTCTACCGGTGAAATGATAGGCTTTTTAAAAGGCCAAATAAAATACTGCTCCAAAGTATCGGTTTGGATAAATACGCTTATTATTGATAAAGCTTTCCAAAATAAGGGGTATGGTACTAAAGCAGTCGATTTGCTTATAGATTTTGTCAAAAAGAAAAGTGATGTTTCCAGGTTTTATATAGCTGTTTCCGAAAGCAATGCAAAGGGATATAAATTTTGGAAAAGCTTAGGTTTTAAAGATTATGCAAATATAGAGGATTGTATGAAACTTGAGGGAGAGACTACAAATGCCATAATAATGTATAAGTTAGTGTAGTTTTTAAATTTGATTTTTTTTCTGAACGGAACTTTAAACACCTGGCAATATTTACAACTAACGGTTTGGGTGCAAACATCCGAAATATTTTTATATGGATATTTGCGGCAAAGGATATTATGAAAACAAAAAAGTATATTGATATTTTTGTTTAAGCTTTATAGGAAATTTTCGGTTTGACAAAGAAAATTCATAAAGGTATAATAGTCTTGTCCATTTGTTTTCAGGAAGTCCTACAGTATGCTCGTGGATAGCAGGTAAGCCCGTATAGGTAAGAGGGATATAGAGTAGGAGGTTAAGTATGTTTAAGTGCAGTAAATTAATTTTATGTTCAGCGGTTTTAAATTTTTCGATTTTTTTTACATTCTCACTTTCCCATGCTAACTTCGATAAAAGCACTACGGATCAAAAAAATTCTAATTTTCAGGAATATTCGGTTTTGTCATACAATATAGAAAATCTTTTTAAAGATTCCAATACAATAGTTGAAGAAAATATCGGATCTTGGTATAAAATTCTTATAAACGGCACAACAGGTTGGGTACATAAAGATTTATTTCCGGTAGATGCTATAAAGAATTCTCAGGATACCAAAGTTTTAGCTAAAGCGAACAATTCGGCAGACGATTCCAATAGTTTAAGCGATGAAAAAGAACAGGAAACTTCAGAAACTACAGATGAGAAAAATGACGAAACTGCAAATGTTGGACAAGATGTTTCCACAGAAATTAATTCTGAAAATTCAGAGGGAAATGCTACTAAGGCAGAGGCTGTTGCAGTATTGTTTGAAGGAATGATTACCGGAGACGGTGTTAATATAAGAAAAGGTCCGGGAACCGACAATGAAGCAATTACCCAATTGTATTACGGCGATAGAGTGGAGATATTGGGAAAATCCGATGAATGGTATAATGTAAAAATGAAGGACGGAGTAATTGGTTGGGTATATGGTCAATATATTTCAACCGAATCCACCCTTGCATCAAGAGGAGAAACGTCGGAATCAAATAGTTCCAAAAGAGCACAGATTGTTTCCTATGCAAAGGAATTGTTAGGGGTCAGATATGTTTACGGAGGTACCACAAGAAGTGGATTTGATTGTTCCGGTTTTGTATGGCACGTTTTTAATCATTTCGGAATTAAGTTAAACAGAGTTGCAGCCGACCAGGCAAAGCAGGGAACTAAGATATCCAGATCGGAGTTACAGCCAGGAGATTTGGTTTTCTTCGATACAAACGGCGGTAAAAATTATATCAATCATGTGGGAATATATATTGGAAACGGAAGTTTCATTCACGCATCTTCGGGAAGTAAAGCAAAAAAAGTTGTTATAAGTGAGCTAAACACCGGTTTTTACAATGATTGCTTTATGACAGCAAGAAGGATTTTGGATTAAGTTTTTGTTTGTAGAAATCTCAGGGACAAGCTGTCCCTGAGATTTTAAAATATCTGCATAAAAAATTTTACAAAACAGTTGGCTATTAAGTTACTTCGAATAGGGGTAAATATATGAATAGACCACTTGTTCTTTTCTGCGCGTCATATATGTCTGGGATTTTACTGGCAAATCTGACCCGGTCCTATTGGTTTATAATATATTCCGCTATTGTACTTGCTATTATAGCCATTGCATTTGGCATGTTTTATAAAAGACATGTTTTTTTGCTGTCCGGCGTTTTAATTCTGTATTTTTTTGGCGGCGTGTATTATTTGTATACATATAATCAAAATGCAAACCGGTTTGTTGAATATAACGGAAAGCAGGTAACGGTAAAAGGATATATTAATTCTGCACCGAACGCAGATGGAGAAAAAATAGTATATGAGTTAATGGCAGAGGAAGTTTTTTTAAAAGAGTCGGGAAGGTCGGATAAAGTTTCGGGAAAGATACGGCTAACTACGCTTTTAGGGGATAACGGTTTTATAGATTACGGCAGAGAAGTAACTGTAAGCGGAACTTTGAACATACCCAAGGAAAGGACCAATCCTTCAGGGTTCAACTATAGAAGTTATCTGAGCCATAGCGGTATTTCGGCAACTCTTTTTGCTATGGATTATAATATTAATGTCGGTGAGAAAAATAAGGGAAATTTTTTAGTGAAATTAGGACTTAAATTACGGGAAAGAATAGTTACTGTTATAAATAAAAGTCTGCCGCCTCAGCAGGCCGGATTGCTGAACGGAATGCTGATTGGTTACAAACAGGATCTAAGTCAGGAAGTTGAGGAAGCTTTCAGTGCTTCAGGCTTGTCGCATATAATGGCAGTTTCAGGAAGCAATGTGGCATTCATAATATTACCCTTAGCTTATGTGTTCAAAAAGCTTAAAATACGGCAAAAACTTGCAAACCTATTGATAATTATAATATTGATATTGTTCGTTCTTATTACCGGTTTTGAACCGTCGGTATTAAGGGCTGTTATTATGGCTGTTGTGGTTTTGGTGGGACAGATAATAAGAAGGGATACAGAAATTTTTACAAGCATATCCTTTTCAGCTTTGGTTTTACTTTTTTACAATCCCGGGATTCTTTTTAATATTGGATTTCAGTTGTCTTTTGCAGCTACCCTTTCATTGGTGCTGTTTTATAAGAATTTAAAAGAAATGCTCGGGTTTAAGTTCCTTCCGCCCTTTATTTTAGATGTGCTTGCTGCCACAATATCGGCACAGATAGGGGTTTTACCCATAACGGTTTTTTATTTCAATACCGTATCTTTGGTTTCCATTATTTCTAATCTGCTTGTTGTACCTATAGTGGAATTTATAACTATTTTAGGATCCCTTATGGCCTTATTGGGTCAAATACATATTGTCTTATCCATACTTATAGGCTATGTAAACAATGTCCTGTTGAGTTTTGTTCTTGTGGTTACTAAAATTTCTGCGCAATTGCCCTGGTCGGTTAAAACCCTTGTTACACCTTCTATATTTTCGGTTATTTGTTACTATGCAGTTATAATATATTTTTTCTGGTACAGACCTGAATATAAAGTTAAATTAAAACTCAAATACGGTATTGCTGCTGTTTTGATTATACTTGGAACAGTTTTTTACGGGGTATTTATTCCAAAAGGGCTTGAGGTAGTGTTTATTGATGTGGGACAGGGGGACAGTACTTTTATACAAACGAGTAAGGGAAAAAACATATTGATAGATGGAGGAGGCTATAGCAGCGCAGCATCTGACAGCACAAGTATCGGAGAAAATATTGTCATTCCTTTTTTGCTGGATTACGGTGTCGACAAACTTGATTTGGTTATTGCAACCCATGGCCATGATGACCATATTCAGGGGCTGATACCGGTTTTGAAAAAATTGAAGGTAGAATGTTTGGTAATACCTGAAGTACCTTTGGACAGCGGATTGCAAAAATTGTGTGATATTGCCCGAAAGGAAAAAATAAAAATTCAGATGTGTTCGAGGGGTGACCTTATCCGTCTGGATAACAAAACCTATTTTGATGTTTTGATGCCCAAGAAGGGAGATTTTATTCAAGAGTCGCCTTCAAATAATAACTCATTAGTGGTAAAATTACATTATGAAAAAGTAAGAATACTATTTACGGCCGATATGGAAAAAGAAGCCGAGGAAATGCTGATAAGGGATAATGTTGATTTAAAGTCGGATGTGCTGAAAGTGGCACATCACGGGTCGGATACTTCAACCACCGAGGCTTTTTTAGAGCGGATAAATCCTGATATAGCTGTTATCAGTGTTGGAAGGAACAATTTTGGCCATCCTTCAAAGTACGTGTTGAATGTACTTGAGAAAAACAGAGTTAAGATTTTTAGAACCGACTATGACGGTGCAGTAGTGCTAAAAACTTACGGCAAAGATATAAAAATAAAAAGGACGGTAAAAAAACAATCAGTTCCGGTATTGGATAAAGGTGAATCATATGAGTATTGATGTTTTAAAGGAAGATATTAAAACTAATAAACTTAAGAATGTGTATCTTTTTTATGGTCAGGAAGAATTCCTGAAGAAGTATTATCTTGACAGTATAGAGAAAATTATTCTTCAAAACGATCTTTCAGCAATGAATAAGATTGTTCTGGAAGGAAACTTTGAGATAAGTAAAATAGAAGAAGCTTGTGAGACTTTACCGGTTTTTTCAGAAAAGAAACTTGTTATAGTTAAAAACTCGGGGCTGTTCAAATCGGGTAAAGACGGCGCAAAGCAGCAAAGCAACAGAGAACAGTTAATTGAATACATAAAAAATATTCCGCCTTATACGGTGCTGGTGTTTTATGAGGAAGAAGTTGACAAAAGGCTGAAGACCGTGGATGCGGTAAAGAAGAACGGACTTGTTGTAGAGTTTGCGTTTCAAAAACCTGCAGAACTGGTGAAATGGGCCATTAAAGTCTTGAAGTCTTACAACAAGGAAATAAGTATGGAAGATGCATCTTATTTAATTGAGATATGTGATCAGGGAATGACCGAAATACTCAATGAAATTAATAAATTAGTCATGTTTGTAGGAGAGAGAAAAAAAGTTACAGTACAAGATATTGAAAAAGTATGTACCAAATCGGTAAAAAGCAGGATATTTGATTTGACCGATGCAGTGGCTGAGAAAAATCTTGATAAGGCTCTTAAGCTTTTTAATGACATGCTTATTTTGAGAGAACCTATTCCTAAGATTCTTTTTATGATTACGAGACAGTTAAGGCATGTAATGGAAATGAAACTTCTCATCATGGATGGTATGAGCGTTAAGGATGCTTGTGCAAAAATAGGAATTACACCCTATGCAGGAAAGAAAATATCCTCCCAGGCTGAAAGATTTAGTATTGATATGCTGAAAGAGGGAATAAGGGAAGCTTTTGAGCTTGACCTGGCCATAAAAACCGGCAGAATAAACGACAGAGTAGCAGCAGAACTTCTTATTAACAAGCTTGCCAACGGATAATGGCACTGGTTGATTCGATGAAATTAAAAATTCCGGGTAAAACTAAAAGCATATAAAAATCGCTGTATATGAATTTTTATATGCTTTTAGTTTTATTTTATTGACCCTAAACAAAATAAAAAACGTACTTTTATGTACGTTTTCATTTTTAATTTTTAACTGCCGCGTTGTATGCCCTAACAAGCTTAGACTTCTTTCTCGCAGCGGTGTTTTTGTGTATGACGTTCTTTGCTGCTGCCTTATCTATAGTCTCAATAGCTCTCTTGAGAAGAGTAACAGCTTCAGGGTCATTGCTAGCTATTGCGGTTTTGCACTTTTTAATAGCAGTCCTTAATATAGACTTTCTAATGCTATTTTGAAGAGCTTTGTTCTTTGAAACTTTTACCCTTTTTATAGCTGATTTAATGTTTGGCAATCCATTCACCTCCTGCGAGTAAATTAACAAGAAGTATTTTAACACGAAAGAAAATAAAAAGCAAGGTATTTAAAATGAAATGTGTGAAAAAATATTATTAAAATTAAATTGAAAATAGTGAGAGGATGATCCGATGATTGGAAACAGAAGTATTAGAACTGACTTGGCACTTGAGGCAACTGAGTTTGTGAGAGAGCAGGAACAAACAAAGCGTGATACGGCACCACAGAACTTGCCCGGTGTAGATATCGAAAATGCAGGTACTCAAGACATAAAGATTACAAGGGTTAGGGTAACGTCTCCTACTGGAGAGGCAGCAATAGGAAAGCCCATGGGTAATTATATAACCCTTGAAGTGCCAAGGTTAAAAGAAAATGATCAGGTATTGTATGAAGAGACTTGTAAAGCACTGGCGCAAGAGCTTGTGAAAATTCTGAAGCTTAAAGAGAATTCCACCATACTGGTAGTCGGTCTTGGAAATTGGAATGTAACTCCGGATTCTTTAGGTCCCAAGGTGACAGATCACCTGATGGTAACAAGACATTTGCTGGAATATGTACCGGAACAGGTTGACAAAGGAGTTAGACCTGTATGTGCAGTTGCACCCGGAGTTTTGGGAATAACGGGGATTGAAACCGGAGAAATAGTAAAGGGAATTGTTGATAGGATTAAACCTGATGTGGTAATAGCTATTGATGCATTGGCATCCAGGAAAATGGAGCGTGTAAATACAACCATTCAGATAGCCGATACGGGAATTTCACCCGGTTCCGGTGTTGGCAATAAGAGAATGGAAATTTCGGTAAACACATTAGGAGTCCCTGTTATTGCCATAGGTGTACCTACAGTGGTAGATGCTGCTACTATGGCAAACGATACAATAGATCTTGTTATAGATAGTTTGCTGAATGAGGCTAAGGAAGATAAGCAATTTTACGATATGCTCAAAAATATTGACAGAAACGAAAAATACCAGTTAATACAGGAAGTATTGGAACCGTATGTAGGAAATCTGATTGTTACCCCGAAGGAAATTGACGATGTTGTTGACAGAATTGCAAAAGTTATAGCTAACGGATTAAATATCGCCCTTCACCAGGGAATAACTCTAAATGATGTAAACAGATATATACAATAGATGAATATTATCGAGCAAATTAAAGGCCTAAATGAATAAGAGGCCTTTTTGTCTGTATGTCCATATATGAAGTATTTGTCTTATATTGTTTACCTGTATGTGATATTTAAATATAGATTTTGACCTTCTTTATAAATCAAAATAATCTTTCGCACAATAGTGGATTTTTTATATTTTTTATACCGAATTCTCAAGCCTGTCAGGACAAATTAAAAAGTATTCAATAAATAAAAATTCTGGATATACCTTGCTATAGACATAAATATACAAAAATAATATAATTTAGCATGATGCTTTGTTGAACCGGTTAAAGAGGAGATAAAAAGGGATTTGCCTTTTGGATATATATTTACTCTGAAACAGCAATAAAGGATTGCAAAAATATGGCAGGCAAAAAACTATGGAAAAAAAACAGTTTCTATAGGATAATAATTATATAAAAGAAATTATTTTCGGAGAAAAAAATGGATAATGTAATCAACAATATACAGATATTTGTAAAAAAAATATACTCTTCATACACCAAATTACCGATGAAAATAAGATTCGTTTTAATACTTTTATTTTTCATGATGCTTTTTGTTGCAAGCGTAAGTTTAAAAAACAGCATAAAAGACCAGGAAGATATTAATAACAAACCCGGTATTGTTGAAAACAACAGAGAAAAAGTTCGGGATTCCTCAAATATTGGCAACAAAAATACCATTCCTGTGCCAAAAGAGGTGAAGATTGTGATAGACCCGGGGCACGGAGGGGAAGATTGGGGAGCTATAAAAGGTGATTTATTTGAGAAAGATTTGAATTTGGATATTTCTTTAAAGCTGGGCAAAATTCTCGAGGAAAAGAATATAAATGTGATTTACACAAGGCAAAAGGATATTGATGTCAGTCTTGATGAAAGGGTCAATATCGCCAATAATAATGATGCAACATTATTTATAAGTGTGCATAATAACTACATGCCCAATGATGCAGCATATAGAGGCACTGAAACTTTATACTGCGTTCCTGTCAATCCTGAAGAGAACAAAATGGACGGTCAGAAGCTTGCAGCTATTGTCCAGAAGAAACTTGTAAGCACTTTAAAGACTGTGGACAATGGTACAATACACAGGCCAAATCTTGTAGTGCTTAGAAAGACAAATATGCCTGCAGTAATTGCAGAGATAGCTTATATGTCCAATTCTTCCGACAGGGAAAAGCTTTTAGACGAAGGATTCAGGCAAAAAGCCGCCGAAGCTTTGGCCGAAGCTGTAATGGAAGCTTTGGATTTAATGAATGCTAAAAAAAATGAAAAAGGTGAATGGATTATTATGGACTGATATAATTTGTTAGTGTATTGAGACAATGCTTGAAATATTGAGTTGATAAACTTGTAAAAAAGAAAGGAAATGCCTTTCTTTTTTTTATTTGTAACGGTATAATTTTTATTAAGTCTTTTGAATTAATTGATGAGTTAACAGGAAATTGATATTATGTTTTAATTGACAATACTTGAAGTTTATATATAAATACTTCAATCCAGGGGGAATTTATGAAAAATACTTGGAGATATCTTTTGATTCAGACAATTCTTATCATATTGTGGAATCAGGTAATAGTAAGTCCTTTCAGGGCTGTGTCCTTAATTTTTCATAAATTTGGACATGCTTTGTCGGCAGTTATATTTGGGCATGGTTTGACGGTTTTTAAAACAGTATTTGGAAACAGCAGGGATATAATATTTAGCGGGGATAGTTGGATTGCAAGTTTTATAATGGCAAACGGCGGATATATTTCAAGCATATTGTTTTGCCTGCTTGTATTCTTTTTGAAAAAAACTAAAGTAAGGAAGTTTTTGCTTGGTAGTACTGCAATAATATATATAGTTTTCTGCATTGCTTTTGCTTCTTCTGTTGAAACAACGATTTCTGCTTTAATTTTTTCCTTAATTGTAATTTTGGTTCTAATGATTCAGACAGACGGCATAAATGATCTGATGCTGGATATTATAGGTATTTCTATGGCGGCTTATGTTATCTACGATGCATTTGTGGATACTATTCTATTGAATCTTAACAATAGATTTTCCATTGTGAGAAGCTGGAGTGCAAATCCTCCCGGTGATATGGTAAGGCTTGCTGAGTTGACCGGTTTCCCTGTAATTGTATGGGGAATTATATGGTTTGCCATAGCAGTTGTTTCTGTAAATATATTGTTAATAAAAGTTGTTTCCAAAAGATAGATATCTTTTCTAAAAACCATTAATATAAAAAAGCATTACAGTCGGAGGGTTTTATGGATATAAAGAAAAGAATTGAAGAGTTAAGGAAGACCATTGAATACCATAATGACAAATATTACAATCAGGATGATCCTGAAATTTCGGATTATGAGTATGATCAACTTTCTTTGGAATTGAGAAAGCTTGAGCAGGAATATCCTGAGTTTGCAGCACCCGATTCACCAACACAGAAAGTTGGGGGAACTGTTAAGCGTGAATTGAGAAAAGTTCAGCATGATGTTCCTGTAATAAGTCTTCAGGATGTTTTCTCAAAAGAGGAAGTATATAGTTTTGTCTATAAGATGATTCAGGAGTTGGGGGATCCGACTTTTGTTGTTGAACGGAAGGTTGACGGCCTTTCG
Organism: Acetivibrio clariflavus DSM 19732; assembly: GCF_000237085.1. Lineage (GTDB taxonomy): Bacteria > Bacillota > Clostridia > Acetivibrionales > Acetivibrionaceae > Acetivibrio > Acetivibrio clariflavus. The sequence goes on along the minus strand of NC_016627.1, from coordinate 2,918,684 downwards.
GTTGTTTTAAGATATAAGGATGGTGTGCTGGTAGAAGGTATCACCAGAGGCGATGGGATAACCGGAGAATCGGTTTATGAAAATCTATTGGAAATCAAGTCTGTTCCCAAGACAATTCCGACCAAACTACCTTATTTGGAAGTTCGCGGGGAAGTGTATATGTCCAATGAGGCCTTTGAGAGAGCGAATAAAAAGCAGGAAGAAACTGGAGGTAAAGTGTATCAGACCGCCCGAAACCTTGCCGCCGGAACATTAAGGCAGTTAGATCCCGCTGTTGTCAGAGAAAGAGAACTGGATATATATGTTTTCAACCTGGAAATAAGTCAGGGTAAAGAATTTAAATCCCATTCCGAAAGTTTAAACTGGCTTTCCATGCAGGGCTTTCCTGTAAGTCCGGGCTTTATGGTCTGCAAAACTGCCGACGAGGTATGGGAGTGTATTACAAAGATTGGAGAGAGCCGTTGGGAGCTGCCCTTTGGAATTGATGGAGCAGTTGTCAAGGTGGATAGTTTGGAAGATCGGAAAAAGTTGGGGATAACCAGCAAAGTTCCGAGATGGGCTGTAGCTTACAAATATCCGCCGGAACAAAAGGAAACCATTGTGGAAGATATAATAGTGCAAGTTGGACGTACCGGAAGGCTTACTCCATTGGCAATTTTAAAGCCTGTGAAAATAGCCGGAACCACTGTGTCCAAAGCTACATTGCATAACCAGGATTATATCGATTCAAAGGATATTCGAATAGGTGATACGGTAATTATTCAAAAGGCAGGGGATATAATACCGGAAGTACTGAGGAGTATTCCGGAAAAACGTCCTGCAACTGCGCAGAAGTATGTTATGCCTGACAAATGCCCTATTTGCGGTGCCCCAACCCTTCGGGAGGAAGATGGGGTTGAAATAAGATGTACCGGTACCAATTGCATTGCACAGGCAATGCGAGGCATTATTTATTTTGCCTCCAAAGATGCCATGAATATAGAGGGACTGGGACCAAGTTCGGTAGAAGCCTTGATGTCTGAGGGGTATATAAAAGACGTATCGGATATATACCTTTTGAAAAATTACAGGGAAGAACTCATAGATAAGGGGATAGTAGGCAAGGAAAAGTCGGTTGATAACCTTATAAGAGCTGTTGAAAAGTCAAAAGAGAACGATATCGACAGGCTTATAACCGGATTAGGTATCAGAAATGTAGGGAAACAAACTGCAAGAGTGCTAGCTTCAAATTTTGCCGATATGGAAGCTCTCCAAAATGTCACCTATGAGCAGTTGATAGCATTACCGGATTTTGGCGACATTATGGTGCGGGATATCCTTGATTTCTTTTCCAGGGAAGAAAACAAAGCACTGATTGAAAGACTTAAAGAGGCCGGAGTAAATATGAAGTCAAAAGTTTCGGACACAAAAAAAGATGACCGTTTTGCCGGCAAAACTTTTGTATTGACGGGTACTTTGCCGTCCATGACCAGGGACGAGGCAACTAGAATAATCCAAATGTACGGCGGAAAAGTATCGGGAAGTGTGTCGAAAAAAACTTCCTATGTTCTTGCCGGTGAAGAGGCAGGAAGTAAACTTACAAAAGCTCAGGATTTGGGTATTACCATCCTCAGTGAGGAAGAGTTTAAGAAAATGTTGGAGTAATATTTATTAGATAATTAGTAGTATTGCAATATTTATCACTAGTTCCTCAAAGGGAATGTAAGTAATTTTGTGTATCATAATTTATGTAATCCTTCTTTAGCAAGTAAATTTTAGTTGACAAGGTTTACAGAATATTGTTTTTTATTGCCTTTCCATTGTATATTATTGCCGGATTTATTAAGTTTTATACATAAACTTGATTAAATCTGGCAATAATCATTTATAATGGTCAGTATTAGCCTTTTAAACCTATATTTTTAATTTTGTGAGGTCTAGCCCATCCGGCGATGAGGATGAGCCCTTGAGGGCGGTGGGGGTGAATGCTCTTAAATATACTCTTCCAGCCTACCTGGATATTGGATTACCAATTGGCTAAGTACTCTATCCCAGTTTTTGTAACGTTGTGTCCATTTTTTTACTACATTCATTGATGCTAAATATAAAATCTTTTCTAGTGAACTGTCTGTTGGAAATATTGTTTTTGTTTTTGTGACCTTACGAAACTGACGATGTAGTCCTTCAATTATATTTGTAGTATAAATTATTTTTCGTATTTCTTCTGGAAATTTGAAAAATGGACTTATAACATCCCAGTTATTTTCCCAACTACGTATTGCAAAAGGATATTCCTTTCCCCACTTTTCTTTAAGTTCATAAAGTTTTTCTAATGCTATTTCTTCATTAATAGCATGATATACTTCTTTGAAATCATTACTAAATGCTTTTAGGTCTTTGTATGGCACATACTTAAAAGAATTTCTCAGCTGATGTATTATGCAACGCTGCACTTCAGATTTTGGATATGCAGCATTTATGGCTTCCTTAAGTCCGGTAAGTCCATCAACACAAAAAATTAAAACATCCTGTACTCCTCTATTTTTAAGGTCATTCAGTACACCAAGCCAAAATTTTGACGATTCATTATCACCAATCCATATCTCTAAGATATCTTTATATCCATCAATAGTAACTCCTAGAACAACGTAAGCTGCCCGGTTTGTTATTCTTCCTTCATCCTTTACCTTATAATGAATTGCGTCCATAAATATAAAAGAATATATAGGTTCAAGAGGTCTTTGCTGCCATTCTTTTATTTCTGGAGCAATTCTGTCAGTAATCTTGCTAACCATCTCCGGAGACAGGCTGAATCCATAAAGTTCTTCAATTTGTTGACTAATATCTCTTGTAGACATTCCCCTTGCATATAGAGCTATAACTTTTTCCTCAATTCCGGAAACATTACGCTGATATTTTGGGATAATTTTAGGTTGAAATTCTCCTTTACGATCTCTAGGCACTTGTATATCAATTTCACCAAACTCACTTTTTATTTTTTTTGGTGTATAACCATTACGGCTATTATCGGTATTTTTATTTGCCACATCATCTTTTGCATAACCCAATTCTGCTTCAAGTTCTGCCTCAAGCAGTTCTTGAATAATATCTTTAAAAATGTCTTTTAGATATGCATTTACATCTGATACGCTTTGGAAATTATTTTCCCGAACTAATTGCTTTATATGTTCTTTTGATAGTGTTGACATAAAATTCTCCTCCTTAGCTTTTCTTATTAGAAATTCTTGCCAAGAAGGAGAACATTCAATCTCTTATACACAAGATTTTTTACATCCTCTTATATTCAAATAGTTTTCTTTTTTCATTCTCGTTTCTGTAGTAAGCTGTGAAAATATTTGAGTCATTTTCAAATAAAACACCATCAGCATTAAGTTCCAGATTGATATTGCTTACCTTGATGTAACCATCCTCATACTCATATAGATAAGTATATGGAGCTGAGCCTGAACAGGAAATTATTTCTTCCTTACCGTCTTTATCTATATCCCTTTCTATACCTCTTCCATTTACAGTCAGAAAATTATTGGGTTTGCCGTCATGGAACAAATAATAACTTGTTTTACCAAAATAAGATCCTCCTACTATACCATATATTCTTAATAGCTTAAGATTGCAATAGTTGATTTCTTCAATCGAAATTGTGTTGGGATATTCTTCTAACTGAATCGCAGATACTTCACCGAGGTCGTAGTAGGTATCGTTTATTTTAATTCCTCCATGTAGAAATTCATCATCCCTTGAATTTTTGAATATAAATACTATCACACCGGCAATATTTTTTTCAGTATAAATTTTTTCTATAACACTTTTATCTATTACTTCAATACTTTGCGTAACATCTACATTTTTAAATTCCAAAGGAATAGATTCGTGAAATATTGTAGGACTTGGTGTTGATATATTGGAATGGGACAATTGATCCATATAAAATTCTCTAGCCTTATTCAATGTTTGAACCTCCAGTTCATCAACAGCTTCATTGCTACTGTAATTTCCGGTATTTATTTCTTCTAAAACGTCAGGTGGAAATAAGTTTTTTTGTTCATCACTATGATCATCATATTTTAAAGGGTTTTTAAAGTCTACAACCTTATAAATTCCATCAATTTTCTTTATAGTTATTGAAACCGGAACCACTGCACCGGTTCCTTCTTCCAATAGACCGTCTGTACAATAATATTCCTGTGCAAGTACCATTAAATATTGTGTAATTAGGCTATCCTCTTCGATTTTTTTTATAGTTTTATATGCGCAAAATACTTTTCCCGATTTGGGTGGAAACAGGTTAGATGCAATGTATTCCTCAGTAAGCTTATCAATATCATATTCATTGAATGAATCCTCTTCTCTGTCAACTGTTGTTGAATTTTGAGATTCGATTTCAGACGAATTATATTTATCTATTGATGATTTGCTAAATGGAAAAAGTGATTTTGTCGTTATGAAGAAAACAATTATGACAGCGGCAGTTAAAATTATCTTTAATTTAGGTGCATTTTTATAAAATATAAAACCAATTCGATATTTTAAGCTATGACTCTTATAGCGGTTTTCATCAATGCGGACAATCAAATTGCTGTAAAGATCTTTAGAATATTTTATTTCTTTTTGCATTAAATTATCTGCAAGTTTTAAAGCTGTATAATTTTTATTGCATTTGGAGCACTTTTCAATATGGTGTTCCAACTCTATTTTAGATTTTTCATCCATAGTATCTTCAATTAGCTTAACCAAATCCTCTATGTTATAATTACATTTCATACGCATTCAACTCCTTCTGATACTTTTTAAACTCGTTACATATTTTTTTCTTGCCCGATAAAGCCGCATCTTTGCATTTTCCGGCGAAGTTCCGGTGATATTGGCTATATCGGCAATTGAAAGATCTTTTACATATTTCAATACGAAAGCTATTCTATAATCATAATTCAGCTCATTGAGAATCTTTAAAATTTGCAGACAGTTTTCTTTATTTTCATATTTTATCTCCGGATTATTGGAGTCGTTATACAAATCATCTAGCGGAAATTGAGAAAGTTCCCTGGTACGCAACCTTTTGTTTTTCTTCCAGTAATTCTTAAGTAAATTTGTTGCAATTTTATAAATCCAAGTGGAGAATTTCCATTTGTCATTATACTTGTACAAATTTTTGTAAACACAAATAAAGGTTTCTTGCAAAAGATCGTCTGAATCTTCTTTTGATAAGGTCATTTTAAGGAGGAAAGAATATATTTTGTCTTTGTATAAATTGACTAAAGTCTCGAAGGATTTCATATCGCCCTCAAGAGATTTTGCAATTAGTAATTCTTCTTGATTCAATTAATTTAAACCTCCCTCAAAAAATTAGTGCTTTTAAACATAATTTATTTTTGTCAGTCAGCATTGGAATTTAGATTTTCCTTTTTAATATCTTATACAATAACAACTGTAAATTGGTAACAAGGAATGAAAATATTTTATCATGTTTTGACAATAAAAATGGTTTTTGCAGATACAATATAATCGGTCAGGTTTTTTACGTGTATATGTTAATGGATTAGGTTTATCTTTTGATACATTATACGGAAGATACTTGAAGCAGCTTTGAAATTGTTGTAGAATTCCATCTATAAGCTATAGCACGTATAGTGTTCCACTTAAGTTTCTACTGTTTTTCAGCATAGTTTGTTCCGGTGATGATTATAGGTTCTGCATTTTGCTTAGTTTTTTAGAAATGAGTTATGTTCAAAAGTACTTAGATATCAAATATATTAAATTAGAAAGACCTTAATACATTTTAGTTCATTACAGTTCAAAAAATGAAGGTGAATTGACATGAAGCTTAATAAAAGCACTGCTGAGTATTTTGTATTTGATAATGCACCTTTGGATAAAGCCATTGGACGCACAACACACATGGCTGTAGCAGCACATCAGGATGATACTGAAATAATGGCCTATGACGGAATACAAAAATGCTTCGGAAAAGAAGACCTGTGGTTTACGGCAGTTGTGGTCACTAATGGAGCCGGAAGTCCGAGAAACGGCATTTATCAAAAATACACCGATGAAGATATGAAAAGAATAAGAAAAATGGAACAGAAAAAAGCGGCATTTGTTGGGGAATATGGCTTTTTGGCAATGCTGGATTACGAGAGTGCCGAGGTTAAGGACAAGCATAACAGGGAACCGGTGGAAGATTTGAAGCAGATTATTTCAATGGCAAGGCCCAAGGTTATATATACCCATAATTTGGCGGATAAACACAGTACCCATGTTGCTGTAGCTTTAAAGCTTATCAGCGCTCTAAGGGAATTGCCGGAAGAAATAAGACCTGAAAAGCTATACGGCTGCGAAGTGTGGGGAAAGCTGGATTGGGTGAAGGATGACGAAAAAGTGGTTTTTAACGTTTCGGACCATCCTAATATAGCACAAAGCCTTTTAGGGGTTTTTGACTCACAGATTTGCGGCGGAAAGAGATACGATCAGGCTGCTTTGGGAAACAGGCAGTCAAATGCCACGTTTTTATCGGCCTATAATGTGGATGTATATTCATCGGCAATACTGGGCATGGATCTAACTCCCCTTATCAGGAATGAAAATATGGATATTGCAGAGTATATAAAAGGATATATTGATAGATTTTCTGAAGAGGTATCGGAGAAAATTAATAAAATGATATGATTGATTTTGGCAGGAGCAAATGTACTCCCGTAGATAAAGGTATAATTGACGCAGTATGACACATTTTATATAATAATCATAATAAAAAGGAGGGGAAAATTGTGAAAATTACCGAAGAGACTATTGAACATGTTGCAAATCTTGCTAGATTAAATCTTTCCGAGGAGGAAAAGAAAGCACTGGCTTCAGATATGGAACAAATCATATCCTATGTGGACAAGCTTAATGAACTTGATACATCCAATGTGGAACCTACAAATCATGTTATACCCATAACCAATGTTTTTAGGGAGGATAAATCGGAAGCATCCTTTCCCAGGGAAAAGATTCTTGCCAATGCACCTTCCAGCGAAAATGGATGTTTTAAGGTGCCTAAAATTGTAGAGTAGAATTTATTTAAAAGTTAATCGTGACATGATTAAATTTTGGCATGCAATGTTTAAATGCTTATTAAGGAGGAAGAAAGGTGGAGTTATACGAACTTACGGTTCACGAACTGAGTGATTTGATAAAGGAGAAAAAAGTAAGTGCCGTAGAGATTACAAAATCATTTTTGGAAAGAATTGAAAAGATAGATTCCAAAGTCGGAAGTTACCTATCTGTTTTAGGCGAAGATGCCGTCAAAAGAGCTATGGAAATTCAGGAGAAAATCGACAAAGGCGAAGCAAAATCCCCTCTTTCAGGAATACCGGTTGCAATTAAAGATAATATTTGTACAGAAGGAATAAAAACAACTTGTGCATCAAAGATGCTGCACAATTTTGTACCTCCCTATAATGCCACTGTAATCAAAAAATTGTTGGATGACAATGCTGTCATTATAGGAAAGCTTAATATGGACGAGTTTGCAATGGGAGGTTCTACTGAAAATTCATATTTTAAACCTACAAAAAACCCTTGGGATTTGGAAAGAGTTCCCGGAGGTTCAAGCGGAGGTTCTGCCGCTGCAGTTGCTGCTAACTTGACAGCCTTTGCCTTAGGTTCGGATACCGGTGGATCAATAAGACAACCTGCGTCTTTTTGCGGAGTTGTGGGAATAAAACCTACATATGGGGCAGTTTCGAGGTTTGGTTTGGTCGCTTTTGCATCATCCCTTGACCAGATTGGTCCTTTAACCAAAGATGTTACCGACTGTGCCGTTGTTTTAAACTGTATAACAGGTTATGACCCGATGGATTCCACTTCAGCAAAGGTGGAATATCCCGACTATACCAAAGCACTTGTCAATGATGTAAAAGGTTTGAAAATAGGGATTCCGAAGGAATATATGGGTGAAGGCCTGAACTCTGAAGTACGAGAGGCTGTGTTAAATGCTGTAGAAGTATTGAGAAAGCTTGGTGCTCAATGTGAGGAGTTTTCACTTCCTCTTACTGAATACGCTATACCGGCATATTATCTGATTTCATCAGCGGAAGCCAGCTCAAACCTTGCAAGGTATGACGGTATAAAATACGGGTACAGGGCAGAAAAGTTCACCGATTTGCTGGATCTTTACAAGCAGACGAGAAGTGAAGGTTTCGGTACCGAAGTAAAGAGAAGAATAATGTTGGGTACTTATGCTCTTAGCTCCGGTTACTATGATGCCTATTATAAAAAGGCTTTACAGGTTAGAACCTTGATTAAAAAAGGCTTTGATGAAGCTTTTGAAAAATATGACGTTATTTTGGGGCCAACCGCTCCCACAACAGCATATAAACTTGGTGAAAAGGTAAACAATCCTCTTGAAATGTACTTGGGGGACATTTACACCGTTTCGGTAAATATTGCAGGACTGCCGGGGCTGGTTGTACCCTGCGGATTCGACAGCAAGGGGCTTCCCATAGGGCTTCAGCTTATAGGCAAACCTTTTGACGAAAGTACATTGCTTAAAGTGGGATATACCTTTGAACAAAATACCGACTGCAATAAAAGGGCAAGTCTTGGAGGTGAGTTGTAATATGGAATATGAAATAGTAATTGGTCTTGAAGTTCATGCCGAACTTTCAACAAAGTCAAAAATATACTGTTCTTGTACAACGGAGTTTGGAGGAGAACCGAACACTCACGCTTGTCCTATTTGTACCGGTATGCCTGGAGTACTTCCGGTTTTGAATAAAAAAGTTGTTGAATATGCTGTAAGAGCAGGGCTGGCTACTAATTGTCACATTGCTGAATACAGCAAGCAGGACAGAAAAAACTATTTTTATCCCGATTTGCCGAAGGCTTTTCAGACTTCCCAGTATGATCTTCCGTTGTGCTCAAACGGATATATCGATATCGAAGTGGACGGAAAGACAAAGAGAATAGGCATTACAAGAATTCATATAGAGGAAGATGCCGGAAAGCTTATGCATGATGAATGGGATACAGCTTCTCTTATTGATTATAACCGATGCGGTGTGCCTCTGATAGAAATTGTTACTGAGCCGGATATGAGGTCTGCCCAGGAGGTCAGAGCTTTTCTTGAAAATCTCAAGGCAATACTTCAATACATTGATGTATCCGACTGTAAAATGCAGGAAGGGTCATTGAGAGCAGATATAAATCTATCGGTAAGGCCTGTAGGACAGAAGGAGCTGGGTACAAGGACCGAAATGAAAAATCTGAACTCTTTCAAGGCTATAGTGAGAGCTGTTGAAGGAGAAGCAAAGAGGCAGATAGAAGTTTTAGAGAGCGGAGGAACCATTATGCAGGAGACACGGCGCTGGGATGATGCCAAAGGCATAAGCTATGCCATGAGAAGCAAGGAAGAGGCCCATGATTACAGATATTTTCCTGAACCCGATCTTATGCCTATAGTGGTTGATGAAAAATGGAAACAGGAAATAAAAGACAGTTTGCCGGAACTTCCTGAGGCGAGGAAAAAGCGTTATATCAGCGAGTATGGACTTCCTGAATATGATGCTTCAATACTTACTGCATCAAAAGCATTGGCTGATTTCTTTGAAGATGCCGTAAAGAATACCGATAATGCAAAAGCTGTAAGTAACTGGATAATGGGAGATCTTTTGAGAATGCTCAAGGAAAAGGAGATGGAAGCCGAGCAGATTCCTTTTCCGGGTGCATACCTTGCCAAACTGGTTACACTCATCGATAAGGGGATAATTAGCGGAACCATTGCTAAAAAAGTATTTGAAAAGATGTTTAGCCAGGGCAAGGATCCGGAAGTAATAGTAAAAGAAGAAGGTTTGGAAGTGGTAAGCGATGAAAGTGCTCTGGTGGCAGTTGTCAAAAAGGTCCTTGAGAACAATCCTCAATCGGTGGCAGATTATAAGAGTGGAAAGGAAAAAGCTTTCGGATTCTTAGTAGGACAAGCAATGAAAGAAACAAAAGGCAGAGCAAACCCGCAACTGATAAATAAAATATTAAGGGAAGAGCTGGAAAAATAAAATAATGCGGCTGATATAGCCGCATTTTTCTTGCATTTTTGAACTATAGAGCAAGTTTTTAGGATATGTCAACTTTTTATTTCAATAATGATAAACTGAATTTTTCAGACTTAATTCAAGATTATTTACGTAAAAAAAGAAAAAATAAATTAACTCAATCTTGTATACAATAAACAATTTGTATATAATTAATAGCTGGTGGAATAAAGGTTTTAAGGTATCTGGTACTATTACCTGGTGATAATTATAATTAAAATTTTAGGAAAATCTAAAAATACACAAGTGTTTTTTATAAAAAGCAGGATGGAATTTCAATGGAGCACTGTAATCGAAAAAAACGGTAAAAGTGCTCTGGGGAATTGACATAATTGCAAAATATTTTGAATAAATAGACTGAAAGGGGTTAAACTATGGGTTTTTTAGAACAAATTATTGAAAGGGCAAAGTCCGATGTTAAGACAATTGTACTTCCTGAAAGTACAGATTTAAGGGTGCTTAAAGCAGCATCTATGATTTCCGAACAAGGAATTGCAGACGTAGTACTTGTAGGGGATGAAGCAGAAATCAAAAAACTTGCGGGAGATATTGACTTATCAAAAGTTGCAATTGAAAATCCCAATACTTCCTCGAATTTTGAAAAATATGCAGAAGCTTTTTGTGAACTTAGAAAATCTAAGGGAATGACTATTGAAGAAGCCAGGGAAACAATGAAGAACCCCCTCTATTACGGCGTTATGATGGTTAAACAAGGGCAGGCAGACGGTATGGTAGCAGGTGCAATCAATTCGACTGCAAATACATTGAGGCCTGCTCTTCAAATTTTGAAAACGGCACCGGGGACAAAGCTGGTATCGGCATTCTTTGTAATGGTAGTTCCAAATTGTGAATACGGTCATAACGGAGTTTTCGTTTACGGGGATTGCGGTCTTGTTGAAAATCCTGATGCAGACCAGCTTTCAGAGATTGCAATAGCTTCTGCCAAATCCTTTAAGCAGTTGGTACAAGCTGAACCTCAGGTTGCAATGTTGTCCTATTCAACCTATGGCAGTGCAAAGAGTGAATTGACTGAAAAAGTGATTAAGGCAACCCAGCTGGCAAAAGAAAAAGCACCACATCTTGCTTTAGATGGTGAATTACAGGCTGACGCAGCACTTGTGGAAGCTATCGGTAAATCAAAAGCACCGGGCAGCAATGTGGCAGGAAAAGCAAACGTTCTGATTTTCCCTGACTTAAATTGCGGTAATATTGCTTATAAGCTTACTGAGAGACTTGCAAAAGCTGAAGCCTATGGTCCTATAACACAGGGTATAGCAAAACCTGTTAACGACCTTTCAAGAGGTTGTTCTGCGGAAGATATTGTAGGAGTTGTTGCGATAACTGCAGTTCAGGCTCAAAATGCTTAAGGGAAAATGAAAAATTTTACCGGATTAATGGGATAAAAAGGATTGAATCTGTCAATCCAAAAATATAGAAATGGGAGATGTTAAAATGAAAATATTAGTTATAAATACGGGCAGTTCCTCGTTAAAGTATCAGCTTATTGATATGACTAATGAAAATGTTCTTGCAAAAGGGGTATGTGACAGAATCGGTCTTGAGCATTCTTTTCTGAAACATACCAGAATCGGAAGCGATCCTGTTATTATTGAAAAGGATTTGTATAACCACAAAATTGCCGTACAGGAAGTTTTAAGTGCTCTTACTGACAGCAAAACCGGTGTTATATCCAGTATGTCTGAAATAGCCGCCGTTGGACATCGTATTGTTCATGGAGGAGAAAAATTTAAAGAGTCGGTTATAATTGATGATAATGTTATGGCTGCAATAAAAGAGTGCGTTGAACTTGCACCTTTGCACAATCCGGCAAATATAATCGGTATTGAAGCATGTCAGCAGATTATGCCCAATATACCGATGGTTGCTGTTTTTGATACTGCATTCCATCAGACTATGCCGCCTTATGCTTATATATATGCACTTCCTTTTGAGATATATGAAAAATACCGCTTGAGAAAATACGGTTTCCACGGAACTTCCCACAAGTACGTAGCACATAGAGCTGCCGAAATGCTCGGAAGGCCTATAGAAGAATTGAAGATAATTACTTGTCACTTGGGTAACGGGGCTAGCATATGTGCCGTTAAGTACGGAAAGTCCATTGAAACATCAATGGGATTTACTCCTCTTCAGGGTCTGGCTATGGGTACAAGAAGCGGAACAATTGACCCGGCTGTTATATCCTTCCTGATGGAGAAAGAAAAGATGTCGGTAAAGGATATAAGCGACTTTTTGAACAAAAAATCGGGAGTACTCGGAGTTTCAGGTGTAAGCAGTGATTTTAGAGATGTCCAGGAAGCTGCTGAAAACGGAAATGAAAGAGCAAAACTTGCTTTGGATATTTTCTGCTATAAAGTAAAGCGCTTTATTGGAGATTATATGGGTATATTGAATGGTGCTGATGCGGTTGTATTCACTGCCGGAATCGGTGAAAACAATGACCTGGTAAGATCAATGATATTAAAAGATATGGACTTTTTGGGTATTGTTATAGATGAAGAAAAGAATAAAGTAAAAGGCAAGGAAATTGATATAAGTGCGCCAGGGGCAAGAGTTAAGACACTTATAATTCCAACCAATGAAGAGCTTGCCATAGCAAGAGAAACTAAAAAGCTGTTGAGCTAATGTACAATCCGAATATATAAAAAGGTTTATATTTAAGCTCCTTTTATGGAATATGGGTATTTTGCATCTGTATTTGATAAAGGGAGCTTATTTAATTTTATTTTTTTGGTTCAATATTTCAAATTGATTCAAAAATACGTTTAAAATATTGGCTTTAAGTTTTATGGATATGGACGCGATTTCTTTGAATTGATTTTTCGGTAAAAGGCTATCTGATATAACTTTTACTCTTTTATACATTTTTTTGTAGTTTTGTTACAGTAGTAATATTTTTCAATTATTCTAGAATTTTTTGCATCAAAAAGTTAGTCATTTCCAAAAATTTTGAGGATAGGATTTTAGTTGGTGAAAATCTGAAGATTAGGATTTTGAAACTACTTGCATCCTTTAAATTAAGCAGAAGTGGAAGGCATTCGGAAGGAGGCCTTTGGCAATCTCCGCATATATGATATTACATCAACATAGGTTACTGATAAAATCAGGAATACAAGTTATGATAACAAGGGAATAATAATTCAGAGCTATATGGAAAATAAAAACCGAACTGATAAAGACGCTAATGGTTTCCTTTAAAGAAATAAGAGTTTTACGGTGGTTCAGAAAGCAGTGAATATAACGACAAGAATAGAAGTATTATCGTATAGTTTGGATGTTTGTAACGTATTATTGGCCAAAAGTTAAGAAACTAAAAGCAAACGTTGTAACTTAAAAATCCTTATGTGTCGTTATTGACAAAAGTTGCATTACTTAGTATAATATCATCTGTCGGTTTTAAGAGGTGACTATATGAAGGTTGATATTTCGGATATACTGAAAGTTAGTGGTGCATCACTTGTTGTTGAGATGGAAGAATTGCTTGACGGCTTTGATGAATTGGATGAATTTGTTTTTGATACACCGGTTAAGGTAAATTGCAGATTAACCAATATGGGTGGCATTATAAAAATGGACGGACACTTAATGGTGAATTACAAGGTTAAGTGTTCGAGATGTTTAAAAGATATCCAATCATCGTTGAGAACAGAACTTAAAGAAGAATTTGCTCAAGAAGGACAAACTGAGGATGATGACAGATATACTTATGCTGACAAGGTCATCGTGCTCGATAAAGTTTTGAAAGACAATATTATATTGAATCTTCCAGCCAGACAGATTTGTAAGGATGACTGCAAAGGGTTGTGCCCTAAATGCGGTATTGATCTTAACAATGGGAGATGTAATTGCAGTGAAGAGGAAACAGATCCTCGGATGGAAGTACTTAAGAATTTCTTCAAAGATTAGAAATTATTTAATTTATATGCAAGTGACGTTTGTATTGTGATGAGGAGGTGTGTTATACATGGCAAACCCAAAGCGTAAATGGTCAAAAGCAAGAACAGGTAGCAGAAGAGCTAACTGGAAATTGTCAGCACCAAATTTGGTTGAGTGTCCACAGTGCCACGAGCTTAAAATGCCACATAGAGTATGTAAACAGTGCGGTTTTTATGATGGTAAAGAGGTAATTAAAGTTGGATACTAATAAATTTTAGCAAAAAGCAGCAGTAATTAACTGCTGCTTTTTACTAAGCAAATATCTCGCTTTACGGTTACACACAATAAACTGAAAAAGTTTATAAAAAGTGCAAGTATATTCGAGTTTAAGGTCTGGTTAAAATCGCGTATTACAGGCCTTTTTGATTAATATAAAAGTTAAAATCATTTAAAATGTATTTATATCAGGAGGTATCCATTGAAAGAACGTATTATACCTGTCAAGAATATTTTGCCCGGAAGTATTGCCGAAGAGGCCGGAATTGAGGCAGGAGATATGATTTTAAGCATAAATGGTGAAAAAATCAGGGATATTTTCGACTATCAATTCTTAATTACCAACGAAAACTTAATGGTTGAGATTCTTAAACAAGATGGCGAAGTATGGGAAATAGAAATTGAGAAAGACGAGTATGAAGACCTTGGTATTGAATTTGAAAATATGATGCTTGATGATGCCAAAAGTTGTAATAATAAATGCATTTTCTGCTTCATAGACCAGTTGCCGAAAGGGATGAGAGATACTCTCTATTTTAAAGACGATGATTCCAGACTTTCTTTTTTTATGGGGAATTATGTTACTCTCACCAATATGAGCTTTGATGATATTGACAGGATTATAAAGTATAAAATGTCTCCTATAAATGTGTCGGTTCATACAACCAATCCGGACCTTAGAGTTTTTATGCTTAAAAACAAGAAAGCAGGAGATGTTGTCACAAAAATAAAAAGGCTTATTGATGGCGGAATCGAAGTTAACTGTCAGATAGTTTTGTGCAGAGATATAAATGATGAAGAAGAACTGGACAGGACAATCAACGAGTTGGGTTATCTTTATCCCGGCGTTAAGAGTATTTCGGTTGTCCCTGTGGGCATAACAAAGTATAGGGATGGATTAACCAGCTTAGAGCCCTATGACAGTGAATCGTCGCTAAAAGTTATAAACCAGGTAGAAGCATGGCAGAAAAAATTTAAAGAACAGTTCGGCTCAAGAGTTGTATATATTGCCGATGAATTTTATATTATGGCAGGAAAAGATATTCCTGATTACGAGGAGTATGAAGATTTTCCTCAAATTGAGAATGGTGTGGGACTCATTGCACAGTTAAAAAAAGAGTTTGAGGAAGCATTGGAACAATTGGATTCAGAGTTTGAGTGTGAAGGAAAAAAGCATAATACTGCAAAGGATTCTTCTTTGAAAAAGGAAATGAGAAATATAAGCATAGCCACAGGAGTTTCTCCTTATTCGTATATAAAAGAAATGGCAGGAGTTCTTGAAAATAGATTTAAAAATATAAATATAAATGTTTATAAAATAGAAAACAATTTTTTTGGGAAAAATGTTACAGTGACAGGATTGCTTACAGGACAGGATTTAATTGAGCAACTTAAGAACAAGGAACTCGGAGATGAACTGCTGATTTCACGGTCTATGCTGAAAGCAGGGGAAGATATTTTGCTTGATGACTATTCTGTAACCGATCTTGAACAAAAGCTTAAAGTCAAAATAACTGTTGTTGACAATGACGGCAAAGATTTTATTGTAAAAGTACTCGGAAAAGTTTTATAATATATTGAGCCAACGATATATAATTGGAGGGGAAGATTTTGTCTAAACCGATTGTTGCAATTGTTGGAAGACCTAATGTGGGAAAATCAACTTTTTTTAACTATCTTGCGGGAAAAAGAATATCGATAGTGGAAGATACTCCCGGTGTTACAAGGGACAGAATATATACCGAAGTGGAATGGAGAAACAGAAAGTTTACTCTTATAGATACCGGCGGAATAGAACCTTATTCTGAGGATAAGATTATGAAGCAGATGAAGAATCAGGCTGAAATAGCCATAGAAACTGCTGACGTTATTATCTTCATGGTTGATATGAAGGATGGACTTACAGCTTCGGACAGAGAAGTGGCTACAATGCTTAGAAAATCCAAAAAACCTATTATTCTTGCTGTAAATAAAGTAGATAAGGTGGGAGAACTTCCTGCTGAAGTCTATGAGTTTTACAATCTGGGAATGGACAATTTAATGCCGATATCTTCAATACATGGACTTGGAGTAGGAGATTTACTGGATGAGGTATTTAAGTATTTCCCTGACGAAGCAGAGGAAGAATACGACGAAGAAGTGATAAAGGTGGCTGTTGTGGGTAAGCCGAACGCCGGTAAATCCTCACTCATTAATAAGATTTTAGGTGAAGAAAGAGTCATTGTAAGTGATATACCCGGAACTACTCGTGATGCCATCGATACATATGTAGAGAATGAAGAAGGCAAGTTTGTTTTTATAGATACAGCCGGTATAAGAAGGAAGAGCAAAATTACTGAAAATATTGAAAGGTACAGTGCTATAAGATCCTGGACTGCCATTGAAAGAGCCGATGTGTGCCTTATAATGATTGATGCTGTGGAAGGTGTCACTGAACAGGATACAAAGATTGCAGGCTATGCCCATGAGCAGGGAAAAGCATCAATTGTTGTTGTAAACAAATGGGATCTGGTGGAAAAGACTACCGGTACTTTGGAAGAATATCGCAAGACAGTGTTGGAGAAGCTTGGTTTCATGCTGTATGCACCGGTTGTATTCATATCCGCCAAAACAGGGCAGAGAGTTGATAAAATTTATAATCTTGTAAAATATGTTGCCAACCAGGCGGCTTTAAGAATTACAACAGGGGTTCTTAACGATTTGCTCAATGAAGCTATTGCTATGGTTCAGCCTCCGTCAGACAAAGGCAGAAGGCTTAAAATTTACTACATGACGCAGGCAAGTGTTAAACCTCCGACTTTTGTATTGTTTGTAAACAATATGGAACTTATGCATTATTCCTATGAGAGATATTTGGAGAATCAACTTAGAAAAAGCTTTGGATTTGAAGGTACACCGATAAGATTTCTGATAAGAGAGAAAGAAAAGGAGTGACATTTGTGGAGGTAATTATAAAGGGGTTTGTTTCTTTATTGATAGGATATTTATTGGGAAGTGCCAATACATCGCTTATTGTGGGGAAATTTTACAGAATTGATGTAAGGCAGCACGGAAGCGGTAATGCAGGTTTAACCAACACTTTGAGAACTATCGGCAAAACAGCTGCACTCTTTGTCATACTGGGTGATATATTAAAGGGAGTTTTATCTTGCCTTATAGGATATTATCTCTTAAAAGATGTACAGTTTGCAGGTTTTGTGTCCTTTGAAGTTCCCCAGAATGTAGGCATGTTTTTTGGGGGATTGGGAGCTATTTTAGGCCATAATTGGCCCTTATACTTCGGATTTAAAGGCGGAAAAGGAATACTTACCAGTTTTTCGGTTGTAATGATGACTGCGCCATACATAGGGCTTATTTTACTTGGGATTTTTATTGTCATAGTTGCCGCAACCCGATATGTATCTTTAGGATCAATTGCCGGTTGTGTTCTTTTCCCGATACTTGTAGCAATCTGTTATAAAAACATGGTTTTTGTGACTTATGCAGTACTGTTGGCTGCAATTGCTATAATAAGGCACAACCAAAATATTGTTAGGCTGTTAAACGGTACCGAGTCAAAACTCAGTTTAAAGAAGAAAGCTTAAGTTAGGGGGCTGATGTCTATGAGTAAAAATATAGCAATTATTGGAGCCGGTAGTTGGGGAACAGCTCTATCCGTTCTCCTTGCGAAATCGGGTCATAGCGTGAAAATGTGGTCGATTTTTAAAGAAGAAGTGGAAATGATTAATAAAGTTAGAGAACATATAGATAAACTTCCGGGAGTGCTGATTCCTAATGGAGTTAAAGCAACGGATGATGTTGAAGAAGCTATAGACAATACCCATCTTTTAGTGATGGTTGTTCCTTCCCATACCGTCAGGACAAATGCAAAGGAAATATCAAAGTATGTGAAAGATGGGACGATAGTGGTGTCCTGTTCAAAAGGAATAGAGGAAGGAACAGGATTAAGACTTTCGGAAATTATAAAGCAGGAAATACCGCAATGTGAAATTGTGGCTCTGTCGGGGCCCAGTCATGCGGAAGAGGTCGGGAAAGATGTTCCGACAGCTGTTGTAGCTGCATCGGAAAATATAAAAGCGGCTGAATATGTGCAAGATATATTTATGTCTCCTAAATTTAGAGTGTATACCAATTCCGATATAATAGGAGTTGAACTGGGAGGAGCATTGAAGAACTCTATTGCCCTTTGTGCTGGTATATCCGATGGATTGGGTTTTGGCGACAATACAAAGGCAGCATTAATGACCCGTGGAATTACCGAAATAACAAGACTTGGTGTGTCTATGGGTGCAAGAAGGGAAACTTTTGCAGGATTAGCCGGAATTGGGGATTTAATTGTTACTTGTACAAGTATGCATAGCAGGAACAGGCGTGCCGGAATTCTCATTGGACAGGGCAAATCCCTTAAAGAAGCAGTTGATGAAGTAAAAATGGTAGTTGAAGGCGTAGTAACTACAAAGGCAGCTTATGAGCTGGCAATGAAGAAAGATGTGGTGATGCCTATTACCACTGAAGCATATAATGTTTTATTCAATGGAAAAAATGCAAAACAAGCTGTGGTAGATTTAATGATGAGAGATAAAAGGAATGAAGTGGAGATAATGGATGAAAATGCCTGGCTATGAATATTGGAATGTTCTATGACAAACAATAAGGATTTTTAATATGCAAAAATAATCAAAATGTGTGGGTAAAATATTGATATTACCGACACATTTTTTTTGTCCTTTTTGTAATAATAAACGATTAACCTAAATATATTTATATTGATAAGGGTACTAGTACCTAAAACTTGAGTTTTACTTTTTTTAGCGAAAGACCGTTTAATGCGGCAAGATTAGTTTTAGTTGCTGACTTGAGTTTTAGGGAAATGACTTTGAACTTGACAGTTTCAAATAAAAGTAAGGGGGGTTTGCGGGTGGAAAAATATAATATATACCAGCAAATATCAGAAAGAACACAAGGAGATATTTATATAGGTGTTGTAGGTCCTGTTAGAACAGGAAAGTCAACGTTTATAAAAAGGTTTATGGATTTGTTGGTATTGCCCAATATCGAGAATGAATTCTCAAGAAACAGAGCTAATGATGAGTTGCCGCAAAGTGCTTCGGGACGTACGATAATGACTACCGAACCTAAATTTGTACCTAATGAGGCTGTTCAAATTTCTCTTGATGAAAATGTACAGTTCAAGGTAAGATTGGTGGACTGTGTGGGTTATCTGGTAAGAGGTGCTTTAGGACATATAGAAAATGATGCGCCTAGAATGGTATCAACTCCGTGGTTTGAACACCAAATTCCTTTTGCTGAGGCAGCTGAGATTGGTACAAAAAAGGTTATTAACGACCATTCAACTATTGGTTTGGTTGTTACAACCGACGGAAGTATAACTGATATAAGCAGGGAAGATTATGTTGAGGCAGAAGAAAAGGTGATAAAGGAACTAAAAGAAATAAACAAACCCTTTGTTGTTATTTTAAATTCAAAAGACCCTACAAATTCTGAGACTGAAGTGCTTAGAGTTGAGTTGGAAGAAAAGTATGGTGTACCGGTAATAGGAGCAAATTGTGCTCAGCTAAGGATTGAAGACATAAACGGAATAATGGAAAGAATATTACTGGAATTCCCTATAAGCGAAATAGGAATTAATATCCCGAGATGGATTGAAGGACTCGACGACAACCACTGGTTAAAGGTTGACATGATTAATTCCATAAAAGAGACGTTTGCCGGAATAACTAAAATAAGAGAAATAAAAAGCAGTTTGAACAAATTCGGCGATTATAAAGAATTTATAAAAAGGGCACAGATTGACAGCATAGATTTGGGCACAGGTACTGCTTTGGTGGAGATTAATGAGACTGATGGTTTGTTTTATAGTGTCCTGAGTGATATTACAGGATTGGAGATTGAGGATGAATATAAGCTTATCAGCCTTATGAAGGATATGGCAAGAATTAAGAAAGAGTATGAGAAAATAGAATATGCCCTTCATGAAGTAAAAATGAAAGGCTATGGAATAGTTACTCCTCAAATGAATGAAATGTCTCTGGAGGAACCTGAAATAGTCAAACAAGGTAATCGATTCGGGGTCAAACTCAGAGCCAGTGCACCATCAATTCATATGATACGTGCTGATATTGAGACAGAGATAGCTCCTTTAGTAGGATCGGAAAAACAGTCGGAAGAACTTGTAAATTACCTGCTTAAAGAATTTGAAAACGAGCCGGAAAAGCTTTGGCAGTCCAATATTTTTGGTAAGTCTCTGCATGAGCTGGTAAGCGAAGGGCTTCAAAACAAGTTGTACAGAATGCCGGAAGATGCACAGTTCAAGTTACAGGAGACACTGCAAAAGATAATTAACGAGGGCAGCGGTGGATTAATCTGCATTATACTGTAGGCTTCAAGCCATTGTTCGGAAAGTTTTTGAATAAGAGCGATACTTAAAAATGAACAAAGGGAAGTAGAGAAATTATGGTGCTGATAAAAGTGGCTCTAAACCACTAAAAAATAGGTACCATAATTTCTTTAAAAAACTTATCTGAAGGCTTAACATAAAGACAATTTAGACTTTTTGATAAATTTTTCTTGACTTTATATACCGTTTAGTTCTATTATTAAGTTGGAACCATTAATTTTTTAGTTAAATAATCTATATAAAAAAATTTATTGAATGTTAGTTTTTAGATATATATCTATTTGATGGGGGTAACTTTAGAAAGTTAATTTCTATAAATTTAATATCTTTAAGATTTTAAAGACAAATTGCATAGTATAATTACCAGGATTACATAGTTGTTTAGGGGAAGTGCTTTTAATATCTTAAATAGAGAAAAATGTAGAAAAAATATACTATATGGTAGAAAAAATACGAAGAATAGCATATATTGTGGTATATTGCTTAAAAATGACAGTTTCTCTACGTTGTATTATAGGGGGTAAATAAAATAATATTAATTTATAATATATTAATAAGCTATGTGCCATCGTAATAGTAGTTTTCGGATAGCTAATAATGAATAAGTGGGGATGCAGCATAAGTTGACAAGCAATGTGTTACTTTTTTGTGCAGGCAAAGTGTGAAAGATTAATTTTTGGAGCTTGACAATCCTTAGAGGCAGCTATATAAAGAGATAGATAATTTTAGATGTATTTGACGAAATTGAGCAAAAATATATAATAGGGCTGCCAAGAAGTTGAATTTTTTACTTATTTGATATAAAATAACTTTAAGTGATTAATCCATACTAAATTATATATAAATATTTGTATGGTTTAATAAAGAAAACTTAAAAAAAACTAAGGGGGACAAAACATGAATAGTAAGTTTTTACAAAGAGCTGCATCTTTGGCACTAAGTGGTCTTATGCTTACTTCTCTGATGGCAGGCTGTGGAGGAGGAAACACAAATCCGCAACCGACAAATGCACCAGCTACAAATGCTCCAGCAGGCACAACAGATGAAGGACAGCAGGCTAAAAAGCGTGAAGATTTCACAGGAAAATTAATTATCGCACACTTTAACAAGGACGAGTCAGAACCACTTGTTGAGACATTTAAAAAGGCGTATCCGAATGTACAAGTTGAATTGCAGGTTACTGCAGATACCAATGGTGCTTATCAGACTTTAATAACTACCGCTTTGAGATCCGGTCAGGATGTACCTGACGTATTCGCAGCAGAATCAGCTTTCGTTAAAAGATTTGTTAACCTTCCTGATGCATACGAAGATCTTTCAAAATACATGAGCGTAGATGATTTAAAATCTAAATTAGTTCCTTATACCGTTGAAATCGGTACTGACGACAACGGCGTAGTTAGAGCATTATCCCACCAGGCAACAGCAGCTGCTGTAGGTTACAAGAGGGAAATGGCTAAGAAGTATTTCGGAACAGATGATCCGGAAAAAATCGGTGAATTATTCTCATCAGCTGATAAAATTGTTGAAACAGGTAAAAAACTTGTACAGGAAAGCGGAGGAAAAGCAAAACTCTTCCCAGGTATGGCTGAATTAATGAGAATGTACTTAGGTGCTCGTGAAAAAGGTTGGGTAGTAGACGGTAAATTAACTATAGATGATAAAGTTAAAGAATTTGTTAAAATAGCAAAAGAATTGAGAGATGCAGGCGCTGAGGGTGGTATGGAAGCATGGACACCTCAGTGGTCAGCAGCAGTTGAAGATGATATTCACTTTGCATACGCAATACCAACATGGGGTATTCCATGGATAATCGATGTTAACCAAGCAGAAGAAAATAAAGGAAAAGGTAACTGGGGTCTTGCAAAAGCACCTGCTCCATATACTTGGGGAGGTACCTGGTTCGGAATGTACAGCAAGAGTCCAAATAAAGAACTTGCTTGGGAATTTATAAAATTCATTACACTTGATGAAGAACAATCAGTAGCTTGGGCTAAGCAAAGCGGTGACTTCATCAGTAACCGTGCAGCTATTGAAAAATTGTCAACTGATCCAGAAATGATAAGCAAAACAGTAAATCAGAACCCATATGAATTCTTTGGACCGATGATTACCGGTATCAATGGTAGAATAATTACACAATATGATGACACAATTACAAATGCATTCCAGGATGCTATGCTTAGCTATCTTGCCGGTAACACTACTGAAGATCAAATGTGGGCACAGTTTAAGGATCAGGTTAGAAGCGACCTTGGAGACCAAATAACAGTTGAATAATTGGCACTAAGGTATTAAGTGTACTAATCTGAAGGCAACTATTGCCCTATTACCCCCCTGTGATGGGTAATAGGGCAAACAATTAATATGGGGGAGGTTATATTCTTTGCTTAAGAGATTAACAAGAAATGATAAATACGCCCTTTATGGATATTTGTTTATATTTCCTTTTTTTGTAATTATGTCTATCTTTATAATCTTTCCGATACTTAAAACCTTTTATTTAAGTTTTACAGATTGGCAAGGTGCTACAACACCTCCTGTATGGGTAGGATTTAAAAATTATAGAAGGCTCTTTGAAGATATTGCAAAAGGCGGAATTTTTCTTCAGAGTATAAAGAACACCTGGATACTGTGGATTTGCAACGTTATTCCTCAGTTTGTAGGTGCTTTGGCATTAGCTGTATTATTAACGGATAAAAGCAATAAGATTAGAGGTAAAGAATTTTTTAGAGCTATCTATTACTTGCCTAATCTTATTACCATGGCATCAATAGCAGCATTGTTCTCATTCCTTTTGGGATATCCCAATGGTGCGGTTAATGATTTATTATTGGCTTTGAAGATACTTAAAGAGCCATTTTATTTTCTGCAAAATGTCTGGGCGACAAGATTATCAGTTTCAACAATATTGACTTGGATGTGGTTTGGATACACAATGATTATATTTATGGCGGGAATAAAAGCTATTCCTGAAGAGTTGTTTGAAGCTGCCAGGGTTGATGGGGCAAATAAGTGGCAGACTTTTAGATTTGTTACTCTTCCACAGCTTAGGTCTATAATGACTTACCAAGTTGTAACCTCAATCATCGGTGGATTAAGTATGTATGATATTCCACAAGTTTTGACTAACGGAACAGGAGCTCCCCAAAATAAAGTAACAACAATGGTAATGCACATATATAGGCAAGGATTCACAAACTATAATTTGGGATATGCTTCCGCTGTAGCTATAGGCCTTTTTGTGCACATATTTATTGTCGTTCTTATTGCTCTGAAATTTATTAATCGAAAAGAAGCTTAATTAGGGGGGATAGTATTTAATGAGTGCGTTGGCCGTAAAAAAATATAAAAGCAGTAGCAGCAGGATTGGTATAGGGGATATCCTTTTATATATTTTTTTAATTGGACTGGCAGTTATATGCTTTCTACCGTTCTATTTTATGATAATAAATTCAACTCATAACAACCAAGCTATTGCACAGGGATTGAATCTTCTTCCCGGGAAATATGCTTGGGCAAACTATTTGAAAATGAAAGAAAGGGTTAATATTTGGAGAGGCTTTTTAAACAGCCTGTTTGTATCCGGAGTAGGAACTGCCTTACTCGCTTATTTCGGTACATTAACTGCATATGGTTTTTCAAAATATAAATTTGTGGGCAATAAGGCTTTGTTCTGGGTGATATTGTGTTCTATGATGATACCACCCCAGCTTGGTGTAATCGGTTTTTATGATGTAGTACAAAGACTGAATCTGTTGAATAACTTATGGGCTCTTATAATTCCAATGATTGCAAGTGCGCAGTTTGTTTATTTTGTAAAGCTGTATCTGGATTCTACACTTCCGGATTCAATAGTTGAGTCTGCGAGAATAGACGGAGCAACCGAATTCGGTATATTTAACAAGATGGTATTGCCAATAGCAACTCCTTCTATTGCAACAATGGGAATGTTCAACTTTATAAACTCATGGAACCAACTGTTGATTCCTCAGATAGTTTTAAGAAAAGAACATCTTCATACAGTACCGATTCTTGTTGCCAATGCTAAAGGGGTTTACAGAACAGATTTCTCAGCGGCTTATATGGCAATTGCCATTTCAGTTGTGCCTATTTTGATAGCATTCGCCGTATTCTCTAAATATATAATCGGTGGAGTTACTGCAGGTTCTGTAAAAGGATAATTGAAAAAGATTTTGATAGACATAAGATAAATATAGACAGTGAGTAGAAAATTCTACTCACTTTTTTTATTGCGAATCGAATAGATTGTGTAGAAAAATATATAGGCTGTGTAAAATCATATAATAAAAAGGAAGCTTTTATGCTTCCCATCTTTATAAAAAAGCTTTTCTGTTCAATGACCTAATTTTGTCTATAATTTTTTCACAGGGTTCAAAATAAACAATTGTTTTTCTGTCATTGTAGTTGGATATAAAGAAGTATACATCCTGGGACTTCATTGAGCTTACCGCATGAATTTTATTCATCTCATCGTTAACAAATCTTTTATGTCTTTCGCTTGATGCTTTGTCCACAACTTCAAACTGTCTGCAGCTGCCGTAAAAAATTCTTTTCCTTCTTTTTTTGGCAATTATTTTGGAGATTTCCAGGTCACCGTTTGTAAGAGAATACTCGTATTCAATGTTTCGCGATGTAATAATCCGGTAACCTATATATCCAATAATAGTGACTAGTCCCACTCCTACCCCAAACAGAACAGGGCCGGTCATAAGTATAATTAAGAAAGCAATAATAAAGGAAATTATAATGGTTGCTAAAATAATCAAATAATCCACATAATCCTTCTTTCTGGCAACAATTCTTTCAATAAATAGATCCATTTTATCCTCCCGTAATTTTTATTTTAAATTCATTATAAACTAAGGAATTGAATATTACAAATCGAATATTTTTCATCGGCGAGATTATAAGCAGTTTGAAAACTTTAAAATTAAGCCTTGTAATTTTGATTTCAAAATATTTTGGATAAATTATAGGATAATTGCTTTATAAACCGGACAATTATTTGAAAATGCCTATGGGAATTTTCAAAAGTCTAATGTAAAATAAGTATTGATAATTACTCAAAGTTTAATTTAAATCGATATTTACCCCTAAATATAAAAATAGGGTGTATATATTAAGATAATTCGAAAGGAGTAAGTGCTGGTAAAATGTTTAGAAAAAAGCTGGAAAATTTCTGGTATTATCACAAATATAAAGTAATAATAGCCATATTCGTAATTATAACAATTATTGTGGCGTCAAGCGGTGACTCCGGCGGTGAAGCTGACCTGGAAATCGGATATGTTATTGGAAACAGAGAAGTTATATTGCAGAATTTGGACGAAAATAAGGCTCTTTTTGAGTCATTAATACAGGGAAAAGATAAAGAAAAAGCTGTTGTTTCAATTCTACCGATTACACCTTCACGGCTTGAAGTGGAATTTGTTATAGGTATATCTCAAATTTTTTTGTTGGATAAAGAAACACTTTTGCCGATAATCAACCATCATTTTTTTGAACCGCTTGATTCCTATGTTGACAAGTACAATATTGACCTTAGCGGTTTTCCGGAAGTAAAAGCGGACCCTGACGGGGAAAACAATTACAAAGTATATGCAATTCCGGTGAAAAAATTGGATATGTTTTTGGAAATGGGATTTCCCGAAGATTATTACTTCGCAATAAGACTCCCTAAAGAAAATGATAAAGATGATGTTATGAGAAATAAAAATGCACATATTGTTTTGGAATATATTTTAAAAAATTCCCAATAAAAAGTATATCACATCAGTGATATACTTGTATTTTTCGTATTTTACAGAGTGCTATTCCCATTGGTTCACATAATTGCTTTTCGGATTAAATCAATAGAATAGTTGAAATTTGTTACTATTTGAATTAAGATAAAAATATAGTATTTTTATTTCTTTTTCGATTATTGGAAAATCAAAAAAAGTAAACATATATTATTTATTGTATTTTCGTTCGCTACTGCGTTCTCAATTTTTTATACTTTTACGTAATTAATAATCAATGTTTGTGTAAAATTATAAACTTGTTGTGAATGTACTTTTCGTCCGGTCGCATAATATCCTTGTGAAAGTAGTTTTTATTGATGAAAGATATCAGATTAATTGAACCGTCAGTTTATTTTTACAAACTGATGTCACATTGTTACTATTATATTATGCTGGGAGGATTAGACATGCTTAAAAAGGTAATTACATTTTTTTTGATTTTATCGTTTTTATTTAGTTTTGCTGCATGCAAAAAAGAGACAAAAGAACCGGAACCGCCTGTGTTACCTAATAGCAGCAAGCAACCTCAGGAAAAGGCTATATCGGGCGGTTATTCTGGAAATATTAAGATTTGGATAATGCCCAACAGTTCTTCACCGGAACAAGATTTGTTAAATGTATGTAAGCCTTTTTTGAATGCTAATCCGGAACTAACCATTACTACTACTGTTGTTGACTGGGGAGCTGCATGGAGAAAGCTTACAGCTGCAGCTACAACAGGAGATGCACCTGATATAGCACAACTTGGGACAAGTTGGGTTGGTGCTATTTCCTACATGGATGCCTTGGAAGATTTAACCCATCATATTGATTGGAGCAAATTTCAGGAATCGGTTCTAGACACAACAGGTCTTCTTGGATCCGATAAAAAAACCGCTGTACCGTGGTTTGCCGAGACAAGAGTAATATTCTACAGGAAGGATGCCTGCGAAAGAGCTGGTGTTAATCCTGAGACTGATTTTGCTACCTGGGATAAATTTAAAGAAGCATTGCGGAAATTGAACAATATCGAAATAGACGGAGTAAGATTGCCGGCATTAGGTATGCCCGGAAAAAATGATTGGAATGTCTTGCATAACTTTGCACCGTGGATTTACGGTGCTGGCGGCGAGTTTACATCGGAAGACGGAAAAGAAGTTAAAATTAATTCTCCGGAGGCATTACAGGGAATAAAATTCTATTCGGAACTTGCTTTGGAAGGGCTAATGGATAGAGCTTCACTGGAAAAAAGCACAAACGATGTTGAGGCTGCTTTTGCGAACGGCGCCTATGCAGTTTCGATATTAGGGCCTTGGAATATAGCAACTCTGGAGAAAAATAAGAACGATGGCGTAAATGACCTTATAGATAAAATCGGAGTTGCCTTAATTCCTGAAGGTCCAGCTGGCAGAAAGGCATTTCTGGGCGGAAGCACAATTTCTGTATTCAAGTCGTCGAAAAATAAAGAGGCTTCTATAGCACTTTGCGATTATTTAAGCGATAAGGAAGCGCAGATTGCATACGCTAAAATTACCGGAAACCTTCCTACCAACAAAGAAGCGTATGAAGATCCTTCAATTTCTGACCATAAGTTTCTTAAGGTATTTAAAGAACAAATGAAGTATGCTAAAGCTTATCCGTCAATTGCTTCATGGGGACCTGCGGAAAATTATTTAAAAGAGGGTTTGACCAAAATTTGGGATAATGTTATGGGTATAAATGGTGCATATGATTATGAAGTTACAAAAAAAGCAGTTGATGAGATTGCTGAAAAGATTAATAGTGTAATTGAAGAAACAGAGTAAAATAATTTGCATTACTTTGACAAAAAATTTATTATAGTTTTGATTTAGCAGTAAAATAACTTTCGCTTCAAAATTTACAACATTCGTAGCGGAAGTTATTTTTATTTTAAAAAAATTTTTTCCGGTTGGCTAAATTTCGCATAACCAAAACAGCTTAAGTAAAGGGTAGGGAAATATATTGAAATAAATTACCAATCAATATAAAATATACCTGAGAAATGCAGATATATAAGAAGTGAGGAATGAAAATTTATGCATGAACTTAGTATAAATTATTCTGTTTCTGTTTTCTTTGTGGTTTTATTTTCAGCATCCATTTTAAATTTACTAAAACAGCATTTCATTTTTCAAATTACCGGAATTGCATTTTTGTTTATGTTTCTTATTATAAAAATATCTAAATTATTTGAAACAAATTCAAATATATCATTGGCAGATTTGTATTATTCCATATTACCTATTTTATCTTCAATGGGTGCATGTCTTGTAGCAATGGCACTGGGATTTTGGATATTTCCTCCCATTCGCAGAGCATTAAAGGTTAAAAAAGGCATTTAGATTAGTCATTTCCAAGCTGGTCTATTTTTTATGGCTTAAGTCTAATAATCCCATTTTTCAAAAGAAGATTAAAATTGCATTGGATATCTCAACCTCTGGCCCGTATGTAGCAAAAATTACATAAAGGATAAACATAATACACGTAGAAATACATTATGTAAACAAACCATCAATTTGGGGAGGAGAGCTATGAAGAGGACTTTATTACTGACTTTAATTATCGTTACTTTCTTACTGAACATAACGAATACTTATGCAGCAGGCGAATACTTTTCAGGGGTTTGGGGGGCCATATCCAGTTCTAAAATAGCTGTTAACGGATTAGCCCTCAATATGGAAAGAGAACCAATTTCAATTAATGATCGCCTGGTTGTACCGGTAGCAACTGTTTTTTCGCAATTTGGTGCCAAAGTGGAATGGAATGAACTAAGAAACAGACTGGTTATTACTAAAGGCAATGATAATATAATAATGTATATTGGTTATATCAATTGTTATGTAAATGGAGAAATAAAGAGAATGGAATCGCCGGCTGTACTGTACAACGGCACTGTTATGGTTCCTGTTAGATTTGTTGCTGAATCCTTTAATATCCCGGTAGGCTGGAGCCAAAAGACATCTACAGTGTATTTGGGGGAAATGCCTGAAGAAGTAAAGGAAGAAATACCTGCAAGTGGCGGCGGTTATTCCGGTGTAAAGGGACGAATTGTTGTAATTGATGCCGGACACGGCGGAACGCAATCAGGAGCAGTATATGGTGGGGTAAAGGAAAAGGATTTAAACCTCAGCATTGCAAAAAAATTGAATGAAAAACTGAAAGAGTTGGGAATCGTAACTTATATGACGAGGACCAGTGATTCCACTTTGAGTTTATATGCAAGATCCGATCTTGCAAATAGTAAAAATGCCGATTTACTCATTAGCGTTCATAACAACGCAGGGGCGTCAAGCGTTACCGGTAGTATGTCATTGTATTATCCGAGTGCATCTAAGACAAAAGGCAAATTGACCTCCTATGAGTTTGCGAGGATTGTACAGAAAAATTTGGTAAGTACTTTAGGAACCAGGGACTTAGGCATTATTGAACGTCCTGGACTGGCTGTTCTAAGAACTGCCAACATGCCGGCAGTAATTGCGGAAATAGGTTATATGTCCAACAATTCAGAACTCAACAAGCTAAAGACATCCGCTTATCAAGATAAGGCTGCTGAAGCACTGAAAAAAGCTATTGTGGAAAGCCTTGAGAAAATGTATAAATAGCATAAAAATTTTCAGCTTCATCTAACCGACACCAAAATCAGGTGTCGGTTAATTTAATGTCAAAAAAGTCATTATGTACTTTGTAAAGAAAAAAAGAAGCCCATCGTTTTATGTTTTATAAAAATAACAGATTAATAGATTTTTACTTGAGACAAGGAAAAAAACTCAGGTAAAAAATGCAAAACTCTGAAATTACTGCAGCATATACATGAAACTTGTTATGTTTTCATGCAGGATATCCGGATCCAATCTGCCGTTTTTAGCATCTTCAAATAGATTTTCGTAAGCTTCCAACGCCTTTTTTATATGTTGTTTTTTTTCATAACTCCAGTTGGGATTATTCTGGAACTCTCTGATATCATCAATATATTCCCTGATGATTTCAAGGGTTTTTTCACTGGTCACTATCAAAACCTCCCTGTAAAACCGGTATTGTTATATTAAAGTCTTTTACTCCGACAAAAGCTTTTGTCTTTTATAATAGAATTTTCTCCGGAGCAAAAATTTATGCTTAAAAATAATTTCCAGTTATGTGACAAAATTGTTTTAATCGTTAATTGAAATGATATTTGCAATGTGATATATTGTAATACTATAGTTGGGAGCGTTATAAGTTTTAATTATTTATTTGCTGCATTTATGCTATAATATTATGAAAAAAGTATTATGTGTAATTTTCTGCGTTAAAACTATTTAGAATAACCATTGGGAAAGGTAATTGCATATATGAATGAGAAAACGATAAGAATTTTGGAATATAACAAAATAATAGACAAACTGGTATCCCTTACAGCATCAACTCTTGGTGCCGATTTGGCAAGGCAGCTTGTGCCGGATAATGACATTGAAAAAGTTAAGATAAATTTGAAGGAAACCAGCGATGGCGTAAACTTTATATCAAGGAGAGGAAGTCCGCCGTTAGGAGGTATCCACGATATAAGGGACAGCGTTAGAAGAGCTGAGATAGGTTCAATGCTAAATCCGGGAGAATTGATGAGGATTGCAAATGTATTGCGTGCTGTCAGGAACTTAAAAAACTATTCCAACAGTGCCAATGTTAAAGAAGGTGAAGACAATATTGTCGGTGAATTGATTGAATGTCTTGAAGCTGCTAAAAGAATTGAAGACAAAATTAATCTTTGTATTGTGAGCGAAGAGGAAATATCCGATAATGCAAGTCCTGCACTAGGAAGCATAAGAAGGCAGATACGCCATGCACAGAATTCAATAAAGGATAAGCTGAATGAGCTGATTAGGTCTCCCAAATATCAGAAATACATGCAAGAACCGATAGTTACCATGAGGGGCGAGCGGTATGTAATTCCTGTCAAGCAGGAATACAGAACTGAAGTACCCGGCCTTATACATGACTCGTCAGCAAGCGGGGCAACACTTTTTATAGAACCTATGGCTGTTGTAGAGGCCAATAATGCTATCAGGGAATTGAAAATTAAGGAAGAGGCAGAGATTGAAAGGATTCTTCGGGAATTGTCCTGTGATGTGGCCGAGATAGCTGTTGAGCTTAATACTAATATTAACCTGTTGGCAAAGCTTGACTTTATTTTTGCTAAAGCGAAGTTGAGCCTTGAGTACAACTGTGTTTGCCCTAAGCTGAACAATGAAGGAAAAATCATAATCAAAAAGGGAAGACATCCATTGCTTGTTCCCAAAACTGTTGTACCTATAGATTTTTGGATAGGAGAAGATTTCCACACCCTTGTTGTCACAGGGCCTAATACCGGAGGAAAGACAGTAACCCTTAAAACTGTAGGACTGTTTACACTTATGGCACAAGCGGGTCTCCATATCCCTGCCGGCGAAGGAACGGTACTAAGTGTTTTTAACAAGGTTTTTGCGGATATCGGGGATGAGCAAAGTATTGAACAAAGTTTAAGTACTTTTTCATCTCATATGAAAAATATTGTAAACATATTGGAAAATATAGATGATAGAACTCTTGTCCTTTTTGATGAATTGGGAGCCGGTACTGATCCCACTGAAGGTGCTGCATTGGCAATGGCAATATTGGAACATCTGAAGG
The DNA here is from genome assembly GCF_000237085.1 of Acetivibrio clariflavus DSM 19732. Lineage (GTDB taxonomy): Bacteria > Bacillota > Clostridia > Acetivibrionales > Acetivibrionaceae > Acetivibrio > Acetivibrio clariflavus. The sequence goes on along the minus strand of NC_016627.1, from coordinate 2,886,576 downwards.
ATAGGGGATGTACTGTTGTAGCCACTACCCATTATAGCCAGCTCAAAGTTTATGCGGTTACTACACCTTATGTTGAGAATGCCTGCTGTGAGTTTGATGTTGAAACTTTAAAACCAACCTATAAACTTTTAATAGGTGTACCGGGCAGAAGTAATGCCTTTGCAATTTCAAAGAGGTTAGGACTTACTGATTCGGTAATTGAACGGGCAAAGAGTTATTTGACAAGTGAAGAAATCAAGTTTGAAGATATGCTTTTGAACATTGAAAAGAATCTAAATCAATCGGAGAACGAAAAATTACAGGCACAGCTTTTAAAACAAGAAGCAGAAAAAATAAAAAGTGAAATGGAAAATGAAAAGAGGAAATTAGAAGAGAAAAAGGAGAAGATTTTAAGGGAAGCAAGGGAAGAGGCCAGAAAGCTGCTGCTCAATGCAAAACATGAAGCAGATAATATACTTTCCGAAATGAGAAGAATTCAAAAGGAAAGGGAAAATATACAAAGTCAGAAGGCTGCCGAAGAAATGAGACTTAAACTCAAAAGCAATATAGATACCATAGAGGATGCTTTGAGTAAATCTGTTATGCCTAAAAACACCCTTGTAAAACCTCCTAAAAATCTTAAGCCCGGAGACAGCGTGTTAATTGTAAATCTGAATCAGAGGGGAACAGTTATAACACCTCCTGACAGAGACGGTGAGGCAATTGTTCAGGTTGGAATTATGAAAATAAATGTGCATATTACCAATTTGAAATTGGTTGACGAGCAGAAGGAACAGATATACAAAACAGGGGTAGGAGAAATAAGTGTTTCTAAGGCAAAAAATATCAGCAGTGAGATAGATGTAAGAGGTATGCCGCTTGATGATGCACTAGAAGCTATTGATAAGTACTTAGATGATGTAGTTATATCCGGACTTCCCGAAATATGTATAATACACGGTAAAGGTACCGGGATTTTGAGGAACGGAATACACCAATATCTAAAAAGCAATAAAAGGGTAAGCTCTTATAGGCTTGGAAAATATGGGGAGGGGGAAGATGGAGTTACCATCGTCCAACTTAAATAAAAGTTTCCATGATTTAGAGTGTTATAACATGTTAAACACAAAATAGTAATGTTTGGAAAGTAGAACATACTAAAGTATTGACTTTTGGCAAATAAAGTTATATTTTATAATTAATTCGACAAACTGTTAATATATATGAAAAGACTCGTAGGCCAGTAGATGCGAGTCTTTTCTTTTTTGTATTTACAACTGTAAATTTTTTTGGTAAACTTTTGTGGGTAAAATTAACATCATATCTAAAACAAGTTTTTCAAAATATATAAAATTGTATTTGTGAGGGGAGAAAGAGTTTGATGTCAAGGAAGAAAAGAATTGTATCATCAATCATTTCATGTTTTTTTGCTGTTCAAATTTTAACATCAAGTGTATTTAACCCTTTTGGTGTCAGCAAAGCAGAAGCAGCAAATCAAGAGTATAACGGGGAGATATTGTCTTCAAAGGCAGTCTTAGAGGATATTGTTCCACAGGCCGAAGAAAAAAATATATTAACAACTGAGTCTTGCCTTATAGACGATAATAAAAGTGAAGCTGTAAACGAAAAGACAATTGAGTCTAAAAATAACCAAGGTGAGACAACTGACCAGATAATTAATCCTTTAATAGTTGAAAATGATGCAAAAGTTGAACAGAATGCCAATAGCATGAATTATGAACAGCTAGAAAATGATGATATGATGTCCTCAAGTGATTCTTTACTCGATTTTAATGGTAGTGATAGCAGTATATCAAATGATAAAATGGATACCGATATCGAATGGGATATAAATGATATTGCTGATGAAATGCAGCCTATAGAGTTTCAGGAAACGGATGCTCTTTATGAAGATGAAAATGTAATACCTACAATCGACGAAATGTCCACAACTATACTTGCTGAAGATACAGAAAAACCATCAACACCGCAAAACTTGGTAGCTGAAGCAACAGACAAAAAAATTACTCTTACTTGGGAAGCAGCAACGGATAATATAGGTGTGGCAGGCTATAATGTTTATCGCAATAACGAGCTGATAGGGACTACTTATGTAGCAACTTTTGTTGATGACAACAATGGAGAAGGATTAGTACCAGGGGAAGAGTATGAATATAGTGTTGAAGCTTTTGATGAAGCAGGAAATTGCTCCGATAAAGTTTCTATCAAGGTAGCTACTCTTTTAAATGAAATTTCTAGTTTTAAAGTAATAGAGAATATATTGAATGAGGATGGTACCGCATCAATAACTATTGCATGGAATAAAGTAAACAATGCTAAAAAATATGTAGTATGTGTAGATGATATTTTTACATACAATGTTTCAAAAGAATTTTCATCCTTTACGCATAGAGACCTTATCAAAAATACCCAACATTCTTACAAAGTTTATGTAGAGTATTTAAATGGAAAAAAGAGTGCATGGAGTGAAACTATAAGGGTAATAAGTGCACCACAAAAACCAATTGAGGTTAATGCAGAACTGGATAGTAGTGATTTGGCTTGTGCAGAAATAATTTGGAAAGCTGTAGATGGTGCTAGCAAGTACCAAGTTTTATTAAATGGTGCCAATTATGCTGTAGTTGAAGCATTGCCTCGAGAGGAAATATCATATTTTATTAATGGATTAAGTACTAATAGAGATTATCTATGTGAGATAATAGCTTTAGATTCAAATAATAATGATATGGGCAATAGTGGAAGGATTTTAATTAATACAGGTGAGGCTACTATTACCAAAAGTGAAGTATTATATGAAAATAGAGTATATGGAAATTTGATAATTAAAGCAGGAACAATTGCACTTGGTATGAATGATTACAAAATAACAGTTAAAGGTAATTGTACTGTTGAAAAGGGAACTATTGACTTTAGTGAAGGAGAATTGAAGATTGAAGGTAATTGTATTTTTAAAGGTGGGAATTTAAGATTAAATAGATGTAGATTAACAGTTGAAGGTGATTTAATACATAGTAACGGAAATATATATGTAGGAAAGGGAGAAATTCTGATTAAGGGTAATTATAATGCAACAAATAGTGGAATAATGTATATGGAAAATGAAGAGGACTATGTGTGTGTTGAAGGTGATTTTTATATTGCAACAACTAGTCATAAAAATAATTGGATAGCAGGGGTTCTGGAGGTAAAAGGTGATTTCACACAGGAACGAAATCCCTCAAATGGTTCTACGAATAATTTTGTAGCTCAGGGATCGCATAAGACAATATTAAGTGGATTAAAAGAGCAAGTTGTAAAATTTTCAAGCATTTATTCATGCTTTAATATCTTGGAAGTTAAGGGGACAGATAATTATGTTAGATTTGATTCTGCAATATCTGTAAATACCTTTATATGTGAAAGAACTATAAATTCAAATTTAGAATTGATCAGAATTGTTAATCCACTTGAAAGCGATATAAAAATAAATGGAGATTTAATAATTAATTACAGCGGTGTTAAATTAAATGCAAATGGTCACAAAATAACAGTTGAAGGTGATTTAATACATAGTAACGGAAATATATATGTAGGAAAAGGGGAAATTTTGATAAAAGGTAATTACAATTCAACAAAAAATGGAATAATGTATATGGTAAATGAAGAGGACTATGTGTGCGTTGAAGGTGATTTTTATATTGCAACAACTAGTCATAAAGATAATTGGATAGCAGGGGTTCTGGAGGTAAAAGGTGATTTCACACAGGAACGAAATCCCTCAAATGGTTCTACGAATAATTTTGTAGCTAAGGGATCGCATAAGACAATATTAAGTGGATTAAAAGAGCAAGTTGTAAAATTTTCGAATACTTCTTCATACTTCAACATTTTGGAAGTTAAGGGGACGGATAATTATGTTAGATTTGATTCTGTAATATCTGTAAATACCTTTATATGTCAAAGAACTATAAATTCAAATTTAAAGCTGAAAAAGATTATTAATCCTCTTGAAGGAAGCTTAATAGTGAATGGAGATCTTACAATTGATGATGCTAATAGTGTTTTTGATATTAATGGGCACACTGTCCTAATTAATGGAAATATGAATATGAAGATAGTCAAAAAAGTTAATATCAACAATGGAGAATTGATAGTAAAAGGAAATTTATTGCAGGAAACTGGCGAACTTTATGTAAATAAAGGGAAACTTTTGATAAATGGAGATTATATAATACCAAATGGATCTGCAAAACTCTATATGGTATATGAAGAAGATTATGTATTCGTAAGAAAAAATTTTAAGATTCAGGCATCTAGAAATGATAATCTTACAGCAGGTGTATTGGAAGTACAAGGTGATTTTATTCAAAGAGATTATCTTTATGGAATGAGCGATCCATGGAATCCATCGTCTTCTTATCATTTAGAAGATACTTTTATAGCATCAGGAACGCATAAAGTACTACTGAGTGGAGAGAAAACTCAAATAATTGATTTTGAAAGTCCGATTCCTAATTCAAGTAGTAGCAGTAATAAACTAAGTAGGTTTAATATACTTATAATTAATAAGCCTATTGAATATGGATATATGATATTAAGTAAGGATAAACCGACAACTTCAACACCGTGGAGAAAATTAGAAATTATCTACACAAACTCTAATCCACTCCCGGGAACCACAATCACAAAACCAAGCCTGATTCCTCCAAGGGAAGGTTTGGGGATGGCAGAAGTAAACGGACGGATATATGCCTTTGGAGGAAAAACCGACGACAACGAATACCTAAATACTGTAAGCGAATATGATTACATAGCGGATAAATGGACAGAATACATAGATGACCCAGATAAACAGATGCTGACAGGCAAAAGCAATTTTGCCATAGCTGCAACCGACAACGATATTTACATATTTGGCGGATTTGACGGAACAAACTACTTCAACACCGTTGAAAGGTATAATCCGGCCATAGGTGAATTTATATTCAGAGATTCAATTCCACCAATGCCGACAGCTAGAAGTGAAGCAAAGGCAGTATTAATAGACAACAAGATTTATGTAGTTGGTGGAATTAACGAAACCGGTTTCTTAAACACCATTGAAGTCTACGATATAGAAAACAACACATGGACAACCCTTACCGACAATACCAATATACCCCGTGCCGATTTCGGTATGGCTACTTATGGGAAGAAAATTTACATATTTGGTGGATACAATGAAAACGGTATTCTTGACATTGTTGAAGAATATGACACAACTACCGGTATTTGCACGGAAAAAACTTCACTGCCAATAAAGACCAGAGGTTTGCAGGCATTGAGCATAGACGGAAAAATATATCTGTTCTGCGGTACAACCTTTGACGGGACAACAACAAAGGTGACTAATGCCGTTGACCGATATGACCCGCAAACCAACACTTACTTAAGTATCGAAGCGGACAAAGATCCAAATGACAACATAGTCAGATTAAGACCGTTGCAGTATGCAAGAACATCTTTTGGTGCTGTTGCTGCTTTCGGAAGAGCATTTATTGCTGCCGGAAACGATGGTACAAAATGCATAGGTGCTGCCGGTGAATATGTGGTCAATCAAATAAAAGGTACAACCTTCGGGGCTGACTATAACGGAACAGAAGGAAGAGGAACTCAGTATGATTCTAATGGTGCAAACGTGCTTACCGGTAATTATTTGACCCAATCAGTGGATATTAGTCTTGAAGGGCCTTATATGAATGTTGAGGTTGTGAGAAGTTACAATTCAAGCGATGCAGACACAGAAGACGAATTGGTGATTGGAAATGGCTGGCGCATGAGCTTTGAGACCTTTATAAAAAAAGTGGACTCCAATACTTATAGGGTAAAAGCCTCCAGTTTGAATTTAAGAAAAGCACCAAGTAATATCGGAGATGCATACCCCACTGACTGGCCAATTATCCGAGGAATTGCCAACGGAACAATTTTGAGGCATACAGGAAGAGTAATTAATTGGCCCGGTCATTCCGATTGGTATGAGGTAATAACTCCTAACAATCAAACAGGTTGGGTATGCGCATACTATTTGGAAAAAGTCCCTGGAATTGAAGTCACCTATCCTACCGGTACAAAAATTGTGTTTACAGCTGACGGTGCAAACTACAAAGCTCCGGTGGGATGTTTCGATGAATTAACTAAGACAACTGTAGATGGTATATCAATGTACAAACTTAAGAAAAAAGATCAAACGGTATATTTATATTATGCCGATACAGGAAAACTTGCCTATCAGGAAGACAGATACGGAAACAGAATTAAATTCTATTATGAAAACGGCAAGCTTAAAAAGATATTTGATTGCGATGCAACAGGTAATGAAATCGGAAGAACACTTACATTGGAATATGAAGGCGGAAAGCTGAAAAGTATCAGTGACAAAGCAGGAAGAAGCGTTACTTATAGTTACACTGATGGTAAGCTTACCTCTGTAAAAAATCTGAATGACAAAGTAACTAAATATGAATATTATAACGAAGGCGAAGGTTCAAAAAATAAAATTAAAACTATAAAAAAGGTTGATGACAACAATAATGAAATAGCTCTTTACACAAATTTCTATGATGGATTGGGTAGAATTATCAAACAGGTGGACAGCAATAATAAGGCATCCTATTATCTATATACGGACTTAAGCATAGATGATACATCGGAGATGACAACAAACGGTCTTGAAGTAAGCCGTCAGTACTACAACAGAAGAGGGGATTTGACAAAAGAGATATATAATATAAATTTCCCTGACAGGCCTATAAGAGTTATTGACCCGATAGAAAAGGTGACTGAAACGAAATATTATCTGTTATCAGGCAATAACTATGTGGATACAACTTATTTTACCGACCAGATGCTCAGAAAAGAAGAAAACAGAAAGTTATGGGAAAACAATCTGCCGCAGAAATTTGAAACAGCAGAGATTATAGAAACAGAAAATGGAAAGAAGGCAGTAAATAAGACAATTATTGAGACTGATGAAAAATCAAACGTAATATTAGTAAAAAATCCCGACGATACTGTTAAACGTTATAAATACTATGAAAACGGCGATCTTCAATATGTGATTGATGAAATGAATTACCTGACCTATTATTACTATGAAACTTTAGGCAATGATATAAAAAGACTTAAGAATATAATCAAGCCGGTGCTACCTGTTGACCCTGAAAATCCAATAAAAAATGTAACAGATGTAAGTATTTTTGACAAAGATAAAACTGCTATAACTACTTACGAGTATGAAGACACAAAAATAAAGAGTTTAGTGAAAAAAATAATAAATCCAAACGGCACATATACAGAGTATGAGTATTATGACAACGGAATGCTGAAATCTTCATCAAATGGCATAAATACATTGCAATATACCTATGACAATTGTTTCAGAGTTGAAAGTGAAACAACAGATTTGGGAAATAAGACCATCTATGAATATGACAAAATGAATAACATTACGAAAATTACAAGGATAGCCGACGGTGAGGAACCTAGCATCACCAGAATGTTTTACGATTATGATGGCCGCAAGAAACAAGAGATAAATTCTCTAATGTATGATCCTGCATACGACAATGGAACAGGTTACAGCGGCACGGTGTCGGATTTATATGACTACGATGCTTATGGCAGACTTTTGAAACATACTCAATATGTTAAAAATGTAGATGGCTCGGTAAATAGCTATGTATACAGCTATACCTATGATGGGGAAGGAAATCTTGAAAAAGAAATCAACCCATCCGGTGGTACCTATGTCTATAACTATGATGGATTGGGAAGGGTTACAGCAATATATTTTGGTTCTACTCTTTTAGAGAAGTACACATATAATGAATATGTTAATCTGGATAATGGTACTTATGGAACTGAGAAAGTACAAACCAAATATTTATCAAGCTATAAGGAAAATAATCAAACAAAATATAAAACAGCCGATACAAAATACCTGATGGATTATGCCGGAAGGATAGTAAAAGTTACAAATCCGACCGAGGGAGATGTTGAAGAGTTTACCAAAACAGAGTACTACAAGGATGGAAAAGTAAGAAAAGTTACAGACCCAAGGGGTAATAGTACCTACTACACATATAACAAATATGACAGTACAAACCCCGGAATGGTTTATGATGAAAAATTTGTACCTGTAACTGAAGTAAACGGCAATATAAAATATTCCTATTCAAAAACTACATATGATTTAAGTGGAAGAAAAGTTGCCGAAACTACTTACGCCGATCTTGTTGAAATAACAGAGGGAGACGACGGCAAAATAAGTATAAAAGTAAAGGACGAAAGTACTGAAGTTCGGTACATTGAAACTAAATATGAGTATTATGACAACAATAAGGTAAAGAGAATAAGCTCTTACGGTGTAGATACTGCAAACACTCCTATTAAGAGTACCATGGAAAAAGTTACAGAGTACAGATATGACAAGGACGGAAATCTGGTAGAAGAAAAGGCAATTTTTGATTCAGACAAGCAAAATATAAATGTATATCTGGATTACAACATGTATGGTAAACCTCAGAAGACTGCTGTGCTCATCAGCAATGAAGATTTGGAAAAAGACTTGTATGTTAACGAAAGAGAAAAAATAACTGCATACAGCGATTTGTTTACTGAAAGTACAAAAAATGAGAATTACGGATATAATCCGGATTATGAGAACTACAGCGCAATAGTCACTACCTACACTAATTTTGATAAGGCTGGAAATCCAGGAACAGTAATTAGTCCAAATACACAAACAGTAAAATACTATTACGATAGTCTGGGTCGTGTAGGAAAGCAAACTGTAAATGACAAAGATATAAGCGATATAAATGGCTCCGGCTTTGAAACGACGATTGAGAAGATCATGACTTATAACTGGGAGGGTAAGGTAACCGGTACAAGTGTTTATGCGCATAACGAAACCGGAAGGAAATTACTTTCAAGCGAGCAAAACCAATATAACAGCCGTGGTTTGTTGGAAAAGACCATTCAAAAAGGTATTACCACAAAAGAATTTAACCGTAATACCAATAAAGAAACAGTAAAAACCCAGGATTTAACCACAGCCTATGAATATGATTTGGCAGGAAGAGTAGTTGCTGAGGTAACGCCTGAGAATTATGTAGGATACAAAGATGGACAAGGACTTCTGGCAACAGGTACAACTAACAAGATAGAGTATATATATGATAAGCAGGGAAGGCTTATTTTAAAGGCATTCCGTGGTAAAATCAAAAACTACAATGGAAGTACCGGTAATTTTAATGAAAACGAAAGATACATTGTAATTGAGGCATATAAATATGATGCCAACGGAAATGTAATAAAAAAGGTTGATGGTGAGGCATATAATAAGGCTTATGAGGATGCTGTAAATCAACAGAAATCAGTAGCTGTTGAAGATTTAATCAATGATGCCTATGGTGTAGAGTATACCTATAACCTTGCAAACCAATTGGAAACCGTTAAGAATCCTGAATTTACAGGAGCTAACGGTATGAATTTCAATCGGAAATACAGTTATGACGGTCTGGGAAGAGTAGTTGGTGAAACGACAGCCCATGGATTGAATAAAACGTTGATAATTGAAAATGTGAACACACCAGTACAGGTGTCCGGCTTGTATTACAGCATTACAAAATACCTCTATGATGATGTAAACAGAAAATTGGATGTAATGGTTATAGATAACGTGGACAACCCGATCTATACCGAATATAGGCTAAAGACTGAATATTATGACTATGCAGGAAATATTAAGAAAGAAGCAGATGCAAACGGAAATGAGACATCCTATGAGTATAACAGTCTTGGATTGCAAAGGAGTGTAACTTATCCGGGAGATTCATCAATACCTACTAATACTGTAGTGTATAAGTATGACTCAATGGGTAACTTACGCTATCAAAAAGACAGTGTCGGAAATGTAAAAGAATATAAATACGACCTCTTTGGCCGTGTATTGAGCGAAAAGGTATATGGCACAGAAGAGGAAGATGCCAATGAAACAGAGGTACGTTATTGGTATGATCTGTATGGAAACGTTAAGTACAAGATAGATGCCAATAATACCGTTACAAAATATGAATATGATGAGTTGGGAAGACTTACAAGAAGTGTAGTGGATAATGTTAAATTAATAGATCCTGCTACAGGAGTTGACAGTACAACCCGTACATCAACCCATGAAACATTAAAATACTACGATAAAAACGGCAATGTACTACATGAAGTTACAAAAGTAACGGAAAAAGATACTGTCAGCAACACTGCAAAGTCATCTTACAGCGTGAATTCCTATGAATACGATGGCATGGGAAGACTTGTGAGCAAAATTGATCCTGTGGGAAATGTAATTGAAAAAATAAACTACAACAGAAACAGTGCTCAAATTGAGTCCTATGACGGAGAAGACCATAAAAAGATATTTGAATACAATAAAGACGGAAAATTAATTGTGACAAAACAAAGAAATGAATCGGGAGAATATATAGTAAAACAGCAGTACTATGATGCAAGAGGCAATGTTGCCTATGTTATAGATGGAAGAGAAAATATTACGGTATACAACTATGATGAGCAAGACAATTTAACCGGTGTAAGTTCCTATGCAAAAGTAAAGGAAGGGGTATACAAACTAACCGATACCACAAGATATATCTATGACAAAAACGGAAATATGAAGAGCCAGGAAATTAATGGAATCGAAACAAATAAATTCAATTACAATGCGAGAAACCTGGTAATGGAAAAAGAATATCCCGGAACATCAAATAATATTGTAAGTTATTACTACTATGCCGATGGAAATGTAAAAGAGGTAATTGACAGGAAAAACATTAAAACTCAATACAAATACAACCCACAAGGCTTAGTTGTAGAAGAAAAAGCAGTACAGATAGGAGCTAACGGAACAGAACAAAGCTATACTAAGAAAAACTATGAATATGACGCTGTCGGAAATCAATTGAAGTCAATATTGACATCTTCCACAACCACTGAAGTAGTAGAAAGAACTTATGATGAACTGGGCAGAGTAAAGACAAAAGGTGTTTCAAATGTAGAAGGAAAGATACTGTACATATATGACATTGTAACAAGCGATGGACTAACAGCAGAGACTTCCATTGACCAGAAGAACAATATAACCACAAAAGTATATGATAAAGCCGGAAGGCTAGCCTTTGTGAAAAACGGTGATATCAACGCAGAAAATATAGCAGAATACGACTATTACAAAAACGGAGCAGCAAAGAGTGTAATTTATGCCGGTGGTGCAAGGGAAGACTATATATATTATCCGGACGGAAGACTTGAATCCCTTGTAAATACCGACAATAAAGGTGTAGCCTTTGAAAGCTATGTATATACCTATGATGCAAATGGCAATATGCTTTCAAAAGAAGATAAAAAAGGAATAACGACTTATACCTATGACAATCTCAACCGCTTGAAGACAGTGGATGAGAAATATAGCGGAAAAGTTACTGAGTATACCTATGATAAGTTAGGAAATAGAAGTACGGCAACAATAAAAGAAAATGGTATAATAATAGAAGAAGTTTATAATTATAACCTTGAATTAAATCAATTAAAGTCTGTAATTACAAAGAAAAACGGAGTAGCAATTTCAACAACAAATTATGAGTATGATGCAAACGGTAATCTGACAAGCTCAGTTACAGACGGAGAGAAAACTACATATGCTTACGATGAATTTAACCAGCTTATAAATGCAGATGGTGCAAAATATGGCTATAATGCAGAAGGCTACAGAGTAAGCAAGAATGTAAATGGTTCTTTGACAAGATATATATATGAATATGACAAGGTAGTGTTGGAGGTCAATGCTGCCGGAAACCAAGTGGGCAGAAATATTTACGGCATCAATCTGCTAATGAGAACTGTTGATAGTGAGTCATACTACTACATGTACAACGGACATGCCGATGTAACCGCATTGATTAATGCTGCAACTTGTAATATTGATGCTACCTACTACTATGATGCATTTGGTAATATAACAGAATCAACTGGTGCTGCTAAGGATAAGAACTCAATATTATATTCAGGCTATCAATACGATTCTGAAACAGGATTGTATTATCTCAATGCCAGAATGTATGACCCTAAAGTAGCAAGGTTCTTGCAGGAAGACACGTATACCGGTGATCCTAATGATCCGTTGAGTCTAAACCTGTATACATATTGTGCCAATAATCCATTGATATACTATGATCCAACAGGACATTTCAATGTCTTTAGTAGAGAAGAATGGAAGAAATTTGCAAGCGATGCAAAAGAAGTAGTTATTGGTATAGCTGATGGAACAATGAGATATGTTTCAGGCAATACTTACCAATCTGTTGGTGATTTTGTAAATGATGTTAATTGGGCTTATAATAATAGCGAATATTTAGCTAGTGGAACAGTATCTTATGTCTCTGAAACAGCTTCTAACATAAAGCAAGGAACTATTAACTTTGCTAATGATGTAAAGTGGGCTTATAATAATAGAGATATAGTTGCCGAAACTATAAACGAAGGGGTTCAGCAGTTCAAAACTGATGTCCAATGGGCAATAAATAATAGAGATATAGTAGCTCAAACGACCAGTGAAATGGCTACACAAGCAATAAATGACTTCAATAGTAAGAGCTTAAGAGAAAAAACAGCTTTTATTACAGATGTCACTCTTAATGTTGCATCATTTATAGGAGCTCCTGAAGCAGCCGCAGCAAAATTAACTCAGATAAGAAAAGTCGATAAGATGGCTGAGGCAATTAATTTAATAGACAAATTATATGATGCTGGGGCAGGAATGAAACGGCTTGATAAAGCGTTAGATGCTACTAACTTAATGGACGACTTATATGATGTTGGAAAAGGAATGAAAAAACTAGATAAGGTATTAGACAGTAGCAAATTAGATAATTGGATTGAACCTGCTGGCTCACTTGGTGCTATGAGAAATCCTCGCCTTGCTAAATATGGTGAGCCTGGACAAAGAGATGCCTTATTAAATGCTGTTAGAAAAACGAATTATATTAGGGCAGATGGTACTATCAATAAAGCTGCTCTTCAAGAAGCTAAAGGAGTCGTTTATGCTCAAAGAGAGATGAAAAGATTGGGATATTCACTCCAAGATGTTTCTTTACATTACAAAGGCAATCAGGGGCTTGATCTTATATTCTCAAACGGTACTAAGTATGCAGTTGTTGAGGCTAAACATGGTAGGTACTTATCATTGCTAAAAAAAGATATCAATAAACTACGCCAAGGCTCTTTACGTTATAATATAGACAGACTAGAAAAGTATTTAGACTTTGGCGATGGTATACATAATGATTTAGTTAACCAACTATTACTTGAAGCTTATGCAGGTAATCTAGAGAGCTTTGCAAGTCTTTATAGATCAGAAAGACTCTTCGAATTACCTTTAGGTTGGCCAAGAGTAAAAGCTATTAAAAAATAATGATAAATATATTATTGGAAAGAGGGAAAAATATATGGCAATGACTCCTATAGAAATGATAGATTCTTTGGAAACAAGATTTGAAAACAGTCAAAATGGTATTATTATTGGTAAACAAAAAGGAGAATTTCACCTTGTTTCAGTTAACTATTGGCAGAGCTTTAAATGTAGGGTGATGCAGGGATTAATATCTTGGAGAATAAAAACTGGAAGTCCGGTACAATATTTTTCAGATGCAATAAATGTAGCAAATACAGCTATAGAAGATTTAATGTCTTTAGGCTCTGAGAATATTTCAGATGACTTTTTTATTGAAATTGCTTCTAGTATAGCATTCTTAATTAACAAACCTTTTGAATTTCCTCAGTATAGCTTAGAGGGTGAAGAGTTTTACAGATTGCTAAACTTTGAATTAGCTAAAAGTCTTATGGGCAAACATAACAAGGATGAATGGGATAATATTTTAAATAACTTAAAACCAAATAAACGAATAAACTTATGTATTCAAACTTATAAGATTTACAGTCAACTTTTATTTAATAAAGACGTTAATAAAACTAATGATCTAGTTAAGCATGCAGAAGACTTATTTCTTAAACGTAAAAATGACTCTTTCTATAGTGGTGGCGAAGGAATAGAAGGAGGTGGTCTTTATAATGATGTTACGGTAGATTACCGTCTTGCAGCTATATTAAAATTTATAGCATATGATGGAGAATCTATACATAAGTGGATTTGGGATTGAAAAAATTAATATTAACTTTGAACAGGCGAAAAACTAAATTCGTGGTGTCGACTTCAAAATTTTTATATGGATCAATTAGTACAATATAAGTCATGTGTTGATACGACTTTTAGATAAAATTGAAAACTAAAATTCTCCAAGAATAATTAAGAATTATTGTTTTATATCCATAAAAAAAGCCTATAGAATTTAGAAAATAGAAGTTATAGTTAGGAAATTTTTTGATAAACACATATGCTTATGGCTCATATTTGCATTATAAAATTTGATCTTTGTCAATATGAGTCGGAATGGATCCATATTTTAATCACTTAATGCACGTGAAGGAACTTGATTGACATCCATTTCATGGAAAGACAGAATTAATGGCATTGCCTCAGTTAGAGTTTGGGTTTTTTACTGGAGTATATGTAGATACCCATGATTCAAAGAATTAACTCATATAATGAAATGTCTTGTAGTGTTATAGTTGTAATAAGTGCAATGATGTTATAGAGTTGATGGGATTTGGAGTCAACTAGCTTTTATAAGCAAATGCAATAATATTTAAGGTTTACTTAAAAATTTAAATACAGAGTAATGAGGTGTAATTAAAATGAATCCATACATAATGTTTTGGCTATTTATAATACTTGTCTTGGGTTTGATATATTATAGACAAAAGAAGAATAAATGATATTAAAATATTGGAAATATATATAAACTGGGAGTAAACCCGGTTTTTTTGAAATTTGCTACAGTGTAAATTCCTATGAATAGTAAGCGGTGGAACAAATACCGTAGTGTAACCCCCTCCCATACTTGATAGAATTTAGATAATTGCGAAACGAAATAAAAACCGAGGTGATAAAAGTCATAAATTACCGTTAACAAATTCAAGAGTAAGTTTTGATAATTAAATAAGTTGAACTATAGAAACTAAGGTAAAAAAGGGTACAGGAAATAAATCCTGCATGTATAGAAGAAAGTTAATATTGTGGTTTATACAATTAGTGGTTTTATACTCCGTATATATTCGTGGCGATGGATCTTATCAGCTAGGATAACAGTAATCAGTTGTGTAATACCAGCTAATAATAAATCAGCGTGTAAGGTTTTATAATGATACCATAAATTAAGACAGACAAAACGGTCAAAATAAGTTAGAATAGAAATATGAAAACGAGAAGAAAGTTTACACCAGAAGAAAAAGCAAAAATAGTGATTGAGGTCTTAAGGGAAGAAAAGACGCTGAATGAGATAGCTGCCGAATATGAAATTCATCCTAATCAGCTAAGTCGCTGGAAGGCAGAATTTATAAGCAATGCAGGCAGAGTTTTCAGTAAGGAAACTGATGAAGTAGAGAAGGTCAAACAGTCGTATGAGAAGGAGAAGGACGAACTGCTTAAGCAAATTGGCCAACTTTCATATGAAGTTGCCTGGCTTAAAAAAAAATCTGGCCGACTCTAAGTCCCGGGAAGACCGCATGAAGATGATTGAGAGAGAAGAAAAGAAATTAAGCATAAAAAGGCAAGCTGAACTGTTAGGTATTAATCGTACAAGCCTTTACTACAAGCCAGTACCGGTAACAGATGAGGAATATCTAATAAAACGTATTATTGATGAGGTATACACGGTTCATCCGGAATATGGCTATCGCAGGATGACAAATATCCTACACCGGGATTACCACATACAAATCAATAGGAAGCGTACACGGCGATATATGAGGGAAATGGGGATTCACGGTTTCTGTCCCGGGCCTAATCTTAGCAGACGTCTGCATAACAAATATTTGTACCCGTATTTGCTAAGAGACTTAAATATAGATCATCCCAACCAGGTATGGTCTATAGACATAACATATTGCCGTCTTAAACGTGGATTTATGTATATGGTAGCTATAATAGACTGGTATTCCCGGTATATTGTTGGATTTGAGTTATCAAATACTTTAGATAGGACATTTGTATTAGAAGCGATAAAAAAGGCAATCAAACGATATGGTAAACCTGAAATTATGAACAGCGATCAAGGTAAACAGTTTGCCAGTGAGGATTACATAAAATTACTAAAGAGTAATAATATAAAAATTTCAATGGATGGGAAAGGACGAGCCTTGGATAATCAAAGGATAGAGCGTTTTTTTCGAACTTACAAGTGGGAGATGCTTTATCATGAAGATTGTGAAACGGGTCAGCAACTTCGGCAAAAAACGAGGGAATATATTGAATATTATAACAACAAGAGACCACATCAGTCACTAGGCTATAAAACGCCGTCAGAATATTATTTTGGGATTAACAAAGAGATTAAGGCAGTAGTATAAAACCTTGGGGCTCTGCCCCAAACCCCGTCCTCGCCGGAAGGCAGCCGGTCTGTCATAACAGACCGGGAATCAAAAGGATATATAACCATTGGATGTCAAGGGGCAAGATGAACTCGCATATGCTCGCCCTTGACATCCATCCGACAGAGTACCTTAAGGTAGATATTATACAAAAACATAGAAAGGAGAATCTAACTTAGAAAAGCTAAAAATTTGTCTTGACAATGGGGGTCATTATATTTTTTCATTCTGGGTTCTGCGACCAGCAACACATAGATTTTCTTTGAAGTGGTTAATGGATTGCTCTACCACAGAACGGATTTTGTAAGTAGAATCCCACTCCTTGGTTCCTCTAATAACTCCAGGATAAGCACGAAGATCTTTTTCAGGATAAACATAAATCATACGACCACATGAGGAGGACGTACAGGGATTTTCACAGCAGCAATGCCGCTGATATTTGCCATTACCACCTTTGCGCCACTTAACCTTAGGACAGACAAATTTATATCGAGTGATACCGCTCCTAAGCTTTGATGTACCCTCATACTTCAGAGTAAGTGAAGGATCATGAGGACAACAAGGGAAACCATCTTTGCTAATAGTATAATCCTTGTTTTTCAGGTTTGAACGTTGGTTAAGAGGGATATAAGCTTTAGTAAAATGTAGTTCATCAAACAAGGCTTTATAGATAGCAACAGAATCAAAGGCAGAATCACCAAGGAAAGTTTTTGGATTAATAAGTGGATGCTTAACAAAGAAATCTTTTAAAACTGGTATGAGTAAACGAGCATCATGTACGGATTTATCCTCATCTGGTGAATTAGATTTTTTACCGACGACAATGTCAGGATGATTCTTAAAGAAATCCTCATTGTAAAAGGATATATCCCTAACGATACCAAGGCCATTGGTAATGATGCCAAATTTGAAAACATAGCAGAAATGGCCGTTAATAAAAAGCTGCTTAATCTGAGGATTAGCAGAAGCACATGAAGGCATTAAACGATATGCAGCCTTGTAAGGGTCATAGTTTTTATCATAAACAACAACTTTTGCATAAGATTTCAGTTGTTTGATAATGCGGTTGGCATATTTGGGATTGTTTTCAGCAACAAAGGCTTCAATGCCAGAAGAATCATAAATAGACATCGAAGCACGTACGGAGTCAATCTCTTGGCAAATGGGCTCAGTGATATCAACAAGACGATCAAAGAACAACTGTAAGTCCATAACAAAATTTTGCTTAAAGCGGGTGAACTTAGAAGCATCAGGAACTTTATCAAAGCCACAGAATTCACGCAGGTCTTTAGAGTAGTTAAGAAAAAGGATTAAAAGTGAGTCTGTGGGTATAGAGAATATACGTTGAATGATGAGTGCCCAGAGCATAGCGTTCAAAGAGTATTTGCGGGGTCTTCCCGTTGAAGCATAAAAATGGTTTTTAAATGAAGTTGGAACAACTTCACTGAGATTAATATGTTTTTCAAGAAGTGACAAGAATTCAGGTTTGTCATTATCAAAAATATTTTGGCAATCTGTAAAAATATCTGCCAAAGAAAGCTGTTTGTATGATATCATAATAGTACAACTCCTTTCCGAGGTGTGATTGAATTGTTTCTTGTCAACTCAATTTTACCACAAATCGGTGAGGAGTTGTTCTTTATTAGAGTAAAAAATGCCGTATTTATGCGGCTTATGGCGTTTTACAAATGCCTATTGATAGAATTATTAAGAATAATAAATACAAGTTGGGAGGGGTTCTAGTGCCAGTTAGAGACCTGCAATTAAAAAAAGAATGGAAGGCTAGGTTTGATGATTACAAAAAAAGTGGATTAAGCGTTAATGCTTGGTGTAGAAAGGCCGGTTTAAAAAGCATCACATTTCGTTACTGGATAAAAAGGTTTAGTATTCCAGAAGAAAATCCTTCGCCCAAAACACAATTTGCTGAAGTTATGCTGCAATCTAATAGAACTACTGATAGAGTTGAAAAGACATCCTGTGAAGAAAAAGAGGAACTTTCAAAATCTAACACAACAAAACAAGTTCAAACACATTCTTCTGAATTTCAAATATTTATCGACAATATTAGGGTGATAGTTCCGGGTGATTTCAATCCAGCATCCCTTGCAGGATTAATGAAGGTGTTGAAAACATTATGATGAGACATATAGCTGATGGAGCAGACCATATATAACCAATAAGGTTTGGTGACAGAAGAGAATGCAGTATTAACAAACGGCACAGAACAAAGCTATACAAAGAAGAATTATGAATATGACTCTGTAGGAAACCAATTGAAGTCAGTAATAACCTCTTCAACAACAACACCTGAGGTTGTAGAAAGGACTTACGATGAGCTTGGCAGAGTAAAAACAAAGGCTGTTTCAAATATTGAAGAAAAAACAATATATGTATACGACATTGTAACAAGCGATGGTCTAACAGCAGAGACTTCTATTGACCAGAAAAACAACATAACTACAAAAGTATATGATGTTGTTGGAAGATTGGCCTTTGTGAAAAACGGTGATATAAATGCAGCAAACATAGCAGAATATGATTATCACAAAAACGGTGCAGCAAAGAGTGTTATCTATGCCGGAGGAGCGAGGGAAGATTATACATATTATCCGGATGGAAGGCTTAAAACCCTTGTAAATAAAGATAATAATGGGGTAGCCTTTGAAAGCTATGTCTACACCTATGATGCAAACGGCAACATGCTTTCAAAAGAAGATAAAAAAGGAAGAACATCTTATACCTATGATAATCTCAACCGCTTGAAAAAAGTGAATGAAGAATATATAGGAAAGACGACTGAATATATCTATGATAAATTAGGAAATAGAAATTACGTAACAATAAAAGAAAATGGTATAATTACAGAAGAGCATACTTACAATTACAACTATGACTTAAATCAATTAAAGTCTGTAATTGTGAAAGTAGGCGGAACTGTAGCTTCAATAACTAACTATACTTATGATGCAAACGGTAATCAAATAAAAACAGAAACAGACGGTATAACTACAATTTTTGCTTACGACGAATTTAATCAGCTTATATCCGCAGATGGTGTTAAATATGGTTATAACGCTGAAGGCTACAGGGTAAGCAAGAATGTAAATGGTTCTTTGACAAGATATATATATGATTATGACAAGGTTGTTTTGGAAGTAAATGCAGCAGGAAACCAAGAGGGTAGAAATATCTACGGTACCAATCTGATAATGAGAACAGTTGCTGGCGAGTCATACTATTACATGTACAACGGTCATGCCGATGTAACGGCATTGATTAATGTTGCAACTGGTAATATTGATGCTATCTACTACTATGATGCTTTTGGTAACATAATAGAATCAACTGGTGCAGCAAAGGATAAAAACTCTATCCTATATGCCGGTTATCAGTATGATTCAGAAACAGGGCTCTATTATTTAAACGCTCGTATGTATGACCCAAAAATTGCAAGGTTCTTGCAGGAAGATACATATACTGGTGATGTAAATGACCCATTGAGTTTGAATTTGTACACCTATTGTGCCAATAATCCGCTGATATACTATGACCCAACAGGACACAGTTGGATATCAAATAAATTTAATGAATACAAAGATGCATTTAGAATACTATTCCTTGCATCACAGGAAGAACGGGACGAAGCATTTAAACTTATTTATGAATATGGCGATGATAATATTTACACAAATGTTGTGACTGGCATTGCTTATGGAATGGCTGAAGTTGGTGACGCATTCAAAGACCCTGTTGCACAATGGCAAGAAAATAACCAAACAGTTATAAAACCTTTTATCACAGAGACACTTGGAATTAAGGAGGATTCCAAAGCATATAAAGCTATTAAGTATGTTGGAATAAAAGCAGAAGCTGTTTCAGTATATTCTGTTAATACAGTAAAAGGTATAGTAGCACTTGGGGCAAAAGGTGTAGAAACTGGAATATATAATGACCTAAATAGAATATACGCCGTAGGAAATATGTTGGGGCTGGTTGATGATGAAACATATGCCCAAGTAAGATATAAAGTACAGGAAAATAATCAATTTTGGGCAAGCATACCAGGCAATATTATTAATGGAATTGGAAACGATATCAGAACAACATTTAACATAAAAAAAGCAGGTAACTTTTTCCTAAATCCTGATGCAAGCCTTCAAGATAATGTAGAATATTTATCTGCTGCTACCAATACTGTAATGACTGGTATAGCGGGAGCAAAAATGGCAAGTACATTAGGAAAAGCTGGTAGAGTAGGATACACTGCATATAAAGCAGCAATGCAAAATTCATCAGTACTTGTAGCAGACACTGGCATGGGTGTTACTTTAAATGCTACTACAAAAGCACAAGTTTTTGCTAACGCAGTGAAGCAAGGTGTTAAAGCAGGATATGCTGCTATTAAAACTGGTGGGAAAACGGGATCTGGTGGAGTTAGAAACAAAGCAATACTTAAGTCAGATGAGTTAGGTGAGTATGCAGAAGTTTTGGTGAAATATGACAAACGCATGCCTAGGGCTCAATTTGAAAGAAAAATGGCAAAACTTCAAGAATTAAGTGACAGAAATATGCTATATAAAACAAGGATTACAAGTAGGGATAGGGCTATAGCTGATGCTTATAGACAAAATATGATTGATAGGATATGGACACAATATGGTAAAAACAACCCTCAATTTGCCAAACAATTAATAAAGAAAATAACTGATCGAACAAAAATGCAGATTGACCATACTTGGGAACTTCAACTAGGTGGGCCTGATACCATCGATAATTTGAGGTATTTAGACGCTTTTACAAATAGAAATATAGGTATTGACCAGATTCATAGACAACTTAACTATAATGATATACCATATAGTATTAGGGTAAAAATAGTGGTAGAAAGGTGATAAAATAATGAATAATGAATTGAGAAATATTATATCTAGGGTAAGGCAAGAAATTGATACGCATCCTGACGGTCCAACTATTGGTGAATTAAATGAAGGAAATTCTGATGCTACTACTAACAATATTTATTTAAAAGAATATATTGATTTCTTAAAAGTATGTAATGGTGCACGTTGTGGGCCGATAGATATTATATCATTTGAAGATATTGAGAGATCGCAACATTTAATACTGGAACTTCCAGGATTTGAGAATTGGTTATATATAGGGCAAATTCTTTACGATATTTTGGTTATTAATAAGGATGATGGAAATGTATGGATATATATTGAAACTCCACCTGGATTTCAAAAAGGAAATTGCTTAGGTAGATTTGATGAATTTATAAAAGATTATGTTTTTGGAAAGAAATTTATTGATATAACACCAAGTGGGATAAATAGCAAGTGGTATCAGTTGCTAGAAAAATTGCAAATAGTATGAAAACAAATACTATAAGCCTAGAATTAATGTATTTATTATGAAATAATTAGCTTAAGAAGGTGGGGATTTATCTCATGATAAAAGGATAGACAAGGAAACAATGGATTTATAGAGTTGGAGAATTCAAGGAAAGTGGTAAGACACAAGATGAATGAAGTAAAGAAAATAATATATCCAAAATACATTTAATTACAGGTACAGTAAGTTAAAGAATTTTGATGATGTAAAAAACAGCCCAAATAGATAAATTAGGTGTTGAAAAACGGTTACATGATTTTTGTGATCGTTATTCCATGTGCACCATTTCTCTTTGTATTTCTTAATTCATCTGTTTGCGGGAATAGGATATTCGCAGAAAGTATAACTGAATATAAGTAACCATAAAATAGATCATTACAAAGTAGAATAGGTGCGAAGTTGATACAATCACTGTAAAAAAGAATGAACGGAGTAATTGTATAGACATGGAAAAAGTAACAACTGAACAACAATTATCAAAGTGGGCGGAATTAATACAAACCCGGCTTGAAAGTGGGCAAAGTATCAAAGAGTTTTGCCGAACGAATGGAGTAAGCAAAGCCACATATTACTATTGGCAGAAAAAAGTCAATGAAGTAAAGTGTACAGTAGTTGAAGAAGTAAAAGAATCAAAAACCGATGTACCCAGAGGATGGCTGCAACTTGCCCAGAAACCGGAGCACTCCGAAAAAGGTACACTGGAAATAAAAATTAATGGCTGTAATGTCACTGTGGACACAGAAAAGGACTTAGAACTGAATATAGGATTATTAATGAGTATTATGACTATGCAGGAAATATTAAAAAGACTGTAGATGCCAATGGAAATGAGACCTCTTATGAGTACAACAGCCTTGGAGATTTAAGGAGTGTTACTTATCCCGGAGACGCATCAATACCTACAAACACTGTGGTATTTAAGTATGATTCAATGAGGAACTTAACATATCAAAAAGACAGTGTCGGAAATGTTAAAGAATATGAATATGACCTCTTTGGTCGTGTATTAAGTGAAAAGATATACGGCACAGAAGGGGAAGATGCTAATGAAACGGAAACACGTTATTGGTATGATTTATATGGAAATGTGAAGTATCAAATCGATGCAAATAACACAGTAACAAGGTTTGAATATGATGAGCTTGGAAGATTGACAAAAAGCGTAATAAATAATGTAAAATTAATTGATCCGGCTACAGGGCTTGACAGTACAAGCCGTACATCAACCCATGAAACATTAAATTATTACGATAAAAACGGCAATGTCATACATGAAGTTACCATAGTAACAGAAAAAGATACTGTTAACAACACAACAAAAACAGCTTACAGTGTATATTCCTACGAATACGATAGGATTGGAAGACTCGTATGTAAAATTGACCCTGCCGGAAATGCGATTGAAAAGATAAACTATAACAGAAACAGTGCTCAAATAGAATCCTACGATGGAGAAGATCACAAGAAGATCTTTGAATACAATAAGGACGGCAAAGTAAGTGTTACAAAGCAAAAAGGTGAAACAGGAGTATATATTGTAACTCAGCAGTTCTATGATGCTGTGGGTAATGTTGCCTATGTTATAGACGGAAGAGAAAATGTTACTGTATACACATATGATGAGCAAAATAATCTAACAGGCGTAAGTTCTTATGAGAAATTAGAGGAAGATGTATATAAACTAACTGATACTACTAAATATGCCTACGACAAGAACGGAAACATGAAGACCCAGGAGATTAACGGCATCAGAACAAATATTCTCCATTACAATGCAAGAAATCTTGTAAAGGAGAAAGAATATCCTGGAAATTCAGACAATGTTGTAAAATATGAATACAATGCCGACGGAAGTTTAAGACAAGTAACCGATAGGAAAAACATTATAACCCAATACATATACAACCCACAAGGTTTGGTGACAGAAGAGAATGCAGTATTAACAAACGGTTCAGAACAAAGCTATACAAAGAAAAACTATGAATATGACCCTGTCGGAAATCAACTGAAGTCGGTAATAACCTCTTCAACAACAACACCTGAAGTTGTAGAAAGGACTTACGATGAGCTTGGCAGAGTAAAAACAAAATCTGTTTCAAATATAGAAGGAAAAACAATATATGTATACGACATTGTAACAAGCGATGGTCTAACAGCTTTAAATTGCAAGTTTAATTGCCTTACAAAATCTTACAGAACCCTGTTTTAAGCGACCACAATCTTTGCCATTTCATTCGCAGTTCGATAACCAAATATTCTCCTTGGGTAATTGTTCATCCAGTGCTCAATCCTTTTTATCTCTTTCTCCGTTAGTTTCCCTATATCCGTCCCTTTAGGAATAAATCGTCGAATCAGCTTATTAGCGTTTTCATTCGACCCTCGTTCCCATGAACTGTATGGATGTGCATAATATATCTTTAACCTCATCTTACCAGGAACAAGCACTGATGCCTCAAGCCCTTTGCTGTCCAGAAACTCTGTTCCATTATCTACTGTGACCGTTTTAAACAGTTTGGTAAACTTCTTCCCATACTGAGGATGTAAAAAATCTTGTGTATAAGAGATTGAATGTTCTCCTTCTTGGCAAGAATTTCTAATAAGAAAAGCTAAGGAGGAGAATTTTATGTCAACACTATCAAAAGAACATATAAAGCAATTAGTTCGGGAAAATAATTTCCAAAGCGTATCAGATGTAAATGCATATCTAAAAGACATTTTTAAAGATATTATTCAAGAACTGCTTGAGGCAGAACTTGAAGCAGAATTGGGTTATGCAAAAGATGATGTGGCAAATAAAAATACCGATAATAGCCGTAATGGTTATACACCAAAAAAAATAAAAAGTGAGTTTGGTGAAATTGATATACAAGTGCCTAGAGATCGTAAAGGAGAATTTCAACCTAAAATTATCCCAAAATATCAGCGTAATGTTTCCGGAATTGAGGAAAAAGTTATAGCTCTATATGCAAGGGGAATGTCTACAAGAGATATTAGTCAACAAATTGAAGAACTTTATGGATTCAGCCTGTCTCCGGAGATGGTTAGCAAGATTACTGACAGAATTGCTCCAGAAATAAAAGAATGGCAGCAAAGACCTCTTGAACCTATATATTCTTTTATATTTATGGACGCAATTCATTATAAGGTAAAGGATGAAGGAAGAATAACAAACCGGGCAGCTTACGTTGTTCTAGGAGTTACTATTGATGGATATAAAGATATCTTAGGGATATGGATTGGTGATAATGAATCGTCAAAATTTTGGCTTGGTGTACTGAATGACCTTAAAAATAGAGGAGTACAGGATGTTTTAATTTTTTGTGTTGATGGACTTACCGGACTTAAGGAAGCCATAAATGCTGCATATCCAAAATCTGAAGTGCAGCGTTGCATAATACATCAGCTGAGAAATTCTTTTAAGTATGTGCCATACAAAGACCTAAAAGCATTTAGTAATGATTTCAAAGAAGTATATCATGCTATTAATGAAGAAATAGCATTAGAAAAACTTTATGAACTTAAAGAAAAGTGGGGAAAGGAATATCCTTTTGCAATACGTAGTTGGGAAAATAACTGGGATGTTATAAGTCCATTTTTCAAATTTCCAGAAGAAATACGAAAAATAATTTATACTACAAATATAATTGAAGGACTACATCGTCAGTTTCGTAAGGTCACAAAAACAAAAACAATATTTCCAACAGACAGTTCACTAGAAAAGATTTTATATTTAGCATCAATGAATGTAGTAAAAAAATGGACACAACGTTACAAAAACTGGGATAGAGTACTTAGCCAATTGGTAATCCAATATCCAGGTAGGCTGGAAGAGTATATTTAAAAGCATTCACCCCCACCGCCCTCAAGGGCTCATCCTCATCGCCGGATGGGCTAGACCTCACAAAATTAAAAATATAGGTTTAAAAGGCTAATACTGACCATTATAAATGATTATTGCCAGATTTAATCAAGTTTATGTATAAAACTTAATAAATCCGGCAATAATATACAATGGAAAGGCAATAAAAAACAATATTCTGTAAACCTTGTCAACTAAAATTTACTTGCTAAAGAAGGATTACATAAATTATGATACACAAAATTACTTACATTCCCCCCATACTTCCTTTCCAGTTTGTCTATCTCTTTCTTTACCGATGCCTGGCTTTTATCCGGCATCTTACGTATTATCTCCTGCCTCGTACTCCGTTCCGTCAGTACCAACAATGCTGCTCCCTTTTCTCCGCCTTTGCCAACTATACAATCCATCTCCCAATGCCCATATTCTCCTCTTTCTTCTATATGTGCCGGCCTTTCTTCTATGCTTGTCCCCCTCAAATTCTTTAATGCTATCCTTACTCTTCGGTATTTCCTCTTCTTCTTGTTCCGCTTTACCGGAAGGTCTTTGTTGCTTATATTAGCAAATATCCCTTTGTCTATGTAGTTGTATAGCGTCTTTGTGCAGATCATGGCTCTGAACCTTAACCCTTTGGCTTTTATCTCTCCTATCACCGCGTCCGGCGAATATTTGTCCTCTTTTATCCTCTTCTCTATGTAATTGGCTAGTTCATGGTCATGCCCGATCTTTAAACCCGCTCCTTTATTTGATGACGCCTCTTCATATCTTCGTTGTCCTACGTCTGCACAGTACTTCACTGAATAGGTCAGATCGCTGTTTAGCAACCTCACGCTGCCACGAGCTATTTCCCGTTCTATAGTCCGTCTGTCCCTTCCCATTACTTTGGCTATTTCCTTTGGTTTCTTACCTTCTTTCAATAATATTTCAATTTGATACCGTTCCCTCACATCCAGGTGTTTAAAACTTCTTCGTTTAGTGGTATTATTAAGGTGACTCATTTCGGACCCTCCAATATGTTTTGGTTTTGTCACTTAAAACATTATCAGAGGTTCTGATTTGAGTCACTTCTTTTTTATCATGTTTGGGCAATTAATTTTACAACTTACCGTGTAAGTAAATTACACTATAACGATTGCGATTGGGGAGAACCAGAAAAAGAGTCTCAAACAGTTAATTTTTTGCAGAAAAATATTTTAATACCTGAGGAATCGAAAATAACTTTTTTCTGGAGTGAAAGCTGCTCATTTGAAACTGTTTGGGGTATTTTTCTTAAATACTGGACTGATTTTTGTTATCCAAGTGATGATAGTAATGTGATTGTTATACATAATTATCCGTTAGCTGTTATTTATATTGAAGATAAGCTTTGGATTGTTCAACAAATTGAATATTTTGGAAGTGATTAATTTTTATAAGGCAGTTGTCTAATATCTGAAAATGTCGTGTCAAAAACGAAGTTCTATTTAGGGAAATACCGGCAAAGGATGGGAAGCTATTGAACAAGATTATTGCTGAATCAAGAAATTAGACTTGAGAAATTTGCAAAGCTTTATGGATGAATGTATATGGTAAGGAACTTTAATAGTGGAAACAAGAAATGAGATGATAATAATTTAGCTGTAAATATAGCATGGAAAAAGCAAAATAATTTAAATGTGTAAGGTCCTATCGGGAAATAAAGATGATTAATCATAGAGAAATATTAGGGAGGTTCTTCATTAAAATGAATAATAAATATTTATGGGCTTTAGACAAAGAAAGATATGGTTTGCTAGAAATAGAAAAAGATAGGTATCTGGTATATGACCTAGCTAACAAAAGTATAGTTATAATTGAAGACGATGTAGAAGGCGAAATTACTATAAAAGAAATGATTAAAAATGGAAATAAAAAAGTAACTATTGAGAATTTAAATCAAAGTAGTTTATAATAACATAAAATTAGCTTCCAAAATATAGAAAGTATTAATAAGTAATCAATTAATATACTTTTAAATTAAGTTTACTAAGTAAATATAAAAATCATTAAATTCTGGGAAACTAGTGATATGGTTTTATAAAGTAAGTGCTCTAAACTTTTAAAACAGAGTAATTAAGAATAAAAAAGTAGAGGAGAGATGAAATTTGGAAAGAGAAGATACTTAACAATGCTAATAGAAAAGTTTCAAAATGATAAGACCGGCCAAGAAGTTGATGGAATTACAATAATAATTGATGGAAAAATAAAAGAGATTTTTGATACTATAATATTAAAATCGGGGAAATACGAAAATTATTCAGAAGTTTTAAGAGATGCGATATTTATGGGCATTAATGAAATTACAAGTTCTCTAAAAAATAAATTAGAAATGGATTTCTTACAAAGTTAGTTGCATAACCTTGATTTAAGTTGGTGAATTATGGTTTTGGTATTTCGAAAATGCTACGGCCATACATAATTGGTTTTATTACGGACTTAAGATTCAGAGTTTTTTTGAGTAAAGGGAAAAATTCTAAGCATAATGGATTCATCTTGGTTTAGCATATAATGTTAACTTGAAATAAAAAGGGGGCGTTATATTACGATTAATCTGTAATGCAACAGCCTCCTTTATAATAGCCAGAACATCATTGATTATCCGGTGCAGGTGTGGAGGTCGGTACACTTGGCGAAGGTGTTCTCTGGGGACCTCCATTATTTGATATCTTTGCTTTGGCTATATATATAGACCCATTATATTCTTCGTCTCCATCAAAGTATATACCTATATCAACCTCATAGATACGAAATGGTATCCGATCAAAATGAGGTTGTCGGAATCTAAATGTTGCACAGCCGTTTTCATCGGTTTTGGTAGGGTTTTCAATATTATAAAATTCACTTGGATTCTTGCAGTGAACTGTTTTTTCCGCCAGAGGATTTCCAGCTTCATCACGTAATATAACTGAGAATTGTATTTCGGCGTATGGAGAATATGTGGGAATGTAAGTAATTTTGTGTATCATAATTTATGTAATCCTTCTTTAGCAAGTAAATTTTAGTTGACAAGGTTTACAGAATATTGTTTTTTATTGCCTTTCCATTGTATATTATTGCCGGATTTATTAAGTTTTATACATAAACTTGATTAAATCTGGCAATAATCATTTATAATGGTCAGTATTAGCCTTTTAAACCTATATTTTTAATTTTGTGAGGTCTAGCCCATCCGGCGATGAGGATGAGCCCTTGAGGGCGGTGGGGGTGAATGCTTTTAAATATACTCTTCCAGCCTACCTGGATATTGGATTACCAATTGGCTAAGTACTCTATCCCAGTTTTTGTAACGTTGTGTCCATTTTTTTACTACATTCATTGATGCTAAATATAAAATCTTTTCTAGTGAACTGTCTGTTGGAAATATTGTTTTTGTTTTTGTGACCTTACGAAACTGACGATGTAGTCCTTCAATTATATTTGTAGTATAAATTATTTTTCGTATTTCTTCTGGAAATTTGAAAAATGGACTTATAACATCCCAGTTATTTTCCCAACTACGTATTGCAAAAGGATATTCCTTTCCCCACTTTTCTTTAAGTTCATAAAGTTTTTCTAATGCTATTTCTTCATTAATAGCATGATATACTTCTTTGAAATCATTACTAAATGCTTTTAGGTCTTTGTATGGCACATACTTAAAAGAACTTTCTCAGCTGATGTATTATGCAACGCTGCACTTCAGATTTTGGATATGCAGCATTTATGGCTTCCTTAAGTCCGGTAAGTCCATCAACACAAAAATTAAAACATCCTGTACTCCTCTATTTTTAAGGTCATTCAGTACACCAAGCCAAAATTTTGACGATTCATTATCACCAATCCATATCCCTAAGATATCTTTATATCCATCAATAGTAACTCCTAGAACAACGTAAGCTGCCCGGTTTGTTATTCTTCCTTCATCCTTTACCTTATAATGAATTGCGTCCATAAATATAAAAGAATATATAGGTTCAAGAGGTCTTTGCTGCCATTCTTTTATTTCTGGAGCAATTCTGTCAGTAATCTTGCTAACCATCTCCGGAGACAGGCTGAATCCATAAAGTTCTTCAATTTGTTGACTAATATCTCTTGTAGACATTCCCCTTGCATATAGAGCTATAACTTTTTCCTCAATTCCGGAAACATTACGCTGATATTTTGGGATAATTTTAGGTTGAAATTCTCCTTTACGATCTCTAGGCACTTGTATATCAATTTCACCAAACTCACTTTTTATTTTTTTTGGTGTATAACCATTACGGCTATTATCGGTATTTTTATTTGCCACATCATCTTTTGCATAACCCAATTCTGCTTCAAGTTCTGCCTCAAGCAGTTCTTGAATAATATCTTTAAAAATGTCTTTTAGATATGCATTTACATCTGATACGCTTTGGAAATTATTTTCCCGAACTAATTGCTTTATATGTTCTTTTGATAGTGTTGACATAAAATTCTCCTCCTTAGCTTTTCTTATTAGAAATTCTTGCCAAGAAGGAGAACATTCAATCTCTTATACACAAGATTTTTTACATCCTCGAATATGTTGCTAAATTTAACGGTTCGTCTTCTACCGTTGTTATAAATGTATTTATCTTTCTATTACTGGGAAATTCTATTCCTTTTAAAAGAAACAGTTTAAAAGATGCAAAGTCTAAGGAATCTATACAGCCATCTCCATTAACATCTGCTTGCAAAATACGTTGACCGATATCGCTAAATTCTTTCATACCGAGTAAGTATCCCTTCAACATAGCGTAATCCAAAGAGTTAACAGTACCATCTTGATTTATATCTCCTACAGCATACTTTGAATTTGCAGTTTCTTGCTCTTTAAAGGCTACAGCAGTCGATGGCAAAATCATAATTACCAAGGAGATTAAAATTAAAATAGAAAAAAAACACTGCCTGTTGTGTTTAAACAACTTTCTCATAATTATTCCTCCTCGTAAACAAAATTGCCAACCTAATATTTCCAGTTGTTTTGAAATAATTCTATCAGAAATATAAATAGTTAACAAGCATTTTATGTTAAGTAATAACATTAATACATAAAAAAACTATAGGAAGCTGCAATGTTTTTATGCAGCCACCTATAGTTTTATCCTTTAAAGTTATTTAAGCTTCTTATCCTATCTGAAAATGGCATTGTTAAGTCTGTCAAAGAGCTTTCCGCCATTACCTGTACCTGAGCAGTTTTCCATAACAATTCTTGCAGGGTTGCCGTTTCCGGTGAAACCATGCTTTACGTTATAATTGGCAGTACAGTTTTTTAGTATATGAGGAACGGAGGCAGTGTCGTCGCCTAATTTGAATCCGTTGCCGTCACCGCCGGTTAACCTGCCTGAACGATATTTACCGTTATTGCTTGCTTCACAATTTTCCATAATTACAACGCCTATGGCTCCAGTATCGGATTTTGTATACAAATCCCAGCCGTCATCACAGTTGAATTCTGCTTTACAGTTCCTGAAAATATTGCCTTCGCCGCATGTAAGCTTTGCAGCAAAACCGTCGGCATCTTCCGCACGGGAGTCCATATTTTCAGCAGAATAGCAATCTACTATCAGGTTGTTGCTGGGCCATTTGTCCTTTGTGGTATATGAAGAATTATATCTTGACAACTGAAGTCCCGAATCACGATTATACATGAAATTGCAAGCTTCAATTATGTTGTTGTGCCCTGCAACCAGCATTCCGTTGTCTCCGGCACCGTGAA
This sequence comes from Acetivibrio clariflavus DSM 19732, assembly GCF_000237085.1. Lineage (GTDB taxonomy): Bacteria > Bacillota > Clostridia > Acetivibrionales > Acetivibrionaceae > Acetivibrio > Acetivibrio clariflavus. The sequence continues at coordinate 2,855,047 of NC_016627.1, read as the reverse complement.
TTGCAATATTTTTAATGTGCCAGTAATTGCCTGCCAGGACAATTCCTCTATTGGAGGAGTTTTCGGCCATTGCTGAAAAGTCAATTATGGGCTTGTCATTGCCGTAGGAGGCTATTTTCTTGTATGCTCCAGGATAACCGTTATTGCCTTCAGCTATTACAATTGTTTTTGAGTATTTATAGGTTCCTGACTTAAGATATATGGTATTTCCCGGTTGTATGGATTTGATTGCCTGTTCCAAAGTCATTGAACCATTTGGCTCAAGAACGATGTCTCCTTCTTTTACAAAACTTGTCGGTGTCGGTATTATGCTGGTAGGAGTCGGTGTTGTTATTACAGGCGTAGGTGTTGCTTCCACAGGTTCAACGGGTAAACTTTTAATCATTCCTAATAAATAACGTTTGAAGTGTGCAAAGTCAATGGAGTTTACATCACCGTCAAGATTTAAGTCACTGGCTTTAAGCTGTTTTTCCGATAGCTGGATAATTCCCACCAAATACATTTTCAATGTTGCATAATCGATAGAATCTGCATTCCCGTCTCCATTTAAGTCACCGTAAACTATATCTTTAATTTCATTGGCTTTCACCGTTGTTGACATGGAAATGAAAGCAGTCAAAATCATTGATAATGCAATCAAAAATGATATATGCACTGAAATCTTTCTGGACATAAAATTCCTCCCGATAAAGTTTTTGATTTTAAATTGTCCTGTTCCTATAAAACAGACCTTTTGATTAATCAGTATAAATTTACTGATACTTCACCTCCTGAGCATAAAAATAATAAGGCAATCAATTGATTAACTATTGAAAAAATTGAATTTTTGATTAGTAAATATAACGCTTTAATTATTGCATACTTTGAAAATTGATTTGTAGATTGGTATGTAAGGATTTATGAAGATGAGCTTTGAATACTTGGAAATTCCGATTTTTGACTTAAGTGAATCTTTATTTATTTTTATTGTTTTTCTCTTATATAAAAATCAATATAACAGCAAAACTGTTTTGTTAAAAAAGTGATTGCCTATATTTTTGCAATCACTCTTAACGGCATTGTAATAATCAATTAATTGGTTAAAAACAATTACTTTTTTTTACTATTATATCATACAATTACGGAAACTACAATGAAAAAACGATAAATTTGAAAGTAAAGTCTTTTTGATATTGTGGTATAATACTAAAATAGTATTGGCGGAAAATTTAATGATCCATTGTTGTATTTAATGGTGTTTTCGGAGAATAAACTAATATTGAAAATGAAGGATAAGGAGAGAATATGACTTATGAAAGCTTTAATTGTGTACTACTCTATGTACAGCAATACTGAAAAGATAGCTAATGTATTTGCAAAAAAAATAAATGCAGACTTAATTAATCTAAAGGAATCTAATGAGATTAAAATTGACAATTATGATTTAATTGGCTTTGGATCTGGAGTTTACAGGGAAAGCCTATCCTCAAAACTTCTTAATTGTGTTGAAAAACTTGACTTAAAGGGAAAAAATGTTTTTGTATTTTCTACAAGTGGGATTGGAGCAAGGTTTTATAATAATAAACTGCTTAAAATTTTAAGGTCAAAAGGTGCAATATGCAAAGGCAGCTTTGCTTGCAAAGGATATTATACAACTACAGAAATCAAAAAGAACATGATATTTGAGCTTTTTAGAAAGCTTTCCGAGGGACATCCCGATGAAAAAGATATCCAAAAAGCAGAAAAATTTATTGATAATATGATAAAATCGATATAAGTTAAACATCACCAAGTGAATAAGTTTATTGCGATGATTAAAGGAAGGAATGGATGAGGAAGAGATAGCATCCCTTCCGATATTTTTTTATGTCATATTATTTAAGATTATGAAAATTCCTATCTTTTATTCTGTAAAACCTTTTTCGGATTTACTGAATTCAGGAGGCTAATCTGTAGTAAACTTGGTGAGAATTTGCATTTGAGGTTGAATATTCATTAAATAAGCATTCATTCTAAAAAAATTCAGTTATTTTACTCAAAAATGTTTATGTGATAAAAATATCATAAGGATATGAAAAATGTTATTATGTAAACATATTTTGATTGAGTATGCACTATTGCTTATTTATACAGGATAGGCTAAAGGTGAAAAAGCGGCAATGAAAAAATATTGACATTATGTTAAGTTTGTAGTATATTATAAGTGGACATATCAACATATCAATATAATAACATGTTAATATAATGACATATTAATATCAAACTAACTTACTTCTATATAATTCACTGAATGGAGTGATATTAATTGGATTCTGGAATGACCCCAAAATATTATAGTGTAAAAAAGAAAATACTTGAAATGATTGATCAGGAAGAAATAGGCCCTGACGGCATGCTACCCAGCGAACGTGAGATTATGAATATGTTTGGAGTAAGCAGAATCACAGCAAAGAAAGCCATAGATGATTTGGTTAAAGAGGGGTATGTTTACCGTATACAGGGCAAAGGTACTTTTGTTAAAAATGATAAATTAAATCAGGATCTTGTATCCCTTACCAGTTGTACCGAGGATATTATCAGGATGGGAATGACACCGTCCAAACGTCTTCTGTCGGCTGAAATAATTACCGCTGACCAGGCTTCCATGAGGCAATTGCATTTATGTAGCGGAGATAAGCTCTTCAAAGTAAAACGTGTCTATTTTGCAGATAATGAGCCATTGAACCTGACAACTACCTATCTGCCGTGCAAGCTTTTCCCTGGAATAGAAAATTTCGATTTTGGGGTGGAATCCATTTATAATGTGCTGGAAAATGAATATGGCACACGTATTACCAAAGCTACAAGAACAATTGAGGCTGTGCTGGCAGCCGATGAAGTGGCTGAAATTCTTAATATAGATGAGGGTGAACCGATTCTTCTGTTCAGAGCTGTTACCTTAGGTATAGTTAACGGCAAGGAGGTACCTATCGAAAAATTTAAAACCTATTACAGGACAGATAAACTGAAATTCTGCATTAATCAAGTCAGATAAAAATTTAATAAACAAATCGGTTTATTGGATAAAAAAGAATAGCATATGAAATCAAAAGCTATATAACGGTTATAGATCAATTCTAATATATGCGTAAGCATAGGAATTGATTATATAATATAAAATTCAGTAGTTTTATTGCTGCAGCTAAAACTACCCAACCAACACAACAGTCGTCTAAAAAAATAGGAGTGGATGAGATGAAAAAAATCAATTTAGTAAGAACCATTGCAGTCGTTGCAATAGTCATCATGCTTATACCTCTTGTGTTTACCGGATGTTCAAACAAATCGAAAAATTTGGGAGTTGCTCTTATCACTTCAGCAGCAGGTGCTAATGACAAGGGCTATAACCAGTCGGCTATAAAAGGTCTTGAAAAAGCCAAGGAAAAATTGGGAATCGATTATAAAGTTGTAGAATCTACAGATATTCCAGGCAGTCTCACTCAGCTCGCCGAAGCTGGATATAAGTTGATATTCAGTCTTGAATACAATTTTGATGCTCTTATAAATGGTGTTGGCGGAAACAAGCCAATTGCAGAGCAGTATCCGGATACTACTTTCGTAATCTTCAATGACAATCCCAATGTTAATGCAGATGGTGCCACAATCCATAATAATGTTATATCAGTACTTTTTGATGTGCATGAAGCATCTTTCATGGCAGGCGTGCTAAGTGTTTTGGTTAATGAAAATGCAAAAGTTCTCTTTAATGAGCAGGATTATAATTTCACTGAAGGAGATGCGGGGAGAAAAATAGGATTCCTTGGTGGCTCAAAATCCAATGGTATTACAGTATTTAGCTATGGATATGCTGAAGGTATTAACTATATGGCAGAACAGTTAGGCGTTCATTACACTTATTACAGTGATTACAATGCAGGCTTCTCCGATTCTGCGGCAGGTGCCACAAAAGCCAACACCTATTATCAGGACGGTGCCAATATAGTTAATGCAGTGGCAGGTTCTGTTGGTGACGGAGTAGATTCAAAGGCAAAAGAAGTAAAGAAGCTGTCGATAGAAGTTGATGCCAACAAAGACGATAACCAGCCGGGTTACGTTTTGACAAGTGTATTGAAGAATACAGAAGTTCCTGTTTATGAAATTGTTGAGAAATTTAAGAACAATGAACTGGATCAGATGAAGGGAAAAACACTAACCTATGATCTGGCTTCCGGTGCAACAGGTATTACTGACTTAAGTACAATAGGATCAAAGATTACTGATGCAGGTAAAGAAAAATGGGCTGAGATAAAAAATGAACTTTCAACTGTGGCCAGTAAAATTGCCAGTGGTGAAATAAAGGTAACTAATGCCCAGGCCGGCGAATCTTTTGACAAGTCAAAGTTAACCCATCTCTCCATGCCCAATGACTAAATCCAAATAAAGAGAATGAAGGCGGAAACTATGAACGCAATTGAAGCTGTAAATTTAACAAAAAAATATGGAGATTTTGTTGCCAATGACAATATAAGTCTTTCCATCGTGAAAGGCGAAATCACTGCTATTGTAGGAGAAAACGGAGCAGGAAAAACAACTCTCATGAACATGTTTTACGGTTTACAGCGGCCAACCTCCGGAGAATTGTATGTATCAGGCAAAAAGGTAAACTTCAATACCCCCCTTGACGCGATAAATTGCGGGTTAGGTATGGTGCATCAGCATTTTAAGCTGGTGCCCAGTCTGACCATATTTGAAAATATACTGCTTGGTACAGAGATAAATAGGACTACGGATTTTAAAGGCAGATTAAAAATTAAATGGCCGCTCATAGATAGAAAACGTGAGAGAGAAGAAATTGAAAAGCTGATTAAGGATTACAAATTTGAACTGGACCCAGATGTACGAGTTGAGGACATTTCAATAGGAGCTAAGCAGCGGGTAGAGATTTTAAAAATGCTCTATCGAAATGTTGATATTCTGATTTTTGATGAACCGACAGCTGTACTTACGCCGCAGGAAGTTGATGAACTGCTGGTCAGCTTTAAAGAATTGAAGAAACAAGGCAAAACCATTATTCTTATAACTCATAAGCTTCGTGAGGTTATGGAAGTTAGTGACCAGGTCATTGTTATTAAAAGGGGCAAGGTTGTCGGAAGCAAACCTACAAAGCAGACAAATCCCGAGGAGATTGCTACGATGATGGTGGGCCATGAAGTTACACTTCAGGTTCAAAGGGAAAAGAAGTCTGTTGATAAAAACAAGGTAGCTTATAAAGTAAGTGGTTTGTCTACGACAAACAATTCCGGGAAAAAAGTTTTGGACAATATAAATTTTGAAATCAGGGAAGGCGAAATTCTTGGAATTGCCGGAGTAGAAGGCAACGGACAGAGCGAGCTTGTAAAAGTATTATCCGGACTTATGGTTTCAACGGAAGGTAATGTCCAGCTTTATGGTGAGGATATAACCAACAAGTGGCCCGATGAACTTCGCAAAGCTGGAGTGGGAATAATTCCCGAGGATCGTTATGCCCAGGGGCTCTGCAAAGAAATGTCCCTTAGTGATAATCTGATTGCCGGTTATCATGATGATGAAAAGTTTTGTAAACATGGAATTTTGAATAAGAAGAATATTTCTAAAAACAGGGATATTCTTCTGGAGAAATACGACATAAGGGTAGCCGATCCTGAAGGCGCGGTATCACAGCTTTCCGGAGGAAATGCTCAAAAGGTCATTATTGCAAGGGAATTTGATTCAAATCCCAAGGTTTTGATTGCAAGTCAGCCAACCCGCGGTGTTGATATCGGTTCCATTGAATTTATTCACAATAAGATACTTGAGCTTAGAAGACAAAATAAAGCAATACTTTTGGTTTCAAGTGAACTTAGTGAAATAATGGGTCTAAGCGACAGAATAATTGTTATGTACAAAGGTAAAATTATTGGAGAGGTTGAAGGGGATAAGGCCGACAGTTCAAAGCTGGGACTGCTGATGGCTGGCATCACCCAATAACCCTATGACTGAGGGATATTATGAAAAAGAAGAATGAGATTTTATCAAATATCTATAGTATCTTAATACCTATAATTATAGCACTTTTTGTTGGTGGAATAATAATTGCAGCAATTGGTGAAAACCCGTTTCTAACTTACCAAATTATGATACAGAAATCTCTTTTTAGTGTCAAGGGAATTTTGAAAACACTGCATTTTGCATCACCCTTGATTTTGACTGGACTAGCCATTGCCATTACCTTTAAAGCCAATATATTCAATATGGGTGTGGAAGGTGCAGCAGTTCTGGGCGGCTTCTTTGCCGGTGTTGTTGGTTTTAGCATTAAAGGCATAAATCCGGTTCTTCATATAATGCTATGCCTTCTTACAGGTATGATTGTCGGTATGGTTTTTACACTCATTCCTGCAGTTCTGAAAGCTTACTTCAAGGTTAATGAAATGGTTGTTACCTTAATGTTGAATTATGTAGTGGTTGAGGTTGTCAAATACCTTGCACAGGGAGTGTTTAAGGACCCGGCTTCCGGATACGTTGCAACCTATGCAATTAATGATAGTGCCATGTTTAATAAGATTTTAAACAGCGACTTGACAATGTTTTTCTTTCTGGCACTTATAGTATTTGCTATTCTCTATGTGATTTTCAAGAAATCGAAGCTGGGTTTTGAAATTACTGCAATAGGAAAAAATCCGGAGTTTTCCGAAGCTACCGGAATGAAAGTGGCTAAAAAGATTATTTTTATAATGCTTATCAGTGGAGCTGTGAGCGGTTTGGCAGGTGCCGGATACCTAATGAGTGAGAAATACAGGTTTACTCTTGATTTTTCAGGAAGCCCGGGACTTGGCTGGGATGGTATGTTAATAGCATTGCTCGGTAATCACAATCCTATTGGAGTACTAATTGCAGCGGTGTTCTATGCAGCTTTGAAAACAGGCAGTGAATATATCGGATTGTTTACCAATGTACCCAAGGACATTGTAGGTGTTATTCAGGGAATACTCATTTTATGTCTTTCCGTAAGGTTTGTAAAGCAAAACAGCGGCCTATTTGATAAGTTGACAGGGATATTTAAACCGGGAAGCAGAAAGACAAAAAGCAATGAGTGTTGATGTAACAGAAGGGGAATTAGTATGAATCTAACTAATAACATATTATATGATATGATTTACCACAGTACGCCCATCCTATTGGCTGTATTGGGAGGACTGTTTGCCCATAAAGCCAACGTACTTAATATAGGGCTTGAAGGTATGATGCTGATGGGGGCTTTCTCCAGCGCCTTGGCAGTTATGATTACAGGAAGTCTGTGGATGGGACTTTTGATTAGCGTCTTGCTAACACTTATTCTAGGATGGATATTCGCTCTACTGAGTGTAAAGTTTAAAAGTAATTTCATTATTACGGGATTTGGAATCAACTTGTTTGTTACAGCCCTAAGTGCCTTTGTACTCAAGTATTTAAAAATTGCGAATATAAATGTAAGTTCTACAGTAAGTGTTTCCGACTTAAAAATTCATATTCCGATAATTAAGGATATACCTATCATTGGAAGCCTGTTAAGCGGACATACTGCCATTACCTATACTGCTTTTCTTTTGATAATAGTAGTGAGCATTGTGTTATACGATACAAAGTTTGGCGTTTATGTAAGAGTAGTTGGAGAAAATGAGGAAGCGGCTAAATCGGTAGGTATCAATGTAAATGCAATTAAATATGCTGCGGTGCTTATAGGTGCGGCACTTTGTGCTCTCGCCGGAATGGAGCTTTCCGTTGAAAGGCTTGCGCTCTTTACAAACGGTATGACAGCAGGGAGAGGTTTTATAGCAATTGCTGCAATTTACTGCGGCAGAGGTGAACCGTTAAAATGCTCTTTATATGCCATACTCTTCGGTCTCGCCAAATCTCTTGCCATCAATCTGGCTCTGTTTGCCGGGCCTGTATCGGGATTGTTTGAGATGGTACCTTATTTGACCATAGTAGTAGTGCTGCTTGTGGTTTCTGTCATACAAAATCGCAACAACAATTTAAGGGGGTTCAAACTTGAGTAAGTCAGCTTTGATTATTGTAGATATGCTTAAAGATTTTACCGATCCGAAAGGATTGGTATACTACCCCCAGAATAGGGAAGTGCTGCCGAGAATAAAACGAGTGTTGGAGGAGTGCAGAAAACACGGACTTTTGGTTATCTTCCTCCAGCACTGTTACCGGAAAGACAAATTTGATAAAAATCTTCAGAATATGAGGCCTAACTGTATTGAGGGGACCGATGGGATTGAAATAGATCCTATGCTGGAAGTGGACCCTGTTAAAGATTATGTGATAAGAAAGAGAAGATACAGCGGTTTTGTGGGAACCGACCTTGATATGGTTCTGAGGGAAAATAAGATTGAGAATGTAATCATAGTGGGTACAAAAACCAACTGCTGTATCCGGGCGACAGTTACCGATGCTTATAACCTTGATTATCTGCCCATTGTAGTGTCGGATTGTGTAGCAACTAATGACGAGGTTGTCAATCAAGTGCATTTGACAGATATAAAAAAATACTTAGGCAAGGTTGTTACTTCTGAAGAATTATTTGCTCTTATGGACAAAGGAGAGATTTCCGGATGAAATACGATATTATAACCAGCGGCTATGTAAGCCTTGACAGGATTATTAAAACGCAAACTCCTGTAAGATATGGATACACTTCAATTATTGAAAACAGCAATAATGCCAAAATCTATTATGGCGGCTGTCAAACCAATATTGCCTATCTTACTGCAAAACTAGGATTGAAGGCACTTCCCATAATTCGAGTGGGAGAGTTGGATTATAAAGAAACGGGATTTTTAGAATACTTAGAAAGCGTTGGGGTATGCCTTGATGCAGTTGAAATTATTCCTAATGAAACTACCTCTAACTGCTACCTCATTGCAGACTCAAACAACAATCATATAACTATTTTTTATCCCGGTGCAATGGATGGAAAATATGCAGAAAGTATTAAGGATGAATTTTTTGAGGAGACACGCCTTGGCGTAATGACAGTGGGCTCATATGAAGATAATGTGGAGTTTTTCAATAAATGCATGAAGCACAACGTTCCATTGGTTTTCGGAATGAAATGTGATTTTGATGCCTTCCCTGAAGAATTCTTTAGAAAAGTATTGTTTTCCAGCAAAATTATTTTCACTAATCAAGGTGAAAGGGAAGAAATTGAACGAATGTTCAAGCTTGAATCTATAACGGAGCTTTTTCAAAAGGGAAGTGCGGAAATCATAGTTACCACCCTTGGTAAAAACGGAAGCATGTACTTCCAAAAAACCGATGAAGGAATAGTTTCAAATACCATCGAAGCTGCTGAATTCGGTAAAGTTGTAGATACTACAGGTTCCGGAGATGCTTATATGTCAGGATTCCTTTATGGATACGCGAACGGCAAGAGTGTTGAGGAATGCTGCAATATGGGAAGTGTTCTTTCTTCGTTTATTATTGAAAAGGTGGGATGCACTACCAATGCTCCAACCCAGGAAGAATTCTTGGAACGTTATAAGAAATTTATATCACAGGAAGGAAAATAAGATGGAAACATTATACTTGCGCGGTGATGAGAAAACAATTGCAAAATATGTAATCTTTTCGGGCGATCCGTGGCGCGTTGAAATTTTGGCAAAATTACTGGATAACCCAAAGCATGTTGCTTTTAATAGAGAATTTAACACCTATACCGGAACTTATAAGGGAATGCCCATAACCGTTTCGTCAACGGGAATAGGTGCACCGTCTGCAGCAATTGCCATGGAAGAAATGTATCAGTGCGGTATGGAAGTAGCCATAAGAATGGGTACTACAATGGGACTTAAAGACGACATGCTTGGAAAGCTGGTTATTCCGACCGGAGCAATGCGTGAGGAAGCCACAAGTGCCACCTATGTTCCGGTTTCCTATCCGGCAGTTGCTGATATTGAGCTTATTAATTGTATGAATAAAAGCGTGCTGGAAAATGGAAGAAACTATATAAACGGTGTTGTCTGTTCCATGGACGGCTTTTACAGCCAGATGCGCGAATCAAGACTAAGCCAAAAGATGGAAACAGATATTGATGAGACTTTTAAACGTCTTAAAAAGTACAATGTACTTGCTGTAGACATGGAGTCAAGCTGTATGTTGGTTTTGGCTAATTTGATGGGAATTAAAGCCTGCATTGTTACAATGACAACAGTTCTTGAGAACCTCAAGGATCAATTAAAAGGTGAGGACAGAAAGAAGGCGGAGGAAGATTTGTGCAAAATCGTCCTGGACGGACTTCAAATTTATAATAAAGAGGTTGATATAAATGAGTAATTCAAGTTTTATTGCAAGAGGGAAACAATTTGTTATCGGTATGGTACATTGTCTGCCGCTTCCGGGAACACCGGGTTTCTGCGGTGACATGCAAAAAATTATAGATCAGGCGGTAAATGATGCTCTAGTGCTTGAGGAAGCAGGCATGGATGCCATTATAATAGAAAACATGGGGGACAACCCCTTTGGAGTTGTATTGGATACCGAACAGGCCTGTGCCCTTGCAGCCATCAGTGCAATTATAGCTCAAAAAGTAAAGATTCCTATAGGAATAGATGCTGCCATGAATGACTATAAAACCTCCCTTTCCATAGCGAAGGCTGTTGGCGGATCTTTTGTTAGAATTCCGGTTTTTGTTGATACTGTTGAATTTTTTGGTGGAATAATAACTCCTTGTGCAAGGGAAGCAATGATTTTCAGAAAGAATCTGCAAGCTGAGGACATTAAGATCCTGGCAGACATTCAGGTAAAGCATACTCATATGGTACTTCCCCATGTAAGCATTGAGGACTCTGCAAAAGCTGCAGAATCATGCGGTGCCGATGCAATTATCGTTACAGGTACCCATATCGGTGTGGAAACTCCAATTGACATAATTAAGCGAGTAAGAAATGTTACGAAACTTCCTCTTATTGCAGGAAGTGGAGTTAAAACAAGCAATATAAAAGAGCAACTTTCCATTGCCGATGGGGCAATTGTAGGATCTAGCTTAAAAGAAGGCGGGATTATTGAAAATCCTGTTTCATTGAAATTATCAAGTGAATTAATAAATGCGTTAAAAGGATAAGTGATGAATATGATGAGACCTATGAAACTTGCCGGAAGTGAGTTAATGTTTGGCAGAGGCTGCCTGGAACATTTGAAAACACTGAAAGGTGAAAAAGCCTTTATTGTAACCGGTGGCTCTAGCATGAGAAAAAGCGGAATTCTTCAGAAGGTAATTGATTTACTTTCTGAAGCCGGTATAAAAAGTGAAGTTTTTTCGGGAGTGGAACCCGACCCATTCTTTAGTACAGTTTACCGTGGTGCTGAAGCAATGAAGGCCTTTGGTCCGGATATAATCGTTGGTTTGGGAGGAGGTTCTGCAATGGATGCTGCCAAGGCCATGTGGGTATATTATGAACATCCTGAGCTTACAATGCTTTCCGATATTATTCCTCCCAATCCCATACCTAAGCTTAGAAACAAAGCAAGACTTGTATGTATTCCGTCAACTAGCGGTACTGCCAGTGAGGTAAGCCGTTCGGTGGTAATCACCGAAGATGAAACCCATGTAAAGTATGGTATTGGAAACATGGAAATGATGCCGGATATTGCAATATGTGACCCCGAAGTTACAGTTACCATGCCGCCGTCTATTACAGCAGAGACGGGAATGGATGCTTTAACTCATGCTTTGGAAGCCCTTGTGTCAAAGAGAGCCAACTATCTGAGTAATATACTGGCAGCAGCTGCTGCAAAAGATATCATTCATTATCTGCCGAAGGCTTATGAGGATGGTTCAAATCTTGATTACCGTGAAATTATGCTTAATGCATCCATGACAGCGGGAATGGCCTTTACCAATGTTTCACTGGGAATTGTTCATTCCATGGCCCACACAATGGGAAGCTTTTTTGGAATTTCACATGGACTGGCCGATGCGATTATACTTCCCTATGTTATGACTTTTAACCAAGAGGATGAATTTGCTAAAAATACTTATGCCGCTTTGGCAAAAGAACTTGGTGCTGAAGATCTTGTTTCAGTAATTAGAGAATTAAATGATACCCTTGGGATTGCAAGATCCTTAAATGAGATAATAAAAGATGAGGCTGCATACATGGAGGTACTTGATGAAATGGCGAATATGGCTAAAAATGATGGATGTACTAAAACCAACCCCATTATTCCGACTATTGAGCAATTAAAAGAGTTATTTGTTAAAGTTTATAGAGGGAACTAAATTGTCTGGTATTTTGAAAATGATACGCCCGTCAATAGACTTAAACAAGATACATCAATTCAAGATACAATAATAGAAAGGTACGATTTAAATGAAATTAATATGCTACTTGTCTAACGGATACCCGACAATTGAATCCAGCATTAACATTGCTAAAGAGTACGTAGAGGCTGGCTGTGATATAATTGAAGTGGATTTTCCGTCATCCAATCCGTTCCTTGAAGGTGAATACATTGCAGGAAGAATGAAAACTGCTTTAGAGAACTGTAGTGATTACAGTTGTTATATGGAAGGCATAAAAACTATAAAAAATAATCATCCAAACACTAAATTTATTGTACTTTCTTATGAAAATACCATTGAGAGTATAGGTGTTGAACGGTTCATTGAATTTTGTACTCAAAATGGCCTATATGATATGATTTATGTGGGTGGAGACAATCAAGAAATAAAAAGTAAGTTAATTGAAAACGGAATAAAAATTTCATGCTATGTACAGTTTCATATGCCGGAAGAAGAAATACAAGCAGCACTTTCCTCCAACGGATTTGTTTATATGCAAGCAAAGCCTACCACCAATAATATAAATCCCAAATATCCAACTCTAAAGGACTGCATAGATGAGCTGAAAAGAAGAGGTATTACGAGAGAAATCTATGCCGGTGTGGGAATTTACACAACCGAAGATATTCAGATGGCAAAGGAAGCTGGAGCAGATGGTGTTTTTGTGGGTAGTACCATCTTGAAGCTTCAGACAGATATTCCGAAGATGAAAGAGACCATTGAAAAATTTAAAAAGGCCTGTAATGAATAGAATTTAAGCAATGTCAGCAAACATTATACATTATAATAGTTATAAACCAGATTCTATTCATGACTTTAAATCATGATATTGCTTGATACAAGTATACTGAAGATTTATATTTGTGAAAGACATTTAATCCCGGAGATTAAATGTCTTTTTACATAATTATCTGAATTATTGTTTTTAAATGGAGATTTTAAGTTTACCGTTTGCTATTCACGCTGAAAAGGAAATTAGCTGTGAATAGTACCAAAAGCAAAGTTTAGAAAAAGTTTATAAATTACTTAGTATTTAATACTTGCCCTAATATTGTCATAATAATATAATAAAAATAAAAAAACTACAAATTTTTGGAGATAATATGAATAAAAAAGGGTTAAAATTGTTTTTAAAGCTACTGTTAGTTATTGGAGGAACAATAGTCGGAGTTTTATTGTTTTTTAAATCGATTTTCTATATTGCTCCTTTTATAATAGCATTTGCATTATCGTCTTTAATGGAGCCTCTAATTAAGTTTCTGATGAAAAAAGTTAAGCTTAATAGAAAAGTTTCGGCATTGATTTCGCTTCTTCTTGTTCTGTTAATCACAGGATTAGTGGTGGCTTTTCTTATATTCAGGATTTATCAGGAAGCTCAGAGCTTGTATTTACTAATGCCGGAATATACTACAAATATTTATAACAATATTGAAGAGTATATCAGAAAGGCTTCTGAAATTTACTTAAGACTGCCCAGTGAGGCAACTAAAAGTATTGAAGGAATGATAGCAAATTTAATGTCCAGCGTATCGGCAATAGGAAGTTCCTTTGCAAAAAGACTTGTAAACACTGCTATTTCCATTCCGCAGGCAATAATTTTTGTAATAATCACAATTTTGTCCACGTTTTTTATGGCGTCTGACAGGGAAAAGATTTATGATTATATCAAATTAAATATTCCGGAAGAATGGGTTGATAGGGTAATAAACATAAAAGACGATATGTTTGCGGCATTATTCGGTTACATTAGGGCGCAGCTTATACTTATGAGCGTTACTTTTGTAGAATTAAGTATAGGTTTTGCCATTATAGGTGTCAGGCAAAACATACTTTTAGGATTATTAATAAGCATAATAGATGCCTTGCCTATTCTTGGAACAGGAGGAGTACTGATCCCTTGGGCAATATATAATTTTATTACCCATGATTTAAGAATGGGAATTTCACTTATAATACTTTATGGAGTAGTGTTGGTGGTAAGGCAGTTGATAGAACCGAAAGTTTTGGGGCAGCAGATAGGATTGCATCCTTTGGCGACACTGCTGGCCATGTATATAGGACTAAGAGTGTTCGGTTATATAGGAATGATAATTGGTCCGATAACCCTTTTACTTTTAAAGAATATAATTGGAGGATTGTTCAAGAAAAAGTCTTTCAAGGAATATGTTAGAGAGTGTAAAGAAGATTGAGAAGGCTGTCATTGACAGCCTTCCGGTTGTTTTAATTCCTTACCCAATTTCTTTATAGCTTTCTTTTCAATTCTGGAAACATAGGATCTTGAAATGCCCAGCATTTTTGCAATTTCCCTCTGGGTCTTGCTGGTACCGTTTAAAAGACCGTATCTTAATTCAAGGACTACTTTTTCTCTGTTTTTTAGAACTTCTCTCATTTTGCTATATAAACGCTTAACCTGCATTTTAAGTTCAACTTCGTCAACAACCGATTCGGCTTCATTTCCAATTATATCGATAAGTGCGATTTCATTACCTTCACGGTCAATGCCTATAGGATCCTGAAGAGAGACTTCGCTCTGAATCTTTTTAGTAGATCTGATTTGCATTAAAATTTCATTTTCAATGCATCGTGCAGCATAGGTGGCAAGTCTGGTTCCTTTCTCATCGTTAAAGGTAGAGATTGCCTTTATGAGTCCTATTGTTCCGATAGAGATAAGGTCATCTGCATCACTTACATTCGAAGTGTATTTTTTTACTATGTGGGCGACCAGCCTTAAATTTCTTTCTATAAGGATATTTCTTGCTTCTTCACTACCTTCTTTCATCATTTTTATATATCGTTGCTCCTCCTCCGGACTTAGTGGTTGGGGGAAAGAATTTATATTAGATACATATCCGAAAAGAAAAAATATGTTTCTAACTGCTTCCCCAAGCAAAGTACAAGCTATTGTGAGCAAGGTGAGGCACCTCCTATATAGGCTACCGTTTAATTATATGAATTTTTGCTTGGGGAGGTGCAAGTACAATGATAATTTTTTTGATATTCCCATAGTAGATGATGTTACATAGCATGTAAGGCAAAGAAATAGAAAAATTAAGAATTGAAATTTACAAAAATTAGTAAAGTAAAATGTGAATAAAGGTGTTTGATTTTGATTGAATTTAAGATTATTGGCATTATAGCCACATTAAAATCAATATAAAATTTTTTTAGTTGGTTATATTAAAAAAGAGATTAAATTGATAAGGGGATGTTAAAAATGAAAATATTACGAATACTTTTGACTTTAGTTTTAACAGTAAATATTTTTAGTGCTGCAGCATTTGCCGTTCCGACCGAACCGAAAACAACAAATCCTATTAATACTGAGCAAAATAATAAAAACAGTGAAAAAGGAATGCACCATGAGGAAAAGAAATGCAAGGATAAAAAATGCAAGGATGAATGCATAGATCCTATAAAATCACTGAAAGAAAAGAAAGAAGCTATTTTAAAGCTTGAAAAGGAAGGCAAGATTTCGAAAGAAAAAGCTGAGAAAAAAATTAAAGAAATTGACTCAAGAATTAAGGAATTCGAGGAGTTCAACAAGCTTTCGGTGGAGCAGAAGAGGGCAAAGCTGATTGAGAAATTTAAGGGGGTAATGGCTGAAAAGGTTAAGGAAGGTAAAATATCTCAGGAAAAGGCTGATGAGTTAATTAACGAATATACAAAAAAAGTACAGGAATGGGATGGCAAAGGTATACCTAGGTTCTACCACAAAAGTCGGGATAAGAAAATTAAGGATAGATAAAGGGGAAATATATTCATAATTTTAAGGAGTTCTTTTTAAAAAAACATTTTAATAAAAGCACCGGCTATGCTAAAAATCATAGCCAGTGCTTTTAAATTGTGTTTTTTTATATATTTTCATCAATTATTCATTTATACTTCAAATAATAAACAAAAAGACATCTTGAAGATTTATAATAAAAATTATCAAGATCAAAGTTTGAGCGATATCACTGACTCCAATGCCTATACATTGAAGGGTTATGAATAGGCATAACATGCTGTAGCGGCAGGGATGTGGGGGAATACATTAAATAGACTGTCAGAGGTTTTGACAACCCTAAAGCCCTTTATTGAGAATATCCCGGGCAATTTCTTCAAATATGGGAGCAGCAACGGAACCGCCGCTTTTTCCGTTTTCAATAAAAACAGCAATGGAATATTTGGGATTTAGTCTTGGAAAGTAACCGGCAAACCAGGCATGGACAACTTTTTCTCCGTCTATGTATTGGCCTGTTTCTGCACTGCCGGTTTTGGCTGCTGCTCCTCCATATTCATCTAAGTTTGCTTTTACACCAGTTCCACTTATAGTTACTTTTTCCATGAGGTATTTTATTTTATTGCAAATTTCCTTTGAAATAACTCTTTCGCCCTGGTTAAATTTTAAAACTTTAAGGGTGTTATTGGAAGAATCAATGATGGAATCTACTATATTTACTTTGTTTTTTATACCTCCATTGGCGATAGTTGCCACCATGTCGGCTACCTGTAAGGGTGTGGCAAGAATATCTCCCTGTCCAATGGATATATTGGCGATATCTCCATGGGTAAAGTATTTGTTCTCATCGGGGAGATGGCCTGAAGATTCTTCGACACCATGCTCATGGATTCCTGTAGGACAGCCTAAGCCGAACTTTTTTGCAGTTTTAATGATATTTGCAGCTCCGGTTTTTATTCCAAGTTCGATGAAATAAGGATTGCATGAAGAAGCAAAAGCTTCTTCAAGATTGATAAAACCATGACCGCCTTTTTCAAAGGAGGAACATTTGAAAATTTTATCTCCCAAAGTGATATATCCCGGGCAATAATAGTCCATATCCGGATTAATTCCGTTTTCGTACGCACTGGCCAGTACAATTATCTTAAATATGGAACCTAAGTTGTAAGATGCAACCGATCGATTAAACAGTTCCTTATCGGGACTGTCCAAGTATTTTTCTATATCGTTAGGGTCAAAATCCGGTTTGCTGACCATTGCAACTATATCACCGCTTACTACATCCTGAATGACTACCGAACCTTTCAGGCCGCTTTTTTCCAGTACGTTTTCAGCAATTTTCTGAATATGATAATCTATGGTGAGTTTTACATTGAGTTGATTCGTTTCTTCCGGTTCAATAAATCTGTATCCTAAACCTGCTACAAGATTGTTTTTGGCATCGGTAACCACACCTATACTGTTCTTATAGCTAAGTTTCAGTGTAGCCTGAAAATATTTTTCAATCCCGGTTTTCCCGGTATTGTCTATTTGGTTTATGTATCCGGTTACATGTTTTGCAACCGATTCTTTGCTGTACCTTTTAAGGGAATGAATAAAGGAAATTCCCTGAATTTTTAAATCAGCCAAAGAATCCTTTTGACTTTGGGTACAGGACAAAATTATGGGAGTTTTATTAAATTCGATTTCTCTTTTGAGTTTGCTTACGTTAAGTTCAAGTACTTGAGCTATGTTTGCAATATCGCTGTCTCTTCCTCTTAGGAGAAGGGGTTTTAGGACAATATAAATCTCTTCAGTTCTATTGGTCAAGGGTATCAAATTCCTGTCCAGTATGTTTCCGCGAGGGATATCAATACTTTTTTCGGATATTCTTTGAGTACTGGCCGACAGGGATAGTTTTTTACCGGCATATATCTGAAGATAAAATATTCTTATGCCGAGCAAAAAAATTAAAAATGTAAAGGACATAAGCAGAAAGCTAGCTCTTCTCAAACTCATAGATATTCTCCTTATGTTTTTCTATATTGCAATAAAAAATAGATGTCTATCCATTGCGCAAAATATGAGAAATTAACTTTTGCTTGAATTTGATATATATGAATTTTTCCACTGATGTTAAATTTTTATACGGTTTTTGAAAAAAGCATATAAATATAAATGTCCCGTACTTTTTATGTACGGGACATTTAGGGAAGAGAAAAGGGTTATTTTCTTCTTAACATGGCATAGGGGGTAACCGGTTGCTTCATTGGCATATAAACTATCATCTGCGGATGAGGTGCACTGTCGATGGGTTCACCATCGATATTTTTCATAGATTCTATGGTTTGTACGAAGAAATCCCCCTGAGGATTTACTACCTCAATTTCTTCACCCAAAACCATCTTGTTTCTCTGCTCAATTTTTGCAATTCCGGTGTCGGAATCGTATTCCAATACAAGGCCAATAAAATCATAATCTCTGATGTAAGAACTTGTATGATATATTTGAGTTTCAGATGATGGCTTTTCGAAATAAAAACCCGTTGTAAATTCACGATGGCTAGCTTTAGATACTTCTTCCAGCCATTTAGAGTCAAACTTGTAGTTTTCACCTAATTCATAATATGCATCTATGGCCTGGCGATATGCTTTAACAACTGTTGCAACATAATAGGCACTTTTCATGCGGCCTTCAATTTTAAGGCTCGTAACACCGGTATTTATTATTTGAGGAAGGTATTCGATCAAACACAGGTCTTTGGAATTGAAAATAAAAGTACCTCTTTCATTTTCATAAACAGGGAAGTACTCACCAGGACGTTTTTCTTCCATAAGATGATACTTCCACCGGCATGGATGGGCACATTGACCCCGGTTTGAATCACGTCCGGCCATATAGTTGCTTAACAGGCATCTTCCGGAATAGGATATACACATGGCACCATGAATGAAAAGTTCCAATTCCAGATCCGAAGGAGTATTCTTTCGGATTTCGATAATTTCGTTAACCGAAAGTTCCCTGGCCAAAACAATTCTCTTTACACCGAGGTTATACCAGAATTTTGCACTCATATAATTGGTGTTGTTGGCTTGGGTGCTTAAATGTATTTCCATATCGGGGCAAATTTCTTTTACTAAAGAGAATACTCCGGGATCGGATAAAATAATGGCATCGACGCCGATTTCCCCAAGAAAGCGAATGTAATCGGGCATTCCCGGGAGGTCATCATTATGAGGAATAATATTCATGGTAACATAGACTTTTTTACCCCTGCTGTGGGCAAAATCTATTCCTTCGATAAGATGCTCCCTTGAAAAGTTATCAGCCTTTGCCCTGAGGCTGAATTCTTCTCCGCCAAGGTACACTGCATCTGCACCGTATATCACTGCCATTTTCAATTTTTCAAGATTACCGGCAGGTGCCAGTAATTCAACTTTTTTCATACAATCTCTCCCAACTATTTTTTATAACTTATAGCAACTCCGTCTCCAATGGGTATTATACTGGTTTCTAAGTTTTCCGAGTTGCAAAGCATATCAAGGTAATTTCTGAGACGCTTTACTATTGTCTTTTTTCTTCTTACCACCAGTTCATCGTTGGCAATCATCCCTTTATAAAGGATGTTGTCGGAAATGAGAAGGCCTCCGGGGGAAAGAAGTCTCAGACACTCGGGCAGGAATTCAGGATACTGCCCTTTGGCTGCATCCAGGAAAATGAGGTCATACTGCTTATTAAGGCATTTTAAAACTTCCAAAGCATCTCCTGCGATAATATTTATAACATTTTCCAGCCCGGCTCTTTTTATATTGTTTTTTGCACGCTCAATCATTAATTCATATCTTTCGATTGTATCTATTCTGCCATTAGGCTGTAAAACTTCTGAAAGCAAAATGGAAGAATAGCCTATTGCTGTCCCGATTTCAAGTATTCGTGAAGGTCTCTTTATCATGCCGATAACTTGAAGGAGTTTGGCCACTTCAGGATGAACAATGGGAACATGGTTTTTGTTGGCAAATTCCTCCAGTTCTTTAAGTATACCTTCACTTTTTCTTATTGTATTGCGAATATAATCGTTTATATAATCATAGCAAATCATATCAATCCATCCTTATAAAATTCGAAAAACATAAAGCATTGATTGTATTTATTAGTGAGTTGGAAGAAAAATTGTGAGGCATTAAACCTCACAATTTTTAATCTTCGCTTTCTTCCTGTCTATTGTCAATATACCTTTTCTTAGCCGCTTCATGTTCGCTTAAAGTTTTGGAAAAGTAATGGCTTCCGTCACCTTTGGCGACAAAGTAATAATAATCGGTTTTTTCAGGATACAATGCAGCTTCAATTGATGCAAGCCCAGGACTGCATATCGGACCTGGAGGCAATCCTTCATAAAGATAAGTGTTATATGGGTCGTTTATTTTTGTATCGGCTTCAGTCAGTTTTTCTTTTATTTTTCCCTCTCTCTTAAAGAGAATATACTGAATTGTTGCATCGGTTTGCAATTTTCTCAAAGAAGGATCTTTGCTCTTAAGCCTATTGTGAAAAACACTTGAAATAATCGGCTTTTCTTCCGGAAGAGCAGTTTCCTTTTCAATTATTGATGCCAAGGTGATTATTTCATCGACAGTCATGTTGAGTTCTTTAGCCCTGGCGTAATAGTCCAACTTAAATTTCATATCGAAGTTATCCAAAAACTTGGTAATTATTTCCCGATCGGAGGAAAGCGGATCAAAAAAGTAGGTGTCGGGGAATAAAT
Organism: Acetivibrio clariflavus DSM 19732; assembly: GCF_000237085.1. Classification (GTDB taxonomy): domain Bacteria; phylum Bacillota; class Clostridia; order Acetivibrionales; family Acetivibrionaceae; genus Acetivibrio; species Acetivibrio clariflavus. Next base: position 2,834,287 of record NC_016627.1, on the reverse strand, counting down.
AACCCTCTAACCGGTTTTCCCTTTCAGGTATCTGTGCAATAAAATCATAATCAAATTGCTCAGTGTTCATTGATTTAATGAACGATTCCTTGTCAATCAATTTTTTCTCGCTTAATAAATTCAATACTTGATCTAAGTAGTAGGTCTCAGGTATTGTAACATTGACGCTGACCGGATTGCTTGAAAGTACTCGCATTAGTTCATCATAATTAAGATCTTTGCTTACAATGTGCTTTCCTGACATATAGGTACCGTCATAACCGTTTATCTTCGATTGAAGCATAAATAGGGTAGGCCATTTAATAATTCCGTTTTCTTTCAAAATTTTAGCTATGTCGGAAGTACTTGAACCTCGAGGTATTGTAATTTCAATACCTTCTGCGGGGTCAATACTTACCTCCAGATCTTCATCGGCCATACTTTCCTTTCTCAAGACATAACTGAAGGATGTAACAAAGATTACTGTAAAAAGAATGGTATATACCAAAATAAATACCAGAAAGCGATTGCTGTTAAACCTTTTTTTCTTTTTTTTCTTCTTTATTTCACTACTACTGCTATTTGAGTTCATAAAAATCACCACTTTATTTTATTAAGGAATAAATAACTCCAGTTATTATAATTCCTTAAAATATTTTATCAGAAACTGTAGAACATGTTTAATCTATTTTAATTAAAAATAAATCAATATATTAACTAAAAATAAAATGGAAAATAAGCAAAAACCGTATGTACGGTTTTTGCTTACAGTACATTAAGTTTTTAACCTCTATTGCGTGCTTTTGCCCTTTGCTCTGTATTGAGGATTTTCTTTCTCAGCCTGATATTTTTAGGTGTAACTTCAACAAGTTCATCGTCTTCAATAAACTCTAGAGCCTGCTCTAAGCTCAAAATAACCGGAGGAGTAAGCCTTAAAGCTTCATCGGAACCCGAAGCTCTCATATTGGTAACGTGCTTCTTTTTACATACATTGACAACAATATCCTCCGACCTTGCATTTTCGCCAACTATCATACCTTCGTACACACTGGTACCCGGTGTTATAAAGAGAGTTCCTCTTTCCTGGGCATTATACAAACCGTAGGTTACAGCTTCGCCATCTTCCCAGGCAACCATTGAACCCCTTGTTCTTCTGGGGATTTCACCTTTATATGGTTCATAACCGTAAAACACATGGTTCATTATACCATTTCCTTTGGTATCGGTCAAAAATTCCGATCTGTAACCAATCAAACCTCTTGCAGGAATTTTAAACTCAAGGCGCATATATCCTTGCTGAGATGAATGCATGTTTACCATTTCAGCTTTTCTCGATCCAAGTTTCTCCATGACTACGCCCATAAAATCTTCCGGAACATCAATGATAAGATATTCGATAGGCTCATATTTTTCACCGTTGACTTCCTTGTAGATAACACTGGGCTTTGATACCTGGAATTCATATCCCTGCCTTCGCATTGTTTCAATGAGTATGGAGAGATGGAGCTCACCTCTTCCGGATACCACAAAGGAATCGGGAGAATCGGTCTCTTCAACCCTTAAACTTACATTTGTCTCAAGTTCTTTAAACAACCTGTCCCTTAAATGCCTTGAGGTAACATATGTGCCTTCCCGGCCGGCAAAAGGACTGTTGTTTACACTGAAAGTCATGGACATGGTGGGCTCATCCACATCAATAAAAGGCAACGGTTCGGGAGAGCTTACATCACACACAGTTTCTCCGATGGTTATATTGCTGACACCGGCTATTGCAATGATATCTCCGGCTGAAGAAGTTTGGGATTCAATCCTTTTTAAACCGGTAAAGCTATAGAGCTTACTAATCTTTATATTTTGCAGACTTCCGTCTTTTTTGCAAAGAACAGCCTGCTGACCTGATTTTATTGTACCCCTTTCAATTCTGCCTATTGCAATTCTGCCAACATAGTCATCGTAATCTATGCTGGATACAAGAAACTGCAGAGGTTCATCAGGAGAACCTTTGAGGGCTGGAATATGGCTTATTATTGTCTCAAAAAGCGGAACAAGATTTTTGGGTTCATCGCTAAGGTTGAGGACAGCATAACCTTCCCTTGAAGAAGCATATACAACAGGGAATTCCAACTGATCCTCATTGGCACCAAGTTCGATGAACAAATCCAATACTTCGTCCAACACTTCCTGAGGTCTTGCGTCAGGTCTGTCAATTTTGTTTATTACCACAATGGGTTTTAAGTTTAATTGCAAAGCTTTTCTTAATACAAACCTCGTCTGAGGCATTGTTCCTTCAAAGGAATCTACCAATAACAAAACTCCGTCAACCATGTTCAGGACACGTTCCACTTCTCCGCCAAAGTCTGCGTGTCCCGGTGTATCAACAATATTAATTTTTATATCTTTGTAAAATACAGCAGTGTTTTTGGAAAGAATGGTTATACCTCTTTCTCTTTCCAAGTCGTTAGAGTCCATAACTCTTTCCGATACTTGTTCATTTTCCCTAAAAATACCGCTTTGCTTAAGCATCCCATCTACCAGGGTAGTTTTGCCATGGTCAACATGGGCAATAATTGCAACATTTCTTATGTTTAATTCCGAATTACTCACAAAAATCCCTTCATCTCCAATTTATTAAGGATTAGCTTAGCTATTCCAAAACATTATTGTAAAGTATCATTTAATATATTGTCAATTACATGTTTATTATAGGGTTTTAAATAAGTTAATATAAAAAATCCTTCGGTATGAACTGCAAAATGTTCCTTGCTGTATTTTTCTGCGTCTTTTGATAAAGCTGTTTTGGATATCTTCAATTATTATAAATTTCGGGTTTAAGGGCAACATATATTCAGATTTATGGCAAAAGTAAAAAAATTTATTGATTAAAATAAGACTATGTGTTATACTACTAAACGAAAATACGCACGCAGTATGATTTGTGGAAGGTTGCCGGTAACGGTCTTCCATAAAAATGATTGCTGCGGAGGTATAAAACATTTGGAGGTGTATTATTAATGTCAGTAATTTCAATGAAGCAGTTATTGGAAGCTGGTGTTCATTTCGGTCACCAGACAAGAAGATGGAATCCTAAAATGGCCGAGTATATTTTCACAGAAAGAAATGGTATCTATATTATAGACCTGCAGAAAACTGTGAAAAAGGTTGAAGAAGCTTACTATTTCGTAAGAGAAGTAGCTATGAACGGCCAGGACATATTGTTTGTAGGAACAAAGAAACAGGCACAGGATTCAATCAAGGAAGAAGCTGAAAGATGCGATCAATATTATGTAAATGCAAGATGGTTAGGTGGTATGTTAACTAACTTCAAGACCATCAAGACAAGAATCAACAGACTTAAAGAACTGGAAAGAATGGAGACTGAAGGAATATTTGATGTATTGCCCAAGAAGGAAGTAATAAAATTGAAAAAAGAAATGGAAAAACTTGAAAAATACCTTGGCGGTATAAAGAATATGAAAGGACTTCCGGGGGCATTGTTCGTTGTAGACCCAAGAAAAGAAAGAAATGCAATATTGGAAGCAAGAAGATTGGGTATTCCGGTTGTAGCTATTGTTGATACAAACTGTGATCCCGATGAAGTTGATTATGTAATCCCTGGAAATGATGATGCTATAAGGGCTGTTAAATTAATAGCTTCTAAGATTGCTGATGCAGTAATAGAAGGAAGACAGGGAGAACAGCTTTCTGTTTCTCAGGAGACTGAAGCACAGCCAGCTGAAGCTGCTGCTGAAGAAGTACCTGTTGAGGCGTAATTATATTGAATATATCCTGCCTTCAGTCTTGACAGAATGAAGGCGGGTTTTTTAATGATAGTTTATTGTGAAATAAATTAATGGATTGGCTTTGATTTTTATAATATAATTTTGTATTTTTATGAATAATTTTCTCTGATAAAATAGATTAATATTAATATAAAAAAATTTCGTTTGTTTGGAGGAATACATATGATTACAGCAGAGATGGTAAAACAGCTCCGTGAAAGTACAGGAGCAGGTATGATGGATTGCAAAAAAGCTCTCACAGATGCTAATGGCGATATGAATAAAGCCGTTGAATTATTGAGAGAAAGAGGAATTGCAAAAGCTGTTAAAAAATCTGGAAGAGTTGCTGCTGAAGGTATTGTTGATGCATATATTCATGGCGATGGCAGAATAGGAGTTTTGGTAGAAGTTAATACTGAAACTGACTTTGCTGCAAAAAATGAAGACTTTAAAGCTTTTGTAAGAGATATAGCTATGCAGATTGCAGCTGCAAGACCTGAGTATGTCAGAAGAGAAGAAGTACCTGCTGAAGTAATTGAAAAGGAAAAAGAGATCTTAAGAGCGCAGGCATTAAATGAAGGAAAACCTGAAAAAATTGTTGATAAAATGGTTGAAGGCAGATTGGATAAATTTTATAAAGAAGTATGTTTGCTGGAACAACCGTTTATAAAAGACCCGGATAAAACAATACAAGATATCTTGACTGAGAAAATTGCAACAATTGGTGAAAATATTACCATCAGAAGATTTGTAAGATTTGAAAAAGGTGAAGGTATAGAGAAGAAAGAAGAAAACTTCGCTGAAGAAGTAATGAAACAAATCGGACAGTAATTAATAGAAAACAAAAAAAGAACATATAATTTGCATTATATGTTCTTTTTTTGAGAGAATGTAAAAAAATAGCAGTTATTTTAATACAAATTATTGCGAATGAGGTTTAAAGTATCAAGCCCCCCTTCGGTGAAAGGAGAAATTGCTATGTCAGAAATAAAGTATAAGAGGGTTATGCTTAAGATAAGCGGAGAAGCACTTGCTGGGGACCAGAAGCATGGACTTAATACTGAGACCGTTAATAAAATTTCCGACAAAATTAAAGAATTGCATGATTTGGGTGTTGAAATAGCCATAGTTGTAGGTGGAGGAAATTTCTGGAGAGGTAGAAGTGGTAAAGGCATGGATCGTACTACAGCCGATCACATGGGAATGCTTGCTACCGTTATAAATGCTTTGGGACTTCAGGATTCCCTGGAATACAGGGGGATACCTACCCGAGTGCAGACAGCTATAGAAATGAGGCAGATTGCCGAACCTTACATAAGAAGAAAAGCAGTAAGGCATTTGGAAAAAGGAAGGATTGTTATTTTTGCGTGTGGAACGGGAAATCCTTATTTTTCTACTGACACTGCTGCAGCATTGAGAGCTGCTGAAATAGATGCAGAGGTCATTTTGCTTGCGAAAAACGTTGATGGCGTCTACGACAGTGATCCTAATATAAATCCTAATGCTGTAAAGTTTGACAAACTCTCCTTTTTGGATGTTCTTAATAAAGAATTGGGCGTTATGGATTCGACTGCTGCGTCTTTATGCAAGGACAATAACATACCCATTATTGTATTTGGGTTGAATGATCCGGATAATATTATAAGAATTGTCAAAGGAGAAAATATCGGCACATCTATCAGGTAATTTGAAATATATAAGTTATTCTTTTTATGCAGTAATTTCATATCCAATAAAGCAGTTTGAATTTTGGTAGAAGTATATTGAAGTAACACATATAATGAACCAAAAATCAATAGCTGCCAAATATAAAAATGGAGGAGGAGTACTTATGTCAAGGGAAGAGTACAAGGCTATTGAAGAAAAAATGCAAAAAACAATTAAAGTTTTAAGGGATGAGTTAGCTGGGGTAAGAGCCGGACGTGCAAATCCTGCCATTTTAGATAAGATAACTGTTGATTATTACGGGGTTCCTACACCGATTAACCAGCTTGCAAGTATATCTGTACCGGAAGCAAGAGTAATAATGATACAGCCATGGGAAGCAAGTATGGTCAAAGAAATTGAAAAAGAAATACAAAAGTCTGATATAGGAATAAATCCGAACAGCGACGGAAAAGTTATAAGATTGGTATTTCCAATGTTGACTGAGGAAAGAAGAAAAGAACTTACAAAGGTAGTTAAGAAGTATGGTGAAGATTCAAAGGTTGCAATAAGGTCAATTCGTAGAGATGCCATTGATCAGATGAAAGCACTTAAAAAAGAAGGACAGTTGACAGAAGATGACCTCAAAACTGCGGAGAAAGATATTCAGAATATGACAGACAAATATATTTCGGAAATTGATAAAATTGTTGAGTTAAAAGAAGCTGAGATTCTCGAGGTTTAAAATGAAAATTACCGATGTTATTGGATTGACATTAAAAGATGCAAAAGGTTTATTCGATGATAACGGCATTGGGGATTATTCTGTTAGAGTTACGTCTTCTCCAAGGCAAAAAAATGATGATTATGATGATGATTATAGGGTTGTTGGTATAAGAGAATTTGATGGCAAGAAATTTGAAATGATAGTGTGCAAGCCCCTCTAGAAATGAGGGGTTTTGCTTTAAACTTTTTTATTTTATATTTGAAATTGGTTGCTATTGCTATACTGACTATATTATAATAATATAATGGTGTTTAAAATTGACTTCTTTAAGAGAACTTTCATAGATTAACCTTTGGAATATCGGGAGGCTAGAATGTCTTTTTTAAATAAATTGTTTGGAAAAAAAGATAATGTTAAAAAAAGCTTTGATATTGATTATAATAACTTGCCGGTTCACATAGCTATAATTATGGATGGGAATGGCCGATGGGCACAGAAGAGAAGATTGCCTAGGACAGCCGGGCACCGGGAAGGTTCAAATAATTTGGATAAGATTGCCCAGTTTTGCGGCGAAATAGGAATTAAATATCTTACAGTGTATGCTTTTTCGACTGAGAATTGGAAGAGACCGAAGGGTGAAGTGGATGCTTTAATGGATCTCTTACTGGATTATTTGAGAAACGCTGAGAAACATATTGGCGGAAGAGATGTGAGAATCAGAGTTATCGGGGACACCAGTGCTTTGAGCAAAGAAATCCAGGAGCAAATTGTGCGAGTTACAAAGTTAACGGAAAAAAATAATGGATTAACCATAAATATTGCTATAAATTATGGCGGAAAACACGAAATTGTCCATGCTGTAAAGCAAATAGCCAAAGATGTGGCTGAGGGAAAAATAAAGTATGACAGCATTGATGAAAACATGATTTCTGACAGATTATATACAAAAGATATACCTGATCCTGATCTTCTGATACGTCCGGGAGGGGAAAAGAGAATAAGCAACTTTCTTATCTGGCAGTCGGCATATACTGAATTTTGGTATACCGATGTCTTATGGCCGGATTTTAAAAAAGAGCATCTGTTAGAAGCAATAAAAGAATTCCAATTAAGGAATCGCAGGTTTGGAGGAATATGAATTGAAAGTTAGAATTGCTAGCGGTATTGCGGGAATAGTATTACTGCTTATTGTTGTATGGTCCGGTAAATTGGTACTGGGTCTTTCTGTTTTTTTATTGTCTGTACTGGGATTGATAGAGTTTTATTCAGCAGTATCGAAGGCAGGATACAAGCCTGTTAAGTTTATAGGTTATATTGCCTCACTATACATGTTTTTAGTTTGTTCCAGAGATTCGCTGAAAAGTATCGGTATTGATGTGCAATTCTTATATTCCTATAGATCGGGATTTTTAGCCGTATTTTCGGTAATGTTGGTTTTATTTTGCTATATAATTTTCTTAAATAATAAATATAATATATTTGATATTTCAGTTACTGTTTTTAGTATTTTTTATATTGTTTTTTTATTTTCCTTTGTAGTATTGGTCAGAAATATGGTTAGCGGTTTTTATTATGTATGGCTTGTTTTTATTGGGGCCTTTGCAACCGACACTTTTGCTTACTTTTCAGGATACTTGTTTGGGAAACACAAGCTGTTGCCTGAAATTAGCCCAAAGAAGACGGTGGAAGGTTCTATAGGAGGAATAGTCGGATGTGCTGCAGTTATGGGAGGCTATGGCTTGTACTTAAATTCTGTTGGAATTGATAATATATCAATGGCTCACTATATAGTTTTGGGATTGCTGTGTGGTGTGATATCTCAGATTGGAGACTGGGCAGCATCAGCTATTAAGCGGCATGTTAAGATTAAGGATTATGGCAATATAATGCCCGGGCATGGAGGAGTTTTAGACAGATTTGACAGTATTTTGTTTACAGCCCCGGTGGTTTATTTTTATTTGTCGTTTTTAATATTTTAAGTAAAAAAGCAGTGTTGCTGTGCTAAGGAGAGAAATAAATGACAAAATCAATTTCAATATTGGGATCCACAGGGTCAATAGGAGTTCAAACTCTTGATGTTGCAAGAAACCTCGGAATCAGAGTGGCGGGGATTGCAGCAAATACAAGTATAGATAAATTGGAAAGCCAGGCAAGAGAGTTTTTACCGGAGGTTGTAGCAGTCGGAAATGAAGAAATGGCAAAGGTTTTGGCTGAAAGGCTAAATGACCTTGATGTTGAAGTAATTGGCGGAATAGAAGGCTTTAAAAGGGTTGCATCCTTAGAATCGGTAGATACGGTGGTAACTTCTATAGTGGGAATTGCCGGCCTGATACCTACAATGGAGGCAATAAAAAATAAAAAGAATATCGCTCTTGCAAATAAGGAAACTCTTGTGACTGCAGGAGAAATCGTAATGAGCGAAGCTTTAAAAGCCGGCATTGAAATTCTGCCGGTGGACAGTGAACATTCTGCTATATTTCAAAGTTTAATGGGTAATAATATAAAAGATGTATCAAGAATAATACTTACAGCTTCCGGCGGACCTTTCAGAGGAAAAAGCAGCAAGGAACTTGAAAATGTTACTTTGGCAGAGGCTTTAAAGCATCCGAACTGGAATATGGGAAGCAAGATAACGATAGATTCTGCCACCCTAATGAATAAGGGGTTGGAGGTAATTGAAGCCAAATGGCTGTTTGGGCTTGACCTGGATAAAATAAAAGTTATTGTGCATCCTCAAAGTATTATTCATTCCATGGTTGAATATGTTGACGGATCAGTTATAGCTCAACTGGGATCGCCCGATATGAGACTTCCTATACAGTTTGCTCTTACATATCCCGAAAGAAAGCATAATAATTTTTCAAAATTGGACCTTTTAAAGTGTGGGAGTTTAACCTTTGAAGAACCGGATATGAAGAGTTTTCCTTGTTTGAGACTGGCTTTTGAGGCGTTGAGAATAGGTTCGACTATGCCGGCAGTAATGAATGCAGCTAATGAAGAGGCTGTCGGATTGTTTTTAAAGGAGAAGATAAAATTTGTCGATATACCTAAGGCAATTGAAAAAGTTATGTCAAAGCATGTTGTTATCAATAATCCTACCATAGAAGACATACTGGAAGTGGATCTATGGGCAAGACAAATAATTAATAAGATGTATATATAAGTTTTTTAGTATAATTTTCATATGTAACGTAGTAAAATTAAAGTAGGTTATTTGACAGTGTTACTTTTAGTAAAAATGCATGCTCTAAAATTAAAGGTAATGTCAAAAAAAGTAAGAAAGTGACTTTTAAGACAGAAGTCGAGCATATATTTTTGGGTATTGAGATTTTAATTTGTAAAAGCATATGTATAGGATTTTTGAATTATATTAATTATTTCATGAAGCAGTGTGTTAAAGCTGATTAGGAGGTTTATTATGAACATAATAATGATATTGTTGGCCTTCAATTTTATTCTTATTATTCATGAATTGGGACATTTTATAGTTGCAAAGCTTTCAAAAATAAAGGTTGAAGAGTTTTCACTCTTTGTTGGGCCTAAATTGTTTAGTTTTACAAAGGGTGAGACAACTTACTCATTGAGACTTTTCCCTATACTCGCCTATGTAAAGATGGAGGGTGAGGATGAAGAATCGGATAGTGAAAACGCTTTTAATAAGAAGCCTGTATGGGTCAGAGCAGCGGTAATTGCGGCAGGTCCTCTTGCAAATATAATTTCGGCTATAATTTTAATAACTATATATTTTAACATTAACGGGTTTCAGACTATGACTATAAGTCAAATAGGTGAGGATTCACCAGCTGCGAAAGCAGGATTGCAGGTGGGAGATGAAATTATTGAGTATGACAATAAGAGAGTATACCAGATTATGGATCTTGAACAGTTTTTATATGTTTCTAAAGGAAAACCTACTAATATCAAGTTTAAGAGGGGGAATGAGGTACTGGAAAGTCAGATTGAGCCTGAGGTTATACCGGCTACAAGATATTTGCTTGAGGTTGGATTAAATAATGAAGGTTCAAAGGAAAATGTAGTTAGTTCTGTTATTGAAGGTGGAGCTGCTGACAAAGCGGGGATAAAAATAGGAGACAGGATTGCAAAAGTTAATGGTGAAACTGTTGATGATTATGAAAGTTTAAGGGCTTCAATACAGGAAAATGGTAGTAAACCTGCGGTAGTTACTGTTGAAAGAAATGGAGAGATGCTTGACATTGAGATAACTCCTGTAGAAGTAGTTGATGTTGAGCGATATTATGTAGGATTTGCTTTGGGATTTTCAAAAGGAAATATTATAACTTCCTTTAAGCAAGGTGCTATTTTTGCTTATAGCAATGCAAGACTTGTGCCCTATTCATTAGCATGGCTGTTTACCGGAAAAGCTTCCATTGCGGAAATGGTTGGTCCTGTTGGGATTGTAAGTACTATGAATGAAGCTGTTAAGACTACAACCAGTATGTTTGAAGCTATTATGAGGATACTGTATTTGACTGCTTTTATAAGTGTTGCCGTGGGGGCTACCAACTTAGTACCGTTCCCGGCTCTTGACGGAAGCAAGCTTGTCATACTCGCAATCGAGGCTATTAGGAGAAAACCCATTCCAATTGAAAAGGAAGCAATTATTACTACCATAGGATTCTTTTTATTGATTGGACTATCAATATTTATAACCATAAAGGATATTGCAAATATTTTTGGTTTTTCTTATTAAAACATTATAAAAGTAAATGAAACCGGAAGGAATTGTCTATGAATAATAACTACATTGACAGAAAGAAAACCAGAAAAGTATGTGTTGGAGGCACTTCTATCGGAGGTGATTCTCCAATCACTGTTCAGTCAATGACGAATACCGATACAAGAGATGCTGTATCTACCATAAATCAGATAAAGAGGCTTGAAGAAGCCGGATGTGATATTGTCAGGGTTGCAGTACCGGATATTCAGGCAGCCGAGGCAATTAAAGAGATAAAAAAGGCTATAAGGATACCCTTGGTGGCGGATATACATTTTGACTACCGACTTGCCATAGAGAGTATAAAAAGCGGTGCTGATAAAATAAGAATCAATCCAGGAAATATCGGAGACCGGGATAGGGTAAAAGCGGTGGTTGAAGCGGCTAAAGAAAGGAAAATTCCAATAAGGATTGGTGTAAATTCCGGGTCCCTTGAAAAGGATATAATGGCTAAATACGGCGGAGTGACACCGGAAGCTATGGTGGAAAGTGCACTGGGGCATGCTAAGATTCTTGAGGATTTGGACTTTCATGATATAGTAATATCATTAAAAGCATCCAGTGTATCTATGACAATTGCTGCTTACCGCAGAATGATTGAGAAAAGTGATTATCCGCTTCATATAGGTGTTACTGAAGCAGGTACTGTTTACCGGGGAACCATAAAGTCGGCTGTAGGATTAGGATGCCTTTTGGCAGAGGGTATCGGGGACACAATAAGAGTATCTTTAACCGGAGATCCAATTGAGGAGATACGGGCAGGAAATGAAATTTTGAAGGCATTAGGTCTTAAAAAGGGCGGTGTTGAATTGGTATCATGTCCAACCTGCGGTAGATGCCAGGTAGATTTGATAGATATAGCTTCGAAAATAGAGGAGAGTCTGTCAAAAGTTGATAAGGATATTAAAGTTGCAGTAATGGGCTGCGCCGTTAACGGTCCCGGTGAGGCGAGAGAGGCAGATATCGGTATTGCCGGAGGCAAGGGTGAAGTACTTCTTTTTAAAAAGGGCGAGATTATAAGAAAAATTCCTCAGGAAAGAGCAGCAGAAGAGTTGCTGGAGGAAATTTATAAATTATAAATCATCGAAGAATGTGGATTTTTAGAGCAAGTAAAGATTATGTAATAAATATTTGAATAAAAATTAATAAAATATTGATAATTACAAATAATAGTGTTATAATTACTTGTGATTAATGTTTATAGGAACTTGTTGGAAAAGAGTGGGTTGTACCCACTCTTTCGTATTATTCATGTTTACAGAGGTATATATTTAAAAATGTTAAAGTTATTATATTTTCAAACAGTTCCTTTAGATTAATAATGGAGGATGTTTATGGTCAAAAAGAAGATTGAAGATATTGTTGCGGAAATTGCAGAGCCAATAGTGGAAAGACATTCTTTTGAGCTTGTGGATGTTGAGTTTATTAAAGAGGGGACCAACTGGTATCTCCGGATTTATATAGATAAGCCAGGTGGTATAACAATAGATGACTGTCAAATTGTAAGTGAGGAAATAAGTGATATATTGGATGAAAAAGACCCTATAGAGCAAAGTTATTTTTTAGAAGTGTCCTCGCCAGGGCTAGACAGGCCTCTTAAGAAGGACTCTGATTTCGAAAAGTTTAAAGGGGAACTTGTAGAAGTTAAGGTTTACAAGCCTATAGACGGCAGAAAGATTTTTGAAGGAGAATTGGTCGGGCTTATTGACGGAAAAATTGTTATTAAAATAGATGACAGGAACGTTGAATTTGAGAGAGCTCAAGTTGCATTGGTCAGAAGAGTAATTAAATTTTAAGAAAATTGGGTTAAAAGATATTTGAAATCAGAAAAAGAGAATAAGGAGGTTCTTAAATGAGTTCAGATTTGATCCATGCGTTAGAACAGTTAGAAAAGGAAAAAGGAATAGACAAGGATGTGATAATTGAGGCGATAGAGGCGGCTCTCATTTCTGCATATAAGAGAAATTTCGGAACTTCTCAGAATGTTCGTGTGTCAGTTGATCGCCAGACCGGTGAGTTTAAGGTGTATGCTTTAAAAAAGGTTACAAGCAACCCGCAAAACGAGTTTCTGGAGATATCTGTCGAAAACGCCAAAAAGATAGATCCTGCACTGGATGAAAACGATATGGCCGAAGTTGAGGTTACACCCAAGAAGTTTGGAAGAATAGCTGCACAGACGGCTAAACAGGTTGTTGTCCAGAGACTGAGGGAAGCTGAAAGAGGAATTATTTTTGATGAGTTTTCAAACAAAGAGGACGAAATAGTTACAGGCGTTGTGCAAAGGACTGAAAAGAAGAATGTAATTATTGACCTCGGTAAGACAGAAGCTATTTTGGCACCTTCAGAGCAAATACCCGGTGAGGAGTACAATTTTAATGACAGATTAAAAGTATATATAATTGAGGTGAAAAAGACTACAAAAGGACCTCAGATTTTGGTTTCAAGGACACATCCCGGTTTGATAAAAAGACTTTTTGAATTGGAAGTACCCGAAATTCATGAAGGTATTGTTGAGATAAAAAGCATATCGAGAGAACCGGGGTCAAGGACAAAAATTGCTGTATATTCAAAAGATGAGAACGTGGATCCGGTTGGAGCGTGTGTAGGACAGAAAGGTACAAGAGTTCAGGCTATTGTGGATGAACTCAGAGGTGAAAAGATAGATATAATTAAATGGAGCAGCGACCCGAAGGAGTATATCTCAAGCAGCTTGAGTCCGGCGAAAGTTATCCATGTGGAAATTAATGAAGAAGAAAAGAGTGCAAAAGTTACCGTACCTGACTTCCAGTTATCATTGGCGATAGGTAAAGAAGGACAAAATGCCAGACTGGCAGCAAAGCTTACAGGTTGGAAAATTGATATTAAAAGTGAGTCGCAGCTCAGAGCAACTATTGAGCAAAAGCTTCTCAATTTTGACGGCAGTTTTCAACCTCTATTTGTTGATGATGAGCAGCAGGATGAAAACAATGAAGATAACTTGGAATAGAAACAGTGAAATAATAAAGAATTGATTTTGGGATTTATAAACAAGATATCTTCAAACCCAATTTTTAGTTATAAAAAGTAGAACTCATTTTACCAATTTACAGTATAATCTTTTCAGAAGTATTTATACTTTGCAACTAGGGGATGTGATTGATTTTGAAACAAAAGAAGGTACCCATGCGTATGTGCCTCGGATGTCAGGAGATGAAGCCTAAAAAAGAATTAATTAGGGTAGTTAAAAACAAGGAGAATGAAATATCCGTAGATTTTACCGGTAAGAAAGCAGGTCGTGGAGCTTATATTTGTAAAAATATAGAGTGCTTTCGAAAAGCAAAGAAAGCTAAACGTTTTGAGAAAGCCTTTGAGACATCAATAAGCGAAGATATATATAATACCCTTGAAAAAGAATTGGAGGAAGGTAATGGCGGATAGAATATATTCTTTTTTAGGGCTTGCAACAAAGGCAGGGAAGATTGTATCCGGGGAAGAATCCTGTGAGAGAGCTTTAAAAAAGTCTTTAGTCAGTTTGGTCATAGTGGCTGAAGATGCTTCACATAATACAAAAAAGAAATTTTTAGATGCCTGTAAATTTAGGAATGTTGAATTCAGAATATTTGGACAAAAAGATATTTTGGGGAAGTTTACGGGTAAAAATATAAGGTCGGTGGTAGCAATTTTGGATAAAAGTTTTTCAAAACGATTGGTGGAACTGATTGATTCTAGTGTCAACAATGGATGCGGGGGTGAAGATATTGGGAAAGATTAGAGTTTATGAACTCGCTAAAGAAATGAATACAACCAGTAAAAGGTTAATGGAAAAATTGGCTGAAATAAATATTGTCGTTAAAAATCACATGAGTTTGCTTGAAGAACACGAGCTTGAAGCATTATATGACCATATAGGTGTTATAAAACATAAAGAAGAAAATGATGATAAGAAGGCAGCATTACAGGCTCTATATGCCAATGAAAATATTAATAAAGAAGCAAGAAAGGAAGCAAAAAAAGCACCAAGAATAATTAGAACAACCGAAATAATATTGGACTCAGACAACGAAGAAAAGAATGCAAAAAATGAAAAAAGCAATGATTCTGCAAAAAAAGCTGACAGCAATAGTCATTCAAAAAAGAAAAGAAACGATTTTGTTAAGGTGGCACCGTCAAATTCAGGATTGAGACCTGGATTTGTCAGGGAAACAAAGCCTGAATATCTAAGAGCGTTGGAAACGGAAAAGAAACAGGAGGTTACGAAAATAGCAGATACACGTGAAAAGGGCGATGCTCAGAAAGAAGTGAAAAAGAATGTACACAAGGGAGCTGTTGCTGAGCAAAAGCAGGAAATCAAATCGATGGGGTCTAATGAGGAGGCAAAGGTGGCAAATGTAAATGCCGATCAAAAGGTTAAAGCAGAAACAAAAAGTGTGGAATCTAAGAGTAGCGAGGCTAAAATGAAGCAGGGAGAGAATGCTAATAGTAAAGAGGAAGTCAAGGTGGAAAGCAAAACCGAAATTAAAGTTTCCGAAAACGCGGTTCAGAATAAAAATGACAATAATCAGCAAAAAAGCAATGTAACGGAGGACAAAACGGGAAATAACCGTCCTGTAAGTGTTGATAAACAGGAAAATGTTCAAAGCAAACAAGAAGATCAAAGTAACAGGCCGCATAGTCAAAATAAGCATGCACAAGAAGGAAAAACTCATAATGAAGATAATAGAAGTAATTTAAGCAAAGATTTGCATAATAAATCTAATTTCGCGGCAAAAGTTTCCGATGCTTCAAAAGCTGATTCGGTGGCAAAGAAAGATGAAGTTAATACTCAAAGAAATGAAAATAGAAGAGAGTTTTCCAATAAGGATATGGAAAAGGATGCAAAAAGAGAATTTAAAAGAGAATTTTCGAAAGCAAGTATAAAGAGCGGAAATGCAAAAAATCAAAAAAATACAAAGAAATACAAAAATGTATTTTCCGGTAGGAAAGAGGTTTCTCAGATATTAGCTGATGATTCAATCCTTCAGGAACTTTATGACGATGATGTTAAGAAGGCAAAGAAACCTAAGAAGGAAGCTAAGGAGGCTAAAAAGGAAGAAAAACATATTCCTCCTAAACCGGTGCTGACTTCAATAACAATACCTGAAACCTTAACTGTTAAAGAGCTGGCGGAGGCATTAAAGAAAGCAGCGGCAGAGGTTATAAAGAAATTGATGTCATTAGGCGTAATGGCTACAGTAAACCAGGAAATTGACTTTGATACAGCTGCCATTGTAGCCGATGAGTTTGGAGTAAAAGCTGAAAAAGAAGTAGTTATATCTGAGGAAGATATATTATTTGACGATAGTGAAGAAGATGATGAGTCTCAGTTGGTGCCAAGACCGCCGGTTGTTGTGGTTATGGGGCATGTTGACCACGGTAAGACTTCGCTTCTTGATGCCATAAAGTCATCCCATGTCACTGAGAGCGAAGCCGGTGGTATAACGCAGCACATAGGTGCTTATATGGTTAAGGTTAATAATAGAAATATTACATTCCTTGACACACCGGGACATGAAGCTTTTACAGCAATGAGAGCAAGGGGTGCTCAGGTTACCGATATTGCCATTCTGGTTGTTGCAGCTGATGACGGTGTAATGCCCCAGACTATTGAAGCAATAAATCATGCAAAGGCTGCAAATGTTACAATAATTGTAGCTATAAACAAGATAGACAAACCAGGGGCAAATCCTGAGAGAGTTAAGCAGGAACTTACTGAGCATGGCCTTATTCCTGAAGAATGGGGCGGAGACACTATTTTTGTTGAGGTTTCAGCAAAGCAGAGAATCAATATTGACGGGCTGCTGGAAATGGTGCTTTTGGCTGCCGATATGCTTGAACTTAAAGCAAATCCGAACAGGCAAGCCAAAGGTACAGTAATTGAAGCAAAACTTGACAAGGATAGAGGACCTATTGCGACAGTTCTTGTTCAAAGGGGAACATTGCAAGTTGGAAACTCCATTATAACCGGAACCATATTGGGAAGAGTAAGAGCTATGGTGGATGAGAAAGGACAAAGGCTTAAGAAAGCAGGGCCGTCTACTCCGGTAGAAATTTTAGGTCTGCCTGAAGTTCCGGAAGCAGGAGAAACATTCTATGCTGTAACCGACGAGAAATTGGCTAAACAGTTGATTGAGAAGAGAAAACTCAAACAAAGAGAACAGACTTTAAAAGCTACGTCAAAAGTATCGCTTGATGATTTGTTTAACCAGATAAAAGAAGGTAAAGTAAAAGAGCTTAACATAATTGTCAAGGCCGATGTTCAAGGTTCTGTTGAAGCTGTAAAACAGTCTTTGGAAAAGCTTTCTAATGAAGAAGTAAGGGTTAAGATAATCCACGGTGCTGTTGGAGCTATTACCGAAACCGATGTTACATTGGCTCAGGTTTCAAATGCTATAATTATAGGATTTAATGTAAGACCGGCAGCAAAGGTTGCAGAAATAGCAAAAGATGTAGGAGTTGATATAAGGCTCTACAGAATAATATATAATGCTATTGAAGATATACAGGCAGCCATGAAAGGTATGCTTGAACCGACGTATAAAGAAGTTGTAATTGGACATATTGAAATAAGACAGATATTTAAAGTTTCCGGTGTCGGTACTATTGGCGGTGGATATGTCCTTGACGGAAAAGTTCAGAGGAACTCAGAAGTCAGAGTGGTTAGAGATGGAATCGTTGTACATGAAGGAAAACTTGCTTCATTAAAACGATTTAAAGATGATGTTAAAGAAGTGGCACAAGGATTTGAATGCGGTCTTTCAATTGAAAGGTTCAATGACATAAAAGTGGGAGATGTTATTGAAGCATATGTAATGGAAGAAGTTAAAAGGTAATGTTAAGTGATAAAACAGGAGTGGTTTTATGGATAGAACAGCAAGAATCTCAGAAGAGATGAAGAGGGAGATAAGCTCAATAATACAGAATGAACTTAAAGACCCAAGGCTTTCAAGTCTTATTAGTGTGACCAATGTAAATGTTACAAAAGATTTGCGTTATGCCAAAGTTTATGTCAGTATAATGGGAAATGAAGAGGAAAAAAAGAATTCACTTGAGGGTTTGAAAAGTGCTGCCGGATTTATTAGACGTGAAGTGGGGCATAGAATTCAGTTGAGATATACTCCGGAAGTTCAGTTTGAGTTGGATAATTCAATTGAACATGGGGCATATATATCAAAGCTGATTGACGAAACAGTCAAAAAGGAAAACTAGCAGTAATTAAGATTAAAAATGTTGTATGTAAGGATTTTTACACAGCTTGTAACGGTTTGTTAACTTTGTAAGGTTGGGGGTGTGACCTCAACCTTACAATAATATACACCATTTTTTATATATGAATTTTTAATTCTTAAATTCGGGTAAATTTGAAAGAACCATATTTTTATTGAGAGGTATGAATATGATAGAAAAGGAGATTGTCAAATCTATAGAGAATGCAGAACGTATTGCAATCTTACCCCATGTTTTTGCCGATGGTGATGCTTTGGGTTCAAGTATCGCCTTGGCTTTGGCTTTGAGAAAGATAGGGAAACAGGTTAAAGTATACATTGAAGAAGAAATTCCGCACACCTTTGAATTTTTGCCGGGAAGAGAATATGTTGAAGTATACAGAGGCCAGATAGAGGATTATGACTTGGTGCTGATACTCGATACCGGTGATCTTGAAAGGCTCGGAAAACGGGTTGAGATATTTAACAGTATAAAACATACGGTAAACATTGACCACCATACTACAAATACTGAATTTGCATCAGTAAACCTTGTGAATACAAAAGCTGCTGCGGTAGGCGAATTAATTTACCAATTGATTAAAAGCATGGAAATAAGTTTGGATCAGGATATATCCACTTGTCTCTATGTAGCTGTTGCTACAGATACAGGCGGGTTCAGATACAGCAATACAACAGCATTGACTCATCAAATTACAGCTGATTTGATAAATAATGGTGTGGATGTATCGAAAATCTCGCAAATAGTTTTCGAGACAGTTCCATATAAAAAGGTTAAATTGATGGGACTTGCTATAGATACTATTGAGATTTCGGAAAATGGAAAGTTGGCATTTATATCGGTAACTGAGGAAATGATGAAGAAAACCGATGCTTCTGAGGAAGATTGTGACGGTTTAGTAAATATAGCTAGAAATATTGAAGGGGTTGAAGTGGCTGTTTTGGTTAGACAGCGGAGTAAGGATGAATTCAAAATTAATTTCCGTTCTCAGAACTATGTGGATGTATCCGCTATTGCACGCAAGTACTCTGGAGGAGGTCATATGAAAGCTGCAGGGTGTACTTTAAAGGGGAATATGGAAGAAATAAAACAAATGCTGAAAAAGGATATAAAGGAAGTTCTGTAATTATGGATGGAATACTTAACATACTGAAGCCGCCAGGCATGACTTCCTTCGATGTGGTTGCGTATTTGAGAAGACTGCTTAAGGAAAAAAAGATTGGACACACAGGAACATTGGATCCGGGAGCAGTAGGGGTTTTACCGGTATGTATCGGAAAGGCCACCAAAACTATAGAGTATTTAACCGATAAAGATAAGGAATACCGTGCAGAACTTACTCTTGGTATATCCACAGACACTCAGGACAGCTATGGAAATGTTTTGAAAAAGTGTGATGTCAATATAGAGAAGGAAGAGATATATAAGGCCATAATGAGTTTTGTTGGAGAATACAATCAGATACCGCCTATGTATTCTGCTGTCAAGGTTGAGGGCAAAAAGCTTTATGAACTTGCCAGAGATGGTATTACCATAGAAAGGGCTCCGAGGAAGGTTGCCATACATTCTATAGATATCGTAAATATAAAAGATAATAGGGTAATATTCGATGTGGTATGTTCTAAAGGTACTTATATAAGAACTTTGTGTTCAGATATCGGAGAAAAGCTTGGCTGCGGAGGCCATATGTCTTTCTTGGTGAGGACAAGGTCAGGTAGTTTTAAATTGTCGGATTCCCTTACTCTTGAAGAAATATACGAGTTTTCAAAGGATAACTCTATAGAGGATAAACTGTTGCCAATTGAAAAGGTATTTGATGACTTGGAAAGAATTGATTTGAGTGATGTTGAAGCAAAAAAATTGATTAATGGGGCTTATGTTAAATTAAAGGGAGAGAACTATAAAAAAGGAAACATTATCAGAGCGTACGATGATAAAGGGAAATTTATAGGTATATGTGAAATTTTGCCTATAAAAGGCAGTTTATTGTTAAAAATTAAAAAGAAGTTTGGATAAGATGATTAATCAATTATACTATTACTTGTTATAGTTATATATTTTTCTATACAGAAGTGCTATTGCGATGGTTGCTCTACGACAGCGGGAAGCTGTTAATTATAATTTGGATGTAATAGGGGAATAGTATGAAAGTAATATATGGTAACAATCAACCTATAGAATTTACAAATCCTACCGGCATAGGACTGGGTAATTTTGATGGTTTGCATATTGCCCACATGGCTTTGATAAACACGCTGATAAACGAATCAAAGCAAAGAGGGCTTGAATCGGTTTTATACAGCTTTACCAAACATCCTGAAAATATTATAAGAAAAAAGCTGTTTACACCTCTGATAACTTCTACCGGCAAGAAGATAAAGCTGCTTGAACTTACCCAGCTGGATTACACATATTTTGAGGAGTTTGATGAGCAGTTTTCACGAATGAGTCCTGAAACTTTTGTAAAAGATATACTTGTGGACAGGTTTAAGATGAAATTGGCGGTTGCAGGCTATGATTACAGGTTTGGATATAAAGGACAGGGAGACGTTGCTTATCTTAAAGAACTGGGACAAAAGTACAACTACAAGGTAATAACTATTCCTGCGATTAAAGTGGACGATGAAATTGTCAGCAGCACACTTATAAGAAAATATGTTAAGAAAGGTGATATGGAGAGTGCTTTTAAGCTGTTGGGAAGGCATTATTCAATAACCGGTGTCGTTGAAAAAGGTAAACGGATAGGGAATACATTAGGTTTTCCTACTGCCAATATTTATCCGGAAGAATATCTTTTAATGCCGTTGGACGGAGTATATGTTACCCGCACGTTGTTAGACGGCAAAATATATAACAGTATAACCAATATCGGCAATAACCCGACTTTCAGTGAGCAAAAAAAGTCTATTGAGACTTATATTTTAGATTATAGCGGAAATATTTACGGAAAGGATATTGAAGTTTTTTTCCTTAAAAAAATAAGAGGTGAGAAAAAGTTTAACTCAATAGATGAGTTGGTTGAGCAGATTAGAAGAGACATTGAGAAGGCAAGACAGTATTTTATAGATTTTAAAAAGTAAAAGGGGAGAAGCTGAAAGCTTCTCCGCACTAGCATCGACTTTTTTTCCACATATATCCCAAGAGCATGCCGTTTATAAAGCTGAATGCCAAAATTCCTGCAGCTGCAAAAGCACTTAAATTTAATATGTTTTCCTCATTTTCTTTTTCCTTGCTGTTTTTTGTATGAGTCCTTGGATGTTTTCTGTAATACTTGTTTTGAATCATTGGCTATCCCTCCGAATATTATTATTTTCAATTACATTTTTTTTATGTTTTATTATTTATGTCATATTTTTAAACATAGATTATACAAAATGATTCAACAAATTTCCAAATTTGGCATCGAAAAATAAAAAGCATATTGCTAATTTTGCATAATTATAGTAATATCTAAGTAAACGGTTTAGTAAAACGGTTTCTTAGATCTTTTGATTTATTATTTTTATTTTTTATTTTATAGAGTGAATAATAAAATAAATATAAATTTAAGTAGGGGGTATTAATTATGCAAAAAAGAATTGTCAGTCTTGTATTGGCTTTAGCGTGCTTTTTTACGCTGGCAAAGGCTACAACAGTGACGACGTCAGCTGCGCCACCTTCAGGATTTGACCAGTATAGGAGTAATATTCCCCATGGTAAAGTGGAAGAAATAACATATTACTCCACCACAACAAAGACTAACCGCAAAGCAACGGTTTATACTCCTCCGGGATATACAACCAGCCAAAAGTATAATGTACTTTATTTGCTGCATGGTATAGGCGGAGATCATCAAGAGTGGTTAAACGGCGGCAGTCCTCAAAACATTCTCGACAATCTCTATGCTGAAAACAAAATTGCTCCAATGATTGTAGTTATGCCAAATGGGCGCGCTATGGCAGACGACAGACCGATTGGTGATATTTATTCACCGGAGAAACAAGCAGCTTTTAATAATTTCCAATATGACCTTATAAATGACTTAATACCCTACATAGAATCCAAATACTCTGTAGCTAAAGATCGAGAAAACCGTGCAATTGCTGGACTATCAATGGGCGGAGGCCAAGCTTTAAACTTTGGATTGAAATACATGGATTATTTTGCTTATACCGGCGGATTTTCACCGGCACCGAATACTCAATCGCCGAGTGCGCTGGTATCTAATCCTTCACTTATAAGAGAAAAGATGAAAGTAATTTATATTTCATGCGGTGAACAGGATAGCTTATTCTCTATAGCTAAGGGAGTTCATGATTACATGACACAGGTGAATGTTCCACATGTTTGGTATCAAGCTCCCGGTAATCATGACTTTGTGTTCTGGAAAGATAGTTTGTATCAATATGTACAGTTAATATTTAAGAATACAACGACACCTACTGCTACACCTACAATACCGACTAATACACCAGTTCCAACTATCAAATCTGCCTTTGATAAAATTGAAGCTGAGAATTTTGACAGCAAAAACGCCAGAGAATTAAGCATAATAGATACTGTTAATGGCGGAAAAGGTATAGGTTACATTAATAATGGAGATTATGCGGTATATAAGAGTGTAGATTTTAAAAATGGTGCCAACTCATTCAAAGCTCTTGTTGCAAGTTCTCTTACTTCCACTGTTGAATTGAGGTTAAACAGTCCGACCGGTACATTAATAGGCAAGCTGTCTATTAGTGCAACAGGAGGTTGGAATAACTATGAGGAGCAAACTTGTACCATTAGCAATGTTACTGGAGTAAATGACTTATATCTTGTATTTTCCGGTCCTGTGAATATTGACTGGTTTAAATTTGATGGAGGCACTAATACGACAATAGGGCTTGGAGATTTAGATGGTGATGGGTATGTCACTTCAGTGGATTTGGCGCTGCTTAAGAGACATTTGCTTGGCATGGGCTATCTAACGGGAGAAAGTTTAGCCAAAGCTGATGTGAATCGTGATGGTGATGTAAACTCTTTGGACTTTGCATATCTTAAAGCGGCTATATTGGGAATTATAGTTGATTCACCGGATCTATAGTTATAATACTATAAAACTAATATCTATTGTAAAAAAGTCTGCCCAGACACTGCCAGGATATTTATCCCTTTGCTTTGAGCAAGGGATAAATATCTTATGGCAGGATTAAATTATAGTATGAATAGGCAATTGCTGATTATTTATTTGTGGAAAATATAAGTTTGTCAGGTTAGAATTATTTATATTATGATATGAGTAAATGTTTTTAAATATAATAAAATAAACATAAAAAAGTTTTGCGGTTGCCTTTTCATGTTATGTATTATGTGATATTATATTTTATGTTTGGTTATTTGATTTACTTACATAAAAAATACACTTTCTTAAACATTTTCTTGAAATCTTTAGCGTACAATTTTTCATGATATGTATATACTAAGCTCCGCATATTATGCAATAATTTTGTTCAATTTTTTTTTGGGTATGTTTCTTTTATTTATTTCTGATATCCCAGCCCAAGGGACGAAAACTGAAAGATTATATTGGACAGCTGTGAGATAATGAGCGTTGGAAATGTGTATCAGCTGTTAATATGGATAAATATCGATTATATAATGAAAATGTTATTATTGCCTATACGTAACCGGTTTACTAAACCGGTTACGTATAGGTTGAATTTATTTGATTTACATGTTATGATTGCTGATGAAAAGTGATAAATATTAAAATTAGGTAAATCTTATATCAAAAAATTTATTTAAAGGCGAAAAATACAATAAATTGTTTATATACAGAAGGAGATACATAATATGGCGAGTTTTGAAAATTTGTCTGCGATGCTGAAACAATTCGTAGAAAACGGTTTGCCGGGTTGCGGATGTGCGGTTGCAAAAGATGGAAAGATATTATATGAGGGATATTTCGGATATGCCGACCTGGAAGAAAAAAGACCTGTTACTGAAGATACCGTATATCGGTTGTATTCCCTAACCAAAGTGGTTATTTGCACGGCAGCCATGATGTTATTTGAAAGGGGCAAGTTTTTATTAAATGAGCCCATTTATGAATATTTCCCGGAATATAGGGATACTTGTGTGGCAGTCACAGAACCGAACGGAAACATCCATATTGAAAGAGCAAAAAATCCCATATTAATAAAGCATGCTTTATGTATGTCCGCCGGATTACCATATCATTTCGGAGAGTCTTTTTCAGCCCGTCAAATGAGAAAAGTAAAAGATGAATTAACCCAAAAATACGGGAAATATGATATAGTTACTGAGGTAAAGGCTATGGCAAGCGTACCTGTTCAATTTGAGCCAGGTACTCACTGGTTGTATGGCTATGGACATGATATAATAGCCGCACTGATTCAAGTGATATCGGGGAAAACTGTGGGACAGTTTTTGCAGGATGAGATATTTGGACCTTTGGATATGAAAGATACCGGATACCGTTTCCGTGGAGATATAGAATCGAGGATGATTTCGTTTTATAGGAAAAATGACAAAGGTGAGATGGAGAAAATACCTGGTTTTGAAGATAGATTGCATCAGCCGGATGCTGTGTATGAAGCAGGAGGTTTTGGCCTTTATTCTACGGTTAAAGATTACTTAAAATTTTCTCAGATGTTAGCAAACAATGGAATTTATAATGGAAAAAGAATAATCGGCAGAAAAACTATAGATTTAATGAGAACAAATCATTTAAATGAAGTACAGCTAAAGGACTTTAGAAATTCGTATCTGGCGGGTTACGGATATGGATTGGGAGTTAGAACACTAATGAGTACCAGTGACGGACATTCCAACGGTTCGATTGGGGAATTCGGATGGACCGGAGTAGCCGGAACTTATGTAAGTATTGATCCTCAGGAAGGTTTTTCTATTGTCTATATGCATCAAATGGATCCAAACATGGAAGAATATCATCATCTAAGAGTAAGAGCAGTTGCTAATGGCTGCCTTGACTGATAGGTTAAAAGCCTTTAAGTCAATAAAATATTTCAGAAGACTGGAATACTGATTATGTATAAGCAATCAAAATTAAACAGAGGATGTATATAGGAATGTATAGAGCTTTATAATCAGATATAAGCTGTAATAGAAATAAAATATGTATGAAGGCAAGGAGGATTTAAAATGCTGAAAGCTATAGTAAATGCGGATATTAAGAAGGGAAAGATAAACAAAAATATATACGGACATTTTTCGGAACATCTCGGAAGATGTATTTATGAAGGAATATGGGTTGGAGAAGACTCTGAGATTCCAAACATAAAAGGATACCGTATCGATGTGCTTGAAGCACTGAAAAAATTGAAAGTGCCTGTCTTAAGGTGGCCGGGCGGATGTTTTGCGGATGAATATCATTGGATGGATGGAATTGGTCCAAGGGAGAAGAGACCTTGCATGATTAATACCCATTGGGGTGGCGTGGTTGAAAATAACCACTTCGGAACCCATGAGTTTATGGAATTCTGTGAAATGATTGGAGCTGAACCCTATATTTCCGGTAATCTCGGAAGCGGTACAGTGCAAGAAATGCAGCAGTGGGTAGAATATATTACCTTTGACGGAAAATCACCGATGGCAGATTTGAGAAGGGCAAACGGAAGAGAAGAGCCGTGGAAGTTAAAATACTTCGGTATTGGAAATGAAAACTGGGGATGCGGTGGAAATATGAGAGCGGAATATTACGCAGACCTTTATAAAAGATATGCAACTTATGTAAGGAATTTTGGTGACAATGTTATTTATAAGATTGCATGTGGTCCCAGTGCAGGGGATTATACATGGACGGAAGTTGTGATGAGAGAAGCAGGACATCTATTGAATGGATTAAGTCTGCATTACTATACTTTGCCGACAAATTCCTGGACAGGTTCAAAAGGTTCAGCTACTGAATTCGGTGAGGAAGAATGGTTTAAAACACTCAAACACACACTGGTTATGGAAGAATTGGTTACAAAACACAGTATCATCATGGATAAATATGATCCTGAGAAGAAAATTGGCTTGATTGTTGATGAATGGGGTGCATGGTACGATGTAGAACCGGGTACCAATCCGGGATTCCTCTATCAGCAGAATACGCTGAGAGATGCTTTGATAGCCGGTATTAATCTGAATATTTTCAATAACCATTGCGACAGAGTTCAAATGGCAAACATAGCTCAATTGGTCAATGTTCTTCAGGCGGTAATTCTTACTGAAGGCGATAAAATGCTTCTGACACCGACATATCATGTTTTTGACATGTATAAGGTTCATCAGGATGCAGACCTTCTGTCGGTTGAGTTTGAAAATATATATTATACCTATGGTGATGAAAAAATACCGCAGGTTAGCATTTCGTCATCCCAAGATAAAGACGGAAAAATCCATATTTCAATTTGTAATCTCAATCCTTCCCAGAGTGTTGATGTAGACTTTGAAATAAGGGGAACTGCAGTGCAGAAGGTAAAAGGACAGATAGTGACTGATCAGGAAATGAATGCAAGAAATACCTTTGAAGACAGTAATCGAATAAAAGTTGAAGTATTCAACGATGCAAAAATAGAAAATAACCATGCTGTATGTAAGATTCCGTCAAAATCCGTTGTGGTTTTGGAAATAGAATAATATTTTAGTGTATATAAATTTCATGAAAAAAAGATTTCCTAAAGCTTAAATTCGGAGATATTTTATGTCGGAAACCAAGTGCAAAAGTTGTAAAGAAAATGTCAGGGTCAAAAAGCAAATTTCGCAAGAAGAGATAAATGAGGCGATTGAGAAGCTTGCAAGGAATAAAAGTGTGCAATTTGTCAGTAGCGAAGTATACGAATTCAGGCTATTGCAATGCAAAAATTGTGAATATCTTGAATTCGGTACTACTTGCAGGCAATGCGGATGTATTGTTCAAATCAGGGCTAAGTTAAAAGATGCTCGATGTCCGATGTCGAAGCAAAACAGATGGAAATACAATCAATAATTGCTAGGTCGGTAGAATTATTTTGAACTATAGCAAAATAATTGACTTTAAAGGAGATTAAGTATGGTGAAAAAGATAGATGTGCCCGCATCGGGCAAACCTTTCAAAAATAATGCGAATTATTGTGTCGGTACAGGCAGGATGGGGCTGGCATTACAGCAAGAGTATGTAGAACATTTGAAGTTGGTTCAGGAGACATTGCATTTCCGTTATATACGCGGTCACGGTTTGTTTTGCGATGATATGGGTATATACCGTGAGTATGGAATGGACGGTAAAACCAGCACATTCTATAATTTTACCTACCTGGATCGGGTTATTGATACCTATTTGGAGAATAACATACGTCCGTTCCTGGAACTTGGTTTTATGCCTGAAAAGCTTAAAACTGGTGAACAAACAATATTTTATTGGAAAGGCAATGTGACGCCACCGTCTTCTTATGAAAAATGGGCAGAACTTATAATAAATACTTTAAATCACCTGATTGACAGATACGGCAGAGAAGAGGTTATTACCTGGCCGATTGAGGTGTGGAATGAACCGAATATACAGTTTTGGGCAGGTACCATGGAAGAATATTTCAAACTTTATGAATATTCAGCCAAAGCAGTAAAAAGCGTGGATGAACGCATTCAGGTGGGTGGTCCTGCAATTTGCGGTATTGACACTGAAAGATGGTTGAGATCGTTTTTTGAATTTTGTATAGAAAAGAATATGCCTTTAGACTTTATTACCCGTCATTGTTATACTGCCAACGAGCCTACCAACCGCGGGCATTATATATATCATACCATGATGGAACCGACACGTATGATTGATGAGCTAAAAGAAACTCGCAAGATTATGGCCGATTATCCGCAGATTGCAAATATGCCGCTTCATATTACAGAGTTTAATTCGTCTTATGTTCCGTTATGCCCTGTGCATGATACGGTTTTTAACGCGGCTTATGTCGCACGGATTTTGAGTGAAGCCGGAGAATATGCCGATTCCTATTCTTACTGGACCTTCAGTGATGTATTTGAGGAGATGGATGTTCCTAAGTCGGTATTTCATGGAGGATTTGGCTTAGTTGCACTCAACTCTATAAAAAAACCTACCTTTTATACCTTTGAGTTTTTCTCGAAAGCCGGTAATGAAATGCTGTACAGGGATGACAACCTGATTGTAACCAAAGGTGACGACAGATATGTTATTATCGGATGGAACTGGCATGATATGAGAGACGGCAAAACAGCACCGGATAAAGATTATGTGCTTACCATACCGTCTATCGGCAAACAGGCTATTCTTATAAAGAAAGAAGTAGGGGGATCCCATGCAAATCCTATGCAAACATGGAGCAACATGGGCAAACCTCGCACTCTCAACAAGGAACAGCTGAAGATACTTAAAGCTTCTGCAGAACCGCTTCAAACCGATTCAAAGCTCTTCGAGCAAAATGGAATCTATGAAGTGGAAGTAAAAATTCCATGCAACTACTTGTGTATGCTGGAAATTATTCCGGTAAAAGATGAGACAGAGACTTATTTGGGTTATGATCCTAATGAGTTTTACGGATTAAAATAAACTTTTAGGAAATTTAAAAGCGCAATATAGATCACCTATCTCTTTATTGTGATGATAGGAAAAGGAGTAATGAAAATGAACAAGAAAAAGCAAGGTTTTAATCCATATCTTCCGTCATGGGAGTATATTCCCGATGGAGAACCCTATGTGTTTGGCGATAGAGTATATGTTTACGGTTCACATGACCGTTTTAACGGACATGCGTATTGTTTGAACGATTATGTCTGCTGGTCGGCACCCGTTGATGACCTCACCGACTGGAGATATGAGGGTGTAATTTACAAGAAAACCGATGATCCCCTCAATCCCGATGGCAGAATGTGTCTTTATGCCCCCGATGTGACGGTGGGACCTGACGGCAGGTACTATTTGTACTATGTCCTGGACAAAGTTTCGGTTGTATCAGTGGCGGTATGTGATAAACCGGCAGGTAAGTATGAATTCTATGGATATGTGCACTATCCCGATGGTACCCGATTAGGCGAAAGGGACGGGGATCAGCCTCAATTTGACCCGGGAGTGCTGACCGAAGGTGATAAAACTTATTTGTATACCGGTTTTTGTCCTATCGGGGATAAATCAAGAAAAGGCCCTATGGTAACAGTACTTGGTCCGGATATGCTTACCATTGTGGAAGAACCGGTATTTATAGCACCCAGTGAGCCTTACAGCAAAGGCAGTGACTTTGAGGGACATGAATTTTTTGAGGCTTCTTCTATAAGAAAGAAAGGAGATACCTATTATTTTATTTATTCATCGGTTGCTATGCACGAACTTTGCTATGCCACAAGCAAAAGTCCGACAAAAGGCTTTAAATATCAGGGTGTGATAGTAAGTAACAATGACCTCCATATTGATTCCTATAAACCGGCAGACAAACCAATGTATTACGGTGGCAACAACCACGGCAGTATTGTTGAGATTAAAGGTAAATGGTATATATTCTACCATAGGCATACTAACGGAACAAATTTCAGCCGCCAGGGCTGTATTGAATCTATTGAGTTTAGGGAAGACGGCACTATTCCGCAGGTGGAGATGACGTCATGCGGCCCGAATGGAGGACCTCTTCCCGGAAAAGGAGAATATCCTGCCCATATAGCATGTAATTTATTCTGCAGACACGAGGAAAAATATACAGCGCCTCCGGGAGAGTGGATGGACTGCCGTTTTCCAAAGATAACTCAGGATGGGAAAGACGGTGATGAAGAACCGGGATACATTGCTAATATGAGAGATGGTGCTGTTGCCGGGTTCAAATATTTTGACTGTAAGGGAATAAAAAAGGTAACTATTAAAGTACGGGGATATTGCCGGGGAGAATTTTTAGTGAAGACTACTTGGAACGGTGAAGTCCTCGGAAAAATACCTGTTGATGATTTTACAAATATATGGACTGAGTATTCTGCGTTTATCGACATTCCGGATGGCATACAGGCATTATATTTCGAGTATTCCGGAGAGGGAGGGGCAAGTTTGCTGTCCTTTACTTTGGAATAAAAGGTTTGGTTTTGTCGAAAATCATGACCTTTAGGTGAAAAACTTAATAATTTGTTTGTAAAGGTATATATTTTTCCGGTATCTTAATTAATGTAAAGTGCTTTGTAATACTATCTGCAGCGATGATTTTAGTGATTAAAATATTATTGTTTTTGTTAGAAAATTATGTTATTATAGAAGTAACCGATTTAGTAAACCGGTTACTTCTTTTTTTAGTGCATGATTTCTCTAATTTAAAATTAGAGATCATTATAATAATCTCATAAATTATTGGAAGGGAGGAAGACGCAGTATGTAGCGATATGCTATGAAGGAAAGGGAGTATAAGGGGTTTGGATGAAAAAGATCATAAATAAAGAAAGGAGAGCAAAAAATGACTAAAAAATTAAAGGCATTTTTTTCAACCCTAATGTGTTGTACATTCTTGTTCACTTTGCTTCCGGCAAATGTGCAAGCAATGACGCTTACTAATAATGCTACAGGAACATATCAGGGTTATGACTATGAATACTGGAAAGATAGAGGTAATGGAACAATGACTCTTACAGGAGGAGGTACTTTTACTTGTTCCTGGAACAACATTAACAACATTCTGTTCCGTACCGGTAAAAAACTCGGATCACAAAAAACATATCAGGAATACGGAAATATATACATAGAATATGCTTGTGACTACAGACCAAATGGTAACTCATATCTTTCCGTTTATGGATGGACCCAGGGTCCTCTTGTAGAGTATTATATCATTGAGAGCTATGGTACCTGGAAGCCACCAGGAAGCAATCAGGTAAAAGGTTATGTTAACGCTGACGGCGGTACATACGAAATTTATCAAACAACCAGATACAATGCTCCATCCATTGAAGGAGACAAAACTTTCGATCAGTATTGGAGTGTTCGTACACAGAAACGTACAAGCGGAACCATATCTGTTCACGAGCACTTTAAGCAATGGGAAGCCAGAGGCATGAGAATGGGTAGGCTTTATGAAGTTTCCATGGTTGTTGAAGGATATCAGAGTAGCGGTCAAGCTAACATGACAAAAATGGACCTTATTATTGGCGGACAACCATCTACAACTTCAGCGCCAGCAACTTCTAAACCAGTAACTGAAAAAAATGCTTTCCAAAAAATTGAAGCAGAAGACTATGATGAGTTGGTTGGTTCTGAAGCAAGATCCATTGGTATGGGTATAGGATATATAAACAATGGTGACTATGCTGCATATAAGAGTGTGAATTTTGGAAACGGTGCAAGTTCTTTCAAAGCATATGTTGCAAACGGTAATAATAGCAACACAACTATTCAATTAAGATTAGGTGGTCCAAACGGAACTCTTATCGGTTCATTGTCCGTACCGTATACTGGCGGTTGGGATACATACGAAGAAATGACTGCTAATGTTAGCGGTGCTTCGGGTACCAAAGACTTGTATCTCTGCTTCAGCGGACCGGTAAACGTTGACTGGTTCTCATTTGGCACCGGCAGCCCTGTTCCTACTAATTCTGGAAATCCTGGTTCAAGGAAATATGGTGATTTAGACCTTGATGGACAAGTTACTGCTATAGACCTTGCAACATTTAAATCACATTTACTCGGTATGTCAACTCTTACTGGTGAAGCATTGGCAAATGCTGATGTTAGCGGAGACGGTGATGTAAACTCAATAGATATGGCAATTATTAAGCAATATTTGTTGGGTATGATATCAAAATTCCCTGCAGAAAATAATACACCTCCTTCAACACCAACTCCTGTTAAGACTCCACCTCCATCACCGCAAGGTACAGCATTGTATCAATTAGCTGCAGCAAAAGGTAAATATTTTGGTGCATGTATAAACAGTCCTTGGTTTAACAACCAAACTAATAGCACATACAATAACATTCTCAGAACAGAGTTCGGTATGGTTGTTGCTGAAAACGAAATGAAGTTCGATGCTTTAGAGCCATCTCAGAATAACTTCAACTGGTCAAAAGCTGATAAAATGATGGATTTTGCTAGAAGCAACAATATGAAAGTACGTGGACATACACTTGTATGGCATAGCCAGAACCCAGGTTGGGTTACAAGCGGAAGATGGAACCGTGATTCATTGATTTCAGTTATGAACAACCATATTAATAAAGTTTTGGGACGTTATAAAGGACAAATCTTAGAATGGGACGTTGTTAATGAGGTTATAGACGATGGAAACGGTTGGGGACTCAGAAACAACAGTGTTTGGAAGAGCAATATCGGTAACGATTTCGTAGAAATAGCATTCAGAACTGCAAGACAGGCTGACCCAGATGCACTTCTCTATTATAACGATTATAATATTGAAGACTTGGGTGGAAAAGCTAACGCTGCTTACAATTTGGTTAAGAGCTTGAAAGAAAAAGGAGTACCTATCGATGGTATAGGATTCCAGAGCCACTTTATCAGCGGAATGAGCGACCAAACATTTAGAGACATAGACACAAATGTTAAGAGATATGCAGCTTTAGGAGTAAAGGTATCCTTTACTGAAATAGATATAAGAATACCTGATAATGCAAATCAATATCAGGCATTCCAGACACAGGCAAACGAATATAGGAAGTTAATGGAAATTTGCCTCAATAATGACAACGTTACTACATTCGTATTGTGGGGATTCACTGACCAGCATACTTGGGTTCCACAAGTATTCCCTGGTTACGGAAGACCATTGATTTATGACAACAACTACAATCCAAAACCAGCTTACAACGCATTGAAAGAAATATTAATGCAGTAATTAATACTTCTGTTCTTCTTAAGACAGGCAGCATATTTATATGCTGCCGTCTTTAGAAGAACGTTATTTTGTTTAATAAAGTAAATTTATGTAATGTGTAGTTATTACTAAAGTATAAGATAAGAGCAATTTTCATATGTAAAACACTTTATTATTGCAGTTTATGCTGCTTATTTTTCTTATTGGTTGAAATAAAAAGGTATGCGGTTTGTTATAAAAGGTAATTTTTTAGGAATTATGATAATAAATAATATAAGAAATATAATAATAACAGGACTATTATATATTTAATATAAAAATATAATAACGGAAAGTGGTTATATATGGAGAAGATAAGACAATTTATTTCAGAAGGAAATGCAATTCTTGGAATTGAATTTGGTTCAACTCGTATTAAGGCTGTTCTATTAGGTGAAAATAATGAACCCATCGCAGTGGGAAGTCATGTTTGGGAAAATGAATACGTTGATAAAATATGGACTTACAGTATTGAAAGTATCTGGACAGGGCTGCAGGATTGTTATAGGAAACTGGCGGATAATGTAAAAGATTCTTATGGGGTTGAATTAACGAAACTTGCTGCCATTGGTATTAGTGCGATGATGCATGGGTATATGCCCTTTGATGAAAAGGGAGAATTGCTGGTTCCTTTCAGAACTTGGCGAAATACCATGACAGAAGAAGCTTGCAGCAAACTGACGGAATTGTTTAATTTCAATATACCGCAAAGATGGAGTATAGCTCATTTGTATCAGGCAATTTTGAACAAGGAAGAGCATGTCGGACGAATAAATTTCATCACAACACTTGCCGGGTATGTACACTGGAAATTAACCGGAGAAAAGGTGCTTGGAATATGTGACGCGTCTGGAATGTTCCCGATTGATATTTCGACTAAGGACTACAATAAACAAATGCTTAAACAATTTGATGAACTGATAGCAGAAAAAAATTATCCTTGGAAGATATCCGAGATTTTACCTAAAGTTTTGGTGGCAGGTGAAGAAGCAGGAACCCTTACAGAGGCTGGCGCAAAGCTTCTTGATACTTCCGGTAAGCTACAGGCCGGTATTCCTTTATGCCCTCCTGAAGGCGATGCGGGAACAGGAATGGTGGCTACCAATTCAGTAGCAAAGCGAACTGGAAATATTTCTGCAGGTACATCAATTTTTGCAATGATTGTATTGGAAAAGGAATTGGAAAAAGTTCATACGGAAATAGATATTGTTACAACGCCTGTCGGGGACCAGGTAGCGATGGTACATTGTAATAACTGTACCTCTGACATCAATGCCTGGGTAAATATATTCAAGGAGTTTTCGGAGGCTATTGGTGTAAAGGTTGAAACGGATGTCCTTTACAAAACATTGTTTATGAAAGCCTTGGAAGGAGATGCTGACTGTGGCGGATTGCTTTCTTATAATTATTTTTCGGGAGAGCATCTGACAGGATTTGAAGAAGGCAGACCCTTATTTGTACGTACACCGGAAAGCAAGTTTAACCTTGGAAATTTCATGCGGCTTCATATAAGTTCCTCGCTGGCTTCATTAAAAATAGGTTTGGATATTTTGCTTAATGAAGAAAAGGTAAAAATAGATGAAATTTTTGCCCATGGCGGTCTATTTATGACCAAAGATGTGGCACAGAGTATTTTGGCTGGTGCTATTAATGTACCGGTTTCGGTTATGTCCACAGTTGGAGAAGGCGGTGCCTGGGGTATTGCCTTGCTTGCAGCGTATATGAAGAGAAGAGATGAAGAACAAACTTTGGAGGATTATCTTTCAGAAAAGGTATTTCAAGGAGAGTCGGTAAGTAAAGCAGAGCCAAATTCCAAAGATAGGGAAGGCTTTGAAGTATTTATGCGACGTTATTCCAAAGGATTAGCAATTGAAAGAGCTGCAGTTGAATATTTAGATTAATTAGACAGGAGAAGGTATATGCTGGAGAGTTTAAAACAGAGTGTTTTAGAAGCTAATTTGGATTTGCCCAAATACAATCTGGTTACTTTTACATGGGGAAATGTAAGTGCTATTGACAGAAATCAGGGACTTATAGTTATTAAACCTAGCGGAGTACCCTATGAAAAACTATCCCTGGAAAGTATGGTTGTTGTCGATTTAGAGGGAAAGGTGGTTGAAGGTAGATATTCACCTTCTTCAGATACACCGACCCATATTGAACTTTATAAAGCATTTCCTGAAATTGGAGGAATTGTCCATACCCATTCTTCACATGCAACTGCTTGGGCTCAAGCATGCAGAGATATTCCAATTTACGGTACGACCCATGCTGATTACTTTTTAGGTGAAGTTCCTTGCACCAGAAGTCTTACAGAGGAGGAAATTGAATCGGGGTATGAGAAAAACACTGGGCTTGTTATAGTGGAAACCTTTAAAACAAAGAACAAGAACCCTGTATATACCCCCGGAGTTATATGCGCTAACCATGGACCTTTTGCATGGGGTAAGGATGCCCATGAAGCCGTTCATAATTCAGTTGTATTGGAAGAAGTTGCAAAAATGGCTTATATGACAGAGTGTATTAATAAAAATGCAAAAGAGGCGCCTGTTTACCTTCAAAATAAGCATTTTTACCGAAAACACGGAGCTAATGCCTATTATGGGCAAAAAGAATTGCTTTAGTTTAACGGAAACTGCTTTTCATAAAGTCGGAA
The DNA here is from genome assembly GCF_000237085.1 of Acetivibrio clariflavus DSM 19732. Classification (GTDB taxonomy): domain Bacteria; phylum Bacillota; class Clostridia; order Acetivibrionales; family Acetivibrionaceae; genus Acetivibrio; species Acetivibrio clariflavus. Next base: position 2,798,697 of record NC_016627.1, on the reverse strand, counting down.
AATAAAGAACAAGAGGGGTAAAATTATTTTAGAGGTGGAGTATATGTACAATTTTAAATTAAAAGTAAAAAAAATACTGTTTTCGGCATTTTTGATCGGCGCCATAGTTGGAAACATGTTTACAGCAGTGCCGGCTCAATCGGCACCAATAAAAATAATGCCTGTAGGTGATTCTTGTACCGAAGGTATGGGAGACCCATATATGGGAGGCTATCGTACAGAATTATACAATCTGTATAAAAATGCAGGCCTCAATTTTGATTTTGTCGGGTCAAACCAGCAGGGTCCAAGTTCTTTGCCCGATAGGGATAATGAAGGACATTCCGGTTGGACCATTCCTCAAATTGCGAGCAATATCGACAACTGGTTAAATACGTACAATCCCGATGTAGTTCTTTTGTGGATTGGCGGAAATGATATATTGCAGACAGGTAGGATGAACACTACCGGTCTTAGCAATTTGATAGACCAAATTTTCAGAAATAAACCCAATATAAAATTATTTGTAGCCAACTATTACCCATGGCCTGATGTTGTAAAGCCATATAATGAGGCTATTCCGGGAATAGTACAGCAGAAAGCCAGTGAAGGTAAAAGCGTATATTTTGTTAAGCTTAGTGATGTGCAATTTTCACCATCCGTTGATTTGTCTTCCGACGGTTTACATTTAAACCCTGGTGGCTATAGTAAAATTGCTAAAATATGGTTTGAAAGTACCATTTCTGTTCTAAGGGAAATGTCAAATGGTCCTGTTCCCACACCAACCCCATCCTTCAATGTAAAAAAGGGGGATGTAAATGGTGATGGAGATGTGAATTCCATAGATTTTGCGTACTTAAAGAGATATCTGCTTGGTATGGATTCATCGTTCCCATCTCCTTACGGTAGTATTGCAGCTGATCTCAATAACGACGGTAGGATTGATTCTATCGATTATGCACATTTGAAACTTATATTGCTTGGAATGTACTATGAAAATTAGCCTGAAAATATAGTTTTATTGATTTTAAATATATTGCTATTAATATAAATTTATGATACTATGAAAGAAAATGGATAATAAGTTGTCAAATAATATCGGAATTTGGAACTAAACCTTTCTATGTACTATTCTTTGGACTGTTCATGTAATTATAGTATTTATATCGCATACATCCAATTAATCAACCTATACATGTATTTTAGAAAAAGAAAAGTAAAATCTGTTTTACTAAAAAAATACTGACTTTTGACTGTGCAGAAGATATTAACGTGCCTGTTTCTAAGGTGCGATAAAAATTTTGAACAAATTTGTATAGGAGGTAGTGATCTTATGATTAAAAGACATTATAAGGCTTGGGCTATTATCCTTACTATCGGTTTATTGACGGTGCTTATGCCGCAAAAGAGTTTTGCAGATTATCCTATATTCTCCCAACGTTATACTGCAGACCCAACTGCAATAGAGTATAATGGAAGACTTTATATTTATTGCTCTCATGACGTAGACGTAACACCAGGCCAGAATACTTACAACATACCGGATATTACTTGTATATCAACTGACGATTTGAAAAACTGGACAGACCACGGAGAAGTTTTCAATGCTTCTAAGGATTCCAGCTGGGCTAATAAGACTTGGGCACCTTCAGTTGTTTACCGCAACAATAAATTCTATTTGTACTACGGTAATGGAGGAAATGGTATCGGTGTAGCAGTAAGTGACAGTCCGACCGGACCATTTAAAGATCCGCTTAGAGGTCCTTTGGTAAGTACAAATACTCCCGGAGTTTTGCCAGCAAACAATATGTGGTTGTTTGACCCTGGAGTATTTATTGACGATGATGGACAAGCATATATGTATTTTGGAGGAAATGGAGCATCAAACATAAGAGTTATTAAATTGGGAAATGATATGATAAGTACTGTGGGATCGGCCATGACTATGACTGCACCGCGCTTTTTTGAAGCTGCCTATATGCATAAATATAACGGAAATTATTATTTTTCATATGCCAGCGACTACAGCCAGGGTGCATCTAAGATTGAATATATGATGAGCAATAATCCTATTTCAGGCTTTACATATAAAGGGGTTATATTGCCGCAGCCACCCGATAATTTCAATAATAATAACCACCATTCTATCGTACAGTTTAAAGATAACTGGTACTGTGTATATCACAACAGAACTGTAAGTAAATCAAGAGGTGTGGATACCAATTACCAAAGGAATGTTTGTATTGACCAGTTGTTCTATAACGCAGACGGCACCATTAAGCAAGTAGTTCCTACAGTGGACGGATTGCCTCAACTGAAATATGTAAATCCTTACATAGAAAATTTGGCTGTAACCATGCACAAAGAGAATGGTATAGAGACTGAAGAATGCAGTGAAGGCGGACGTAATGTAGGTTTTATAGAGAATGGAGACTGGATTCAGGTTAAAGGAGTAGATTTTGGCAGCAGCGGAGCTAAAGGTTTTGAAGCTAGAGTTGCCAGCGATACAAATGGCGGTAAAATTGAAATTAGATTGGACAGCGTAACAGGAAAGTTGATTGGAACTTTAAATGTACCGTCAACTGGTGGTTGGCAGAAATGGGTAACTGAGAAGTGCGATGTTTCTGGTGTAACTGGTGTTCATGATGTATTCTTCAGGTTTACCGGAGGAAGCGGCTATCTGCTTAATTTCAGCAAATGGAAGTTTATTCCGGTTTCTGAAGCAACACCAACTCCAACACCGGCTCCTATAGTAACACCAACTCCTACAACTGTTAAAACTAAACTGGGAGATATAAATGGTGATGGAGATATTAATTCTTTGGATTTTGCAGAATTTAAAATGTATTTGCTTGGTATGACCGATAAAATATCCAATGCCGATCTTAATGGAGACAATGATGTAAATTCGATAGATTATGCTCTTTTAAAACAATATTTGTTGGGAATGATATCTGTTTTCCCGGCTGAAGCTTAAGGGTTTTAATTTAAGAAGAATAGAGTTTTTCTAAATTAATTGAAATTTTATAGCTATTGTATCTTTATGATTATAAAGATACAGTAGCTGTTTTTATTTGAAAAATAAAAAAATTATGCATACATATAGAAACTAAAATTTAAATTATCCTTAAATCTTAATTAATTGTTTTATTCTGTTTGAATATTAAAGAATTGATGAACGTTTTTTTCTGTAAAAGAGAAAATGATGCGACTCTGAATGGTTAAAAAAGTTTAATTTAAATTAGGTCTTTTTTATAAATTACAATGTTGAAAAGCTTCTAAAAATAGATTTAATTAGATATTGCTTTTATAATGAAAATTATGTTAGTATTTTGACAAAAGGTATAGTTGTGTTAGAATCTTTTGAAATCCAATAATTGTAAAAACTTATAATATGTTGTAATTTTTGTAGTGTTTATTTAATGATATTTTACAAAAATTGATAAATGTTTTTGGAAAGAATCATTCAAAACAGTTCAATTGATGAGGAGATTGTTATGAAAATTACAATAGCTGATATTGCAAGAATGGCCAATGTATCTAAAGCTACTGTTTCAAGGGTTATAAATAATAAACCTGAAGGAGTAAGCAAAGAAACCAGAGAAAATATTCTAAGAATAATTAAAGAATCCGGTTTTCAACCAAGTATGGTAGCTCGGGGGCTGGTAACGAAAAAAACGAAATCAATAGGATTAATAATTACTGATATTGCTAACTCATTTTATCCGCTCCTTGTGAGAGGTGTGGAAGATTATGCAAACAAATATGGCTACAGTCTTTTCCTTTGCAATTCAGACAATAATCCTGAGAAGGAAAAGGGGTACATTAATGCTTTTATAGAAAAAAGTGTTGATGGTGTTATTTTGTCTTCGAGCATGAATGAGACAAGTTTTCATTATAATATTTTAAAAAGCAAAAACATACCTCTTGTTGTTTTGGATAGATGTGTTGAGGGAGATCAATACGATGCCAGTGTGTTTTTTGACAATACTAAAGGGGCATATATTGCAGCTAATTACTTAGTTAATAGAGGGCATAAAAAAATAGTTTTTATATCGGGACCAAAATCACTTATTATATCAAGACACAGATTGGATGGCTATTGCATGGCTTTAGAAGAGAAGAATATAGAAATTGACGAAGATATCATTGTTGAAGGAGATTTTCAGTTTGATAGCGGTTATAATAGGATAATAGAGCTATTGGATAAGGGAAAAGAGTTTACTGCAATTTTTGCCTGTAATGACCTTATGGCTATCGGTGCAATTATGGCTTTAAAGAGCAGAAATATTGAAGTACCCAAGCAGGTTGAGATTATTGGTTTTGATAATGTTGACATTTCAAGGTATATTGAACCTCAGCTTTCGACAGTAGGACAGCCAGCTTATGAAATGGGAGTTGAGGGAGCAAAACAGTTGATAAAACTTATTGAAGGTAAAAAAATAAGTAATAAAGATATTATCTTAAAGCCCAATTTAGTTTTAAGAGAAACTACAATATAGAGTTTTTAACCCACAGGATTTCATAACCCAGTGCTCAAAATATCATGAGAGTTCTGTAAGGAATATTCTTTCTTTATTAATGAACTGACAGAAAAATTGATTAAATTTAAGAATAGAGAAATCTAAGAGTTTTTCGCTCTTTCCCATTAAAACTGATATTCTGGACTTGGAATATCTTTGTTTTTTGGATTTTCACTTTTATCTATAACACAATTACTTCATTTTTCCGCAGTTCTTTTGATAATGGGTCTCTTACAGTATGTTATATAGTAAAGAAAATAACTATTATTACTTTACAACCAAAAATTTTTTGAACTAAAAATGTAATAAGCATTTATCTATTTGTTATGCTGTAAATTAACGTCATAAAATGAAAAAACAATGTAAAAAAAGCAGGAAATTATGAATAAATTCTAATAATGTGTTGAAGAACTTTGATTGAATAATTATGGAATATATGTTAGCATAATGTTATAAATGCAGTAAATTTTCACATTATTAAATGAGTAGATTTACTGCATTTATATTGTTATCTTGCACCACGAGACTATAATAGAAAAGGAGAGACAACTTATGAAGAAAAGTAGGATCTTTAGGCAAGTCATTGCAATGTTGGTTGTCGGTTTCATGGTAGTTTCAAGTCTGGGGGGGTCAGGAATTCAGGCGGCTAGTGCAGCAAAAGCAAGCGAAGACCCTGTCTTTAAAGAAACAAGTTTCAGAACGATTTTGGTTGGGGGAACTTATGATTTCGATATCGTAAATAAACCGCCAAAATCAACGTGTCTATGGGAAAGCAGCAACAAGAAAGTTGCAACAGTCAATAATGAAGGTGTTGTAAAAGCGCGTGAAGCAGGAAGTACAACAATTACCTGCAAAATTATTTCCGGAAAAAGCGTTAAAACTCTCGAAGCAAAAGTAGTTGTACAAAAACCTTCCAAAAAGCCTGCTGATAAGGTTACAATAAATAATAAGATTCAATCCATGGTAGTTGGTGAAACCTATGATTTAAATTATACTTTTACACCCAAAGATGCTTCTGATTCTGTAAACTGGACATCAAGCGATACTACAGTTGCCAAGGTTGATGAAAAAGGTGTTGTAACTGCATTAAAAAGCGGTAAGGTAACAATTAAAGCTACCACAGTTAATAAATCTCGTACCGATAAAGTGGAAATTAAGATATCAACGGAAGTTGAGGTCTCTTCTCAAAAAGAACTCGAAAATGCTTTAAAATCAAGTAAATCAAGTACAATTCTTATCAATTCCAAGAAAGATGTAAAATTAACAATTCCAAAGGGTGACTACTCAGAAAAAGAATTGGTTGTCGATGCACCTAAAGCATCAATACATAATTACGGAGTCTTTAAAAAAGTTACAATTCGTGCTTTAAAAGATCATAACTGGCATGAATTTGCTAAAGGAAATAAAATAACCGTCTATGATTCAGCTAAAATCACAGTTGAAAAAAATGCAGATTGTGAGATTATTGTTGATAAAAGCAAAGATAAATTACCTAAACCTAAGATTAAATTGGATCTAACCTTAAATGGAAATGCAAAAATTGACGTATTAAGTCCGTGTGACATAAATCTCAATGGAACTACGAAAGACCTTCCTAATTTAAATGTAAATTCTCCTGACGTTAAAGTTAATACAAAAATTGCACTTCATATGAATGCTTCTCATAAAGCAGTACTTAAATTAGAAACAGAGGCTGCTTCAAAATCAAAGATCTCTGTAAAAGATATGAAATCAATTCCAAAAGTTGAGGGACGTTTTAAGGTTTATGTAGAAGTGGATGGCAAAATTTATATCGTTGGCAAAGATTCAATTGCAACCCCAACAGTTAAACCTACTGCAGTTCCAACCCCAACAGCAACAAGTACTATTTCTCCTGTAGATACCGAAGTGGATGATAAGGGCTTTACAGCCGAGGGAAGAATTGTTGCTTACTATGGTACACCGAAGATAGATGGAGAAATTGATGATGTATGGAATAAAGCAATAGAGATTCAGCCTCCAAATATAAACAATCCGGCAGTACAAGCAACTGCAACCTTTAAGGTGTTATGGGATGACTATGCACTTTACTTCCTTGCACAGGTAAAAGATCCCAACATGTCGGTTGCAGCCTGGAATGCTTGGGAACAAGATTCTGTCGAAGTTTTCCTGGATGAGAATAATGATAAGACTACATCTTACGGTCCTGATGACTTGCATTTCAGAGTAAATTACAATAATGTTCAGTCAATTGACAACGGTGACGGCGATCGATTCTATACAGCTACAAAGATAGGTGATAATGAATATCTTGTGGAAGGAAGAATTGAGTTACTGAATACTGCAAAGAATAATACCATTTACGGTATTGAATTGCAGGTAAATGATTGTATTGGAACAAGCAGAGCAGGAACGATCACTGTATTTGATAAGACTGATGGTGCATGGAATAATACGTCCTTATTTGGCGAAATTGTGCTTACCGGTAAAAGGGACGGAGATGTTCCAGGACTAAACCCTTACAAATTAATCAAGTTAATTGATTCTGCCGAGAAGATGGATATTGAAGCTTTAGCATTTAAGGCACAGTTAAAGAAAGCAAAAGATGTAATCGCAAAGAATTCATCAACTCAGAAGGATATAGATAAAGCTTATGAAGATTTGAATAGTGTAATTACATTTGCAAATGCAGTTTCAAAAGCGGCAAAGATGGATTTATCCTTATACCAGACTGAGGGTGCAAATGCTGTTAGAAAAGCAGTGGAAGAGGCAGAAAAACTTCTGGCAAAGGAAGTCATACCACCCGATAAGATAGAAAAAGCAATTAATGCACTGGACAAAGCATTTGCAGAGTTAAAGATTAAAGGTTTGGACGCTAACGGCAACATGATTGCCAAGTACGGTTCACCGGTGATCGATGGTGAAATCGATGAAGTATGGGATAAAGCTGATTTTGTTCCGGCGACTCCATCGGGTACCGGATCAACAGATACAACAGCTAAATTTAAAGTATTATGGGATGATAGGGCAATCTATGTTTTGGCCGATGTTACTGATAATGCCTTAGATGTATCATCAGGAACAGTTTATAACAGAGACTGTGTTGAAATATTCTTGGATGAAGGCAATAATGCCGTAGAGAATATCTTTGACCTTGATGACAGACATTATAGAATTAGCTGTGAAAACAGTCTTTCTTCCGACCGTGGAAGCTTAGACCTATTATATACTGCAACATCTAAAAAGAAAGATGCTGAAGGTAATGTAACCGGATATATTGTTGAAGCAAGGCTTGCCCTGCAAAATCCGGCAAAGAGCAACAATATCTATGGTTTTGAGTTGCAGGTAAATGATGCTAAGGGTGGAAACAGAACCGGTACTTTGAATGTATTCGATAAAACAAGTACTACATATTTAAGCCCAACAAAATTCGGTAAACTTGTTCTCAGTGAAAAAAGTGCTGACGATGTAATGGGCTTCAACAAATATGATTTATTAAAGATGGTTAGTATTGCAAACGACATTGAATTGGTTCGTTATACTGACGAAACTGCAGCTAAAGTGAAAGAATTGGTAGCTCAAGCCGATGCAACAATCGCTACAGGTGATCAAGAGAAAGTTGATGCACTCTGTGCTTCTATCTATCAGGCAATAAAAGAACTTGTTCATAAAGATATTAAGGACTTGGATCCGGAAATAGCAAAAATAAAAGAGTTTAGAAGAATTCCTGCAGAGTATCTCACCGGAGCGGATTATGACGATAGTGCAAAGGGAACAGTTGTAAGAGAATACTATGATACATATGAGTATAGCGATGACGGAACACGCGGTGAAGCAGTTAAAAAAGATTTGCTAGTATATCTTCCTGCAGGCTATAATCCGGAGGATAAAGACACAAAATATAATGTGTTATATTTGATTCACGGTACATCAGAGAACCAAAACACAGTATTTGGCGATCCTAGCGTAACCACTGTTATGAAGAAAGTACTTGACATGATGATTGCCAATGGCGAACTTGATCCGATGATTGTTGTTACTCCCGGTTATAGAGGTATGGAATCGGGAAGATTGCAGTATGAAATGATCAACGAGATTCTACCGTTTATCGAAACAAAATATAATACATATTCAGCATCAGGTTCTCAGGAAGATCTGAAAGCTGCAAGAAATCATCGTGCGGTTGGCGGATTCTCTCAAGGAGCAGGATGTACATTTACTCTCATGAGGAACCGTTTTGATTACTTCAAGTATTATATACCGCTATGCGGTGGCCCGGGAAATGCTGATTTTACAAATGTCGTAAAGGGTTATTCCTTAACTGATTACTATGTATTTGCAGCTACCGGTACTGATGATATTGCGTATGGCGGAATGGTAAATGCAATTCCAGCTTTGGCTAATCAAAAAGATAGCGAAGGCAACCCAATCTTTATTTACAATGCGGATTTATCAAAAGGTAACTTATACTTCTTATTGCTCGAAGGCGGAACACATACATGGCAATGCGTAAATCAGTATCTATATAACATCTTGCCGGATTTATTCTTTGCTGAGAAAGAAATTGAAAGTCCGGATATAGTAACTGATGATAATGGATTTACAGCAGACGGAAGAATCGTTGCAAAATATGGTACACCAAAGATAGATGGTGTAATTGATGAGGTTTGGAATAAGGCAATTGAGATTCAGCCTCCACATATAAACGGTGCAGCAGTAGAAGCAAGGGCAACATTTAAGTTATTATGGGATGACAATGCACTTTATTTCCTTGCACAGGTAAAGGATCCCAATATGTCGGTTGCACCTTTCAATGCCTGGGAACAGGACTCTGTTGAAATCTTCCTGGATGAGAACAATAATAAGTCTGTATCCTATGGCTATGATGACGTACATTACAGAGTAAATTACAATAATGTCAGGTCCTATGATGTAGGTGATGCCAGCCGTTTCTACACAGCTACCAAGGTTGGGGAAAATGAGTACATTGTGGAAGGAAGAATTGAGTTACTGAAGGCTGCAAAGAACGATACCGTTTATGGCATTGAATTGCAGGTAAATGATTGTATTGGTTCGGGTAGAGCCGGAACAATCACCATATTTGATACCACTGATAGTGCATGGAATAACACCTCCTTGTTCGGTGAAGTTATACTTACCGGTAAAAGGGAGGGAGATGTTCCCGGAATAAATCCGTATAAGTTAATGTCGTTAGTTGAATCTGCCCAGAAGGTTGACGTATCTGCATTTTCAAAAGGCGTTGCAGCTTTCACCGCGAGATTGGAAAATGCGAAAGAGGCAATTGATAATGCAACAACTCAGGCTCAAATAGATACAGCATATAACGAATTGAACGATATAATAAAGTTCATGAGTGTTGTTAAGAGATATGCCAATTTGGATTTAAGCTCCTTGCCAAATGGAAAAGAAGTGAATAAAGCAGCAGCTAAAGCAGAAGATATTATTGCTAAAGCTGACGCAACTTCCGATGAAATAGAACAAGCGATTGAGGCATTAGATGCAGCAATAGCGGCATTGGGAAGTTATAGCTTAAAAGAGGTATACGGTGATAAATTCTATATAGGTGCAGCCGTTCATTTGAACGGATTAAATGACGAAAGGTATACAAAGAATTTATTGACACACTACAACAGTATCACTGCTGAAAATGATATGAAGCCGGAAGCGTTATTGGATAAGGCTGCATCACAAGCAGCAGGCGAGGTTGTATGTAATTTTGAAAAAATGGATCAGTATTGTGATTTTGCAGTAGCTAACGGTTTGAAGCTTAGAGGACACACCTTAGTATGGCATAGCCAGACTCCAGCTTGGTTCTTCAAAGAAGGATTTGACGATAACGGTGCTTATGTAGATCCGGCTACAATGGATAAACGTCTTGAACAATTTATAAATCAGGTATTTGGACATATCAAAGAAAAATATCCGGATCTGTTCTATGCTTACGATGTATGTAACGAAGTTGTTTCATCTTATACAATGCCGTATAACAACTGGAAGACTGTTTATGGGGATTACTCCTATGTTACAAAGGCCTTTGAATATGCAAGAAAAGCTTCAGAAGGCACCGGCATTAAGTTATACTACAATGATTACAATGAGTATGATGAAGGAAAAGCAGAACAGATCATTGAATTATTGGCAGAGGCAAAAGCAGCCGGTAATATTGACGGTATTGGTATGCAAAGCCATGTAAATATTGAGTACCCTCCAATGGACCAATACAGAGAAACAATTGAAAAATTCGTTGCAGCAGGTTACGATGTTCAGATTACAGAACTTGATATTGCGACAGCTATTGATGGCAATGGCCCGCCACCGGATTCAGCTATGGCAGCAAAACAGGCACAGATCTATAAAGAATTGTTCCAGATCTATATCGATTACAAAGATTATATCTCCTCGGTAACACTATGGGGTATCAACGATCAGCATTCATGGCGTGGATCTCAAGACCCGTTGATCTTTGACAGAGAATATAAAGAAAAAGATTCTTTCTGGAATATTATTTCTGTCGGTTTAGAGGGAAACGAGCAATAAATGTAACTGATTCTTTATAAAGATGGCTATTTGCCAATAGTGATGTGCACCTCAAATGTTTGATAACAATCAAATGTTTGGAGGTGCATTTCTTTTTTCCTGCAGCAAATTGATACAATCCATTGCTTAACATCTATATCACAAGTTTATAAAATATGATATAATTACTGTATATACTTATATTATTTATAGTCAAATTCAAAAATTAAATTAAGTTATAAAGTCATGGTTTTCCAGAAAAAATTTTAAAGTATTCAGGAATATCGCTTGATTATCTGGTAAATTATATGCATACTCTGAATTGCTCCTTTATGAACAGTTCAAAAATAGTGCATTTGGTTTAGAATAAGATAAAACAATTGAATACGCTGGAGGGTTCTGAAACTTGAAAATTATTAGCCGAATTTTTGAAGGAATATGTTTGTTTGCATTACTTGTATTTTTGTTTGTTGGTTTTATTTTCCCTTATCAGAATACTGGTGTTCAATTTGAAGAATTGATTTCTATGAATGAAGGCTGGGACTATAGAGTTAATGATAAGCTGGTTAAAAATGTTAAATTACCTTATACAAATTATGAAACAAAGGCTGGGGATACTTTTTCTATCTCCCGAATACTTCCTGAAACATTTAAAGATTCACAGGCATTGTGTATTTTTACAGCATATGATTCGGTTCGAGTTACATTAGATGGCAAAGAAATTTATTCCTATGGCTATAATAATTCTCAATATCCTCTATTTAAAGACAATAAAGGTTTTTTAAATAATGTCATAACTATTCCTTCGAGGAGTAATGGGAAAAGACTTGTTATAGAAATGGTTTCAGTTAATGATAAGTATGCAGGAGTAGTAAAGAAGGTATCTTATGCCAATCAAAATTCTGTTTATGCCGCACTTATTTTAAAAAAGTTCCCTGGAATCATGATATGTACATTTATTATTATGGCAGGTGTTTTATCGCTTATTATTTATTTCTCGTTGCGTATTAAAACCGGGCATTGGGATGATAATTTTAAATTAATCGGTATTTGTGCACTTTGCAGTGGTTTATGGAGCATAAACCAGTATGATTTTTTCAGCTTAATTATTGGGAATGCACAAATAACATATTTTGTTGATTATTATTGCTTATTTCTGATGCCTATTGCGTTTAGTTTTTATATTTACAACCTATGCCGTGAAAGATGCAAAAAAATTATAGGTGCTATGATTACCGTTCATACTTTGTTTGTATTAACAGCTTTCATTTTACAGATTACAAAGGTTAAAGAATTGTTCGAACTATTATTTTTCTTTATTGTTATGCTTATACTGGAAATAGTATTGGCTATAGGTGCAATTATATATGATTTAGTGGTAGAAAAGAATACAAGAATTAAATTATTATTGATACCGTTAATGATTGTATTATTTGGTGCAGTATTTGATGTTGTTTTATATTATTTAAGAATCTACAGTGAACGTTTTGTTACCTTTCCAATAAGCATTTTGATTTCCGTAATTACTATACTGACTTTTTCCTGGAAACGCTACTTAAAGATTATTGCGGATCAGGAGAAAAATGAACTTATAATAAAAATGGCAGATTTGGATCTTATGACTCAGGCTAAAAATCGTAATGCCTTTGAAAAGGAAATCGTTGAAATTTCTAAAGATCCCGAGCGTTTGAAAAATATTCATATAACGGAATTTGATTTGAATTATTTGAAATATATAAATGATCATTATGGACATGATACTGGAGATGAAGCTATACGAATTTGCTATAATATTATAAAAAACATAGTAGGTAGTAAAGGAGAGGTGTTCCGTATAGGAGGGGATGAGCTTATTTGTATAACTTATGAACCGATAGAGAATATACAACAGGATTTGGAAAGGATGATAAAGGAACAGAATCTTCCTTATCCGCTGGAACTTTCTTATGGAACGGCATGTTTTAATCCTGAATTGGATGAAGATATACACGATGTTATTAAAAGAAGCGATAAATTGATGTATGAAATGAAGCAAATGATGGAATGTGACAAAGATGAGTATAAACGTAAATCCATGGTGAATAAAATTGGGGTGGATCATAATAAAAACATTTAGATGTCAAATACGTTAAAAAACACAAAAACTACCCGGCTGAAATAACGCAGGTAGTTTTTGTGTTTATTTGCTGAAGTATTGAGAATTTTTTTATTTCTGGAATTATTTTTCTTTGTCTCTGTGCTGCTATTATCCTTCTTGAAACATTATCTACCCATATTTTTATCTGAAGCTTTTTAGTTTGATTTTCCTGCTCAATAAGGTACAATAGTCGTTCTATAGTGTAAGGCTATTTCTTTTTAGTTTCTGTTTATTAAAGGAACCACGAGGGCGCAGTCTTTGCAGCTTTTTATTGTATAATATTATGCTTGCAACTTAAGTAGCTATTTCACTGCTATATGGCTTGAAAGCTATATTTTAAAGAGCTGAGGGCTTTTTTATAATCGCCTTTCTGCCATTGTTAAGTGGAACATCAAAATGTTTACCAAATATTGAATAAAGCAGGGTGTTTTTATTATACTAATATAAAGTGAAGTATTAAAATAAAATTGAGAGGACTGGTTAAATGGCAAATAATGTATTATCGGACGGTCAAGTGTTGGAAGTTGCTTCTTTTAACGGTATAAAAGTCTATCAGATTAAAACAGACAGGTTTAAGACCAATTCAATAAACGTATTTTTCCATGATAATCTGAGCAGGGAAAATGCTTCAAAGAATGCAATGCTACCGGCAGTTCTCAGGCGGGGCAGTGTCAATTTTCCGACAATTCAGGATATATCACTTTACCTTGAGGAATTATATGGTGCAACTTTTGACTGCGGTGTGACAAAAAAAGGTGAGAACCAAATAATTCAGTTTTATTTGGATTTTATATGCGATAAATACGCAAGTGGGGAAACTGATTTGACTAAGAAGGCTTTTGACCTTTTGTTTGAGATTATAACAAACCCTGTTACGGAAAATGGAGTGTTTAAGAGGGAATATGTACAGCAGGAAGCTAAAAATCTCAAGGAACTTATTGAGAGCAGAGTGAATGACAAAGTACAGTATGGTGTTGACAAATGCCTTGAAGTTATGTGTGAAAATGAACCCTTTGGTATTTTTGAATATGGCACCGTTGAAGATATAGATACCATAACTGAAAACAATCTCTATGAGCATTATAAATATTTTTTGGAAACATTGCCGGTTTACGTTTTTATTTCCGGAGACTTTAACGATGATAAGACAGGGTATATTATTGATAAACTCAAGCAGATTAATCGAAGGGAAATAAAAAAGATACAGCCGACTAATGTTGAGAAACATGTATCACAAGCTAGAGAAGTAGTTGAACGGATGAATGTTAATCAAGCAAAGTTATCTGTCGGTTTTAGAACCAATATTGAACCCAATTCGGAGAATTATTACAAGTTGATGCTTTATAACAGTATTTTAGGAGGAGGTATACATTCAAAACTGTTCCAAAACGTCCGTGAAAAAAACGGTATGGCTTATTATGTCTTTTCAAGGCTTGAAAAGTTTAAAGGCTTGATGGTTATAAGTGCCGGTATAGAAATTAGCAATAAAGATAAGGCCTATGAGGTCATTGTGAAACAGCTTGAAGATATGAAAAACGGAAATATTTCCGATTATGAGTTTGAATCATCCATCAAAAGCATAGAAACCGGGATAAAGTCGCTTAAAGACAGTCAACTGCAAATAGTAGATTTCAACTTAAGTCAAATAATTGCAGGAACAAAGGACTCGCCCGATGACATAATTGAAAAAGTAAAAAAAGTTTCAAGGCAGGACGTTATAGATATTGCAAATTGTATTGAAATGGACACTGTGTATTTTTTGACATCTATGTAGTTTATTTATACCGTTTCAAAAATAATCAATTCAATATGAGCTATAAATTTTTTTGTCATATTATTGAAGTTTTATAGATTGTTTTATTTTATAATAATTTTTAGAGGCTATATGAAGGGAGAATAACCAATGGATATAAAAACTGTGGAATATAAAAATATTGATGAAACCATGCATATTTATGAGCATAGAAGCGGCCTTAAATGCTTTGTTATACCAAAAAGAGGATATTCGAAGAAATTTGCAACTTTTGCAACCCATTACGGTTCGATAAACAATCAATTTATTGTGCCAGGCGAGAGTGAAATCACAACAGTTCCGGACGGAATAGCACATTTCCTTGAACATAAGCTGTTTGAACAGAAAGATGGAAGTGTGATGGACAAATTTTCACAGCTAGGTTCAAATCCGAATGCATATACCAGTTTTGCCCAAACTGCCTATCTTTTTTCGTGTACTGACAAATTTGATGAGAATTTTAGACTTTTGCTAAACTACGTTCAAAATCCATATATTACAGAAGAAAGTGTGGAAAAGGAAAAGGACATTATTGGTCAGGAAATCAGGATGTACGAAGATAATCCAAACTGGAGGGTATTCTTTAACCTTTTGAGGGGTTTTTATGTGAATAACCCTATAAAGATTGATATTGCCGGAAGTATTGAAAGTATAAGTAAAATAAATAAAGACATTTTATATACTTGCTATAATACCTTCTATCATCCTTCCAATATGATTATTGTGGTAGTGGGGGATGTTGATGCTCCTAAAGTTTTTGAACAGGTAGAAAAGAGTATATCAGTGAGTGCCAGTAAACCTGAGATAAAAAGGATTTTTCCCGATGAACCTGATAAAATTAATGAAAGTTATGTGGAGCAGAAACTTGCAGTAGCAATGCCTTTATTCCAAATGGGCTATAAGGACAGCGGTTTTTGCTCTAAAGGTATGGACTGCCTTATGAGAGAAACAGCAGTGAAAATTCTTCTGGAAATGATAATGGGAAGAAGCTCAAAGTTATATAATGACCTTTATAATGAGGGACTTATAAACAATACTTTTGAATTTGACTACACAATAGAGGAAAATTATGCTTATTCGGCTTTTGGAGGGGAATCGAAGGATCCGTTGAAGGTTAAAGAAAAAGTACTGGAAGAAATAACATCCCTTCAACAGAGTGGCCTTAATATGGAAACCTATGAAAGGATCAGGAGAGCTCAAAAAGGTAGATTTGTTAAGCAGTTTAACTCTGTAGAAAGGATTGCCCATAACTTTGTATCGGTTTATTTTAAAGAAGTTAATATCTTTGATTATATGGAAGTATATGATAAAATAACTTTTGAATATGTAAATAAAGTATTCAGAGAACATTTTGCTGCCGAAAGGCTTGCAATTTCGGTAATAAAACCAGCATAAGGGGGATGAACGGTGGGGTATGTAGAATTTCCTAAATTGGGACTGAGAATTCCTATAAATAGAGAGGCATTTAATATTTTTGGGATGTCGGTTTATTGGTATGGCATAATTCTTTCTTTTGCCTTTTTCCTTTCTGTTGTTCTTGCAATGAGAAATTCAAAAAAAGCGGGCATCAATCAGGATGATATAATTGATCTTGTCTTGGTTGCTGCTCCGCTTTCAGTTATAGGGGCAAGGATTTATTATGTAATATTTAATTGGAGTGAATTTAACGGAGATTTTTGGAAAATAATCAACATAAGAACCGGGGGACTTGCCATTTATGGCGGTTTGATTGCAGCTGCTATTGTAGCAGTTGTATTTTCGAAAGTTAAAAAAATAAATCCTTTGCATTTGGTTGACTTTGGTGCCCCCTATTTTGTTCTTGCTCAGGCTATAGGCAGATGGGGCAATTTTACCAATCAAGAGGCATTTGGCGGAAATACAAACCTTCCGTGGGGCATGACAGGAAATGAAATAAAAAGCCAGTTACAGCATTTAAGCAATATGGGTTATGCTGTTGATCCGAATGTTCCGGTGCATCCGACTTTTTTATATGAATCTCTGTGGAATTTAGTTGTATTTTTGCTTCTGGTATGGTTTTCAAAGAGAAAGAAGCTGAACGGCGAAGTATTTTGCTTGTATATGGTAGGATATGGGGCAGGGAGATTTTGGATTGAAGGATTAAGACTGGACAGCTTGTGGTTAGGAAAGTTCAGAGTATCCCAACTTCTGTCAGTTATTTTTCTTATTGTATTTGGTTTGATTTTTGCTATTAGAAGGATAAGATATAATAAATTGCAGTTTGCAGCTGAAACTTCCGGAGAAAGTGAATTTTCCTATCTGCTTCAACGATTAAATCAAGATTCGGAGTCGGAAGGTGTCGAAACTGACAGTTCTGGCCAGGAAACAGTCAATGACAGTGAGAGCACTGAAAATAAAAAAGAAGATGATTGAGAAATTTTACTTTCATATTAATGTGTCTTTTTGAACTTCATTACATTTTTGTTACATTTTTCATAGTTTATTGACTAAAATTTAGTAATTTCTTATAATAGAAAAGCAAAAAGAAACTGCATATTCTAAAACAAGACATTAAATTTGTCAAAAAAAGATTTTACTAAAGATAACGGCGGTGCGGAAAATGAATGTAATGAAGATTCAAGAGTTACAGTACGAATTGAATTCAATGATAGACAATGATGACGATTACAGTAAAATATATAAAACTAGTGTCGAACTGGATTTATTAATAGTCGAATATTATAATGAAGTATTAAAAAATAAAAGTCATAGGCAAAAGATATTTAGGCATTTCTCCAAATAATCGGTACGATTTTTTATAATTCGGAACGAATTTATTAAAATATAAATTTTTAGTCAGATTTTGATATTAATTGCTCTTTTTAAGAGGCTGCCAGGGGTAATTGCAGTATTATATTGTTAAATATTGGTGTAGGTTGACAGTACATATTTGTAAAAATATAATATTGTTAAGTGAAAGTATTAACTACTGCTAAATTTGAGATTATTCGATCTTTTAGCAGTAGTTTTTAATTAATTTATTTCAATAAGCTTAGACTGACAAATATAAAATTCTTTGAAGGTGAATATATGTACGTTTTAGAAAAATCAAAAGATTTCAACTTCTTTAAAAAGTTCGATTACCTTTTGTTTCTGGCAGTGATAATATTATCTATAGTAGGCGCCTTTGTTGTAAGCAGCGCAGTTAATCCGATGAACAACGGAAAGAGAATAATTATTGTACATGTGGGTGCAATTATAGTTGGAATTGTGGTATCTATTATTATAAGCCTTATAGATTATAAAGATTACAGAACACTGGGAATATTTTTCTATATTACTACAGGGCTTTTGGTATATGTGCTTTTTGCCGGTACAGGAGATCAATTGGGGAGCAGAAGCTGGATTGATTTGGGGTTTATAACTTTTCAGCCGGCAGATTTGGCAAAAATAACATACATTTTACTTGCTTCCGTCTTTTTGGAAAGGATATATGACGATCAAAAGAACAAGAAGGCCAACATATTTAAGTTTTTAATCTATTCTGCCATACCCATTGGCCTTATTATTCTTCAGAAGGATTTCGGAACTGCACTGGTATTTATTTTTATATTCTTTGTTTTGGTGTTTATATGCGGTATTGCATATAAATATCTTGTCATAATGGCGACAGCCTTTCTTCTGTCCACACCGTTTGTATGGTTTTTCCTGCTTAATGACAATAGAAGAAAAAGAATATTGGTGTTTTTAAATCCTGAACTTGATCCTCTGGATGCAGGATATAATGTTATCAGATCGAAGTTGGCTATAGGATCGGGACAGATATACGGAAAAGGACTTTATAAAGGTATTCAGACACAGAATCAAAGTGTGCCGGTAAGTGAATCGGATTTTATTTTCTCGGTGGTGGGGGAAGAATTAGGATTTATTGGTGCCATAATTGTGATTGTGCTGATATGTATTATACTTATGAGGTGTTTATATATTGCAAGAAAATCCCGTGATTCTTACGGAATGTTTGTAGCTTCAGGAATTGCAGCAATGTGGGCTTTTCATTCTATGGAGAATATCGGTATGAGCGTGGGAGTGCTGCCTGTTACAGGTATTCCGCTGCCTTTTGTCAGTGCAGGGGGCAGTTATATGGTGACGTGTTATGTGGCAGTAGGAATAGTTTTGAGCATATCGATGAGACGAAAGAAAGAAATTTTCAATTCATCGGACTAAAAAGAATGGGAATTATGCTGTTAAATATTGATATTTTAGCCCCAAAAAAGATAGGAAAAACGTCCTATCTTTTTTGTTTTTTTTTAGGAAATTAAAAATATATCTTGATTATTGCGGTGATTTGGACTAAAATTTAATTAGAAGTGGTGAAAAGTGGTGTGAAGTGGTGGGTGGTACCAAAATGTGAGGTGAAATAGTTGTTTTACGGTGAGTACCAGCATTCAATTGATGTAAAAGGTCGAGTTATAATGCCATCCAAGTTTAGGGATGGGCTTGGTGAAAAGTTTATTGTAACCAAAGGCCTTGATAATTGTTTGTTTGTGTATTCACTGGAAGAATGGAGTAACCTCGAAGCCAAACTTAAATCCCTTCCCTTCACCGATAAGGATGTCAGAGCATTTGTAAGATTTTTCTTTGCAGGAGCTACTGAATGTGAAACGGACAAGCAGGGAAGAATATTAATACCTCAAAATTTAAGAGAATATGCAGGATTAGAAAAAGACGTTTATATCATAGGAGTATCCACCAGAGTGGAAATATGGGACAAGGCTAAATGGGAAAACTACTCAAGTGATGAAAACATGAGTCCGGATAATATTGCTGAGAAAATGGCAATGCTCGGAATATAGTGTTTTTAATGAAATGAATGAGACAATAGTTTAGAAAATTGTTTTGGAGTTGATAATACTTAATGGAGTTTGAGCATAAGCCGGTACTTTTTGAGGAATGTATTGAAAATCTCGATATAAAACCTGATGGAGTATATGTTGACGGCACCCTTGGAGGTGCGGGACATTCTTCAGGAATATATGAAAAACTAAGTGAAAAAGGTATTTTGGTAGGAATAGATCAGGACGAGTTTGCTCTGGAGACATCCAAAAAAAGATTACTGGCTCAAAAAGGAAAAGGCTCATTAATATTTGCAAATACAAACTTTATCAACATTAAAGATGTGTGTAAACAAAATGGGATTGAAGCTGTGGATGGAATTCTTTTGGATCTGGGAGTTTCTTCACATCAGCTGGACGAAGGAGAAAGAGGTTTTAGTTATAACAAAGATGCGCCATTGGATATGAGGATGGACAGAAGACAAAAATTAACGGCAGAAACTATTGTTAATGAATACAGTAAAGAAGAAATAAAGAAAATAATAAAAGAGTATGGAGAAGAAAAATGGGCATCCAGAATAGCAGACTTTATAGCTGAGAGGAGAAAGACAAAGAGAATTGAGACAACGGGTGAATTGGTTGAAATAATTAAGGCAGCTATACCGAGTTCAGCCAGAAGAGAAGGACCTCATCCAGCAAAGCGTACTTTTCAGGCATTGAGGATAGCTGTAAATGATGAACTTGGTGTTCTTGCCAAAACCATTGAGGATGGTGTGAAGCTGCTCAAACCCGGAGGAAGGTTTTGTATAATTACATTTCATTCTCTGGAGGACAGAATAGTAAAAAATGAGTTTAACAAATATATCAATCCGTGTACATGTCCTTCTTCCTTTCCGGTTTGTATATGCGGAAAGAAAAAGACAGCGGAAGCAGTACACAGAAAACCAATACAACCCAAAGCAGAGGAAGTAGAAGCTAATCCGAGAGCAAGAAGTGCAAAGCTCAGGGTGCTTAAAAAAATGTAAAAAGCCTGGATTACAATTCAGGTTTATATATAAAACAAAAGCTAAAAGTTTTAAACACAAAGGATAAAATATTTATTTACAAAAGAAAAACTTAATAATCCTTAAAGTATTGAACAATTGGCTTTTATTTATAGGTAAAGGCGAACTAAAGATAAGAAGCCAAAAACACAAAAGATAAGAAATTAAAACTACAAAAGAAAAAACTCAAAAAAGTACAAAAGAAAAATTAATTAAAGTAAAATTACACAAAAGAAAAAAGTTAAAATTACAAAAGAAAAACAAGCGAATTACAAAAGATGAAAATTTAAAGTACAAGAGAAAAGCAAAAGCATATTTACAAAAGACAAACTATTATCGATTTCAAAAAGAGAAATTGTTATGCTGAAAGACTTGTCACAATTTATATCTGGCAGTGAAACTGTTTGAGGTTAGTTCCGGGAGAGTGTGCCTTATCGGGCAAGTCCCCGGATTTATTTCACCTTTCGGGTAAAATAAGAGGCTATTAATCTTTTTTATGTAAAGGGTTATAAAATGCAGATGAGGTGAATACAAATGATAAAAACGGATAAAAACTACATACAGGGAACAGCGGTTAGAAAACTGGAGTATGATGTCTATAAAGAAAATAAAGTTTTGAGACAAAAGAAAGAGCAAAGGGCAAATAACAAGGTAAAGGTTAAAGTTGTATTTGCTTTTATGGTTTTATTTGCTTTATCCGGCCTCGTCATGTATAGATATGCATTGATAACCGATTTAAACTATAAAATCAATTCAAAAATGATTGAGTTGAATGAGATTAAGAACGAAAATACCCGATTGGGAGTTAAGATAGAGAGAGAATTGGACCTTCAGAAAATTCAAAAATTTGCAGAGGAGAATCTGGGAATGCAAAAACCGGATAAATCCCAATGTGTCTTTGTGAAGGTTCCAAGAAGTGATTTTACTACTGCCGCAAGTAATAATAATGGAATGGATAAAAATAGCAATAATATTTTTAAAGCCATATTAAGTAAGGTAGACAAGTTTACTGAGCTTCTTTACTGATGTTTTGAAATGAAATAACCGGTTACGTGACTACATGTATATAAAAAGCAAATTTTTCCATTATGGAGAGTGGGACAAAAACGTTAGTTTTATATAAGGTTAGCCGATAAAAAAGTCATGAATGAAAAATTTGAATATAAAATTTAAATATTGTATTATAACTATTTGATGAAGTTAATAAAATAGAAGAAGATGAAACTGCGTCTTAATTTTAAATAAATCATAAGTTTTTGTTTTGAGGTATTGAAAAATAAATTATTTGAATTTTGCCTTGAAACAGAGACTGGAGTTTATATTAGAATTATGACGCAGTAAGTTTATAATTAGGCATTATTATTTTTTTGTTTATAAATGTATTTTGGAGGGAACAGTGTGGCAGGTCCTAGTGTAACAATGAAAAAAAGGCTTATATTTCTGATGCTGAGCTTTTCTGTACTCATATTTGCCCTTATCGTTAGGGTGGGATGGATACAGATTGTTAAAGGTGAATGGTATCAGAAAATGGCGTATGAACAACAAAATCGCGACAGGGAAATAACTCCAAGGCGGGGGACTATCTATGACAGGAATATGAATCCTTTAGCCATAAGTGCTACTGTTGAGCGTATTGTTGTAAATCCGCAGGACTTTGAAAAGCTGGAGGAAAGCAGAAAAGAAGAAATAGCCGAAAAACTTGCACAAATACTTGAACTTAAAAAAGAAGATGTACTGAAAAAGATAAAAAGGGATTCATGTTATGAAATTATAAAAAAGCAGGTGGAAAAAGAGGTTGGAAATGAAATAAGAAAGTGGATTAAAGAGGAAGGTATAATAGGAATATATATAGACGAGGACACCAAAAGGTATTATCCTCAAAATAATTTGGCTGCCCATGTTATAGGTTTTACCGGTGCAGATAATCAGGGACTTTCAGGAATAGAAGCAGTAATGGAGAAGTATCTTAAAGGGATACCGGGGAAAATATTAAGCGAGACCGATGTAAGCGGACGGTATGTATCTTTTTCGGAAGAGAAGCGTATTAATCCGCAGGACGGACTCAATGTTGTACTTACTATTGATGAGAATATTCAGTACATAGCATCCAACGCTTTGGATAAAGCCATTAGCGACAATAAAGTTTTAAACGGTGCCATAGCAATTGTTATGGATCCAAGAAACGGCGATATTCTAGCGATGGTTTCCAAACCGGATTTTGATTTGAATAATCCCAGATCAGCACCTCCGGGAGAGAATCCGGAGACCTGGAACGGGTATTCGGCAGAGGGAGTGGAAAAACTCAGCAGAACCGTTTGGAGAAATAAATGTGTTATGGATACCTATGAACCGGGTTCAACCTTTAAAGCCATAACAACGGCTGCCGGATTGGAAGAAGGTGTGGTAACTCCCGACACAATGACAAGCGATCATACCATTAATATATCCGGACATAATATCAATTGTTGGAAACCTAATGCCCATGGTGTTGAAACTTTTAGAGAAGCAGTGTATAACTCGTGTAACCCTGCCTTTGTAAAGGTTGCGCAGGGGTTGGGAATAGAAAAATTTTACAAATATCTGAGAGCTTTTGGTTTTTTTGACAAGACTGGCATTTCACTTCCCGGGGAAGCAACCAGTATATTTCAGCCCAAATTCACTGAGATAGATATGGCTGTTGCTTCTTTCGGACAGAGATTCCAAATATCTCCCATACAGCTTATTTCGGCTTATAGTGCAATAGCAAACGGCGGTAAGCTTATGAAGCCGAGAATTGTAAAAGAACTGGTGGATGCTGACGGAAACGTAGTTGAAAAATTTGAGCCTGAGGTAGTGAGAAATGTTATATCTCAAAAAACTTCCGAGACTTTAAGGGATATATTGGAGGGGGTTGTATCGGAAGGAACCGGAAGGAATGCCTATGTAAAAGGATATAGGGTTGCCGGAAAGACCGGTACTTCAGAAACATTAAAAAAAGGTGTATATATTGCTTCTTTTGCAGGAATTGCTCCTGCTGACAATCCTGCAATATGTGTTCTTGTGGCGTTTGATAATCCAACGGGAGATTCATACTACGGTGGTGTTGTAGCAGCACCGGTGGCAGGAAAAATAATAGAAGATACGTTAAATTATTTGGGTGTTGAAAGAAGATATAATGAAAAAGATCTGGAAATGATGGCTGAAGAAGTTGTAGTTCCAGATATAAGAGATATGACGGTGGAAGAGGCTAAAAAAATTCTTAAAGAAAAAGGACTTGAATGGAAGATAGAAGGAGATAATAAAGCTAACGATGCCATTGTCAAACAGCAGACACCCAGAGCCGGTGCAAAGATTGCTAAGAACTCTGTAGTTATTACATATACTTATACTCCGGAAACTGAAAAAATGGTCAAGGTCCCGGATTTGTCAATGAAGACAGTGGATGAGGCAACCAGGGCTTTGAATGATGCAGGGCTTAATATAAAGGTAAATGGTTTAGGCAACGCCATGGCTCAAAGCGTAGAAGCCGGTGCTGAAGTGACTGTAGGCAGTGTAATTGAAGTAGAATTCAGATATCTTGATACGCATTGATACTTATAATGATTGTAAAAGTCAAAAGGATAAATTTAAAAGCCTTTGACTTTTATATGGCAGGATAGGAGGAATTTTTCAATGAAACTGAAAGACTTAATTAAAAACTTAGAAATACTTGATGTGACAGGAGATTTGGACCTGGAAATTGATAGTATTGCCTATGATTCAAGAAAAACTAAAAACGGTTCGCTTTTTGTGTGCATTGAAGGTTTCAAGGCAGACGGACATAAATTTATACCTCAGGCAGTAGAAAACGGTACAAAAGCTCTTTTGGTTCAAAGGGAAGTTGAAGCACCTGAAGGTATAACCGTTGTAAGAGTTAAGGATACAAGATACGCTTTGGCAAGTGTTGCTGACGTTTTTTATAACCATCCTTCAAGCAAGTTCAAACTGGTGGGAGTAACAGGCACAAAGGGGAAGACAACAACCACATACATGATTAAATCCATACTTGATGTATATGGACATAAGACTGGACTTATAGGAACCATATGCAATAAAATAGGCGATGAAGTCCTTCCGACCGACAGAACTACTCCCGAGAGCCTTGATCTCCAGGAACTTTTTGGAGAAATGGTGGAAAAGAAGGTGGACGGTGTAGTAATGGAGGTATCCTCCCATGCGTTAGAACTCCACCGGGTAAGCTGCAGTGAATTTGATATAGGAGTATTTACCAATTTATCAAGGGACCATTTGGATTTTCATAAAACTTTTGAGAACTACTTGGCAGCTAAAATCAAATTGTTTAAAATGTGTAAAAAGGGGCTTGTAAATATTGACAGTGAATATGGGAGACAGGTGGTGGAAAACGCAGAGTGTGAGGTATATACCTTTGGCATTGACAATGATGCCGACATAAAAGCCACTGATATTGTAAAAAAACAGGATAGTGTTGAATTCAAAGTTCACACACCTTGGTTTAACGGAGAAATACATGTAAACATTCCCGGTAAATTCAGCGTATACAATGCCCTTGCCGCTATTGGAAGCTGTGCATTAATGGGAATTCCCCTCGAGTATATTAAAGAAGGTTTGAAAAATGTAACGGTACCGGGAAGAGCAGAGGTAGTTCCTACAGGAACCGATTATACAATTATTATTGACTATGCCCATTCTCCCGACAGCCTGGAAAATATCCTTACCACAGTAAAAGGTTATGCACCGGCAAGAGTTATAAGTGTATTTGGCTGCGGTGGAGACAGGGACAAAACCAAGAGGCCCATTATGGGAGAAATATCGGGCAAATATGCGGATTTTACCGTAATTACCTCGGATAACCCGAGAACTGAAGACCCTTCTGCAATAATAAGAGATATAGAAGAAGGAATTAAAAAGACTAATGCAGCATATATAACAATTGTAGACAGAAGAGAAGCAATTAAGTATGCCATGCAAATAGCTAAACCCAAAGATATAATTGTTCTTGCAGGAAAAGGTCATGAGACTTACATAATGCTGAACGACAAAACAATACACTTTGATGAAAGGGAAGTTGTAAGGGAAATACTTGCAGAAATGAATTTGAACGCTTAGTGTAACAGAAATAAAAAGTATTTTGAATACAGGCATCGTGGAGGAAAACAATGGAGATATTAAAATGTAAAGAAATAGTAAAAGCAGTAGACGGAAAGCTGCTCTCCGGAAGTTTGGAAGCTGAATTTTCAAATATTACAACCGATTCAAGAGTAGTGAAAAATGGAGACTTCTTTATACCGCTGGTAGGTGAAAAATTTGACGGGCATGATTATATTTTGTCTTCCTTTGAAAAGGGTGCAGCCGGCTGTTTAACTCATAGGGATATGTCCGGAGTTGACGGTAAAATTGTTATAAAAGTGGAGGATACCCTTGCGGCATTGAGAAAGTTGGCTGCCTACTACAGACAAAAGTTTGACATTCCCTTTGTCGGAATTACAGGCAGTGTGGGCAAGACCAGTACAAAAGACATGGTATATAGTGTTTTGAGCCAGAAATATAATGTACTTAGAACCCAAGGGAATTTCAACAATGAAATAGGGGTCCCGCTTACTGTTTTTAATCTGGAATCATACCATGAAGCTGCTGTGGTTGAGATGGGAATGAGCGGTCTTGGAGAGATAAGCCGGCTTACTTCCATTGTCAGGCCCGATATAGCCATTATAACCAATATAGGATTATCCCATATAGAAAAGCTTGGATCGAGACAGAATATTCTCAGAGCAAAAATGGAGATTTTAGAGGGATTAAAAGACAATGGTCTGGTAATACTAAATGGAGATGATAATTTACTCAGCGGTCTTAAAGGTCTTCTTAAGCATAGAACTGTGTTTTACGGAATGGAAGACGGTCTGGATTACCAAGCATACAATATAAGTTCCCAGGGTGAAATGGGCACAAGCTTTGAAATTACTATCGGATATAAAGATTACAAGGTACATGTTCCTGCACCGGGTATACATAATATGCACAATGCCCTTGCAGCTATTGCTGTAGGAGTTGAGTTAAATATTCCTGTAGAGGATATTATAAAAGGTATCGGTGAGTTTTTACCCGGAAAGATGCGATTGAATATAATTGATTTAAATGGAATAAAGATTATAAATGATGCTTATAATGCAAGTCCGCAATCTATGGAAGTAGCAATAAATGTACTTAAGGATGTTGCAAACAGTAATAACAGAACTATTGCGATTTTGGGCGATATGCTTGAACTTGGCGATATATCTGTAAAAGCTCATAGAGATATAGGTAAATATGCTGCTATGAAAGAAGTAAGTTATATTTTTACTGTAGGGAAAAAGAGCAAGGATATTTTGGAAGGTGCTATTGAAGCCGGAATGGAAAAGGATAGAGTGTTGCATTTTGAAGACAACGCTGAAGCCGGAAAATTTCTGATTGATTTTGTCAAACCGGGAGATGTGTTGGTGGTGAAGGGTTCTCGGGGAATGAAAATGGAGGAAATAGTTAATCTATTGACAACTGAGTTGTAGAAGTGTAAAGTTTATTTGGCTTTATAAAATATACATTAATTACCCAGGTAATTTTTATTGGGGGGAGATAAAATTTGAGCAATTTACCTTTTAATATATCTGCACATGTGTTGATGTTTATAGTGAGTTTTTTTCTTACACTGGCTATGGGACCTGTTTTTATTCCATTTCTGACCAAATTGAAGTTTGGCCAGACTGTTAGAGATGACGGGCCGCAGTCCCATTTAAAAAAGACAGGGACACCAACCATGGGGGGATTTATTTTTTTAGTTCCCATGATTGTATTGTCACTTTTTTATGCCAGATATGACAGACAAATATTGCCCGTTGCACTGGTCACAATTGGTTTTGGATTAGTTGGCTTTATAGATGATTTTATTAAAGTGGTGAAAAAGAGAAAAGATGGACTTTACTGGAACCAAAAGATGTTGGGACTTCTCCTCGTAGCTGTTGTCTTTTCGTTTTATGTGTCAAGGTCAGGGATAGGTACTGATATAATAATTCCTTTACTTGGGATGGAAAAGACAATAGATTTGGCATGGTTTTTTATACCTTTTACCGTATTAGTGCTTATTGCATCTACAAATGCAGTTAATATTACCGATGGGTTGGACGGCTTATGTGCAGGTATCACACTTATTGTAACTCTTTTCTTTTCTGTAGTTGCCATGACAAGAAGTGAGTGGGAGTACATAAAAATTTTCAGTTCAATACTTTCCGGAGGCTGCCTTGCATTTTTAGCTTACAATGCTCATCCGGCAAAAGTGTTTATGGGCGATATGGGCTCATTGGCACTTGGCGGAGCTGTTGGTGCGATTGCCATAGTAATGAAATTGCCTTTGATACTGTTTGTTGCGGGAGCAATATACGTTGTTGAAGCACTGTCGGTTATTATTCAGGTGGCAAGTTTCAAGCTTACCGGAAAAAGAGTTTTTAAGATGGCACCGATACATCACCACTTTGAGCTTTCAGGATGGAAGGAAGTAAAAGTTGTATATGTATTTTGGACTATTACATTGATTTTAAGTATTGTCAGTTTGTTGGCTCTTGGAATAAAGTTCTACTAGAATAACAATACCTTAATTTGATATTGTTAATAATAATAAAAATAATTTTTTAGCCGGTCATATCGAATGAAAAGATGGCTTAAGGCTAAAAAGGGGGAAGTTATGGCTTCAAATACATCGAAAAAACCTTTTGACTTTCTGTTATTTATGACAGTGCTGATACTGCTGTGTTTGGGGACTATAATGGTTTTCAGTGCTGGTGCACCTCATGCTAGTAATAATATGGGCGATACTTACTATTTTATAAAGAAACAGTTAATGTTTTTGCCTTTGGCTTTTCTTGCAATGTTTGTTACCATGAATATTGACTATAGGACACTTGGTAAGTGGTCTCCAGTTTTTTTAGTGGGAAGTATTGTACTTCTTATATTTGTGCTTTTATTCGGAACGGTAGTAAAAGGTGCAAGAAGATGGATCTACATTGGACCTTTGAATTTCCAACCATCAGAAATAGCAAAGTTATCTGTTATACTGTTCTTTTCCTATAGCCTTTCCAAAAGAAAGAATGAACTAAATTCCTTTTTTAAAGGCTTTTTACCTTACCTTTTGATTTTGGGAATTTTTGGTGTGCTTCTCCTTTTAGAGCCTCACCTTAGTAGTACTATTGTTATATTTGGTGTGGCTTGTATAATTCTGTTTGCAGCAGGAGCTAAGATAAGTCATTTTATGCTGTTGGCGGTTCCAGCGATACCTGGTTTGGTAGCGTTGATAATTTTTTCTCCTTATAGGTTAAGAAGGTTGGTATCATTTCTTGATCCCTTTAAAGACATGCAAGGCGATGGCTATCAGGTTGTTCAGTCTCTATATGCCATAGGGTCCGGTGGACTGTTCGGCAGGGGATTGGGAAAGAGTATGCAGAAGTTTCTCTATATACCGGAACCGTATAACGATTTTATTTTTTCAATTCTGGCAGAAGAAATGGGATTTATTGGAGTTGTAGCTGTTCTCTTGCTGTTTCTTGTGTTTATTTGGAGAGGTGTAAAAATAGCAGTGAATGCTCCCGATGTTTTTGGCAGTCTGGTTGCTATAGGGATTACTTCTCTTGTAGCTATACAGGTTATTATAAATGTTGCAGTGGTTACTTCTTCAATGCCTGTTACGGGAATGCCTTTGCCTCTATTTAGCCATGGCGGAACGTCACTGGTATTTTTGATGAGTGGAATAGGAATACTTCTTAATATTTCGAGATATGCCAACTATGATAGAATTTGAGGTGAGATTGTTTTGAAGGTTTTAATCAGCGGGGGAGGTACAGCGGGACACATAAACCCGGGAATTGCAATTGCAAAGTACATAAAAAGTAAAAATCCCGATTGTGAAATATTGTTTGTAGGAACCCAAAAAGGTCTTGAAACTAAGCTGGTTCCAAGAGAGAATTTTGAGCTTAAACTTATAAAAGTAAGAGGTTTTAAAAGAAAACTGTCTCTTGATACTTTAGTAGCCATAAAAGAGTTGTTTCAAGGATTACATGAGGCAAGAAGTGTAATAAAACAGTTTAAACCCGATATAGTTATCGGAACCGGGGGGTATGTATGCGGCCCGGTGGTTTTTAATGCTGCAAGAATGGGAATACCTACATTGATACATGAGCAGAATGCTTTTCCAGGTGTCACAAATAAGTTGCTTTCCCGATTTGTTGACAGGGTAGCTATAAGCTTTAAGGAGTCGGAAAAGTTTTTCAAAAACAAAAAAAAGGTTGTTTTCACAGGGAACCCAATACGTGGTGAACTGCTTAATACAGACAGGAAAGCGGCAAGAGAAAAACTTCAGATTGAAAAAGATAAAACCTTTGTAGTGGTTTTTGGAGGCAGCCGGGGGGCGGAACCGATAAACAACACAGTGTGCGAGTTTATTTCACAACATAAAGACGAGAAGGATTTTCATTTGCTGTTTGCTACCGGAGAAGCTCAGTATGACAAAATAGTTAAAAGGCTTGGTAATTTTAATTCCCAATATATAAAGGTGGTTCCGTATATCTATAATATGGCGGATGTGATGGCGGCAGCGGATCTGGTGGTGTGCAGAGCCGGGGCAATTACTTTAAGTGAATTGACAGCTTTGGGTGTTCCTTCAATTCTGATACCCTCACCTTATGTAACGGCAAATCACCAGGAGTACAATGCAAGAGCTCTCGAGAAGCAGGGGGCAGCTATTGTTATATTGGAAAAAAAACTAAATCACAGTATTTTTTATGAGCAGGTAAGCAATTTGCTGAGGGATAGAAATAAGCTTAAGAGTATGGCTGAAAACTCAAAAAAGATGGGAATTACAAATGCCAGTGAAAAGATATACGGTATTATCGAGGAATTGCTTAAAGTTTGAAAGTATGCTTTGTTATTTTGAATAGGATAATTAAAAGCGAGAGGAGATTCCGATAGGATTTCCTTTTATTTTTTATTTGGGTTTTAATTTAACGGAAAGTGTTTTTTATTTTATTTATAAAAATTAATTGTTAAGTATTTACATATTTTTTTGTGACTTTCTGACCCATTAATTTCAAGAATTCTGCTATATTGGATTTTAAGCTTTTTTTATCTTTTATTGTTCAAAAGTTAAGTTGTTTTAAAAAGAGCAGGCAATGAAACAGAATAAGTGAAATCAAGCTGAAAAAGATTGTCTACCGAAATAAGTCAATAAAGTAACACTTTTGTAAACCCAGCATAAGATATTAATATAATACACAACTTAAATTAATTGAATAGGATATAGCCACCGATTTGTGTGGAGGTGTAAATATGAGTAAACTGGTTGTTACGGGCGGGCAGAAACTGAAAGGCGAAATAACGGTTGAAGGTGCTAAAAATGCTGTATTGCCCATACTGGCTGCTACTGTTTTAAACGGTGGTGTAAGCAGAATAAAGAATTGTCCGAGGTTAAGTGATGTTCAAATAATGCTGGAGATCTTGAAGAAAATCGGGTGCAAAGTTAGCTTTGAAGGGGATACGGTTACCGTAGATTCTTCAACGATAAACAGCACTGATATACCGGAAGATCTCGCAGTGGAAATGAGATCTTCAATTATTTTTATGGGTCCTATACTGTCGAGGTTTAAAAAAGTTACTATTAGCTACCCAGGTGGGTGTTTTTTTTTATTGGCACATTGAACTAATAATATTGAGGTCATTAAAGCTGAAAAGCTATTTGTATAGTTAATGGAAACGATTGATCGATGTATTGAAGATTAAAGTTATGAAAAATTTTTGAGAATTACGAAGAGGCTTTGGAGAGTGCAAAAAAATAAAAGACGAGAAAGGCAAGAAGCAAATTTAGATAAAAACAAGAATTGCGAATCTTATAGTGAAAGGGGAACAGTTCTAAAGTAAGAAAGAATTTGAAAATCATCAAAAAGAGGTAAGTTTATGAGCAGTTATTTTGGTGAAGGTGCAGTATTGAAATGAAAATGAGGTACAACCAATTGGTTATACCTCATTTTTAAAAGTAAGGAATATTTTTTATTACATTTGGGCATTAAACAAACTTCCCAATTGATATACAACATCTTCCGTATCGGCATTAATACTTGCTGCTTCGTTTATTTGAGATAAGACTTCCAGTTCTTCTAAATTTGCATTATATCCGATAGTATAAATGGGAATTGCAAAAGCCTCCATCACGCTTCTGATATCGTTCAGGGAGTGCCCGGCATTTGTCTTACCGTCGCTTAATACAAACAGCATTAACTTGGCATTGGGGTTCTTAGCTTTTTCCTCCAAAAGCATTTTAGTGGCCACAATAATTGCATCAAAGGTGGCGGTATTTCCGTTTGCGGACAAGGCATCTACGGCACCTGTAAAAAGAGACCTTTGATTTAAGTCAAATTTTGCAATGGGAAGATTTATATTGACATCAGTGGAATATGACACAAGTCCTATAGAAGCATCAGGACTGATAAATGTTGAGCCGTTTATAAGGGATTGTTTCAGCCTCATAAGCGGCTGACCTGCCATACTTCCCGATACATCGGCAACAAAAACAGCCACTATATCATTGTTAATGTCTTTCTTTTCTTTCCACAATTTTTGGGCTTTTGTTATGGATTCACCATCTATTTGCCCCATTTCAGGGGTATATTCGTCATATTTGTTAAAACCGTAATCAGAAGCAAGTTGTTGATATTTTGAAGATTTGCAAAACTCTATAAATTTATTGAGTATATCCTTTTTAATTTCGGGCAAATAACCGATGGAGTACATTGGACTGTCATGTCGTACTCCAAAAGGAGTAAATATATAATCCTTTTTAAGTTCGGGTAAATTTTCGAAAGTTTGGTATTCCAAAACAAACCCGTCAAGAACTCCCGATTGGGCAGATTCTCTCATTTGTAAAGTAGTGTATGCTACGAAAGGTATATTTGTCTGAAATTTTTCAAAACCCTCAATGGCTTTTTCGCTCAATATATCTTTGCTATCAAAAGTACTTAAGGTGGAAACTAGAAAATTCATTCCGGTAGAGCTGGCAAAGGGGTTTGTATAGCCCATTGCTATTTCATTTGCCGCTACAGCTTCAGTAATGGTTTTTAAGTTGATAGTTCCGTATTTTTTTAGCAGTTCATTATGTTTACTTTTGGAAAGAAGAATTCCAGCAACATTGCCGGCAAGACGCTTTTCGACAAGGTTGATTTCCACACCGCTTGCTTTGATCATTTCACCCCAAAGCTCATTGGAAGGTGTAAAGGCATCAGGAAGGTACTTGCCGGAAGTTATGTAGTCTGTCGCCAAGCCCGATGCTATACCTCTTATTCTTACAGAAACCGGTACACCATTAACCTGTATATTGGCTTTGTTAAAGTCTCTGGCCACATCAAGCAACCATCCGTCTTTCTTTTCTCCGGATTTTTCAGTGGAAGAAAAGATTTCTATAAAAATGTCGGTGGTAGCTTCAACCTGTGGAGGATATTTCGAAATGTCCGGAAGAGTTTCTTTGAGGTCAGGAGGAGAAATATTCACATATCCTTTTCTGGCTTCAACCGTATTTACGGTTATATTTTTGTAAAGTTTCTCTAATTTTTCCTCAGCTTTTTCAACAGATATTACTTTTTGGCTTTTACCCATATTTTTTGTCAGGGAAATGCCGCCGTAAATAACACCAAATAAAATAAGTGCTATTCCAACCAGAGTCAATACGGTTTTGAAATTTTTGTTTGTTGACATTATGACCATCCTTTCAATTAAGAATCTTCAAGCAAAACTGCCGAAACTAAACATGAATACCGATTTCATTTGGAAAAATATTGCTTTTGCTTTAGAAATTGCAATCTTTAATTTTTGATAAATTTATATTATAGAATTATTCAACGAACTGTAAAGCCTATCTGTAGTATCTGGATTTTCTGATTAATTCGTCCATTTCTTTGATTTCTTTCATATTATCAATTTCTCCTATTTCAAGAGTATCAAATTTGGAAATTTCAAGTAATAGTGCATCAAGTTTCAGAAGTATTTCTTCATTGTCTTCTATTGCATTTTTTACAAAAGAGATATATTCATTGTATATATTCATTTTTGAAGTAATAATTTCGGTAGAAAACTTCTTTTGAGCAAAAAGATTGTGCATCCTTTCATAATCTTCCTCATCGAAAGCATTTATCTTGTTTAAAATACTTTTTATGTTGGCAAAAAAAACATATTCCACATCAAAAATTGTTGTTTTAAACTTTTCGTAAACTTCGTCTATGACATCAAACTTTTGACTGAGTAGGTCAAATATCTTTTTTTTCTTCTTTTTGAGGTGTTCCACCTGTTCTATTATTGTCGTAATATTATTATCGAAAGTTTTTTTTCCATAGGATTGATTAAGGGCTGCAATACAGTCTTCATAATTATTTATTTCATCTATTCTTACGGTGGAAACCTTTTGGGTTAGAAGTTTGTAGTTTCCATAGATGAAAAAAGACAAACTTAAAAATATGGCAGTACATCCTAATGCAGTGCCTAATGCATCTGAAGTATCAAACCGGATGTTCATTAAGCCCGGAGAGAAAAGGATAATGTTGAATAATGCAATTCCAATGTTTAAACCGGCAATCTTTAATATGTTTTTTGCATCCACAATAAATACACTCCTGAGTTCTAGAATACTATATAGTTTAAATTAATTTTCCAAAGCCTGCTTCTCTGCATAATACAAATACTAATGGCAACGGAATAGAAACTAAAAGTCTTTAAGCATTAACTAAATTTAGTATATCATTAAATGGGTCAATTGTTAATATTAATTATATTTTAAGGGAAAGTATGAAAAATTTTAAGATGTAAAAAAAATTAATTGAAGAGTATAATACAAAATTTAATTTTTTAATGTGTTTTTATTTAAACATGGAGGCTAGGTGTTGACTTATACATTGTAGATGAAACATTTATTGATGAAAAGGGTAAATATTTTAAAAGATTATGCCGATAAGAATAATTGAATAGGATTTAAACCGGATTTGCTGCTCAATATCAAAATTTAAAGTAATGTGCGGAGGATAAACGAATGGTTGAAGAGTTGGTTTCCATAATCATATGTGTCTACAATGGTGAAAAGTATATAGAATCCTGTTTGAAAAGTGTTCTTGCACAAACATATCCAAATATAGAGGCAATTGTAGTTGACGATGGATCTACAGATAGAACAAGTAGTATTGTGAAAAACTTTCCTGGAATTAAATATATTTATCAAGAAAATAAAGGTGTGGCAGAGGCTAGAAATACAGGATTGAAGTATTGTAATGGAGATTATATTGCATGGTTGGATGCTGATGATTTATATCTTCCGGAAAAAGTGGAAGAGCAAGTCAATTTTTTACGAAAGTATAAAGATATAGATTGTGTCTATAATGATATTTTTTTGATAGATGTTCATGATAATGTTGTTAAAAAACTTAAAAGTGACTATGACGATTTAAATCAAAATGATTTTTTGGCACAGCTCCTTTTTAGGCAAGTCATTCCTTGTATGGCAAGTACTATGTATAGGAAGAAGTGTTTCGAAGGGCTGCGTATTGATCCTTGTATGAAGTATGCTGAAGATTATTGGATGTGTGTTCAATTGGCACAGAGGTTTAAGTTTGGGTACCTGCGCAAAGCTCTGTATAAATACAGGAGGCATGATTCAAATTTAACTAATAATAAAGCAAAACAAGAGGAAATGGAAATCAAGGTGGTAAAGCAACTGGGAGTAGAAAAAATAAAAAGGATCATAGAAGAATCTTCCTATCCTGAGCATGAAAAGCTATTATTACTATCTAAAATTTTTATCAAAATTATGGAATATGCTGAAGCAAGTAAGGCTTTGGAGAAAATCCAATTTTTAGATCCTATCCAATGTAAAGAAACATTGTTTTTTAAATATTTCTATTTAGGAAATGCAAACTATCTGATGAAGGAATATAAAAAGGCAAAATATTATTATCAGGTAGCAATTCAAGCAGATCCTTGCAGAGCAGAGGCGTATAACAATTTAGGTGTGACATTGTTTAATTTATCAGGAAAAATGGAAGCAGTTAGAAATTTTAACAAGGCAATTGATTTAAGAAAAGAATACCTTGATCCCCGTAGAAATATAAAAAGCATACAAACAGGGGTAGACGATTTGAAAATTACTATACGAGAGTTGAGGGATAATTTGATGGTTTATTAAAAAAACTATTGGATAACAGACAAATCAGCTTTTTAAATTCATTGTTTTTTTTCGTGCATCATATTTCGTTCAAATACTTTTCAACAAGGTTTATGCTGCGATTAATTGGCAAATGTTTATAATTTTCTAAGTAGTCTGACATATAGAGGATTTACAATCATAGGGATACCTTCTGATAAAACCATGATCAATGGAATATATCATTCATGTCTTATGTTTTCTTGTAAATCAAGGCAGGCATGCAATATTATAAATAAATTTGCCTAAAGCCTGTCTGAATTAAAGTTTTCTTAGTATTTGTCCTCACCAATATAAAGATTTTCATCATCTGTCCAGCTGTCCATAAAGTTGTAGTAGTCAAGTACGATGTTTATGTTGTAAGCATAATTTGTTATATCATTTGATAGTATCGAAAGAGATAAATTCCACGCAGTTCAAGAAAATGAAAAGTGTCTTTCTTTTGTAAAACGAATTATTAAGCTTTGCTAGAAAGGAATTGCTGCATAGAGTGAAATAAACAAAGGTACAACTTTTTACAATAAAGTTAGCGAAATAGATACGCTTTGTTATATGCGGATTAATATAAAGAATAATATAATACATAATTTTGACAGTAAATATATGGTATGATAAAATAGTGAACATAAAGATATATAAAGCATTACTGCATTTTTACATAGGGAATAGAGGGGATGAAAATGATAAACAAGATGAGCAACTTAAAAAGGTTTCTTGAGGATGTAAAAAAATTTGTGTATAGATGATTGAATGTTCTCCTTCTTGGCAAGGATTAATAATAATAAAAGCTAAGGAGGAGAACTTTATGTCAACGTTAACAAAAGAACAAATCAAACAATTAGTTCGGGAAAATAATTTCCAAAGTGTATCTGATATTAATGAATATCTTAAAGACATTTTTAAAGATATAATACAAGAACTTTTAGAAGCAGAACTTGAAGCAAAATTAGGATATGCTAAAGATGATGTAGAAAATAAAAAAACTGATAATAGTCGTAACGGTTATACGCCTAAAAAATAAAAAGTGAGTTTGGAGAAATTGATATACAAGTACCAAGAGATCGTAAAGGCGAATTTCAACCTAAAATTATTCCTAAATATCAACGTAATGTTTCTGGAATTGAAGAAAAAGTTATAGCTTTATATGCAAGAGGAATGTCTACAAGGGATATCAGTCAACAAATTGAAGAACTTTATGGTTTTAGCCTATCAGCAGAGATGGTTAGTAAGATTACTGATAGAATTGCTCCAGAGATTAAGGAATGGCAACAAAGACCTCTTGAACCTATATACTCTTTTGTTTTTATGGATGCAATACACTATAAAGTTAAGGACGACGGAAGAATAATAAACAGGGCAGCTTATGTTGTTCTAGGTGTTACTATTGATGGATATAAGGATATTTTAGGGATCTGGATTGGTGACAATGAATCCTCAAAGTTTTGGCTTGGTGTACTGAATGACCTTAAAAATAGAGGAGTACAGGATGTTTTAATTTTTTGTGTTGATGGACTTACCGGACTTAAGGAAGCCATAAATGCTGCATATCCAAAATCTGAAGTGCAGCGTTGCATAATACATCAGCTGAGAAATTCTTTTAAGTATGTGCCATACAAAGACCTAAAAGCATTTAGTAATGATTTCAAAGAAGTATATCATGCTATTAATGAAGAAATAGCATTAGAAAAACTTTATGAACTTAAAGAAAAGTGGGGAAAGGAATATCCTTTTGCAATACGTAGTTGGGAAAATAACTGGGATGTTATAAGTCCATTTTTCAAATTTCCAGAAGAAATACGAAAAATAATTTATACTACAAATATAATTGAAGGACTACATCGTCAGTTTCGTAAGGTCACAAAAACAAAAACAATATTTCCAACAGACAGTTCACTAGAAAAGATTTTATATTTAGCATCAATGAATGTAGTAAAAAAATGGACACAACGTTACAAAAACTGGGATAGAGTACTTAGCCAATTAGTAATCCAATATCCAGGTAG
Organism: Acetivibrio clariflavus DSM 19732; assembly: GCF_000237085.1. Lineage (GTDB taxonomy): Bacteria > Bacillota > Clostridia > Acetivibrionales > Acetivibrionaceae > Acetivibrio > Acetivibrio clariflavus. The sequence continues at coordinate 2,760,670 of NC_016627.1, read as the reverse complement.
GCTGGAAGAGTATATTTAAGAGCATTCACCCCCACCGCCCTCAAGGGCTCATCCTCATCGCCGGATGGGCTAGACCTCACAAAATTAAAAATATAGGTTTAAAAGGCTAATATTGACCATTATAAATGATTATTGCCAGATTTAATCAAGTTTATGTATAAAACTTAACAAATCCGGCAATAATATATAATGAAAAGGCAATAAAAAACAATATTCTGTAAACCTTGTCAACTAAAATTTACTTGCTAAAGAAGGATTACATAAATTATGATACACAAAATTACTTACATTCCCGGTTTCTTGTATATATGTTCTGTGCGTTTTTTACAGTTTGTTTTTCTTATCTTCTTGTAAACGTATTATTTAATAATGCAGAGTATAATTATAAAAAGCTAGGTTTGTCCTTTTATATTATAGCATCGGTTTACTTACTTGCTTTTCTCTATTCACGTTTGACAAAAAAGGAAGATTTTTTAACAAGACGCTATAAATCAATACTGATAGCTTTTTTATGTATGATGTTTGTTGCTCAAATATCTTTTGGCTTGTTTCTCCGTTTTAAACCGGATTTTGATATAGAAGCGGTTTACCAGGGTGCTATTGAGTGGGTTCAAACAGGAACCTTTGCAAATTACTATGATTATTATTATCATTTTCCAAACAATCTTGGAGCAATGACTTTTTTGCATTTCTTTTTCAGTATTGCATCTTTATTCGGTTTCGAAGATTATTTTCTTGTGGTATGATAGTAAACTCCATTATTTCGATTTTGACAATGATGGTGGTATCTCTTATTTTAAAGTACATTTCTGGTGCTAAACAGGCGGTATTTGCCCTGGTGATATTTGCAGTTTACTTGCCGTTTTACTTTATAGCACCGGTTTTTTATACCGATGCCCTTTCAATGCTTTTTCCGGTGTTGTTCTATTACCTTTACTTGATTTTAAAGGATACCTCGGGTTATAAAAAGTTTTGCCTAATATGCTTTGGGATGGGATTAGCAGCGTCTATGGGAATGCAAATAAAGTTTACCGTAATTATTATGGTAATTGCTGTTGCAATAGATATGTTTATTAACTGTGACTGGAAAAAAGCAATTTTGGCAAATGCAATTGTTTGTGCTGTCATATTAATTTATTTTGCTGTTTTCAATGGTTATATTTATTCCTATCATTTGGATAGAGAAAGGGCAAGACAGGATAACGATCCTTATGTCCATTGGGTCATGATGGGACTTAAGGGTTCGGGAGGTTATAATCCTGACGATTATTTTTTTACACGTTCTTTCAAAGACCCGGACGAAAGGAAAGCTGCAATTATTCAGGAAATTAAAAGACGGATTGCGGATTACGGTCCGGACGGAATGTTTAAATTCTTAACCAAAAAGAGCGTAAAGTGTTTTGGCGATGGTACATTGGGGCTGGACGATTTTTTGGCTTATCGTGAGGATAAAAACTTTTTACATAGATTTATTATAAGTGAAGGAGATAAATATGAAATATACAGACACCTGTGTGAAGCAATACTTTTTACACTCATGCTTTTTATGGTTTTTCTTGCACTGAAATATTTCTTTAGAAAGGAGAATAATATAAATTTAGCGCCATTGATAGCGGTCTTTGGAATATTTCTTTTTTTACTCGGCTGGGAAGCAAATAGACGCTATTTTACCAATTTTGTACCGGTTATAATAGTTTGTGCTGTTTTGGGAATTGATTATTTTCATTTGCTTGTAAAAAAATTTGGTGCATCGGTTTTAAAGACTACGCAAAAAAGGTAGATTGTATAATTTTCAATAAAGCGTATGGTATAAGAACAGGAATATGGAGAAATTAAGAATAACAGTGAATAGGCAAAACAAATTAACATGAAATAGTTGTTTTGTAATATTTACATTGAAGGTTTTTAAGTTTATAATAAATTGTAGATAAACAGTATGAATTGGGTAGTATAGTATTGTTGCACTTTTATCAGTATGCCATATATATTAAATCGTATATATTTTATAATAAAAAGATAGATAGCGTGCCATATAATTGTAATTTATAATATTTTTGATTTGTTTTTTTAGGGGAGGAATATTATGAAAAAATATTTAATCGGGACAATTGTATTGGTTATTTTCCTTTCTGTCTTCTGTCCTATAATCAGTACTTTTACAATGTAAGCAGGATACTTTGTTGCAGCAAATAATGCACAAAGTTGCAATTTAAATAAACATAAAGAAAGGGTAAGGTATAGGCTAATGAAGATTGACTAATTCAGCAAAAAATCATTTCGGTTTATTAATTGACATGACAAGTATTAAAAACCGATCAAGGCTGTATTGCCTTGGGATTTTATGCGGAGCATTATGCTCTCGTTTTGTGCTGGATTAGTGTGAGATTTATTTATTACAGTCAAATACCTTGCTGTATTTTCTGTGTCTATGTCTGTCACATCTTTCCGGCACACCGATAGCGAAAAATGTTTAATTTTTATGAAATGGACTTTTCGCTATTTATTGGTTGGAACTTAATGCTCCAGCGAGGGTGAAAGGAGAGATTTTTTTATGCTTATATTGGAAGCTGCCGATATAAAAAAATACTATAGCGACAGGCTTATTATTGAGATTGATGAATTTAAAGTTTATTCCGGAGATAAAATTGGGATAGTGGGGCCAAATGGTTCAGGAAAGACAACTCTTATGAATATTCTTGCAAAGGATATTGAACCCGACAAGGGCTTTGTAAAGCATTATTCTCCAATAGCTTATATACGCCAGTTTTCCGATGAAGGTATAAGAGCTGACCAAAAACTGTTAAAGGAATTTAACTTAGCTTGCAAATCCCATCAAAGAGTATTTAGCGGGGGAGAAAAGACCAGAATAAAAATTGCCAATGCCTTTAGCAATGAAAGCATACTGCTATTTGCCGATGAGCCGACAGCAAATCTGGATTATAAAGGTGTTGAGCTCTTAAAGCAAAAGCTTTCCAAGGTGGACTCCTTAATACTTATAAGCCATGACAGACATCTTTTGGACAGCCTCTGCAATAAAATAATTGAGGTTAAAGATGGAAAGCTTAAGTATTATAACGGAAACTATTCTTTTTACAAAAAGCAGAGTGAAATAGAGTATGAGAGTGCTTTGCAAGAATATGAAAAGTATATTTCTGAAAAAGCAAGCATTGAAGCTGCAATAAAGGATAGGCTGGAAAGATCTAAGTCCATGAGAAAAGCGCCTAAACGGATGGGAAATTCCGAAGCAAGACTTCACAAAAGGGAGGCAACTGAAAAGCAGAAGAAAATTCATAATAGCATAAACAGTATGCTGACACGCCTAAATAAGCTTGAAGTTAAAGAAAAACCAAAGGATTTGCCGAAAATAAAGCTGGATTTTTCTTTGACCATGCCTCCTGAAAACAGGATTGTTATTGCGGCTGAAAATCTTTCTTTTTCCTATGGTACGAAAAAGATATTTGACAGAGTATGTTTTAATATTCCCAATGGTTCTAAAACCGCTTTGTGGGGTGAGAACGGTACCGGCAAAAGCACTTTGCTCAATTTGATTTATCAGAATTCCAGCAGCAGTATACGCATTGTACCGAAAGCAAAAATCGGGTATTTTTATCAGGCTTTTGACAATCTTGAATACGATAAAACCGTGTTGGAAAATGTTATGCGAGATAGTGTCCAAACACAGTCTGTTGTCAGAACTATTCTTGCAAGGTTGCTTTTTAAGACTGATGATGTATTTAAAAAAGTTGAATGTTTAAGCGGCGGAGAGAGAATAAAGGTTTCCTTTGCCAAACTTTTTGTCTCCGATGCCAATATTCTGCTTTTGGATGAACCGACAAACTATCTGGATATACAATCGATAGAAGCTTTGGAAAATGTTCTTAAAGATTATGAAGGAACAGTTTTGTTTGTTTCTCATGACAGTGAATTTGTAAATTCGGTTGCCGACAGGATACTGGTTTTTGAAAATGGAATTATTACAGCTTTTGAAGGGAAGCTGGAAGATTACTGGCAAAGCCGGCAAAAAAGCAAAGATAGCTCGGCGTGGGAAACGGAAAAAATTATTCTCGAGATGAAAATTTCAGAAATAGTAGCAAAACTTTCAAGCCCAAGTGCCGATAAAGAATTCCTCGAAGCCGAGTATCAAAGGTTGGTTTCAAAATTAAAAACAATAAAGTAAACTATTGACAAAAGAGAATATATGTGCAAAAATATTCGAAAAGATGAGTTTGTACAGAAAAATTGGCTTTAGATTGAATAGATGCAAAAATAAAATTATCAAGCGGCTGATTAAGGGTATTTACATGCAAAACAAGACTCCACAGAGTCACCATATGTGTGGCGCTGTGGGGTTTTCTAATCAGAAGCGGAATATAAATTATCAAATAATGTTGCAAAAATAGATCTTTGCAGACAAGGAAGTTTATGAGGGGAGAAGATGAGATGGGGATATTTGACGGGTTGTTGGGAAATTCCCGGGAGTTGAATGCTGAAGACGTAGAGCAGGATATGGACAGACTTTTGACAATGGGAGAACAGGTTGAAAAAGCTTATAGAATTACGCGAGACCTTATAATTTTTACTAATAAACGGTTGATATTAGTTGATAAAGAAGGTATGACTGCAAAAAAAATTGAATATCTTTCCATTCCGTACAAAAATATTACTCGCTTTAGCATAGAAGCGGAAGGGCATTTTGATTTAGATGCAGAGCTTCTGATTTGGATTTTGGGTGAAGAGGCGCCAATTCAAAAGCAATTTGGCAGAAGCGTTGATATATACGAACTGCAGAGTGTATTAGCCTATTATGTTTTAAAATAAATTTTAATTAGGAAGATTTGAGCGGGTTCTAATTCTTTTGTCATGGGGTGATTTGCATGAGCGTTGAAAAACTTAGGGAAATTATCTGCCAATCAGACAATATTGTGTTTTTTGGCGGAGCAGGAGTATCAACGGAGAGCGGAATTCCGGATTTTAGAAGTGCAAACGGGCTTTATAACGAAAAGACTGACAGTACCTATTCTCCGGAGGAGATACTTTCCCATACTTTTTTTATGAAACATACCGACAAATTTTACGAGTTTTACAAAAGTAAAATGATTTATAAAGATGCAAAACCCAATAATGCACATATAGCTTTGGCAAAACTTGAAGAAGAGGGGAAGCTGAAAGCTGTAATAACTCAGAATGTAGACGGACTGCATCAATTGGCGGGCAGTAAGATGGTTTTGGAACTTCACGGTTCAATTCACAGGAATTACTGTATGAATTGCCATAAAGCCTTCCAACTCAGCTATATTCTTGAAGCATCACAAGTTCCCAAGTGCGATGACTGCGGTGGAATTGTAAAACCTGATGTAGTGCTTTATGAGGAAGCGTTAGACAGCGATGTTTTGGAAGCATCATTAGAATATATTTCAAAGGCTGATGTTCTCATTGTGGGAGGTACTTCATTATCGGTCTATCCAGCCTCGGGATTGGTATCTTATTATAGAGGGAATAAACTTGTATTGATTAATAAAACTCAGACACCTTATGATGTCAGAGCAAACCTTATTCTGAGGGAAAGTATTGGTGAGGTATTAAGCAAAGCGTGTATGAAGTAACGGTATTAAAAAAACAGGACGGCTATAACGTTTATTTTGGTTATTGCTAAAAGGCAATAGCCATTTTTATTTATGAAATGATTTTGTCAGGCTATTATCCGGCAGGGAAAAAAGGTTAATTTGAAAAAAGCCGAATAAACGAAAAAACCATCGTATCAACGATGGTTTACGTTTGGTGCGGTCGATGGGACTTGAACCCATACGGTCGCCCATACGCCCCTCAAACGTACGCGTCTGCCAGTTCCGCCACGACCGCATATCAACTGTAAGTGTAATGAATGGCACTTAATGTGTTATGCGTTTTTCAATCAGCATAATTGATTATACTAGCATAAAAAAGCTATGTCAATACTTTTATAAAAAAATTTTTAGTAAGCAATAATATTATTGAAAAACCGACAGGTAGTTGTTAAAATAAGTGGCAAATAAAATGAAAAAGTGTGGGATGAAGATGGAAAAGGGTTTAGTGCATATATATACCGGAGAGGGTAAAGGTAAAACAACGGCGGCAATAGGACTAGGTATAAGGGCCTTTGGCAGAGGAAAGACTGTTTATATGGTTCAGTTTTTAAAAGGCAGTGAAACGGGAGAAATGACAGCTATAAAAAAATTGGAACCGGGTTTTAAGCTGTTTCGTTTTGAAAAAGAGAGAGGATTTGTTTGGACTCTAAATAGGGAGGAAATAGAGGAACTAAAAGCTGAAATAGCTAATGCCTTTGATTTTATTAGAGATACTTTAAAGAATAATCGCTGTGATGTCCTTATACTTGATGAAATTATTGGAGTATTGGGAAACGGCCTTGTTGAAGTTGATGAGGTTCTCGATATTATAAAGAATAAACCAGACCATGTTGAATTAATATTGACGGGCAGGAATGCACCTGAAAAACTAATAGAAGCTGCCGATTATGTATCACAGATTAATTGTATAAAACATCCTTTTCAAAAGGGATTAGGCGCAAGAAAAGGAATAGAATACTAGTATATATCAAGGGAAATATGAAAAAATAAAGGGGCATTAAGCCCCTTTGGTTTTATTCCAATTCAAATTCCTTTTTTACACAAGCTATAGCTTTATCGGTATCTTTTTCATCAATCAAGCATGAAATATCAGACTCGGAGGTTGTTACAAGCTTTATCTCAATATCTTCCTTTGCCAGGGCGTTAAATAACCTGGCTGCAACTCCCGGAATGTCTTTCATATTTTTGCCGAAGACACAGAACTTAGTGTTGAAACTGTCTATTTCCAAGCTGAGTTTGCTTGCCTTTTCATTAAATTTGTTTAAACAGCTCATTGCTTTAACCAAATCATCATTCAGGAGACTGAAGGATACAGTGGTGTTTCCTTTCAATGAAGGAGATTTGCTAATCATATCAATACTTATGCCTTCATTGGCTATGGAAGTAAATACCTCAGATATAAGTTTGATGTTATTAGGAAGATTATTGAGCGTAATGAGCGAAACGTTGTAAGTAACATCAAGACTTGTAACCGGTTTTTGAGTCATTACAAACACCTCCAGAGATTTTGATTTGCTGTTTCATATACTAAAATGCCTCTTTACCGTTTAAAATATAACCTATTTGGCATTAAAGATTTAATATTTAGAAAATAGGATTTATTTGAAACGGTAATTACAAGGCATTTTTGCTATAGTTTATTTACTTCCGATTAAGTCGTCCATGTTGTACATTCCGGAACCTTTCTTGTGCAGAAATACTGCTGCATTAAGAGCTCCTACACCAAATATCTCCTTTGACGTAGCTATGTGGTTTATTTCAATTATTTCATCATTACCGGCGAATATAACCGAATGCTCGCCAACAATGGTCCCGCCTCTTACGGCATGTATTCCGATCTCATTCTTGCTTCTTTTTTTTCGCCTTGAATGTCTGTCATATATGTACTCCTGCTGTTGCTCCAAACAACTGTTGATAGCATCAGCAATAGCTAAAGCAGTACCGCTGGGGGCATCTATTTTTTGATTGTGATGTTTTTCAACAATTTCAATATCAAAGTCCTTTGCCAGTACACGAGCAGCTTTTTTTACCAAATCAATCAAAAGGTTTACTCCTAATGACATATTGGCAGAAAAGAAAACGGGAATTACCTTTGAGGCATCTTTTAACATTTGCACCTGCGCACTGAAAAGACCTGTAGTTGCTATTACAGCAGGTATTTTTTTTGAAACGGCATACTGCATTAAACTTTCTAAAGCAGCGGGATGTGAAAAATCAATAATTACATCCACATTCACATCACATTTGCTTAAATCGGAGAAAACAGGGTATGTATTCTGAATGGATGTATTTTGATCATACCCGGCTACTATTTTTAAATCTTCCCGTTCAGCGGCAAGCCTTGTAATTACTTGCCCCATTTTACCGTTGCAGCCACTTAATAATATGTTTATCATTAGCACAAGCACATCCTTTTTCTATTTGTATTTTTTTAATATTTTACCCTAAATGTAAAAAGCTAGAATATGTTAATTAATTAAGCCGTATTTTTTTAAGGTGTCTTTCAGATAATTCAAGTTCTTTTCACTCATTTCAACTAATGGAAGACGACAGTTTCCGACATTCATACCCATTAAGTTCATCGCTGCTTTTACCGGAATTGGACTTACTTCTACAAACAATGCTTTGATAAGATCCAGATACTTGAGTTGAATTCTCCTGCTTTCAGCTATATCACCGGCTAAGAATGAAGCAACGAGGTTATGAGTTTCTTTTGGCAGTATATTTGCAAGTACAGAAACTACACCTTTCCCGCCAAGAGCAAGTAACGGCAGGATTTGATCATCGTTTCCCGAATATACTGTAATATCATCTCCGCATAAGTTTATAATCTCGCCCACCTGGTTTAAGTTACATTCTTTAATGGCTGTAATATTTTCAATTTCCGACAGGGCTTTGACAGTCTGCGGATCGATATTTAAGTTTGTCCTTGAAGGTACATTATATAGCATAACCGGTATTTTTACACTTTCTGCAATTATCTTGAAATGTTGATAAAGTCCTTTTTGGGTAGTTTTGTTGTAATAGGGTGTAACACTCAAAACAGCATCGGCACCTACCGATTCAGCATATTGAGTGAGAGCTACTGCGTGTTTGGTATCGTTGCTTCCTGTTCCTGCAATAACCGGTATTCTCCTGTTTACTTTTTCCACTGCGAACTTAATTACTTCTTTGTGTTCTTCATCGGGCATTGTGGATGCTTCACCGGTTGTACCGCATATAACCAGTGCATCTGTGTTTTCCTTTATCTGAAATTCAATTAGTTCCTCCAGTTTTTCAAAATCCACACCGCTTTCTGTAAAAGGGGTGATAATTGCCACTGCAGAACCTGTGAATATAGGTTTCTTCATATTTATCATCCTTTCCGACTTAATAATTAAACACTACTTGTTACTATAATACTTAAAATCCATAATAAAGTTTCATAATTTATATATGGATAATTGCCAGTCAAAATTATTTATAAAACTCTATCCAATTATAAATAAAAGTATTTCACTTCTGTACACATCAAAATACTAAAAATAAAAAAGCTGGTATGGATACCAGCAGTTCACCAATTTTTGACAAAAGAAGTACTATGTACAACTTTTCATATGAACTGATAGCGCTCCATCAAATAACTTGATGACAGTCATGCGGCTATTAACCGAATGACCAGAGTAAATTTTTATTGGGAAAATTTACTCTTCGGCAGTTTACCCTTTCAACTTACATCACCAAAGCCCAAACTTCTCCGTAAGCATACTATTGAAAACTGCACCTCTATCATACATATATAATTATTATCTATAATATCATTTTGGGATTACCTTGTCAAATTAATTTTTCCAAGTCTAAGCTTAAGCAAAAATTAACAGGAGTTAATGTATTAAATTTATGTTACAATAGAGGTAGATGTATGCTTTTGTCGAATATTATGATATAAAATATATTAATAAATGTATTACAAAAGATAAGTCGGAGGAAGAATATGCATGGGGAATTTTGTAAGGTTGGACTAAAATTTTGTAAGATAGAGTACATATTTAAAGATAAATTAAATAAAAAGAACCTTTTATTCATCTTACTGCCGCTGGTGATTGTATTTTTATCCAAGGTAGTATGTCAAGCTTATCCGGGCATACCGGAAGAAGTTAGAATCGGCCTGTATTTCAATGATTCCAAAACCAAACAGTACACTGCAGTATCAAGCTTTACAATCGATGGGGAAACAGGACTGAAAATAGGCAGCTATACAGCTGATGGATTTGTTAAGCTTATAGAAGAGACCACCGGGAATGCATTAACAATAAAGAAAGATGAAAGTTATCATGCTAAATTGGCCGATAATTTTGACAGTTTTGAGGCTTTGGAGCAAAAACTTGATGAATATATAAGCAATGGAATTGATGCCTACCCAGTATTTGCTGACACTTGGCAGATATGGTGCGGTTTTTACAAAGATGAGAATGGTATGAAAGCAGAATTGGGAGGAGTTGTGGAATTTAGTGCTGTTTCTCCTTCTGCAACAAGGATTGTGGTTTTTGACTCCAAAGGCAAAGTAAAACTGATGTATGACAGTTTAAAAGGAGCTTTAAGGATTTATCCTAAAGAGGGAAAGAATCCGGCACTTTTTAGAATTAACGGTGACAGCAAAAAAGTGTATCGTGGTGGGATTGAAGTTTTAAGACAAGCAGAGAGCGATATGACAGTTATAAATGTTTTGCCCCTTGAGGAGTATCTTTATGGGGTTGTGCCGGGGGAAATTGAAGCCAGTTCTCATCCTGAAGCGTTAAAAGCCCAGGCTGTTGCGGCCAGGACCTATACTGTAAACAACTTATCCAAATACAAACATTTGAATTTTAATCTGTGTTCAACAACTTACTCCCAGGTTTATAAAGGTTATAGCGTAGAACATCCTGCCACTAATAAAGCTGTGGATGATACAAGGGGAGAAATTGTTACTTATAACGGCAAGCCGGCAGAAGTTTATTATTTCAGTTCCAGCGGCGGAAAGACAGAAGATGTCAAGAATGTATGGGGAAGCAGCGGATATCCCTATCTGGTAAGTGTGGACGATCCTTATGAATCGGGTAATTCATGGCATTATAATTGGCAGGTTTCCTATACTGCTCAAAAAATAGGCGAAATAATGGCACAGAGAGGATATAACATCGGAAATATACTGGGAATCTATATTACAAAGAGATCGGAAGCCGGCAGGGCAACGGAACTTGTAGTCAAAGGCTCTAAGGGAGAGCAGGTGTATAAAAACAGCAATACCAGATCCTTTTTAAGCCTAGACAGCCAATGGTATGAAATAACCACCGATTCCGATGTTTCTGTTTTGGCGCAGGACGGCAGTACGGTGAACTCTCAGCTTAACGGTAAGAAAGTGCTTACTGCTTCAGGGCTGGAAACTGTAAACACAAGCAGCAGTATAAGCCTGGCGGGTTCTGATGATGCGAAAAGGAAAGTACCTTCTGTTCCGACAGTCTATACCTTTACGGGAAAGGGATGGGGACATGCAGTGGGAATGAGCCAGGAAGGTGCCAAAGGTATGGCAAAGGCCGGTTTTACATACAAAGAGATTCTTACCCATTATTTTACCGGAACTGAGGTTGAATAGTTAGGGTTTACAGGAATAATAGGGATTTTTATAATATATAAATTGATATTTTAAATTCCGAGGTTTTAATGAAATGCTTCGGAGTTTTTTATTTATATTTGTATCTTTGGGTATTGCAAAATTTTTTAAAACTGCATTTATAAAAATGATTTTGAAAACTTTGAGGCATAATAATGCATGGATTGTTTTTAACTACTGTAATACAGCGCAGCGATTTTGTTATTATGCCTTGCAATGAACGGTTTTTTAATGTATTATTCTAAATATGCTGAATTTTTAAAATTTTTTAAGTTGGTGTTTGAATATTATGAAAGTTAGTGAATTTTATTATGATTTACCTCAAGAGCTTATTGCCCAGGAGCCTTTAAAAGACAGAAAGCAATCGAGATTAATGGTCTTAGACAGGGAAACGGGCGCTATAGAACATAGAATATTTAAAGATATAATAGAATATTTGAACCCCGGAGACTGCCTTGTTTTGAATGACACAAGGGTAATTCCGGCAAGACTTCTCGGTGAGAAGGAAGGTACCGGAGGGAAAATAGAATTTGTACTGCTGAAAAACGTCGGGGGAGATATATGGGAGGTAATATTAAAACCCGGCAAAAGAGCTAAGCCTGGTGCAAGGTTTGTGTTTGGGAACGGAGAATTAAAAGCTGAAATAGTGGATGTGATTGAGGAAGGTAATAGACTTGTAAGATTTGAATATGATGGAATCTTTGAACAGATATTAGACAAAATTGGAATAATGCCTCTTCCGCCCTATATAACCAAACCTCTTGAGGACAGGGAACGGTATCAGACAGTATATTCCAAACACAAAGGTTCTGCAGCGGCGCCTACTGCAGGTTTGCATTTTACAAAAGATCTATTGGAACAGATTAAGCAAAAAGGCGTAGAAATTGCTTATGTTACATTACATGTTGGGCTTGGTACTTTTAGGCCCGTAAAAGTTGAAAACGTTTCTGAGCATAAAATGCACAGTGAGTATTATAATTTAAGTGAAGAAGAGTGTAATAAAATCAACACTACAAAGAAAAAGGGCGGAAATGTTATAGCTGTAGGTACGACAAGCTGCAGGGTTTTGGAGACGGTCGGAGATGAATCGGGGCTTTTGAATCCGAAGAGCGGATGGACGGATATTTTTATTTATCCGGGATATAAATTTAAAGTTGTGGATAAATTAATAACCAATTTTCACTTGCCTGAATCAACACTATTGATGTTAGTTAGTGCTCTGGCCGGAAAGGATAAAATTATGAATGCCTATAGTGAAGCAATAAAAGAAAAATACAGGTTTTTCAGTTTTGGAGATGCTATGTTTATAAAGTAGTTGTGAAAAAATAGATATTAAAAGATTACTTAAGATGATTGAGGTATTGGAGAGTTATGAGTGCAGTTAGATATGAATTAATAAAAAAGTGTAAACAAACTGGAGCAAGACTGGGAAGGGTGCATACTCCCCATGGTTATTTTGATACTCCTGCATTTATGCCTGTGGGTACTCAGGCCACTGTAAAAGGTATGTCGCCTGATGAGCTGAAAGCAATTGATGCACAGATAATATTGAGCAATACCTACCACCTTTATATGCGTCCCGGACATGAAATAGTAAAAGAAGCCGGGGGACTGCACGGCTTTATGAATTGGGACAGGCCGATTTTAACCGACAGTGGAGGATTTCAGGTATTCAGCCTTAGTGATTTGAGGGATATAAAAGAAGAAGGTGTAACCTTCAAATCTCATATAGACGGGTCAAAGCACTTTTTTACTCCTGAAATGGCAATAGAGGTGCAAAATGCCCTCGGTGCCGATATAATAATGGCTTTTGACGAATGTATACCTTATCCTGCAGATTTTAACTATGCCAAAAATTCTCTGGAGAGAACGACCCGTTGGGCTAAAAGGTGTAAAGATGCCCATAAAAATACTGACAGACAGGCTCTTTTCGGTATAGTACAGGGAGGTATGTACAAAGAACTTAGGGAACAGAGTGCTTATGAACTTTTAGAGCTTGATTTTCCCGGTTATGCAATTGGGGGATTAAGTGTTGGAGAACCGGCAGAGTTAATGTATGAAATGCTTGAATGTACAGTACCTTTATTGCCCGAAGATAAACCGAGGTATCTTATGGGAGTAGGAAGTCCGGATTATCTTATAGAAGGTGCCATAAGGGGAATAGATATGTTTGACTGTGTACTCCCTACACGTATTGGGAGAAATGGCACTGTTCTTACAAGCAGAGGAAGAGTTATAATAAGAGATGCTGCTTATGCCAGAGACTATTCACCCCTTGATCCGGAATGCGATTGCTACTGCTGCAGGAATTTTACCAGAGCTTATATCAGACATCTTATAAAAGCCGGTGAAGTATTGGGAATAAGGCTTACAACATGGCATAACCTGAGATTTTTGTTAAAATTAATGGAAGATGTAAGAAAGGCTATAATGGAAGATAGACTTGGTGATTTTAGAAACGAGTTTTTCTCTAAATTTGGCTATAAATAAATTTATATAAATAAAAGGAGGGGGCTGTTATGTCTACAGGTGTTCAGGAGTTTATAGTTTCTTTGCTGTTTCCTGTATTTTTTCTGGTAATTATGTATTTAATAATAATTTTGCCGCATAAAAGGAAGGAAAAGGCCAGAAAGCAAATGCAGGATTCCATTAAGGTTGGGGATGAGATAATGACAATCGGTGGAATAATGGGAAAGGTTATAAATATTAAGGATAACGAAATTACTATTGAAACCGGTGTGGATAAAACAAAAATTAAGGTATTCAGATATGCCATTGACAGTGTTACACCATCGGAAAACAAATAAAGCTTTGGAAATTCAGTAAATTTTTATGCATTATAGAAATTATCTTTTAGTTCAAAAATAACAGTTAGATAAAGGGAAGGGCAGCTTAATGGCTGCCCTCGTAGATATAATTGGAAAAGGTATAGTTGTTTCCTGAGTTGTTATCCCAGTTGTTAGAAGAATCTCTAAAGGCCATATTTATTTGGCCTGCTCTTGTTACAGGGAAGATTAACTCAAATTTTTCATCGGATAGCTTGTGCATCGGATATTCGGTAACGTTTTCCCAGTTTAGGTTATCGCCGTATCCGATGACGGCATATATTTCGTTTGCACCGTTTTTAGCCAATATACCGCTGTACAGGATTCTTAAGGTGTTTCTTGTGTCTTGCATCTCAACACCGCTGTTTGAATAAGAATTATCCAATTCTTTTATATGGGTACCATAGGGTTCCGTACTTAAATCCAAAGAGAACTCTTCGTTAAAGGGCTGAAGCTTCGAGTTTGCTTTGGACTTTGAAGTATTAGCGTTCTTTAAGGATTCGCTATTATTGTATAAAAAATTTAAAAATCCCATATTTGTACCTCCTACAATTTTAATTCTTATTCCTGATTAGTTTTAGCGTTTTTTTAAAGTTTATTTTATTTAAATAAATCCATTCCAGCTTATATCTACTAATAAATAAAAAAAATTAAAAATTAAAAGAAAATAAGGAGGCACAAAGCCTCCATTTAAAAAGCATGGTAAAAGTTAGAGCTGCAGATAATTGTATATTATTATCAAGGCATCAGCTTTTTTCAGTTCTTCTTTCGGTCTGAAATAATTTCCATAGCCGTTTACAATGTTAAGTCCTTTTGCAATAACAACATGACCGATAAGTTCAGGATTTATTTCATCCTTGTCTTTGAAGGTGCAGTTGAAAATATCGCTTAGTTCTGCTATTTTATCGTATTTCAATGCTCTTATTACAAATTTCACGCTGTCTTCCCTTGTCAAAGGACTATCCGGATTTATTTCACTTTCTTTTATTATTCCTTCCTGCATAAGCAATTGGTAAAGATTATCGGTTTCATTATTGTCACTTAATGAAAGTTTTCCGTAAAAAGCATATCCATTATTTATTATCTGTGAGATTAAGAGCAGGAAATCTTTTTGTTTGATTTTTTCATCGGGTTTTAATTCGGGACCTTCAAGCCCAATACCTGCTTGGGCAAGAACTTCAATTTCATCCTGAGCATAGTGTCCTGCAATATCAGTATATTCAAGGGGCTTTTCTTCTTTATAGGGGTTTCCGGAGTAATCCAGTACAGTTCCTGTAAAAGCGTCAAGTATTGCGGGTTTATCGGATTTTACAGCATATACGAGTTTCACTTCCTGTTTGGGATTTTCTGCTTTTTCCATTGTGAAAATAATTTCAGGAGCTGCAGTGGTGTATTGAAGTTCCAATCCGATATCTCTAAAGAAAATATTATATATTTCGTCTAATGAAACTGCCTTTTCGAGAGAAGGAAATTCTACGTCATACCATTCTAAATTGTAACCGAAAATCTTTCCGGTAACTGCATTGTATTCTACTGTGATACCATTGCCCTCAAAGGGAATGCCATTTACCATTCTTGTGTATTGGAAAGAATAGTATTTTGGTTTTTCGATTTCTTCATCGGTTGATATTTCATCTTCCCTTTCTTCAAGTTTTGTTTCTTTAAACTTCATTGGCTGTATTTGGTTTAGAAACTCTTCCACAGCCTTTTTGGCGGTGTCTTTGTCATATTTTACTGTATCATCATCGGGCATGGAAAATCCTGTGCTGAAGCTTGTAATTTCACCGGTTGATGCATCAATTGTTACGTTTACTCTCGAATAGTTTTTCTCATCGGATTTTGTAAAATTCAGGTTCCACTCATACCCATTTTTTTCAAACCATCCTTTATAAAGGCGTGCACTTGAAAGAGTAAAGGAGTCGTCAAGTTCTAAAATATTTAATTCTCTAGCTATCTTTTCGGCTTCTTCCTGAGGCAATAGATTTGATACTTCTTCCACGGCGGCTATTTCTTCGGGAGTAAGTACTATTTCATTAAATGCTACTTCTGAAAATTCAAGTGAAAAACCTAGCTTTAAAGTCATGCCATAAGCTGTGTCGTAGTATCTGCTGCCAAGATTGATTTTCTCCCCTGTAAAAGCGTCAATATAGTAGTAGGAATTATATATGGGAGAATAAGCACCATATACTTTAATATTTTTGTTTTCTAATGAAGATTTGTATGTAAGGGCAAGACCCAGATTCTTTTTAAAAGCCTTTTGGGCTTCTTCAAGAGTTATTGCTTTATCAGCAGAAGGGAAGACCAGGTCTTTTGACCAATTCTTACTGTAACTTTCAAGTTCACCGGTTTGTTTGTTTATGGAGATTTCTATGCCGTTTTTGGGGAAGACTATACCGTTGTGGGTTCTGACAAAACTAAAATAGTATGCGTTATCATTAATTGAAACATTTCGATTCCTTTTTAATATCTTTATGCTGTCAAGTATGTTTGGATTGAGTTTTTCAATAATTTCTTCAGCTTTTTTTTGAGCTTCAGATTCAGTTAATGCAGGAAGTTTTTTTATGATTTCATTGCTTATGTACCTGTAATAGCTTAAAACATCCCCGGTATTGTCAATGGACACCTCGATACTTGTGCCGTCATTGTCTTTTGAACTCCAGTTCAGAGTCCAAATTTTTAAATCTCCTTCAATTCTGACGCTGTAAGAAAAGTTACTGAGGCTGTCGGGAATATCAAACAATTGTTTTGTTGCTTTTATGGCATTCTCGAGACCTGGGTCTGTGGCTGCAAATACAGTTGCAGGCACTAATATGCTAAAAATTAATAACAATACACTAAAAAGTGCAATTTTGGATTTCATTAAAATCACTCCTTGTCTTGATGCGTTTATATACATTAGACTTATATAATTATATAAAAGTTCCTTGTAAACTAAAATTTTTTTAAAATTGAAAAAATTATTGAAAATATTTACAATTTTATCTAAAATATATAAGTATGTAAATAAAGAGTGTGAAGATATGGTAACAACGAGGAGGAAATGAAATGGTAAAAGAAAATAAGAACAATATTGACTTTGAAATATACCTTAGTATGATGAAAAATAAACCGGCATACAGGAAAATGATCCAGGAAGGTGTATTTACAGAGGAACAATTGGATGAATGTATATTGACCCTTTATAAAAACGATATGAAAGAAGAAAACAAATAAATAAAAAAGTCAAGTTTATTTTGGTTCTAATAAAATAATCATCCCAATAAATTATTAATGTAAGCATATTAATAATTTATTGGGGGGTTTTTATGATAAACAAAACGGGCCAAACGGCCAAAAACATCATAAGCGAGCACGCAAACATCGTATCGATGGTTAAAGGTATAGCAATAGCATATTTGATAACCATACCGCTGTTCTGGATTTTTGCTTTCTTTTTGTACTATACCGATTTTCCGGATAAATTTTTTCCTTCGGCAGTTATTATAACTACATTAGTAAGTATAGTAGTAGCCGGTTGGATATCCAGTAGCAAGATTAAAAGGAAGGGCTGGTTAAATGGAGGAATTGTCGGACTTTTGTATATGGGTATTTTATTCCTAGTCAGCAGTTTGGCATACAGAGATTATTCCATTAACAGTCATGTGATAATAATGTTTATAATAGGTGTGATTGCAGGTTCAATTGGGGGCATATTGGGGATAAATCTAAGGCGAGAGCCTAGAGCAAGAGTTAACAGATAATGGATGATGAATTTTTAAAAATTTTAAAATTAAATATAGACATTAATTTTTTGTTATGTTAGTATATTATTAATTGAATAGTTACCTTTAATTAAGTCCTGTGAGGCTGAAAGGTGGCGCATGAGAGTATAAGAGTATACATATTTAAGTATATGTATTTAAAATATGCTATGTATTCTAGCTTCTTGCCGTCATCTGGCAAGAAGCTTTTTTGGTATAAATGTAATAATGATTATAGAAATAAATGTACTGTATAAAATATAATGGAGCGTTCGGGTATGATTGATAAAGCTGAAATAATGGATGAAAACGGAATATTTAGAGCGGTTACAAGGATAGCTCATGAAATAATTGAAAAAAATAAAGGTATAGATGACATTGTACTAATAGGAATTCAGCGCCGAGGTGTACCCCTTTCCAAAATGATAGCTGAAAAGATAAAAGGCGTTGAAGGGAAAGAAGTTCCTGTTGGAATTTTGGATATAACCCTCTATAGGGATGATTTGAGTATGCTTGCAGAACATCCTATAATAAACGGAACCGAGATAAACTTTTCAATAAACGGCAAAAAAATTGTCCTGGTGGATGATGTAATTTATACAGGAAGAACGGTTAGAGCAGCAATTGATGCAATTATGGATATAGGAAGGCCAAAGATGATACAACTGGCGGTCTTAATAGACAGAGGCCATAGAGAGCTTCCTATCCGTGCCGATTATGTGGGAAAAAATGTACCCACTTCAAGATCTGAGGTTGTCAATGTTAAATTGCATGATATTGATGGAGTAAATGTAGTCACCATAAGTGACCTTGAAAGAGCGAACAACCAATAATTTATATAAGTTCAATTGGTTTATATATGATTTTAAATCTGTTTTGAATTAATCTAGGAAAGGATATTTGATATGAAAGGCCATATTAACATGTTCATAACTAAATTAAGGGAGAAAATGATGATGTATTTTCCTTTTATATATATAATGCATAAAACATCTTATAATTCAATTGGTAAAATAGTTATTTTCAAAAATAGTGAGGATATTTATCCTTGCTATTTTTTTACACCATTTTCCAACGCTTGAAAAGAGGAAAACTAATCGGTATTTGGTCTTGAAAATTTTAGTACTTTTTCAGGGCATAGTGGAAGAAAATGATTAAAAAAGTATTTTAAATATAAGTTTAGTGAGGTGCTATGATGGTTTTAAAGTCAA
The DNA here is from genome assembly GCF_000237085.1 of Acetivibrio clariflavus DSM 19732. Lineage (GTDB taxonomy): Bacteria > Bacillota > Clostridia > Acetivibrionales > Acetivibrionaceae > Acetivibrio > Acetivibrio clariflavus. The sequence goes on along the minus strand of NC_016627.1, from coordinate 2,741,641 downwards.
AAGATTTATTGGGCCTTAAGGAACTTACAGCAGAAGAGATTGAATACATTTTAAACACAGCAAAGACGATGAAGTATATCCTTATTTCAAAAAACAAAAAGACTCCGCATCTTCAGGGAAAATCCATTGTCACTTTGTTTTATGAGAACAGCACAAGGACGAGACTATCTTTTGAACTGGCATCAAAGTATATGAGTGCAAGTTCCGCCAATGTTTCAGCTTCAAGCAGCAGTGTTGCTAAGGGTGAGACTTTGATTGATACTGCCAAGACCATAGATATGATGGGGACCGATGTTATTATTATAAGACATCCAATGTCGGGAGCACCGCATCTTATTGCAAAAAATATAAACGCATCGGTTATTAATGCAGGAGACGGTATGAATGAGCATCCTACTCAAGCATTGCTTGACATGTTTACCATAGTTGAGAAAAAGGGCAGTCTCAAAGGACTGAAAGTGGCAATTATAGGAGATATATATCACAGCAGGGTTGCCAGGAGCAATATATATGGAATGACAAAGCTTGGCGCCGAAGTTTGTGTTGCCGGACCAGCCACCCTTTTGCCACCGGAGATCGAAAAACTTGGAGTTAAGGCCTTTAATACAGTTCAGGAGGCATTGATTGATGCTGATGTGGTTATGGGGCTTAGAATCCAGCTGGAAAGACAGAAAAAAGGTTTGTTTCCAAGTATACGTGAATATTCGAGATTTTTCGGTCTTGATGAGAAACGTTTAAAACTTGCAAAGGAAGATGCTTTGATTATGCATCCCGGACCTGTAAACAGGGGTGTTGAGTTGTCTTCCGGTGTCGTAGACTGCGAAAAGTCTCTTATAAATGAACAGGTTACAAATGGAGTGGCGGTCAGAATGGCACTATTGTATCTTTTGACAAGGAGGGATTCTGTTGAGAACATTAATTAAAGGTGGTCGTGTTGTTGACGCGAAATCAAAAATAAATGACTGTCTCGATATACTGATAGAAAACGGTAAAATTGCGGAAATAGGCAAAGATTTGGATTTTGTGAGTGGTGATATAATTTATGCAGAAGGAAAATACGTAATACCGGGGCTTGTTGATGCTCATTGCCATTTGAGGGATCCGGGATTTGAATATAAGGAAGATATTGAAACGGGCACAAGAAGTGCAGCAAAAGGAGGTTTTACTTCAATTGCATGTATGCCCAATACAAATCCTGTAATAGATAATCAGGCAATTGTAAAGTACATTATCAATAAAGCAAAACAAGACGGTGTGGTAAATGTTTATCCTATAGGAGCAATATCTAAAGGGCTGAAGGGTGAAGAGCTTTCTGAAATAGGGGAATTGAAATTTGCAGGTGCAGTGGCAATTTCTGATGACGGAAGACCCCTTAAAAACTCTTCTCTTATGAAAAAAGCGCTTCAATATTCTTCTATGTTTGATATAACTGTAATTTCCCATTGTGAGGACCTCGATCTTGCAGACGAGGGATGTATGAATGAGGGGTATATGTCTACAGTTCTTGGACTTAAAGGCATTCCGTCGGCTGCTGAAGAAATAATGGTTGCAAGGGATCTTATCCTTGCTGAATATACAAAGGTTCCCATTCATATAGCTCATGTGAGCACTGAGTTGTCAGTAGACCTTATAAGGCATGCAAAGAGCCGTGGAGTAAAAGTTACCTGTGAGACCTGTCCTCACTATTTTACGCTTACAGAAGATGCTTGTAATGGTTTTAATACTCTGGCCAAGGTAAATCCTCCCTTAAGGACTAAAAAAGATGTTGAAGCCATTATTGAAGGACTTAAAGATGGAACTATCGATATTATAGCGACTGATCATGCACCTCACCATGAAGACGAAAAAAATGTTGAGTTTGCATTGGCAGCAAATGGAATGGTTGGTTTTGAGACGGCTCTTCCTCTAAGTATAACTTACCTGGTTAAACCGGGCCATCTTACATTGGAACAGTTGATTGAAAAAATGTGTGTGAATCCTTCGAAGATTTTAGGGCTTAACAAAGGTTCTATAGAAATTGGAAACAGTGCCGATTTGACAATAATTGACCCGGATGAAGAGTATGTTGTGGATGTGAATAAATTCAGTTCAAAAAGTAAAAATTCGCCTTTTAACGGTTTTAAACTGCAAGGTACTGTTTATTATACCATTGTAAACGGCAATGTAGTGGTTAGGGAAAAAGTGTTGTTATAACCGTTACAGTTCCAGATTTGAAAAGAAAAAATCATTAGTTTGGAAGTTTATTTATAATTAAAACATTTAAGAAGGAGAGCAAGAGCGATGTTTATAGATAACTTAATCGAAAAAATAAAAGAGAAAAACAATCCTACCGTTGTTGGACTTGATCCTAAAATAGACTATGTTCCTAATTTTATAAAAGAAGAGATGTTTGAAAAATACGGGGCAAATTTAAAAGGTGCAGCAGAAGCTATATTAAAGTTTAACAAAATTTTAATAGATTCCCTTTATGATATTATTCCGGCTGTTAAGCCGCAGTTGGCATATTATGAGATGTATGGCATTGAAGGTATAAAGGTCTTTTATGAAACATGCAGATATGCAAAGGAAAAAGGTTTGATTTGTATCGCAGACGGAAAAAGAAACGACATAGGACCTACGGCAGAAGCCTATTCCTCAGCTTTTCTGGGAAAAACCAAAATTGATGAAAACATCGATGAGGCTGTTTATGACGTAGATGCTTTAACGGTGAATCCTTATCTGGGTATTGACGGAATAAAGCCTTTTGTGAATGATTGTGCCAAATATGGAAAAGGAATCTTCGTACTTGTAAAGACTTCAAATAAATCATCGGGACAAATTCAGGATCTCTTGACCCATGAAGGTAAGAGTATTTATGAAAAGGTGGCCGAATATGTAAACGATTGGGGTGCAAATGTCATAGGAAAATACGGTTACAGCAATGTTGGTGCGGTTGTAGGTGCTACATATCCCAATCAGGCCAAAATATTGAGAAAAATTTTAAAAAATGCTTATATCCTGGTCCCCGGTTATGGTGCACAGGGTGGCACAGCAAGGGATGTTGCCCATTCTTTTAAAAGTGATGGATTAGGTGCAATAGTAAATGCTTCAAGAAGTATAATGTGTGCTTATAAAGATGAACAGTGGAAAGGTATATATACTGAGGATAGATTTAATGAAGCTTCAAGAGCAGAAGCACTGAGAATGAAAGAGGATATAAACCAAGCCATTTCACTATAGAAAATTTTAAAGTTATTTTTGGGGTGAATAAACATGAAAGCAATATTGGCATTAGAAGACGGGACCATTTTCCAAGGTGAGAATTTTGGAATAGAAGGTGAAGTAATAGGGGAGATTGTTTTTAATACAGGTATGACAGGGTATCAGGAAGTACTTACAGACCCTTCTTACTGTGGACAGGTGGTTACAATGACGTATCCACTGATAGGTAACTACGGCGTTAACCTTGATGATATTGAATCGAGCAAGCCACAGGTTAAGGGATTCATTGTAAGAGAACTTTGTGATAACCCTAGTAACTGGAGGTCGATAGAGACTTTAAACCAATACCTTAAACGCAACAATATAATCGGCATACAAGGTATCGATACAAGGCAGCTTACCAAAATATTGAGAGATAAAGGTACTATGAGGGGAATTATTTCTACTGACCCTGAGTTTAAGTTTGAAGAGAAGATTGACGAAATAAAGGCCTATGTTATAAAAGATCCTGTAATGTGTGTGACAACAAAGGAAGTTATACACTATAAGGGTGACGGGCTTAGAGTTGCACTTATTGACCTTGGTATCAAACAGAATATAATAAGGTCACTGTTAAATAGGGGTTGTGAAGTTTATGTATTCCCTGCCAATGCCAGGGCTGAAGACATTTTGGCTGTGAATCCCGATGGAATCATGTTGTCCAATGGACCCGGCGATCCTAAGGACTGTGTTGAAACCATCAAAACTGTTAAGGAACTTATGGGGAAAAAGCCGATGTTTGGAATTTGCTTAGGACATCAGATTACAGCTTTGGCAAATAATGCGGATACTGAAAAGCTGAAATACGGCCACAGAGGATGCAATCATCCGGTGAAGGACCTTGAGAAGGATTTGACTTATATAACTTCACAAAATCATGGATATACCATCGTTGAATCTTCTTTGGATAAAACAAGGATGGAAGTGAGTCACCGGAATATGAATGACGGAACAATAGAAGGTATAAGATATAAAGATGTACCGGTATTTACTGTCCAGTTCCATCCGGAAGCTTCACCGGGACCGAAAGATACGGGATATCTGTTTGATGAGTTTGTTGAAATGATGAATAAGTATAAGATGTAAATTAAATCAAACCAAAAATTATATATTAAAAATTTTTAAGCTCCTAATACCTAAAAATGGTTACACAAAAAGAAAATGGAAATAAACAAGTTGGTTCAATGAAGAGAATTATCAGTTTTGAAAAGTTTTAAGGGGGATTTTAATGCCTAAAAGAGATGATGTTAAGAGAGTTTTGGTTATTGGATCAGGTCCGATAATAATAGGCCAGGCAGCAGAGTTTGACTATGCAGGCACTCAGGCCTGCCGGGCTTTAAAAGAGGAGAATATTGAAGTTATATTGGTAAATAGCAATCCTGCTACAATTATGACAGATAAAAATATAGCGGATAAAGTATATATAGAACCGCTTACTCCGGAGGTTTTAAAAAAGATTATTATTAAAGAGAAGCCTGACAGCATACTTCCCACATTGGGAGGCCAGACAGGACTGAATTTGGCCATGGAACTAGCAGAATCGGGGTTTTTGAGTGAACATGGAGTGAAACTTCTTGGAACTGCCACTGAAGCGATTAAGATGGCAGAGGACAGACAGGCTTTTAAAGATACTATGGAGAGAATAGGAGAACCCTGTATTGCCAGTAAAGTTGTAAACACAATAGAAGATGCCCTCGAGTTTGCAGCCCAGATTGGTTACCCTGTGGTGGTAAGGCCTGCCTATACTTTAGGGGGAACAGGCGGAGGTATAGTTTACAATGAGAAAGAACTATATGAAGTGGGAAGTAATGGCTTAAGACTTTCCAGGGTTAATCAGGTCCTTATAGAAAAGTGTATTTCCGGTTGGAAGGAAATAGAGTACGAAGTAATGCGTGACGGTAAGGGAAATGTCATAACAGTATGTAATATGGAGAATATAGACCCTGTGGGAGTTCATACGGGAGACAGTATTGTTGTTGCTCCTTCCCAGACCCTTACCGACAAGGAATATCAGATGCTTCGTACAGCGGCCCTTAAGATTATTTCCGAATTGGGGATACAGGGAGGATGTAATGTTCAGTTTGCTCTAAATCCCAACAGCTTTGAATATGCAGTAATTGAAGTTAATCCAAGGGTTAGCCGTTCATCGGCATTAGCGTCGAAGGCAACAGGATATCCTATTGCAAAGGTGGCGACAAAAATTGCTGTAGGTTATGGTCTTGATGAAATTCAAAACGCTGTAACCGGAAAAACTTTTGCCTGCTTTGAACCTACTCTTGACTATGTGGTGGTAAAAATTCCGAAATGGCCTTTTGACAAATTTGTTAAGGCAAAGAGGACACTGGGAACTCAAATGAAGGCAACCGGTGAAGTTATGGCCATCAGCAGTTCCTTTGAAGGTGCTTTGATGAAGGCGCTGAGATCACTGGAACTGGGAATTTTTACCCTGGAACAGGATGTGTTTAAAAGCTTTAGCGATGAGGAAATCTGTAATAAAATCAAGGATGTAAATGATGAAAGACTTCTTGTTCTGGCAGAGGCTATAAGAAGAGGAATAACCCTTGAAGAAATAAATGATGTAACAAAGATAGATATGTTCTTCTTAAACAAGATCAGGGAATTGGTTATGACGGAAGAAAAGCTTAAGACAATGAAGCTTGAGGATGTGGACAAAGATTTTATGAAAAAGATTAAGAAGATGGGATTCCCTGATATGGTTATTGCGAAATATTTAGGATGTACCATAGATGATGTAAAAGCAAGAAGAAAAGATTTTGGAATTTGTGCAACATACAAGATGGTTGATACTTGTGCAGCAGAATTTGAAGCTGTGACTCCTTATTACTATTCCACTTTTGATGAAACCTGTGAAGTTAAAAAGACCGATAAAAAGAAAGTGCTTGTTTTAGGCTCGGGTCCCATTAGGATAGGGCAGGGTATTGAATTTGACTACTGTTCGGTCCATTCGGTATGGGCTCTCAAGGAAGCTGGTTATGAGGCAATTATTGCCAATAACAATCCCGAAACGGTAAGTACTGATTTTGATACTGCTGACAGACTTTACTTTGAGCCGCTTACTCCAGAAGACGTTGAAAACATTGTCGAAAAGGAAAAGGTTGATGGAGTTATTGTTCAATTCGGTGGACAGACGGCTATAAAGCTGACAAAAGCTTTAGATGGAATGGGAGTAAAAATCTTCGGTACACAGCCTTATTATATAGATGCTGCGGAAGACCGCAAAAAGTTTGATGCGGTTTTGGAAGAATTGGGAATACCAAGACCTGCAGGAAAAACGGTATTTACTTTGGAAGAAGCATTAGAAGCTGCAAATGAGCTTAAATATCCTGTACTGGTAAGACCCTCTTATGTTTTAGGCGGCCAGGGTATGGAGATTGCCTTCAACGATAATGATGTAAAAGAATTTATGGAAATCATTACAAGAGTAAAGCAGGAACATCCCATATTGATAGATAAGTATATGATGGGTAAAGAAATTGAAGTTGATGCCATTTGCGACGGGGAAGACATACTGATTCCGGGTATAATGGAACATTTAGAGAGAGCCGGAGTTCATTCGGGAGACAGTATATCGGTATATCCTTCCCTTACAATTTGCGTCAAGCTAAAAGAAAAGATAGTCGAATATACAAGAAAGCTTGCAAAAGCTCTGAATGTAGTGGGACTTATCAACATTCAGTATGTCTATTACAATAATGAATTGTATGTTATTGAGGTAAATCCGCGTTCTAGCCGAACTGTTCCGTATATAAGCAAGGTAACAGGAATACCTATGGTAAATATCGCAACTAAGATTATGATGGGAAAAACTCTTAAAGATTTCAAATATGGTACGGGATTATATAAAGAATCAGAATATTATGCAGTTAAAGTTCCTGTATTCTCCTTTGAAAAACTGCACGATGTAGATACAAGTTTGGGTCCTGAGATGAAATCCACGGGAGAAGTATTGGGAATTGCAAAGGATTTCCACGATGCACTGTACAAAGGAATTATCGGTTCAGGAATAAAGATTCCTGAAAGAAGCGGCGGGATTCTTATGACTGTCCGTGACACTGACAAAACAGAGCTGATATCTATTGCTGAAGAGTTTGAAAAATTAGGCTATGAACTATACGGTACGGGTAAGACCGCCAATATGCTGAATACTCACGGTATTGCTACTAATGCAGTAAAGAAGATAGGAGAAGGGGAACCTAATATACTGGATCTGATACAGTCAGGAAAAATCAGCATGATAATTAACACGCCTACAAGGGGAAGACAGCCGGAAAGAGACGGATTTAAGATTAGAAGAAAGGCAGTGGAAATGTCAATACCCTGTATGACTTCCTTAGATACTGCAAAGGCAGTACTGGAGTGTATAAAACTGGGTAAACGGGAAAAGGACCTTGAAGTTTATAATTTGAGTATTTTTGATGTATAAAGCTACAAATGTTTTTCTTTAATTTTCTCTCAAAATATGATAGAAGAGAATGTGTACACTTTTGTGAATTAGACTTTATAATTTTTTTGGGACAGTTGAAAATAGAACTTTGGTTTTGGAGGATGAGAATGTCTAAAGTTTTACGAGAACAGATTGAAAAAACTGAACAGTTGGCAAAAGGCATTTACAGGATGACAATTAAGTCGGAATATGTATCTGAAAATGCCAAGCCCGGACAATTTGTGAATGTAAAATGCAGTGAAGGTATAAATGCTTTGCTCAGAAGACCCATTAGCATATGCAAAGTGGATAAGGACAGGGCAACTTTCGATATCGTATTTCAGATAAAGGGAATAGGAACGGAATATCTTTCTCAAAAAAATACCGGAAGTGAAATTGATATAATAGCACCTTTAGGCACTCCCTTTCACCTTGACGACGGGTACAGGAAAATTGCAGTGGTTGGAGGGGGAATAGGTATATTCCCTCTTCTATATACCTTAAGAGAGATAAAGGGTGCTGAAAAAAGGGCGTATATTGGATTTAGGAATAAGGATTTTGCGGTACTGGTGGATGAATTTGAGTCTAACTGCAACGTGCTCAATATTTCCACTGATGACGGAAGCATGGGATATAAGGGACTGGTTACCGATATACTGGAAGATGATCTGAAAAGCTGCAGTTTTGATATAATATACACCTGTGGGCCTACCCCCATGCTGAAGAAAGTCGTTGAAATTGCAAAGAAAAATAATATAAAATGTCAGGTATCAATGGAGCAGAGGATGGGATGCGGCATCGGAGCGTGCCTGGTTTGTGCCTGTAAAACCAAAAAAGAAGATGGATGGGAGTATCGTCATGTATGTAAGGATGGCCCTGTATTCTGGAGTGATGAGGTGATTTTTGATGAGTGATAATATGCCCAGAATGGAAGTGAATATTGGCGGGTTGAAACTTTCCAATCCTGTTATTGCAGCATCGGGTACTTTCGGGTTCGGAAGGGAATTTAGCCTGTACACCGATTTAAATAAAATTGGGGGAATTTCGGTCAAAGGACTTACTTTAGAGCCCAGACAGGGAAACAGACCGCCCAGAATTGCCGAAACACCGGCGGGTATTTTAAACAGTGTCGGACTTCAGAATCCGGGGGTAAGAGCTTTCATAAAAGATGAGATTCCTTTTTTGAGAAAATTCAATACAGCTATTATTGCAAATATTGCCGGAAATACTCTTGAAGATTATTGTGAAATGGCAGATATTTTGTCTCATGAGGATATTGATGCTATAGAGCTCAATGTATCCTGCCCCAATGTAAAAAAAGGATGTATGTCCTTTGGAAATACTGTTTCCGGAATAACAGAGATAACCAGGGAAGTTAGAAAACACTGCAGCAAACCTTTAATTGTGAAACTTACACCAAATGTTACCGATATAAAGGAGATAGCGGAAGCATGCGAAGCAGAAGGTGCCGATGCAATATCCCTGATAAATACTTTGTATGGAATGGCAATAGATATCCACAAAAGGCGTCCGATTTTAGCCAACAACTTCGGTGGATTGTCAGGACCTGCAGTTAAACCCATTGCAGTTAGAATGGTATATGAAGTTTCCCAGGTCGTTAAGATACCTGTTATAGGAATGGGCGGTATAACTACCGGTGACGATGCAATTGAGTTTATGCTGGCTGGGGCAAGTGCAGTAATGGTAGGTACGGCCAATTTTGTGAATCCAAATGCCTGTGTTGATGTTTTGGAAGGAATACAAAATTATTTAAGAATATATGGAATAAAGGATGTTAATGATATAATAGGAATGTTAGAGTTAAACTAAAAATGTTACTTCGAAAGAGGGATATAGAATGAAAACCAGGCTCATTTTCGTAAGGCATGCGGAAGCTGAGGGAAATTACTACCGAATTTTTCACGGCTGGACCGATTCGGGTATTACTGAAAAGGGGCATGTTCAGGCAAAAAAGGTTGCGGAAAGGTTAAAAGATATAGATATAGATGTTCTTTATTCCAGCAGTTTAAAGAGGACAATTCAAACAGCTCAGTACATTGCAGATATAAAGGGACTGCCCATCATTCGCACCGATAAGCTGAAAGAAATTAACGGTGGAGATTGGGAAGGTCAAAAGTGGGATGATTTGCCGAATTTGTGGCCGGAAGAGTATCATACCTGGGAAAATGAACCTCATATTCACAGAATGCCGAATGGGGAAACAATGAAAGAGTTTCAGGAAAGGCTTATAAATGAGGTAATGTATATTATAAACAACAACAAAGGCAAAAACGTGTGCATAGTAACCCATGGCACTGCTATACGAGCTCTTATGTGTCATTTTTTCCATCTTGATTTGGAACATATGATTGATATAAAATGGTATGATAATACTGCAGTTTCAATAGTTGACTATGAAAATGAAAGGTTTAATGTTATAGTTGAGGGCGATGCTTCCCATCTGGATTTGGAACTTAGTACTATACAAAATCAAAAATGGTGGAAGGACTATATGGAAAAGTATGAACAGAAAAAGGATATGGAGGAGTGATTTTCAATGAAGCTCCTCTTTTTTACAGATACTCATATTAAAGGAACTAATCCCAAAAATCGGAAAGACAACTACTATGAGACCCTAAAGAGAAAATTCCGGGAAATAGGTGATATAGCAAAGGACCTGGAGGTTGACTATATTTTACATGGGGGGGATTGGTTTGACAGGCCGGATATATCACCTTCCATTGTGAGGGAGTTTGCAATAATTATTAAAAACTTCGGCAAAGAAATTTATACTGTTGCGGGAAATCATGACATGTATGGGCAGAATCCGAATACATTAAACAGAACCATGCTTGGAATTTTTGAAGGAACAGGAATTGTAAAACTCCTGAAAGACGATGAAGAGATTATTTTGAAGAAGGATGGAATAAGCCTTCAACTTACCGGAAAATCCTATAACTATGATATAGATGGACAAAAATTTGCCGAATATTATATAGTAAAAAAGAACAGTTCTGTGGACTATGCCATAAATATTGTACACGGGATGCTGTTGAAAAAGCCCTTTTATGAAGGAATACAATACACTTTGATTGATGACATAAAGGATACCGAAGCCGATATTACTTTTGCGGGTCATTATCACAGCGGTTTTGGAATAGTGGAAATGAATGGGAAGTACTTTGTTAATCCCGGAAGTATTGTGAGGATTTCCAACAGTATTGCTGAAATTGAAAGGAAACCGAAGGTGGTGTATGTAGAACTTAAAGAACGGGTTGAAATACGGGAAATTGAACTTAAATCCGCGCTTCCGGGGGAAGAGGTGTTAGACCGTGAAGAATTGGAAAGAGCCAAAGACCGAAGTGTTCGACTTCATCAGTTTTACCAGGGTATATCCAAATCTATGAAATACAAAAAGATTGATATTGCCGGTATTGTTGAAAATATAGCATCCAATCAAGATTTGAGCAGAGAAGTAAAAGAAGAAGCTTTAAGGAGGATAGCCATTGCCCAGGAAAGCTTTGCTATGGGGCAGGATACAGAATGATTCGAATTGAAAAAGTATTGATTGAAAACTTCCAATCCCATGAAAATACTGAGCTTGCTTTTCATGACGGTCTGAATGTAATTGTGGGACCGTCAGACCATGGAAAATCTGCTGTCATCAGAGCTATACGGTGGGTTTTATATAATGAGCCGAGGGGCAGCGATTTTGTTCGACAGGGTACCAATTTTGCACGGGTTACCCTATGGCTAAGCACTGGTTTTGTTATTACCCGGGAAAGGACGCCAAGTAAGAACAGATATATCCTGTCGGATGAGAAAGGAAATACCAATATCTATGAAGGATTTGGAAATGAAGTGCCCCAGGAAATCATAAACGCTCATGGGATTCCTAAAGTGGTATTGGATACCGATATAAATTCCAGTATAAATATAGGCAGTCAGTTGGAAGGCCCTTTCCTTATTTCAGAGTCGGGGGCTGTACGTGCTAAGGCTATTGGCCGGCTTACAGGCCTTCATATAATCGATAAAGCCATTCGCGACAGTGCAACCGATTTGAGACGGGAAAATCAGACTAAGGACAGAATAGGAAAAGAATTGGATGAGGTAGATGAAAAGTTAAAAGAGTATCAATATCTTGATGAACTTGAAGAAAAAATCGAACTTAGCTCAAAGTTGATTGAAAATATTGAAAAGCACATAAAAAAGCTTTCACTGCTAACAGATATAAAATACAGTCTGGAAGATGTGAATGAAAAATACAAAGAGACTTTATACGTACTTTCGAAGCTTGAAAAAATAGACGAGTTTGAGAAAATTATAAAATGTATTGATGCCGATTTTATAAGGCTGAAGACACTGGACAACTTAAAGAACAGATATAACAGCAATTTGATGGCAGCAAAGGAAATGGAAAGAATTTTTTCCATGACCAAAGGAGTGAATGGTTGTATAAGTTTGATTGAAGAAGCAGAAGAAAGAACTGTTCGCTATGAAAAGCTTCAAAAGGCCGGCAATAATTTAAGGGTTTTGGAAAAGGAACGTATTGCTGTTGAAAATGTATTAAAGAATACTGAAAAAATTGGTGAATCGGATATAATTATTAATCAGATAAGGGAAAAAGTTATAAAAATGTCGAAGCTTGTTTCAATTAAAGAAAAACTTGTGAACTATGACAGCGAAATTGCGAAAGTTGACAGTATATTAAAAAGAAGCATAGATTTAAATGCCTCGGATGTCGTCATTACTAGCATTGACAGGAAAAGTGAACTGCTGGCAAGGCTTGAAAACATTAAAAATAGGCTTATGCCCATATTGGACAAGATTAGGGAAGGGAATAATTATCTCAATAACAATAAACAAGAAATAGAAAAATATTTAAATATGTATACCGAATTGTTGAAGGAAAGCGGAAAATGTCCTTTATGTAACAGTAAAATCAGTGATGATAAATTAGGAGAGATTATAAAGCATTATAAGGAGGCACATTGATGACCGGCGAATATGAAAAGAGGATCAATCAGATAAAAGAGAGCCTTGACAAGGCAAAGAACATGAGAATCAGGGCTGAAGCCCGTTTAGAGGAGTTAAACAAACAAAAGGAAGAAATTTTAAGAGAACTTAAAGAACTTAATGTATCCCCTGATCAGCTGGATGATGAAATAAGCAAACTCAAGAGTGAAATCGAGGAATTGATGGAACGGGCACAAAATCTTATACCTCAAGACCTTATTAAATAAATCCTATAATTTTTTACAGTTTATGCTTATATGCCTGAATGAAAAAAGTAATTGACAATTTCTCATGGAAAGGCAATAATGATTAGGAAACATTATGAATAAATTTTTTACTCTGCATTGAATTGTATTAGTATTTTAAATGCTGAATTGAAACAAAAAAGTCCGGTTTGAGGTGTATAACTTGAAAAAGAAAATAGGTATTGTTTCGCTTGGATGTCCTAAAAATCTCGTTGACAGTGAAATAATGCTTGGAGTACTTAAGAAAGAAGACTATGAGATTACTAACGATGAGAGCGATGCAAATATTATAATTGTAAATACATGCGGTTTTATTGAGAGTGCTGTTGAGGAGTCTATCAATTCAATATTGGAAATGGCGGAGTATAAGCAGCGCAAATGCAAACTTCTTATAGTGACAGGATGTTTGGCAGAGCGCTATAAAGATCAGATATTGAAAGAGATCCCGGAAGTGGATGCGGTTGTTGGTACCGGAGGTTACGGACATATAGCCGAAATTATAGAAAAGCTTTCAAAGGATGAAGAAGCAATTTCCCAGGATAAAAGGTTGTTTTTGGACTATGAAAACGACGTTGAATATCTTAAAGGAGAACGGTTGATTTCTTCAAATAAAGGTTATGGCTATCTAAAGATTGCCGAAGGTTGTGACAACTGTTGTACTTACTGTGTGATTCCTTCATTGAGGGGACCTTATACCAGCAGGAAAATGGAAGATATCACGTCAGAGGCAGAACAGTTAGCCAAACAAGGAGTAAAGGAAGTAATACTGATTGCCCAGGATGTGACCCGGTATGGTATGGATCTTTATAAGCAAAAAAAGCTTGTGGATTTAATTAGAGAAATAAGCAAAATAGAAGGTATTAAATGGATTAGACTGCTTTATTGCTATCCTGAAGAGATTGATGAAAACCTGATTGAAGAAATTGCTGTAAATCCTAAGGTTGTAAAATATTTAGATATACCGATTCAGCATGCCAGCGATAAAATACTTAAGGCCATGGGAAGAAGAGGTACCCTGGAAAATTTGGAAGCACTTCTTGACAAGCTGAGGAACAGAATACCGGATATTGTTATTCGTACCACGCTTATTGTAGGATTTCCCGGTGAAGATGAAAAAGATTTTAAGATTTTGTATAATTTTGTTAAGAAGCAGCAATTTGATAGGTTGGGAGTATTTACTTATTCAAGGGAAGAAGGAACTCCTGCCTACCATATGAAACCGCAGATTAAGAAAAGTGTCAAAGAATCGAGATTGAACGACATAATGCAGTTACAGAAAGAAATAGCAATAGAAAAGAATAATGCAAGGTTAAATAAAGTATATTCTGTTCTGGTGGAGGGTGTTGCAGAGGATGGAATTTTTTACATAGGAAGGTCCTATGCTGAGGCACCGGATATCGACAGCTTAATTTACTTTACAAGTGAAGAGCCTCTGGAATTTGGGAGCTTTACAGAGGTCAGGGTTTTGAATGTGGATGAATATGATTTGGTAGGAGAGGTTGTAAATGAATCTTCCAAATAAGCTTACAATACTTAGAATTGTTCTTATACCCATTTTTATGTTAATTATTGTTCCAATTCCCCAGTGGTTGATAGACCTTGGTTTTTTGAGCTTTATCAGGCCTCAATTGATATCTGTCAATTATTTTATTAATAATTATGGAAATTATGTGGCTGCATTGATTTTTATTATTGCTTCAAGCACCGATGCACTGGATGGCTATATCGCAAGAAAAACAAAACAGGTAACAAATTTCGGAAAGTTTTTGGATCCTATTGCTGATAAGCTTTTGGTGACAGCTGCATTAATTGCTTTAGTGGAAAGGGGTGCCCTTTCAACCTGGGTGGCAGTTATTATAATTGGCCGTGAGTTTATGATAACCGGTTTAAGGCTTGTTGCTGCAAGTGAAGGAATAGTCATAGCTGCAAGCAATTGGGGAAAAGTTAAAACAATAACTCAAATGATTGCGATAATAACAATGCTTTTCAAGAACTATCCCATCCGGTGGCTGTGTGATTTTCCCTTTGACGGAGTTATCATGTTTTTAGCTGTTATTGCCACAATCTATTCGGCTTATGATTACATAGTAAAAAATGCAAAAGTTTTGGACCACAATTCTTAAGCTTATTTAAAAAGCATTTATAGACACATCGTATAAATTTATGCGGTGTGTTTTTTTATGAGTTTAACAAAAAAATTTTTAAATATATTGCATATGTGAAAAATATATTATATACTTTTAAAAGTAACAATTAGTACCTGGTAATAATTTAGTCGGTATTGCATATAATTACATATAGGCATATATGTTTAAGGGTGATTCTGATAAAAGCGGGCACACAGGAGGTAAATATTTTATTACAGGAAGTAAAAGAGGTGAATTGATGAGTAGGTCATCAGTCATGAAAAAGGAACGCCAGGCAATACTTTTGGAGAAACTAAAGGAAGATCCGTTCCTTACGGATGAAGAACTGGCTGAAATATTTGGCGTAAGTGTACCGACTATTAGGTTGGATAGGCTTGAATTGGGTATTCCCGAACTTAGAGAGAGAATAAAAAATGTTGCAGAAAAAAATTACAGCAAGGTTAAGTCAATTCAAAGCAGAGATATGGTAGGAGAGCTGGTGGAGATATCTCTCGGTAAGAGCGGAATATCGATATTGGAAACCAATGAAAAAATGGCTTTTGAAAAGTTGAAAGTTATTCAGGGTAAATATATATATTCAATGGCAGAGTCTCTGGCAATAGCAGTTATAGATGCCCATGTAGCACTGGTAGGTGTTGCAAATATAAAATATAAAACGCCGGTGTATGCAGGAAGCAAATTGGTTGCAAGGGCTGAAGTTAAGAAATCCTACGACAATAAATATATAGTCTGGGTAAAGATTACAGAGAAACAGGTTGAGGTTTTTCGAGGGAAATATATACTGGTATCCCTTGAAAAAATATAAATGTCGTAGTATTTTATTTAAAGTAATTTTATACAATAAGGTAATATGTGATTTAGGAGTGAAGGTTCTTGAATATTTTAGTAGATGCTATGGGTGGAGACAATGCACCGCAAGCCATTGTCAATGGATGCGTAGAAGCTGTAAAAGAGGCTGAAGGTTTTGATATAGTGTTGATTGGTGACAAAAATAAGATTGAAGAAATACTGGGAGAAAAAAACTTATCCAACCCAAGAATAAAAATTCATCATGCCTCAGAAGTAATTTGTGCTGATGATTCTCCCACTAAAGCTATAAAAAACAAAAAAGATTCGTCAATGGTTGTGGGCTTTAATCTATTGAAAGAGAAAAAAGGAGATATCTTTATATCCTGCGGCAACAGCGGGGCTTTAATGACTGGTGCTCTGCTCATTCTCGGAAGAATTAAAGGTGTGGATAGACCTGCTTTCCCTGCGATAGTGCCTACAAAGACAGGAAAGTGCATGATCATTGATGCTGGTCTAAATACAGTATGCAAACCTATCAATTATCAGCAGTTTGGGGTTATGGGATCAATTTTCATGAAAGAAATGTTTAATCTCGAAAATCCCAAAGTAGGACTGTTGAATGTAGGTTCAGAAGAGGGTAAAGGAAATGAAACCATAAAGCAATCCTATAGTCTTCTTGAAGAATCCAATATTAACTTTATTGGAAATGTTGAAGGAAGCGATATTTTAAAAGGTAAGGCTGATGTTGTGGTATGTGATGGCTTTGTGGGAAATGTGGCGTTAAAAACCATCGAAGGCGCCGGATATTTCATGATAGGCTTGCTGAAAGACGTATTTTTTAAGAACTTGAAGACAAAATTGGCGGCATTGATTCTTAAAAACGATATGAAAATAATTAAAAAACTACTCGATGCAGATGAACAGGGTGGAGCACTGATACTGGGGGTAAATGGCCTTGTATTAAAGAGTCATGGCAATTCCAATGAGAAAACCATAAAGAATGTAGTTTTGAAAGCACAAATTATGGCAAAAACTAAAATAATTGATACAATTTCCAAGGAATTTTCCAATACGGAGGTGGAGGATATTGCAGAATAGGAATAATTATGGAATTTTAGGGGTTGGAAGTTGTTTGCCCGAAAAGGTTTTTACAAATCATGATTGGGAGAAGTTGGTAGATACCACTGATGAGTGGATTACAAAAAGGACCGGTATTTCAGAGAGAAGAATACTGGAAAAAGAACAACCTACTCATGAACTGGGGATAAAAGCAGCCAAGATGGCATTGGAAGATGCCGGCCTGACTGCTGAAGATTTGGATTTAATTATTGTAGCAACAGAGACTCCCGATTACCTTTCGCCTTCAATGTCATGCTTGATTCAGAAGGGAATTGGAGCTAAGAAAGCTGCAGCTTTTGACCTTAATGCTGCGTGTTCCGGCTTTATATACAGCATGACAGTTGCAGGACAGTTTATTAAGACGGGTGTTTATAAATATGTTTTGGTAATTGGATGTGAAGGTTTGTCAAAAGTTATGGACTGGAAGGACAGAAACACCTGTGTTCTCTTTGGTGACGGTGCAGGTGCGGCAGTATTGGGCCCGGTTGAAGAAGGATATGGTGTTCTTAATACATATCTTGGTGCTGCGGGAGACTTAGGTCACAATTTGACAATTCCCTGCTGTTTTATAACCGAAGAGGATATTGCCAAAAGGCCTAATGAAAATAAAAGAGTTTTGTGGATGGACGGCAGTGAAGTATTTAAGTTTGCAGTAAAGATAATGGAACAGTGCACAAGGCAAGTTTTAGAGGAAATTGGCATGAGCTTGGACGATATTAAGCTGATAGTACCGCACCAGGCCAATATTAGAATTCTGGAAAGTGCAACAAAAAGATTGGGTGTTGAAAACGAAAAAGTATTTTCTAATCTCCATAAATATGGGAATATATCTTCAGCGTCAATTCCTGTAGCTCTCAATGAAACCTATCGTGAAGGTAAAATAGCCAAAGGAGATAACTTAGTCTTTGTAGGCTTTGGCGGGGGACTGACTTGGGGAGCTGCTGTGGTTAAATGGAGTAAATAATTATTAATGGCATGGAGGTAACATTATGGGAAAACTGGCATTTTTATTTTCCGGTCAAGGTGCGCAGTACGTAGGAATGGGTAAGCAAATAGCAGAAGAGTATAAGTCTTCTGACTCCATCTTTAATGAAGCATCGGAAGTTTTGGGGTTTGATATAAAGAAAATGATTTTTGAAGGCGATGATGAAACTTTAAAAATAACCGAAAATACTCAACCTTGCATAGTAACGACAAGCATTGCATGTCTTCAGCCGCTTTTGGAAAAGGGAATTAAACCGGATGTTGTTGCAGGTCTGAGTCTTGGGGAATATTCAGCCCATGTGGCAGCCGGTACAATGGCTTTTAGTGATGCGGTAGCCCTTGTGAGAAAAAGAGGAAAGTTTATGCAGGAAGCTGTTCCTGTAGGTGTAGGAGCAATGGCGGCTATTATTGGGCTGGACAATGAAAAAGTTATCGAATGCTGTAACAAAGCGAGAGATTTCGGAATAGTTGAACCGGCAAATTTCAATTGTCCCGGTCAGGTTGTTGTGGCTGGAGAAGTGAAAGCTGTGGAAAAAGCAATGGAAATTGCAAAAGAAGCAGGTGCTAAAAGAGCTATGCTGCTTCCTGTAAGTGCACCTTTTCACTGCAGTTTACTGAAACCTGCCGGTGAAAAACTGGCTGCAGAACTTGAAAAAATTGAGTTAAAAGATATGAATATTCCTGTAGTAACAAACGTAACTGCTGAATATATTTTAGATAAGAATAAAGTTAAGGACTTACTTATCAGGCAGGTTAGCAGTTCGGTACTTTTTGAGGAATCGATAAGGAAAATGATTGATGACGGCGTGGATACTTTTGTAGAGATTGGACCCGGAAAGACTTTGATAGGATTTGTCAAAAAAATTAATAAAGATGTAAAAACCTTAAACGTTGAGGATCTTGAATCCTTGAGCAATACTTTTAAAGAGCTTGGATACTAATATATTAGTATAGAGCAGCAGATTGTTTTATGTATTGCTAATCGCTAAAATAAATTTATATTGTATATAGTGGTGTTAAATTTATTAGTAGGTATTTGATGCGCTGAAGATGACTGGGAGATATAGGGAGTGAATATCATGCAATTAAAGGGGAAAACTGCAATTATAACAGGTTCAAGCAGAGGAATAGGAAGAGCAATTGCATTAAAACTCGGACAAATGGGTGCAAATGTAGTAATAAACGGCAGTTCGCCTTCCGAAGCCCTGAAGAAGACCGAGGAGGAATTAAAAGCAGCGGGAGTAAATGTTGTTGCCACTGTAGCTGATGTAAGAAAAATTGAAGATGTTGAAGCTATGATTAATACCGCTGTGAATACCTTCGGAAGCGTGGATATTCTTGTTAATAATGCAGGAATAACAAGAGATAAGCTTATGATGAGAATGACTGAGAGTGATTGGGATGAAGTTTTGGATGTAAATCTGAAAGGTGCATTTCTATGTACAAAAGCTGCTTCGAAAATAATGATGAAACAAAAAAGCGGTAAGATTATAAACATTACTTCTGTAGTAGGAGTAATAGGAAATCCAAGTCAGACAAATTATGCAGCTTCAAAAGCTGGATTAATTGGTCTTACAAAATCCATAGCCAAAGAACTTGCATCAAGGGGGATCAATTGCAATGCAATAGCACCGGGATTTATTGAAACTGAGATGACCGATGTATTGCCCGAGAATGTGAAAGAAAATTATTTAAATAACATTCCGCAAAAAAGGTTTGGGACGCCTGAAGATGTGGCAAATGTTGTTGGTTTTCTTGCTTCGGAAGAAGCAAATTATATAACAGGGCAAGTAATACATATTGACGGCGGTCTAGTTATGTAATAATATTTTAGTGTAGCACAATGTGGTTATTCAATATAGTTTTACATTTAGTAACTATATTTACCAAAACCCCCTGCGGAAGGAGGTGAACGATAATGTTCGAAAAAATAAAAAAGATTATTGTTGACCAATTAGGTGTTGAAGAAGATGAAATTACGATGGAATCTTCCTTCATAGATGATTTAGGTGCAGACTCACTTGATATAGTTGAGTTGATAATGGCGCTCGAAGAAGCGTTTGATCTTGAGATCCCCGATAGCGAAGCGGAGAAAATTACAACAGTTGGAGATGTTGTTGAGTACATTAAGAATAATTCATAAAAAAAGTCCCTTGATAGGGACTTTTTTATAACTACTAAGTCTCTCAGTGAATTCTTTTTGACAAAATGAAAAGTCTCAAAATTTAGGAAATCTTAAAAAATCCATGAAGAACAATTGCATAATGCTTTGACATATATTTTCATATACAAAAACAGGAGGTTTAAGTATGAAAAGACGCGTAGTTATTACAGGAATGGGTGTAGTTTCTTCGTTGGGAATAGGTGTTGACAACTTTTGGAATTCGATAAGAGAAGGAAAAAATGGCATAAGTTCAGTTACAAAAATAGATGTTTCAAATATGAATTGTAAAGTTGCAGCCGAAATTAAAGAATTTGATGCTACCCAGTTTATTGACAAAAAAGAAGCAAAGAGGATGGATAAGTATTCTCAATATGCCATATCTGCTGCAAAGATGGCTGTTGATGCATCAGGCCTTGATCTTGAAAAGATAGACAAATATAGATTTGGGGTTATTGTAGGTTCGGGTATTGGAGGAATTGAGACTTTTGAAGAACAGTTTAGAGTTTTTCTGGAAAAAGGTCCGGGAAGAGTAAGTCCATTCTTTATACCGATGATGATTGCCAACATGGCATCAGGACTTTTAGCTATGCAATTTGGAGCTAAGGGATTCAATGAGTGCGTGGTAACAGCCTGCGCTACATCAACAAATGCAATTGGAGATGCTTTTAAAGTAATACAGCGAGGCGATGCTGATATTATGATTACCGGAGGAGCTGAGGCGAGTATTACACCGGCATCCTTTGCTGGTTTTTGCTCAATGAAAGCCATGTCTACCAATGAAGATCCTTCTTGTGCATGCAGACCTTTTGATGCCGATAGGAATGGATTTGTAATGGGAGAGGGTTCCGGTATCCTTGTTTTAGAAGAATTGGAGCATGCAAAGGCCAGAGGTGCGAACATAATAGCAGAAATAGTAGGATACGGATGTACCAATGACGCATATCATATGACTGCTCCTGCTCCGGAAGGTGAAGGGGGAGCAAGATGTATGAAGATGGCAATCAATGATGCAGGAATAAGACCTGAAGACATACAATATATTAATGCTCATGGTACTTCAACCGAGTATAATGACAAGTTTGAAACAGCGGCTATTAAGACAGTGTTTGGAGAACATGCAAAGAAGCTTGCTGTAAGCTCAACTAAGTCAATGACAGGACACCTTCTTGGTGCAGCAGGTGCCGTTGAAGCTATAATAACTGCCCTTTCGATAAAAGACGGATTTTTACCTCCGACAATAAACTATAAAACACCGGATCCTGAATGTGATTTGGACTATGTACCCAATAAAGGAAGAAATGCCGATATTAATTATGCTTTATCAAATTCTTTCGGATTTGGCGGTCATAATGCGACTATTGTTTTAAAGAAATATCAAGGTTGATTTTAATCATTAGCAGCGGTATAATTCAAGGGAACGGATATTATCCGTTCCCTTGAACTGTATTTAATATTAATATCCGTACACCATAGTATATATTTTATAAACAGCTATTTTAGCCGAATTATTTATGTTGATCCATGTCCTTAGTTTTTTTCTATAGTTTAATTTATTATATTTAAAAGATTTTTCGAGAAAAATATAGATGATTTATAAAATATATAGTATAGTGTGTGGAAGAATGGAGTTGCTATGCTAAGCCGTGATGAGTTGTTAAAGAGTATTGAGGAATTGGAAAACAGAATTCAATATAAGTTTAAAGACAAGAATAATCTTATTTTGGCGCTTACACACAGTTCCTATGCCAATGAGTATAAAAATGAGAAACTTATTAGCAACGAGCGTTTGGAATTCCTTGGGGATTCGGTATTAAGCGTTATTGTAAGTGAGAATATCTATAGGAATTACGGACATTTATCGGAAGGTGAAATGACAAAATTTCGGGCTAATGTGGTGTGTGAAGCGTCATTGGAACATTGTGCCCTGAATTTAAACATAGGTAAGTATCTTTTATTGGGCAAAGGAGAAGAACTAACGGGTGGAAGGACAAGAACATCCATACTTTCCGATGCAATGGAAGCGTTAATTGGAGCAATTTATATTGATGGAGGGCTTGAGTGTGCCAGGGAATTTGTGCTCAGGCAAATGAAAAAATTTATTGTTGATTCCATTAATGGCGAGATATTTATGGATTACAAGACGCAGCTTCAGGAAATGATACAGAAACACAACGATCAGAAAGTCAGTTATGAAATAATTGAAGAAAAGGGACCTGACCACAATAAGATATTTGTCTCACAAGTAAAACTTGACGATAAGGTCATTGGAATAGGTGAGGGCCGTACAAAGAAAGAAGCAGAACAGATGGCTGCAAAGAACTTTTTGGAAAAAAACAAGTGATGTGACAGAAAATTATGCACTTTAGCGCTGAGGGGGATTAAAAATTTTGAAACATGTAATTATACCGATTTTTATACCGCATAAAGGATGTCCCTTTGACTGTATATTTTGCAATCAGAAAAAAATAAGCGGACAAATGGATGAGGTTTCAGAAAGTTCAGTGCGTGCAGTCATTGAGTCACATCTAAATACAATTTCCAGGGGTTCTTTAATTGAAATAGCTTTCTTCGGCGGAAGTTTTACCGGTATCGATAGGGAAGAACAGATTAGGTATCTTGAGATAGCCAATGAGTATATTCAAAACGGCCCTGTCGGAAGTATAAGGTTATCGACAAGGCCTGATTATATTGATGATGATATCCTGACTTATTTGAAAAAATATAATGTATCCGTTATCGAATTGGGAGTTCAAAGTCTTGACAGGGAAGTGCTTGAAAAAAGCAATAGGGGACATAGTATTGAGGATGTACTGACATCGTCAAAAAAGATAAAAGATAAAGGGTTTAGTCTTGGAATTCAAACTATGATAGGTCTTCCGGGGGATAGTTTTGAAAAGGCAGTTGATACTGCAAAGAAAGTTGTTGAATTGGCACCGGACATCGTAAGGATTTATCCCACTCTTGTTGTAAAGGGAACTTATCTGGAACGTCTGTACAATACAGGCCAGTATAAACCTTTAAGTCTTGAGGAAGCTGTTGACTTATGTGCAGTGCTTATGGAGATATATGAGAGCAATCATATAAATGTAATACGGGTTGGATTACAGCCTACTGACAATATTTGTGATGGAGGAGATGTAGTAGCCGGACCTTTTCATCCTGCAATAAGGCAGCTTGTTGAATCAAGACGAGCCCTGAAGGATATAGAAGAAATAATAGTAAAAAATAAATTGACCGGAAAGAAAACATTGGCTATACTTGCCGATAAGAAAGACGTTTCGGTCATTATTGGCCAAAAGAAGTCAAATATAAAGTATTTGAAAGAAAGGTATAACTATGAGGAGATAAAGGTTTATACCGACAGTAATAAATGTGAATGCTATGATGTTAAATATTGACACTCAAGTCTCAATAATATATCATAATATCAGTAATTTATAAATATTATTTACATTTTTTGTTTTACAATGTATAATAATTGAGATTAAAGAAGCAATTGATAGTTTGAAAGCAATGGCAGTGTATGACGATAATAAACTGCTAATGCAGAATAGAATTATATGTATTTAAATTAAAAAATGAGGCTTGGGGTCAAAGTTATGGATAAAAAAACAAAAATATATTCAATTATTATAGCAGCGAGTTATGTTTTAATAAGTCTTTTCTCAATAGCTTCAGCATTAATTTCTAAGCGAAGATTTGAGTGGACACTATTGCTGATTATTTTGGTATATTATATTTTTATACCGTTAATAACAGTAGTAGGCGGTATAGTTTGCAGTATTTTTTTTACGAAGATAAATCATTTTGTTTATTGTATAATTCTTAATTTCCTTTTGTGTTTTTTAACGGTGTTTACAATCTTCTATTTAGGAAATCTTACAAGAGACGTTGAGGTAACGGCATATTTGTTTTATTCGTTTTTTATGGCTGGTGTGATGCTGGTTTCAATTATTGCTTCCTCAATCATTCGCATGTTGTTATTAAGAAAGTAATGTGATAAATTTCTTTGTTTTTTAAGCAGTATAAACGAGGAAACATAAGTTTAGGTTGGAATGTTACAACAACAGTTTTTATTGCAGCTATGCCATTGACTACAAAAAATATTAATTTATGTTGCAAGAAATAAATGTGAACTTTATGATATAAAATATTAATTTTGTGATATTGTGGGATGTACCATTATGTTATAGAATAAACATAGAAGGAATTGTTAAAGAGAGACAGAAAAAATATTTATATATATAAAGATAGATATTAATAATTTTAAATTATATATTTTTAATTTATTGAGGAGGAAAAGTGTATGGAAGTATTAAAGGTATCAGCTCAATCTCAGCCGAAAATGGTCGCAGGAGCCTTAGCAGCTATTCTGAGAGGCAAATCAACAGCAGAGCTTCAGGCAGTGGGAGCCGCAGCAGTGAATCAAGCTATAAAAGCTATTGCAATTACAAGAGGATTTGTAGCTCCGAATGGAATTGACATCGTAACTGTTCCAGCTTTTTCATCTATTAATATCGACGGTGAAGAAAGGACAGCAATTAAGTTTTTAGTAGAACCAAGGTAAAATTTTAATAGTGTGTCTTAAGCTGTTCTATAGATAAATAGAACAGCTTTTTTATTGCATTTTACAGGTAAATATGTAATAATTAAAATACAAAAATAACTTGATATTCTAGTATGTGGATATTATAACTAATATTAAATAACAAAGATTATGTGAATCTGATTCGTTACTGGAGAGTTGGAATGGTGCTGAAATTAGGTTAATTGAAACATATAGTTTTTTATACAAAGAATTTTAATTCAATCCTTAAACATTTGTTTTTTGCATATTCACAAATTAAATCTACTGTACTGCGCCTGTTTCCGGGTTGAAGGAGAAGGTTAGGTAGAAGCCTGAACTTTAGGAAATGTTTAATATTTAAGGTTTTTTAGATAGTTTGTGTCAGTAAGTATTAATATAGGAGTGATACTATTGGAGGATTTTGATAAGTGCGAGAAATGCGGTGGAGAGATTGAATATCGCCGAGTAGATAGAGTTCATTGCTGTTTTTGTAAAAACTGCGATTGGAATTTAGTAACCACATATCTTCCGGAACTAGATGAAAATACTTATTCTATTCTTAGTTAAAAAATCAAATGTTTATACTGAAATTACAGAATTTCGAATTTTAAAATTGTATTATTTAAAGAACCTTTTTAATTGTCAAAAACCGTTTTAATTGGAGGAATTGATAAACACTGCAATAACAGCTGTATAAGACTTTATGGAAGACAAAAGTTCAATAAAAGCAGGAGAGAATATGCCGGCTCATTTACATAAGGTGCAATATCAGGAGCAATGGAAGCAGAAACGGAATGAGTACTTTCATATAAGGTCAAATAAATTCATGAAGGCGATATTATATGGATATTAATACAAATGGACAAAAATCTAATGTAGACAGAAGTGAAGAAATGGAAAATGTAAATAAGGCTGCAGAGGATTATTTAATAAAAGCCACTACAGATAGGTGGTGCTTACGTTGTGGAACAAAATTGATTTTTGATGATTATGATTCTGGATACGTGATTAGATATGAGATAAATGACTGTCTGTATGTTACATTTAGAGGTGTTTGATGCTTGTAACACAAATAAAATTAACAGTAATTTTTATGTGAGAATTGGAGGTGTGAAATGGATAATATTGTTAAAATGATGATTGATAGATTATATGAAAATGTTTATAATGATGATTTTATAAGCATTGCTTATGATATTACTGATGAATTGATAAAGTTAGAAAACTCATCTGAAGCTGTAGAACCAATAATTAAATTGATAGAATCAAATCCGGATGTTGACTTTGGAAGTCCAGGTCCTTTGGTTCATTTTTTGAGAAGTTTGATGAAAATCAATATTACAGCAAGCTAGTTGAGTCTATAAAAAGAAGTCCTACAGTACACACTTTGTTTATGCTAAATAGGATTATAAACGGCGTTGATGGTGTTAAAAAAAAGGAGTATTTGGATTTATATGATTTTGTAATTAATTCTCCAAATTTTTCGGATGAGGTAAAAAAACAGCTCAGGAATTTAGAGATTTTCATTTAGGTAAAGAAATTGATGATGATAATAGTCTATTTGAACTAAAAAATATTGAATTGGCAAAACCAGTAGAGGATCCAAAAGAATTGATTAAACTAAAAAATGTTTTGGGCCTTGAGTTATCAATAAAAGATTTATTATTTGGTTCAAAAAATTTACCTTTTGTACTTATGACTAATATACCAAACGGTATAGCAGAAACACTTGTAGAGAAATTAGGGCATTTGGGGGAGAAAATAGAGTTGAAATCCGTAAAATGAGTAATGATTAAAAAATTAGATTATTTCCTGAAGGCAAAAGTTGATATGTTCAATATATTATATTTGAAGTGATTGTAAATAGCAATAAAATGTAAACAATAAACAGATTCTTTAAAATTTAGTTGAAAATAAAATATGATTATGAAAAAAGAAGATTGGGAATCTTTAATTGTTTCAACTATCATTGGTAAAAATCAATTTTACAATAAACATTAACATGAATGCGCAAGTCGATATGATGATGGTAGTGAAGCATTAAAGTTCCGGTTTCAGAGCTTAATGATATGAAAAAAATTAAGTTTTAGTTCTCCATACTGCTTCATGGAGATGTTTTGTAAGACATAATAGATTAGGCCGGAGAATGTGCAAATATGATATTATTGAAGGATCAATGGTGAAAAATGTGAAAGGATTTTTATCTGGAAAACTGCCTATAGCTTTTGGGTATCAGATGTTTTTCCATACAGAAAAGGCAATAAACATACTTCGAAAAGGATTAAAGGGGTGATAAATACGAATAACAAATTATTTGTATTTGAAACTGATGCCGAATCTTTGTGAATGGTAAAATATAATTGACAGTTTTCGGTCAATAAGATTTTACGATTTTTACAAGTATCTGTAAATAACCATATCAGAACACTGGAAGTTCATATCTATAAAATAGTCATATCAGATAATATAAGTTCAAGTCAATAATATTCATATCAATTAAACTGTCAAAGTGAAAATAAAGGGCTTTTTCGGTATAATATTTAATTATACTGAAAGGAGCATGAACATTGAAAAAGGAAGAAGGATGGCATATGTATAGTGAAATAAAACATCTTAAGAAAATAGGGTTAAAAAAATCTCAGATTGCAAGAAAACTTGATATCAGCCGCCCTACAGTAAACAAATATCTTAATATGTCGACAGACGAGTTTGAAGAATTTATTGAAGGAATACAGGTACGTAAAAAGAAGCCCGAGCCATACAGTGCTGAAATTCTATTATGGTTAAGGGAATTCCCTGATTTATCAGCCTCACAGATTTTTGACTGGCTTGAAGAAAAGTACAAAACGCTTCCGTTTTCAGAAGAGACCTTACGACGATATATTAGATTACTAAGACAGGAGCATAATATTCATAAAACAACAAAAATACGGGAGTATGAGGGAGTTGAAGAACTGCCAATGGGAAAGCAAATGCAAGTTGATTTTGGTGAAATAAAGGTAAAAAAAGAAGATGGGAAGGATATACGTCTTTATGTAATGTGTTTTGTTTTAGCCCATTCAAGATATAAATATTGTGAATGGCAAAGCAGACCTTTTACTACTTCTGATATTATTCGAATACACGAAAATGCTTTTGAATACTATGGAGGTATGCCGGAAGAAATAGTTTACGACCAGGACCATGTAATTCTTGTAAGTGAAAACTATGGAGACTTGATATACACCCGTGAGTTTGCAGGATATCATCAAAAACGTAAGTTTAAAGTATATATGTGCCGTAAGGCGGACCCAGAAAGTAAGGGAAAAATTGAAAACGTAGTTGGTTTTGTAAAAAACAATTTTGCACGACACCGTACATTTTACAATATTGACCGTTGGAATGAGGATTGTCTTAGTTGGCTAGAAAGGCGTGGTAACGGCAAAGTACATGGAACAACAAGGAAAGTACCGGCTCAAGTATTTCTTGAAGAAAAGAAATATCTTAAACCGATACTCAGCAAAATAAAAACTAAAACTCCTTCTCTAAGTTTAACCTATCAAGTAAGAAAAGACAATACTGTTCCCATAAAAGGAAATAGATATTCTGTTCCGAAAGGAACTTACAAAGGGCCTTATACATATGTCAAAGTCAATTATATAAGTGAAACCGAATTGGTAATTATAGATATTGATACAGATAAAAAACTAGCTCAATATCAAATACCGGCAGATAAGGGAAATATACTAAAAAACAGTAACCATAAGCGAGATATTAGTGTTAAGATATCAGACCTAATAAATCAGATTGCAGATAGATTTGCTGAATCGGCAAAGGCAAAAATCTTTATGGAAAACATACAGAAAGAAAAACCTCGGCACATAAGGGATCAGCTTAATCTAATTCAATCAACCATGAAAGATAGTTCGTTAGAATCCATTAATAAAGCTCTGGAATTTTGCATAAAGAATCACCTTTACAAAGCCACTGATTTTCAAGATGCAGTAGCTCATTATGAAAAAGATAAAGCAAAATTAGATAATACAATAAGAGCAGAACTAGTACCGTTAACTCCTGACAATTTCGAAAAAATTAATATTACACCCAAAATTCGAGATATATCAGAATATATTAATGCTTTAGGGGGGAATGAGAATGCAACAATCCAAAATAGATAATATTGAAACTATGCTTAAAACGGTAAATTTACACCATATTGCAGTACAAATTAAAGATATATTCAATCAAGCAATAAACGAGTCAATATCCTATGAAAAGTTTCTTGAAGAACTTCTCAAATGCGAGATAAAAGGTAGAGAAGAGAAACGATTTGAAAGGAGATTAAAACATGCTGAGTTTCCTGAATATAAAACTCTTGATGAATTTGACCTAAAAGAACAGACTACTTTAAGCAAGAAACAATTTAACCAGCTTAGAGAATTAAGCTGGATTGAGCAGGGCTATAATTTAATTCTGCTCGGACCTACAGGAGTAGGTAAAACGTTTCTTTCTATAGGTTTAGGCGTAGAAGCCATTAATTGTGGATACAAAGTTCACTTTATAACCATGCATGATTTAATACATATATTAAAAACTCAGGAGATATTAAGAACTTCCAGGACAAGATACCAACGTATTGTTGATTCTGATTTGGTAATAATCGATGACTTAATGTTTATAGCGATGGAAAAACATGAAGCTAATCTGTTCTTTCAGCTTATTAACAAACTATATGGGCAATCCTCAATTATTATTACTTCAAACAAAGGACCTGAAGACTGGGGGGAACTTTTAGGCGCCCCGGCAATCACTACAGCAATATTAGATCGAATTGTCCATAAGTGCCAAGTGCTAAATCTTGACGGAGAAAGTTATAGGCTAAAACATCGACAAACCATATTTGGTAATAATTAGGTGTAAAAAATTATTGACCGAAAATTGTAAAAAGTTACTTGACATTCACACCATCCCACCCAAGTGGTGTTCCAACTACTTGTCTAAAACCTCCTGCTAATAAACAATGAGAAACAAATTCTGTACAGCCAGGACTAACATTGGTGAATGGAACATTCTGTCCGCCAGAGGCAGGGTCTACTTTTGAGGAATTTGTTGTTGCATAAGTAATTGCATTCTGTCGCCTTGTTGATAAACTAGTTATAGTCAATCCATAATTGCTGATTAATTTTTGGTTTGCTGAACTGGTATTTTCCTGCAAACTTTTTAACAGTGTCTGGTAATTTTGGTGAAAATGAGTTATGTTATCCAGCGGCTTATAAATATAAAAAGTATCAAGCTAGTCCAATTGTTGTTTCTGGAATAAGTGAGGGAAATAAAAGAATGTTATCTTCTAATTACTCTCTTGATGTCGATGTATGTGCGCCAGCTAAAATGGTTCTTTCCACTTACCCAAAAGAACTAGATGTTGATTATAACCGATTTGAAGGTGATAATATTAATTATGATGGCTATGTATTTTGCGAAGGCACATCCTATGCAGGTGCATATGTTTCGGGTTTGGCAGCGATTTTAAAGGCATTTGACAAGAGTTTAGACAATAATTACTTGAAAGAAATTATTATATCAGGATGTGAGGATATTGGAGATGAAGGAAAAGATGAGAACTTCGGTTATGGATTAATAAACTTTAGCAAAAGCTTGTATACTCCGCGTATGAGAATAGAATGTGATGATATCATTGAAGAAAACGAGGAACTGAATTGTTTAATTTCACTTGTGGATTATCAAGGATAGATAATTGAAACAGTTTCAAGTGATGTATATAATGAAGGCCAGACAGAATTACAAATAAGTATTAGAGAATATTTAGATGATAATGATATCTACATTTTAAAAGATCATACTGTATCAGAAATGGTATATGGTACTTTGAGCGTTATAAAGAAAATTAATAAGGTGGGTTTGTATGATATTTTAGTTGACAGTAAAAATCATAGTTTTGTAAAGAATAGAAAAAAGATTATTGTTAGACCAAGTCCTGTAATACCTTCTCTACCTTCAGGTGTTTATAGCCAAAGTATAAAAGTATCATTACAGTGTATGTCGCCTTCTTCGCAAATATATTATACATATGGAGATATTCCAGTTGTAATATCTAACAAGATTAATCCTTTAGCATTAAAGTATACATCAGAAATTCCAATTGATAGTTCTTGTAAATTGAATGTTGTAGCTGTAAAACAGGATATTATAAGTAGTGTAAATACTTTTATCTATTCAATTAGTAAATCAAGCAATAATAAAAGCAATGCACAAAGAATAGCTCATGCTATTTTAAATACTAATCCTATAGTTGAAATTTCAAAAGATAGTAGTATTGAGATTACGAAAAGCAATATAATTATTAGTGCGGAGAGAGAAATGGCATTATTTAAATTAGATAACAGTACTGATAATAAAGCTTTAAGGTTTGTGTTATCTAATAGTATCATAAAGGAATTTGTTGACAAGGATTATACGTTTTGTATAGATTGTAATGATATAAAAATTGGTATACCTAATAATAAACTAAAAGAACTTTTAAGTTATGACAAAGTTGAAATTAACATTGATAAAGAGGATTTATTCGATGGTGAAAAGCCGATTTTTTCATATTGTATTAAAGTAACAGGAGATGGCGATTTAATTAATGTTAATAATTTAATGGATCTGTTCGTAATGTTAGAAGAGGATATGAACATAAATCAACTAGCATTGTATTATTTAGATAAAGATAATAACTTAAGAAGTTGCAATAATTACTTTTTGTTCCAGAACACATTGTATTTCCGTTTATTAATAACATCAAGTTTATTGCATTAAATAAAACACACAATTTCAAAGATATAAAAAATGAGGAACTAGATAATTGTGTAAACTTTTTGTGGATTAGGGGAATAGTAAATGGAGTTGATAGTGAACACTTTCAACCGGATAAAAAAATTACAAGAGCTGAGTTTGCTGTACTTTTAAACAGATATTTAGATATTCAATGTGCTGAGGAAAACATGAAGAATCCTTTTAAAGATATATATGCCGATGACTGGTACTATGAAGATTTAATTAAGCTTAATTCAGTAAATATTATGAATGGTGTAAGCAAAGATGAAATTTATCCTAATGGATATTTAGAAAGACAAGATATGGTCATTTTATTTGTTAAAGCATATATTAACTATTTCGGGGCTGAAGACATTACTAGTGATTTATATTCTGAGGTAAAATTTAAAGATGAACATGAAATAAGCGACTATGCAAAACAATACATTGAAATAGCAAGAAATATTGGCATAATTGAATGCAATGACAAAAATAAGGAGTTTAAACCGAGGAGTTATGTTAAAAGAGATGAAGCAATAAAAATGATGTATGAGTTTGTAATAAACACATTACATCTCAAATACTTAGAATAATAAACATATTAGTATTTAGTAAATTCAAATAAAGATCACAAGAAAAATTCTTGTGATCTTTATTTGAACTTTTTGTTATAAAAAGTAATCTATATATATAGATTCAAATTTTATTAAAGGAGATAAAGGAATTGGAAGAGTCATTAATGGTTAAGGAACCTCCTGTAGGAAAGAATATAAAAAAAATGTTTGAGAAAAATTTTACTGAGAAAAAACATGTTTACATTAAAGTTGCGTATTCAATTTTATACGATGAGGAAGATGCGAAAGATGTATTGCAGGAGGCTTATTGTGAGGCATTAAAACACATTAAAGATTTAAGAGATTATAACAGTTTTGATATTTGGTTTTATAAAATTTTAATAAATAAGTGCAAACAAATGTATAAAAAAGCGAAATATAGAACTAAACAGTTACCAATAGACGAGAGTACACCGCCTACAGATGCAATGTTCTCAAAAACGAGAATAGACGAGAAAATAATACTAAAAGATATTATTTTTAATCTATCCAATGAGCATAGGGAAATAATAATATTAAAATACTTTCAAGGCTTTTCTTTAAAAGAAATAAGTGAAATAACCGATTTGCCTTTAGGAACTGTAAAATCAAGATTATTTTATGCTGTGGAAAAAATTAGAAAATATTATTTATGAGAGGGTGTATATTATGAAATGTGAAGAGGTTAAGGAATATATTTGGTTAGAAGATGAAATATCGGAAGCTCAATTGGATTCTATGAAACTTCACATACAGAAATGCGAAGAATGTAGAAAAGAATATAGTATAAAAAAAGCCTTTGAAAGTGATGTTAATAGTACTGACTATAGAGTAAATATTGATGACATGATTTTTAGTCGAAGAGTATTACCTAAAGCAATTAAGAAAAATATTGTCTCTATTGCCGCTTCATTTACAATTATATTTACTGTTGGTTTTATAGCCCTTAGCGAACCGGTTTTTGGATATAATTTTGGTGCGAGGATATCAAATATAATTAGTTCATTTAGAAATAGTTTCGGAAGGGAATTTGTTGCTGGTAAAGAATTAGTGGGCAGTGGAGAGACGTTTGTAATTGAAGGTATAAAACTGGATATTAAGTCTATAGCATATAGTAAGTCAGATTTGTCTATTTTTTTTACTTTGGAAGATACAAAAAACATAAACAATGGCTGTCAATTTGGTAATATTCTAATAACGGTGGATAATGAACCTTGTTCTTATCAGGGAAATTACGGACAAAATTATACTGAAAATATATCTTTTGGAGACTTTAATATTTCTTTGAAGGATGATAAGGTGCCAAATGAAGTACAATTGAAAATTTATGATATATATGTAGAGGAAAATGCTTTTAATAAATTATTGGTAGATAACGGAGAACAAGCTAGCAAAGGAAAAACCAGAGTAATTGAAGGTGAATGGATTATTCCGATTAAATTGGATGAAGCACTAATTGAAAACGCTAATAAGCACTTTGCAAAATATAAGTTAGATTATGTATTTAATTGTAATGATTTCAGTGTAAAATTTACTGAATTAACAGTAGAGGCGTCTAAATCTGAAATATTTCATGAGCTTAAAATAAATAATGAAAGTTCAAAGGAAGTTGTTGGATTCAGTAATGTCGAAATATATTCAAAAGAAGGAAAGTCTATATCAAAAATGACCTACAAAAATGGACGGTATATTTATAAAGATCAAAATAATGAGATTAAAGAGGTAACTTACAGGCACAGTTTTCCTTCTTCAACAATTATGCTTCCTTTTGAAAATGTTAACCCGGGTAAAATAAAAATACTGTCTTATACAACCTATGAGAAGCTTGGCAGTATAGATTTGGATTTGAAAAATTTAAAAGGAAAACTGGAGCAGCATACGGACCTTGGAGACTTATCCGTAAAAGTAGATAAGGTATCTAAACACAGGTATTTATTGGATATATCATTTAAATCCCGTAAAATAACACCGATTGATATGAAGCTGATATCAGAAGAACAAGTATTAGATTATAAAGATTATTCTATTGGTGGAAGAGAATACTCTGAGGGAAATATTGAGGGGAATTTTGCAAGTGTTAATCAATCCTATGAAATAAACTCATTAAGTAATAAGTATAAGCTTGAAATTTGGGGACACAGGGATAATAAAATAGATATTGAAATCCCTATAAATTAATATGTTAATTACTTGTTTAGTAATATAGAAATTAAGATAAAATAACTAGTATTTTTATAATAAAAATCTTAATTGGACTTGCCTAAATATGGGTGGTGCCTCCAAATAGTAAATTATTAAAAGGCCCTGAGAATGAGGGCTTTTTTTAATGCATAGCCGGTTGAATTTTTTTATATTTTCCCTTCAGCGTATTGCAAATATATATAAGTGTAGTGTTTAGGTAATTTTCTAATTCAATGGTCTATAATGGTATATAAGTAAGCGTCAAAGTGTGTCCTGAAGATGAATTGCGACAAAAGGAGGGTGAATAAACGCAATTAATTATGCTTTGTAGGAGATGAGAGTAGGCCTCTCGAAATCGGCATTCAGGTGCAAGTTTCAAACTGCCTGTTGGTGCTGCAGTCAAAAGCTGTGGTATTGAGCGTGACAGGAAAAGGTTGTTTAATGTAAAATAAAAATGGACAAAAGTGAAAAAAGAATTCCCCACTTTTGCAATTAATAAATCCCCAGAAATAAAAAAAGCCATTGAAGGCACCACCATTTAAATTTATCCTTGTATTAGAGACCATTCTTTTACAAGGAGGAACTGGAGGATGCTATCAATGACTCAAAAAATCATATCAGAAAAATGTATTATGAACAAGGTATAAGCATTAGTCAAATTTCTAGGGAAACCAACTTTGATAGAAAAACTATAAGAAAGTATATAGACAAAACAGATTGGAATGAATATCCCATTGATAAAAGTGTAAAAAGAGGAAGGCCAGAAAAACTTAAACCTTTTAAGGATACCATAGACAAGTGGCTTATGGAAGATAAGACAGCAAGAAGAAAACAGAGACATACTGCAAAACGTATTTTTGAAAGATTAACTGAAATATATAAAGATGACTTTGATTGTTGTTACAAGACAGTATCAAATTATGTTAGAAGGAGGAAAAAAGAAATATATGCAAAATCATATGGGCACCTGCCTTTGGAACATAGGCCAGGAGAAGCTCAGGTAGACTTTGGTGAAGCAGACTTCTATCTAAACGATAGATTATACAATGGTTACTACATAAATATTTCATTCCCATACAGCAATCAAGGATATACTCAGCTTTTCAAAGGTCAAAATCAGGAATGCCTTTTTGAAGGACTTATCAATATATTTAAGCATATTCAGGGAGTACCCTATAGGATATGGTTTGATAATGCTAGCACTATAGTTGCAAAAGTATTAAAAGGAGGCGATAGAGATTTAACAGATGATTTTTTGAGGTTTAAAGAACACTACAACTTTGAAGCTGTGTTTTGTAATCCTAACTCTGGTCATGAGAAGGGATCAGTTGAGTCAAAAGTGGGATATCACAGAAGGAACATGTTTGTTCCTGTACCTAAAATAACTAATCTGGAAGAATTCAATAAAGAACTTTTAATAAAATGTGATAATGATGCTGATAGAGAACATTATCGAAAAGGAGTAAAAATATCAGAATTGCATATTGAAGATAGAAAATCATTAATACCACTACCAACTGTAGAATTTGATACAGGAAAATATTTAACTGTAAAAACAAATGGGTGTGGGAAATTTACACTAAATAATGGAATCCACGAATATTCTACATCTCCTAAATATGCAAATGAAAAAATTAATATCAAGATAACAGCTAATGAGGTAATTATACTTGATGAAAACTACAGAGAAACAATCAAACATACTCGACTATATGGTGATACTAAGCAGGAGAGCATGCAATGGCTTCCCTATCTTAATACTCTAGCCAAAAGACCTGGAGCATTGAAATATACTGGAATATATACTATGCTGCCACATCCTATGAAAGAGTATATAGAAACTTGTTCGAGACCTGAAAGGGGAAGAATTCTTCAAACCATAGCAACGATATGTGAGAAATCAAACTTTGAAACAGCAGTAAAAGCAGTAAGTGAAGCTCTTTTGTATGGAGCAGCGGATGCAGATAGCTTGACAGCTCTTTTCAGCAGGCTAAATACTCCTGAACTTGATCTAAAACCTGCTAGAGTACCAGAGGGTATACCAAAACTTAAAAAGGTTGTTACCGATGTTTCTGCATATGATGCTTTGATAAAGGAAGCAGGTGGTAGTTTATGCTAAGTCTTGAAATAGCAGATTGCTGTAAGGCATTAAAAATTAGTCAAAACATGGTGGAAAACAGTCAAAAGATAACTGCGGACAGTCATCAAGAATACTTACTCAAATTATTGAAGCTTGAGATAGAGCACCGAGAAAAGACCAGACAAAATAGGCTGATAAAGAGTGCAGGATTTTATACAATGAAATCCTTGGAAGCGTTTAAATTTGACGAAGTTACTGTTCCTGCGAGTATAATATTGATTATTTAAGAAAATGTGAATTCATAAGAGACAAGAGCAATCTAATGTTTTATGGGAATGTGGGAACTGGAAAAACTCATTTAGCAACGGCTATAGGTATAGAAGCATGTAAGCTAGGTAAATCAGTAAAGTTCTTCAGGACAGCCGCTTTAGTAAACAAGCTTTCAGAGGCAAAGAAAGCCAAAGAACTTTCGGGATTTATCAAGCAATTATGAAAAATGATCTTTTGATATTTGATGAATGGGGGTATATTCCTCTAGACAGAGATGGTTCACAGCTTTTATTCGAGATAATATCTGAATGCTATGAGAGAAAGAGCATAATCATCACAACCAACATAGAATTTTCAAGATGGACTAATGTGCTCTATGATGAACAAATGACAGGAGCGCTCATAGACAGATTGCTACATCATTGTCACTTGGTTCTTTCCACAGTTAGTTGAAATGAACGAGAAAACATGATACAATAAATAAAAATTAAACAAAAGAAAAGGGACTAGCTATACTATGGATGAATTTATTAAACAATTAGATCCAAACTTAGATTACATTAATCATGAAATAAATGATGGCAAATGTTATATAACAGTAGCTTCTAACCGCAAAGAGGTAACATGTCCGTTTTGCGGCCGATCATCATCCAGAATACATTCCACATATAACAGAACCTTTCAGGATCTTCCAATACAAGGTAATAAGGTATTTATTATTATACGTAACAGAAAAATGTTTTGTGATAATTATGATTGTAAACATACTACTTTTGCAGAAAGGTTTGATTTTATCTCCTATAAAGCTAAGAAAACCCGTCGCCTTGAGGATGCAATTGTACGGCTGTCAATAAATTGCAGTTCTATTGCAGCATCAAAAGCTCTAAAGGAAAATGTCGTAGATATCGGTAAAAGTACAGTTTGCAATCTCTTAAAAAAAAGAAAAACCAGTTGCTGACAAAAAGACAGTAACAGCTGTTTGCATTGATGATTTTGCAATTAAAAAGCGTAAAAGCTACGGAACAATTATGGTAGATATTATTACGCATCAAATACTTGATATGATTGACTCAAGAGAATATAAGACAGTTTGCGAGTGGTTAAAAACATATCCCAATCTTCGTGTGATATCAAGAGATGGATCTGTTACCTATAATAATGCAATTACAAATGCACATCCGGAAGCTTTACAAATAAGTGATCGTTTTCATTTACTTAAGAATCTGACTTCCTATGTAACGGAGTATCTGAAAAAGAGGTTGAAACCGCAAATTTCAATACAAGCTGTCAGTCAGGAAACTAAAGAGGTGGAAACGATTAAAGAGGCGGATGAAAACAGAAAACTTACACTGAAAGAAAAATATGAAAAGATAAAGCAACTTTTATTAGAAGGAAGATGTAAAACAGAAATTTGCCGAAGCTTAAATATGGATATACGAGCTTATGATAAGCTAATAGCAATGACTCCTGAAGAAAGGGAAGCCTCATTCCAGACAAAAAATATGATCATACATGAAGAAAAAGTAAAGCAAAAAATGGAACGTGTGAATGAGGTGCGGGAATTAAAGAGAATAGGCTTGAGTAATAGAGAGATATCTAGGCGTACTGGACTTAATAGAAATACAGTTAGTAGATATCTTGATGAAAACTTTAATCCGATCCATGCATCTTATGGCAAAAAAAGAAATGGGAAACTGACACCATATATAAAAGAGATTAACGAATACCTTGAGAAAGGGGTTATGGGTTCATATATTGAGGAAAAGATACGAGAAATGGGATATGAGGGTTCAGCATCAACTGTGCGACAATATATAACAGACTGGAAGAAACGGAGAAAAAATATTTCGATAGAAGTAGAGAAAATGGAATAAAAACAGAAATAATAAAAAGAGAAAATATATTAAAGATATTGTACTACCCAATAGAAAAAGTAAAATTAATCAGTGAGAAACAATTTAAAATAATATGCAAAGAATATCCGTTTTTTGAGAAGATATATAAAATAACATGGGAATTTAAGAGTATATTAACTAATAAAAATATTGATGCTTTGGATAAATGGATAGAGAGAGCCAAAAATCTAAACATACCGGAGATAAACAGTTTTATAAATGGAGTTGAAAGAGATATGAAAGCTGTAAGGAATGCTATAGAATATGAATATAGTAATGGGCTTGTAGAAGGGTGTATTAATAAACTTAAGGTAATAAAACGAATTATGTATGGCCGTTGTAGTTTTGAAACATTAAAGACCAAAATTCTCCGGCTGGAAAAAATAAGGTTATTCAACTAACTGTGGAAAGAACCAAATTTTTATTGACATTTACAATGGAGGAAAGCCAACACCAAGAAGATATATTACTAAAGATGGAATTACTGAATCATCTGTTATGATGTTTTTACCACTGGCAGATATAGATTCATCAAATTTAAGACGGAACTATTTGATCTTTAATAAGGCTAATCTAATACCCGCTAATTTGTTGCCAATTGCAGAAGCACCAAGAATGCATCAAATCTGTATTTCACTGTATGGAGAAGATGCCGGATCAGTATATCATTGGTTTGCAGACCATGAAGATGAAGAAATAATCCCATCTTATGAATATATGTACCTAATTGCAGATAGCTTTACAGAGTTTATTAATTGCTTATTTGATCCGAATAAAAGAAATATTTGATTAAGCTTGGTGATTTATGTTGCTGGTGAAAATGTAGCCATCGTTTGCTAGTTATAATATTAGCTTTAATAAATTATAGGAGGGTAAATATGGAAGATCGTCTTTCTAAGATTTCACAGCTTGAAAAGAAATATGAATTTGTACTTCCTCTTGATTATAAAGAATTTATATCAAATCATAATGGTGAAGATTTAGAAAGAGATACATTTTATTTTAGGAATTCTTGGGGTGAGGAAGAAGATTCTGTAGTGCATTACTTTTTTTTAATTGATAGTGAAAATGATTATGATGATTTTGAGTCCGAATATGAATTTTGGGTTGTAGATGAAAGATTACCGAAAGATGTTATACCAATTGCTAGAGATCCATTCGGTAACTTGATTTGCATATCGGTTTCAGAAGACAGCTATGGTAAAGTCTTATTTTGGGATCATGAAAAGGACGATGATGAGTGCTTTAGTATAATTGCAGACAGTTTTACGGAGTTTTATAACATGTTAGAATAACCTTTGCACATCTATGGGCTGATATATAAAACCTAATTTGTGTCAAATGGCATTTGATTATTTTGATGGAGCTGTTGAATCTGTGTTTTGACATTTAATTGTTTTTTCTTCTGTACGTTCATACTTATCTATACCAATTTTTGCAGTTACTTCAGCTTCCATCAACTTTTTTAGTATTAAAGCTATCAAATCTCTCATGAAATCTCCATCTTTTACACATACATAATACTTGAAAATTTCTTCGATTAGTGGCATTGTATTTTTTATAGCCACGATATGACCTCCTCTACTTTTCTTTTGGGTTAACATAGTAGAAAATCATATCGTGGTTTTATTTTCAAGGATCAATATCTTCCATCAATTTTAAGCCATAAATTTTACACCATTATTTAAGACTATAACTTTTCTATTTATAATATGGTATTTGATTTTACACCTATGTAAAATTTTATGAGTAAAAAACTTGAATTATTATAATTAAATTGGTATAATTTGAGAAACAAATTTTTTAAGGAAAAATTATATTTTAGGGGATATATATGGTCAATATTTAATTTAATCCCATTATTAAAATTATATATCTAATATATGTGAACAAATAAGGGCATATCTGTCGTTTTATGTACATTATATATTTTTTGTTACAAAAAATTTGTACAAATGCGAAAGGGGAGTCAATAGTGAAAAAAAGAAGGCATTTCAAAAAGTTTCTTTCAATGTTTTTGGTCTTATCACTCATAATTTCTAACTTTGTTGTAAGCGATTTGTATGCTTTGGATGAATACCAAACTAAAACTGAAAAATCAGAAAATTTTGATGTAAAAACTGTTACAGAAGACGTTTATGCTGAGTCTCCTCTTGGGTTTGTACGTATGAGTGTACAAACTACAAAAGTTATATATGGAGATATAAATGGAGATTCGTATTGTAACAGTATTGATTTAGCTATAATAAGAAGTTATCTTCTTGGCAAAATAAAGAGTTTTGATGATATAGCACCTAGTGGTTATGATGCTCTTAAAGCAGCAGATGTAAATGGAGATGGAGAGATAAACAGTATAGATTATGCTTTTATGAGAAAATATATTTTAGGCATTATTCGTGAATTTCCGGCAGAGAGCAAAGAGCCGGAACCTGAAGAACCGGAAAATCCCGAAGAGCCTGAAGAGCCTGAAGAACCGGAGTATGTAGAGGTGACAGGGATAAACATAAGAGATAAAGTTTTAAAATTAAACGTAGGTGACAGTACTACCATAAGTGCGACTGTTTTGCCGACTAATGCAAGTAATAAAGAAATTAAATGGAGTTCAGATAATGATGAAATTGTAATAGTTAACCAATCAGGGACTGTAACAGCAGTTAAAGATGGAACAGCGAATATAATTGCTGAAACTGTAGAAGGTGGGTTTAAGACCTATTGTAATGTTATAGTAAGTCAACCTGCTAGTGGTATGACCCTTGATAAATCAACCTACTCAATGAAGACAGGAGAAAGTATAAAGCTTAATGCTATATTTACACCTGAAAATACGACGAATAAAAAAATAAAATGGAGTTCAAGTAACAGTGATGTTGCATCGGTAGGACAAGGTGGAGTAGTTACAGCATTTTCAGAAGGAACAGCAATTATAACAGCAGAGGCTGAAGATGGAGGATATACTTCAAGCTGTACCATAATTGTAACTCAAAAGACTTTTGGGGTAAGACTTTCAGAACGAGTGATTACAATTAATGCTGGAGAAAAGAAGGAATTAAAAGCATTGTATTTACCTGAAAATGCAGGAAATAAGAAAATAAAATGGAGTTCTAGTGATGAGAGTATTGCCAAGGTAAGCGAAAGTGGAGTAGTGACAGCTGTTAAAGCAGGTGAAGCATATATAAATGTAGAACCTGAAGAAGGTATATATTCAGACAGTTGTAAAGTGATTGTTATTCAACCTGTAAAAGGTATAAGTCTTGATAAGAGCAGTTTGAATTTGAAAGTAGGCTTTGGATATAGTTTAAAAGTGGAATTTACTCCTTCAGATGCTACAGAAAGAAATGTTAAATGGACAAGCAGCAATGAAAAAGTAGCAAAGGTAAATGAGAAAGGTTCAGTAGTGGCTTTAAGTGCCGGTACAGCAACTATAACAGCGACATCCGAATCAGGAGGTTTTACTGCAAAGTGTACTGTTACGGTTGTGCCGGAAGCCATGAGTGCTCCTGTTATTACGGGAGAGAGGACAAGTTCAGGAGTAAAACTCTCATGGAATGCTGTTTCAGGAGCTAAAAGTTATACAATCAAAAGAGGAGAATATATAGGGGATCTTGTTGATATAAAAACTGACTATACACAGACAAGCTTTACTGATGCTACTGCTGAAAGTGATACAACATATTATTATGTAGTTTGTGCAAATAGTGATAGTGGCATCAGCAGGAATTCCAATTTGTTAATAATAAAAAGTGAACCTAAAGCTCCTAAGCTTTTTGGAATAAAGAGCGCAGGAAATGCTAGATTAAGTTGGACCAATGCCAATGGAGCCGACAGATATGAAATATACAGAAGTACAACAAAGGGTGGACAATATACTCTTCTCTCAAAGAATCTTTTATCCCATTCATATGAGGATAAAAATATAGGTGGAGAAACTTACTATTATGTTGTAAAAGCAATAAATGAAAAGGGAGAAAGTGAGTATTCAAATGAAGTAGAAATAAATGATTCAGCAGTAAAACCGTTGGACTTTATATCAAATGAAGATAGTGACGGTGATGGAATATCAAATATTGATGAGTTGCTATATTGTACCAATCCAACACAGACAGATACAGATGGTGATGGACTAAGTGATGGATATGAAATTATTTTGGGTACAGATCCTTTGTCACCCGATACCGATAAAGACGGACTATATGATGGTGCAGAGGTTTTATTGGGTACAGGACCTTTGGTAGCTAATTCAAATGTATCTGAAATAACATCAAAAAGACAAGCTATAAGCAGAGACGGTAGAATAAGTGTAGATGTTTTGGGTGATGGAAACTTTATAATTGCACCACTTCAAATATTTACATCGGAGAATCCTAAGTTCAAAGATATTAATGGAAATTACATATCGGGTATAGCAGGGGAGCCTATAGATATAGAAGCCGGTGGTTTTGTAATAATTAAGGCAGATATAACTTGCAATTATGATAAAACAAACCTAAATGGTATATCTGAAAGTGATTTGGGGATTTTGTACTTTAACAATTCAACCAATCAATTTGCAACAATTTCAGGTTCGCCCGATACAGCAAATTCTATTATAAAAGGCCAGACAGAAGTCCTTGGATCGTTTGTGATAGGCAATCGATCTCTTGCACCTTCTTCACAGCCAGTGGACATTATTATGTTTATAGATGAGTCTGCCCAAGCAAAAAGTAATGATCCTGCAAGTATAAGAGAAATAGCTGCATATGTCCTTGGACAATATTTAACCTCAAATCCGTCCTTTGAGAATTATGTAAGGGTTGGAATATTAATCTATGACGATTCAATTTCTTTAAATGTAGCAAATGGGGATTTCATGGTTGAAGAGGTCATAGTGGATGGAGGATCCGAATTTACGGGTGATGCAGGAACAATAATGCAGAGACTGGATTATGTTCTTAGCAATGATCTTTATGCAAGAAGAAATAGCGGATATCCATTGCCACCAAGACCTGGAGATGTACCTTCGAAAGGGTCAATATTAGATAGGTATTTTAGCAGTGCAACTAATAAAAAGATAATAATAGGCTTTTCAAGCGGGCCTTTAAACCGTTTCAATTATATAACACAAGCTGTAAGAGATTTAGCACCTAAAGGTTTTGTTGTAGATACAGTAGCAGTAGGAGCTAATGCTCAATATAACCAGCTAGCTATAATAGCACAAAACGGTGCTGTTCCTGGAAAGAGCTTTTGGATAAACCAAAATAATAATATGACAGAAGATGAACTGATATCTCAGCTGTCTGATATGTGTGCTCAACTGAGTGAACAATTGGCTTTGCAAAGTTATGTAGAAGGAACATACAGACCTCAGAACTCAGTTAATATAGAGTTTTCAGATGAATATAAAGGAATGGAAAACAGCTATTCCAATGAGTGGATTACAGGTTCAGGTACAAACCTTCTTACCGGAAGCTATATGGAAACTCATAAAGATATTCAAATACAAAGCAATGGTTATGATATTGTATTTGAAAGGACCTATAATTCAAATTCCAATAAAGAAGACTCTATAGTAGGTAAAGGATTCAGAACAAACTTTGATGCTAAGCTTGAAGAGAAGGTAAGCTCTGCAAAAGTTACAGCAAGTTTGCTGAATGTAAGGTCAGGGCCAAGTACAAATCATAGCATTATTGGAAAAGTCTCCAAAGGTACAAATTTAGAAATATTGGAAAATGGAGCAGGAGGAAGCGGTTGGCACAAAATAAATTACAACGGAAATACAAATGCTTATGTGTCTGCAACTTATGTTGATGA
This sequence comes from Acetivibrio clariflavus DSM 19732, assembly GCF_000237085.1. Classification (GTDB taxonomy): domain Bacteria; phylum Bacillota; class Clostridia; order Acetivibrionales; family Acetivibrionaceae; genus Acetivibrio; species Acetivibrio clariflavus. The sequence continues at coordinate 2,697,325 of NC_016627.1, read as the reverse complement.
GATAAGTACTATTGAAATTACATATCCGACAGGCACAAAGGTATCATTTGAAGTTAAAGGAGATGGAAGCTATAAGGCTCCGTTCTGGTCAAATGATACATTAGAAAAACAAGGTAATGAATATATTGTAACTAGTGATGACATGTCAAAATACGTATTTGACGTATCCACCAAGCGTTTAATAAGGCTGGAGGACAGAGTAGGTAATGCTCTTAGAATAATATATGATAGTAAAGGACAAATTGATTATGTAATTGATGATGTAGGCAGAAAGTTAGACTTTACGTTTAATGCCAATGGTAAGGTTGAAAGTATAGAAGATCCTTTAACCAATAGGTCAGTTAAATATAACTACTCCAATGGGCTTTTGACGAAAGTAATTGACAGCGAATTGAAAGAAACTACATACGAATATGATTCTAATGACCGGATTGTAAAAGTAATAGATGCAAATAACAATACTGCAGTGAAAATTGATTATGATGTATTTGGTCGTATTGTACGTCAATATGATGCAGAGGGAAATGTTACATACCAGGTATACAGTGACGCTACAAACGAGAGATACATTATAGATGCTAGAGGTAACGAATCAAGGGTTAGATTCAACCTTGATATGAGAGTAGTTGAAGAGGTAGATGCATTAGGTAATAAAGTTGTATATGAGTATTCCTATTATGACCCTGGTTCTAATAAGTGGGAAGTAATACCGGATGTAGACATAAGAACTCTCGAAGACAATAAAGATCCGAATACCAAAGCATATACAAAATATTTGGAAGCTGGAAAAGATAAGAGACTTAAGATTAAAGAAACAATGTATGATAAGAGGGGCAATGCTACAACCAATGAATATGATGAAAACAATAATCTTGTAGGTACAGTAGACCCGTTGAAACAGACAACTTCAATGGTTTATGACCCTGTTTATAAGCATAATCTGATATCAAAAACAGATAAGAAGGGTAATACAACAACCTATGTTTATGATAATGAAGGAAAGTACGGTCCAAAAGGTGCTCTATTAGTTAAGGAAATTGATCCTTTAGGAAATGAGTTGATATATGACTACTATACAAATGAATCAGGCATAAAGATTAAGGGACTGGTTAAAACTGTAACAGAGAAGAAAAGAGTAGACCAGAAAGACCCGAATAGTGAGCTTATAGAATTTAAAGTTACTGAGTACAAGTATGATGATCTGTACAATAACCGAACTCAAATCATAGACACTTTAGGGAACAGTACATATGAGGAGTATGATGCTGCAGGAAGGTTGCAAAAGGTAACCAATGCAAGAGGATATACTACCAAGTATACTTATGACAAAAACGACAGAATTATAGTTGAAGAGATATTCCCACAAACTAATGAGCGCAAAATACTGAAGAGAACCGAGAGCATTTATGATAATGTAGGTAACAAGACTTTTGTGATAGAAGAAAGGTTCGCTGCTGACAGACCGGACTATCCGAAAGAAGATTTGGTAACAGAAACAGTATATGACAGAAACAACAGACCTGTTCAAATATATGATGCAGAAGGCTACAGAGTTTCATATACATATGATGAAGCAGGAAATAAGGTAACGGAAACGGATAAAAGAGGGTTTACAACTATATACAAATATGACGAGCTTAACAGAGTCACTGAGGTAATAGATCCATTAAATAACACAACTACATATGAGTATGATGCAAATGGCAATGTTATAAAGATAACAGATGCGAAGAACAGAGTTACCTTTATAGATTATGACGAACTGGACAGAAAGTGGAAAGAGAGAATTCAATACAATGAAGACGGAGAGGAAAAAGAGGCAGTTTATGAGTATTTATATGATGAAAATGATAATCCGTACAGGGAGATAGATCCTAACGGAAAAATTATAGAGTATGAATATGATGCTCTCAATAGGATTACGAAAGAAGTAGATGGTTTAGGACTTAAAGATAAAAACGGCAACAGCATGGAGAAAATCGTCACTTATTCGTATAACTATGAAAGCGTTGTTGAGGACGGAAAAACAGTAAAATATGAAGTTATGACAGAGAAGGACTACCTAACCTCAACAAAAATCCGACCAATAGTAATAAAGAATGATGCTTTAGGTCGAATGAGAATAAAAATTGAAACAAACAATGGAGATAAAACAATACAGGAGTATGATGAAGTAGGTAACCTTAAATCTGTAAAAGATGCAAGAGGTAATGTTACATCCTATGAATACGACGGATTAAACAACATAATAAAAGTAATAGATGCTACAAGAATTAATTATTCGGAAGCAGTATTTGATTCCGTAGGAAATGTAATTGAGAAAATTGACAGAAGAAATAATAAGACTGAGTACAGGTATAATAAGCTTAACCAAGTTATAAAAACAACAACATGGTATACCGATGAGAATGGAGTAAAACAAGAAGTTGTTAGCGCCATTTTGTATGATGAAGCCGGTAATAAAAAGATAGCTACCGACGCAGAAATGAATTCAACAATATTTGAGTATGACGAACTTGGAAGGTTAGTTGCTGAAACCAACCCAATGTACAATACCCGTTATTACGGTTATGACGCAGTTGGAAATCAGGTATGGGTAACCGACTGGAAGGAGCATGACAGTTCGGAAAGTAATGTTCATCCGATAATTAACAGTAAAGGCGAGACTGTATACCGCCTAAAGACAACCTATGAATATGATGATTTTGACAGGCTAAAAACAGTTATAAGTACAGAAGGAGAGATTACAAGTTATACCTATGATGTAATTGGCAATATTAAGACCGTTACAGTTGACGGAGTTAGAAAGAATACATATTCATATGACAAGATGTACCGACTGGAAAAAATGCTGGATGGAGAAGATAGAGCAGAAACATATGATGAGTATGACTTGTTTGGAAGGCTGCTGCAGAAAACCGATAGGAACGGTCAGGTACATATATACACATATGATGAATATGACAATGTTGAAATCCACACTGTAACACGTAAAGTAAAAGAAAACGGAGTAGAAAAAGTAGTTAAAGATGTAAGAGAAACATACTACGATGCTTTAGGAAATGTAGTTAGAACAGTAGATGAAACGGGAGAAACCATATATAATTATAATGAACTGAATCTGCTGGATAATAAAGTATTACCTGACGGAAAGACAGTAGAGTATGAATATGATGAAGAAGGTAATATAAAGGAAATAAAAGATCCTTCAGGTAATGTAACAACGTATTTATTCGATGAAATGAATCGAATGAAGACGGTTACAACTAAAGATGGAACTACAACTTATGCTTACACCAAAAATGGAAACAGAAAGTCGTTAAAGCTACCGAATAATGTATTGACTACCTATGAGTACGATGCAAGAAACGTATTGATAAAGCTTGTCAATCAAGTAGGTTCATCAGTGGATATCTATGAATATGAGTATGATGAAAACAGCTTGCAGACAGCAAAGATTGAACCAAAAGGAAAACAAGCTTTGAATACGATAACTTAGGTAGAATAAAAACAGTAGTCGAACCGGGTGGAAGAACAACAACTTACGCCTATGATGGAGCAGGTAATCGAAAGGAACAAACGGTTGAAGACGCATTAAATGATGTAAGTTCAAAATTGACATATCATTACGATAGATCAAACCGTTTGACAGATGTTTTAGAAGTGCGTAATGGTTCGAATATTACTACTGTATACACCTATGACGGAAATGGTAATCAGATAAAGGTAGCTGCAACAGAGCCAGGGGATGTAATAAACGTATCTGAATATACGTTTGATGGGTTTAATCAGTTAAAAGTTGCAAAGACACAGGACAGTACATCGACAAGTAAATATGATGCTTTCGGATTAAGAGTTGAAAAAACAGTAGACGGAGTAACCACAAAGTATTACTACGATGGACAGAGTATATTGCTTGAAGTAAGAAGCGATGGATTAGAAAGCCATAATATCCAGGGAGTCAACCTGATTGCCCGTAAGATAAAGGGAGATTCCGATACTCTGTATTATCTGTACAATGGACATGCGGATGTTGTAAAGCTTGTAGATGGTGCAGCCAATACAGTAAATGAGTATGATTATGATATATTTGGAAACATATTATATCAACTGGAAAGCAAACCGAATCCGTATAAGTACTCAGGTTACTATTATGATGACGATACAGGATATTATTACCTAAGATCAAGATATTATGACCCGAAAATAGCAAGATTTATTTCGGAAGATACATATACCGGAGAGTACAACGATCCACTTAGTTTGAACCTGTATACATACTGCCAGAATGACCCGATAACATATGATGATCCTAACGGTCATTGGTTGCATATAGCTGCCGGAGCTTTAATCGGAGGATTGGTAAACACTGCAATAACAGCTGTATCAGACTTTATGGAAGACGGAAAGTTTAATAAAAGCTGGAGAGAATATGCCGGATCGTTTGCAGAAGGAGCAATAACCGGAGCAATAGGGGCAGCAACAGGAGGAGCATCGTTCATAGCAGCTGCAGCAGCAAGTGCAGCAGGATCAGTAGTTGGAAATGCAGTAGGGCAATATATATCAAAAGGTAAGGTTGATGTAAAGGAAGCATTATTTGCAGGTGCAACAGATTTAGTAACCATGGGAGCAGGCAAACTTGCAGGGAACCTTACCAAGAAGGGAATGAATAAGCTTGCTAAGACTGCTTTTGGTGAAAATGTACTGAAAAAAGCCAACAGTGTGAAGAGCAAGGTTCTTAACAAGATTAGCGGAGTTAAGACAAAAGTTCAGTCAATTGTAAAGAGAGAATGTAAGCATCCAGAATTAGGAATGTGCTTTACTGCCGATACACTTGTGTATACAAAAGACGGACATAAACGGATAGAAGACATAAAGGTTGGAGACCAAGTATATTCAGTAAATGTCGATACAGGCGAAAAAGGACTAAAAACGGTTAAACAGCTATTTGTGAATGAGACATATGAGTTGATTCATATATATGTAGGATATTCACAGATAAAATCTACCGCACCACATCCATTCTGGGTTGAAGGAAAAGGTTGGGTAGAAGCCGGAAATCTTTTAGAGGGAGATAAAGTTAAGCTCTACTCAGGGGAAGTACTGGAAATAAAAGAAATTCGCCGAGAGAGACTGGAAGAGCCTGTAAAAACGTATAACTTTGAGGTAGAAGACTGGCATACATATTTGGTATCAGAGAACAATGTTCTTGTACATAATGCCGGTAGTAAAAAGTGTCCTCTTAAATTTAGTTTTAAGTCTAATAAGTCTAATGCGGGAGTTGGTAAGACTTCCACTGAATATCAAAGCACCCTAAATTCCATCAGAAATAAAATGCCAAATACCAATTTAAGTAAGAGAGGCAATATGGCTTATGCTGAGGTTGATATTAATGGCTTAAAAAATGAGTACATTGCACATAGTAAAATTAATAGTTCTGTAGATAAAGGAGCTGACATTGCTGACTTTTCATATTTAAAACCTGAAAATGAAAGAATTTTCAATTCATATGTTGATGATTCTTTCCCACGTTTTCATGACACTGAAGCAAAAATACTTGAAGATATAGCCTCAGGGATAAAAAATAAGAATATCAACGGAACAGTTAATCTGTATTCAGAATTACCCTGTTGTCAAAGCTGTTCAAATATTGTACTTGAATTTAGGCGGATGTTCCCAAATGTTAAGCTAAATGTAATAGTTGGAAAGTGAGGTAATCAAAATGGTTTTTGGATATGATGAATTGAAAGAATGTGTAAAAGAAGACTTTTGTAGATTTAGATACGAAATGAAGTATTCGGTCGAGCATTCAATTCTGGCTACTTTAAATGAATATGAACATGCTGAGGATTTTACTGAAACCGAGGGAAGTATTATATATTTTAGCATTGCACTACTTTTAATCAGTGAGGGTATTGGAATTGAATCAATTAAAGAAAAACTTATTGAATTAATAGAAAGTGAAAAGTTAAATACTTATCGGAAAGAGCTTAAGGAAGAATTTTCATTATTAGAAGAGGATTTAAGGAAATTAAGACCTTTGCTAGGAGTAGCTGAAAATTAAACTTTCACGAAAAAATTTTTTACCTTATTAAAGAATCAGCCTGTTTGAGATTTCAAGCTGGCTGATTTTTTGACTCACCCGAATTTTATGTGCATCTTTAGAACGATGAATAAGTTATTTGTTTTAGTATGTTATCTTTGTCATTCATATTTTTGGATTATATCATTTTTTCTTAAAATTTTACAGGTATTTTTTACCTTGTAAATTTTTAGTGCGTACTCTCTGTTTCACTTGTTTCAATATCTCCACTCGTCCCCGAAAGATATAAATTCCTATACTTTAAAAGTAACCGTCAAATAGATCATCACATAGTAAAATGGTTGCATAGTTGATACAATCACTGTAAAAAAGAATAAACGGAGTGATTGTATGGACATGGAAAAAGTAACAACTGAACAACAATTATCTAGGTGGGCACAATTAATACAAAACCGGCTTGAAAGTGGGCAAAGTATCAAAGAGTTTTGCCGAACGAATGGAGTAAGCAAAGCTACATACTACTATTGGCAAAAGAAAGTCAGTGAAGCAAAGTGTACAGTAGTTGAAGAAGTAAAAGAATCCAAAATCGAAGTACCAAGTGGATGGATGCAGCTTGCATCGAAACCGGTGTACCCTGCAAAAGCTACACTGGAAATTAAAATTAATGGCTGTAATGTCACTGTAAATACGGAAACAGACTTAGAATTATTGAAAAAAGTTTGCCAGGTGTTGATGTCGTTATGATAAGATGGAATGAAAAACCAGTGTATCTTTGCGGAAGATTAACGGATATGAGGAAATCTATCAACGGATTAATAACACTGGTACAAGAAAGTTTCTCACTTGATCCGTTTATGAATGCACTGTTTGTGTTCTGTAACAGAAATAGAAACAGGATAAAAATCCTTGAATGGGATGGAGATGGGTTTTGGCTGTACTTTAAGAGGCTAGAACGAGGGCGATTTCGCTGGCCAACAGAAGAAGATTCAACCACAATGCTTCTTGATGTAAACGAATTAGCTTGTCTTATTGATAGTGCCAGATTAGAGAAAAAGCTCAGGAGAAAGGAAGTTTTAGAGCGTCAAATTTCGTAAGAAGAAATTCAAAAAAAGGATCAAAAAGCTGGATTTAATGTAATTTTTATGGTAATATTATCCCATGAAGAGACAAGAAATTTCAGTAGAAAAATTACTTGGTATAATTGAAGAAAAGGATCGCAGGATTGCCGAGTTGGAACAGCAAGTCCAATGGTTCATGGAACAAATGCGCCTTTCAAAGCGTAAACAATTCGGTGTATCCAGTGAACAAACAAAGATTGAGCAAATCAATCTTTTTAATAATGAAGAGGAAGAGACTCATAATTTAGCTATTACCGAGCAAGAAAGGATAGAAGTAAAAGCTCATTACCGTAAGAGAACACGTCTAACAACAGATAAACTTCCTGAAGATTTACCGGTGGAGGTAATAGAGCACAAGTTACCCGAAAAGGAATGTATTTGCCTGGAATGCGGTAGTGAATTGCATACAATGGGAAAGGAAACTCGTGATGAGTTGAAGATTATTCCGGCAAAAGCGGTAATAGTGCGTCATATTAGGCATGTTTATTCATGCCGGAACTGTGAAGAAACTTCAGACCATACTTCCATTGTAAAGGCAGATATACCGGAACCGGTCATAAAGGGAAGTTTTGCATCTCCTGAGACAATTGCCCATATAGCGACGCAAAAATTCATGATGGGTTCTCCCTTATATCGTCAGGAGCAGGAATGGAAACAAAATGGCATTGAGATATCAAGGCAGACAATGTCAAATTGGTTGATAAAAGCCTGTGAGAATTGGCTGGAACCGATATATGAGGAGATGAAGAAACGGCTGTGTGAGCATGAGGTACTGCATGCAGATGAAACAGTGGTACAGGTGCTAAAAGAACCAGGGAAGGCGGCACAGTCGAAGAGTTACATGTGGCTGTACCGAACGAGCGGGGAGGCAAAACATCAGATAATACTTTATGACTACCAGCCGGACAGAAAACATATACATCCGGAGGAATTTCTAAAAGAATTTAGTGGATACTTACATGCAGACGGATATAGCGTGTATTACAAATTGCCCGAAAAAATAACTGTAGTAGGTTGTTGGGCCCATGTACGGCGAAAGTTTTTTGACGCAATGGAAGCCCTGCCCAAAGAGAAGCAAGCAATGTCTAATGCTGCAAAGGGAGTAGCATATTGCGATAAACTGTTTCATTTGGAGAAACAGTTTGCATTGCTATGCCCGGAAAACCGGTTAAAAGAACGAGAAAAGCAATCAAAGCCTATCATAGATGAATTTTATGATTGGATAAGAAAATTAAATGTACTTCCCAAAACCCATCTGGGTAAAGCAGTACAATATGCTCAGTACCAGCGAAAATATCTTGAGAGGTATATGCTGAATGGACGATTGGAGATATCAAATAACCGTGCAGAGCGAAGTATAAAGCCTTTCGTAATCGGACGCAAGAACTGGCTTTTCAGTAATACGCCAAGTGGTGCGAGAGCGAGCGCGGTGTACTACAGCCTAGTTGAAACAGCAAAAGAGAATGGATTGAATCCTTTTGAATATTTGTCATGGATATTTAGTCAAGCCCCTAATCTAGGGAAACCAGGTTATGTGAGCACATTTGCTGATTTTCTGCCTGGTGGCATGAAAATACCTGCTAAGGTGTTTATACCGCAATCCAAAAGAACAGAGCCTGAGAAATATGCGTGGGAGGAAGACGAATGAAAGTTGGAAAACATATGATATTTATGATCAAATTTATCACGGATTTTATTAATGGTGAAATAGAACGTTATTTTTTTGTATTTGGATTATTCTGGTTATGTAATAGAACATTTTCTCCATATGGGGCATGAGAACAGCGAATTAACGGAAAGATTTGCTGATACTGTAGATCAGGCATATGAACTTGGAACATCTCTTGGTTTGTCAGATGAAGAGTTCAGGATGGAAATTGCCAATGCTTTCAATGAATGATTAGGCGGAAAGAGACCCAACTTAATTTAGATGCACATAGGTTATAGAATTAAAGCTTAGGTTTCTGGTTAAAAAAGTTTTGTTGATTTTTAAAACTTTTCCAACCATTTTTATTAATGATTGTGTAATTCATGTGCGGGCCTGTTTGACGCTTATACAAAAGCTGCTATTAAGCAAAGGAGACAATATGGTTTGACTGGTGGTATGGAGGTTACTAGAATTCCAGGAAGAATAAATAGTATTAAACGTTTTTTGAATAGTATAATATCATAGACAGGAGGAATTATTTATGCTTATACAGAACGATATATTAGAAAGAATAGATAAAATCAACTGGTTTTGTAACTGTGGAAATAAATCAGATATAGAGATTATATATCCTATAAAATATTTAGACAATTGGAAAAAGGCTCAAAAAAATTGTTTGAGTAGTAAATGGGAAGAATTTACATTAGAAAGGAGTAATGAGAATACACAGTACCTACATGATAACTATCCTGACAAGTATAGGCAGTGGAATAAGTTTGCAAAGGAAGCAAGAGAATTTATACAAGAAAAGCTTCAACCAAGAATAGTTTTATATCTTGAGAATAACTCATTGAAAAGGGAGATTGAAGACAGCGTAAAATGGGATATTATACATGCGATTATGGAACAAGTATACGCTGAGCAAAAGGAGCCGGGATTTTTTATGGAGCTTTTAAAAGTGTACGAAGCGGGTCATTTACCATGTGGTTGGAATGGAAAATGGCCTAAAGGAGAGCTAATGATATTTTAATAATAATAGATATGCTTATATTTTTTAATAAATCAACTTTCGCACGTGAATAATGTGCACTGAACATTGAAAAATCAATAGATTTGGGCAATAAAAAAATACAAGAACCCCCTTCTATGTGATATAATAGAAGTATCCAAACCCTATTAAATCGACAATTTGGAGGTTCTTGAACATGTCTATTGTATCACAGAAGGTTAAGGAAGAAAATAGATTTTCTTTGACAGTTGATAACTTTTTCAAAATGTTTTCTGTAGGCTATCTGTTAAAAAAGTCAAACGCATATAAAGATAAAGGTATTCCTTGTCTTACGGTATTCAAAGTACTGTTTGAACTTGTTTTTACAGGCAAAAATCTGTTTATGAACTATAAAGCAGAAAGCTTTGATATACCATTTGCAAGGGATGTGGTCTACAGATTCTTAAATTCCATACATATCAACTGGCAAAGATTTTTATATTTGCTTTCTGCAAAGGTCATAAATCATCATATCGATAGATTAACGTCAGATGAACGGGTTGATGCCTTTGTAATTGACGATTCCTTCTACAGTAGGACAAGAAGCAAGTCAGTTGAGCTTTTAAGTTGGGTCAAAGATCATGCTGACGGCAATAAGAATAAAAAAGGCTTTCGTATGCTTACACTTGGTTGGACAGACGGTAATTCATTTATTCCTGTGGCCTTCAACCTTTTAAGTTCAACAAATCCAAGGGTTTGCATTAATCCAGCGAAAAATACTATAGATAAAAGAACCGTTGGTTTTAAACGCCGACAGAATGCCTTAGCCACTTCACCGGAATCTGCTCTGTCTATGCTGGAACAAGCAGTTGCTACCGGTATTAAAGCAAAATATGTTTTATTTGACAGTTGGTTCTCCTTTCCGGCTACTATTATCAAAATTTGTAAGATGAATCTTAATGTGATAGCTATGGTAAAGGATACTCCCAAGATTTACTATAACTTCAATGGTGAAAAAAATCATTGAGAGAGATATACCGAACTGTCAGGAAACGTAGAGGAAGATCAAAATACCTTGCTTCAGTTATGGTAGAATTACACGATAAAGAAGGAAACCACATTCCAGCAAAAATTGTCTTTGTCCGTGACCGAAGAAACAAGAGTAAATGGCTAGCTCTCATATCTACAGATACTAGTCTTCCCGAAACAGAGATAATCAGGATATACGGAAAACGCTGGGACATAGAGGTATTCTTCAAGATGTGTAAGTCATACCTTAAGCTGGCTAAGGAATTTCAAGGTCGTTCTTATGATATGATGGTTGCCCATACAACTATTGTTTTTTCAAGGTACATTATGTTAGCGGTTGAGAACCGCAATAATACTGATTTACGCACTATTGGTACTTTGTTCTACTATTGCTGCGATGAACTTGAGGACATTAAATTCCATGAGGCACTGCAGCTTATAATAGAGGCTTTAAAAACTACTTTACAGGAAAAACTGCTTTTGACAAAGGAAACAGTCAACGAGTTTCTCAACTACTTTGTCACTTGTTTGCCTGTTCATATCAAGGCAAAGCTATCAGTTGTTTCCTGCGAAAGTTGATTTAATAAGTATAAGCATATCTTTATTTTTGCATCCTAAGTAATCTGTTCTTAAATAAAAATATAATACTTATAATGAATAAGGAACAGTAAACTAACTTACTATTTATTTGTAAATTGGGGTGATATACATTGTTTAAAAAATTTAAAGAGGAAAACTCTGAACATACGACTTATATATACGAGAGTAAAAACAAAATGGGTTGGAAACCTCCTGTTTTTAATTCTGCAGAATCTGAATTACTGCTAAAGCATATTGAGAGATATATCGGTAAGCCTTCATATGCATATCATGAAATATTTTCAGATACTGTTCATATTGACATTTACCATATTGAACCATCTGAAGAAAGGAATTATCATACATTCGTTACAATGGGAATGAGCTCAATGCCGATGAATGTTCCTAAGGGTCAAGAGGAGTGGAAGTTTTCAGAGTTGATGATATGCCTTCCAGCGGATTGGAAAGTTTCAGATAAGGAATTAAAGGACAACAGAAATTATTGGCCTTTAGGTTTGCTCAAAATGCTGGCACGTTTTCCACATGAGTATGGAACATGGTTGTCTTGGGGACATACAATGCCTAATGGTGAACCACCACAGCACTATGCCGATAACACAAAATTTTGTGGTATAATCTTGTTGCCTCCTATATTAGTTAATGAGGAGTTTATTAAGTTGAAAGTTAATAGAAATAAGACAATTAACTTTTTTGCAGTTATTCCACTCTATAAGGAAGAAATAGATTATAAGTTGGAACATGGATATAATTCATTCATTGAAAAATATGCTGAATTTGATATGGACGAATTAATTAGGCTTAATAGAAAAAATTTTGGACTGGAGCATTAGTAACTCATCCAAGAAGCCTACAATACTGACTACAATGAGCATGCGCGAGTGATATGTGTGGACGAGTTTGGACCTATTGAAGTTCGTCCCTGCTCCGGGCAGAAATGGTGCCCTAAAAGCATCCTAACAGGTAATTAGCGTAAGCGTCAATTTGACGCTTACATATAGATACTAGCAAATTAATAGATAATTTAGCAACTATAATTCAAACGAGATTTTCATTAGACCGCTTTTTAACAAGTTTGCTTATGTTCTTTAATAGAAGACGAAATAAAATTAAAATGTTCGAATGATGAAATTGGAAGATTACTGCAAAAAAGCGATAGGAATGGTCAGTTACATAGCTACACATATGATGAGCTAGATTATAAGGAGTTACCTGATGGGTTGAAGACGCATTAAATGATGTAAGTTCAAAATTGACATACCATTACGATAGATCAAACCGTTTGACAGATGTTTTAGAAGTGCGTAATGGTTCGAATATTACTACTGTATACACCTATGACGGAAATGGTAATCAGATAAAGGTAGCTGCAACAGAGCCAGGGGATGTAATAAACGTATCTGAATATACGTTTGATGGGTTTAATCAGTTAAAAGTTGCAAAGACACAGGACAGTACATCGACAAGTAAATATGATGCTTTCGGATTAAGAGTTGAAAAAACAGTAGACGGAGTAACCACAAAGTATTACTACGATGGACAGAGTATATTGCTTGAAGTAAGAAGCGATGGATTAGAAAGCCATAATATCCAGGGAGTCAACCTGATTGCCCGTAAGATAAAGGGAGATTCCGATACTCTGTATTATCTGTACAATGGACATGCGGATGTTGTAAAGCTTGTAGATGGTGCAGCCAATACAGTAAATGAGTATGATTATGATATATTTGGAAACATATTATATCAACTGGAAAGCAAACCGAATCCGTATAAGTACTCAGGTTACTATTATGATGACGATACAGGATATTATTACCTAAGATCAAGATATTATGATCCGAAAATAGCAAGATTTATTTCGGAAGATACATATACCGGAGAGTACAACGATCCACTTAGTTTGAACCTGTATACATACTGCCAGAATGACCCGATTACATATGATGATCCTAACGGTCATTGGTTGCATATAGCTGCCGGAGCTTTAATCGGAGGATTGGTAAACACTGCAATAACAGCTGTATCAGACTTTATGGAAGACGGAAAGTTTAATAAAAGCTGGAGAGAATATGCCGGATCGTTTGCAGAAGGAGCAATAACCGGAGCAATAGGGGCAGCAACAGGAGGAGCATCGTTCATAGCAGCTGCAGCAGCAAGTGCAGCAGGATCAGTAGTTGGAAATGCAGTAGGGCAATATATATCAAAAGGTAAGGTGGATGTAAAGGAAGCATTATTTGCAGGTGCAACAGATTTAGTAACCATGGGAGCAGGGAAACTTGCAGGAAACCTTACAAAGAAGGGTATGAATAAGTTCGCTAAGACTGCTGTTGGTGAAAATGTACTGAAAAAAGCCAACAGTGTGAAGAGCAAGGTTCTTAACAAGATTAGCGGAGTTAAGACAAAAGTTCAGTCAATTGTAAAGAGAGAATGTAAGCATCCAGAATTAGGAATGTGCTTTACTGCCGATACACTTGTGTATACAAAAGACGGACATAAACGGATAGAAGACATAAAGGTTGGAGACCAAGTATATTCAGTAAATGTCGATACAGGCGAAAAAAGGACTAAAAACGGTTAAACAGCTATTTGTGAATGAGACATATGAGTTGATTCATATATATGTAGGATATTCACAGATAAAATCTACCGCACCACATCCATTCTGGGTTGAAGGAAAAGGTTGGGTAGAAGCCGGAAATCTTTTAGAGGGAGATAAAGTTAAGCTCTACTCAGGGGAAGTACTGGAAATAAAAGAAATTCGCCGAGAGAGACTGGAAGAGCCTGTAAAGACTTATAACTTCGAAGTAGAAGACTGGCATACATACTTGGTATCAGAGAACAACGTTCTTGTACATAATGCCGGTAGTAAAAAGTGTCCTCTTAAATTTAGTTTTAAGTCTAATAAGTCTAATGCGGGAAATAATAATGTAAAATCAAAGCTACGAGATTCAAGAACTATTAATTTTAGTCAGAAAAGTATTGACTCAAAGTTTTCGGATGGTACGAATATAAAAGATACTATTTACAGACTTAAAAATGACCCAAGTTATGCAGAAAAAATGGAACCAATTCGAATAGTGAAATACAAAGATCTTCCGGCAGATGTACAACAAAAGTTGGCTTCACAAAATGTTGGAAAACACACGGTATTTACTTTGGACAATAGACGACTTTATGCGGCTAGGAAGGCAAAGGTAAAGGTCAATACTCGTTGGGCAACACCTGAAGAAATACAAAATTTTGCCACAGTAAAACGATTCACAACAATTAATGGTGGTAAGATGCCAGAAGTGAGGTGGTAATATGAGTAAAAACAATTCTATAGTTACAGAGTTGGGCAAATTAGACGGACGTGACTGCATTTATCTAGATAGCGTTAAACAATGTTTTTCTCCAAATAGATTAACTTTTAGCGGAGAAATAAATGGGGATCTTTGTGAAAATAATCCTTTTGGGCATAGGTGGCTTGCATATGAACTCAGTTTTTATCAGATTCAAGCCTTTGAATGCAGAGAACTTGAAATATGTAATTGGGAAATTGAGTCCAGTTTTGATGAAATACATGATTCTAAATTACTTATCGAACTAGGGTTAGATGAGAAAAGTTATAAACACTACATCCTATCTACTTACGATTATGTGTATAGTATAGTTGCCAAAGGATATGAATTAAAAATAACTGGTTATAGGAATGGATAGCTACTTTTTTAGACAGGCCGAGAGTAATCTCGGCTTTCTTTATAAATTTAAAGTAACCGTCAAATAGATCATCACATAGTAGAATGGTTGCGTAGTTGGTACAATCACTGTAAAAAAGATTAAACGGAGTGGTTGTATGGACATGGAAAAAGTAACAACTGAACAACAATTATCTAGGTGGGCACAATTAATACAAAACCGGCTTGAAAGTGGGCAAAGTATCAAAGAGTTTTGCCGAACGAATGGAGTAAGCAAAGCCACATACTACTATTGGCAGAAAAAAGTTAGTGAAGCAAAGTGTACAGTAGTTGAAGAAGTAAAAGAACCCAAAGCCGAAGTACCAAGTGGATGGATGCAACTTGCATCGAAACCGGTGTACCCTGCAAAAGCTACACTGGAAATTAAAATTAATAGGCTGTAATGTCACTGTAAATACGGAAACAGACTTAGAATTATTGAAAAAAGTTTGCCAGGTGTTGATGTCGTTATGATAAGATGGAATGAAAAACCAGTGTATCTTTGCTGTAGATATACGGATATGAGGAAATCCATCAACGGATTAATAACACTGGTACAAGAAAGCTTTTCACTTGATCCGTTTATGAATGCACTGTTTGTGTTCTGTAACAGAAATAGAAACAGGATAAAAATCCTTGAATGGGATGGAGATGGGTTTTGGCTATACTTTAAGCGATTGGAACGAGGTCGATTTCGCTGGCCAACAGAAGAAGATTCAACCACAATGCTTCTTGATGTAAAAGAATTAGCTTGCCTTATCGACAGTGCAAGATTGGAAAAAAAGCTTAGCCGAAAGGAGGTTTTAGAGCGTCAAATTTCATAAAGAAATTCCTTAAAAACCATCAAAAAGCTGGATTTAATGTAATTTTTATAGTAAAATTATCCTATGAATAGACAAGAAATTTCAGTAGAAAAATTACTTAATATAATTGAAGAAAAAGAACGAAGGATAGCTGAATTGGAACAACAAGTCCAATGGTTTATGGAACAAATGCGCCTTTCAAAGCGTAAACAATTCGGTGTATCCAGTGAACAAACAAAGATTGAGCAAATCAATCTTTTTAACGAAGAGGAAGAGACTCACAATTTAGCTATTTCCGAGCCACAAAAGATAGAAGTAAAAGCTTATTACCGTAAGAGAACTCGTCTGACAACAGATAAGCTTCCGGAAGACTTACCAGTGGAGGTAATTGAGCACAAGTTACCCGAAAAGGAATGTATTTGTCCGGAGTGCGGTAGTGGGTTACATACAATGGGAAAAGAAACCCGTGATGAGTTGAAGATTATACCTGCTAAAGCGGTAATAGTGCGTCATATTAGACATGTATATTCATGCAGGAATTGTGAGAAAACATCCGACCATACACCGATTGTAAAGGCAGATACACCTGAACCGGTCATAAAAGGAAGCTTTGCATCACCCGAGACAATTGCCCATATAGCGACGCAAAAATTCATGATGGGTTCTCCCTTATATCGTCAGGAGCAGGAATGGAAACAAAATGGCATTGAGATATCAAGGCAGACGATGTCAAATTGGTTGATAAAAGCCTGTGAGGACTGGTTGGAACCGATATATGAGGAAATGAAGAAACGGCTGTGTGAGCATGAGGTACTGCATGCAGATGAAACAGTCATGCAGGTGCTAAAAGAGCCAGGGAAGGCGGCACAGTCAAAGAGTTACATGTGGCTGTACCGAACGAGCGGGGATACAAGACATCAGATAATACTTTATGACTACCAGTCGGACAGAAAGCATATACATCCGGAAGAATTTCTAAAAGGGTTTTCGGGATATTTGCATGCAGACGGATATAGCGGGTATTACAAGTTGCCCGAAAAAATAACTGTAGTAGGTTGTTGGGCCCATGTACGGCGAAAGTTTTTTGACGCAATGGAAGCCCTGCCCAAAGAAAAGCAAGCAATGTCTAATGCTGCAAAGGGAGTAGCATATTGCGATAAACTGTTTCATTTGGAGAAACAGTTTGCATTGCTATGCCCGGAAAACCGGTTAAAAGAACGAGAAAAGCAATCAAAGCCTATCATAGATGAATTTTATGATTGGATAAGAAAATTAAATGTACTTCCCAAAACCCATCTGGGTAAAGCAGTACAATATGCTCAGTACCAGCGAAAATATCTTGAGAGGTATATGCTGAATGGACGATTGGAGATATCAAATAACCGTGCAGAGCGAAGTATAAAGCCTTTCGTAATCGGACGCAAGAACTGGCTTTTCAGTAATACGCCAAGCTGGTGCGAGAGCGAGCGCGGTGTACTACAGCCTAGTTGAAGCAGCAAAAGAGAATGGATTGAATCCTTTTGAATATTTGTCGTGGATATTTACTCAAGCTCCCAATCTTGGAAAGCCTGGTTATGTGAGCTCGTTTGCAGATTTTCTGCCCGGCAGCGTGAAAATACCTGCTAAGGTGTTTATACCGCAATCCAAAAGAACAGAGCTTGAGAAATATGCGTGGGAGGAAGACGAATGAGAGTTGGAAAACATACGATATTTATGATTAAATTTATCACGGATTTTATTAATGGCGAAATAGAACGTTATTTTTTGATTTGGATTATTCTGCATATGTAATAGAGCATTTTCCCCATATGGAGTATGAGAACAGTGAATTAGCGGACAAATTTGCTCATACTGTAGATCGAGCATATGAACTCGGAACTTCTCCTGGTTTGTCAGATGAAGAGTTCAGGATGGAAATTGCTAATGCTTTCAATGAATGGTTAGGCGAAAAGAGACCCAACTTAATTTAGATGCACATAGGTTGTAAAAATTAAAGATTAAGTTTTGGTTGAAAAAGTTTTATCGATTTACAGAACTTTTCCAACCATTTTTATTAATGATTGTGTCATTCATGTGCGGGCCTGTTTGACGCTTACTTTAATAAGGCTGGAGGACAGAGTAGGTAATGCTCTTAGAATAATATATGATAGTAAAGGACAAATTGATTATGTAATTGATGATGTAGGCAGAAAGTTAGACTTTACGTTTAATGCCAATGGTAAGGTTGAAAGTATAGAAGATCCTTTAACCAATAGGTCAGTTAAATATAACTACTCCAATGGGCTTTTGACGAAAGTAATTGACAGCGAATTGAAAGAAACTACATACGAATATGATTCTAATGACCGGATTGTAAAAGTAATAGATGCAAATAACAATACTGCAGTGAAAATTGATTATGATGTATTTGGTCGTATTGTACGTCAATATGATGCAGAGGGAAATGTTACATACCAGGTATACAGTGACGCTACAAACGAGAGATACATTATAGATGCTAGAGGTAACGAATCAAGGGTTAGATTCAACCTTGATATGAGAGTAGTTGAAGAGGTAGATGCATTAGGTAATAAAGTTGTATATGAGTATTCCTATTATGACCCTGGTTCTAATAAGTGGGAAGTAATACCGGATGTAGACATAAGAACTCTCGAAGACAATAAAGATCCGAATACCAAAGCATATACAAAATATTTGGAAGCTGGAAAAGATAAGAGACTTAAGATTAAAGAAACAATGTATGATAAGAGGGGCAATGCTACAACCAATGAATATGATGAAAACAATAATCTTGTAGGTACAGTAGACCCGTTGAAACAGACAACTTCAATGGTTTATGACCCTGTTTATAAGCATAATCTGATATCAAAAACAGATAAGAAGGGTAATACAACAACCTATGTTTATGATAATGAAGGAAAGTACGGTCCAAAAGGTGCTCTATTAGTTAAGGAAATTGATCCTTTAGGAAATGAGTTGATATATGACTACTATACAAATGAATCAGGCATAAAGATTAAGGGACTGGTTAAAACCGTAACAGAGAAGAAAAGAGTAGACCAGAAAGACCCGAATAGTGAGCTTATAGAATTTAAAGTTACTGAGTACAAGTATGATGATCTGTACAATAACCGAACTCAAATCATAGACACTTTAGGGAACAGTACATATGAGGAGTATGATGCTGCAGGAAGGTTGCAAAAGGTAACCAATGCAAGAGGATATACTACCAAGTATACTTATGACAAAAACGACAGAATTATAGTTGAAGAGATATTCCCACAAACTAATGAGCGCAAAATACTGAAGAGAACCGAGAGCATTTATGATAATGTAGGTAACAAGACTTTTGTGATAGAAGAAAGGTTCGCTGCTGACAGACCGGACTATCCGAAAGAAGATTTGGTAACAGAAACAGTATATGACAGAAACAACAGACCTGTTCAAATATATGATGCAGAAGGCTACAGAGTTTCATATACATATGATGAAGCAGGAAATAAGGTAACGGAAACGGATAAAAGAGGGTTTACAACTATATACAAATATGACGAGCTTAACAGAGTCACTGAGGTAATAGATCCATTAAATAACACAACTACATATGAGTATGATGCAAATGGCAATGTTATAAAGATAACAGATGCGAAGAACAGAGTTACCTTTATAGATTATGACGAACTGGACAGAAAGTGGAAAGAGAGAATTCAATACAATGAAGACGGAGAGGAAAAAGAGGCAGTTTATGAGTATTTATATGATGAAAATGATAATCCGTACAGGGAGATAGATCCTAACGGAAAAATTATAGAGTATGAATATGATGCTCTCAATAGGATTACGAAAGAAGTAGATGGTTTAGGACTTAAAGATAAAAACGGCAACAGCATGGAGAAAATCGTCACTTATTCGTATAACTATGAAAGCGTTGTTGAGGACGGAAAAACAGTAAAATATGAAGTTATGACAGAGAAGGACTACCTAACCTCAACAAAAATCCGACCAATAGTAATAAAGAATGATGCTTTAGGTCGAATGAGAATAAAAATTGAAACAAACAATGGAGATAAAACAATACAGGAGTATGATGAAGTAGGTAACCTTAAATCTGTAAAAGATGCAAGAGGTAATGTTACATCCTATGAATACGACGGATTAAACAACATAATAAAAGTAATAGATGCTACAAGAATTAATTATTCGGAAGCAGTATTTGATTCCGTAGGAAATGTAATTGAGAAAATTGACAGAAGAAATAATAAGACTGAGTACAGGTATAATAAGCTTAACCAGGTTATAAAAACAACAACATGGTATACCGATGAGAATGGAGTAAAACAAGAAGTTGTTAGCGCCATTTTGTATGATGAAGCCGGTAATAAAAAGATAGCTACCGACGCAGAAATGAATTCAACAATATTTGAGTATGACGAACTTGGAAGGTTAGTTGCTGAAACCAACCCAATGTACAATACCCGTTATTACGGTTATGACGCAGTTGGAAATCAGGTATGGGTAACCGACTGGAAGGAGCATGACAGTTCGGAAAGTAATGTTCATCCGATAATTAACAGTAAAGGCGAGACTGTATACCGCCTAAAGACAACCTATGAATATGATGATTTTGACAGGCTAAAAACAGTTATAAGTACAGAAGGAGAGATTACAAGTTATACCTATGATGTAATTGGCAATATTAAGACCGTTACAGTTGACGGAGTTAGAAAGAATACATATTCATATGACAAGATGTACCGACTGGAAAAATAGCTGGATGGAGAAGATAGAGCAGAAACATATGATGAGTATGACTTGTTTGGAAGGCTGCTGCAGAAAACCGATAGGAACGGTCAGGTACATATATACACATATGATGAATATGAACAATGTTAGAAATCCACACTGTAACACGTAAAGTAAAAGAAAACGGAGTAAGAAAAAGTAGTTAAAGATGTAAGAGAAACATACTACGATGCTTTAGGAAATGTAGTTAGAACAGTAGATGAAACGGGAGAAACCATATATAATTATAATGAACTGAATCTGCTGGATAATAAAGTATTACCTGACGGAAAGACAGTAGAGTATGAATATGATGAAGAAGGTAATATAAAGGAAATAAAAGATCCTTCAGGTAATGTAACAACGTATTTATTCGATGAAATGAATCGAATGAAGACGGTTACAACTAAAGATGGAACTACAACTTATGCTTACACCAAAAATGGAAACAGAAAGTCGTTAAAGCTACCGAATAATGTATTGACTACCTATGAGTACGATGCAAGAAACGTATTGATAAAGCTTGTCAATCAAGTAGGTTCATCAGTGGATATCTATGAATATGAGTATGATGAAAACAGCTTGCAGACAGCAAAGATTGAACCAAAAGGAAAAACAAGCTTTGAATACGATAACTTAGGTAGAATAAAAACAGTAGTCGAACCGGGTGGAAGAACAACAACTTACGCCTATGATGGAGCAGGTAATCGAAAGGAACAAACGGTTGAAGACGCATTAAATGATGTAAGTTCAAAATTGACATATCATTACGATAGATCAAACCGTTTGACAGATGTTTTAGAAGTGCGTAATGGTTCGAATATTACTACTGTATACACCTATGACGGAAATGGTAATCAGATAAAGGTAGCTGCAACAGAGCCAGGGGATGTAATAAACGTATCTGAATATACGTTTGATGGGTTTAATCAGTTAAAAGTTGCAAAGACACAGGACAGTACATCGACAAGTAAATATGATGCTTTCGGATTAAGAGTTGAAAAAACAGTAGACGGAGTAACCACAAAGTATTACTACGATGGACAGAGTATATTGCTTGAAGTAAGAAGCGATGGATTAGAAAGCCATAATATCCAGGGAGTCAACCTGATTGCCCGTAAGATAAAGGGAGATTCCGATACTCTGTATTATCTGTACAATGGACATGCGGATGTTGTAAAGCTTGTAGATGGTGCAGCCAATACAGTAAATGAGTATGATTATGATATATTTGGAAACATATTATATCAACTGGAAAGCAAACCGAATCCGTATAAGTACTCAGGTTACTATTATGATGACGATACAGGATATTATTACCTAAGATCAAGATATTATGACCCGAAAATAGCAAGATTTATTTCGGAAGATACATATACCGGAGAGTACAACGATCCACTTAGTTTGAACCTGTATACATACTGCCAGAATGACCCGATAACATATGATGATCCTAACGGTCATTGGTTGCATATAGCTGCCGGAGCTTTAATCGGAGGATTGGTAAACACTGCAATAATAGCTGTATCAGACTTTATGGAAGACGGAAAGTTTAATAAAAGCTGGAGAGAATATGCCGGATCGTTTGCAGAAGGAGCAATAACCGGAGCAATAGGGGCAGCAACAGGAGGAGCATCGTTCATAGCAGCTGCAGCAGCAAGTGCAGCAGGATCAGTAGTTGGAAATGCAGTAGGGCAATATATATCAAAAGGTAAGGTGGATGTAAAGGAAGCATTATTTGCAGGTGCAACAGATTTAGTAACCATGGGAGCAGGCAAACTTGCAGGGAACCTTACCAAGAAGGGAATGAATAAGCTTGCTAAGACTGCTTTTGGTGAAAATGTACTGAAAAAAGCCAACAGTGTGAAGAGCAAGGTTCTTAACAAGCTTAGCGGAGTTAAGACAAAAGTTCAGTCAATTGTAAAGAGAGAATGTAAGCATCCAGAATTAGGAATGTGCTTTACTGCCGATACACTTGTGTATACAAAAGACGGACATAAACGGATAGAAGACATAAAGGTTGGAGACCAAGTATATTCAGTAAATGTCGATACAGGCGAAAAAGGACTAAAAACGGTTAAGCAACTATTTGTAAATGAGACATATGAAATAATTCATATATATGTTGGATATTCACAGATAAAATCTACCGCACCACATCCATTCTGGGTTGAAGGAAAAGGTTGGGTAGAAGCCGGAAATCTTTTAGAGGGAGATAAAGTTAAGCTCTACTCAGGGGAAGTACTGGAAATAAAAGAAATTCGCCGAGAGAGACTGGAAGAGCCTGTAAAGACTTATAACTTCGAAGTAGAAGACTGGCATACATACTTGGTATCAGAGAACAACGTTCTTGTACATAATGCCGGTAGTAAAAAGTGTCCTCTTAAATTTAGTTTTAAGTCTAATAAGTCTAATGCGGGAGTTGGTGGGAATAAGCCTGTTCCTAGGACTGGACCAAAAGGAGTTGACCCAGACCATCATAACCTAAATGTTATGGTTAAAAATAGCGAAGGGAATGTTAAAAGCCACGAAAGATTTGTAAGCGGAAATATGACAGCAGAAGAAAAAGCTATGGGTTATCCAAAAGGTCAAAATGCTAGCCATACAGAAGCAAGATTTTCAAGATTTAGAGGAGATACGCTTGATGAAGGTGATATTGTAATTATGACAGGTCAATTACCTCCTTGTAATTCATGTAAGGGCTATATGAATAGGTTAGCAACTGAAAAAAATGTTGATATAACTTATAGGTGGCGTGAAGGTGGAGTAACAAAAGTCTGGAAAGCCAAAAAGAAGTAGTTTATTTAAAAATAAAGTAAAATGGAGAGTGAGTGGGAAAATGTCAACCAAACTTATATCAAATTTTGTATTTGCTGGTATTGAAGACGATGTAATTATGGTGGGTTTCGCTGATGATGAATTCAATACAAAAGAACATCTATTGCTTCAAAAAGCTTTGGAATTTGATGAACAAGATATAGCGTTAGGACATGATAAAGTTCATATAACCTATATTGATGAATTATACTCTTCTTATGGTGGAATTATCAAATTTGAACTTATAAATGATGTTATTGAAATTCAATTTGATAAAGATACCGCCAAAAAACTACATACAGAAGAGCAACTTAAAGTAATGCTTCCGCAAGGTTATGATAAAGCAAATTTAATATATCACTTGGAGCTTATGTTTAAGGATAACACTGATACTTTATTTATTAAATAAGATTATACTGACTGTGAATTGAAATACTTAGAAAAAGCCGGATTCAGTAATGTTTCCGGCTCTTTTCTTTATTTATCGAAGCACTATAAATATCAAACCTTTGATACTATAAATCAATTTAAAAATAGAAAGAATGTTTTCATAAAATGCTTGCTTTTATGCGTAAGCGCTGGAACACATACCGTAGTGTAGAAACCTCCTTTGTTTGATATGATTTAAGCAAAAATATCAGACGGGAGGTTTTTAAATGCCTAAAAAGGATTTAGAGCTTGAGAAAAGGTGGAGGATAAAATTTGATGAGTATAAGAAAAGTGGTCAAAGTGTTAAAGGATGGTGTAAAGAAAACGGCATTGTACCCACCACATTTCGTTACTGGCTAAAAAAGTTTGTAACCGTCAAATAGATCATCACATAGTAAAATGGTTGCATAGTTGATACAATCACTGTAAAAAAGAATAAACGGAGTGATTGTATGGACATGGAAAAAGTAACAACTGAACAACAATTATCTAGGTGGGCACAATTAATACAAAACCGGCTTGAAAGTGGGCAAAGTATCAAAGAGTTTTGCCGAACGAATGGAGTAAGCAAAGCCACATACTACTATTGGCAAAAGAAAGTCAGTGAAGCAAAGTGTACAGTAGTTGAAGAAGTAAAAGAACCCAAAATCGAAGTACCAAGTGGATGGATGCAGCTTGCATCGAAACCGGTGTACCCTGCAAAAGCTACACTGGAAATTAAAATTAATAGCTGTAATGTCACTGTAAATACGGAAACAGACTTAGAATTATTGAAAAAAGTTTGCCAGGTGTTGATGTCGTTATGATAAGATGGAATGAAAAACCAGTGTATCTTTGCGGAAGATTAACGGATATGAGGAAATCTATCAACGGATTAATAACACTGGTACAAGAAAGTTTCTCACTTGATCCGTTTATGAATGTACTGTTTGTGTTCTGTAACAGAGGGAGAAACAGGATAAAAATCCTTGAATGGGATGGAGATGGGTTTTGGCTGTACTTTAAGCGATTGGAACGAGGGCGATTTCGCTGGCCAACAGAAGAAGATTCAACCACAATGCTTCTTGATGTAAACGAATTAGCTTGTCTTATTGATAGTGCCAGATTAGAGAAAAAGCTCAGGAGAAAGGAAGTTTTAGAGCGTCAAATTTCGTAAGAAGAAATTCAAAAAAAGGATCAAAAAGCTGGATTTAATGTAATTTTTATGGTAATATTATCCCATGAAGAGACAAGAAATTTCAGTAGAAAAATTACTTGGTATAATTGAAGAAAAGGATCGCAGGATTGCCGAGTTGGAACAGCAAGTCCAATGGTTCATGGAACAAATGCGCCTTTCAAAGCGTAAACAATTCGGTGTATCCAGTGAACAAACAAAGATTGAGCAAATCAATCTTTTTAACGAAGAGGAAGAGACTCACAATTTAGCTATTTCCGAGCCACAAAAGATAGAAGTAAAAGCTTATTACCGTAAGAGAACTCGTCTGACAACAGATAAGCTTCCGGAAGACTTACCAGTGGAGGTAATTGAGCACAAGTTACCCGAAAAGGAATGTATTTGTCCGGAGTGCGGTAGTGGGTTACATACAATGGGAAAAGAAACCCGTGATGAGTTGAAGATTATACCTGCTAAAGCGGTAATAGTGCGTCATATTAGACATGTATATTCATGCAGGAATTGTGAGAAAACATCCGACCATACACCGATTGTAAAGGCAGATACACCTGAACCGGTCATAAAAGGAAGCTTTGCATCACCCGAGACAATTGCCCATATAGCGACGCAAAAATTCATGATGGGTTCTCCCTTATATCGTCAGGAGCAGGAATGGAAACAAAATGGCATTGAGATATCAAGGCAGACAATGTCAAATTGGTTGATAAAAGCCTGTGAGAATTGGCTGGAACCGATATATGAGGAGATGAAGAAACGGCTGTGTGAGCATGAGGTACTGCATGCAGATGAAACAGTGGTACAGGTGCTAAAAGAACCAGGGAAGGCGGCACAGTCGAAGAGTTACATGTGGCTGTACCGAACGAGCGGGGAGGCAAAACATCAGATAATACTTTATGACTACCAGCCGGACAGAAAACATATACATCCGGAGGAATTTCTAAAAGAATTTAGTGGATACTTACATGCAGACGGATATAGCGTGTATTACAAATTGCCCGAAAAAATAACTGTAGTAGGTTGTTGGGCCCATGTACGGCGAAAGTTTTTTGACGCAATGGAAGCCCTGCCCAAAGAGAAGCAAGCAATGTCTAATGCTGCAAAGGGAGTAGCATATTGCGATAAACTGTTTCATTTGGAGAAACAGTTTGCATTGCTATGCCCGGAAAACCGGTTAAAAGAACGAGAAAAGCAATCAAAGCCTATCATAGATGAATTTTATGATTGGATAAGAAAATTAAATGTACTACCCAAAACCCATCTGGGTAAAGCAGTACAATATGCGCAGTCCCAGCGAAAATATCTTGAGAGGTATATACTGGATGGACGATTGGAGATATCAAATAACCGTGCAGAGCGAAGTATAAAGCCTTTCGTAATCGGACGGAAGAATTGGCTTTTCAGTAATACGCCAGGTGGTGCGAGAACGAGCGCGGTGTATTACAGTCTTGTTGAAACAGCAAAAGAGAATGGATTGAATCCTTTTGAATATTTGTCATGGATATTTAGTCAAGCCCCTAATCTAGGGAAGCCTGGTTATGTGAGCACATTTGCTGATTTTCTGCCTGGTAGAATGAAAATACCTGCTAAGGTGTTTATACCGCAATCCAAAAGAACAGAGCCTGAGAAATATGCGTGGGAGGAAGATGAATGAAAGTTGGAAAACATACGATATTTATGATCAAATTTATCACGTATTTTATTAATGGGGGAATAGAGAGGTATTTATTTGATATAGATTATTCTGGTTATGTAATAGAGCATTTTCCATATATGGAGAATGAGAACAGCGAATTAGCAGAAAGATTTGCTTATACTGTGGATCAGGCATATGAACTCGGAACATCTCTTGGTTTGTCAGATGAAGAGTTCAGAATGGAAATTGCCAATGCTTTCAATGAATGGTTGGGTGAAAAAAGACCCAACTTAATTTAGATGCACATAGGTTGTAAAAATTAAAGATTAAGTTTTGGTTGAAAAAGTTTTATCGATTTACAAAACTTTTCCAACCATTTTTATTAATGATTGTGTCATTCATGTGCGGGCCTGTTTGACGCTTACGTAGAAGAAGTAAAAGAATCCAAAACCGAAGTACCAAGTGGATGGATGCAGCTTGCATCGAAACCGGTGTACCCTGCAAAAGCTACACTGGAAATTAAAATTAATGGCTGTAATGTCACTGTAAATACGGAAACAGACTTAGAATTATTGAAAAAAGTTTGCCAGGTGTTGATGTCGTTATGATAAGATGGAATGAAAAACCAGTGTATCTTTGCTGTAGATATACGGATATGAGGAAATCTATCAACGGGTTAATAACACTGGTACAAGAAAGTTTCTCACTTGATCCGTTTATGAATGCACTGTTTGTGTTCTGTAACAGAGGGAGAAACAGGATAAAAATCCTTGAATGGGATGGAGATGGGTTTTGGCTGTACTTTAAGCGATTGGAACGAGGGCGATTTCGCTGGCCAACAGAAGAAGATTCAACCACAATGCTTCTTGATGTAAAAGAATTAGCTTGTCTTATTGATAGTGCCAGATTAGAGAAAAAGCTCAGGAGAAAGGAAGTTTTAGAGCGTCTAATTTCATAAGAAGAAATTCAAAAAAAGGATCAAAAAGCTGGATTTAATGTAATTTTTATGGTAATATTATCCCATGAAGAGACAAGAAATTTCAGTAAAAAAATTACTTGGTATAATTGAAGAAAAGGATCGCAGGATTGCCGAGTTGGAACAACAAGTCCAATGGTTCATGGAACAAATGCGCCTTTCAAAGCGTAAACAATTCGGTGTATCCAGTGAACAAACAAAGATTGAGCAAATCAATCTTTTTAATAATGAAGAGGAAGAGACTCATAATTTAGCTATTACCGAGCAAGAAAGGATAGAAGTAAAAGCTCATTACCGTAAGAGAACTCGTCTGACAACAGATAAGCTTCCGGAAGACTTACCAGTGGAGGTAATAGAGCACAAGTTACCTGAAGAGGAATGTATTTGCCTGGAATGCGGTAGTGAATTGCATACAATGGGAAAGGAAACTCGTGATGAGTTGAAGATTATTCCGGCAAAAGCGGTAATAGTGCGTCATATTAGGCATGTTTATTCATGCCGGAACTGTGAAGAAACTTCAGACCATACTCCCATTGTAAAGGCAGATATACCGGAACCGGTCATAAAGGGAAGTTTTGCATCACCTGAGACAATTGCCCATATAGCTACACAAAAATTCATGATGGGGTCTCCCTTATATCGTCAGGAGCAGGAATGGAAACAAAATGGCATTGAGATATCAAGGCAGACAATGTCAAATTGGTTGATAAAAGCCTGTGAGAATTGGCTGGAACCGATATATGAGGAGATGAAGAAACGGCTGTGCGAGCATGAGGTACTGCATGCAGATGAAACAGTGGTACAGGTGCTAAAAGAACCAGGGAAGGCGGCACAGTCGAAGAGTTATATGTGGCTGTATCGAACGAGCGGAGAGGCAAAACATCAGATAATACTTTATGACTACCAGCCGGACAGAAAACATATACATCCGGAGGAATTTCTAAAAGAATTTAGTGGATATTTACATGCAGACGGATATAACGGGTATTACAAGCTGCCCGAAAAAAATTACTGTAATAGGTTGTTGGGCCCATGTACGGCGAAAGTTTTTTGAAGCGATGGAAGCCCTGCCCAAAGATAAGCAATCAACATCTAATGCAGCAAAGGGAGTAACATACTGTGATAAACTGTTTCATTTAGAGAAACAGTTTGCATTGCTATGCCCGGAAACCCGGTTAAAAGAACGAGAGAAGCAATCAAAGCCTATCATAGATGAATTTTATGATTGGATAAGAAAATTAAATGTACTACCCAAAACCCATCTGGGTAAAGCAGTACAATATGCGCAGTCCCAGCGAAAATATCTTGAGAGGTATATACTGGATGGACGATTGGAGATATCAAATAACCGTGCAGAGCGAAGTATAAAGCCTTTCGTAATCGGACGGAAGAATTGGCTTTTCAGTAATACGCCAGGTGGTGCGAGAACGAGCGCGGTGTATTACAGTCTTGTTGAAACAGCAAAAGAGAATGGATTGAATCCTTTTGAATATTTGTCATGGATATTTAGTCAAGCCCCTAATCTAGGGAAGCCTGGTTATGTGAGCACATTTGCTGATTTTCTGCCTGGTAGCATGAAAATACCTGCTAAGGTGTTTATACCGCAATCCAAAAGAACAGAGCCTGAGAAATATGCGTGGGAGGAAGACGAATGAAAATTTCCAATGTTTTCGATAAATGGTTGGGCGAAAAGAGGCTCAACTTAATATAGATGCACATAGGTTATAAAAATTATAGCTTAGGTTTCTGGTTGAAAAAGTTTTATCGGTTTTCAAAACATTTCAACCATTTTTATTAATGATTGTATTATTCATGTGCGGGTTTTTTTGACGCTTACATATATTTAAGGTAGAACCATATTATTAAATTTAAGGGATGATTTTATGAAATTTGAAAATGTTATTGGTTGGTTTAGTTTTGTGAAGGAAGCTTCTCTAACTGATTTAAGAGATATAATAAATGATGAATTTTACTTATATAAATGCTTGTATAATCAAGATGTTTGTATTTTGCATGAGACTTTAATTAATATTGTTAAGGAAAAGTTAAAAGGGACCAAGCTGGAAGAAAGATTCTGGAGTGAATGTTTACCCTATATTCATAAAGATTCTCTAAAAGATGAGTTTATTGATTATCTTATTAATAATCATATAGCTATTCAAACATTAGGACATTTACCATTATCAGATAAATTTTTATTGAAAATAGCATACCAAGTGGATGAAGCTGTTATTACCTTAGGGAAGAGATATTTTATCGATGAAAACTATTCAAGTTATGATTTTGTTGAACTATTAAGGAAGTTCAAAGATAATGAATGGCTATGGAGAGTTTTGATAAATATGGATTATACAAGTAATGAAAAGCGAAGAATTTTATTAAAGAGTTTATTTTCACTAACAAATTTTGAAGAATTGAAAAGGTTAGTAATTGAGCAAAGCATTGAAAAGCATTTAACTAAAACTAAAAGTATTAAGCAGATTAATAAATACTATAAATCAAATAATTGTCGATTCTTAAGAGCAATTGCTGAAAATCCAGTAACTCCTAGTTATATACTAAATGAGTTGCGAAATATTAAAAATGCAAAGTATGCTAACCAGATTAGAACTTTAGCCAACAAAAACTTGAGTATGAGGATGCAACAAGCAGAAGACTAACCATTAAATGTAGAAGGTTAAAACAAAAAATTAAAAGTATTTTTTGTTGAAAAGATAATATAATTATGGAAAAGAGAATTTGGGAGTAAAAAAGTGTTCTATTACAACTAACCTTGGAAAGGACAGTTAAATAATGTATACTTAGTATAGAGGTACTTACAATGAGATAATCAGATTAAAAAAGCTTGTCAATCAAGTAGGTTCATCGGTAGATATCTATGAGTATGAGTATGATGAAAATAGTTTACAGATATCAAAGATCGAGCCAAAAGGAAAAACAAGCTTTGAATACGATAACTTAGGTAGAATAAAAACAGTAGTCGAACCGGGAGGAAGAACAACAACTTACGCCTATGACGGAGCAGGCAATCGAAAGGAACAAACGGTTGAAGACGCATTAAATGATGTAAGTTCAAAATTGACATACCATTACGATAGATCAAACCGTTTGACAGATATTTTAGAAGTACGTAATGGTTCGAATATTACTACTGTATACACCTATGACGGAAACGGTAATCAGATAAAGGTAGCTGCAACAGAGCCAGGGGATGTAATAAACGTATCTGAATATACGTTTGATGGGTTTAATCAGTTAAAAGTTGCAAAGACACAGGACAGTACATCGACAAGTAAATATGATGCTTTCGGATTAAGAGTTGAAAAAACAGTAGACGGAGTAACCACAAAGTATTACTACGATGGACAGAGTATATTGCTTGAAGTAAGAAGCGATGGATTAGAAAGCCATAATATCCAGGGAGTCAACCTGATTGCCCGTAAGATAAAGGGAGATTCCGATACTCTGTATTATCTGTACAATGGACATGCGGATGTTGTAAAGCTTGTAGATGGTGCAGCCAATACAGTAAATGAGTATGATTATGATATATTTGGAAACATATTATATCAACTGGAAAGCAAACCGAATCCGTATAAGTACTCAGGTTACTATTATGATGACGATACAGGATATTATTACCTAAGATCAAGATATTATGACCCGAAAATAGCAAGATTTATTTCGGAAGATACATATACCGGAGAGTACAACGCTCCACTTAGTTTGAACCTGTATACATACTGCCAGAATGACCCGATAACATATGATGATCCTAACGGTCATTGGTTGCATATAGCTGCCGGAGCTTTAATCGGAGGATTAGTAAACACTGCAATAACAGCTGTATCAGACTTTATGGAAGACGGAAAGTTTAATAAAAGCTGGAGAGAATATGCCGGATCGTTTGCAGAAGGAGCAATAACCGGAGCAATAGGGGCAGCAACAGGAGGAGCATCGTTCATAGCAGCTGCAGCAGCAAGTGCAGCAGGATCAGTAGTTGGAAATGCAGTAGGGCAATATATATCAAAAGGTAAGGTTGATGTAAAGGAAGCATTATTTGCAGGTGCAACAGATTTAGTAACCATGGGAGCAGGCAAACTTGCAGGGAACCTTACCAAGAAGGGAATGAATAAGCTTGCTAAGACTGCTTTTGGTCAAAATGTACTGAAAAAAGCCAACAGTGTGAAGAGCAAGGTTCTTAACAAGCTTAGCGGAGTTAAGACAAAAGTTCAGTCAATTGTAAAGAGAGAATGTAAGCATCCAGAATTAGGAATGTGCTTTACTGCCGATACACTTGTGTATACAAAAGACGGACATAAACGGATAGAAGACATAAAGGTTGGAGACCAAGTATATTCAGTAAATGTCGATACAGGCGAAAAAGGACTAAAAACGGTTAAACAGCTATTTGTGAATGAGACATATGAGTTGATTCATATATATGTAGGATATTCACAGATAAAATCTACCGCACCACATCCATTCTGGGTTGAAGGAAAAGGTTGGGTAGAAGCCGGAAATCTTTTAGAGGGAGATAAAGTTAAGCTCTACTCAGGGGAAGTACTGGAAATAAAAGAAATTCGCCGAGAGAGACTGGAAGAGCCTGTAAAAACGTATAACTTTGAGGTAGAAGACTGGCATACATATTTGGTATCAGAGAACAATGTTCTTGTACATAATGCCGGTAGTAAAAAGTGTCCTCTTAAATTTAGTTTTAAGTCTAATAAGTCTAATGCGGGAGTTGGTAATGGGAACCTTATAAGAACTGTAGGTGAAAATGGACAAACCAAAGTATATAGAGTCATTCGTCCAGATGAAAACCCATTAAATGGACTAACAGCGAAGAATCCACAAAGGAATATGACTGTTGAAGGACACATTACCTCTGGTAGTAGAAATAAAGGCTCTCAATACATTTCAACGACAACAGATATAAATGTTGCGAAAAAATGGGCAGAAAAGACAGGGAATAAAATTGTAGAAATAGACCTTGCAAAACTACCTGATAATGTAAATGTCATTGACTTATCAACAGATGCAGGACGCAATGCTTATTTAAAAGGCTCAACCGCCAAAGGGCTTGCTAAGGGTTCTTCTGAGGTGTTAATAGAAGGCAACATCCCTAGCGAAGCAATAAAATCAATGAAATAGAAAGGATTGAAGTAAATATGGAAAATAAATTGATGGTTTTAGAAGAGTTGCTTTTATCTGATAATGGACTTTTGGTATCACTTCGGTTAGGTGATGGATTAAAACAAGACAAAGTGGAAA
Organism: Acetivibrio clariflavus DSM 19732; assembly: GCF_000237085.1. Taxonomy (GTDB): domain Bacteria; phylum Bacillota; class Clostridia; order Acetivibrionales; family Acetivibrionaceae; genus Acetivibrio; species Acetivibrio clariflavus. The sequence continues at coordinate 2,664,298 of NC_016627.1, read as the reverse complement.
TGATATGCAAACTACTCGAAGAACTTGCTAAAGACTGGGCTAGTATTGACTGTATTCCCAAAAAAGCTGTGGATTTATTTATAGATTTTTACCCTGCTATGGAATCCTCATGTGGATTGTACAACGAAGAAGAACAAGTATTGATAATGGATGTTGCAGATAAAATTATGGATTTAATTCGAGAATGTGTTACAAGCAATTAAAAAATACAAGCAATACGACTTAATAGTATTAGGTTACTGTCGGTTGCAAAAATTACATCAGTCAAATTAAAATGCTAATATATAGGAAACAAAACAAATATAACCATGCAGATTTTGAACAATATGACAAAAGAATCTCAACCTAAAAGGCTGGGATTCTTTTTATTGCATGCAAAACCGCTGGACAACGATTTTTCCCATACTTCGCTTTGAAAACTGGAAAAATACAATTCCAACGCTCTTTCAATAATTGCATTTGCACCCTCCAAACCTTCCTTTTTAGCAAGTTCTTTGGCATGGCTCAATAATGCTTCTTCAATTGTTGTGGTAATTTTTACTCTCATAAATCATCAACCTTTCATTACAAAATATCTATATAAAAGGGTATCAATCCGATTCGGCAAGATAACCCCTAATAGCTTCAATAAACCTGATTCCATACTTTTCTAACTTGGCATGACCAACACCGGAAATATTCTTCATGGCTTCCAAATCAACTGGCAACTTTGAAACCATATCTTTTAAACTGGTATCATGGAAAATGATATAAGGTGGTAACTTTTCCTCTTTGGCTATTTCTCTTCTAAGTGCAACAAGCCTTTGAAACAATAAATCAGGTGAAATGTCCAAAACCTCTGGAACTGCTTCACTAAATGGCTCTGCTTGCTCTACTTCCTGTAAATCATCTGTAACCTTATCAATAAACAACTTTTCTTCAACTGGTAAAACCTCAATGGAAACATTGCCGGACTCTTCAATAACAGCAACTTTTCCAGTAGAAGAAATATCCGACAACTCAATTGAAAATCCCGAAATATTCAAATGTAAACTTCCTGATGCACCCTTTGAATCAATAACCAACTTCATAAAATCAACCTCCAACCTTATAAATCAATACTTACTTTTTAAATAAACCAATCAGCCAAAAAGTGAAACGGAAGTAATGGGCATAATACCCATACTTCCTGCAATATCTATGCTTCAAACCGCTTCACCTTCCTCTATATCTTCCATAGGAGTAATAACAATACGTCCTTTCTCAACTTCAATCTTGATATTCATACCTACATGAAACCCCATACGCTCCAAATAAGCACCCTGTAACTTAATCTGTGGAGTATCGGCAGTATCAAGCCATGGGGTATGTACATCTGAAAATCTCGTAACCATAAAAAACACCTTCCTATAATCAAATAATGCTGTCTCGTGGAACTGAACCGCTCCATAAGCCAGGGCGGAATTTACCGCCATTTCCTGAGCCTGTCAAGAACTTTTTTATTTTTTTATCAGGATAAATTTTTATTTGCTATGCCACCCAGAACCAGATAAATTATTTCAGTAAAATATTTCCATGACATGGTTTTGTATAGTGATGCCCACACAAAAATAATGAATTTTATTTTTCTTCTTAAGAATTTTTTCTTTGCTACGAAGCCAAACCAAAGTATAAAAAGCTGTTTTGCTGGATAAAAAGATGAAATTCTCAAAAGCCGTTCTTCTTTTTATTATTGGCTTTAGCCTGATTCACACGCAAAGCGTGTGAATCAAAAAACCACCCGCTATGCGGGTGCGAGACAGGAGTTATACAAAAAAATCACCTTTCCGTTATAATAGAGTTGTTCAAGCTACTATAATAACAAAAGGAAAGGTGATTTTAATGGCAAACAAAGAACACAGTTTAGCACGAACTAAATGGATGTGTAAATATCATATAGTATTTACACCTAAGTATAGACGAAAAATAATTTATAATCAATACAAACAAAGTATAAGGGAAATAATAAAACAACTATGCAAATATAAAGGAGTCGAGATAATAGAAGGACATTTGATGCCAGACCATATACATATGTTAGTAAGCATACCACCCAAAATGAGTGTATCAAGCTTTATGGGATACTTGAAAGGGAAAAGTGCACTTATGATATTTGATAGACATGCAAACTTAAAATATAAGTTTGGGAACAGACACTTTTGGGCGGAAGGATACTATGTAAGTACAGTAGGACTAAATGAAGCAACAATTAAGAAATACATACAAGAGCAATATAAACATGACATAATGATAGATAAGTTAAGTGTGAAAGAGTATGAAGACCCCTTTAAGGGGTAGTTGGTAATAAGTTCGTCCCTTTAGGGACTGCAAAAGTGACAAAGGCAAAGTGGCTTGAACGAAGTGAAAGCCAGCGTCTTTAGGCGCTGGCCGGTAACACGCCCTTATAGGGCTGAGCAAACCACCCGTTTTACGGGTGGTCATGATTTTTGTGTCGGTCAATAGTAGTAAAGAAATTGTGTCCAAGCGGAGCAGTAAAATAATTAAATTAGGCTCGTGAAGCCATTTTCACGTAATTTGTCACATAAAAAATAGACAGGTTTACAACTCCCTTGCAGGGTCGAAAGGCTTAATGCTCATAAAGTGCGGTTGCCGATAGGTTTTGTGGAGACAGGAAAAAAGGAGAGGATATTTATATACGAGAAAAGAAAAACAGCTTTCATTGGAATTGACATGCATAAAGATATTCATGTTGCGGTTGTAATAGATTGCTGGACTAATATTTTAGGTGAAATTACTTTTGAAAATAGACCTTCAAAATTTGATAAATTCATGCAGGATGTCAAAAAGATTTATAAAGATTTAACCCCATGTTTCGGGCTTGAAGATACAAGAGGATTCGGAAGGAATTTTGCTTCTTACCTTTTGGGTCATAAATTTACTGTTAAACATGTAAATCCTGCTTATACCGATTCCATGCGGTCGAGTGCTCCAATGAGTAAGAAAAATGATTCGTTTGATGCGTTTTGTGTTGCCAAGGTTTTACGTGATATGGTGGACACTTTGCCGGATGAAGAACACAACGACTTACATTGGACTATTCGCCAACTTGTGAAACGCAGGAACAGCCTTGTTAAAGGAATTGTTATTGCCAAGAATCAGTTGAATTCCAATTTGACAAATGTCTATCCAAGTTACAAGAAATATTTTTGTGATGTGGACAATAAAACAGCTTTGTTATTTTGGGAGAAGTACCCACACCCACAGTATTTAAAGGGTGTAAAGCCGGAAACGCTTTTAGAGGAATTAAGGACAATACATAAAGGAATGAAGCAGGAACAGGCAGAAATGATATTGTCATTATCGGAGCAGAATAGCCCTAAAGAAAAGGAATTCCAGACCGAAAGAGACTTGATTATTAAAAGCCTTGTAAGGGAAATACGGTTTAAAAAGCAGGAAAATGAGGACATTGATAATGAATTGAAACGGCTTGTTGATTTGACAGGGTATAAACTGCAAACAATGCCCGGAATTAACTTGATTACTGCAGCAAATATTATTTCCGAGATTGGCAATATTGAAAGGTTTCCGAATTCTGATAAATTAGCCCAGTTTTGCGGTGTATGTCCAGTTAATTTCAGTTCGGCAGGAAAAGGCAAAGACCAAAGGAGCAGGCAAGGAAACAGGGTTTTAAATGCTATATTTCACTTTTTGGCTATTCAGTTGGTGCAAATATCACCAAGCGGAAAGCCAAGGCATCCAGTATTTAGAGAATATTTTGAAAGGAAGGTCAAGGAAGGCAAAACTAAGCCACAAGCCCTCGTTTGCGTATCTCGCAGGGCGGTTAGAATAATTTATGGCATGATGAAGTCAAAGACGGAATACAAGCCGTTTGAGAAGGCTCAAGAAGTAACGGAAATACAGGAATAAAGAGTATTTCAATTGTAAAAATGATATGGTAAAATATTAAAAAAAGCCTTTATTGATAGGGTTTATATACTGTTTGTTTTTTTGAGGGAGTTAAAAGCAAGCAGGAGTAATATATAGTTACTGACTTCAATAATGCGGGAGTTGGTAATGCTGGAGGAAATATTTCTAAAGGATATATTTCTGGTGATGCTGATATATTAAAACAAAAACTTAAGTTAGCAAAGAATGGAGATCTTTCTGCTGCTGCTGAACTTCGCGTAGCCAAGCAGCTTAGAAGTGAAGGTTACGATGTTCATTTCATAGATGATATGGCAGGTGGTAGAACAAATGATTTTACTGTTAATGGGAGCTTACAGGTGGATGTAAAACGTATATCCGGGCTAGGCAGAAATGCAGCTGGAGACCTTGCTAAAGGTGTTAGACAAGTTGGCCCAGGCGGTCAAGTAATTGTTGTACGCCCGGCTAATTCAAACTTTACACTGCAAGAGTATCAGAATTTTGTGAATAACTTCAAGCCGCAACAACCTGGCGTTACTTTTAGAGTTGTTGATGAAGCAGCACTACCAAAATAAACTTGGAGGTTTAGGCAATGGGTAAAAAAAGTGATATTATTTCTATTGAGAATGTAACATATGAGGAAGTAAAATCTTTTCTTTTGATGGAATATGGTTTGAAAATTCAAGAAAATCAAACATGTCAAGTACTAGGAATGCATATTGATTTACAAGATTTAGGGTATGCATATGATTATGCAAGAGATTTTTTAGAGAAAGAAGCACTAGAGGAAGAACACCCTTTTTACAAAGAAGTTGATATGAGGAATTTTAATATTGTTGTTGACATTTGTACACAACCTTGGCGGCCGTGCAATGATTTTATGCCAATTATTGCAGACCAAATGGGAAGGCACATTTCGTTTAAGTTTAAGACTAAGGTAGTAATTGCATTTGAAAATGGGGAAATACCTTTTTGTATGTACGATAAAGGTATAAAAATTAAGGATTTGAAAGAATACTATAAAGATTATTTAAAGGGTAAAGCTTGGCAGCCTACGGAGATTGTGGGCATGTAGCAAAAGCGGCAACTTTACCCCTATAAAAATTGGTGGTTAGTAGAACAAAAACCTACTTTTGAATACTCAAAATAACAGTTTAGAACCATTTGAAAGGCGTTATTTAGTTAAGATACTACATAAGTAAGCGCTGGAACACATACCGTAGTGTAGAAACCTCCTTTGTTTGATATGATTTAAGCAAAAATATCAGACGGGAGGTTTTTAAATACCTAAAAAGGATTTAGAGCTGTAACCGTCAAATAGATCATCACATAGTAAAATGGTTGCATAGTTGATACAATCACTGTAAAAAAGAATAAACGGAGTGATTGTATGGACATGGAAAAAGTAACAACTGAACAACAATTATCTAGGTGGGCACAATTAATACAAACCCGGCTTGAAAGTGGGCAAAGTATCAAAGAGTTTTGCCGAACGAATGGAGTAAGCAAAGCCACATACTACTATTGGCAAAAGAAAGTCAGTGAAGCAAAGTGTACAGTAGTTGAAGAAGTAAAAGAACCCAAAATCGAAGTACCAAGTGGATGGATGCAACTTGCATCGAAACCGGTGTCCCCTGCAAAAGCTACACTGGAAATTAAAATTAATGGCTGTAATGTCATTGTAAACACGGAAACAGACTTAGAATTGTTAAAAAAAGTTTGCCAGGTGTTGATGGCGTTATGATAAGATGGAATGAAAAACCAGTGTATCTTTGCTGTAGATATACGGATATGAGGAAATCCATCAACGGATTAATAACACTGGTACAAGAAAGCTTTTCACTTGATCCGTTTATGAATGCACTGTTTGTGTTCTGTAACAGAAATAGAAACAGGATAAAAATCCTTGAATGGGATGGAGATGGGTTTTGGCTATACTTTAAGCGATTGGAACGAGGTCGATTTTGTCAGTGGTAAAATTAAATTACCCGGTTTCGGGAAAGAAAATTCCCCACCTATTCACAAACTTCTGCTTGTAGATTAACATAATGTTAATTATATAAGTGGGAGTCGATAATAATGTTGGGGGTAGCGATGCATACAACAATACAAACTTTATCAAAAAAAGGATATAACAAGACACAAATTGCAAAAATACTTGAAATTGACAGAAAGACCGTAAGACGGGTTCTTAATGAACTTAATGAGAAAGGAATTGTTGAAAGAAAAGAAACTTGCTCAATACTTGATCCATATAAGGAATATATTCAGATACAAGTAACTAAAGACTTAAAAGCAATAAGAATATATCAGGATTTAGTGCGAGAATTTGGATTTCAGGGTAGTTATGACACTGTAAAAAAATATGTTGCTAAAATAAAAAAATCTCCACCTAAAGCATATATGGTACTACACAGTCTTCCCGGTGAAGAGGCACAAGTGGACTTTGGATATATTGGCACTATTAAACTTCCGGACGGCAAGTACAAAAAAGCTTGGGTTTTTGTAATGGAACTCAGCTATTCCAGATATATGTATGTTCAAATTGTATTTGATCAGAGTATTTCAACATTCATAGATTGTCATAAAAAAGCTTTTAGATATTTTGGAGGAGTACCACAGAATATAAAAATCGATAATCTTAAAGCAGCTGTATTGGAAGCCGACTTTTATGAACCTGTTGTCCAAAGGAATTATGCAGCATTTGCTTCTCATTATGGATTTTCTCCGGAACCATGTAGGGTAGCAACACCTACTGATAAGGGAAAGGTAGAATCAAATATAAAATATGTGAAGGATAACTGCTTTAAAGCACGAGAATTTAAAGATATTGATGAAGCCAAAGCGTTTTTAATGGAGTGGCTTGAGACTATAGCTAATGTTAGAATACACGGTACAACAAAAAAAGTTCCATCAGAAGAATTCAATTCGTATGAAAAAGAAAAACTTCTCCCTCTTCCTACGGAAGAATACAACATATCTGAAATAACTTCGGCAACTGTAATGCCAAACTGTCACATCTCATATGGGGGTAATTACTATTCTGTACCGTATGCATACATTGGTGAGGAGGTTGATATTGTTATCATAGATAATCTGCTTAAAGCAATATATAAGGATAAAGAAATAGCCCTTCATCCCGTAGAAAAGAATGAAAAGGGCAAATTCTTCACAGATAAAAATCATTATCCTGATTATAAAAATATCACGGCTAATGAGATAAAGTCAAGATATCGAGAGAAAATGAGTGAAATTGGAAAACATGCAGCTATATTTTTTGAGAAATTCTTAGAGCAGGTAGGCACAAAATATAACTATCGAGCTATTGCAGGAATAATTTCCTTAAGGAAAAAGTATGACAATGCAACTATTGATAATGCCTGCCATAGGGCATATATGTACAATGCACTGAAATATAAAACGGTAAAACGAATTTGTGAACAGGGAATTGATTCGCTGCCTATAGAAACAAACCAAACATATATTAACTCAGAAGAAACCTTTTTATCAAGGCCATTATCAGAGTATTCAAAACTTCTAAATTGAGATGAGGTAAAAAAAGATGAATGATTTAATGTTTTCAAGATTAAGGCAGTTAAAGCTATCGGGGTTCATAAAAACAGTGGAGGCAAGAAATGAGCAAGCTATCAAAGAGCAGATGTCTTACATGGAGTTCTTAGAACTGCTTTTAAGTGATGAATTTTCAAACCGCAAAGATAATGGTAATAAAAAGAGGATGCAGAAGGCAAAATTTCCTCAAATAAAGACACTAGAGGAATATCAGTTTAATCAGCAGCCCTCTATTAATAAAAGATTTATATACAATTTGGCAACCTGTGAATTTGTCCGCAAGAAAGAAAACGTAGCCTTCATAGGACCGCCAGGTACAGGAAAAACTCATTTAGGTATAGCACTTGGAGTAAAAGCTATATCTCAAGGATACAATGTATTATTTACAACAATAAACCATATGCTTGAAGACTTATATTTATCGAGAGCCGACAATTCTTTTAGTCAAAGGCTGAAGTACTACACAAATCCAGATTTACTTATACTAGATGAACTAGGACTAAAAAAGCTTAATCAGAATAGCGTAGATGACTTTTATGAAATTGTATCGAGAAGATATGAGAAAGGCTCTATAATAATAACTTCAAACAAAGTTTTTGATGAGTGGGGTAGAATATTCTACGACCCAGTTTTAGCAACAGCAATATTAGATAGGTTTATTCATCATTGTCACTTTGTAGTTATAAAAGGTGAAAGCTATCGAATGAAGCAAAGCAAGGAAAGCCTTAAAGCTATATCCACAAAAGTGCAAGAGAATGAATAAAATTAGCAAGTTACTGTTCTTTGACAAAAACATATTTATTTTATCCAAGCAATTAGGTATGTAGTATACTAAAAGCGTGAAAAAAGTTTTTTAAGTGCGGTTTATAATGAGATGGGTCCCATATGATAGCCTGTTAAGGCAGGCCAGTTTATCATACCCCTCAGCCCTACTTAAAAGAAATACCTACGGGGTATGGTGGGCTGGCCTCACTGGCATGTAATCATATGGGGGAGGCTCGTTGTAAACTGGATTCTTGAAAAAGTTTTTTCTCTGTTACATAGAGTTTTTTTTATCTTTTTTAAAGTGGGGAAAATTCTTTCCCCTTTTTGGGGAATTTTTATTGACAATAACAGTCGATTTCGCTGGCCAACAGAAGAAGATTCAACCACAATGCTTCTTGATGTAAAAGAATTAGCTTGCCTTATCGACAGTGCAAGATTGGAAAAAAAGCTTAGCCGAAAGGAGGTTTTAGAGCGTCAAATTTCATAAAGAAATTCCTTAAAAAGCATCAAAAAGCTGGATTTAATGTAATTTTTATAGTAAAATTATCCTATGAATAGACAAGAAATTTCAGTAGAAAAATTACTTAATATAATTGAAGAAAAAGAACGAAGGATAGCTGAATTGGAACAACAAGTCCAATGGTTTATGGAACAAATACGCCTTTCAAAGCGTAAACAATTCGGTGTATCCAGTGAACAAACAAAGATTGAACAAATCAATCTTTTTAACGAAGAGGAAGAGACTCACAATTTAGCTATTTCCGAGCCACAAAAGATAGAAGTAAAAGCTTATTACCGTAAGAGAACTCGTCTGACAACAGATAAGCTTCCGGAAGACTTACCAGTGGAGGTAATTGAACACAAGTTACCCGAAAAGGAATGTATTTGTCCGGAGTGCGGTAGTGGGTTACATACAATGGGAAAAGAAACCCGTGATGAGTTGAAGATTATACCTGCTAAAGCGGTAATAGTGCGTCATATTAGACATGTATATTCATGCAGGAATTGTGAGAAAACATCCGACCATACACCGATTGTAAAGGCAGATACACCTGAACCGGTCATAAAAGGAAGCTTTGCATCACCCGAGACAATTGCCCATATAGCGACGCAAAAATTCATGATGGGTTCTCCCTTATATCGTCAGGAGCAGGAATGGAAACAAAATGGCATTGAGATATCAAGGCAGACAATGTCAAATTGGTTGATAAAAGCCTGTGAGAATTGGCTGGAACCGATATATGAGGAGATGAAGAAACGGCTGTGTGAGCATGAGGTACTGCATGCAGATGAAACAGTGGTACAGGTGCTAAAAGAACCAGGGAAGGCGGCACAGTCGAAGAGTTATATGTGGCTGTACCGAACGAGCGGGGAGGCAAGACATCAGATAATACTTTATGACTACCAGCCGGACAGGAAGCATATACATCCGGAGGAATTTCTAAAAGAATTTAGTGGATACTTACATGCAGACGGATATAGCGTGTATTACAAATTGCCCGAAAAAATAACTGTAGTAGGTTGTTGGGCCCATGTACGGCGAAAGTTTTTTGACGCAATGGAAGCCCTGCCCAAAGAGAAGCAAGCAATGTCTAATGCTGCAAAGGGAGTAGCATATTGCGATAAACTGTTTCATTTGGAGAAACAGTTTGCATTGCTATGCCCGGAAAACCGGTTAAAAGAACGAGAAAAGCAATCAAAGCCTATCATAGATGAATTTTATGATTGGATAAGAAAATTAAATGTACTTCCCAAAACCCATCTGGGTAAAGCAGTACAATATGCTCAGTACCAGCGAAAATATCTTGAGAGGTATATGCTGAATGGACGATTGGAGATATCAAATAACCGTGCAGAGCGAAGTATAAAGCCTTTCGTAATCGGACGCAAGAACTGGCTTTTCAGTAATACGCCAAGTGGTGCGAGAGCGAGCGCGGTGTACTACAGCCTAGTTGAAACAGCAAAAGAGAATGGATTGAATCCTTTTGAATATTTGTCGTGGATATTTACTCAAGCTCCCAATCTTGGAAAGCCTGGTTATGTGAGCTCGTTTGCAGATTTTCTGCCCGGCAGCGTGAAAATACCTGCTAAGGTGTTTATACCGCAATCCAAAAGAACAGAGCTTGAGAAATATGCGTGGGAGGAAGACGAATGAGAGTTGGAAAACATACGATATTTATGATTAAATTTATCACGGATTTTATTAATGGCGAAATAGAACGTTATTTTTTTGATTTGGATTATTCTGCATATGTAATAGAGCATTTTCCCCATATGGAGTATGAGAACAGTGAATTAGCGGACAAATTTGCTCATACTGTAGATCGAGCATATGAACTCGGAACTTCTCCTGGTTTGTCAGATGAAGAGTTCAGGATGGAAATTGCTAATGCTTTCAATGAATGGTTAGGCGAAAAGAGACCCAACTTAATTTAGATGCACATAGGTTGTAAAAATTAAAGATTAAGTTTTTGGTTGAAAAAGGAGGATGTAAAAAAATTTGTGTATAGATGATTGAATGTTCTCCTTCTTGGCAAGGATTAATAATAATAAAAGCTAAGGAGGAGAACTTTATGTCAACGTTAACAAAAGAACAAATCAAACAATTAGTTCGGGGAAATAATTTCCAAAGTGTATCTGATATTAATGAATATCTTAAAGACATTTTTAAAGATATAATACAAGAACTTTTAGAAGCAGAACTTGAAGCAAAATTAGGATATGCTAAAGATGATGTAGAAAATAAAAAAACTGATAATAGTCGTAACGGTTATACGCCTAAAAAAATAAAAAGTGAGTTTGGAGAAATTGATATACAAGTACCAAGAGATCGTAAAGGCGAATTTCAACCTAAAATTATTCCTAAATATCAACGTAATGTTTCTGGAATTGAAGAAAAAGTTATAGCTTTATATGCAAGAGGAATGTCTACAAGGGATATCAGTCAACAAATTGAAGAACTTTATGGTTTTAGCCTATCAGCAGAGATGGTTAGTAAGATTACTGATAGAATTGCTCCAGAGATTAAGGAATGGCAACAAAGACCTCTTGAACCTATATACTCTTTTGTTTTTATGGATGCAATACACTATAAAGTTAAGGACGACGGAAGAATAATAAACAGGGCAGCTTATGTTGTTCTAGGTGTTACTATTGATGGATATAAGGATATTTTAGGGATCTGGATTGGTGACAATGAATCCTCAAAGTTTTGGCTTGGTGTACTGAATGACCTTAAAAATAGAGGAGTACAGGATGTTTTAATTTTTTGTGTTGATGGACTTACCGGACTTAAGGAAGCCATAAATGCTGCATATCCAAAATCTGAAGTGCAGCGTTGCATAATACATCAGCTGAGAAATTCTTTTAAGTATGTGCCATACAAAGACCTAAAAGCATTTAGTAATGATTTCAAAGAAGTATATCATGCTATTAATGAAGAAATAGCATTAGAAAAACTTTATGAACTTAAAGAAAAGTGGGGAAAGGAATATCCTTTTGCAATACGTAGTTGGGAAAATAACTGGGATGTTATAAGTCCATTTTTCAAATTTCCAGAAGAAATACGAAAAATAATTTATACTACAAATATAATTGAAGGACTACATCGTCAGTTTCGTAAGGTCACAAAAACAAAAACAATATTTCCAACAGACAGTTCACTAGAAAAGATTTTATATTTAGCATCAATGAATGTAGTAAAAAAATGGACACAACGTTACAAAAACTGGGATAGAGTACTTAGCCAATTGGTAATCCAATATCCAGGTAGGCTGGAAGAGTATATTTAAGAGCATTCACCCCCACCGCCCTCAAGGGCTCATCCTCATCGCCGGATGGGCTAGACCTCACAAAATTAAAAATATAGGTTTAAAAGGCTAATACTGACCATTATAAATGATTATTGCCAGATTTAATCAAGTTTATGTATAAAACTTAACAAATCCGGCAATAATATATAATGAAAAGGCAATAAAAAACAATATTCTGTAAACCTTGTCAACTAAAATTTACTTGCTAAAGAAGGATTACATAAATTATGATACACAAAATTACTTACATTCCCTCTTTTTCAGTTAAGATATCAATTGTTGGAGACATGCCCAGGACCTTTTGGAGAATATGGTCCTGACACCGAGCTTTTGTGCCTCCTTTTTTATTTTGCTGCACAGGCAATGATTAATATAATCGGTAAATACAATCACCACATCGGAATTCTTTGGAATTTCCATGCCTTTGTGGTTGTTTTTTCGTCCGCTTACATGCTTGATTACACAGTAGCCTCTTTCACAAAGGCTGCAATTAATTCTTTCAATATTGTCACCGCCGAAAATAGTTACATTCATTATATCACATCCTGTTATGGCTATATTGCCGTGTAATTTGCCGAGAAGCTGCTAAGTTCATCTGAAAAGAAGTTTATTGTGTGACTGAATAATTGCTTAACCCACTCCTCTTTGCTGAAAAGATGATCAGCACCTTTTATAGCGATAAGCTTAGCCTTTTGGTTGTAGTATTCAAGATATTTTTCCGAAGCACTGAAATTTACCACTTCATCAGCATCACCATGAAGCAGAAGCACATTACCGTCATACTTAGAAGCAGTATCGTAGATGTCAATTTTCTTTAAGTCTTCCACAAAAGCCTTTCCAATAGGCAGGCCTTCAAATTCGTGATAGCCTCTTTCAAGAAATTGAGGATATCCTTCTGCAATAAAATCGTTAACCACAATTTCAGGCATGTTGCCTGCCGGTGCCCAAAGGCACAATGCTTTGATATCCTTACTGTTTATTCCGGCCAGCATACTGGCAACGGCACCGCCCATGCTAAATCCTATTACACCTATATTTTCTTTATCCACAAACTTTAAACTTTTTGCATAATCCAGTATGTTTTTTGCATCTTCCAACTCTCCCGACAAGGTCATATTGATAAATTCCCCGTCACTTTCACCGCTTCCGGCAAAGTCAAATCGAATACTGGCAAATCCGTGTTCTGCCAGAAGCCTTGAAAACTTGACAAACATGAAATGGGGACCCATTTTATTACCGCCGAAGCCATGATAAATTATTATAAGAGGAAATTTTCCGTTCACTCTGTCAGGTGTATGTAGTGTACCGCGTAAAGTTAAGTTACGGCTTTTTATTTCAATGGATTTTTGCATATATAAAACTCCTTTCGCTGATTAGTCTATACCAAAGTAATTTTATCGGAATACTATGATATAATATTAATACAATAAATGTAATTTGTCAACACTAAAACCTTATTAAACATATAGGAAATATATAAAACAAATTTTTATTTATGTTATATATATCGTGGCATATTATGATATAATAGGTGTGAAAATTATATCTCAATAAATGCGGAAAAGACCCAATTTACTATGCCTGGCAAGTTTTTGTATGAATTTTCTTAAGTGAGATAGTCTATTCCTGGAGATAGCGTTATTGTAGCATTTCACAGAATAAAAATGCCGGTAACAAGGCGTTCAATAGCTTTATTTCATAATGATTTTAGAAAAGTAAAGGGGAAGCTGACATGCAAAATACTTTTATATTTGTGGGATTAGTACTTGCTTTTTGGGTTTTTTATAAGCTTTACCAGATAATAAATCCGTTTGGGAGAAAAATAATGGATGAATCTATAAGTACTATCATAAGGCGGGGAGATTTAAAGCAAAGCATAACAGGAACGGTAGTTTTCTTTATACTTGTTTCTATGTTACTATTCATTTACATATGGACAAAAGTATTTTTCAGGGTTTATTTAATAAATAGAAAGGATTTTGGTGAATATATTTATTATTTTTATCCGCAACAGGTGATTTTTGGACTTCCTGCTCTTTTCATGGGTATTATGACATCAGTGATTTGTGTTGATTTTTTAATAAGAATTTTTTTTAAGAAGTATTACTTTGAAATATGTGATTATCTGAAAATTTACGGAGGTTTATCTACACAACGGACCAGAACTCTGGATGTAACTTTTGCTGTAGCCAGTATTGGGATAATTGTTCACTTGGCGTTTTTTACTAACTGCTATGCAGTATTTAAAAATGATGTTATTGTGGCTAACAGTCTGGTAAGTTTTAAAGAAAAAACATACAATTATTCTCAGATAGAAAAAATACTTGTTTCGACTCATGATAGGACATCCAGTGGTAAAGAATACGAAAAGTACCTGGTTATACTGGTATTTGACGATGGAAAAGAAATAGCTACAAATGATTTCGGATATAGATTTTTGAAGAATGATATACAGGATTTTATTGATTTTGTATCGGATAAGTCTGAGAAAGAGCCCATTGTTAAAAGGAATGTGAAGGATTTGAAGAGTCTTAAATAAACAGAATATTACATTTACAATATAATAAATATTGTTGGTTAATGATAAATCATATTAAACATATAGGAAAATTAAAAAATATATTGACAATTATAAATTTTGGTAATAAAATAAATATAACAAATCAAATATGAATAGTTAGGAATTGGTTTGGATTTCGACTGACCAGATGAACTGGAGGCCGGATTTACATCCCTGATGAAGAGGGATTGTGAATCTGGCCTTTTTACTTGGCATCTTTCCGACGCAGTGAAAGACGAAAAATCAGAGGGTCTCGATGACTTAAAGATTATTTAAGAGTCTTTCAAAGAAAGTTATAGATGCAAAATATGAGGCGTTCAATGCCCGGAGTTTTTTATAAGGAGCGGTTGCTATGGATAAACTTACATTAAATTTCACACCGGAAATAAAGCGGAAAACTGAAAGCCATCCCTGCTATAGCGGAGGATGCCGAAATGCCAGAATGCATTTGCCGGTTGCACCGGCTTGCAATATATCCTGCAACTATTGCAACAGAAAATATGACTGCGTAAATGAGAGCCGCCCGGGGGTTACCAGTGAGGTTTTAAAGCCGGAAGAAGCGCTGGAAAAGTTCCTTAGAGTAAGAGAAAAGCTTAAAAATCTAAAAGTCATTGGTATTGCCGGACCGGGGGATGCGCTGGCTAATTTTGAAGCGACAAAAGAGACTTTCCGGCTCATAAGAGAAGCGGATCCTGAAATTACATTCTGCCTTTCCACCAATGGATTGTACCTGCCCCATTATGCCGAGGAACTTGCAGCCCTTGGTGTGACCCATGTGACTGTTACTATCAACACCATTGATCCGAAAATAGGGGCTCGTATATACAGGGAAGTAAACTATGAAGGAGTAAGATATACAGGAGAAAAAGCTTCGGAGATACTTTTAAACAATCAGCTAGAGGGGCTTAAAAAGCTTTCGGGTTTAGGAATTGTCTCTAAAGTCAATACTGTATTAATAAAAGATATAAATGACTATCATATTGAAGAACTAGTAAAGGAACTAACCCGCTACGATGTTTTTATAGGTAATATAATGCAGCTTATACCTGCACCGGGAAGTGCCTTTGAACATATGCCCCTTGCGACACAGAAGGAATTGAATGACTTGAGAAAGAAGTGCAGCAAGTATTTAAAGCAAATGTATCACTGCCAGCAGTGCCGTGCCGATGCTATCGGTACTTTGGAAAACGACCGTTCTGCAGAATTCAGGAAATCTGTTTTAAACAGCGGCAGCGAGCAGATTCAAAACATTGAAGAGGATGGCATTTTGGTTGCTATTGCCACAAGCGACAATAGGCTGGTAAATAAGCATTTTGGGCATACTTCCCAGTTTGCAATTTACAAATATCAAAAAGCAAAGGTCGAATTTATTGAAAACAGGATGGTTCAAAATTTTTGCTCAGGGCCTGAAAGCTGCGGAGATGCGGAAGATAATCTCAACGGTATTATTGAAGCGGTAAAAGATTGTCAGGTTGTTATTGCTCAGCGGATAGGACACTTTCCGCAGAAGGTTTTGGAAGAACAAGGGAAGCTGGTAATTCAGGCTTATGGTTTTATCGACGAAGAGATTTGCAAAGGGATTGCTGCCTATGTGAAGGCTTATCGAAAGGCCAGCGAAAGAGATAATGACCCGAAGGAATTTTCGCAAGGTAAATCCGAAGACTACAGCAAAGTTGCAGTTTCAACCTCCGATGGTATAAACATTAATCAACATTTCGGCAGTGCAGAAGATTTTTGGATATATCAGGTATTTAAAGACGGAAGTTACAATCTCATTGAAGTAAGAAAAACCGGGCAAATCAATAACAATTCCGATGTGCATGAAAGGGTGAGATCCAAAGCGGAACTGCTTATGGACGTTGAGACGGTGTTGGCAGAGCAAATCGGAAGATATGCTGAAGATATTTTAAATAGAAGAGGTATAAAAGCCTTTGCATTAAGCGGAAGTATTGATAAAGCTTTGAAAACCTATGGCAGAAAAAGCAGGCTGATAAGAAATCTTTCCAAGTCTTCCGTGAGACACTGCACTTCAGAACGGCAGGGCTGCTCGGGTGTTTGCATGTGATAAAGAAAAAATAGTTTAGGAGGAATTTGTTATGTGCAAGAAAGAGTCTCTGAAAATACTGTTTGAAAGGAGAAGCGTCAGGAGTTTTAAAGAAGAACAGATTAAGGACAGTGAGTTGGAGATTATACTTAAAGCGGCGCAATTTGCTCCCAGCGCAATGGGACAACAGCCATGGCATTTTACCGTAATACAGGATAAAGAAATTCTAAACAGGATAAATGTTTTGACCAGGAAAGTATATGAAAAATCAGGTATCCCAAGGCTTGAAGAAAGAGCAAAGGCAGAAAATTTCAGTCCGTTTTACAATGCACCTACATATATTATTGTTTCAGTGGATGAAAAATCCGTTGCACCTATTGCCGACGGTGCTTTAGCACTGGGAAATGCCTTGCTGGCTGCTGAAGGATTGGGTATAGGCTCATGCTGGATACATGCCGTTAATTACCTTTATACCACTGACGAGGGTAAAGAGTTGTTCAGGGAGTTGGGAATGCCGGAGGGATACATTCCAATAGGCTCCGCGGCATTCGGTTACATTGCGGGGGAAAAACCGGAACCTGCACCGAGACGGGAAGGCAATATAAATATTATAAAGTGATTAAAAAAGGGGTCGATTGCCGCTTTGAAAAATTTCGTCCAGGGGAGTTTCAGCACAAATGTTTCGGCACAAATACCGGATGAATAGTTTTTTAGGCGGCCTAAATTAGATTAATAAATTATTTTGCGGAGGTATTGTATGTCAAAGATAGCAAAAAATTTAACAGATCTGATAGGGAACACACCCTTGCTGGAACTTGTAAACTATAATCGGTTAAACAATCTGGATGCCAGGGTAATTGCCAAATTGGAATACTTTAATCCGGCATCCAGTGTAAAGGACAGGATCGGATATGCGATGATTAAAGATGCGGAAGAGAAAGGATTGATAGATAAAGAGACGGTTATTATAGAACCGACAAGTGGAAATACGGGTATTGCACTGGCATTTGTAGCTGCTGCAAAAGGGTATAAACTGATACTGACAATGCCGGATACAATGAGTATAGAAAGACGAAATTTACTGAAAGCATTAGGCGCAGAACTTGTACTTACACCCGGTACTGAGGGAATGGGAGGTGCCATCAGAAAGGCGGAAGAATTGGCAGCCCAGGTACCTAAATCCTTTATCCCTCAGCAGTTTAAAAATCCCGCCAATCCTGAGATACATAAAGTGACTACAGCTGAAGAGATTTGGAGAGATACCGATGGAGAAGTAGACATTTTTGTTGCCGGAGTGGGAACGGGAGGAACCATATCCGGTGTAGGTGAGGTGTTGAAGAAGAGGAAACCGGATGTAAATATTGTTGCTGTAGAACCTTTTGATTCCCCGGTACTTTCTGGAGGTGCCAAAGGTCCGCATAAAATTCAGGGTATTGGAGCAGGTTTCGTTCCGGATAATTTTAACCGGGAAGTTGTGGATGAAATTTTTAAGGTAAAAAATGAGGAAGCCTTTGAGACATCGAGAAAGCTTGCAACCAGCGAAGGGCTTTTAGTTGGTATTTCATCCGGTGCTGCTGCCTTTGCCGCAACCCAAATAGCAAAAAGGCCGGAAAACAAAGGAAAGACTATTGTTGTACTTCTGCCCGATACCGGAGAAAGGTACCTTTCCACACCGCTGTTTCAGGATAAATAGATAAATGGCTGCGGGATAAGGTTATAATGAAGGAGGGGGACTATGGCGGAAAATAGGCATGAATTGTATCAGAAGCTCTCGGATGCTGTGGTGGAAATGGATGAGGAAAAAACGGTGGAACTTTCAAAAAAGGCCGTTGCAGATGGCGTCGATGCTTACGAGGCTATAGACAAAGGTCTTGCCGATGGTATGGAACGGGCAGGAAAGCTTTTTGAGGAAGAAGAGTATTTCATACCGGAACTTTTAATGTGCTCCGATGCTATGTATGCAGGTATTAATGTTTTAAAACCCCATATTAAATCGGAGGAACAAGGACAAAAAAGCAAGATAGTGATAGGTGTTGTGGAAGGAGATACTCATGATATTGGGAAAAACCTGGTCAAAATCATGCTCGAATCGGCAGGGTATGAAATTATTGACTTGGGCAGGGATGTTGCGCCCCGGAGATTTGTGGATGCAGCAATAGAAAACAATGCCGATGTAATTGCATTATCAACTTTAATGACCACTACCATGGACAGAATGTCTGATGTTATCGGTATATTGAACGAGGGAAATATAAGGGATAAATTCAAAGTAATAGTAGGAGGAGGACCTATATCCCAAAGCTTTGCCGATAAGATTGGAGCCGACGGATATTCAGTTAATGCTGCCGAAGCGGTGAGACTTGTAAAAAGATTATTAAATTCCAAATTATTGTTGACAACCGGATAAATATGTATTAAAATAATATTAATCCAATAGGAAAAGTTGTAATTATGTAGCTGACTAGAAAACTAGAGGCCATAACCTAGATAAGTTATGGCCTTTTCTCTTTTTCTGAAAAGTTTATTCATATACATACTGTTGGCAGATACAATTACCGAGTAAATCGAAATAGGAAGAATTAAAATAATTCAATTTTGTGAAGAGTTTGCACGCATTTTTCACTTATAACCTTAAGTTGACTAATCAGATAGGAATACATATCAATAAATCCGATAAGGTGGAATGATCAATGAGTACTGTTGAAATAAAAAAAGACCAAATGACGGCAAAGGAAAGAATGAAAGCCTTTGCTGAAGGCAAGCCCTATGACAGGATTCCATGCAATTTGTTTATCGGGGATCATGCAGCCCGACTGATAGGAGCAAAAGTTTCGGATTTGCATCTGTCGGTTGAAAAAGCTGTGGAAGCCCAGATTGCAGCACACGAAATTTATGAAACGGAAGGGGCGGTAGTAGGACCGGGATTAGGAGGAATTGCCGAAGCCATCGGGAGTAAATTGGAATTTCCTGATAATGGAGCACCCTTTGTTTCCGACTATGTGGTAAAGGAATATGAAGACCTTGACCGGCTAAGTATTCCCAATCCCAGAACAGGAGGAAGGTTTTCCATTATTCTTGAGGCTGCTGAAAGGCTGGTTGAGGCATTGGGGCATAAAATACCTGTAGCGATCAGTGTGCCCGGCCCCTTTAGCACATCCGGAAATTTAAGGGGAACTGAAAAATTTATGAAAGACCTCTACAAAAATCCGGAGTTTGCCCACAAACTACTTAGACTTGCAACCGATACTACCATTGCTTTTGTAAGGGAAGCAGCAAAGCTGGACGTGAACATCAATATCGGAGAACCCAGTGCATCGGGAAGCCTGATAAGCAGAAAACAGTTTAAGGAGTTTGCCTTTCCTTACCTTAAGGAATTGGTGGATGAAATAAAAGCTCTTGGAAAACCGGCACCGTCACTTCATATTTGCGGCAACTCCAAAAATATATGGGATTACATGGCTGATACCGGTGCGGGTCTATTAAGCATTGACGATAAAGTGGATTTGGAAGAAGCCAAACATGCTGTGGGGGATAGAGTGGTACTTGTCGGGAATATAAGACCTACCGAAACAATGTATCTTGGGAAACCGAAAGATGTGGAGGAAAATGTGAAAGAGTGCCTTAAGAAGGCTTATGACAATCCAAAAGGCTACATTCTTGCGTTGGGATGCGGACTTCCCATTCCTACACCGCCGGAAAATATCCATGCCCTTAGGGATTCGGCAAGAAAGTACGGGCAGTATCCGCTGAATCCGGAAAACTTCAATTAATGGCGGGAGAAATTTCAGAAATATTGGTAAGGAGGCAAAAGAATGAGTAAGTTTATAGATCGACCGAGGTATGTATGCGCTCTTGGGGGAGCGATAGGAACATTAAAAAATCTTCATAGAACCATTCCGATTTTACACGCAGCGGCAGGGTGCGGAGGTAATATTTCCAATGCGTTAAATTATGCCTCAGGATATTTGGGAAGCGGATATTGCGCCGGGCAGGCCCTTTCCAGTTCAAATGTATATGAACAGGAAATTGTTTTTGGGGGAGAAGAAAGGCTTTATGAGCAGGTGGAAAACACTATAAAAATCATGGACGGAGATCTTTATTTTATCGTATCGGGATGCATGGTGGAGATGATTGGGGATGACGTCAAAAGTGTTGCCAAAAGATTTCAAGACAGGGATGTTACCCTTTTGGCAGCCGATACCGGCGGATTTCACGGAAATTTCTTTAAAGGATACGATATTGTATTAAGCACATTATTCAGGGAGTTTACAATTAAAACCGAGGTCAAAAATGAAAAGCTGATAAATCTGTGGGGTATAGTGCCGGTGCAGGATGTTTTCTGGAAGGGTAACCTTAAAAATCTCAAACAGCTTATAGAGGACCTTGGATATGAAGTAAACACCTTCTTTGGTGAGGATGAAACCCTGGATAATTTGAAAAATGCCGGCAGTGCCGTTTTGAATGTGGTGGTATCGGATACGGCAGGTATTGAGCCGGCCAGGGTTTTTGAAGAAGTACACGGAGTACCTTACATATCGGTGCCGTTCCCGATAGGTCCCCATGGCACAAGGGAATTCATAACCAAAATAGCCGAGCGGTTGGGTATTGAAAAAGCCTTTGCAGACAAGGTGATAAAAAAGCACCAGGCCAGATATTTCAGCTACATAGAAAGAATCGCGGATGTTTATAACGATCTGGATTTGCAAAGGTATGCCATAATAGTGGGAGACTCATCCTATGCCCAGGCACTGGCAAGATTCTTAAGCGATGACCTTGGCTGGATTCCCGAGCTTGTGGTTATAACGGATATTTTAACCGATGAGCAAAAGGAAATTGTCAGGGAGAGGTTTACTAATTTCGAATCCGGACTGAAACCCAAGGTGGTTTTTGATACCGACACTTCAAGCGTTAAAAGACATTTCAGAGATGTATGGCCCAACAATAACGGAAGCAGATATTATAATTCTTTCAGTCCTGCCTTTATTTTAGGAAGCAGTTTTGAAAAAGATTTGGCCGATGAACTGAAGGTACCTCATTTAAGTGTGACCTACCCTATATCCAACAGAGTTGTAATGGATAGGACCTATGCAGCTTATGACGGAGCTATCAGGCTTACAGAGGACATATTCAGTGCATTGGTAGCAAACCGATAGGAGGGGTTAATATGAATTATATCAGTGAAAAAGTACCGCCGGTCAGGGAAGACCGGTTGAAAGCCTGCAATGCCTTTGGAGGGTCTTGCTGCGAACTTGCCAGAAAGGGCAAAAAAGGCTGCTTAAACGGTGTGAAGAGAACCTTTGCCCAAACTCAGGGGTGTCAGTTGAACTTGAGTCTGGCAATTTTAAATACCATAAGAAATGCAGTAATAGTAGTGCATGGTCCCATAGGCTGCGGTGGAGGAAGCCTGTCCATGGCAGGTGTGAACAAGGGTTTTCAGAAGCTTAGGGATCCCAATGCAAAAGGGGTTATATGGCTGAATACCAATCTTGATGATAATGATGTGGTAAACGGAGGAGAAGAGAAATTAAGGCAAGCTGTGCTGTATGCCGAGAGGGAGTTCAGACCGGAGGCGATTATTGTTGTAAACAGCTGCGTCCCGGCAATTATAGGAGATGATATTGACAGCATTCTTGAAGATTTGCAAAAACAGGTAAACGCAAAAATTGTTCCGGTACACTGCGAAGGTTTTAAGACCAAAATTATGGCCAGTGCCTATGATTCGGTATACCATGGGATTTTGCGAAACTTGGTTGACAGGCCGGAAGAAGAGGAAAAAGTGGTTTATGAAGATGAGTTGGAAGTGATAAAAGAAAAATACCGAAAGAGCAGAACGGTAAATATTTTAAATGTTTCTTCCATGAGCCGTCAGGACGAAGAGGAACTTATACGTTTAGTGAAGGCTTTGGGTTTGGAAGTACGGATTTATCCTTGCTACGCTTCACCCGATGACTTCGCCTATGTTGGCGAGGCAGCCCTCAATGTAAGCATTTGCGCAACTCACGACGATTATTTTGTCGAGCATATCAAAGAGAAGTATGGCATTCCTTTCGTGCTAAGGTCCATACCTATAGGGATAAAAAATACCAATCAGTGGATTATGGATATAGCATCGTTTTTCGGTTTGGAAGAAAAGGCCAATAAGCTCATTGAGGTTGAAACAAAAGAGTTAAAAGAAGCGTTGGAGCCGTTTAAGGAACAGCTTAAAGGAAAGAGAGTATTCTTAGGCGGCGGAGAAATCAGGATACTTTCCACAGCGGAACTGTTACAGAGCATGGGCATGGAAGTTATAGGACTTAAAGGATACCATTATGACCGCTTTGCAGAGCCCTTGCTGGATATGATTGAAAACAATGAGAACATTGTATTTAATGTGGCAACAGGGCAGCCCTTTGAACAGGCAAACCTATTAAACAGGCTTAAACCGGATTTGTACATAGGTCACATAGGTACAAACGGTTATACTGCAAAACAAGGTTTCCCAATCTTTCCGCTGTTCGGACAGTCATCCATCTATATGGGATATCAGGGGGCTTATGAAATAGTCAGAAAGATTGCACGAGTATTGAGAAATCCGTCTTTTAACCGCAATTTTGTAGGAAATTCAAAGCTTCCCTACAGGGATGAATGGTATGAACAAAATCCCTTTACCTACATTGATGACAGTGCAGCTTTATAAAACTAAACGGATTTTAATAGAGGTGGTATTATGAGAAGATTGCTTCTAAAAATACACGATAGGTTTATAAGTTTATATATAATTATTGCATTTTTTGTCCTTTGGGAAGTAGCACCTAAAATCGGCTGGGCCGATCCGAATTTTGTACCCCCTTTTTCAAGAATAGTGGCTGAAGCAAGGAAACTGACCTTTTTACGATTGTTTATAGAAGCTTCAGTGAGCTTGAAAAGAATATTTATAGGTTTTACTGCTGCATCTATCGTTGCTTTGCCGGTAGGTTTCATATTGGGAGGTGCGTTCCCTAAACTTGAAAAATTTTTAAAAGCGCTCCTTAAATTCCTGTCTCAAATACCACCCTTTATTTTGTTTCCTGTCTTTGTAGTAGTATTCGGAATCGGTGAGAAAGGGATTTACACTGTTATATTCTGGTCGGCTTTCTGGCCTGTCATGTTTACTACTGTCGCAGGAGTGCAAGGTGTTGACCCGCTTCTTATAAAGAGCGCCAGGTCAATGGGAGCAAATAACATAACCATATTTTTTAAAGTTATTATTCCCGGGGCATTGTTATCAATATTTACCGGAATGAAGACAGCAATGACTATGAGCTTTATGATGCTTATTGGTGCTGAAACTCTTGGTGCAGACTCGGGATTAGGCTGGCTTATACACAACTCACAAAGTATGGGCTTTATTCCCAGGATATATCTGGCGGTGATATTAATAGCAGGAATAGGCCTTGCAGTGAATTACACCATTCAATGGCTTGAAGAGAACATCATTATCTGGAAGGAGGCAGGCCATGATAAAGCAATATAGTTATTCCAAATTGGCAAGGGAAAATGGGGAAACTTTGCGAACTTTTAATACAGATGCCGTAAAAAACTTTTTCAAAAAAATAAAAAGTTTTCTTTATGGAAGCATAGCCATTATTCTGTTCTTTTTGTCATGGGAAGCGGCTTCCAATTATGATTTGCTTCCAAGTTCGGTTGTTCCGCCACCCACCAGGGTTATTGCCGCACTGGCAGTATCGTTTAAATCAGGGGAGCTTGTATATCATATGAAAATAAGCTTGTTTAGGGCAATGCTGGGTTTTCTGCTGGCAGCTTTTATATCCATTCCAATGGGATTTTTGCTGGGGACTTTTTTTAAGACTTTTGAAAGAGCACTGCTTCCCTTTTTAAGAATGCTAGAAAAACTTAATCCTTTCGCTTTGTTTCCGGTTTTCATGATTTTGTTCGGAATCGGTAATGTTGAAAAAATTGCTATAATTTTCTGGGTTGCCCAATGGCCTTTACTGTTTAATACCATTGCCGGGACCAGGAGCATAGAGACTAACATGATTAAAGCGGCAAGGTCCATGGGCGCCAATAAAAAGGTATTGTTTTTCAAGGTCATCCTTCCGGCTGCTGTTCCGGGAATATTTACGGGAGTGAAAATAAGTGCACAGGTTTCTTTCTTTATGATAATAGCCTCGGAGATGGCAGGCTCCAGTCAGGGGCTGGGATGGTACTATCTTTCCAGCAGCCAGTCCTATCAAGTGCCGTTAATGTATGGCATCATCCTTTTTATCACTGTGCTTTCGGTAATAATAAATCTGTTGTTCACAAGACTGGAAAAACACTTTTTGGTTTGGAAGGAATCATCCTTTCAGAGCAATTAATGTGAAAGCATAATTGACATAAATAGAAAGAGGAGGTTTTTATGACTATTCAAAATAAAATAAAATAAAATTTGTTGTAATTGCTGTAGTGGCGCTTATATTGACACTTTCCATAAGTATTGGAGCCTATTTGGGCAGAACAAAGGTGGGTTCGCCATCGGAATTGTACTCGCTGAAGGATAACGATGCAGTACCGGCAGCAAATTCATCGGAGGATGATAAAAACCTTATACCAATTAGAACCTATACAAGAAAAAATTGCACCTCAACACCTATTCTGGTGGCTGATGTAAAGGGGTTTTTCAAGGAAGAAGGATTAAAACTTGTGTTTACAGGGGAATTAAAGAGTACTGAGATATTGCCTTCGGTTTTAAACGGAAACAACGATTTTGCAGAGACACATCCCAATGCTCTTGCAACCTATGTAGCCGGCGGGGCTCCTATAAAAGCAATAGGCCGGGCAATAATAGAACCCGGTCCGGAGGTGGATCCAAAGTTCAGGCATATGAGATGGTTTGTCAGAGCCGATTCGGGGATTAAAACCTGGGAAGATCTTAAAAATTATAAAAAGGGTGAGAAAATCAATCATAACGGATTGGCACCCAGCTGCACAACTTTCATAGCCAGCACAATTTTCGACAAATACGGAATAGGAAGGGATAGGCTGAACTTTATAAACTTTGATACCGACCAGGCTGCCCTCCAGGCACTGCAGCAAGGCAATCTTGATGTAGCCTGCGTACACCCTCCCTTTTATAAATTGGCTGAGGAGTCAGGACTTACGCTAATCGGCGATTCATCCGACTCAGGATTGGGAGAAGCGGCCGGGCTTTATTTGTACTACTTTACCGAAAAGTTTATCAAGGAAAAACCGGATATAGTACATAGATTTGCAAGAGCAATGCAGAAAGCACAGGTATGGGCAAACAGCAATCCCGATGAGGCTGCAAAAATTACTGCAGATTTTATAGGTTCCAACGGAAACGCCAGCCATTGGTATGCAACTTCCACAGTTATTGATGAGGAACAGGTCAAGCCATGGATAAATGATTTGATTATAAACGGAAAGCTGAAAGAGGGACAGATTGAAATTTCCGATTTAATTACACATCAGTTTGAAGTGAGATAACAAAAACTAGATTTGATGGGAAGTATAAATACTTACAATATTTATTTCAAATGCGACAGGAGGGATTGGAACATGTCAAAGGGTGAAAACAAAAAAATATTAGATGCGGGTACCGATAAAATTGTTATAAAAAATATAAACAAAGTTTTCAGCATTAAAAGAAATAACAGCAATAAGAAAGAGTTTGTTGCAATCAAGGATGTAAATTTGAATATTAAAGCCGGTGAGTTTCTGACCATTGTCGGACCCAGTGGCTGCGGAAAATCCACCTTGCTGGACATAATTGCAGGCCTTTCCAAGCCAAGTTCGGGAGAAATATACATTGACAATAAAATCATAACCGGTCCTGCCTTAGATAGGGGAATTGTACTTCAGGGTTATGCCCTTTTCCCGTGGAGGACGGTAAGGCACAATGTGGAATTCGGCCTGGAGATTAAGGGAGTTAAGAAAAAAGATCGCAGAGAGATAAGTCAAAGATTTATAAAGCTTGTCGGGCTGGAAGGATTTGAGGACAGATATCCTTACGAATTGTCGGGAGGAATGAGGCAAAGGGTTGCAATAGCGAGGGCTCTTGCCTATGACCCGGAAGTGCTCTTAATGGATGAACCCTTTGCAGCTATAGATGCTCAGACAAGGGAAACAATGCAGGATGAACTTTTGCGCATATGGGAAGAAACCAATAAAACCATAATATTTGTTACTCACAGTATTGAGGAAGCTGTAGGTTTAGCGGACAGAGTGGCAATAATGTCGGCAAATCCCGGTTATATCAAGGAAATTGTGGATGTGGACCTGCCAAGGCCCAGAAGGATTGGAGATATAAGAAATTCAACCAATTTCTCATGGATTACCCATCGGGTATGGGAGATATTGCAGAACGTTCAGAAAGAAGTGGCAGTAAACGAAAATAACTCAAACATAGCGGAAGAAATATCGGTTTCAGCAACAATATAAACAGGATGTGTTGTTATGACAGACACTGTAACTTTAAAAATATACGGGATGACCTGTACATTATGTTCCATAACTATTGAATCGGCCCTTTCAAGGAAAAAAGGCATATTGAAAGCCACTGTAAACTACGCGGCCGAAAAGGCGGTTATTGAATATGACGACAGCGGAATATCCATTGAAGATATAAAGAAATCCATTGAGAAACTGGGGTTTGCAGTGGAATTGAACAGTGAAGCAAGTACCGCATCGAATGTTGATCTGGCTGAAAGGGAAAGAAAAAAGCTGCTTTTGCTTTTCATTCTTTCGGCAATATTCAGTACGCCATTGATATTGTGTATGCTTTCTGAAGGAATAGGCTTTTGCCACGATATTTTGGATCCGGGACCAAAGACAGGATGGAGTAAGACTTTATATGAGCTTAGACTTAAAGCTTTGTTCTTGCATGACTGGAGACTGCAGCTGATTGCTGCAACGCCGGTACAGCTTTTTATCGGTGCCCGGTTTTACAGGAATGCTTTCAGATCGGTTTTGGCCGGAAAAACAACGATGGATCTTTTGGTCGCCCTTGGGACAACAGCTGCATATCTTTACAGCGTTTACATAGTAATTTTTCAAAACTATGCCTATGTATCGGGATTGCAAGGCGTATACTTTGAAGCATCCTCGGTTATAATAACCCTTGTTTTGCTGGGCAAGTACCTGGAATCCCTTGCAAAAGGGAGAACATCTAAAGCGATTGAGGCACTTATGGACTTGAAAGCTAAGACGGCAAGGGTTATAAGAGACAATGAAGAAATTGACCTACCCATAGATGAGGTTGCAGTGGGAGACATAGTTGTTGTAAAGCCTGGAGAAAAAATTCCGGTAGACGGAATAATAATAGAGGGCGCTTCTGCAGTTGACGAGTCGATGCTTACCGGTGAAAGCCTTCCGGTGGAAAAGAAAGAAGGGGATTTTGTAACCGGTGCTTCAATCAATAAGTTCGGAACCTTCAAATTTAAAGCCACGAAAGTGGGAAGTGAGACAAGACTTGCCGGAATTATCAAATTTATTGAGGAGGCCCAGGGAAGTAAAGCCCCCATTCAGAAGGTAACCGACAAAGTATGCAGCTATTTTATACCCTTTGTGGTATTAACCTCCATTGCCACCTTCCTTTATTGGTATTTCATTGTTTACCAGCGTGTGCTCTTTGTTATAAATATACCTATAATTTATGCTGTTTCGGTATTGGTGGTTTCATGTCCCTGCGCCCTTGGGCTTGCAACACCTACAGCCATAATGGTTGGCATGGGTAAGGGAGCCCAGAACGGTATACTCATAAAAAAAGGGGAAACCTTGGAGACAGCTTATAAAATAGACACCATTGTTTTTGACAAGACCGGAACTCTTACCAAAGGAAAACCTGAAATTTCTGATATAATTATTTTGGGGAAAAACACAGCACTATACAGTGAAAGGGATGCTCTAATACTGGCTGCCATTGCTGAAAAGAAATCGGAACATCCATTGGGAGTGGCCATCTATGAAAAGGGAAAAGAAATCATGGGTTCAGAGCTTCCGGATCCCGACAGCTTTAAAGCCATACCCGGAAAAGGCGTTCAGGCTGAGATAGGAAATAAAAATATTTTAATCGGAACACCGTCATTCCTAAAAGAGAATAATATTGATTGTTCCGAGGCGGAAAGCATTTTGTCCGAAATTTATTCCGAGGGGAAAACGGCTGTAATGGTTTCGGTGGATAATGTCCCGGTTGCGGTTTTAGCCCTGGCGGATACTATAAAAGAAAGTGCTTTGGAAGCTGTTAAAGAGCTGAAAAGAATGGGTATTGAGGTGGTTATGATAACCGGTGACAATGCAAAGGCTGCAAAAGCTGTTGGATCAAAGATCGGAATAGACAATATTATAGCCGAAGTTTTGCCTGAGGATAAAGCAAAGGAAGTTGTAAACATTAAAAGCAAAGGTAAAACAGTGGGTATGGTGGGAGACGGAATAAATGATTCGCCGGCCCTTGCAGCGGCCGATGTGGGCTTTGCAATAGGCTCAGGTACCGATATAGCTATTGAAACAGGAGATATTGTACTTCTTAAGGAAGATTTGATGAATGTGTGCAATGCAGTTAAACTGTCTAAGCGTACCATGCGGAAAATCAAACAGAATCTGTTCTGGGCCTTTATATATAACATTCTGGGAATACCTATTGCTGCAGCGGGCCGCTTAAATCCGATTGTTGCAGCGGTGGCAATGACTTTAAGTTCAATATCGGTGCTTGTCAATTCCCTCAGTTTAAGAAAGCTTAACTTAAAAAAGAGTTCCGATTTTATGGTCTATTCAAAAGAAGCGAGGTGTTGATAAATGAAAGTGGTTGCTTTTAACGGAAGCCCAAGGGTAAACGGTAATACCGCACAAAGTCTTGAAATTGTTTTGGAAGAGATCAGGAAGGAAGGTATTGAAACTGAATTAATACAGGTGGGAGGTAAAAAACTTTCCGGCTGCAAAGCGTGTATGATGTGCCGGAAAAACCAAGATAAGCGCTGCGCAATACAGGATGACGAAATGAACAGCTTTATTGAAAAGATGATTGAAGCTGACGGAATAATCATAGGTTCACCCACCTATTTCAGCAATGTGACTGCCGAGATAAAAGCCTTAATTGACCGGTGCGGCTATGTCGCAAAGAGCAATGGAGGATTTTTGAAAGGTAAGGTTGGCGCCCCGGTTGTGGCTGTGCGCAGGGCCGGCAGCAATTTTACCTATGCGGCTATTAACTTTTTCTTCGGTATTTCTGAGATGATTGTACCGGGAAGTACTTATTGGAATATGACTTTGGCCCTGCAGCCGGGTGATGTATGGAAGGATGAAGAAGGAATAGCCACCTTCAGAACTCTTGGAAAAAATATTGCAGCATTACTGAAAAAGCTTAACAGCAACGGATAGTATAATTTTATAAATCATATTCAATTAAAATCTTGATTATTGCCAATTTAATGCCTTTTGGTAAAAGGGCATCCCTTTACACTGTGATAACCAAATAATATAAAAAATGTATAAATATGATAATTAAAATAATTTAACTTCAGTTAGGAGGGGTCAAAATGAGTAGAAAATTTTTGAACAAAATACTTTTATTATTGACTGTTGCAGCAGTATTCGGCACAAAGGTATATGCAGGATCCACTGACTATTTGGGACATTGGGCGGAAAGCCAGATTAGGGAGTTTTATGAAAAGGGATATGTCTTAGGATATCCCGATGGCAGTTTTAAGCCGGATAGAGAAATAACCAGAGCTGAGTTTTTTACTCTGATTAACCGGGTATTTGATCTGAAAAGCAAAGGAGAGGTTACATTTAAAGATGTTTCAAAGAGTTTCTGGTATAAGGACGAAATATATAACGCTGTAAATGCCGGATATATATCGGGCTATGATGACGGAACCATAAAGCCTGATAATATTGTCAGCAGGATTGAGGCGTCAAAAATACTGGCCAATTTGTTAAAGTGGGATGGAAGTTTCAAAAAGGAGGATTTTAACTATAAAGATGCCGATGAGGTTCCCGATTGGGCTAAAGCTGATTTATTCAATGCATTACAGCAAGGATACTTAAAAAGCTCATCGGATGGATGGATTTTGCCCTATAAAGGAATTACAAGGGCGGAGGCAGTGGTTTTATTGTACAAAGCCAAGGTTGGAGAAATAGACAAAGATCTTATTCCTGAGGTGAATGCAGAAACTGAACTTACCGGAGTACTTATAGATAAGCACTGCTTTGCTTTTGGGGAGCCGGAAAAAGATTCGGTGGAATGCCTAAAAATGAAGAAGTGCGAAGCCAGCGGATATGGAGTGGCTGTAAAGCAGGGAGATGGAAATTACATATTCTATAAATTTGATGACAAAGGACAGGAAATTGCAAAAGAAATTTTAAAGACAACAACAAAAGAAAATAATGTGGTTGTGAGAGCTAAAGGTCTGGTCAGTGGTGATATAATCAGAATTACTGAGCTGGTGGAGAAATAAGCTCTGTAAAAGATATTAAAAAAGTTGAAATTTTTTCAGGAAGGGAGATCGTAATGAGGCCGAAGGAAGCTATTCAAAACAGTCCAAAGGATGTTAAAAGTATTTTGCATAAAAGTATAGCTATTTTGTTTGGAGTGATAGCTGTTGTCGCTGTTTATCAAGTTTTCAAGCATTATTTGTCCATTGACTTGATAAATCTTTTACATGACCTTTTTATGCTGAAGAATTTGCCGTCCCTTGGCGAAGATTCCAGCTACGGTATACTGTTCGTACTGGGAATACTCACGTCGGTTCATTGCATCGGCATGTGCGGCGGTATAGCAATGTCGCAAACAATAGGAAAAGTGGAAAATTTACAAGACAAAAGGAAAAATATAAAAAATTTAATGCTTCCGTCGGCTTTATATAATTTGGGAAGGATAATCTCCTACACTTTTATTGGCGGTCTTGTAGGAGGGCTGGGACAGGTATTGAGTTTCAACGGATTGTTGAAAGGCTTGGTTCCCATTGCAGGAGGTATTCTGATGATTGTAATGGGGATAAAGCTTTTGGGAATATTTCCTGCGTTAAGGAAATTCAATATCCCCGTCCCGTCTTTTGTGGCTAGAAAATTGGTTAACCAAAACAACTATACGCCTTTTATTGTGGGTATACTGACAGGATTGATGCCTTGCGGACCTCTTCAGATTGTTCAGTTGTATGCTTTGGGTACTAGAAGTGTTTTAATTGGGGCACTGTCGATGTTTGTATTTTCTGTGGGAACTGTACCGGCACTTTTGGTTTTTGGCATGTTGAATTCTTTTATAAGCAAGAAAAATTCCAATAGGATTCTAAAGTTCAGTGCCGCTTTGGTAGTGGTTCTCGGGTTTGTCATGATAGGAAGAGGACTGGCACTGTCGGGCATCAACATAAATTTTATGGGTAAAAGCAATGTTAATACCGATGGCATTGCAAAAATTGAGGGGAATTTTCAAAAGGTTGTTACAAAGGTTGATGCCGGAAGCTATCCTTCAATTATAGTACAGAAAGGAATACCTGTAAAATGGACTATTACTGCAGACAAGGAG
This sequence comes from Acetivibrio clariflavus DSM 19732, assembly GCF_000237085.1. Taxonomy (GTDB): domain Bacteria; phylum Bacillota; class Clostridia; order Acetivibrionales; family Acetivibrionaceae; genus Acetivibrio; species Acetivibrio clariflavus. Next base: position 2,632,145 of record NC_016627.1, on the reverse strand, counting down.
TCTTTAAACCAATGCAACAATGAAATAACCATCCCAAAGCTCAATATAAACAAAAAGTTGACTGTGGGTGAAAATATAATAGAATTTACTGCTGAAAATGAAGGAGAAATTGTCTATACATGCTGGATGGGGATGATAAAAAGTAATATTTATGTGGTTTCGGACTTAAAACAAATACCCGAAAATATAACCTTGTTGAGAGACAATAAAGATAATACGGAATCGTCAAGCTGCAGCATGAGCAATTTGGAAGGAGAATATTCTCCTGGATCGAACAGTAATAATTGCAATGAAAAAGAAGCCTGCAGAATGGAAAAGGATAAGTCCGGGGAAGAGTGCGACAAGATGGGGAATAATCGGCTTAGTGCCGAATGCAGTACAACGGATAAATCAGTAAAAGGAAAAGGTGAGATGTCTGACGCAGTAAATCACAGCATACATGAGAAACAAAAAGTGCCAACGGGAGAAGAACAAAAGAAAGCTGCTGATGAAATAAAGTTTAAAACATGGGAAGGATATCTTATTGATAAACACTGCTTCGAAATAATGAAGCCGGAAAATGAAACCCGGGCGTGCCTTTTGATGGAGGAATGCGCCGACAGCGGATATGGTATTGCTGTAAAACAGAATGATGGAAACTATAAATTTTATATGTTTGATGAAAAGGGCCATCAGCTTGCCTATGAGCAGCTAAATAAGTTGACGAAAAACAGCGGGTTCAAAGTCATTGTTAAAGGTACTTTGACCGAAAATATAATAAATGTGTATGAGTTTTCTGTTAACTGAAGCACTTCCTAAACTGATTCCTGATGTTATCTCGATTTCTTTTTGTTGAATTTTGCAATAGGTATTGACAGAGTTTTTAAAATGGATTAAAATATATTAAAACGATAGGAATACTCGTATTAATGTTGGTTGACCAGAAAGACTGGAGACTAAGCTAAAAACACGTAATGTGTTTTTTGGCTTAGTCTTTTTGTTTATATACTCCAAATTTAAAACTTAGTCAACCAAAAGAGAAATGCTTGATAGCAATGGATAGGGTATGAAAATTAATCTTTGCAAAAAGGAGAGATGGAGCATGGCAAAAAAAGTTAAACAAATTGCTATTTATGGAAAAGGGGGTATTGGAAAATCCACCACAACTTCAAATATAAGTGCAGCCCTTTCAGTGGCAGGATATAAAGTTATGCAGTTTGGCTGCGACCCTAAAAGCGACTCGACCAATACATTGAGAGGCGGCAAATACATACCTACAGTCCTGGATACATTGAGGGATAAAAATACGGTTAAAGCAAGTGAAGTAATATATGAAGGATTTAATGGCATATATTGCGTTGAAGCCGGAGGACCTGTGCCAGGAGTCGGTTGCGCCGGAAGAGGTATTATTACTGCTGTACAATTATTTAAGCAGCAAAGAGTTTTCGAGGAGCTGGACCTGGATTTTGTAATATATGATGTTCTCGGTGATGTAGTGTGCGGTGGCTTTGCAGTTCCTATTCGCGAGGGAATCGCCGAACATGTTTTTACTGTTTCGTCAGCCGATTTTATGGCGATATATGCTGCCAACAATCTGTTTAAGGGAATACAAAAGTATTCCAATTCCGGTGGTGCTCTTTTGGGCGGAGTTATTGCCAACTCAATTAATGCACCCTATGCAAAAGAAATAATTGACGATTTTGTAAAGCAGACCAATACTCAAGTCATTGAATACATTCCAAGATCGGTTACAGTAACCCAAAGTGAGCTTCAGGGGAAAACCACCATTGAAGCTGCGCCCGATTCCCAGCAGGCAAAGGTGTACAAGAGCCTTGCTCAAAAAATTGCCGAGCACACCGAATCGAAGGTTCCTACTCCGCTTGATATAGCAGATTTGCGTGCCTGGGCGTCAAGATGGGGTGATTACTTGCTGGCTCTTGAAACGGGCGAAGTTAGGACAGAGGTAAGCAGTAATATTTGAACAGGGATTTTTATTGACGTTGAAAGAATTATATATTTTAATACCGATAAAATTGTATTGAACGTAGATCCTGTTTGTATTGGGAATTCTACGTTCAATATTTTTTTAGGATTTTTTGCGCCCGGAAATAATTATGCAGCTTAAAAAATCATAAAAAATTTACTTATCTTGTAATTCACTAATAAGTAATAAATGGCTATGAATCATATAAATGACTGATAGCCATTTTTAAAGTTAGTGTTGTTGTATCGAAAACAAGCTGTTCCAAAAATCAAATACGGATAACAAGTTAGCCATTATTGGCGCTTAGCTGTTTTTCAACAATGATAATTGTGCTGCCTGTAGGCTCAAATCCAGATCCGGTGGAAAGATAAAAAGTTATGGTATGCTCACCCTCCATAGTAAAGTTGACATTATTCCATATAATTACGTTAGAAAAAGCGTTTCCCGTAACTTCTACTCCATTGATATTGGTTTCGTGCATAATTTCGTTCATAGGATTGGTCAATCTATATTTGAAGTTTACCAAACCATTTGGCACATTAAAAACTGTAGTGTATGTAACAAAAGACAAAACCATGGGGGGTGCTTTGAAAAAAGGATTAAAAAGGAGGTCGCGCCCACGGATCTTTGTAATTTCATCAAATACATGTATATTAACGATAGCCGGTGAAATATTTAAAATAGTAATCCCCACCCTTACTAAATTTCTTTTGTTCTAAAATTTATATTAAATATTCTACTTTATTTTGCTTTTTTGTTCAACTGTACAACGGTTAAAAACTTGCTGAAATTAAGTTTTTTAAATTTCGGTTTTTTTTGCGTTTTCCTTTGCCGATAATGTATATACAAGGATTGGAAATGTGTTGATTCGAAAATATTTATGTATTAAAATGTTTATATATGTTTTAAGCTTTGGATAGGTATTATAAAAAGTTTTAGGTTTAAATCAAATAAAGCATTACCAATTCAATCTTAAAAGAGGTGTAGCTATGATTAAACGTGCAGATGAAATGGTTAAAGAAATAAAGGAGCAAATGCGAGGTGGAAAAGGGTCTGTTGAAATACTTCACATTTTCAAACAGGAGGAACTTAAGGGAAAAGCCAGACTTTGTGCAAAGATTACAATAAATCCCGGCTGTTCTATAGGCCTTCACCAGCATGACAATGAAGAGGAAATATTCTATGTTGTAAAAGGTAAGGGAACTGTAGATGACAACGGAACTTTATCTGAAGTTAAGGCTGGAGACGCTATCCTTACCGGTAATGGAGCTTCCCATGCAGTTGAAAATACCGGTGACGAACCTTTGGAAATGATAGCAATTATCTTGCTTTACTAGTGTTTTTTATCTTGTTAACTTCCGGTGCTTTTTTATTTCATACCGTATTGAATATGGTTAAAGCAGTTATTGGGCACCGGTTTTTTTGTAATAATTTCGGCACTTCCGTAAAATTCATATCAGCAACTATATCTTAATAGTCATAATTGTTTTGGAGATTTTTAAGTCTTCTGTTCTTTTTGCAATAATTTGTATAAGTGCTGTAAAGGACTATTCTGGAATAAGTTATAATAAAAAATGTTGAATCATCGGAGGGTGAAATGACATATTTTATATTAGTGACATATGATAAAATTTGGTGAAATAATCTCAAAAATTTGATTTAAAAAATTGGCTATAGCCATTCCATATTTGTTTTGTAGTAGTAAGCTCTGTATTGACACAAGTTTTACACAAAATTAAAGGAATAGGAGCGATAACTATTGAAAAAAACATTCGTTCTTGACACTAATGTATTACTGCAAACTCCCTTCGCATTGTATTCCTTTGGCGACAATAGGATAGTAATTCCCGAGGTTGTTTTGGAGGAATTGGATAAATTCAAAAAGGACAATTCCGAATTAGGAGCCAATGCACGTCATGCGGCAAGGATATTGGATGATCTGAGAACAAAAGGTGATCTGAGCAAGGGAGTATTACTTGAGAACGGAGGAGAATTAAGGGTAGAGCTGAACTGCAACAATGTACAACTTCCCCCCAGCTGGTCGGATTTGAACAATGACAATAGGATTCTGAAAGTATGCAAAGGGTTAATGGAAAAAGGTGAAAACGTATTTCTTGTTACCAAGGATGTTTTTGAAAGAATAAAGGCCAACGTAATAGGAATAGTTGCACAGGACTTTTTTGCAGAACAGGTCCCTGAGTATAAGAAGCAATATCAGGGGAGACTGGATGTATATGCAACCGAGCAAAAAATAAACGAGTTTTACAATAAAGGCTTTCTGGATGTTGAAGATATATTTTGCTATAATTGTGACTATTCGAAGACGGAATGTCCCGAATTGGTTGTGAATCAGTTTTTGATAATCCATTCTTCGGTTAACGAAAAGCAAACTGCATTGGGCAGGTTTGACGGTAAAAAAATTGTGCCGCTCACGTTTATACATGAAAGGCCCTTTGGTGTTACACCGAGGAATGCAGGACAGAAATTCATGCAGGAAGCATTAATGATGGATGCCGATAAGGCACCCCTTGTAATTATAAAAGGACCGGCAGGTACTGCAAAAACTTTTTACTCTCTGGCGGTTGGGCTGCATAAAATAATGGTTGAGCAAAGCAAATTGTACAGGAAAATACTGGTGTGCAGGCCTAATGTACGCCTGGATGAGGATATAGGTTTTCTGCCCGGTACGGAGCAAGATAAAATTGCACCTTTTCTAAGACCTGTAATTGATAACCTGGAGGTACTTATAGATAATGATGAGAACGAAAGATACAACAGTGAAAAGGAGTTAAAGGATAAAATAGATGAGCTTTTCGACAGGAAAATAATCAATACTGAGGCTATTGCCTTTATACGCGGAAGATCTATAGTAAAGCAATGGATAATAATTGACGAAGCTCAAAATCTTACGCCAAAACAGGTCAAGGGCATAATAACCCGGGCGGGAAAAGGAACAAAGATTATTCTTTTGGGAGATCCGGAACAAATTGACCATCCGTTCCTAGATATAAGAACAAACGGATTGTGTTATGCTTCAGAGCGTATGAAGGGAAGTCCGCTGTGCTATCAGGTTACATTAACCGATGAAGAATGCGAACGTTCCGAATTGGCTTATGAAAGTGCAAAAAGAATGTAAAATTTTTAAATGAATAATAAAGGATTGAAAAATAACTTCCGCTGTAATTGAGCTTGTTTTAAACAGCCTTTTTCTAAGGAGCGGAAGTTATTTTAATTATGAAATTACGGAAAAAATCTTAAAAAGCACCATAGATTTATATAAAGGAGGAATTTTTTAAAAAACGACGAATAATATTAATCTTATAATTAACTTATATTACCAATAAAAAAATAAGGTGAGTTTGTGGCAATTGATAATATAAAAAAAGAGATATTGAGTATACTATGAATGTGATAAATTACACAGATAATCAAGAGCAATAAATGCAGCCTCTTGTTTTATGCTTGGAGGAGAGTATTATGCGTGTTTTAATGCTATCGTGGGAATATCCTCCCAGAATAGTTGGAGGAATATCCAGAGTTGTACATGGTTTGGCACAAAAAATTGCATCGGAAGGAAATGAAGTTCATGTTATAACATGTTGGGAAATGGGTACAAAAGAGTTGGAAAAGGATAAAAATGTGTATGTCCACAGACTTCACTCTTATGACGTGGTTGCCAACAATTTTGTTGATTGGGTGTTGCAACTGAATTATGTAATCATAGAATATGGAGTCAAACTGATAAATGAAACCGGAAGGTTTGATATAATTCATGCTCACGACTGGATTGTGGCTTTCGCCGCAAGAGCATTAAAGTATTCGTTTACCATACCGATGGTGGCAACAATCCATGCAACGGAACACGGAAGAAACTGTGGAATACATAATGAGACTCAGAGTTACATCAGCAACGTTGAATGGTGGCTTGCGTACGAATCGTGGAAACTTATTGTAAACAGTGCGTATATGCGAAATGAAGTAAAACATGTTTTTAATGTACCCGATGACAAGATTTATATTATTCCTAACGGTGTGGATTTGGATAAATTTAAAGGATATGAAAGGGATATTGAATACAGGAGAAGATTTGCAGCCGATAACGAAAAAATAGTTTTCTTTGTCGGAAGACTTGTGAATGAAAAAGGAGTGCATGTTTTAATTGATGCTATTCCCAAAACCCTTCACTATTACAATGACGCAAAATTTGTAATAGCCGGAAAAGGTCCTGAGCTTGAACATTTGAAAGCTATGGCCTATCACAAAGGAATAGCTCATAAAGTCTATTTTACCGGTTATCTATGTGAGGATGAACTTAAAAAACTATATAAATGTGCTGATGTGGCAGTATTTCCAAGTCTATATGAACCTTTCGGCATTGTTGCTCTGGAGGGAATGGTGGCTAATGTGCCGGTGGTGGTATCGGAGGCTGGAGGCCTTGCTGAGATTGTTGAACACGGTGTGGATGGAATGAAGTCTTATACCGGCAATCCTAATTCTCTTGCCGACAGTATACTGGAGATACTGCACAATCCGGATAAAGCTGAAAAAATGAAAAAGAGAGCATTTGAAAAGGTTAATACCATATATAACTGGGATATAATTGCCAAACAAACGCTTAATGTTTATAGCGACGTTATACGAGATGCAAGAAGAATAAACTGGAAACTGCCCAGCATAAAAGAAGAGCTGGATAAGTTGTAAAAATCTTTTTAAAAGTTCAATTATAAGGTTTTATATTAACCTGAAAGGATTTTATGGATAAATAATGTTTTTTTATTAGAAAAATGTGCTATAATATAAAAGTTGCTGACAAAATGCACTGATAAGCCTGTATAATTTGGAGTACCGGAAAATATTTGATGTTTGACGGATATTAATCGGTTAAAGATATATGGAGATTATAAAGCGATAAAATTAGTTTATAATTTTTTTTGGAAAAGTTATAAATTGCTGATGCTTTGATTATAATTCACCGTGTAAAGTTTATATAAATGCAAACTGACAAACAAACTGTTTTAGTAGGTCATTTTTAACTCCCGATATCTGGGGAGTGGAATGAATTTTTTCCTTTACCGGTTTATGAAGGATGCTTAGGATTGGTTGTTCCGATACACTGAACTTTCCGTTCACGTGTTTTCGGATATAAAGCATTCGTTAGGGAAAATAACAGCTTTTTTATGGATAATAAAGCTATAAAAGGAACAATTGTGTTTATAACGGGGTCGGATTTTAGAAACATGACACATATTTATGAACCTTGACATGATTTTGAACATGGAAAATATGAAAGGTTATATAAAAATAAAGCAAACAACTTATGAAGAAATTAGAAGAAAGTGGAGGTTTAATTGTGGCTAAAAAGAAGAAAAAACTAAAGATAATTCCACTCGGGGGAATGGGGGAAATCGGCAAAAACATAACGGTATTTGAATACGATGAGGATATGTTTGTTGTCGATTGCGGAGTGGCTTTTCCTGAAGACGATATGTTGGGAATAGACCTTGTTATTCCTGATGTAACCTATATCACAAAGAATTACGAAAAAGTCAGAGGAATTGTTGTAACCCACGGACATGAAGATCATATAGGAGCGCTTCCCTATATATTGAAGGACTTAAAAGTGCCTGTATACGGGACAAGGCTGACACTGGGGCTGTTGGAACAAAAACTTGAGGAACACGGTATTTCAAAAAATGTAGATTTAAGGGTAGTTAAACCGTCGGATGTTATTAATCTCGGTTGTTTTAAAGTGGAATTTATTCGTTCAACCCACAGTATAGCTGATTCTGTAGCCCTTGCTATACATACTCCCGTCGGTACTGTTGTGCATACCGGAGACTTTAAAATTGACTATACGCCAATTGAAGGACAACCGATGGATTTGGCCAGATTGGCGGAATTGGGCAATAAAGGTGTTCTTTTGCTTATGAGTGACAGTACCAATGTAGAACGCCCGGGTTATACCATGTCTGAAAGGACTGTTGGAGAGACTTTTGAAGAAATATTCATGAATGCAAGGAAAAGGATAATTATTGCCACCTTTGCTTCAAATGTTCACAGAATCCAGCAGGTTGTGAATGCAGCTATCAAGTTTAACAGGAAAATAGCCATATGCGGCAGGAGTATGATTAATGTAGCAAAAGTTGCCATGAATTTGGGCTACCTTAATATGCCGGAAGGGATGCTTATCGATATAGACCAGATTTCAAAATATCCTGACGAAAGGCTGGTTATTATTACAACGGGAAGCCAGGGTGAACCTATGTCTGCGTTGGCAAGAATGGCATCCGGAGATCACAAGAAGGTGGATATTGTTCCGGGAGACCTTGTAATTATTTCAGCCAGTCCTATACCGGGGAATGAAAAGACAATTTCAAAAGTTGTAAATGACCTTTTCCGCAAAGGTGCAGAAGTTATATATGAATCATTAGCAGACATTCACGTTTCAGGACATGCCAGCCAGGAAGAGCTGAAACTGATTTACAGCCTCATAAAGCCTAAGTTTTTTATTCCCGTACATGGAGAGTTCAGGCACCTGAAACGTCATGCAAATCTTGTGAACGAATTGGGAATGCCGTCGGAAAACATTTTTATTATGGATATAGGTAAAGTTATCGAATTGACGGAAGATTCAGCCCGCATTAACGGAAGCGTTACAGCCGGTAAAGTACTGGTGGACGGCCTGGGTGTTGGAGATGTAGGAAATATCGTATTGAGGGATAGAAAGCATTTGTCTCAGGACGGTCTTATTGTAATAGTTATTACCATTGAAGGGGATACAGGAAATGTTGTTGCAGGACCCGACATTATCTCAAGAGGTTTTGTATATGTTCGGGAATCGGAAGACTTAATTGAGGAGATAAAGGAGATTACTCGTCAGGCCCTTCAAAAATGTGAAAATAAGAGGAAGAATGATTGGTCTACCAAAAAGAGCATAATCAGGGATGCGTTAAGGGATTACTTATATGAAAAGACAAAAAGGCGTCCGATGATTCTTCCGATAATTATGGAAGTTTAAGGCTTTGATTAACCTTTACAAACTGCTCCGGGCGGTTTGTAAAGGTTAAATTATTTGGGCGGATTTTAAGCTTTATAAAAAGACTGTTGTTTATTGGGAAATGCTATAAATTAATGGGTTGTTACAGTTAATTGATTCTTGGAAAGACAGAATTGGCATAAGTTATGGTCAGTTATTTAATGACAATTACATTCTGGGTGAACTCCTGACCGGCTTTACGGTAAAGGAGATTTGGATAGCCCAGTACATACATATCAGTAGCAAAAGCTTCTATCTTAAGCATTTTTCTTAAAAGCGGATTACAGGAATTGGTAAAATCGGCAGTTTTGGTTATAATGGGAATGCGGGAGACTTTATTCATATAGGATAAAAGCTGTCTTCCCTTGTTATTGAGGCCTAAAACTCTTGCATACTGGGGTCCTCCGAATTTGTTGAAGCTATCAAAGTCAACGGAAGTAAGCCCGGTCATTATACCGGTAAGTATTCTTTGAACTCTTGTCCTGGTATATCTTTTGGTACATATTTTTTCGATAAGTTCATCCCATGTGCCGGAAGTCTCTGCTGCAACCTTTATGCGATTTTCCATTCCTTCCGAAACATAGGGGAGCATTCTTATCTCTTCTTTGGTCATTCTGCGGAGGTTTGAAAGGATCAGCAATTCATAATTATTAGGATATATAGGACCTCTTCCGGAATCAAACTCTTCTTCCAGAATATTTAGGCAATTGGCCGGAAGGACTGCATCCAACTGACTTTTTTGGGTTTGAATTAATTTTCTTATGGAGGTGGCGCTTGAAATACTGCCTGTGATTTCCTCCGAATTGTAAGAATTATTTATACGTTTTATTGTAACGGGAGTAATTCTGCTTTTTAACCTTTTCAATGCCTTAATGTATTCTATTCCGAGTATGTTGTTTGACGATCCGATAACTGCTTCAAAGTCGGATATGTCAGTGCCTTTTTCCGATAAAAAGCTTTTTAGTGCCGTTTCCCTTGCCGAAGGAAAGGATTTTCCCTTACCCAACTCCTGTTTTAACACGTTTTTGTAGCTTTCCGGTTCACTGACCAGAATATCTGCGATAATATCAAAGGTATTTATGTCTGCTGTCTCACTTCCAAAGCACAAATAGTTCACCACGCCGATATCGTTGAGAATTTTTACGGCACCAAACGCGAAAAATTCGGCGCTGGACATAGCATAGGGAACGGGAAGCTCAATAACCAAATCAACTCCACATTGTAAAGCCATTTTGGCACGAGCCCACTTGTTTACAATGGCAGGTTCCCCTCTCTGAATATAGTTCCCGCTCATTACGCAAAGGACATAGTCGGCATTGCACAAGCTTTTAGCTTGTTCAAGATGATATAAGTGACCGTTGTGAAATGGATTGTATTCAACAATCAAACCCAATACCCGCATAAAAAATTCCTTTCGAACTTATTATTAAATAAATTCTGCTATGGAACACTTGTATATTATAACCTATGTACTTTGCATTTAGAATAAGTAAATTTTTATTTTTTCAAAATATGTTTACTTGCCGGAATTTATATAAAATTTCTAATTCCAATTTTGATTTTTAAAAAGTTTTCCTATTGATGTTTTATAGAATTTAATTTCAGGAAATTTTAAGCTGTAAAAATCACAGGGGCTTTTTTTGGAAGTATCTTCTTAAAAAATAAATACTGTTTTGCGGGAGATAATATTATTGAAGCAAATATCTATTCGTAAAATTGCATATTATTTTTTACAAAAGGAGAAGAAGGGAAATGGAAAATACTGTAGTTAATGAATTGAATACAGTTTTAAAAGGCGAACACATGGCTGTGGAATCCTATGACAGATTTATTCATATGGTAGAGGATGACCGTGTAAAAGAAGAATTTCAAAAAATACTCGATGACCATAAAAGGCATGTTAAATTACTGGAAAAAAGAATAGAAGAACTGGGTGGAGAGCCTAAAGAAGATCTTGGGTTTGCAGGGGTTATGGCCAATGCAAAGCTTGCTATGAGAACCATGGGAGACAAGAAAACCATAGACTTGGTTAAACAGGCCTATGATGGCGAAGGCAAAGGTATAGCAATGGTTAAAGAGATTATAAAAGGTGACCTTGATGATGAAAGTGCTAAATTAATGCAGGATATTCTGGCAAAAGAACATGAGCATTTATTCAATATAAACCGGATTATAGAAGAATTGGAAGAATTAAATTAGTTATTTGAAAACGGTAATTAGAATGTAAATATGAGGCTGATGAGAGGCATAGCTATTAGATATTGAATAAAAATTAAAGGCAGTAGTTAAAATTTGATTACTGCCTTTTTGCTGTAACTTTTTTTTATTGCTTTTCTTTTTCCATTTCTTTTTCTGCTTTTTCAATGCTTTCGGTATTTGAAATTGCAATTCTTCCTTTTATGTCAGTGAGATACACATTGCTTTCATTGACAACTTTTTCAAGTTCATAAATTGAATAGTCAAGTTTACTGGCAAGATCTTGGTTTTGGGCATTTATCGTGTTTTTGTATATTGCCCAGGAAGATTTTAAATTTTCTATATCTTTACGGGCCTGGTCCCAGTTTAAAATTGAGGCATTTAATACAGCGTTCCGGATGTAATACCTAATCCTTTTGATTTCGGGCGATGATGGAGTCTTATACAACATATAAAAATCCGGAATATATTGATACAATTCATTGGCAGCCAAAAGGGTTTTATTTTTGTCTTTTGTTACAGCATTGGATGTTAAATTGTTTAATGAATTGTCAAATTTGTCAATTAAGTCTTTTCCGGCATTCTTTTTCATTGCAGACGGAATATAGGCATTCCATTCATAATGTAATTGATTTGTGATAGAAGAAATTTCCTGCCAGGGATCTTTTTGAGCGGCACCTTTTTCGCTGTCACTGCCTTCAGAGTTTTTTTGTTCTTCAGTGGTTTTCTTTTCTTTGCTCTCCGATTCATATTCCTGGCTTTTTTCTTCGGCTCGAGGTTCTTCCTCATTGCTTTTTTCTTTAGCTTCTTTCTCATTGCTTTTAGGTTTTGGGGATTGACCCGCTTTATTTTTACCCTGATCTTCCTCGCTTTTAATTGTAACAGCCGGGCCTTCCAAAACATTAATTATTTTTTCTATGCTGTTTTCTATTTTTTCAAGATCTTCAGGGATTTTATCGGATTTTTCGGTTCCTTTCATTTGTTTTGCCTGTGATTCCGGCGATTGCTCTTTCCGTTTACACCCGCCAATAAGTAAAGTGCAAGCTATGATAAAAATTAATAATAAGGATAAACTTGGCTTCAGTCTCATATTGTCTTAGGTCATATATTTCAAGAAAAATTCATGGGGATTATGTAAAATTTTTCTGAAATATATGGCCGTAACTACCTCCATTTCTACTAGTATTATAGCTACTATTATTATTTCAAAATAATAAATTTAAATACGGTTGTACTATTCCGAAACAAAAGAAAAAATTACATAAAGGTTTTTCTTTAATATTGTCAAATTTAATATTTTAAATGTGCTTTGAGTGAATAACTTTTTAACAGCCTTTAAAGAAGAACTTTATAATTAAAAAAGGTTAAAAACTCAAAGGACATGCAATAAAAAATAGGGGGAACCACTTAATGAGTATTAATGTAAGTCTTTGTTCAAGGAAAGTTGGAGAAATAAAAAATTTCTTGGAAAAGTTTTACCAAAAAGAAATAGACTTAGACAGTGATGTTGGACAATGGACCTATAAATACAACAGGCCTCTTGAAGCTATTGATATAATTAGTACAGTAATAGACAACAGTTACGAATATAGTATTAAAATTTTTATTCAGGTTGATGATGGAGATATTCACATGGTTACTTCCGAGAATTGCAACGATATCATAAAAGCATTGCTGTATTTATATTATGAGGACTGGGACAGGGAAGAAGTATGACAGGTATTAATCCTTAATTTTTAGGCAATACTTTACTAATGAAATAAGTTTCATTGGTAAAGGAGAATTGATATGGAAGAATTTAATATTAGTGTAGAGAACAGAACAGAGTTGGGTTCGTCAGGAGTAAGAAAAATCGTTCGGGAAGGTAAGGTGCCGGGTGTCTTATATCAGGGAAAGGAAAGCCTGCCCATTGAAATAAACAGAGATGAATTAAGAGCTGTACTGGCAGGCAGAGTGGAGGAAGAGATAGTTCTCAATGTTAATTTTGACGGCAAGCAGTTTAAGGCAATAATCAAGGAAGTACAGAGGGAACCTGTCGGCGGGGAGATTCTTCACGTTGATTTGATGCCAATTGAATCGCATAATTACATACATTAAGACTATTTTAAATTTATATTTTGTAATAAAAAAAATAAATATCATTTTCAATAAAATAACAGAAGGATTAATTACGCAATCAGACAGAAATGGCACTGTAATAAGGTACAGTGTCGTTTTCTATTTATTTTACAGTTGATTTATTTGTTTGACTGAAATATAATGCTTTTGTATATTTTTTTAAAATAAGGGTTGAACTGTTTTTAGAAAGAAGATTGAAGGATTTTATCTAATTTTGAAGAATATTAAAAAAAACTTTGAAATGAACAGCTGCAGCTTTATGAAAGATAGGAGTGGTTATATGAACAATTTTGGAGAAGAAAAAGCTGTGTGTAATTTTTGCGGTGAAGAGATATCACCGGATGCGAAGAGATGTCCTTATTGCGGCAGTATTCTTAGCAGGGAAAGAAACCTGAGCAATGATGAGGTGAAAAATGACGGATTTTATGATGACGGTTCAACGACAGAAAGTACAAGTAGCTATAATTCCAAGGGACTAAGCGATAATTACATTAATACCGATATTAGTGCCAAGGATTTTATAAATGAGGAAAAAATTAACGACGAAATGAATAAAGGCGGACTGTTTGATGCCAACGACAATACACTTGGGGAAGAAAAGATGAATGTGCAGGCAAAGGCGGAAGGATTTATCGAAAGCGGTACACAAATGCCGCAGCAAGAACAAATTGCTGTGCAAAGGCCTGCTGTAAATAATAATATAAGACCGCAGAGACCTACCATGATAAATACTCCTGCCGTGAGGGCTTATGAAAAACCTTCTCTCAGCAATGCAATGAAGGTGTTTTTGACATCTGTAAGCAATGCTATACCGGGATTAGGCCAATTAGTAGGTGTAATAACAGCAATTGTGTTTATGAACTCGGAAGGAGATACTGACAAAAGATCCTTTGGAGTGGCATTGATGGTTAACTCAATTATTGTTTTTGTAATTTGGGCTATTTTCTGTTGCGTTGTAGGATTGCTAATTCCTGGAAATAGTGGTATTTAGTAATATGGATATAATTTCAAAAGCATACTTTTTTATAGGCAGTTTAGTGTGCCACCAGATACGGGAACGTACCATATATATTGGTGAAAAGCCTCTTCCTTTTTGTGCAAGGGATACAGGCATATATTTGGGAATTTTTATTGCATTAATATACTGTATTTCCCGCAGGAAGTTAAAAGCCGATAAAGTTCCGTCAACTCGAACCGGTATATTATTGGTTATGTTAACTGTTCCAATGATGATTGATGCCGTCAGTTCCTATGCATCAATCAGGCAGACAAATAATACTGTAAGGCTGTTAACTGGAATTTTCTTTGGCATGCCCATAGCTCTTTTTCTGATTCCTGCAGCCAATTATAAAGTTGATGGCTCAAACCGATTAAAAGTAATTGACGGTGGTACTGATTTATTATTGCTGTCCTTTATAAATGTTTTGGCGGCCTTTATTATTTTAAAGTTTGAAATACCGTCCTGGTGGACAGTTTCTACTGCGTGCCTGTCAGGTTTGGTGTTTATAATTTCAAGACTGGGTTATACAGTAATAAAACTATTGAATTTAGGAAATCCCGAAAGAAGGGGAGTATATTCTCTGGGAATAACAGCTGTAATTTTCGGGATGTTGTATATATTTAAATACTATGTAATAGAATGGATAATGTATCAAATAGGGATTTAAGGTGAGCAAATTGCTAACGAAAAAACTCATTAGACAAGAGATTGCTTCCCTGAGAAAAAATGAAAGCAGGGAAATTATAGAAAACAAAAGTATTGAAATCACTAAAAAAGTTATTGATCTGGAACCTTTTATAAACGGTCGGGCAATAATGTGTTATATGGACTTTAAAAATGAAGTGATGACTAAGTATATAATAAGTCATTGTTTTGAAGAAGGGAAAAAGGTGATTTTGCCTCTTGTGGATACAATTGATGGTGTAAAGAGGATTGTGCCTTATGAGGTTAAGGATCTGGAAAGGGATTTAAGTGCAGGAACCTTCGGTATTTTGGAGCCAAAAAAGGACAGGGCAGAAATTTTTAATCCTGAGGAAATTGATTTGGTTATAGTACCGGGAGTTGCGTTTGATACACATAGAAACAGGGTTGGTTATGGAGCAGGGCTTTATGACAGATTTCTTAAATCGGTTAGAAACGATTGTCCTAAAGCAGGAATTGCTTTTGAATTTCAGATATATGATTTTATACCAGTTGAAGAACATGATATTCCGCTGGACTTTGTTATAACGGAAAAGAGGATTATTTAGGAAGATTTTAAACTGATATTGTATTTCCTTTATAATATTATCAATAGAAAGGATAAATGCTGCTGTGGAGAACAAAGTAACGGTAACTGGTGCAAACAAGGTTTTTATGCTTGTATTGGTTATAAATATTGTATTTTCCTTTGTGACTGAGCTGGTGGACATCGCATTTGGAAACATTCTTGATGATAATATGTTGTTGATTTTAATGATGATTCAGTTTTATTGTATTTTGTTTCCCGCTTTGTTTTATATGATCGGGAACAAAATAAATATAAAGGATACTCTAAGGTTTAACAGTCCGGGATTGTTGCCTTCATTTTTGATAATATTGATATCCGCACCGGCTTTTTATGCTGCTTCGGCATTAAATTCAATTGTTTTTTATATCCTGCAGTTTATAGGTCGGGTACCGGATGATTTGCCAATACCTCTACCTAAAAATCCCGGAGAAGTATTTGTTACACTGCTTGTAATAGCGATAGCACCTGCTATATGTGAGGAAATTTTGCACAGGGGACTATTATTGAAGGCATACGAAAACAGAGGAACTATGAAGGCTGTTGTTATATCGGGAATCATGTTTGGTGTCTTTCATTTTGATATTACCAATTTGTTAGGACCAATATTATTGGGAATATTATTCGGCTATTATGTGGTAAGAACCAATTCCATTTTTGCCGGTGTAATTGCCCACTTTATGAATAATTTTCTGGCTACAATACTGCAGTACTTACTCAAAGATATGGAAAGGGATTCGAGTTTTTATACATTGCAGGATTTGGGATATACATTGTTATTCGGTGCAATATGTGCTGTATTTGTTTTTTTGCTTTTGATATGTTTTAAATTCGCTACAGAAGGGAAATGCAGAATTAAGGAGTCGAGAACCACTGTTTTAAACGATGCGATTTCAATAATTTCTCACTGGCCCATAGTTGTTGTAATAGTTCTGTACATAATATTTATCGGACTGTATCTTATTACTATTAGCCTATGATATGACGAAATCAATTATCATAAGAAACAATTTGTTATCTCATTATTGGTTTGCAAAAATCCGGCCTTAAAATATGTAAAAGTTACTGGCAAACAGTGTGTGTGGAAGGTAAGAAATATTTAATATATATGACCTTGGGACAATTTTTATTATCAACACTAACAGCATATATATTTTTTAGTAGATTTTGTTGCTTCGGCATAAAAATGAAGAAAAAAAAGGTGTCAAAAATTATTGTAAAAAAATTCAAAAAGCAGCTGATGGAGGAAGATATTTTAATTAAAATAGCCCGGTTAATGCTGAGGGACAAAAATTGAAAGGATGTGCGGTAGTAAACATGGGGACGTATATAAAGTAGCCATATACGTCAGAGAGAGCAGAGATGATAACGAACAGAATTATGAAACCATTGAAACCCAGCGAGGACTTTTGGAGGAGTTTGTTAAGAGCAGGAATTTAGGCAGTATAGTAAGGATATATGTTGATGACAATGTCTCGGGAGCCGGATTTGAAAGAAAGGGGATTGAAGAACTCAAAAACGATATATCAAGAGGGATTGTGAATTTACTGGTCATTAAAGATTTGTCGAGGCTTGGAAGAAATAATGCAAAAACTCTTCTGTTTTTAGACTACCTGGAGGAAAACGGTGTAAGGGTAATTACTTATGACGGGAGATACGACAGCCTGAAGGATAATGACACCGTTGGAATTGACACTTGGTATAATGAAAGATATATCAAGGATATATCCAGAAAAATTCGGGCAAATTTAAGATTCAAAATACAAAAGGGTGAATACATAGGAAATTCACCCTTTGGTTATTTAAAATCCCCTAATGAAAAAAACAAACTGGTTGTAAACGATGATGAGGCAAAGGTGGTAAAAGAAATTTATGCTTTGTATCAGGAAGGATGGGGCTATAGCCGCATAGCGTCTTATTTAAATCAAAAAGGATGTCCTTCGCCTTCAAAGGGTACCTGGAATCCCGTCACCGTAAGACGTATTTTGTCTAATAGAGTATATATAGGGGATACGGTGCAGGGAATAAGTGAGAGGATAAGTTTTAAAAGCAAAAAAACCCGGCGACTTCCTGAGGACAGGTGGGTTATAACCGAAAATACCCACGAGGCCATAATAGAAAAGGAAGAATTTTATAGGGTACAAAAAATGATGAAGGAAAAGCTGGCAGGTACGGGACCCCATAAAGGCGTTATACACTTATTCAGGGGTATTGTATATTGCGGCAGATGCGGCAAAGTAATGTTTGCAAGAGCTAGAAAAAACAGGCCTATGGCGTATATTTGCAGCAGCTACGGGAAAAACGGAAGAATTGATTGCAGCAGCCATCATATAAGAGAGGAGCTGCTTGTCGATATTGTAATAGAAGATATTATAAAGCTGATTGACAGTTTGGAACTGGATTCAAGGCTGATACAAAGACTGGAAAGTTTATTTTCCGATGATGGCAGAACTGAATGTGAGAGGCTGGAAAAACAGATCAGTCAAAAACTGAGGCAGCAGGAAATGCTGTATTTAGACAGGTTAGAGCAAAAAATATCCGAGGATTTGTTTGTAAGAATGAATAGGCAGTTGGAAGAAAAGGTTCAGTTATTAAGAGAGGAATTGGAGGAAGTTAAGAAAAGGTGCACTGATTTAATGACAGCATCAGAAATAATCTCCTTGTTAAAAAAACAATTGAAAGCCGGCAGCATTACAAATGATATAATTAAAACAGCTGTTGACAAAGTTGTAGTTTTTGAGGCCGGAGATGAATATCCGGTTGAGATTTGGGGAGATTTAATAGCTGTAGAGGACAGGAACAGACTTTCCGAATTTGGCGGGATAGTCATAGAGTATAAATATTAGAGCTGTAAATTGAGTTTCCGATTGTAGCTCTTTTTTGCCGGCTTTATTAATGTTTGCCAATGTGATAAAATTACTTTAGATAAGATTTTCGAGGGGAGTGGTGATTAACATCATGATTAAGTCAGGCTTGTTACACAGAAAGTCAGGTTGGGTAAAAGCTATAGTGTTTCTGTTCATATCAGTGATACTTTTAGCTTTTTCGAATTTTGCCTATTGTGCAGAATTTGTGTATGGGGATGTCAACGGCTCCGGCAGTGTGGACTCAGTTGATTATGCCTTGGTTAAGGGGTATATCTTGGGTATGATTACTGAATTTCCTGGTCCTGATGGGAAGAAAGCCGGGGATGTGAACGCTGACGGAGAGATTAATTCCATTGACTTTGCTTTGATGAAAAGTTATTTACTGGGTCTTATCAAAAAGTTTCCTGCAGAGGATATTCCTGCGGTTACCCCTACACCGACAGCTCCTCCTAAAAAGGGGAATGTTACCTATACCCTTGTAAAAGTTTCCAATCCTACAGCCGATCAGATAGATGCTTATAATAGAATTCAGAGTGCTATGGATAAAGCAATAGAATTTTACAATAATTACACTTCAATTACAAAAACACTGACGGTATACTATGAACCTTCTGTTTCGACTGCTGACGGAAATATTAACGGTACAATCCGATTTGGATCAAACCGCAGTTATATGAATCATATTACTGCTATGCACGAAATTGCTCATACTGTTGGGGTAGGAACATCCGGCAAATGGTCATCTCTGATAGTTAACGGGGTTTATACCGGTCCAAACGCTACAGCAGCCATAAGGGCTATTACAGGAGACAGTAATGCTGTAATAAAAGGTGACAGTACCCATTTTTGGCCTTATGGACTTAACTATACCAGTGAGGTTAAATCGGATCAGGATCTTATAAACCATTGTATAATTGTTGATGCGATGAAGAAAGACGGTATATAGCATGGGACTATAAAAACCGGCAGAATTCAAACTGCCGGTTTTTTTATATCTTTCAGACCGTGAAGTGAAAAATTTTTATGGAATTTTGTTGCGTTTTTTAAAGGAATGCTTTATTGTCTTTTTTCAAAAAAATAAATGTATTTTTATGCAAAATTTTTTTATGTTTTTGACGATAGTTTTTTATATACCGGAGTTTAGTGCTTAGGTTTTGTTTGAAAAATGTATAAATATAAAATTATTTTTTGATATTGAGTTTTGGCTGTAATGTAAATTATGATTGCCGGCAGGCCAAAATAACCGATAAAATTTTATATACAAATGCTTGAAATGTGCTTGATAAGCGAATAGACAGAGTCTGTTGAATTAAATATCGTATTTTAAGTTAAAAAATAACTAATTTATGTTGACAAAAGTGCTGAGATAAGATGATTTATATTTATACAATTAAATGCATAAAATATATAAGTTTTAAAAATTTTAAGGAGAAGATTTTTATGAAAAAAGTTTTCGTTTTAACCATTTCAATGCTGATGTTCTGCAGTTTTATACTTACCGGGTGTGGTTCAAGCAGCAAAAGTTCCGGTGCGAAAGTTATCGATATTCCATTAACCGATGAAGAATATGCCTTTGGAGTAGATAAGAATCAACCGGAACTTCTTGCAAAGGTGAACGAATTTATTGCTAAAATTAAATCCGACGGAACTCTTGAAAAAATAAACAATAAATATTTTGGCGATGGTAAGCCTGAACCTGTTACCTCAGCTGCGCAAGACAGCAGCAAGGATCAGCTTATAGTGGCAACAAATGCAGCTTTTGAGCCTTTTGAATATATGGTAGGCTATAAGTACTATGGTATTGATATGGAAATTGCGGCACTTCTTGCGGATTATCTCGGAAAAGAACTGGTTATAAGCAATATGGATTTTGATGCCGTGTGTCTTGCGGTAGGTCAGGGAAAAGCCGATATTGCCATGTCCGGTCTTACGATAAAAGAGGACAGAAAAGAATATGTTACCTTCACAGATCCATACTATAATGCTTCGCAAAAAATCATTGTCAAGGCGGATGACAATACCTTTGACAATTGCAAAACTGCGGCCGATGTTGAAGCAATTCTTTCAGGATTGGGCAGTGATACCAAAATTGGTGTTCAGACAGGCACTACAGGGCAATTTTATGTTGAAGGCGATGAAGATTGGGGCTTTGAAGGCTATAATGTCAAATGTGTAGGCTACAAATCCGGTTCTCTTGCAGTCCAGGATATGCTTAACGGCAACATCAATTATGTTATTATCGATGAGGCTCCTGCGCAAAGCATAGTAAAAGCCATTAACGAGCTTAACTGATTGAAGTAATAAATATACACTCTATAGTTTACTCAAAAGCATTTTATTATATTAGTATAAAAGGGATCAATTATGGGAAATTTTGATAAAAAATTGATGAAGTTTTGGGAGATTTTTTATACCAATAAAGGCTATACAAAAGTCCTTATAGGACTTTGGAATACGCTCTGTATTGCAACTTTAGGACTTTTTATAGGTATTGTTATCGGTACGATAATTGCCGGTATCAAAGTAATGCCTAAATATAAAAGATTACCCAAAATACTGGAGAAAATATGTGACTTTTATGTCGGATTGTTCAGAGGCACGCCGGTTGTGGTGCAGCTTTTGGTAGCATATTTTGTTGTGCTTCCTCTTATTGGAATAAAATTGACTCCACTCACGGTATGTGTACTGGTATTCGGTCTCAATAGCGGTGCTTATGTTTCTGAGATAATGAGAAGCGGTATTATGTCGGTAGACCATGGTCAGATGGAGGCAGGCCGGGCACTGGGGTTGAGTTATCGGGTAACAATGCTTAAGATAGTTATTCCTCAGGCGGTTAAAAATATATTGCCAACGCTGGGAAATGAGTTTATAGCGTTGATCAAGGAAACCTCTGTTGTAAGCTTTGTGGGTGCTTCAGACTTATACGTTGCTTTTAGTTATATAGGAAGCAACAGCTATGAATTTATGGTTCCATACCTTGCTATGGCGCTAATCTATATTGTATTGGTTATGATAATAGCATCGCTTATAAAAGTAATGGAAAGGAGGCTGAGAAAGAGTGATAGACGTAATTAACCTGAAAAAAAGCTACGGCAACCTTGAAGTATTGAAGGATATTACGGTCAGTATCAAAGAAGGAGAAAAGGTTGCCATTATAGGTCCTTCAGGAAGCGGAAAAAGCACCTTTCTTCGTTGCCTCAATTGTATGGAGGATCCGACAAGCGGATCTATTATATTTGAAGGTGTTGACATTGCAGATATGAAGGTAGATATTAATATCTATCGTCGGGATATGGGAATGGTATTTCAGCAGTTCAACCTCTTCAATAATAAAACTGTAATTGAAAATATAATGCTTGCACCGGTATATATAGGGATACATGATCTTAATGTAAAGAAGTTTAAAAATTTCTTTATAAAAATTAAAAACATTTTTGCAATGGAAAAAACTCCTTTATATGAGATTAATACATCAAAAGAAAAGATAAAGGCCGAGGCAAGGGAAAACGCCATGCGCTTGCTGAAAAGAATCGGCTTGGAGGACAAAGCTAATGTCTATCCATCAACTCTTTCCGGCGGTCAGAAGCAAAGAATAGCAATAATTCGTGCCCTTGCAATGAACCCGAAGGTCATTCTGTTTGATGAGCCCACTTCAGCTTTAGATCCCGAGATGGTGGGAGAAGTTCTTGACCTTATCAAGCAGTTGGCAGAAGAGGGTATGACCATGGTCATAGTAACCCATGAAATGGGTTTTGCAAGAGAAGTGGCCACCAGAGTTTTGTTTATGGATGGGGGAAAAATTTTGGAGGATAATACTCCCGAGGAGATTTTTACAAATCCTCAGAATCCAAGAACCAAGGAATTTTTATCTAAGGTATTATAAAGTGCTTATGGGGATTGACGGAAGTATTTGACGATACAATATTAAGTATTCTTTTTATTGTTTCAGGTAAAAAATTCCCGTACCATCCCCTGACTTTATCTATTGTTAGCTGTCGCATCTTAATTAAGATTTTCTGTTTTGCAGCAAATTAAACCCGTCAAATTATATTTTCTATATCTGTAATATCTTATTTTTATACTGCAAGGTTTGCAGTCATACCTTTTTGTGTCAACTCCATTAAGATTGATAAATAATGTCATTGACACTATATTTTATTTACTCACTGTCTAAACTTTACAATGCTTGGAATATAAAATATAATTAATATTGTTATTCTTGGTGTCGGATTGCTTGCAAGGAAATAAATTGGGGTTATTTTTCGGATATGTACATTAATTGAGTTTTAAATAAACATAAATGGAGGGAGAGAATTAAAATGAAGAAAAAAGTATTACTGTTGTTACTGATTATTATATCTGTTGTTTTTGGCGTGATGTCTGTTGGTGCTGCTTCTTTATACGGTGACCTGAATTAAGATGATTCGGTTGATTCAATAGACTTTGCAATAATGAAAGGTACATTACTTAGCAAACTGACAATTGGCAATATTACATTAGCTGACTTAAATGGCGACGGATATATAAATTCATTAGATTTAGCATTGTTAAAAATGTATTTGCTTGGTAAAATAAGCAAATTTCCTATTGAAGACTTGAACCCGATAATAACACCAACTCCTGAGCAAGAGGTTACACCAACACCTGCAATAAGTGTTACACCGACTCCTACAAAAATTGGCGAAGAAGTGTTTGAATTCAAAATAAAAATTAGCAATAGGGGTGGTGTATATTATTTTCCGATTAAATCTTCAGATAAAAAATATAATATTGATGTTGACTGGGGAGACGGTATAAGAAGCAATATAACCGATTATTCAGCAAGGGGACATAAATATGAGAAAGCAGGTACATATACGATAAAGGTTTTTTCTTTTGATTATATGCCACTTTTCTTTTTTAACGATAAGAACTTGATTGAAGTGATTACGCCAATTCCGGACCTTGGTGATAAATATTTTCACTCTTTTTTTAACGGCTGCGAGAACTTAGAGAAAATTCCCGAAGGACTGTTTGCAAATAATATAAATGCAACCAGCTTTGCATATTGCTTTGACGGCTGCAGCAGCTTAATGGAAATTCCGGAAGGTTTGTTTGCCAATAATATTAATGCAACGGACTTCAGTGGCTGTTTTTCCGGCTGCGAGAGATTAAAAGAAATACCTGAAGGGCTGTTTGCAAATAATATAAACGCAACTAGCTTTGAATATTGTTTTAAAGGCTGCAGCGATTTAATAGAAATACCGGAAGGTTTGTTTGCCAATAATGTCAATGTAACAAACTTCAGTGGATGTTTTTATCTTTGTTCCGGTTTGAGGGAAATTCCTGAAGTATTGTTTGCTAATAACATTAATGTAATCAGCTTTATGGAGTGTTTCGGAAGCTGTGAGAACTTAAGAGAAATCCCGAGAGGATTGTTTTCCAATAACATTAATGTGAAAGACTTTAGTTATTGCTTTACTGGGTGCAGCAGCTTAAGGGAAATACCGGAAGGACTGTTTGATAATAATATTAACGTAACTACCTTCTGTCAAACTTTTTGGGCTTGCACCAGCTTGACAGAAATACCTGAAAGCCTATTTGAAAACAATGTTAACGTAACTAACTTTATTGGATGTTTTAGGTCTTGCAGCAGCTTAATGGAAATACCTGAAGGTTTATTCGACAATAACATTAAGGCAGCTAACTTCCTTTTTTGTTTTAGTGAGTGCATAAACTTAACGGAAATTCCTAAAGGATTGTTTGATAATAACATTAACGTAACAGACTTTAGTAAGTGTTTTGAACGTTGTGAGAACTTAAGAGAAATCCCCGAAGGATTATTTGATAATAATGTTAATGTAACTGACTTCAGCTACTGCTTTTATGGCTGTGGCAACTTAACAAAAATACCCGAGGGACTGTTTGATAATAATATTAACGTAACAGACTTTGAAGGCTGTTTTTGCCACTGTCGTGGCTTAACAGGCTTAGCACCTGCTTTGTGGCAGCGTTCAAATGTAACAAGTCATAAGTATTGTTTTTATTCATGTACTGAATTGGATAACTATTATGATATTCCAAGAGATTGGAGATAATGGTAAGATGACTCGTACCTGGTAATGTTGCAATATTCATATTGATTTTAGCATGTAAGATTAAATACAATTGACGTGTCGAAGAAAAGGTTTATGTTTATATAAATGCACATTCTGGCTTACCAAGGATGTGCATTTTTTAAAATAAAAATATTTGTATAAAAGTTCTCAAAAGGTATCGGGTAAAATTATCGCCCATATAATAAAAATATGTATAGTGCAATATCAGGCAGAATATCTGATTATAATGAAGAAAATGAAATATAAATTAATTTAATGGTTAAATATCGTGATTTTATGGTCTTGTATAATGGTAAAATAGGTGATATATTATTAAAGCTGTCGCCGATACCGACCGCGAAATTACTTAAGAAGCAAGACAGAAAGCCGGTTGGAGGTCAATACGAAAAAATTAAAAAAAAGTGTTGACAAAGATGAAGCGACATGTTAACATAAGATTCCGCGCCGATGAGGCGATGGATATGGACTTTGAAAAGTGAACAGTGTAAGAAGGAAAGGAACTCGTTGATTTAATGAGTAACTTGCGAGATATACGCGAGTAAGTAATTTGGAGCCAAAAGGCTTTCTAAAGAGATTAATACGTAGCTGTAGAGATACAGCGAAGTAGATAAAGTTTTTTTAGAGAGTTTGATCCTGGCTCAGGACGAACGCTGGCGGCGTGCCTAACACATGCAAGTCGAGCGGTCCTGCATTCAACATTGAGTATTCAGCTGACGTTGGAGATTGAGCCGGCGTCAAGCAGAAACAACCATATACTATGATATGTTTAAAGTTTCTGCTTCACGCTGAATAAAGTGCCAACACAAAAAGGAGCTGAGTATTGAATGTTGAATGCAGGATAGCGGCGGACGGGTGAGTAACGCGTGGGTAATCTGCCTCACACAGGGGGATAACACTGGGAAACTAGTGCTAATACCGCATAACATAACGAGGTGGCATCACTTTGTTATCAAAGGAGCAATCCGGTGTGAGATGAGCCCGCGTCCGATTAGCTAGTTGGTGAGGTAACGGCTCACCAAGGCGACGATCGGTAGCCGAACTGAGAGGTTGATCGGCCACATTGGGACTGAGACACGGCCCAGACTCCTACGGGAGGCAGCAGTGGGGAATATTGCGCAATGGGGGAAACCCTGACGCAGCAACGCCGCGTGAAGGAAGAAGGTCTTCGGATTGTAAACTTCTTTGGTTGGGGACGATAATGACGGTACCCAAGGAACAAGCCACGGCTAACTACGTGCCAGCAGCCGCGGTAATACGTAGGTGGCGAGCGTTGTCCGGAATTACTGGGTGTAAAGGGCGCGTAGGCGGGGATGCAAGTCAGATGTGAAATTCCGGGGCTCAACCCCGGCGCTGCATCTGAAACTGTATTTCTTGAGTGCTGGAGAGGAAAGCGGAATTCCTAGTGTAGCGGTGAAATGCGTAGAGATTAGGAGGAACACCAGTGGCGAAGGCGGCTTTCTGGACAGTAACTGACGCTGAGGCGCGAAAGCGTGGGGAGCAAACAGGATTAGATACCCTGGTAGTCCACGCCGTAAACGATGGATACTAGGTGTAGGAGGTATCGACCCCTTCTGTGCCGGAGTTAACACAATAAGTATCCCACCTGGGGAGTACGGCCGCAAGGTTGAAACTCAAAGGAATTGACGGGGGCCCGCACAAGCAGTGGAGTATGTGGTTTAATTCGAAGCAACGCGAAGAACCTTACCAGGGCTTGACATCCCTCTGACAGCTCTAGAGATAGGGCTTCTCTTCGGAGCAGAGGAGACAGGTGGTGCATGGTTGTCGTCAGCTCGTGTCGTGAGATGTTGGGTTAAGTCCCGCAACGAGCGCAACCCTTGTTGTTAGTTGCCATCATTAAGTTGGGCACTCTAACGAGACTGCCGGTGATAAATCGGAGGAAGGTGGGGACGACGTCAAATCATCATGCCCCTTATGTCCTGGGCTACACACGTACTACAATGGCTGCTACAAAGGGAAGCGAGACCGTGAGGTGGAGCAAATCCCCAAAAGCAGTCCCAGTTCAGATTGCAGGCTGAAACTCGCCTGCATGAAGTCGGAATTGCTAGTAATGGCAGGTCAGCATACTGCCGTGAATACGTTCCCGGGCCTTGTACACACCGCCCGTCACACCATGAGAGTCTGCAACACCCGAAGTCAGTAGTCTAACCGAGAGGAGGGCGCTGCCGAAGGTGGGGCAGATGATTGGGGTGAAGTCGTAACAAGGTAGCCGTATCGGAAGGTGCGGCTGGATCACCTCCTTTCTAAGGAGTAGGATGATACTTAAAGGTATCACTACTTATGGTCGATATCGGTTGTGAGACAGCCGATAGAGGGTTTCTTTCCTTACACTGTTTAGTTTTCTAAGCCCATAGAGCTTAGAGATATGTACCTTGAAAAATATATAATGTCAGATAAAGCAAGATGAGAAGAAAAGAGGGTAACTAGTACAGAAAGAAGTACGTAGTGACTCTTAGGATAAACTCATTAAGATGGTAGAAGGGATTCACAAGGAGAACCGAGGAAGGTCAAGCTACTAAGAGCATAGGGTGAATGCCTAGGCACCAGAAGGCGAAGAAGGACGTGGTAAGCTGCGAAAAGCTGCGGTGAGGCGCAAACAGCCATCGACCCGCAGATGTCCGAATGGGGGAACCCACCTGAGGTAAATGCTCAGGTACTGCTGCATGAATCCATAGTGTAGCAGGGCGAGACGTGGGGAACTGAAACATCTAAGTACCCACAGGAAAAGAAATCAACCGAGATTCCGTAAGTAGTGGCGAGCGAAAGCGGAAGAGCCCAAACCAATCTATAGCAATATAGGTTGGGGTTGCGGACTGGCGAAATGATTCTCTGAGCTTAGCAGAAGTAACCAGGAAAGGTTACACCATAGAGGGTAAAAGTCCCGTATGCGAAAAGTGAGGAGACAGGCCAGGATCCAGAGTACCACGAGGCACGTGAAACCTTGTGGGAAGCAGGGGGGACCACCCTCCAAGGCTAAATACTAACTGGTGACCGATAGTGGAGAAGTACCGTGAGGGAAAGGTGAAAAGAACCCCGGGAGGGGAGTGAAAGAGAACCTGAAACCCTATGTTTACAAGCAGTTGGAGAGCGTTAAGGCTCGACAGCGTACTTTTTGTAGAACGGTCCGGCGAGTTATTGTATGTGGCGAGGTTAAGTACTGAAGGTACGGAGCCGAAGGGAAACCGAGTCTGAAGAGGGCGTAAAGTCGCATGCAATAGACCCGAAACCGGGTGACCTATCCATGGACAGGTTGAAGCGAGAGTAAAGTCTCGTGGAGGACCGAACTCATAACCGTTGAAAAGGTTTGGGATGAGCTGTGGATAGCGGAGAAATTCCAATCGAACTCGGAGATAGCTGGTTCTCCCCGAAATAGCTTTAGGGCTAGCCTCAAGTATGTCTAACGGAGGTAAAGCACTGAATGGGCTAGGGGCCTTACCGGGTTACCGAACCCTATCAAACTCTGAATGCCGTATAGATTTAGCTTGGGAGTCAGACTACGAGAGATAAGTTCCGTAGTCGAGAGGGAAACAGCCCAGACCATCAGCTAAGGTCCCAAAATCACAGTTAAGTGGGAAAGGATGTGGGTTTGCTAAGACAACTAGGATGTTGGCTTAGAAGCAGCCATTCATTCAAAGAGTGCGTAATAGCTCACTAGTCGAGTGAACCTGCGCCGAAAATGTCCGGGGCTCAAACTGTGTACCGAAGCTGTGGCTTGCTGGAGGTTAGAAGTGAGAAGTTAGAGGTTAGAAGAGTGAGAGGAGTATCATGATGATAAAATCGTATAAAGATTTGGAAGTATATAAAGAGTCATACTCCTTAACAATAACTATAATGAAGATGACGCTCAAATATCCTGAGCATGAAAGGTATGAGTTGGTAAGCCAGATAAGGCGAGCTGCGATATCAATACCGTTAAATATAGCAGAAGGATATGGGCGAAAGGAATCTGTATCAGATTTTAAAAGATTTCTAAAAATGACATTAGGTTCGTGTAATGAAGTTGTGGTGTTATTGGATATGAGCAAAGACTTAGAATACATCACAAATGAAGAACACAAAGAATTAGTGGAAAGATATGATGTTTTAGGAAAGAGGATAAATACACTGATACAGAGATGGGAATAATCTAACGTCTAACATCTGACTTCTAACTTCTAGCAGGGGTAGGGGAGCTTACTATGGTAGGTAGAAGCATGACCGGAAGGACATGTGGACGAGATAGTAGTGAGAATGCCGGAATAAGTAGCGAGAGTGAAGTGAGAATCTTTACCGTCGAAAATCTAAGGTTTCCTGGGGAAGGTTCGTCCGCCCAGGGTAAGTCGGGACCTAAGCTGAGGCCGAAAGGCGTAGGCGATGGGGAACAGGTTGAAATTCCTGTACTACCGCTGCTCGTTTGAGAGAAGTGGGGACGCAGGGGGATAGGTCAAGCGAGTGACTGGAAGAGCTCGTCCAAGCGGCAAGTAGAGTCCGGTAGGCAAATCCGCCGGATGATTATGAGCCGTGACGGGGAGGGAAAATATAGTACCGAAGTGACCGATTTCGCACTGACGAGAAAAGCCACTATCGAGAGTAGAGGTACCCGTACCGCAAACCGACACAGGTAGATGAGGAGAGAATCCTAAGACGAGCGGGAGAAGCGTTGTTAAGGAACTCGGCAAATTGACCCCGTAAGTTCGCGAGAAGGGGTGCCTGTGAGAGCAGGCCGCAGAGAATAGGCCCAAGCAACTGTTTATCAAAAACACAGGTCTCTGCTAAATCGAAAGATGAAGTATAGGGGCTGACGCCTGCCCGGTGCTGGAAGGTTACGGGGATCTGTTAACGGAAGTGAAGCAGTGAACTTAAGCCCCAGTAAACGGCGGCCGTAACTATAACGGTCCTAAGGTAGCGAAATTCCTTGTCGGGTAAGTTCCGACCCGCACGAATGGCGTAATGATTTGGGCACTGTCTCAACAACGTACCCGGCGAAATTGTAGTACTTGTGAAGATGCAAGTTACCCGCGACAAGACGGAAAGACCCCATGGAGCTTTACTGTAGCCTGATACTGGGTTTCGGTATTCTTTGTACAGGATAGGTGGGAGATAGGGAAGTGTGGACGCCAGTCTGCATGGAATCGCCGTTGGGATACCACTCTAAGGGTACTGGGACTCTAACCTGAGGCCATGAGCTGGTCTAGGGACACTGTCAGGTGGGCAGTTTGACTGGGGCGGTCGCCTCCTAAAAGGTAACGGAGGCGTCCAAAGGTTACCTCAGCGCGGTTGGAAATCGCGCATCGAGTGCAAAGGCATAAGGTAGCCTGACTGTGAGACAGACAAGTCGAGCAGGTACGAAAGTAGGGCTTAGTGATCCGGCGGTAAGAGAGTGGAATTGCCGTCGCTCAACGGATAAAAGCTACCCTGGGGATAACAGGCTGATCTCCCCCAAGAGTCCACATCGACGGGGAGGTTTGGCACCTCGATGTCGGCTCATCGCATCCTGGAGCTGAAGTAGGTTCCAAGGGTTTGGCTGTTCGCCAATTAAAGCGGTACGCGAGCTGGGTTCAGAACGTCGTGAGACAGTTCGGTCCCTATCTGTCGCGGGCGCAGGATATTTGAAGGGATCTGTCCTTAGTACGAGAGGACCGGGATGGACGAACCTCTGGTGCACCAGTTGTACTACCAAGTGCACAGCTGGGTAGCCAAGTTCGGACGGGATAAACGCTGAAAGCATCTAAGCGTGAAACCCACCCTAAGATGAGATATCCCACCGAAAGGGTAAGACCCCATGTAGACTACATGGTTGATAGGCCAGGGGTGTAAGTACAGTAATGTATTTAGCTGACTGGTACTAATAGGTCGAGGGCTTGACCAAATTAGAAGTTAGAGGTTGGAAGTTGGAAGATGGAAAACTGACAACTGAGGAGAAGAAGAAGGGTTCTGAAGTGAAGACTTAATGAGTGAGAGAGCTTCTTATCTTGTGGACTGACGTTATATATTTTTGAAGGTATATACCAAAAAGTTTATAGATTTCTGGTGGCAATAACGAGAAGGACACACCCGTTCCCATCCCGAACACGGTAGTTAAGCTTCTCAGTGCCGATGATACTTGGATGGAGACGTCCTGGGAAAGTAGGTCGCTGCCAGATTTATATTCCTCAATAGCTCAGTCGGTAGAGCATGCGGCTGTTAACCGCAGGGTCGTAGGTTCGAGTCCTACTTGAGGAGCCAAAAGCCTTATTAGCTAACTGCTAATAGGGCCTTTATTGTACTTAATTTTGTAGAAGCTTATTGCTTATGAGTGAATGAAAATATATTATGGTACATTTGCCTGATGAAACCCATATAATAAAAATTTTTTAAAAAATATAATTTAATCTGTTTATTTTTTTTAAAAATACGATATATAATTTGTGTATTATACTTTATAATTTGTTGGAAAACAGCGGTAGAATTTTTTTACTTAGGTATTACTTTTTATCAATATGTACTGTTGTTTTTGTAAAGCAAGTTATAGAGTAAATTTATATATTTTTCAGAAAAAGGAGATGTGTTTATGAAAAAGCTATCTAAATTATCATTAATTGTTACAGGCGTATTAATAACAAGTTTAGTTACAGTAAGTTCTGTGTGGGCTTATAATGCTCTGAGAAAAGTAGATGCTACTGCTAATGACAACATTAAGATCTATTATGATGGTCAGTTAAAGTCTTTTACAGAAGAAGACGGTTCAAAGATATCACCTGTAATAATAAACGGAAGAACATATTTACCACTCAGAGCTATTGCGGATTTAGTCGGAATAGGAATTGAATGGGATGGAGCTACTCAAACCATCAATCTGTCTTCTAATAAACAAAGTAATAATACTCCGGTTCCGACAAGTGCTCCAAAATCCACCTCTGCTCCGGTATCTTCAAAGAGTAAGGGGACTTTACAAGACCCTGTTAAATTGGGAGAAGCATATTCGTGGTCAGCAAAAGAAGAGTATCTAGATACCATAGCATCGGCCGATTATACTTTTGTTGTTAAAAAGGTTGAACCTATAACAGTTGAGCAGATTGCTGCTCTAGGTTTTAAGACAGATGCAGATGATTATAAATTTGACTATGTTATGGTTACTTGTGAAACATCGGTTTCAAATGCCAAAATTGAGTCAGGAACCTATTATCTAGGTTTACCGTTCTACAGAGATGTATGGGGTTCCAAAACACCTTCCGGACATAGTATAATTGGTGGAACAGACTATGGATTTGAGGGTAGCATGAATGATATGCTGGATGAAGCAACAAAAGACAGTGAAGGATATCTGAAAAAAATTAATGCCGGAGAAGTACATAACTTCAAATACGAAGGTAAGGTTATACTTCCTATAACAAAAGGTCAAGAAAACTACCTGGTTATAGTTAAGGATGAAAGCTTGGATTATTCTGATAAATTTATATATTTCGCTTTGAAATAGACAGTTTGTTCAATAGTAAACGAGGTACAGCTTATATATGGCTGTACCTTATTTATTTTAGGAATTTTAATTTATCATTATACTGGAGAGTGTTTTCATTGAGAGAAATAGCAATAACCACCTTGACATCGAACATATGTTCGTGCTATTCTGGATATAGCAGGTGATGATATGGAAAGAGTTATACTTCATTCGGATCTCAACAGTTTTTATGCCAGTGTGGAGTGCATGAGAAATCCTGAAATCAGGGATAAACCTGTAGCTGTCGGTGGTTCTGTTGAACAGCGGCATGGGATTATTCTGGCCAAAAATTTGATTGCAAAAGGTTATGGTGTCAAGACAGGAGAGGCAATATGGCAAGCAAGGCAGAAATGTCCCGATTTGATTGTTCTGCCTCCCGATTATAAGACCTACCTTTACTTCAGCAGTGAGGCAAGGAGGATTTACAGCTGTTATACAGATTTGATAGAGTCCTTTGGAATAGATGAATGCTGGCTTGATGTTACAGAATCCTGCAAACTTTTTGGAGACGGTGAGCACATTGCCGATGAAATAAGAGAACGAATAAAAAAAGAGCTAGGCATTACTTCCAGCATCGGTGTGTCCTACAACAAGATTTTTGCAAAGCTGGGAAGTGATATGAAAAAGCCCGATGCTACTACTGTTATTACTAAAGATAATTTTAAACGGAGAGTATGGCCTCTTCCGGTCTCGGATTTGCTCTATGTGGGAAGGGCCACGACTAAAAAACTTGTTAATATAGGAATATACACCATTGGTGACCTGGCAAACTTAAATTTAGGTTTTCTTAAAAAACTTTTGGGGAAATGGGGTGAAACTCTGTGGATATTTGCCAACGGTCTTGACACAGTACCGGTTATGAAAAGTGACCAGCAGGGCACTATTAAAGGAATAGGCAATAGTTTGACAACACCAAGGGATTTGGTAAATAATGAAGATGTGAAACTGCTGCTTTATGTGCTCAGTGAAAGTGTATCCGAGCGCCTTAGAAAATATAATTTTAAAGGAAATACTGTTCAAGTGTATATAAGGGACAATGAATTGAACAGCATTGACAGACAGGCAAAACTGAATTTCAGCAGCTGCGTTACGGAAGATATTGCAGACAAAGCTTATGAAATATTTTTAAACAGCTGGAAGTGGGAAAGACCTATTAGAAGTATAGGAGTAAGGGTTACAGACCTGATAACGGCAGATACCTGTGTACAGCTTAGCCTCTTTTATGACGAAAAGCGAAAAATTAAAAAGGAACAACTTGAATACAGTATAGATGAAATTCGAAGAAGATTTGGGCATTATTCGGTTCAAAGGGCTTTGGTATTGAAAGATAGAGCATTGAATGCCAATCCCATTGAGGAGAATGTAATCTTTCCTGTATCGTATTTTAAATAGATGGAATACAAAAGTAGGCTTTACAACATCGTTTGCCTATAAAATATATGAAGGAATCATGCAGTAAAAAACATAAGTTTCCGGAATATTTTTCTTCATTTATATTCCGGTTCATATCACTAAAAATAGAGGTGTTTTTTAGTGGATAAACCAGCTGTGGAAGTAATAGCATATTATAATTTGGATGGAGAAATTACTCCCTTAAGAATCAGAATAGACAATGACAAGGTATATAGCGTAGATAAACCCGGAAAACCTGTGAAGGGCGCATCTTTAAAGATTGGAGTCCAGGGTGTCCGGTATTCGTGTTTTATTGACGGGAAAAAAGCCTATCTTTATCTTAATCATGAAAATAAATGGTTTATTGAGCTGGCATAAATGGTATCATACATATATGAGGTGATTTGAATGTGCGGAAGATATGTTGCTCTTACAGATATTGAGCATGAGGAAATACAGTCCATTATAGATGCTGTGTCTGAAGAATACAGGGCATCGGAAAATATTGCAAGAGGTGAAGTGTTTCCCACAAACATTGCACCGGTGATTTGTGAAGAAAAGGGTAAAATTGTTTTGACTGCTATGAAATGGAGTTATGGACAATATTCCGGAAAGCCTATTATTAATGCCCGGGCAGAAACCCTCAACTCTAAAAGTATGTTTCAAAGTTCCTTTCACCTGAGGCGGTGCTTGGTTCCTGCCAATGCCTATTTTGAATGGAAAAAGGAGGAAGGAAGTAAGAAGAAAACAAAGTTTCAGATATCCATACCTCAAAGTAAAATATTTTTTATGGCAGGCATATACAATGTTTTTAAAGACA
Source organism: Acetivibrio clariflavus DSM 19732 (assembly GCF_000237085.1). Taxonomy (GTDB): domain Bacteria; phylum Bacillota; class Clostridia; order Acetivibrionales; family Acetivibrionaceae; genus Acetivibrio; species Acetivibrio clariflavus. The sequence continues at coordinate 2,597,914 of NC_016627.1, read as the reverse complement.
ATAACGGTAAGCCCTACACCGGATATGCCATAATTACGACAGAGGCCAATCAAAGCGCGGCTTTTGTTCATGACAGAATGCCGGTTATCCTTGAGCCCGGTTCGGAAAAGCTGTGGATTGGGCAGAATTCTGAGAATATTGACTCTTTGATTGAAATGCTCAAACCCTATACTTACAGTGATATGGCGGTAAATGCGGTAACTTAAGGATGAAAGAACGAAATAAAAAAACAGGAGCGGCTGAAAAGTTCAACACTCCTGTTTTTATTTATTTTATACAATAGATGTTTTTGCATGAAGATTATCCCTTCATACCGGTATAGATAAGAATTGCATCCCTTAAAAAAGCAGCAGCACCGGGCTGTACCTTATCATAATAAGCGGTGAATCTTTCGTCATCTACATACATTTGGGCAACGCCTGCATGGGCTTCCTTTGAATAACTGTCCCAGAAGAAGCATAACCATTGCCGGTGCAAGTCGGCGGCTTTTTGAGCCAGTTCACTGGCAGGATCCCCTGTTTTCATTGCTTCTTTTAAGGTGGATAGTATTTCTTCATTCAGCTTTTCAGCTTCAGCGTATTGATGGTAAGTCATATCTTTAAGTTTTTTATTTGATTTATCGACTGTTTCGTTGCCATACTTTTCACGGATTTCTTTTCCGTATTTCTTCTCGTTGTCATCGATTAACTTTTGCTTGAAACCTTCAAATTTTTCTTTGTCGGACATATTGATTCTCCCTTCCATTGCCGCTATTGTCTTATCAATATTGGCAATTAATAAATCGATTTGTTCACGCTTTGCCAGGAGCTTTTTTCGATGTTCTTTGAGTGCATCGCTCGCATTGAAAGACGGAGACGAAAGGATCTTTTTAATGTCATCAAGGCTTACACCGAGTTCCCTGTAGAAAAGTATCTGCTGCAGCATGTCTACTTCGGCCTTTCCATATATACGATATCCTGATGAGCTGATTCTTGCCGGCTTGAGAATTCCAATCTCATCATAATATCTCAGGGTTCTGCTGCTGATTCCTGCAATTTTTGCCAGCTTTTGCACTGTATATTCCATGTTTTTACCTCCTGACATGATTAATATACACCTTTACGTAACGTCAAGGTCAAGGGATTTTTATTAATTTTTAATGGTGATAATGGAATAATATAACAAAAATCTGAAAAATTTTGTTATATTAGCTAGGAAAAATAAAAAAATGTAGAATAATATAAAATTATACGACAAAAAAATAAAACGCTAAAGTAAAATTCGGAGGACATATATGAGGCTTGTTGGGACTAAGTTTTTGAAAGAGGGGCAACAGTTGGCAAGGCCGGTATACACATCCAGCGGCAAAATAATTCTTAATTCGGGAGTTACTCTTACCCAAAGCTTTATCACTAAGCTTGAGCAAATGGGGGTGCAGAAGGTTTATATTGACGATGAGAGGTTCGGTGATGTGGAAGTCAGCGAACCCCTCGATGTTACAACGCGTAATGCCGTTACAAAGGTTCTTAGGGAAAATTACGAAAAAGTACACAATTCAAAAGAAATGGATGAGTACGAAATTAGGGATGCGGCGAAAAAAATAGTTGAGTACACAAGAGAATATGTAGACAGAGGTTTAAGTATTCTTTCTACAGAGGTAAAGGATGAATACGTTATTGAACATAGCGTTAATGTAGCTATAATAACAGCGTTTATAGGCAATAAGATGTCATATAATTTCGGCCAGTTGTGTGATCTGGTTACAGGAGCTTTGATACATGACCTCGGGAGAGAGAACAAACCCGAAGAAAATCCTTTACATACAAACATCGGTTTTGATATTGCACGAGAACATAGGGGATTTAGCCTCCATTCAGTAAAAGTTTGTTATGAACATCATGAAAACTATGATGGTACGGGGTATCCGAGAAAAATCAAGGCTAATGAAATATCGGAATTTTCAAGAATTGTACGTGTTGCAGATTATTATGACAATCTTCTTCATGGATATGAAAAAGACGGTAAATCCATAATGCCGCATGAAGCTTTTGAAGGACTTTTGGCTGTGTCGGGAAAAGTGCTGGATCCTGAAATAGTTGAAAAATTCAGAGATACTATAGTATTTTACCCCAACGGTTGCACAGTTTTGCTAAACAACGGACTTAAAGGAGTGGTGGTAAATCAGAATGTGGGAAGTCCGCAAAGGCCTGTTGTAAGAACATATAACGATAAAGGTGTCATTGGTAATGTTGACCTTTTACGATATCTTACCCTGTTTATCGAAGATATTGTAGCGGTCTGAAAACTAACCTTGATTTAAGTTATTAGCCCCGCATATTTTTTACAATAAACTTTTATGCGGGGCTAAAAAAACTTCTATTAAGTGCGGAACTCTCAATAAAAATAGAGTCTGAAGTTTGATAATATAGGACTTTTAACCTTTCAGGAAATAATCCATTAACTTATATCCTTCGGCAAAATACACCCCGGTGGTCTTTGCCTGTTCTTCACTATAGCTTTCCACACCTGTATCCTTAGGCCTGCTCTTTTGGTACATCAGGAAAGGTACCGGTTCAGAGGTGTGAGTCATCAGGCTGAGAGGAGTGGGGTGGTCGGGAAGTATCATTATTCTATAGTCATCGTATTTTTCCAAACCTTTTAAAAGAGTACCTACTATTTGCTCATCTATAAGTTCTATGGATTTTACCTTGTTTTCAATTTCATTTCTGTGGCCGCATTCATCGGGGGCTTCCACATGGAGATAAACAAAATCCTGTCCCGATTCCAACTCTTTCAAAGCAGCCTGGGCTTTTCCTAAAAAGTTTGTATGGATATTTCCGGTAGCGCCTTCAACTTCGATGTTTTTAAGGCCTGCCAGGATACCTATACCTTTAATGAGGTCAACAGCGGAAATGACAGAACCCTTTATGCCGTATTTTTCATCAAACCTGGGCAAAGAAGGTCTTTTACCTTCACCCCAAAGCCAGATGGAGTTGGCAGGTCTTAGCCCTTTTGCAATCCTTGCCTTGTTGACAGGATGATCTTTCAATATATCATAGCTTTTAACCATCATATCCAGCAAGGGCTTGTTATTTTCACCTTTTGGAAGATAGTCGGCAATCTTTTTGCCGGATATGTCATGGGGCGGAGTAAGCTTCAAACCGGTTAAACCGTTACTCCATATCAGGCAGTGCCGGTAGCTTATTCCGGGATAAAAGCAGAAATTATCATTTTTAAAGCTGGCGTTAACTGCTTCAATCAATTCCTTTGCTTCGGCAGAGCTTATTTCATCCGAGCTGTAGTCAATCATAGTTTTATTTGAATAGTCTTCTTCGTCAGACAGGGTGACAAGATTACATCTTAAAGCCACATCAGTGTCGGATAATTCAAGCCCCATGCTGACAGCTTCTAATGGAGAACGGCCGGTATAGTATTTTTTTGGATCAAAGCCCATAACTGAAAGGTTTGCTACGTCACTTCCCGGAGACAGATCGTCGGGAACCGTTTTAACCATCCCAACTTCTGCGTTTTTTGCAAGAAAGTCAATATTGGGTTTTTTGGCATATTGTAAAGGTGTTTTATTGTTAAGTTGAGGTACGGGGTAATCTGCCATACCGTCACCAAGAATTAATACGTATTTCATATGTACCATTTCCTTCTTTTTAGTATTTTTTTGTAGAATTTTTGACCTTTACATTATAGCAAACTTTGGAGAATGTGAATAGCTGTTTATGTATGATGATTTGAAATGGATAAGTTTTATTTGCATACCGGTTATTATTTAATTATAATATTCCATAAAGCTAAAAATATATTTAAAGGAAGTAATGCAAATGATAGACAGATTTACAGTAGTTGACGGACATGTTCATACTTTTTCTTCCTATGAGGTTGCGCATAAGATAATGACTGCGTTTAACAAAGTGTACAATATAGAATTTACCAACCCCGGGACAGGCGCTATTGATGAAGTGTTGCAGAATATGCAGGAAATGGGAATTGATTTTACCGTAACGGCTAATTTTGCTCCGGCAAAAATCATACATAAAAATAATACCTGGTCCATTGAAATGGCAAGGCAATACAAAAAAATTGTTCCGCTGGTAAGTTTTCATCCCGATATGGAAGAGCCAATGGATAAGCTTATGGAAGAATATGTATCCGGCGGTGCAAAGGGAATAAAGTTTCATCCTATGGCACAGGGCTTTCTTCCCTATGATGAAAGACTGGAAATTATATATAGGATGTGTGAGGAAGTTTCCTTTCCGGTAGTTTTTCACTGCGGACGGGTTTCCAATGCGAGAATCAATAATTATGCCGATATAGAAAATATTGTACCGGTAATAAAAAAATACAGGAAGATACCGTTTATTCTGACTCATATGGCTGACGGAAACATAGGTGATGTGTTTAAAATTGCCGATATGTATGAAAACGTGTACTTTGACACTTCAATAATTATAACCGGCTATCCGCCGCTGCTTGAGGTTAACGAACCCAGTTGGCCGGACAATGAAGTGGTGGAATACGTTATTAAGAAAATAGGAGCCGACAGAGTTGTATTCGGCTCGGATTTTCCATGGGGAAGTCCTAAGCATGATCTGGCACGCTTTATGGAAATGAAACTGAGCGATGCCGAAAAGAGCATGATCCTAGGAGAAAATGCTATTAAAATATTTAAGATAAAAATTTAAAATTAAACTTAATGTATGGAAAACTACAATTTGTTTTCCATACGTTCCCTTCTTCCGACGATATTCCATACCGGTGCCGATTGCGGTATGCGACGGAAGGAGGTTACTCTTATTTTTACGTCAGGATTGCTTTGCATAGCCATAACGGCAGCTGTTAATACTGCAATAAGCTCGTCATCGGATAAATCTTTACCGTTTTTTTGAGATTCTTTATTTTGGGTAACTGTGATGCCATCAAGGTCGGAATTTCCGGATTTGGATTTATTTTTGCCGGATACATAGAAATAGATAAAGGCTACAGCTAATATAACAATTATTCCGATTATAACTTGGTAAAAATTTGCATTACCCATTTTTATTGTCTCCTTTATACAAGAAATAGATTTATTTAAAAGGCAGTTATATGTGTTATAAACCTTAAACATCATGGATTATTTCAGAAATGTCCGAAAGTAAAATATCCACCCAAAGTAAATATATACAGTTTGTATACTGTTAAATTATCATAATGACCGATGTAAGTCAACATCTATCATATATTGCAGAAGATGCAGAAATTAAGGCATAAACGCAAAAAATACCGTACAAATCGTTGCAAAGCTTAAATAGTTTGATTATCTTTAATTAATAAAATATAAAAAAAATAATGTAAAAAAATATAAATAAGTTGTTCACAATATATAAAAATTTGGTATAATCATTTTATATGTTTGTACAATAAACATATTAAAGATAGAAAATAATTTTTAAATTGGGGGAGATATGTATGAAAAAAGATAATATGGAATCCTTTGAAGAAATAAAAACTATGCTTAAAATAATAATTGACGATAACAAGAAAATACTGGAAAGTCTCAGAGAAATAAAGGAAGAACAGAAAAAACTTCACGAAGAAATTAGAATTCAAAATATAGTTTTAAACAGTTTGCCTATACGTACTGAAATAATTAATTAAATGATATTTGGGAAATCTACCTTATAGCAATAATGTAAATGAGCTGTGTCGAAGACATGGCTTATTTTAATATATGCACCTTTTGACGTTGGAGATAAAGGGGAATAATTGAAACCGGGGCCAATATATGTTTACCCCGGCAGAGTTATTTGATAAAATAAGTTTGGAGGATTAAATTAGAGCTTAAGGGGAATGATACTATGAACAACAAGACAAAGGTTTTGGTTATAGATGACGATGTGAATATATGTGAACTTATAAGACTTTATATGGAAAAGGAAGGTTTTGAGGTATTGACAATATACAATGGAATTAAAGCCGTTGAAGCCTTTAAAACCTTTGCCCCTAATATTGTTATTCTGGATATTATGCTTCCCGGTGCGGATGGCTGGCAGGTTTGCAGGGAGATACGAAAAATAAGCAATATACCTATTATAATGCTGTCGGCAAAGGGTGAAACTTTTGACAAGGTATTGGGCCTTGAGCTGGGAGCCGATGATTATATTGTAAAGCCTTTTGAGCCTAAGGAATTGGTGGCAAGAGTGAAGGCTGTACTTAGAAGGTATGAGCACCGGGATATAGATGTGCAGGAAGTTGTATATCCCAATTTGGTTATTAATAAATCGGATTACACATTAAAAGTAAATGGCAATTATTTGGATGTTCCTCCTAAGGAGTTGGAACTGCTTTATTTCCTTGCCTCAAACCCAAACAAGGTATTTACAAGGGAACAACTATTGGAACAGGTTTGGGGATTTGACTTTTATGGAGATTCGAGAACGGTGGATGTTCATATAAAGAGACTGAGGGAAAAACTTGAAGGTGAGAATCAAAACTGGCAGCTTAAGACAGTCTGGGGTGTTGGCTACAAATTTGAGGTGAAATAATGTTTAAGAATCTCTACAGCAAAATTGCAGTATTTTTCATCGGAATTTTATTGGTTATTACCACAATAACAGGAGGAATGTTGTACTTTTTCCTGGGAGACTTTGTTACAGGGGAAAAAGAAGTAGCGCTGGACAATGCCGGTGACAATGTTATCTGGCTGCTGAAAAATTATATTGACATGATTGAAAATCCCATGACTCCTCCCTTTTTGCAGAATATATTGCTGAACAATTTTTATGAAAATTTGAATCTGGTAAGTAAAGACGCAGAAGCATCCATATGGATAGTTTCAAAGGATGGAGAGATAGTTGCCATAGGAAATGAAACATATTTGGACAGGTCGGTAATCAGGAAGCTTGAGAGTGAATCGGGAAGGCTGAGATTGCCCGATGAAAGACAGTACAGCAAAAAAGTAATGCAGGAGGGCCAGGTTGTAAAAGAAGTAGGGGATTTTTACGGATTATACAAGGATACAAAAGTCAGCTGGCTTACCATACAAAAACCATATAAATATAAAGGGGAAATTCAGGGAGCCATATATCTTACCAAGAGAATACCCGAAATAAACAAGGCACGGCTGACGGTTTTCAAATTTTATATTATAGCAATAAGCATAGCGGTTGTTATATCTGCACTGCTTGTCTATATTTTTTCGTTGAGACTTACAAAACCCCTTAAGCAGATAAATAATGCGGCAAAGCAAATAGCAAACGGCGAATTCAATAAGCGGCTGGAAATAGCATCGGAAGATGAAATAGGACAATTGGCCAAAAGCTTTAACAATATGGCTGTAGCCCTTGAAAATCTTGAAAATATGAGAAGAGCATTTATAGCAAATGTGTCCCATGAACTCAGGACACCCATGACTTCCATACATGGATTTATTGAAGGAATTTTAGACGGTACCATCCCGCCGGAGAAACAGAGGGAATATCTGTCAATAGTCAGCGAGGAGACAAAGCGATTAAGCCGGCTGACCAATGATCTTTTGGATCTTGCCAGGATGGAATCGGGAGAGATTAAACTTACCTTTGTTACCTTTAACATTAACGAATTGATAAGAAGATGTATAATTAAACTTGAAAATCAGATTATATCCAAGGACATCCATATAGAGGCAAATTTTTATGAAGAACCCACTTACGTATATGCGGATAAGGATTCTATAGAGAGGGTTATTTTAAACTTGCTGCACAACGCTGTGAAGTTCGTACAGGATGGTGGGCAAATAAAAATTGAAACGGTAAAATCAAAGTCTAAAGCAGTGATATATATCAAGGATAACGGTATTGGAATAGACAGTGAAGAAATAAATATGATTTGGGACAGATTTTATAAATCGGACAAGTCCAGAAGCAAGGATAAAACAGGTACAGGGCTGGGATTGGCAATTGTTAAGAATATTATAAACGAACACGGACAGGAAATTAATGTGGAGAGTGAAATAGGAAAAGGAACAGTGTTTTATTTTACCTTAAATTTGTCAAAAGAAGAATTTGAAAAAGTAAATAAGTGATTGTTAACAAATTATTCATAACTTTTTCAAATTCGGCTTATATAATAAAATTAAAAGTTGGGAATGAAATAAAAAAGAAAACAAAAAATGAAATAAAAAAAGTTTTATGAAAGGAGAGATGAGTTATGGATTACAATGAAAACAGAGATTATGAAATGAACAATTATAATGAAAATAACGAATATCAGATTTTTAATGAGCATGAAATGAACAGTATGGATTATGAATCCAACAATTACAGCGAAGGTTATGACAGCTACAGTCAAGGGTATAGTGAGAATTTGACTTCCGATGATACCCAATATCAAAAAAGCTACGACTTAAAAGAGGCATCCTTCTATACCGAGAGTTATGTTAAGCCTGAAAAGAAGAAAAAAGGAATACTGGGCCAGTTGATATTGGTGTCGGTAATCAGTTCCCTCTTAGGTGGTGCTACAGTGGGTGCTTTCCTGACCGTTGGAGTTCCGGCACTGCGTCCGTCAATAAATTCGTTTTTAAACGAGGTGGGAATTAGCACTCCTAATAATTCGAATGAGTTGCAGAATGCAATAAACAATGGGTCTTTGGATGCAGGAAGCTATAAAAAAGTAGTAATCGAAAACTCTGATTCTGCGGTAGTGGCTATTGCAGAGAAAGTCGGACCTTCAGTTGTAGGTATCAGTGTAAGTTACAGATCACAAGCTTTTATATTTGGAGGAGTTCAAGAAGCATCTTCCTCAGGTTCGGGAATAATAATCAGAAGCGATGGATATATAATGACCAATAACCACGTTATTTCAGAGGCAATGCAGGGAAATACACAGCTAAAGAACGGTGCGAAAATTGAAGTAATTTTACCTAACGAATTGGATAATCCATATACTGCTACTGTAATCGGAAGGGATGCCAAGACAGACCTTGCGGTTTTGAAAATAAACGCAACCAATTTACCGGCTATAGAAATGGGTGACTCTGACAAGATAAGAGTAGGAGAGCTTGCTGTTGCAATCGGTAACCCCGGCGGACTTGAATACATGGGTTCAGTGACAGTGGGAGTAATCAGCGGACTTAACAGGTCAATACCTTTGGATGAATCCAACGAACTTAAGCTTATACAAACCGATGCTGCAATCAATCCCGGAAACAGCGGAGGAGCACTTGTTAATGCTGAAGGAAAACTGATAGGCGTAAATACTGCAAAGATTAGTGGTAACGGTTTCGAAGGATTGGGATTTGCTATACCTGTCAACAAGGCCAAGGAAATTGTAAACGATCTGATTGAATATAAATATGTAAAAGGAAGACCGTCCATAGGTATATCGGTTAACCTGTCCTTTAACGAACAGATCGCAAGGAGATATAATGTACCGGCCGGAGTATTGGTAGAAGATGTAGTGCCTTTAAGCGGTGCTTATAAAGCAGGAATAAAAAGAGGAGATATCATAACAAAAGTTGATGGCGTAGCTGTTAAGACTTATTCGGAATTGGAGCAATTGAAGAACAAGCATAAGGTTGGAGAGACGATTAAACTTGAGATTTACAGGGATGGTACAACTATTTCAGTAGATGTTGTATTAGGTGAAGATATGGGATAATATCAAATAAAGTGTCAAACGAGTTCGGATAATATGAAAGAGAGCAGTTAATGCAGTTTGAGCCTCTTTAACTGCTCTTTTTTTATTTTGGATTATTTTTAAAATTAAAAGATAAGAATTATGAAGGATTTTGGTTTGATGTGTAGAATAAGTAAAGTATAAGTAAAAAAATTGTTAAATTTACTTGCTTTTATCTTTTTCAAACAGAGGAACAGAGAAAAAAAGTTGGATGTTTCTTAAGTTTTATTTGCGGGGAGAAGAGAATAGGTTTTAATTTGAGACGGAATTAATGTATTGTTATTGGTTGATTTTATTTGGAGGTATTGTATGCTGAAAAGATCCCCGGTCATTGAATATATAAATTATATATTCGGTTTTATCATATTGTTTCCGGCTTTAATCATGTTTGCTTTCACAAAATCTTTAACCTACCTTTTATTTATCCTTTCATCAATTGTTTATATTGCAATTGTCTGTATTCTTATATATTGCAAACGAAAAGATGTACAACTGAAATACAGTATGGACGATTATAATGAGCTGAGCGAAATTGTTCGGCAACAGAGAGAGAAGATTGAAGAAATAGAGGGAGAATTGATTTCTCTTCATGATGCATTGAAAATTATCACTTCGACCTTCGATTTGAATACTATAATTGTATATACGACTAAATTGCTGAACAAATACACAGAGTGCGAATGGTACTATGTCTGTTTTATAAATAAAAATATGGGAAAACCGGATTACAAGTATGAATACGGTGAAGCATGCTCTGCCGAGATTGACAAAAGCGAGATTGAGAAATACATTGATGAAGCTTATAATAGCGGCATTATAGACAATATACAAGTTGTTTCGGATAAGAATAAGGGAGATACGATCATTATACCTCTTTCGGTTTCGAAAGAACTGATAGGTGTAATTTATGCCGGAACTTCAGTTGTCGGCAGATTTTCGAAGATTAACCTGAATTTTTTGGAGAGCCTGGCTAATTTTACTGCTATAAGCGTTAAAAATGCCGAGATGTATAACAATATTTATCATCAAAAACAGGAAATCGAGGCATTGTATGAGCAGGCAGCGGCAAGCAATGAAGCCCTTAATGCTTATATTAAAGAGCTGGATGAGACCAAAGTTGAGTTGGCAAAGAAAAATGTTGAACTCACAAAATTTTACAATGAAATACAGTACGGTTATCTTCAGACGGTTATGTGCCTTGCAAACTCCATTGAAGCAAAGGACCCGTATACCAGAGGTCACTGTCAGAGGGTTATGGAGATTTCCTGTGAGTTGGGAAGGGCAATGGGATTGAGTGAGGATGATATAGAGGATCTGAGATATGCGGCAATACTTCATGATATAGGAAAAATCGGAATTTCAGCTTCAATATTAAACAAACCGGGAAAGCTTACTGAGGAAGAGTTTAATGAAATAAAAAAGCATCCGTCCATTGCATATAATATACTGAAAGATGTCGATTTTTTAAGAAATGGTTTGGATGGGGTGCTGCAGCATCATGAAAGATACGATGGAAAGGGTTATCCAAATGGACTGAAAAAGGATGAGATATGTATATTTGGAAGAATACTCTGCGTTGCCGATGCCTTTGATGCCATGACCAGTGATCGACCTTACAGAAAGGGGATGTCTATGGAAGATGCCATAAAAGAGCTGGAAAGGTGTAAAGGTACTCAGTTTGATCCTCAAATTGTGGATGTCTTAATATCAATGGTTCAGGAAAAAATGAATTGAGTTAGATTGTTCAAAAAAGTTGGTAGATATAAATTAAAACATCAAAGCTGTTTTATATAAAGAAATTATAAGAAATGGTCTAATATGACAGATATAGATTTTAAAACTATTGAAAATTAGGGTTATCTATGTTAATTTAGTTTAGTCCATCTAAATAGTTATAGTGGAGGTATAAAATGGCAAATAAAGATAGATTGAAAGTGTTATTTGTTTCAGTTGAAGTGGCACCATTCGCTAAAACCGGTGGTTTGGCAGATGTAGCCGGTTCACTTCCTAAGTCCCTGGTTTCTATGGGACACGATGTTAGAATTGCAATGCCTAAATTTCAGCAAATAAAGACTGATATGAAATATGTAACCGATTTTCCCGTAACTTTAAACAACAGGAAAGAAACCTGTATTGTTCGGGAAGGCGAAATTGCTTTTAAGTATAATAATGAGAACTTGAGCGTGCCAGTTTACTTTTTGGACAATTATCATTTGTATGATAGAGAAGGGATATATTGTTATTATGACGATGCCGAAAGATTTGCATTTTTATGTAAAGCAGCTCTTGATATGCTTCCTAAGATTGAATTCCAGCCGGATATAATACATTGCAACGATTGGCATACGGGCCCCATTTGCATGCTTTTAAACGAGAAATATAAACAATATCCTTTTTACAGGAATACGAAAAGCATATTTACCATTCACAATCTTGAGTACCAGGGCCATTTCCCAAAAGAGGTATTGTGGCTGTTTGATGTTGGAGAGGAAGTTTTTACGCCTGAAAAAGTTGAATTCTACGGTAGATTTAACTTTATGAAAGCCGGACTGGTGTATGCCGATATTATAAATACTGTAAGCGAGACCTATGCCAAGGAAATTAAGACTCCCCAGTATGGTGAAATGCTGGAAGGAGTGTTGATTAAAAGATCAAAGGACCTTTACGGTATTGTGAACGGTATTGACTATGATGTGTTTAATCCCAGTGAAGACCCGAGGATTGTTAAGAATTATGATGTAAATTCCATCGAGCTTAAAAAGGAAAATAAATATGCCCTGCAGAAGGAAATGGGGCTGCCGGTGAAAGATGTGCCTGTGATCGGATTGATATCAAGGTTGTCAAGCCAAAAAGGTCTGAATCTCATAATGGATGAAATAGACGAAATCATGAAAAACGATATTCAGTTTGTGCTTTTAGGCCAGGGTGACGAGTACTATGAAACGGGATTTAGGAAAATACAGGAGAAGTATCCTAAAAAAATGGGAGTTTACATCGGTTTTAATGCGCCTTTGGCTCAAAGAATTTACGCCGGAAGTGATTTGTTCCTGATGCCTTCACGATTTGAACCCTGCGGTTTGGGTCAGCTCTTCAGTTTGCGCTACGGTACCATTCCTATTGTAAGGGCAACCGGTGGATTGGCTGAGACTGTTTTTGATGTTGAAAAATATGGTGAAAAAGGTAACGGATTTACCTATACGGAATTTTCATCAAAAGAAATGCTGAATACCATAAACAGGGCACTGAAATTCTATAACACCAAGCCTGAGGAATGGAAAAAACTTGTCAGGAGAGCTATGAGCATCGACAATTCGTGGGATAGGTCTGCAAGAAAGTATTTGGAACTGTATAGAAAATTGGTTGGCATAAAATAATTTATAAGCGGTATATGAAAAGTCCGGATGAATTCGGACTTTTTTCGTATACATTTAATTAACAAAATTTGTTATACAAATTAATTATTGTTTTGATATAATAAGAAGGAAGAATGGAGAGTTCTTATGGACAAGAAATCTAAGGTTATTGAGATAATAAAAATTTTCGATAAATTATACAGTGATGCCGATTGTACTCTTGATTACAAAGATCCGCTTCAGCTTTTGATTTCAACTCAATTGGCTGCCCAGTGTACCGATGCAAGGGTTAATATAGTTACACAGTCATTATATAAAAAGTATAAAACTGTTTATGATTTTGCCAACGCAGATTTAAGTGAACTGGAACAGGATATTAAACCTACAGGTTTTTACCGCAACAAAGCCCGTAACATTAAAGAAACTTGCAGAATCCTAATTGAAAAATTTGACGGTAAAGTTCCGGACAATTTGGATGATTTACTCACTTTGCCCGGAGTGGGCAGGAAAACGGCAAATCTTGTTTTGGGCGATGTATACGGCATTCCCGGAATTGTTGTAGATACCCATGCCAAAAGGCTTAGCAATCGAATTGGCCTTAGCAAAAATGAAGACCCGGTAAAAATTGAATATGATTTAATGAAGATAGTTCCAAAGGAAAGATGGGGTAAATTTTGTCATCAGTTGGTTTACCATGGCAGAGCTGTATGCAATGCCAGAAAACCTAAATGTGAGGAATGTGCCATTTTAAACTACTGTGATTATGGAACTGAAAGGATTTCCAAAGGATAACCCATTATAATGAAAACGTTTAATAAAAGTTAATATACAAAAGCGAGGGATACTGATGTCTGCTAAATCCAGCAAAAGCAAAATCATTGATAAAGCAGCTGACAAAGCAAAGAATAGCAGTTTAAAAAAGGATACCATAAATCAGGAAGATATAATATTTGCATTGGACATAGGTACAAGAACGGTAATCGGAATAGTGGGTGTGCAGGAAAAGGACAAATTTAAGGTAATTGCCTCAGAGATTGTTGAGCATAAAAGCCGGTCAATGTTGGACGGTCAGATTCATGATATTGAAGGTGTTGCCCTTGTTGTAAAGGAAGTTAGAGAACGCCTTGAAAAAAAACTGGGGATGAGTTTGTCGAAGGTGGCCATTGCAGCAGCAGGAAGAGTATTGAAGACTTGTCAGGTACATGTTGAGCGTGAGTGTGATTCCACAAAGGAGATTGATCTTGAACTGGTAAGCAGTTTGGAGTTGGAAGGTATTCAGCGTGCTCAGGCGGTATTTGATGACGAAATATCAAAAGAGGAAAGAACTCGGTTTTATTGCGTTGGATACAGTGTGGTAAATTATTATCTGGATGATTATGTTATTTCTGCCCTGGCAGGGCATAGAGGCAAAAAGGTTGGTGCCGATATATTGGCTACTTTTTTACCCCATGCTGTAATTGACAGCATGTATACCGTTATGAACAGGGTAGGGCTTGAAGTGGTCAGCCTTACTCTTGAACCGATAGCAGCGATTAATGTAGCAATACCCAAAGATTTGAGGCTGTTGAATCTTGCATTAGTTGACATTGGTGCCGGTACTTCCGATATGGCTATTACAAGAGACGGAAGTATAATTGCCTATGGGATGATTCCCATAGCCGGAGATGAGATTACCGAAAAAATTGCACATCATTATCTTGTCGATTTCAACACTGCTGAAAAGATTAAAATATTATTGAGTGAGAAGAAAGACAAAATAGCTTTTACCGATGTTTTGGGCATTAAGAGAACTGTTGAAACTGCCGAGGTGATGGAGGTAATAAAACCGGCAGTGGAATTGCTTGCCCAGACGGTGGCCGAAAAAATTCTTGAATATAATCATAAAGCTCCGAATGCAGTATTTCTGGTTGGCGGGGGAAGCCAGATTCCGTGCCTTACCGAACTGATAGCTTCAAAATTGGGATTGACTGATGACAGAGTGGTTGTCAGGAGAAAAGAGTTCTTTTCGAAGGTCAAAGTTAGCAGTAAAAAACTTGCAGGACCGGATGCCATTACTCCCATAGGTATTGCTGTTACGTCACAGATGCAGCGGGGGCATGATTTTATAAGTGTTGCAATAAACGGGCAGAAAGTCCGTCTGTTTAATTCAAAGAAGCTTGTAGTGGCGGATGCACTTGTTTTAATCGGGTTTAACCCTAGAGATCTAATTGGAAAGAACGGTAAAAACATTGATTTTGAATTAAATGGGGTAAGAAAGACGGTAATGGGTGAAACGGGAAACAGTGCCCAAATATTCGTTAATGATAAACCGGCAAATCTTGAGACAGTTCTAAACAATGGAGATGATATAAAAATACTGCCGGCAGTGGACGGTGCAGATGCAAAAATAAAAGCATCGGAACTTGTAAAAGATATCTCTGTGAGAAGAATCTGCTTAAATGGTGCTCAAATTACTTTGGAACCTAAAATTTTCATTAACGGAAAATCAGCAGATATCAATGAAAACATTCAAAATGGTGATATTGTAAATATTGAAGAAATCATAACAATGGGTGACCTGATTAAAGTATGTGAAATTGACCCTTCGGAATTTGATATAAAAGTTAACGGAACAGAGGTACCGCAGGACTATATTTTAAAAGATTCCGACGAAGTGGAATATATTTCTAAAAAATTTAAAAAAATTGATGTGGATTATAACATTGATATTAATAATAACGACAATAACGACGATTATTATATTGAAGATGAAATCGAAACTGCAGAAAACAATGAAAGTGACTCAAACTATGGGAATATGGACTCTTATGCAGAAGAGGCAAAACCAAGAGATGTTCTTACCGGAGAGAATTGTTTGAATATAATTGTTAACGGGGAGAATATGTCGATAAAAAACAATAATGATTCCAAATTTATATTTGTCGATATTTTTAACTATATTGATTTTGATTTGTCAAAACCTAAGGGGAATATAGTATTGAAGCTAAATGGCAAAAATGCAGCTTTTACCGATATTGTGAATTCCGGGGATGTTATTGATATATACTGGGATAAAAATTAGTCTGCTAAAACTTTAAAGCCTTTATGAATTAAATACCATACCAGCTGTAAGGGAAGTGAGGCCGTGAAAAGAATTAAAAAATATGAGCAAATCTATATTAATCTGTCCTGGATATTTATTACAATGGCCTTGTGTATAGAAATTATCTGCGATTTTTTTTACATTAACAATCTGCAGTTTCACCAAAAATCTGTTTACAGGCTGGTTTTTATATTTGCACTGGTTTTGTTGAATTTATTGAAACAGCTGGCAATAAATAGAGATTTGTTTACTAACAATGTTTTATACTGGGGACTTAGGGCTTTAGAGATAATCACGATAACCTTTTCATTGAGATTTCTGGAATTGGGTCAACTGATTTATCCTTTTATGTTTGTTATAATACTTTTGGCTGCTTGCAGAAGGTCAAAGAAGGATGCGTTTTTTATAGCGGTCTTTATAATGGTGAGTGACCTTATTTTCAGCCTATTATATTGCTTCATTTATCAGAAGTCACAACTGTCAATTGTCGAGCAGGGCAGACTATTGATAAATGTAATTGTATACTTTCTAATGTTCATATTTTCCATAATATACGGAAGTATATCTGCCGATGAAATCGAGAAGGAAAAGAAAAACAAAGAACTGTATAGTGAGTTGGAAAATAAGATAAGGCAATTGGAAACGGAACAGCAGGAAGCTAAGCTTCAAAATGAGAAACTTAAAGAAACCAATTATAAAGTTGAAGAAGCCAATAAAAAACTGAGGGAAAGTATTGCTGAATACTACACCGTACAGCAGATTACACAGGCAATAAGTTCGATTTTTGATGTAAAAGAGCTTTTAAAACACGTTAATGATATAATAATTGGAGTAATGGGAGTTAACAACTCCACCATAGTATTGTATGATGAAAAAAAAGACCGATTGAGAGTTCATACAACTAATGTATCCAATAGGGATGAACTTATTGCGCTTTTTGACAATATAAACTGCGATGCTTTAAAAGATGTTCTTAAAAGCAAAAAGCCACTTCTGGAGAATTTTGTCGATTCCAAAGAATATCCATTTACTGAGGATAGAAATGTAAGTTCATTGATTTGTGTCCCCCTTGTCACGAAAACGAAAAATTTCGGGCTTGTATTGGTTGAGCATAAATACTTTAATGCTTTTGATGAAGATAATCTGCGCCTTCTCAACATTATCGGACAGCAAGTCAGTATTGCCCTTGAAAACGCTGAATTGTACGAGAAAATGCATGAAATGGCCACTGTTGACAATTTAACAGGGGTCTACAACCGATTGTACTTCCAGGAACGGCTGCAAAAAGAGTTTGAAAATGCGCAAAAGGAAGGATACAGCCTTTCTTTGGCCATATTTGACATTGATCATTTTAAGCGTTTTAACGATACCTTCGGACATCTCTTTGGAGATAAGGTTTTAAAAGATATCAGCAATATGTTGAAAAATTCTCTGCGCAGCGGAGATATTATTGCAAGATACGGCGGGGAAGAATTTGTAGTATTGTTCCCCAGAACAGGGTTGAAAGAGGCCTATGACAAGGTTGAATCGTTAAGGGAGAAAATTGCCAAAACAGTTATCCGGGATGAGTTGGTCACTGCTTCTGTTACGGTGAGTTTTGGTCTTTCATCCTATCCCGAAATATCATCAACCCAGTCGGAGCTTTTGAAAATGGCTGACAATGCCTTGTATGATGCTAAGGCAAGCGGAAGAAACTGTGTAAAAATTGCAAATACCGATATATCCAGTGTTGTGGATTCAAATGTCTGATTTAGTAAATAACATTCTTAAGTCATAAATCTCTAAACTGTGAATAGGGTATTGATTAAAAGGCCTAGTAGGTTTTGAAGGAATTTACAATCTTTAAAAATGTTTCATATTCTTTTTCATTCCACTGATTTTCGGGAACAAAGTAGCTTATTCTGTACATTTTATCGTCTTTTTTCCAGAACACTTCCAAACCTCTGTAATTCATATCGCTATCGGTAAGGATACTGTATCTCCAGAATACACCCTTGCTATTGTCTACTGTAATTGGCTGTGAAGTAAAGTTTATAAAATTTTGCATTGAGGTTGCCTTGGATTTTTCCAAAAACTCTTCAAGGGAGTAAGGCAGGCTCCATACTTGCACGAACCCGTGAATAGGCTTGTTTTTGTCCTTAAATCCTATATGGTATAAAATTTCCGCACCGCTGAAATATTGTTCCTTTAATTCAAAAGCTGTAGGGTAATCGAAGGAAAATTTACCCTCAATGGATTTATAGGTTGAGAATTTCAGAGGGATATGATGAGCTATGTTGTAATTGGCCTCAATTGTATTGCCTTGGACCTTTTCATTGATGAATATGTCTTCAATGGTGTATTGCAGAGGATAGGAAAAAGATAAATAATCGTTTATGGTTAAATTATAAGCAAAGGTTCGACCGATAAATACGCTTGCAGCAAAAAACATTGCTGTCCATAAAAGAATAATCAGAAAAAGATATAATAATTTTTTTTTATAATTTCTGATATAAATTATATACATTTTCAATCCTCCATAATAAGGTGATGAGAAACCTTACTATATAATTTTATTCATGAAAAGAGTAAATAAAACTTATATTGGGAAATATAATAAAAACATATTAATTGGTTCCTTGACATTTATATTTATAATATTTTCAGCAGAAAATTATTATAATATGATTTACCGGAGGAAGTATCTATGAGCGGATTTATTTTAACTGTAATAATAGCAATAATTTGCGGAAGCGTTCTGAATTCATTGCTTGCAGGAAAAATTAAAGGAGGGGCTGGTGAAGCTGCAGTAGCAGGCCTGGTCGGTGCATGGATCGGTGCTTATATGCCCTTATTTAATAATTTTGGACCTAAAATCTTTGATATAGCTGTAATTCCATCTATACTCGGGGCAGTATTAGGAGTTCTGGTATTGGGTTTCATAAGCGTTACGGTTCAAAAAAGCAGTTAGTGTCAATAAAACCTGTTTTCCGGTAAAGTAAAAATAATCACCAAAAAGTTCAAGTTTGAATAGTATATAAATATAAAGTAGTGGGAGCTTTTTACCGGGGAGGAGTGTTTTATTATGAAGATATTAGTGGTAAAGATGCCCAAATTTTTTGGAAATATACTTAAAAAGGTACTAAGAATGGGATAGAACCTTGTATTTCCATTATGTATAAAAGGGGTTAATATCCCTTTTTATTATTTGATATTAAGTGGATTAAAAAATATAAACTATCCGAATTTTTTGATATATCAAAATTGGGATGGCACAAACAGCCATCTCAATTTTAAACTATTCTTCTACCTTTCCGTTAACAAAATAAATTGAGGCAGCCGTAGCTACCTCAATAGATGAATGTCTTTTCACGATTAAACTGCTCTTGTTACTTTATTGGAACGCAAGCATCTTGTACAAATATTTATTGATTTAGGGGTTCCGTTATCAATTATTCTTATCTTTTTTACATTCGGCTTCCAGGCTCTGTTTGTCTTCCTGTTAGAGTGGCTGACTTTTGAACCAAAAAGATGATCTTTATTGCATACATCACATTTTGCCATTTATAACTACACCTCCTTCAAGTTGGAGAAACCCAATTCTTTATAATAATTTTGATCCTTAACTCAAAACAACAACTATTTTAACATAAACTATGGAACCACTGCAAGTTTTTTTACAAATTTTTTATTTTGCTTTGGAATATATAACTGGTATGGTAAAATAAAAGAAAACAAAATGGCGTTAAGGTGTACTATGGAGGAAGATATCAAAGAACTTTTGAAAATGGATGTTCAAAAGGTAAAAGGTGTTGGACAGGCCAGGGCAAAACAGCTTCACAAGCTTGGAATATATAGCGTTGAAGATATTATTACATACTATCCGAGAGATTATGAAGACAGAAGCAGGCTGAAAAAAATCGGTGAGCTTGTGGATGGAGAATCCTGCACTTTTGAAGGCATTATTGCATCAAAGGTTACCGAGCATAGATTTAGAAAAGGTCTTACCATGTATAAAGTGCTGATAAAAGATGAGACAGGGGCTATCACAGCTACCTGGTTTAACCAGCATTATATAGGAAAGGTTTTAAAGCCGGGAGAAAGATATATTTTCTTTGGAAAGATATCGGGAAAATACAGAAATCTTGAAGTCCAAAATCCCGTTTACGAAAAGTTGGAGGACGGGATAGCCAAAAATGTTCTGAAGATTGTTCCCGTATACCCTTCAACAGCTGATTTAAGCCAAAATACTATCAGAGGGGTAATTAGCAATGCCCTTGATTTGGTAGACGGAAGGCTTACCGAATTTCTTCCTGAAAAGATTTTAAGAGAGTATCGGCTGAGCGAAATAAATTATTCAGTACGGCAAATACATTTTCCCAGAAGTGATGAGGATTTTAAGAACGCACGGTACAGATTGGTATTTGAGGAATTGTTTATATTACAGCTCTGCCTTCTGAGTGTGAAAAAGGCCTTTGAAAATAACAATAAGGGTATTGAATTTTCAAAGGTGCCGGAGATGGAGGACTTTATAAAAAGCCTTCCCTTTAAGCTTACCGATGCCCAGAGAAAGGTTTTTGAGGAAATAGAAAGGGATATGGAAAGCAGTAATGTCATGAACCGGCTTGTTCAGGGAGATGTCGGTTCCGGTAAGACAGTTGTGGCAGCAATGGCACTGTTCAAAGCGGTACGAAACGGATATCAGGGTGCATTGATGGTTCCTACGGCAATTTTGGCAGAGCAGCATTATCAATTAATAAGCAGCCTAATGGAACCTTTCGGTATCAATACAGCCTTGCTGACAGGAAACCAGACGAAGAATCAGAAAAATGAAATACTGGAAGGGATAAGGTCGGGAAAGATTGATATTTTGATAGGTACCCATGCACTGATTGAAGATAATGTAGAATTTATGAAATTGGGACTGGTCATTACCGACGAACAGCACCGTTTCGGTGTAAGGCAGAGAGCGTTGCTGTCAAAGAAGGGAGAGGCACCGGATGTTATTGTAATGACTGCAACACCTATCCCCAGAACATTGGCTCTGATTTTATACGGTGACCTGGATATATCCATTATAGACCAGCTGCCGCCGGGGAGAAAGCCGGTTAAGACTTATGCTGTAGATGAGAGCATGAGGGAAAGGGTAAACGGATTTATAAGAAAAGAGGTCAGTGAAGGAAGGCAGGTATATATTGTATGCCCTCTGGTGGAAGAATCAAGTGAAATAGAAGCCAAATCGGCGGTACAACATGCCAAAGACATTGCAGAAAAGGATTTTAGGGACCTTAAAGTGGGGCTATTACATGGCAAGATGAAATCTAAAGAAAAAGAAGAGGTAATGAAAAAATTTGTTGAGGGAGAAATTGATATTCTTGTCTCGACTACTGTGATTGAGGTTGGTGTCAATGTTCCCAATGCGTCAATAATGGTTGTGGAAAATGCCGAGAGATTTGGCTTGGCTCAGCTGCATCAGCTGAGGGGAAGAGTTGGGAGAGGTAAGCATCAATCCTATTGTATTCTCTATAGTGATGGAAAAACACAGGTGTGCAGGGAGAGAATGAAAATAATGCAAAAAACCAACGATGGCTTTGTAATATCCGAAAAAGACCTGGAATTAAGAGGACCTGGAGAGTTTTTCGGTACAAGGCAGCATGGTATACCGGAACTTAAAATTGCCAACCTGTATAAGGATATCGATATTTTGAAAAAAGCTCAGGAAGCGGCTTTGAAGCTTATCAGCGAGGATAGGGACCTTGAAAAAGAAGAAAATTACGGCTTAAAATTAAAAATGATGGAGATACTAAATGAAAAACTTTATAATATAACAATGAATTAAATGTATTATTGTAGTTGACAATTATATGTGGTAATATAAAATATCATTAGGTTAATTATTTAAATGGACAGATTGTTCTTTCTGAATGTAAAAAAATGGAGGAATATTTATTCTAAGGGTTATATCGGGAGAAGCTAAAGGCCATAAACTTAAAACGCCAAAGGGTAATATGACCAGGCCTACTTCGGACAAAGTTAAAGGGTCAATTTTCAATATAATTGCTCCCGTTATTTTCGACAAGGATGTTTTGGATTTGTTTGCCGGAACCGGGAGCATTGGAATTGAAGCTTTAAGCAGAGGAGCGCGCAGGGCTGTCTTTGTGGACAAAAGCCGTGAGTGCTGCCAAATTATTAAAGAGAACCTTAACCATACCAAATTTACTGAACGGGCGGAAATCCATGCAATGGATGTGTGTACTGCTTTAAGTATGCTTTCGCAGATGGATAGCAAGTTTGATATAATATTTTTGGATCCTCCCTACGGCAAAGGTTTGGTGGATGAGACTTTAGCTTGCATTGCCGATACCGATGTATTAAAACAGGATACTCTTATTATAGCTGAACATGATGTGAAAGATGTTGTTCCGGAATGCGTTGGAACATTAAAGAATTTTAGAAAGCAGAAATACGGAGATACCGTTATATCATTTTATAGACAGGAAGTGTAGCAGACTTTGAGAGTGTATGTTTATCCGGGGAGTTTTGATCCCGTTACCAACGGACATGTGGATATAATTAAAAGAGCTGCGTTGTTGTGCGACAAGCTTATTGTTGCAGTATTGATTAATAGCAGTAAGAAACCGACTTTTACATTGGAAGAAAGGGTAAAGCTTCTGCATTGTGCCCTGGCCGATGTACCTAATGTCGAAATCGAGAGTTTCTCAGGTCTTTTGATTGATTTTATGAAAAAAAAGAATGCAACAGTGATAATAAAGGGTTTGAGAGCTGTATCGGATTTTGAATACGAATTGCAGATGGCATTGTTGAATAAGAATTTGGACCCTAATATAGAGACTTTGTTTATGATGGCCAGCATAAATTACTCATTTTTGAGTTCAAGTTCAGTAAAGGAACTGGCAAGGCACAAAGGGAATATTGAAGGTTTGGTTCCCGATTGCATTATAGACGAGGTAATGAAGAAATTTAATGAATAACCGTTTTTATCGCAGCATGGCTCAGTTTAATAGAAGTAATGTTATAAGCAAGTGCGGGTTTACATAGTTTGCACCAATACGTCAAAGATTTTTAAACATTAGCATTGTATAAAAACACTGGCTCAAAAAATCCTGGGAGGGGTTTTAATGGAGATACTATCGATAATTGAAACGCTGGAAGAGGTCATTGAAAAAAGTATAAGTGTGCCGTTTTCCGGAAAGTGTATGGTTGACAGGGAAGAGATACTTGAAATAATAAAAGAAATGCGACTTAAACTTCCTGACGACATCAAACAGGCAAAATGGGTAAAGGAAGAAAGACAGAAGATTCTTTTGGAAGCCCAGAAAGAGGCTAATAATATCATTAAAGATGCTGAGAACAAAATAGCTTCTCTTATTGATGAACATGAAATTACAAAAAAAGCCTATGAACAGGCAAATGAAATTGTATCAAATGCACAAAAAAATGCCCGTGAGATAAGGCTTGGCACCAAAGAATATGCGGATAATGTACTTAGCAAAGTTGAGGAGATACTTGAGGAAACCCTTGAAGTTATAAGAGCCAACCGCAAAGAAATGAAATAATTTTTGCATTGATGGATGGTTAAAGGATTAGCTGCTTTTTTAAATGCAAATAGGATTTAAATATTGTTTGGAAGCGTTTCAATCGGTTAAAAATTAATTGTGATAATTGTGACGGGATAGTTTTTTAAAACCATCTTATCTTTATTTATTCTTTAAGCCTTTTGCATATTTTAACTAAAAATGATATTCCTGCCATCACAATTAAAACAGCAAGTGAAATTAATACGTTTTCAATTGATTTTACAAAGTAATTTAAACAACTCCAATCGGATGTATATGTGAAGTAACCGAAAACACTCTGGCTTTCTAAGTCCGGTATAATAGAAAGATTCATGAAAATCGATACATAAAGGGCTGCAAAAAGTCCATGCATAAGCTTTCCGAATAAATAGGGTTTTATACTGATGTCAGTTTTTGAAATTATGCTGTAAACCTGAAAATGGACTGATAAACCTGCCCATCCTAAAATCAGACTTATTGCCGAAAGCTGTTGTGCAAAAGATATTCCT
The DNA here is from genome assembly GCF_000237085.1 of Acetivibrio clariflavus DSM 19732. Lineage (GTDB taxonomy): Bacteria > Bacillota > Clostridia > Acetivibrionales > Acetivibrionaceae > Acetivibrio > Acetivibrio clariflavus. The sequence goes on along the minus strand of NC_016627.1, from coordinate 2,573,790 downwards.
TCCAATTTACTTATCATGTTTATCCCGGTTGTAATTTCAAAAAAGCCACTCAAAACAGAAGAGATTATTTCCCGGGAAATACCCGATAAAGGAAACAGCAGAGATAAAAAAGCGGCTGCAATGTTTATTACGCCAGTCTCCAGCAAAAGGTTTATAATTACAGAAAAAAGTATAATAAAACCGCCTATTGTAAGTATGGTGTTTATTGAACTGCGAATAGAATCCCCTAATATTTCACCAATGTTTACCGACTGAGTATTTGCCAATTCCTTCTTAAATTTCTTTAAAATATTGCTGCACTCAGGATTTTTACCCGAAGTTTTTTTACAGCCATAAAATCTGAAAAATATTCCAACAGTAATGCAGGCTAATATGTGGCAAAAGAGTAAGATAAAGCCGATTTTGGGGGTGTTGAACATGCCTACAGCGACTGCACCAACGATAAAAAGCGGTCCCGAATTGTTGGTGAAAGAAAGAAGCCTTTCCGACTCGGTTTTTGTGAGCAATTTTTCTTCCCGCATTTTGGCAGTAAGCTTTGCGCCTACAGGATAGCCGCTGGTTATTCCCATAGCAAGGGCAAAAGAGCCGCAGCCTGGGACGTTGAAAAGTGGACGCATTATGGGTTCAAGCAAAATACCCAATGATTTTATAAATCCGGTACGGTAAAGAATTTCCGATGCTACAAAGAAGGGGAAGAGCGATGGAAATACAACATTTAACCATAGGTTTAACCCTCTTGATGCTGAACTAACTGCGGTGTTTGAAAAAATAATCAGTAATAGTACAAAAACTGTGCATATTATGGGGAGTGAAAGGCGCTTTAAGTAAATTACCGAAGTCGGCTTAAAATTGTATAAGGCAATTAAAAGCATGCCGGACAATACTGCAAATGCGTATAGACTCATATTTCCCCCTAAAAAATTGATTGCTATAATTTTATTCTATTATGAATTAAATGAAATATTACTGAACTTTTTTGAATAGCAAAAGTTTACATAACGTTGAAAAGATCGAAGGATTAAGTGCTGCAAGTCCATTAAAACATGTTTTTTATTCCAGTTAATTATTTTTAAAAAAAGTATAAAAAAATTTCAAAATTTTTCGATATAAAAATAGAGAAAAGGTTTTTAGTCTTTTTTTATAAAATTATTGTAAACACATTTCAAAAGATAAATCCCTTATCATTTGAGTTTTTGATGGATAATCAGAGTTTTTGAAATGATGGCTGAAATTCTCTTTTAAGTAAACTTGGAGAGGTAAAAAAATGTGACTAATCATAAAGTGGATATAGCTAATTTAGACAGAATTGTAAAAAAAACTATTGAAGCAATAAACAACAGTAAGACTGAACTGTTTGAAATAGCTGAGAACGCAAGAAAGGAATGCGAAAGGCTTAAAAGAGAGCTTGAAGAACTCAAAGAACGAGCTGCCCTTCTTATTGACGATGTTGAATTTTTGGAAAGTGAGCTGAAGCAAGTCAAGAGGCAGTTAATGATAATAAATAAAAACTACGACAAATACACCGAGGAAGAGGCAAAACAAGCATATGAAAAAGCGGACAGTCTCCGGATTGAATTGGCTATAAAACGTGAACAGGAGCAGTATTTGATAAGAAGAAGAAATGAATTGGAGATTAGACTGAAAGATTCCATCAGAACGGCTGAAAAGGCGGACAGGCTTATTTCAAACATCGGAATATCCTTAAGCTGCCTAACCGGGGACCTTCAGCAAGTGACACTTCAGCTTGAGGACTTGCAACAGAGACAAATTATGGGACTAAAAATAATCAAAGCTCAGGAGGAAGAACGTCAAAGGGTTGCAAGGGAGATGCACGACGGTCCTGCACAGTTAATGTCCAATATTGTATTAAAAGCAGAGATATGTGAACGGTTGATGGATTCCGATCCTGTAAAAGCCAAGGAAGAACTGAGAAATTTGAAATCCATAGTTCGGGACACCCTTCAGGACGTAAGAAAAATTATATACAATTTAAGGCCTATGTCTTTGGATGATTTAGGATTGGTTCCGACACTTCAGAGATTTATCCTTACTTTTCAGGAGGAATCAAATATTGCGGTTAATTTTAAGACAAAAGGCGTTTGTGAAGAGATAAAACCTGAAATATCCCTGACAATTTTCAGAATAGTCCAGGAAAGCGTAAATAATGTAAGAAAGCATGCTGAAGCTACCAAGGTTTCAATCAGTCTGGAATTTTTGGAAAGGGAATTAAGGCTTAAAGTTGCGGATAACGGCAAAGGGTTTAACACCGAGGAGTTGAAGACCAGAAAGGACAATGTAAACAGCGGATTCGGTCTTTATAGCATGAGGGAAAGGGTCGATCTGTTAAACGGAAAATTTGAAATTAATTCTGCTATAGGCAGAGGCACACGATTGGATATAACTGTACCCTTAATTCCGCACGAGGAGGTCTCAAATGGATAAGATACGCGTTATGATAGCAGATGATCATACTATGATGAGACATGGTCTCAAGCAGATATTGGAGCTTGAAAACGATATGACTGTGATTGCGCAGGCACCTAATGGAGAGGAAGCTATAAAGCTGGCAAAAGAGTGCAACCCCGATGTTATACTAATGGATATTAATATGCCCGGAATGAATGGTTTACAGGCTATAAAAGAAATAAAGGAAGACAATATTCCGTCTAAGATTATTGTGTTAACCATTCATGACGATAGAGAGTATCTTTTTAAAACAATTCAAATGGGAGCGGAGGGATATGTGTTGAAAGATGCAGAACCGAGTGTTTTGGTAGATGCCATAAGAAGTGTAAACAATGGGCAGCCGTATATACAGGCCAATATGACAAAAGAACTTGTAAAGGAGTTCAATAAAATCACCTTAAGTGATAAAGCCAAAAATGAGGAAACAAACCTTACTGCCAGAGAAATGGAAGTACTCGAGCTTATAGCCGAGGGCCTGATAAATAAGGAAATAGCCAAACGTTTGTACATAAGCGAAAAGACAGTTAAAAACCATGTTTCAAATATTTTCAGGAAATTGAACGTATCCGATAGAACACAAGCGGCTATTTATGCTTTCAAGCATAATTTGACAAACTGATTATTAATACAGCAATTATCGCAATAGATAAGGCCTTGCCTGTTAATAGGAAAACAGGAAGGCCTTTATATTTTAAAAGTATTTAAATATCAGTAAATAAAAAAAGCGGTATAAGGAAATTAAGTAGACCTATTTTCCATATATTTTAAAGAGAATAAACAGAACTCTTATGGCAGCCTGGCGATCATATTAAGGATATTCATCCTTAACTTAGACCCAAAGCTTTGCGTCATCATCTTTCAATGATTTTGCCCTGTTTCATAAGTCTATTTATCTCCTTATACCTGACGTTTAAGGGAGGTAGAATGTGTTACAATTTTATTATAACACAGTTGGTGAAGATGTTATAGCACCGAATTGCCGAAAATATCGGTAGCAAATTGCTAATAAAGATAACCGTTTAAATTATTTGTGTAATGCGAAAAATTTCACATAAAATCTTAATAATTTACACTTTTTTAAAAAATTATTTTTAATTTCTTCCAAAAATAAAAAGGTCGTTTAAAAAACATATATAAATCAATGCTTTTCAGTCGTATTTGTTTTCTGTTTTAATGGCCTTTTGTTACCTTTTTCATCCATAATGACAATTGAATCAAGGGTAGACTTCAAACTGTTCCTGAATTCGTTGATATACTCGTTTCTTAGCCTTTGCTGCTCCTGCTTTTCTTCAGGAGTGAGCCCCACTGTTTTGGATTTTCTGGCCAATTCATTTATTCTGTTTATTCTATTTTGATCCATTTTATCACTTCTCACTTCCGTTTTTTTGTGTAAGTTATATAAAATTGCAAAGTGCACACCCTTTTACTTTAGTAATAAGAATGTTTTACCTGATGATATGTTAATTTTCAGTTGATTCGGGTGAACATACTGCAATTTTATCACATAAAAGGCTATAAAGAAAGATTTAACTCTCATGATTATTAAAAATATGTTAACATGAGGGTTGTATATTTGCGAGAAACAAGAATATCATAAATGTGTTAAATCTAGAAGGCATTATTGATTTATAATGCAAAAATTGCAACTCTTAGTTTTCATATGAGTGAGAAACTGATGTTGGTCAGTTTAGTTTGAAAATTATCGATACTCCTATTGAGTTGTTTTGTTGTATCGATTTTATATATTTTACAAAATTTTATCAATAGTTTTTTAAAATTATCTTGATTTGTTATATTATACAAATTTATTGCAGTTCTTAATGAGGTTATATATGTTTCATCTCTAAGAAAGTATTGGGCTATCCCTTTACGGGAGTAAAGATGAGCTAGGCAATTAAGTTTATTATTTTCTATACACAATTTTATTCCTTCATTAGCAAAATATAAAGCTTTTGAGTGCATGTTCATTTTATGAAAAGTATATGATATATTATATAGTATTTTGAGTTTTATGTTAATTTCATCTGAGTTTATGGAATTTAGACAGAAAAGAAGCATTTCCTGACATTTTTCAACTGATTCTAATTCACTGAATAACAGAGCAATATTCATCAGAATCCTAATTTCAAAGTCACAATACACAAATTCTTTATATTTAATCTGATTAAATTTGGGAGTCATTACTTTCATTGCAAAAATTAGCTTTGATAAAGATTTTTCATAATCTTTATATATTTTTTTTAATATAATTGCTTCGACAAAATAGTAGAATTGATGCATTAATTTATAAGCATAATTATTTAGATTTTGCTTATCTAAAATTTTCTTCATATATTTTAAATCATTTTCTAAATTAAAATAATTGCCATTTTCAATTTTGCATTCTATTTTGTTCTTTAATTTATTAAACTCGTCGTAGTTGGGAATTCTATAGTTGAGCAAAAGCTGATTTAGATCCACTTTTAATATAGGTGAAAGTAATTCTAAGGTTATTTGTGTAGGCAATACTTTTCCGTTTTCAATTTTTCTTAAAGTTTCAATAGTTAATGAAGATAAGTTCGATATATCTTTTTGAGTATAACCTAAATTTTTTCTAATTTGACTTATTTTCCTACCAAATGCTTCAAGATTGTAATACATAAAATCACATCCTATTACCCCAATTCGAATTGGATTTACTTTATCTGAAAAAAATTATATTATTATATTACAATAAAAAAATTTATAATATATGGTAAATTATATCATGTATTTAATACTATGTCATATTGTATTTTATTTACAAAAAACAAATAATTGGTTAAATAATAGAGGTTATAGTCTTAAGTAGTAGTGTAAAATTGATGACTTAAAATTACTGGAAAATATTGTCCCTTGAAAATAAAGCCACGATATGGTTTTCTACTATGTTAGCCAAACAAAAGTAGAGGAGGTCATATCATGGCTACAAAAGATATAATGCCACTAATCGAAGAAATTTTCAAGTATTATGGACATGTAAAAGATGGAGATTTCATGAGAGATCTGATGGCTTTAATACTAAATAAGTTGATGGAAGCTGAAGTGACTGCAAAAATTGGTGCAGATAAGTATGAACGTACAGAAGAAAGAAATAATCAAAGGAATGGTGTCAGAATCAGACCATATAATACCCGTCTTGGTACCATTGATTTAAAAATACCTAAACTTCGTGAGGGAACCTATTTCCCAAGTTTTCTAGAGCCTAGGCGTATGTGGAAAAAAGCACTTGTTAATGTTGTTCAGGAAGCATATATCCATGGTATAAGCACCCGAAAAGTGGATGAATTAGTTCAGGCACTTGGTATGGAAGGTATTGATAAAAGTAAAGTATCACGCATAAGCCAAGAACTTGATGAATATGTTACTCAATTTGTAAACCGTAAATTAACAATTAAATATCCATATTTGTGGTTGGATGCAACATTTCCAAAAGTACGGGAAGGTGGACATGTAGAAAACATGGCATTGGTTGTAGCAGTAGGTGTTAATGAAAATGGTGAACGTGAGATTTTGGGTTTTGATGTTGGACTTACAGAAAGCGGGCCATTCTGGACAGAGTTTTTACGCCGACTTGTAAATCGTGGATTACATGGAGTCCAACTTGTTATTAGTGATTCTCACGAAGGGTTAAAAAAGGCGATTTCAGAAGTTTTAGGAGGTTGTTCGTGGCAAAGGTGTCGAGTGCATTTTATGAGGAATGTATTAAGTCAGGTGCCACGGAAACAGCAAGGTATGGTATCAGCAATAGTAAGAACAGTATTTGCAGCACCGGACCAGAAAACAGCTAAGAATCAATTATATACAGTTGTAGAACAGTTAAAGGGAAGATTTCCGAAAGCAATGGAAGTCTTGGAAAATGGATGTGAGAATGTGTTGCAGTATATGGAGTTTCCGCGAGAACATTGGGCACAGCTACATTCCACGAATCCATTAGAAAGACTAAACAGGGAAATACGGCGAAGAACTGACGTGGTAAGTATATTTCCAAATCGTGAATCAGTAATAAGATTGGTTGGATCAATATTAATAGAGCAGCACGAGGAATGGCAAATTGGTCGAAGGTACTTTAGTAAAGAATCAATGAATAAGTTGGTAAAGCCTGCAATTGGGACATATAGTTTGGCCCCAGAGGCATTATTGCACAAATAAAGTTAGCTTGCTTTTTTAGCTGAATCCCGAGGCTATTTTTACTACACTTAAATGGCCTTAGGCAGTGTCCGCCATGCTACACTGGAAAATTGCGGAGGATGAGGTAAATGTAACTTGCTTCTTCCCCTCATCCCTCGGCACAATAAAGAGAGCATGGCGGAATGTGGTTGTCAAGGAAAAGCCCGGTTTGGGCCCTTGACAACCACATTAGCGGAAATTAAAGAAACATAGTAGAAAACAATTTACACCACTTGACAAGACACTATCAAAATTCATCGCAGTTTCATATGGATTTCATATTTATACCGGTCAGAATTGAGGTAGATGGCAAGTCATTAATGGAAGGGTCAAAATTGGTGCTATGATTTTTATATTTATATATACAATTATTTTACAATATAAAAGCAATTGCAACTTGTATTTAAAGAAGCAATAAAAAATTAGATAGAAGTTGCTAATGAACCTTTTCAATGCCGTGGTCAATAAGTAAAGCGGGATAAAATTACGGGCTATTACGCGGAAAAACCGGTGCAATAGCCTTCCTTTATAATATTAAATATTTATAATATTTAGGATGCGATTTTATTAAAAAATAAAAATTTTTTCACAAAAAATTATTTTTATACTGTGCAAATTGAGGGGATATTATTTATGGAAAGAGAAATCGTGGAATAAACATAATTTTGTGGAACAGTTGCTTTACATTATTTATTATGATAATATCTATGTTTGCGGTTGTAAAATGGAATAAATATGGTATACTAGTTACTGAAAATTTGAAATACTAATATTATATTAATATAATAATAAAGTAAAATTGATGCATAGCAATCAGTTAAATATATGTTGTGGGCGAGACTCACAGATAAAAAGTGCTTTTTGACATTTGCTACATACGGATGATGTTAAAAAGCACTGTTATATAGAAAATAGGATAGAGGAGAGTAATGTATGTCAATATCAAGTAGTGCAATGTATAAATTTTGGTTAGGAAATGAGTATTTTGACGAGCAAACGAGAGAAGAACTGCAAAAGATAAAGGATGATCCTAAGGAAATTGAAGATAGATTTTACAAATATCTTGATTTTGGTACCGGAGGGCTTAGGGGACTTATCGGAGCAGGAACAAACAGGATGAATATTTATACTGTAAGAAGGGCATCCCAGGGTCTGGCTGATTTTATAAACAGTATAGGTGCAGCTGACAGAGGGATTGTCATTGCTTACGATTCGAGGAACATGTCACCGGAATTTGCCCTTGAAACGGCAAAAGTATTTGCAGGAAACGGGATAAAAGCCTATTTGTTTGATGAGTTGAGACCTACTCCGGAATTATCTTTTGCAGTGAGACATTTGAAAGCGGCTGCAGGTGTAGTTATAACTGCAAGCCATAATCCTAAAGAGTATAATGGTTACAAGGTATATGGCGAAGACGGAGGACAGCTTCCTTTGGAAGAGTCCAACAAGGTTCTTGAGTTCATGAACAAGATTGAAGACATAACATGCGTCAAATTGATGGATAAGGATGAAGCCATTGAAAAGGGTCTTATAAAGATTATAGGTAAGGAAGTGGATGATGCTTACATATCAAAGCTTAAAACCCTTTGCGTAAATCCTGACATTGCAAGGAGTGTTGGAGAGAATTTTAAAATCGTATACACGCCGCTGCATGGTTCGGGGAATAAGCCGGTCAGACGAATACTTGACGAGATTGGCTTTAAAAACGTTCTTGTGGTAAAGGAGCAGGAACTTCCCGACAAAAACTTTTCAACGGTGGCATATCCGAATCCTGAAGAAAAAGAAGCCTTTACCCTTGCCATAGAGCTGGCAAAGGCAGAGAATGTTGATCTTATAATCGGTACGGACCCTGACTGTGACAGAGTTGGTGTGGTCGCAAGGAATAGGGACGGTGAGTATGTCACACTTACCGGTAATCAGACAGGGTGTTTGCTTTTAGAGTATATTCTTTCGCAGAAAAAAGCAAAGGGAGAACTCCCGCAAAACGGCTTTGTGGTAAAAACTATTGTAACCACAGAGCTTGCAAAACAGATTGCGAAAGAATACGGTGTGGAACTCATTGAAGTGCTTACCGGTTTTAAGTTTATCGGTGAGCAGATAAAACTTCTTGATGAGAATGGAGATAAGAAGTATCTCTTTGGGTTTGAGGAAAGTTACGGATATTTGGCAGGAACTTTCGTGAGAGACAAGGATGCTGTTGTTGCATCAATGCTGATTGCAGAAATGGCAGCATATTATAAATCAAAAAATATGTCTCTTTATGACGCTTTAATGGAGTTATTGAACAAATACGGGTATACAATAGAGGGAATTAAATCCTATACCCTCAAAGGTAAAGAAGGCGTAGATAAAATAAAGGATGCCATGGAAAAATTGAGAAAAGATGAAATTACGAAGTTCGGAACTGTTCAGGTTGCTGCTGTCAGAGATTATCAAAAGGGCGAAAGATATGAAATAAGCACGGGTAAAAGGGAATCAACCAATTTGCCTAAGTCCGATGTTTTATATTATGAACTGCAGGACGGCAAATCATGGTTCTGTATAAGACCTTCAGGAACCGAACCGAAAATAAAAATTTATTATGGTGTGACTGATAACGGAATTGATGAAGCGAAAGCAAAGCTTGAACATGTTCAGACCAATGTTTTGGGTGTAGTTGAAAATCTTTTGTTCTAATACGATAATGGGAATAGCCGAACCGATAAGCAATTACTGTAATTGTAGCTTATAACCGAATATGTTATAATACAAGAATAAATTTAAGGGATTCTTTTTATAAGAATCCCTTATCTATAAAGGATGATGTATTTTGGGGAATTTTGTGCATCTGCATGTCCATACGGAATATAGTTTGCTTGATGGAGCAAACCGGATAAAAGACCTGATTAAGAGAACGAAAGAATTGGGTATGGACAGTATTGCCATTACTGACCATGGAGTAATGTATGGAGTAGTTGAATTCTATAAAGAGGCAGTAAGTAGCGGAATAAAGCCGATTTTGGGCTGTGAGGTATATACTGCGAAAAGAACCCGACACGACAAACAGGGGGCTGTCGATTCGGATCCCGGGCATTTGGTGCTTTTGGCAAAAAATAATCAGGGATACAAAAACTTGATGAAAATTGTATCCATAGGTTTTACCGAGGGGTTCTACTATAGACCGAGAATTGATTTTGAAGTTCTTGAACGCTATAGTGAGGGATTGATTGCCTTAAGTGCATGCCTTTCCGGTGATGTGCCTAAAGCTCTTCTAAATAATGATTTTGAAAAGGCAAAAGAAATTGCGCAAAAATATAGCGGAATTTTCGGCAAAGACAATTTCTATCTTGAAATACAGAGCAACGGAATAGAGGAACAAAGGTATGTAAACAGCCAGCTTATTAAACTTTCAAAGGAAACAGGAATTCCTCTGGTTGCTACAAATGATGCCCATTATTTGAGAAAAGAGGATGCAAGAGCACATGAGATTCTGCTATGCATTCAGACAGGAAAGAGTATAAATGATGAAGACCGAATGAAGTTCCCGACGGAAGATTTCTATGTGAAATCCCCTGAAGAGATGGAAGAATTTTTTAAAAATATACCGGAAGCTATCTCAAATACGGTAAAGATAGCTGAGATGTGTAATGTGGAGTTGGAATTCGGCAAGCTTCATTTGCCTAAATTCGGCGTTCCGGATGACAAAGATGCCTATGAATACTTGAAGGAATTGTGCTATGACGGATTGAAGCGCCATTATGGAGAGAATATTGAGGATAAGATTGATAGATTGGAATATGAGTTGTCTGTTATAAAACAGATGGGATATGTGGATTATTTCCTTATTGTTTCGGATTTTATCAGATATGCCAAGGATAGGGGTATACCTGTCGGACCTGGCAGAGGTTCGGCTGCCGGAAGTTTGGTTGCCTACTGTTTAGGTATAACCAATATTGATCCGCTGAAATACAATTTGCTTTTTGAGCGTTTTCTGAATCCGGAGAGAATAACCATGCCGGACATAGATATAGACTTTTGTTATGAGAGAAGACAAGAGGTAATTGACTATGTTGTCAGAAAGTATGGAGAGGACAAGGTATCGCAGATAATAACTTTCGGTACCATGGCAGCGAGAGGTGCCATCCGTGATGTGGGAAGGGCATTGGACATACCCTATAATGAAGTGGATGTTATAGCAAAAATGATACCGATGCAGATAGGAATGAGCATAGACAAGGCATTGGAGATTAATCCCGAACTTAGGGCAAGATATGAGCAGGACAGTAAAGTCAAAGAGCTTATCGATACAGCAAGACTTTTTGAAGGAATGCCGAGGCATGCTTCCACCCATGCTGCCGGTGTGGTTATATCAAAAGAACCTATAACCAATTATGTACCTCTTAATAGGAATGATGAGTGCATTACCACCCAATTTCCTATGGGACAATTGGAAGAAATCGGCCTTTTGAAAATGGACTTTTTGGGGCTGAGAACCCTTACAGTAATTAAAGATGCTGTAGATTTGATATATGAGAATCATAACGTAAAGATAGATATTGACAGAATCGATATGAACGATTCTAAAGTATTTAAGTTGATTGGCGAGGGTAAAACAGCCGGAGTCTTTCAGCTTGAAAGTGCAGGCATGACTCAGTTTATGAAAGAACTGATGCCTACATCCCTTGAAGATGTTATTGCGGGAATTTCCTTATACCGTCCCGGACCAATGGATCAGATTCCCAGGTATTTAAAGAATAAGAATAACCCTTCTGAGGTAAAGTATGACCATCCTCTTCTGGAAAATATCCTGAATGTGACTTATGGCTGTATGGTGTATCAGGAACAGGTTATGCAAATTGTAAGGGACCTTGGAGGATATTCCATGGGAAGGTCCGATTTGGTACGCCGTGCAATGGCAAAAAAGAAAGCAAGTGTAATGGAACAGGAAAGGAAAAATTTTATATATGGTATAGATGACGAGAAGGGAAATATTATAGTAAAGGGATGTATAAGGAATGGTGTGGATGAAGCAGTTGCAAACAAAATTTTTGATGAAATGATGGATTTTGCAAGTTATGCTTTTAATAAATCCCATGCAGCTGCCTATGCCGTAGTGGCATATCAGACAGCATGGCTTAAATGCTATTATCCGCTGGAGTTTATGGCAGCATTGCTAAACAGTTTTTTGGGAAGCAGTGACAGAATATCGCAGTATGTCTATGAATGTAAAACTTTAAATATTGAAGTGCTTCCTCCGGATATAAACGAAAGTCAAATGAAATTTACCGTGGTTAATGGCAAAATACGGTTTGGACTGGCAGCTGTTAAAAATGTCGGGGAAAATGCAGTAAAATCCATTATTGAAGAGAGAAAGGCCAGAGGTCCGTTTAAAAATTTCAGGGATTTTTGCGACAGGATTGACACAAGAGAAGTGAATAAAAGGTGTGTGGAGAGCCTGATTAAGTGTGGTGCTTTTGATTCGATGGGAGTTTACAGATCAAAGCTTATTGCGGTTTTCGAGAAGATGCTTGATGGAATTGCCCAGACAAAAAAGAGGAACATGGAAGGACAAATGTCACTGTTTGAAATGTCCATAGCCGGAAATGAAAAGTCAATATATGGGGAATCGGCCCTTTATGAAGATAACGATATATATCCCGACATAAAGGAATATCCCAACAAGATGCTTTTATCAATGGAAAAAGAGATGTTGGGGCTTTATATTTCAGGACATCCTTTGAGCGAATTTGATGAAGAGATCAAAAGAACGGTGACTTTGTACAGTTCTGACTTAAATATATATTCAAATCAAAGTGAAGAACCCTATTTAATGGATAATTATAAAAATATATCCGATGGAATGAATGTTGTAGTTGGAGGAATAATTACATCAAAGAAAACTAAAACTACAAAAAACAATAATCTGATGGCATTTTTAACATTGGAAGATTTGTACGGAATAATGGAAGTTATTGTATTTCCTACTGTGCTGGAGAAATATGCAAAATTTATTATTGAAGAAAATATTGTCCTTATCAAAGGAAGGATAAGCATTAAAGAGGAAGAACAACCGAAGATAATATGTGAAGAGGTAAGTCCGCTAAAGAAAATGCATATTCGAAAGGTATATTTAAGACTGAATCCAAATGTGGAAGAAGACAAAAAGGAGTCATTACTGGCTTTGTTAAAATACTTCAATGGGGATACTCCGGTATGTGTTTGCAATAACGGTGATAAAAAGGGAATAACTTTGGAAAAAGAGTACTGGGTGACATTGAATGACTGTGTGATGACAGAATTGATACAGAGACTTGGTGAAGAAAATGTTAAAGTTGTCTAAAAAGTTATAAATTAAATTAAAAATTATACGATAATAATAAATAAGGATCGGTAACTTAATATGTGTCTAAAAAGGCTAAAGTATAGCAGTATGTAGACTTTAAAGGTTGCTTGTCTAAAATTCGTATTGATTTTTGTTTTGAATTAATATATAGTTATGACGAGGTGGTTTTATTTGGATTGGGAAAATGAAAAAGTATCAGGCGATTACATTGTAATTAAAGCTGAAGAGAACGGTGTGAATATTATTGGGCTGACAAGAGGTCGGGATACTAAATTCCACCATACGGAAAAACTCGATAAGGGTGAAATACTTATAGCCCAGTTTACCGAGAATACTTCGGCAATAAAAATCAGAGGTAAAGCCAGAGTTTTAAGTCGCCATGGAGAAATTCTTTCCGGTGAATGACAATGTTTCAAAAAAGCTATATCAGGTAATTAAAGATTTATACCGAGTATTGAAACATTGTTTGAAGGAGTTTGTGAAATCACCTAAAAAAGGGGCGTGTTTATATGTGGACGGTGGTGTATATGGCTCAAAGCAGAGAAATCGCCACTTCGATGCAGAATTTGTTAACCAATGAGGGTATTTTGGTCAAATTAAGACCTATCAGCAAAAGTAATGATAATAATGATAATTACTATGAAGTGCTGGTTCCCGAAGCGGAAGTTGAAGAGGCACACAGTGTAATTATTGAAAAGGGATATTAAGTTGTTTTTGTTATATGAATAGGAAAGATTAAATTATGTCCCGTGTTCATTAATATAGACACGGGTTTAATTTAACCTCTTTCCGGTGGATTAAAAGGCGAAAAGCCAAGGGGGTTTAACGTTTTTTAGTTTTCGTTGGTGTATTTTAATTTAACAGAAATGGCAAAATAGGAGGGAATGACCTATTATTGCGCTGTAATAAGGAGGGACTTAAATTGAGCGATGTAAAGACAATAGGAGTACTTACCAGTGGAGGAGATGCACCGGGTATGAACGCTGCTATCAGGGCAGTGGTGAGATCCGGATTATATTATGGATTTAAAGTTTTAGGAATCAGAAAAGGATTTAATGGCTTGATAAATGGCGAGATTGAGGAGATGACCGCAAGGTCAGTGGGTGACATAATTCAAAAAGGCGGAACAATACTCCAAACTGCCAGATCGGCTCTTTTTAAAACAGAAGAAGGACTTAACAAGGCAATGTCGATGGCTAAGGTGTTCGGCATAGATGCGCTGGTTGTTATCGGAGGAGACGGTTCCTATAAAGGTGCCAGGGATATCAGCAAACTGGGAATGAATGTTGTATGTATACCGGGTACCATTGACAACGATATTGGCTGTACCGAATACACAATTGGATATGATACTGCACTGAATACAGTACAGGATGCCATTGACAAGATAAGGGATACCGCATATTCCCACGAAAGATGCAGTGTTCTTGAAGTTATGGGAAGACATGCCGGATACATAGCGGTTAATGTAAGTATATCCGGTGGTGCAGAAGCAGTTATATTGCCCGAAAAGCCTTTTGATCTTGAAAAAGACGTATTAAAGCCTATAATTGAAGGACGAAACAGAGGTAAAAGGAATTACACCGTTATTGTAGCGGAAGGTGTTGAAGGAAAAGCTATTGAAATAGCAAAGGAAATAACAGAAAGAACAGGTATTGAAGCCAGGGCGACTATTCTCGGTCACATACAGCGTGGAGGAAGCCCTACGGTTCAAGACAGAGTTATGGCCAGCAGAATGGGGCTTAAAGCTGTTGAAGTCTTAAAAGAGGGAAAACGCAACAGGGTAATAGCAGTAAAGAACAGTGCCATTATTGACCTTGATCTTGATGAAGCTCTTCAAATGAAAAAAGATTTACCCGAAGAGTTAATTTTATTAAGCAAAATATTGTCTCTGTAAGTAAAAAAATAAAAAATAAAAAGAGATAAAAACTAAACTTTGCAATTGCCATTTTTAAGAATTTTAATTTATAGAGAATTACAGGTGGAGTTATGTATACTTCTAAAACTGAAATTGTAGTAAGATATGCCGAAACTGATCAAATGGGAATAGCTCATCATTCAAACTATCCTATTTGGTATGAAGCAGCCCGGACTGATTTTATAAAGGGTGCAGGAATTTCATATTCTGAAATTGAAAAAAGAGGATGTATGCTTCCTTTGCTGGAACTTAAGAGCTGTTATAAGAAACCTGCAAGGTATGAGGACGAGCTTTTTATTATAACAAAAATTAAAGATTTGTCTTCCACAAGAATAACTTTTTATTATGAAGTTTATGATAAAAAAGAAAATACATTATTAAATTATGGGGAAACTATGCATGTGTGGACCGATAAAAATTTAAGACCTGTTAACATGAAAAAATATGCTCCGGATATATATAATTTTATGTTAAAATTGACACAGGAGGATACAGTAAAGGATAAGGAATAATATCCGATTAAAAAGTGCAATTTGAGAGTATTATAAGGTGCGGTTTGTGAAAATTTTAATAGATACTGGTAGAATAAGCTGAGAAAGAATAAATAGTATCAGGTGGTGAATAAGTGAATATACCAAACATTCTAACCATAATAAGATTTTTGCTTGTTCCTGTTTTCGGACATTTTTTATACAACGGTGAATACATTATAGCTATTGTAATTTTTATAAGTGCATGTATCACTGATGTTTTAGACGGAGTAATTGCAAGAAAGTTCAATTTGATTACGTCTTTCGGAAAATTAGCGGACCCGCTGGCAGATAAATGTTTGCAATTAACGGCACTGACCATACTAACTATGCAAAAAATAATTCCCTTGCCCGTTTTGATAATTGTTTTGGCAAAGGAAATTTTCATGATAGCAGGAAGTATATTGATATATAAGAAGGTTAATTTTGTTGTACAGGCAAATTGGTATGGAAAGATGACTACTGTCATATTTTCTTTTGCCATAGTTATGACTATAATACTTTATTCTTCAAGAATTGCAGATTCATATACCAGTTTAATTATCAATATATTTGTTTTTATAGCAGTGTTTTCTACACTATTTTCTTTTTTTATGTATTCGATGGAGTTTAGAAAGTTAACAAATAAAAAATAATTTAAGATAAACAGTCATCTGGTAACAAAAGAAGTCTGGTCTCTTTGTGTTAATTTGTGATAAAATGCAGAATACAACATAAAACATATACAAAAGTTTTTTGGTGTGAAAATAACTTTAATAAATAGCTTGCTTTTATAAATATCTTAATATTTATTTTTAAATTAAAGAATGTTATAATTAAAATATATAAAGAATATATTTTTTTAGGGGAATTTTGGTTTTATTTGAATTGTTGCTATTGCAGTATATATAGTATATATATAATATTATTGCAGTATATATAGAAAAAGAATTTTAGCCCTTCGTTTTACATTAGATGTTGTATATTTGTTATTTTGTCAATTCTTCATTCATTCTCACAAATCCATAATTCCTAAATAATTTGATTTTTGGGAGGAGTATTGAGTGAAGAGAAAGCCAGGCTTGTTTTTGGTTGCCACCATTATTATTGTGCTTTCTGCAAACTATTTGTTAACAAAAAATCCTGTCGGAACTCTGGTTGAACTGAAGAATGTATGGTTGGGGGTTGGATTGCTTGCAGCAAGCATACTTATAATCCTGATGAATTTTTTCGCCAAAAAAACATTTTTAAAGTCCTATATCAACTATAAGCCCAGGGAAATTTGGCTTATGAGTGTTTTGATTTTTGTTGTGGGGCTTGTGATAATTTTTTATGCTGTGATATGCCAAAACTATGCAGATAGAATAACCATTGATGAATTTTATGTCAATTTGATTATCCAAATACTTATATCGGCACTGCTAATTCTGTTAATGCGTGAATTATATACATACACTTATGAATATCCCATAAGAAAAGTTCTCAAAGTTATGGAGAAAGCCGGACATTTAATTGATAACATGGAGTATAAGAAAGCATTGAGTGAGTATGAAAGCGTTGAAAAGAAAATTGACTGTTTTAAACGCCCCCATATTTATGGGTGGATCAAGCAATCAAAGGGTTTATGCTATGTAAAACTATCCAATTATGAAGACAAAAAAAATAATTTACTTTTGGCAGTTCAGGAGCTGGAAGAAGTTTTAAAACTAAAAGAGCTGAAACGGCAACATGCTCAGGTAAAAGTGGATATTGGCAATATATTTTTTGACATTGCTGAAATGGATAACGATATAAAATATTATGAAAATGCCCTAAACATGTATAATGATGCCCTTAATCAATATAAGCTTAACAAAGATTATGACGGCTGTATGAATGCGCTTAGATACGTGGAGAAGACGAAAACCATTCTTGGCTTTGAAAAGACAAGTTAATGTAGACTCATTGATCTGTTTTAATTCTAAGCTATAAATTAAATCAGCGGATATTGTTGGGTTATTTCAAAAACTTTGCAGGTATTGTTTGGAAAAATGTTCTTGCTGTGCGTATATGAACATGCGAGGTGTTTTTGAAATAACCTTAATTAATATCAAAGGGTATAAAAACAAAATCATGTTTCGAATATATTTAATAAAACGAAATTTGAACGGTATTTTTTGCATAAATACTGGGGCAAAGTTTTTAATATTATTGATTAATATTATTTGAAAGGGAGGAATGCAAATTGAAAAAGACAGTGAGCTTATTAGTGGTATTGGCTATGCTTTTGGCTATGCTGCCAGCATCTATGGTGTCTGCAGCAGGAAATTTCAACTATGCTGAAGCTCTTCAAAAAGCAATTTATTTCTATGAGTGTCAGCAAGCTGGACCGCTTCCTGAGTGGAACCGTGTTGAGTGGCGTGGAGATGCCACTATGAATGACTATGTATTGGGCGGATGGTATGATGCCGGAGACCATGTAAAGTTTAATCTGCCTATGTCCTACAGTGCATCCATGCTAGGCTGGGCATTGTACGAGTATGGCGATAAGATTGCGTCATCAGGACAAAAGGTTCATCTTGAAAACAATTTAAGGTTTGTATTGGACTATTTGGTTGCTTGTGACAAAGGCGATTACATAGTTTACCAGATTGGAGACGGTAATAGAGACCATTCCTGGTGGGGACCTGTTGAAGTTATTGAGAAGGAAATGGAAAGACCGTATTTCACAGGAAAACCTACCTGTGTAACTGCGCAAATGGCAGCAGCTCTTGCAATCGGATCCATTGTATTAAAAGACCAAAATTATCTCAAACACGCAAAGAGCCTTTTTGAATTATCCGATAAAACAAGAAGTGATGCTGATTACAAAGCAGCAGAAAACTTCTATAAATCATGGAGCGGTTGGCAGGACGAGCTTATGTGGGCAGCAATTTGGCTCTACCTTGCAACCAACGATGTATCATATCTCAATAAAGCTGAGTCCCTTGTATCTATCCAGAACAGAGAGAACCAATCAGATTTAATCAAGTTTACATGGGCTCATTGTTGGGATGATGTATTAAGCGGTGCTATGTTGATGTTGGCTAAAATAACTGATAAGCCTGAATATCATGAGTATGTTCAAAGACATCTTAACTGGTGGACAGTAGGATATGAAGGCAGAAGGGTAAATTATGTCGGAGATCTTGCTTGGCTTGATTCCTGGGGATGTTTAAGATATGCTACAACTGAGGCATTCCTGGCAACTGTATATGCCGATCATATAAATGATGCTACATTAAAGGACAGATATCAGACCTTTGCAAAGAAACAGGTTGACTATGCTCTCGGAAGCACTGGAAGAAGCTTTGTAGTAGGATTTGGTGAAAAATCACCGCAACGTCCGCATCACAGAACTGCTCATGGTTCATGGACAGACCAAATGGATAATCCTCCGTATCACAGACATATCCTTTATGGTGCACTTGTAGGAGGTCCGGATTCTTCAGGAAAATATAACGACGATATCAAGGACTATGTCTGCAATGAGGTTGCTACAGACTACAATGCCGGATTTGTAGGAGCACTCTGCAGTATGTATGCAAAATATGGCGGAACTCCGCTGGCAAACTTCCCAGAACCTGAAGAAAGAGAAGATGAGTTCTTTGTTGAAGGCGTAATTATGAATAACAATGCCAATGACCTGTCGGTTAAATTGTTGCTGAACAACCGTTCAGGCTGGCCGGCAAGAATGATAAAAGATTTGAAATACCACTATTATGTTGATCTCTCCGAAGGAGTAGATCCTAGTGATGTAACAGTTAGCACAAACTATATTGAGCCAAATATGGATGCTACCGTTTCACAGCTCATACCATATCCTAACAAACCAAACATTTACTATGTTGAAGTAAAATATAAGGACGGTACCAATATTTATCCTGGCGGACAGTCTGAATATTCTGCTGAACTTCAGCTCCGTCTTACTGCAAAATCAGGTTCCAAATGGGATCCTACCAACGACCCGTCCTTTAAAGGCTTAGGTACAGGAAATACACCGGTTAAATCAACAACAATTACCGTTTATGACGGAGATACATTGATATTTGGTACAGAGCCTGACGGTACAACACCTTCATCAACACCAAGAAATACTCCAACACAACCAACACCTACACCTACCAACAATGAAGTTATGAAAGGTGATTTGGACGGTGACAAAGATATTACTTCAATAGATTATGCTTATTTGAAGATGCATCTGCTTGGTATGTCAAAACTTAACGAGCAACAGCTCAAGGCAGCTGATGTTGACAGCAATAATTCGGTAGATTCAATAGATTTGGCGCTCATAAAAGCGTATCTTCTTGGAATAATAAAATCATTCTAAAATATACAGCTTACAAAGCTGTGGCTCAGTGGAAAATCATTGGGCTGCAGCTTTTTTTGATAAAAAATTTTTGAAATTAAATCGCATAACTTTATGGAATATAAAACATGGTTAAAAACTATTCATATACTGTCTTGATAATTAATAATGAGCTATAATATTAGTAATCGTTCGATTAATGTTAATTCGGTTAATATTATTAATAAAGTATATAGCTTCATAAGGAGGAGAAAACTATGCTTACAAGGGAATTATACAATGAATCCTGCAAAAGGGCACTGGGATATCTTCAGAAAGCGGGCATTGTTATTACTGAAGAGGAAAAACGCAATATAGAAGTTGCTGAGTATGGCTTGGGACAGCATGAAGAAATTGGGCTTCAGCTTGTTGTATACGTCAATACCGACAGATGCTGCGCAAAAGAACTGATTTTATTTCCTGGACAGACTTGCCCTGAGCACAGGCATCCTCCTGTGGGAAATGAACCGGGCAAGGAAGAGACTTTTCGATGCAGATGGGGAAAAGTGTATTTATATGTGCCCGGGGAACCGGTTGAAAATCCGAAAGCGATTTTACCAAAGGGAAGAGAAAAGTATTTTACGGTTTTCAGGGAGATAGAGCTGAATCCGGGTCAGCAATATACCATTGAACCCAATACTCTTCATTGGTTTCAGGCCGGACCTGAAGGGGCGGTTATATCGGAGTTTTCTACAAAGAGCCGGGATGAGTATGATATATATACCGACCCTGACATTAACCCTGCCCAGAGTAGAAAAATTTAACGGTTAAAAATGGAATAGTTGGGTTTGTAAAAGGTATTGATGAATAGAAACTTAACTGTGTAAATTGCTTATATATTGTGGTACAATTAAATGACGATATAAAAACAAGCTTTTATAGTAAAGCAATTATAAAGATGGGTACCTTAATAACGGTGCTGATGAAAAAAGACTTAGATTAAATTTATTAGCAAAATGAAAGAGGTATGTGTTATGAGTCGAGATATTAAGAAAATTATTGCTGAAATGACTGTGGAGGAAAAAGCAAGTCTGTGCTCCGGTTTTGGCAATTGGCATACAAAAGCTGTTGAAAGGCTCCAAATACCACCTATTATGATGGTGGACGGACCTCACGGCCTGAGAATTCAGTTTAAGAACGCTGACTTGTCCGATACGCAAAACAGTTTGCCGGCCACTTGCTTTCCTACTGCAGTAAACATGGCCAGTACCTGGGACAGAAATCTCGTTGAGGAAATTGGCAAAGCTATAGGGGAAGAATGCCGGGCTGAGGAAGTTTCCATTTTACTTGGACCGGGAGCCAATATAAAGCGTTCACCCTTATGCGGCAGGAATTTCGAGTATTTCTCGGAGGACCCCTATCTCTCTTCTCAAATGGCTGCAAGCCATATAAAAGGAGTTCAAAGCCAGGGGGTAGGTACATCTTTGAAACACTTTTGCGCCAACAATCAAGAACACAGGAGATTGACTGTTGACGTAAAGGTGGATGAAAGGACTTTGCGGGAGATATATCTGGCAAGCTTTGAAGAGGCGGTAAAGCAGGCTAAGCCATGGACAGTTATGTGCTCTTACAACAGTGTAAACGGAGAGTTTGCCTCTGAAAACAGTTATCTTCTTACCCACATTTTGAGAGATGAGTGGGGATTTGAAGGATTTGTGGTATCCGACTGGGGAGCGGTAAACGAAAGGGTAAAGGGACTTAAAGCAGGTTTGGACCTGGAGATGCCTTACAGCGGTGGAGAGAGAGATAAACAGATAGCCGATGCAGTAAAAAATGGGGAATTGCCGGAAGAAGTCCTTGACAAAGCTGTGGAAAGGCTTTTGAAAATAATATTTAAGGCCATTGATAACAAGAAATCCGGTACCACCTTTGACAAGAAAGCCCATCATGAATTGGCAAGACGGGCTGCCAGAGAATCGATGGTATTGTTGAAAAATGAAGATGGTATTTTGCCTTTAAAGAAACAGGGCAAAATAGCATTGATCGGTGCTTTTGCCAAGAATCCGAGATTTCAGGGCGGAGGAAGCTCCCATGTTAATCCTACATATCTTTCCAATGCCTATGACGCAATAGTTGATTTAGCTGGTCAGAAGGCTGAGATTCTTTATTCTCCGGGATATGACCTGGAAACTGATGTGGTGGATGAAAAATTAATTGATGAGGCAAAAGAGGCAGCGGCAAAGGCCGATGTGGCAGTAATATTTGCGGGACTAACCGACAGTTACGAGTCGGAAGGTTATGACAGAGCACATTTGAGGATACCGGAAAACCACAGGCTACTGATTGAAGCTGTTGCAGAGGTTCAAGGCAAGACAGTTGTGGTATTAAGCAACGGTTCACCAATAGAGATGCCATGGATTGATAAAGTAAAGGCAGTTTTGGAAACCTATCTTGGAGGACAGGCAGTAGGTGAGGCTGTTGCCGATATACTGTTTGGCGAGTTTTCTCCCTGCGGAAAACTGGCTGAGACTTTCCCGGAAAAACTAAGCCATAATCCTTCATATTTAAACTTCCCGGGAGAAGGAGACTCGGTTGAATATAGGGAAGGCCTGTTTGTGGGATACAGATATTATGATGCAAAAGATATAAAACCACTGTTTCCTTTCGGATTTGGACTAAGCTATACCGATTTTGAGTACAGCGATATAAAGTTAAGCAAAAAAGAAATTAATGATAATGAGCTACTGACTGTAAGTGTAAAAATAAAGAATACCGGAAAAATGAGGGGCAAGGAAATTGTCCAGCTGTATGTGAGAGATGTGGAGAAAAGTGTAATAAGGCCGGATAAGGAACTTAAAGGCTTTGAAAAGATTGAACTGGATGCGGGAGAGGAAAAGACAGTAACCTTTTCATTGGACAAACGGGCTTTTGCCTATTACAATACAGAGATTAAAGATTGGCATGTTGAGAGTGGGGAATTTGAGATACTGATAGGTAAGTCTTCTCAGGATATAGTCTTAAAGGAAGTTGTTACCGTCAATTCCACTATCATGATAAAAAAGAAGTTCCACATGAATACAACTTTAGGTGACATAATGACTTATCCCGGAGGCTTGGACAAATTAAATCAATACATGCATGAATATTTGAAAAAGCACGGCATGGATAAGGGAATTAAACATATGAAACAGAGTATGGATACAGAGATGGTTAAATATACACCGCTACGATGCTTACCTTCCTTTAGCGGCAACGAAGTGTCAAAAGAAACGGTAATTAAGTTGCTTGAGGATTTGAACAGCTGATCAGGAATGAATAAATAGCAGTGGTGAAAGAAGAGTAAGTTTATGCAAAAGGTTATTTTTCTTGTGGATATGAATGCCTTTTATATTAGCTGCGAGATGTCTCAAAATCCCGAACTGAAGGGTAAGCCGGCTGCTGTTGCAGGAGATCCCAAAAAGCGGACAGGAATTATTCTTGCGGCAAATTATGAAGCTAGGAAGTATGGAGTAAGAACCACAATGCTGGTGCATGAGGCAAAAAAACTATGTCCTGAAATTATTCTTGTGCCTC
The DNA here is from genome assembly GCF_000237085.1 of Acetivibrio clariflavus DSM 19732. Taxonomy (GTDB): domain Bacteria; phylum Bacillota; class Clostridia; order Acetivibrionales; family Acetivibrionaceae; genus Acetivibrio; species Acetivibrio clariflavus. Next base: position 2,550,505 of record NC_016627.1, on the reverse strand, counting down.
CTCGCCATGAATTTTATGAAAAAAAGTCAAAAGAAGTAATGGAAATATTGGCAAGATATTCACCGGTAATACAGCAGAACAGCATTGACGAAGCATGGCTGGATATGACCGGTTGTGAGGCATTGTTCGGTAAACCTGTGGACGCTGCGGAAAAAATTATGAAAGCTATAATGAATGAACTGGATTTGTGGTGTTCGATAGGTATTTCCGAGAATAAATTCCTGGCAAAGATGGCGTCAGAGCTAAAAAAACCCCTTGGAATAACAGAGTTGTGGAAGAGGGATGTGCCGGAGAAACTATGGCCGCTTCCGGTCAGGGAAATGTATGGCATAGGAAGGCAGACAGAAAAAGTGCTTATAGATATTGGAATATATACCATTGGCGATATAGCAAAAAGTGATCCGGCGTTTCTTGCTAAAAAACTTGGCAAATACGGTGAAGAGATTTATCGTCTTGCGAACGGTATAGATGAATCGGAGGTTTTGGAAAATCCGCAGGTAAAAAGTAAATCTATAGGCAGGTCAACAACTCTTCCCGAGAATATAACCGATCTGGAACTGGCTAAAACAATTATATTGAAATTGGCTGAAGAAGTGGGGATGGAAGCCAGAAAACAAAACTACAAAGGAAGGACTGTTTCCATAGTCATTAGATATGACGATTTTAAAACCATAACCCGCCAAAAAACGGTGCGGGCTACATATTTGACAAAAGAGATATATGCTGCGGGAGCAAAACTTTTGGAAGAGAACTGGAACAGTAAAAAGCCGGTCAGGCTTTTGGGAATTTCGCTGAATAATATTTCCACCGATGAAGTGGAGCAACTTTCAATATTTAATTTGAACGGTGGAGAAGAAGTAAACGAAAAGGAAGAAAAACTTGAAAAAGCCTTTGATTCAATAAGAGAAAGGTTCGGTTTTGATAAAATCAAAAGGGCAGTAATTTTAAAAGATGATTTTTAAAGATGAAAAAATATATTAAGAAAAGGTGGAGATAAAATATGCTGCAATATGATATGCCTCTTGAGGAACTTAAAAAGTACAAACCGGCACTTACAAAACAGCCGGATTTTGACGAGTTCTGGGACAAAAGTCTTAAGAAACTGGCAGAAGTGCCGTTAAAATATGAACTCACACCGTATAATTATCCTGTGAAGGGCGTAAAAGTGTACAGGGTATCTTACTTGGGCTTTGAAAACGCCAATATTGAAGGATGGTTGGCAATACCTGAAGGAGAAGGATTAAAACCCGGCCTGGTTTTATATCATGGATACAACTGGGCATGCGAAGGATTGACCTATGAGGTTGTCAATTGGGCCTTACACGGTTATGTTGCAATGAATATGCTTGTACGCGGGCAACAGGGAAACAGTGTAGATAACATTATTTCATCAACGGGATTTGTTCCGGGATGGATGTGTAAAGGAATATTGAATCCTGAAGAATACTACTACAGAGCAGTTTTTATGGATGCTGTTCGGGCAGTGGAAGTTTTGGCATCGTTGCCTGAGGTGGATAAGACCAGAATAGGAGTAACCGGTGGCAGTCAGGGAGGAGGACTGTCTTTGGTTGCCGCAGCGTTTTCCGATAAAGTTAAAGTCGCAGTGGCCGACTACCCTTTCCTGGCGAATTTTGAGCGGGCTATTGCTATTACACCTCAGGGGCCGTACCCGGAAATTGTTCAGTACTTGAGAAGAAATGCAAAACCGGAAATTGAAGCTCAGGTTTTGAAAACCCTGTCTTATTTTGATATTATGAATCTTGCTCCCAGGATAAAATGCCGGACTTGGATAAGTGTGGGTTTGGTGGATGAAATAACACCGCCATCGACAATTTTTGCTGTGTACAATAATTTGAGCTGTCCAAAGGAAATAGCAATATATAAATACTTTGGCCACGAACATATACCTGTTGCAATTGAAACCAAGCTGAGTATATTGATGGAAGAACTGAATCCATAAAAATGCTCTTCGATTGAATAATTGGATGCTATATTGAAATTATAAAATTGAGTATATATAAAGATAGGCCTGCCGAGGTTTGGCAAGCCTATTTTTATGCCTTTTTATTGCCCTGGGTAAGTGTATTTTTTTATCGAAAGCATAGAAAGGGTGTGGATTTTAGACTAAGGAAATTTAGTCTTAATTTTAAAATAAATAAAAAACTGGAACTTAATTTATTGATAAAGTATCTTATTAATGAAAGGGGTGAAGAGATGGAAATTAATCAGTTGGTGCAGGCCAGTAAAAAGGGTGATATGCAAAGCTTTATTCAGCTTCTCAGGCTTAAAGAGGAATTGATATATAACATTGCAAAGGCTTACACGCAAAACAGCCATGATGCTGAAGACTGTATCAGCGAATCGACCATACGGGCTTATGACAAGTTAAAACAGCTTAAAGATCCTGAAAAGTTTTATACTTGGTACATATCCATCCTGGTCAATACCTGCAGGAAGAAATACAAGACCCTAAACAGGGAAGTGGAGTATATACCCGAACAGCACGATTTTGCAACGGAAGAGATTATGAAAAGTACCGATAACCGTATTTTGGTGGAAGGGATACTGGAGCATTTGAAAGAAAACGAAAGGGAAATTATTGTATTACGGTATCTCAGAGACTTTTCACTGGAAGAGATAGCCGAGATACTGACAATACCTGTAGGTACAGTGAAGTCGAGAATTAGCAGGATTATAGGGAAAATTAAAATTAAGTACGGGAGGTGTTCACATGAGATTTGATTATAACGATCAGATACCGGAAGGTTTGATGGACAGGGTTGAGCAACGATTGGCAGCTCATTTGGCTGTTAAAAAGAAAAAAAGAGTTAAGAAAACGCTGATTTTACTGTCAATGTGTTTATTATTAATTCCTGCAACAGTATATGGGGTTGTTAGCAATAATTTTAACAGTTGGTTTGATGCCATAAGAATGGCTCATAATAAAGGTAAAACTGTAAAATTGAATTCGGTTTTTGAGTATGAGGGAAACAGGATAGTATTTGAGGATGCAGTTTGGGAAGAAGATAATTTAATGGTATCTTACAGAATAGTTGATGGAGAGTTTTGGCCGTCGCAATTTATGCTTAAAAACGAAAAGGGTGAAATCATAAATCATCAAGCCGCAGCTGAGCATAATGGAAAGGATGGAACATTGAAAGTTCATTTTGATGAAGAACAATTATCCGGTGAAAAAGCGTTCTTTTCTATAAAATCCATTGAGAAATTGAAATATCCAAATGATAATATTGAATTTAAACATAAGTTGAGTATTAACAAAGATTTTCTGACGACAGGCCACGCTGTAATAAATAAAACCTTTGAAGCGGAGCATGGACTTATTACCATTGAAGAAATTAATATAAAGGATGGAATGACTTTTCTAACCTATAAGTGTGATTGGAACGACAAAATATTGAGTCTGGCCGAACAGGACTGGACGAGAATGCCGATGTTGGCTTTTTATATTAAAGATGCAGAAAACAATATTATTGAAGGTTATTCTCATTATAACGGGGAGCATTCCAAAATTGGAAAGTGTGGACTTTCCGGTGTAATTAAAAATCTCGATAAACCCATTGAACTTGCTGTGGAATTTAATGAAAAATTGGTGGATTGGGAAATACCTATAGAGGTAAAGAAATTCTCCAGTGAAGTTGTGGAAATTAACAAGGATGTTGTGATGGATTCGGGCACAATCCGAATCAGCGAAATGATTTTAAAATCTGCCAGCACATATCTAAAGTATGAGTTTATTCCGGGAAAAGGCTATGAAAACACTGAAGGCATCAGGCCTTTGATAGAAATTGTTTTTGGTGGCAAAAAATATGCATGTTCTGAATATTTACAGGAGATGTCCGGTAAAATGGTATTCCCGGTTGGAATAGACAAAAAAGACTTAAAAAAGGTCAAGTTAAATGTACTCGGTATATATAGATATGAAGTACGTGATGAGAAATTTACCTTAGCTAAAGAAGCTGCACCTACATATTTTGTAGTGGATGGAGTGAAATTTAATGTTGAGAGGATGGAAGTTAAGGACGGAAAAACCTGTATAGATATTTTAGTAGATGGTGCAAACCGTAAGTTTACAGACCTCGATGTAAGTTATAGCGTTGAAGAAGGTGAGGTAGTTTCGAAAAGCGTAAAAGGAGGACTTGAGTTTACAGATAAAAGTGTTGAGAAAAAGCTGGAAAAAGATCCTTATTCCTTTGAAGTATCTGACTTGGAAAAGACTATAATAAGGAAAAACTTAGAGATTGAAAAGGAACTTAACACTGTAGAACTTAAATTGGTTCGTTTTGAGTATTTGGAGTTAAGCAGAACTGAGATAAAAATAAAATAATTGAGTATGCTGTATAATCATTTTGATTGCCCGAATTTCGAATATAAATGAACAACTTCTCAACAATTAACAATTAATTTGCTGCAACATATGATGATAAAAAGAGAGATAGTATTTAGCCAATAAAAGAGATGAGGGCATCAGATGAAATCTGTTGTAGAATTTCTAAAAAGAAGGATTGTTCTTATATCGGTAGCTATAATACTGCAACTTGTTGTACTTATAGGGATAATCTCAAAATTCAGCCAATACTTCGTTTATTTCTATTGGATAAGTCTGTTCATTAGTATAGCTGCAGTTTTATGGATTATTAACGATTATAGGAGCAATCCTTCCTACAAAATTGCATGGATTATCCCTATATTATTATTTCCGATTTTTGGAGGGATATTTTATTTTTTTTTAGGAGGAAAACGCCTGAGCAAAAGAGAAAAAAGAAAGATGAGATTAATTGAACAAAAAATTAATAAAGCATTGGCACCGCAAAGGGGTATGCAGAGGGAAATTAAGAATCTTTGCGAGTCAGCGGCGGTCCAATCGAAGTACATTGAGGATAATGCCTACTATCCGCTGTACAAAAACACTTTCGGGGAATATTTGCCCATCGGTGAAGCTAAATTCGAAAGACTGAAGGAGGAACTGAAAAAAGCCAAACATTTTATATTTATGGAGTATTTTATAATAGAGGAAGGGGTAATGTGGAACAGTATATTGGATATACTTTCGGAAAAGGTAAAAGAAGGCGTGGATGTACGAATAATCTACGATGATGCCGGTTGTCTCCTTTCATTGCCGTACAAATACAATGAGAAGTTAGAGAGAATCGGTATAAAGTGCTGTGTATTCAATCCCATGATTCCCATACTCCATGTCCGCATGAATAACAGAGACCACAGGAAAATGACAATAATTGACGGCCACACCGGGTTTACGGGAGGTATAAATTTAGCCGACGAATACATTAATGAAATCAAAAAACACGGACATTGGAAAGACAGCGCCATAATGATCAAAGGCGATGCTGTCTGGAGTATGACAGTAATGTTTTTAACAATGTGGGAATATCTAAGGGGGACAAAAGAAAATTTAGACAAATACAAAAATAAAATCAGGTATGATACTTCAATAGTCCCTAATGGATATTATCAGCCCTTTTCCGATAACCCTTTGGATGACGAAAATGTGGGTGAAATCATTTATCTTAACTTGATTAATAAAGCAAAGCACTATATTTATATAACTACTCCTTATTTAATTATTAATCATGAAATGATGAGGGCACTGACTTCAGCGGCAAAGTCAGGAGTGGATGTTCGCATAATTACACCCCATTGTGCAGATAAGTGGTATGTGCATATGGTTTCGAAATCAAACTATAAGATTCTCATTGAAAGCGGTGTCAAAATCTATGAATATACACCGGGGTTTATGCATGCAAAAACCATTGTGACCGATGACAAGTTCGGTTTGGTTGGCACTATAAATATGGATTACAGAAGCTTCTTTATGCAATATGAATGCGGTGTCTGGATGTACAATAGCAGTGTGGTAATGGATATTAAAAGAGATTTTTTAAATACTTTAGAGGTGTGCAGAGAGATGAAAATCGAGGATTTTCAAGACATTAAATGGTATAATGTCCTATTGGTTTCCATACTAAAAATCTTTGCACCCATTATGTGAGTTGTTTTTGCGTATAGAATAAATTTAAAGGTTGGGTGAAAATGGATGCTTCTTTGTTTGACAAATGATGCAAATTATGATACAATAACAATAGAGGTAGGCATTTCCCAAATGTAGTTGGGAAGTGCCTTTAGTGCTATTTTAATATTCTTCCATTTAATGTCTAATGAAAGGAGGGGTGGATAAAAAGCACTCACTCATTTCAAGTCTAATAAAGATTAGATGTTCAAAGCACTTCACGATCTTATTGATATTGAAATACGAAGTGAGCCACATCGAAAAAAGTCAAATCCACTTGTTTGTAATGCCAAGACACAATAAACACGCACTCCAGGTTAAGAGCAGCATAGCGAAAATTTGTTGAAAGCTTGCAGGTCCAAGATTATCAGTCAGATCCAAGATCATTATAAGTGTATTTCTAACATTTAATTCTAAGAAATTGAAATGTTAGAAAGCACTAAAAAGGAGGCTACTATCATGATAGTAAGAAATTGTGCTGGCGGCATAGTGTTTTATGGGGACAAAGTTTTTTTGCTGAAGAATGAGAAAGAAGAGTGGGTATTTCCCAAAGGTGTAATGCGAAACGGGGATCTCCCGGCTGAAGTTGCACAAAAAAGAGTTTTTGAAGAAGGCGGCATTATCGCAAACATCATTTCTATAGCCGGTGATACAAGTTACGAATTCTATTCTGTTACCAGACAAAAACCAATCTGCAATAAAATTACCTGGTTCATTATGAAAACAGATTCCGATAAATTCCACATTTCCGAAAAAGAAAAATTTCAAGATGGCGGATTTTTCGATATCGAAGAAGCTATGAAACTTGTTACCTACAGTCAGGATAAAGCATTGCTCAACCTTTCCTATAAGAAATACAAAGAAATTTCCCAGGAATGTTTAAATTGCTGCACATTTATATAAATTTATAGCATATATATACTTGTATTACGAATTTAACAAAAAGGATATTTATATTAATTCAGGACAATGGTAACGGTTTCATTGTCCTGAATGTTTTATAGAGATTAATTTTAAAGTGAAATTGTAAAGAATTCGATTTCGATTGGCTTAAATATTTTCTATTACGGTTAGTTTGGGGTCAGCGGACAAATTTTTCAACAATCTTATCCCAATCGGGGGGAGTAGATACAACCGGAACTCTGTCGATGAATTCTTTATCTTTCGGGTTTTGCTTTAGATATTCCTGAAATTCTTTGCTTTCAATTTTTAAGATCCTGCCAATCCAGATGTCGGTTAACGATGAAGCATTTTTTTTGTGTTTTTTCAATGCCAAATCTAAAAGTTCCTTTCTTTCGGACGGTTCCATACCGGATAAGATGGAGTCCTGTGCCAGCATCATTTCAATATATGTTATAAAACAACTGGGAAAATTGCTATACTTCTCAAGATTATTGAAATCTATGCTTTTATAATAGCTGAGAATAATTGAGCCGGCATCGGATCTTTTCAGCAGTTCCTGCAATCCGTTAAAACTGCATAAACTGTCGAAGGCATCCTGATAGTAGTTGAACATAAGCATATTTATAATAAAAGGATAATTTAAGCAGGTCTCAAACAATCCTTTGGTGGATATGGTTGCCAGGACATCCTCAGGTATTTGGAGCACAGCCAGCTTTTCACTGTAGTCTTCGAGTTCTTTCCATTCATCGGGAGTTTTATCCGCAGTAATGGGAAATTCATAAACATCCGTTGCAGGAATATAAGTTACGTCTGCTGAAGGAGTATTAATTGCATTTACTGAAGGAGAATAAGTTATATCTGCTGATGGAGTAAAACTTTCGTCAATTGCAGGAGTATAAGCTGACCTGTTTTTATGGATTAAAAACACTGAACATGCTGAAACAAGTACAATTGATAGGGCTAAAATTACAATAAGTTTCGGTTTCTGTTTAAAAAGCATAAAAAATCCCCCTTTTTAAAGAAACTAAAATAATTTAAGCTTTAGAATATAATAACTGTCTGTAATTTTAGACTATCATATGAGTAATTTTCTGTCAATTATTGTATGGTTATATATTTTATTCACGTGCCGCACCTGTTTGCATATCTTAATAGTATAAATAGATTTTGGTGACGATGAGGTCATATCTCAATGGAGGGATTCTATGAAAAAAGGAAATGTAAGGCACATGTTCGCAGGTGGCAATACATCACAGGGTTTTTTCAGCTACTATGATTACATATTGAGTCAGGAAGAGGCAACCAGAATAATTTGTATAAAAGGCGGGCCCGGTGTAGGCAAGTCGACCTTTATGAAAAAAATAGGGGAAGAAATGAATAGCAGAGGTTACGATGTGGAATATATGCACTGTTCCAGTGACAATAACAGCCTTGATGGAGTGGTAATTCCGGAAATTAAGGTGGCACTTTTAGATGGTACGGCACCCCATGATACGGTTTCCTATGCACAATAAACATCCTTGTAACAAGTCTATTGGAGTTGATTTTTATGTTTATTGTTGAAGAAGTGTTTCTGACTAAGGATGAGGACAGCAGGAAAAAAATGCTTGAGGATATACTGGTTGATATGATTAAGAATGCAAAAGACTATGAAGAGACAAAGAATTCTATTCATGAAAATCCCGCCGAAAAGGATATGTAATCTCTGTGCTCTTTTCAAAGATCAGCCGGGAGGTATGAATATTGAATATAGTAGCAATATATTGCAGGCTATCGGACGAAGATAAAAACAAAGCGAATAAATATGAGGATTCGGAGAGCATACAAAACCAGAAAAAACTTCTTTTGGATTTTGCAAGGGAAAATAAATGGGAGGTTTATAAAATTTATTGTGACGATGACTATTCAGGACTTGATTCCGAGCGTCCTGGCTTTAAACAGTTGATAGCCGATGCTGAGGCAGGAAAATTCAATATAGTGCTGTGCAAAAGTCAATCCCGGTTTACACGGGATATGGAGCTGGTGGAAAAATATCTCCACCACAAATTTATTGAGTGGGGAATAAGGTTTATAGGTGTCACCGACAATGCCGACACCTTTGAAAAAGGAAATAAAAAATCCCGCCAGATAAACGGCCTGGTCAATGAGTGGTATTGTGAGGATATATCGGAAAATATAAAAGCAGTGTTTGACGTTAAACGAAAGAGAGGAGAATTTATCGGGTCTTTTGCTCCTTATGGCTATAAAAAAGATCCTCTGAATAATAACAAATTACTGATAGATGAAGAAGCAGCCCGGGTAGTCAGAAGGATTTTTAGCCGTTATCTTGAAGGCTTTGGTGCTCAACAGATAGCATCGATGCTAAATCGTGAGGGTATACCAAACCCTACCAAATACAAGGAACTTATGGGCCTAAATTATAAGAATCCCTTTAAGACAGAGGATTATGGGCTTTGGAATAAAACAACCGTAAAACGAATTCTGAGGAACGAAACTTATATAGGCAATACGGTTCAGGCAAAACGCAAAAAACTGAGTTATAAATCCAAAAAAATGATTGCCGTTTCACCGGATAAGTGGGTAAGGGTAGAAAATACCCATCAGCCTATAATTGATAAATCTGTATTTTTTGCCGTTCAGCAGAGGATGGATGGCAGAATTAAATCTGCAGGAAACGGAAAACCCCATTTGTTTGCATCCAAAGTAAAATGTCATGACTGCGGAAGTACAATGGTGAAAGTCACTTCCGGAAAGTATAGCTATTTAAGATGCAAATTATACTCCGCATCATACGGGAATAAGATGTGTACATCTCATTTAACGAGACTGGATGAACTTACCGATTTGATAGAATGTAAAATAAAGGAGCATCTGAAACGATATATTGACATTCCAAAGATGGCGGAAAGATTGGAAAAAGAACTGAAATGGGCTTATAATGAGAGAAAATACCATGAAGAAATTAAGAAAATAAAAAAAGAAATATCGGAAAAGGAACTTGCAATTAAGAGCCTTTATATTGATAAAATTAAAGGAATTATTGATGAGGAACAGTTTATTGAACTTAATAGGGAATTTATAAAAGAAAAAAGAAAGCTTTCGGAAAGACAGAAAACTATTCAAAAAGAGATGGAGTTAAACGAAAAAACCGGCATTGATTATGAAGACATTGTGAAAGACTTGATTGAGTTTAAGGAATTAAAGCACAATATGGTAAGCATTATGATTGGCCGTATTGAAATCGGGGAGAAAACAGCCGAAGGAAAGAGAATAAAAATTTATTGGCTGTTTTGAACAATCTTCATAAAATCTACACAATTCATTGATATTATATGCTCACAACATTGTTTGAGGTGGTTTTATGCCGGAAGTTTTCATCTCAAAGGTACTTGAGATAAAAGGGATGACGTGTGTAAACTGTGAGATGAGAATAGAGAAAAAATTAAAAAATATGGAAGGTATCAAAGCTGTTAAGGCAGTTTACTCCCAATCGAAAGTAAATGTCATTTATGATAAAGACAGAATAAATCTTGACAGTATTATTAAAGCAGTGGAAGAGCTGGATTATCAAGTAATGGCAGCAACAGACGGTAAAAAAGCGAACGACAGGGAAAAGCGATCCGACGGTGATTATAAATTATCGGTAAATCAATTGCTGGGTATAGTAATTATTGTTTTAGCTGTATATTTGGCTGTTAAAAATACAGTGGGATTTAATTTTATTCCTCAGGTAAACCGGGATATGGGGTATGGCATGCTTTTTACCGTTGGACTTTTAACATCCCTTCACTGTATCGCCATGTGCGGAGGTATAAACCTTTCCCAGTGCATCGCATATACGTTTGATGAAGCTGAAAAAGGAAGTATTTCAAAGCTTAAACCCACTCTTTTGTATAATGGAGGAAGGGTGATTTCATATACGGTAATAGGCGGCTTGGTTGGGGCACTGGGCTCTCTGGTGAGCTTTCCCGGACGGGCAAAGGGTATTGTGGCCATTGTTTCGGGTATATTAATGATAATAATGGGTATCAATATGCTGAATATTTTCCCGTGGCTCAGAAAAATAAATCCCCGCATGCCGAAGGTACTGAGCAGGGCAGTTTTTAACAATAACGGCAAACGTGGACCGTTCTATATAGGACTTCTAAACGGATTGATGCCCTGCGGACCGTTGCAGGCTATGCAGATATATGCCCTTGGGACAGGCAGTTTTTATAGGGGAGCCATGTCCATGTTCTTTTTTAGCATTGGTACCGTGCCGCTAATGTTTGGCTTTGGAGCAGTAAGCTCACTGATCAGCAGTAAGTTTAGCCGCAGGATGATGAAAGCAAGTGCGGTTCTGGTCATTATCCTCGGAATTGTGATGACAGGCAGAGGTTTTAACCTTTCAGGGTTAAATATAGCTTTTGCCAATCAGAAGGCAAAGAATATAGCAAGAATCGAAAATGGAGTGCAGTTGGTTACAACAGAGATGAAATCGGGCAGTTATGATCCAATTGTGGTTCAAAAAGGGGTTTTGGTGAGATGGACCATCAAAGCCGATGAAAGTGAATTGAACGGCTGCAATAATCCTGTTACAATTCCGAAGTATAATATTGTCAAAAAGTTGGTACCGGGGGATAATGTAATTGAATTTATGCCATTGGAAACCGGTAATATAAACTATACATGTTGGATGGGAATGATAAACGGGTATATAAAAGTTGTAGATAATCTGGACGAAGTAGATGTTAACGATATTAAATAGGAGTCGGTAAGTTTAATTTCCCATCTGAATAAAAATCAAGCGGGATTCGAGAATTTACTGTCGGAGGTAAGAAATTCGGATGCATAGCGATTTAAAACGAATACTGGTGGTTGATGATGAAGATAAAATTGTTGAAGTGGTAAAGTCCTATCTGGAAAACAGCGGGTACATCGTATATGCAGCTTTTAACGGGAGACAAGCCATGGAGATGTACGAAAAAATGAATCCTTCACTTATAATTTTGGACCTGATGCTGCCGGATCTAAGCGGGGAAGAAATCTGCAAAGCTATCAGAAAAAGGTCATCGGTCCCGATAATTATGCTTACTGCGAAGGTGGAAGAGGAGGATGTGTTAAGGGGACTTGATATCGGAGCTGATGATTATGTGACAAAACCTTTTAGCCCCAGGCAGCTTGTAGCAAGGGTCGGGGCACTTTTAAGGCGTGTTTCCGGTGAAAATATGCCGCTTTCCGGTATAATATCTTTCAATGATGGAGAATTGGTTATCGATACCTTAAGATACGAGGTCAGAAAGAGAGAAAAAATTATTAACCTGACTCCCTATGAGTTTAAACTTTTATTAACTTTAGTGAAGTTTCCTTCAAAGGTTTTTACCCGTGAAGAGCTGATTAATCTGGTTTTTGGTGAGGATTTTGAAGGTTATAACAGAACTGTGGATACCCATATTAAAAACTTGAGACAGAAAATAGAGGATGATACAAAGAATCCTAAATATATACTTACCGTTCACGGGATCGGATATCGTTTTGGCGGTGATAAGAGTGAAATATAGCTTAAGGACAAAACTTACCCTTTCATATATTTTTATTATATTGCTGCTGGTTTCTCTAATCTTTTTTTTTACAAATGTGGTTTTGGAAAAGTATTTTCAAAGCTATATCATAAGGCAGCAGGAAGAGAGGAACAAGGAAGTTGTATCACTTATAAACCAGCAGTATAGAGACGATGTATGGAACAGGGATGTTATCGAGGATATCGGAATATATGCTTTGGAAAACGGCTTGATAGTGAAGGTGAAAGACCTGAAAGGGAATGTTATATGGGATGCCACCGTTCACAACAACGGATTGTGCACGCAAATGCTTGCCCATATGGCTAAAAATATGGAAAGCCGCTATAAAAATTTTGACGGCAGGTATGTGGAAAATTCATACCCTCTTTATAAAGACAACCTGAATTTTGGCGTTGTTGAGATTGGGTACTATGGTCCCTTTTATTTTAATGACAGTGACCTTGACTTTATAAATTCCTTAAATAAGGTGCTGATTGGAATAGGATTGATTTCAGTGCTTTTAGCTGTAGTTTTCGGAACAATCATGGCCAGAAGACTGAGTCAGCCCATATCCAGGGTGATCAGGGCAACCCAGATTATAGCCAGGGGAGATTACAGGGACAGAATTGTGGAAGAATCAAGTACAAAAGAGATAGGCGAGATGACTTCAGCAATCAACAATTTGGCTGAAACTCTTGAAAAACAAGAGGCTTTAAGAAAACGAATGTCTTTGGATGTTGCCCATGAGTTCAGAACTCCCATAGCAACGCTGCAGAGTCATCTTGAAGCCATGATTGATGGCATATGGAAGCCGGATGCAATGCGACTGAAAAGCTGCCATGAGGAAGTTTTAAGAATAGGCAGAATGGTAAGGGATATTGAACAGCTGGCTAAATTTGAAGGTGAGAATCTGATATTGAACAAGGAAAAAGTTGAGCTGTCGGAGCTTATCCAAACCATTGTGTATAATTTTGAGAGCGATTTTAAGAATAAGGGAGTGGAACTGAAAGTTACAGGCAATAAGTGTATTGTTTCGGTTGACAGGGATAAAATCAGCCAGGTAATTGTTAACTTGCTTTCTAACGCTTTGAAATGTACACCGGAGGGAGGCACTGTGGAGATTAAAGTAGCAGGATTGGAGAAGGATGCTGTCATTATTGTAAAAGACAATGGAATCGGCATTGAGAAAGAGGACTTGCCCTATATATTTGAACGATTTTATCGTGCTGACAGGTCAAGAAACAGAAACACGGGAGGTTCGGGCATAGGACTTACCATTGCCAAATCTTTGGTTGAAGCCCATAGGGGAAAGATTGAAGTTAAGAGCGAACCGGGCAAGGGATCAGAGTTTACTGTGACATTGCCCTATTCATAAATTTTTAAAATATCAAATATAAGGAAGGTGCTTAAGTTATGAATAGCAAAAATCAAACTTCAAAAGGAGAAGTACAGAAATTTAATGCAAAAAAAATATCAATTATTGCAGTCGGTGTGGTAGTTGTTATCCTTATAGGTGTATTTGCCGTTAAAGGTGTTATCGGAAAAAATGATACGAAAGTTTCAAAAGGCGGAGATTTGGTAATTCCCAAAAGTGAAGTAACCGAAACGGCAAAGTTTTACCCCTATAATGCAAATGGAACCAAATTGGAAATTTTGGCTGTCAAGGCTTCCGATGGTACAATCAGAACAGCCTTTAACACATGCCAGATATGCAACGGTTCTCCGAGAGCTTATTACAAACAGGAAGGCAAAGAACTGGTATGCCAAAACTGCGGAAACAGGTTCAGTATGGATATGGTGGAAAAGGAAAGGGGAGGCTGCAACCCTATACCCATAATGCAGGAGGATAAAATTGATGACGGCACAAATATTATTATTTCCGAAGAATTTATTTTAAAAAACAAAAATTTATTTACTGCAAACTGGAAAACAAAATAATACGAAAATGAGAGCAGAACTTTTAAGGATTAGGAAGCTCAATATGGGTATATATAAAATATATAATCTCAAAGGAAGTGACAGAAGTGGACAGAAAGGAAACTTTTAAAATTTCGGGAATGTCCTGTGCAGCTTGTGCAGCAAGAATTGAAAAGGGTCTGAATAAATTGGAAGGAGTAAAAAAGGCCAGTGTGAACTTTGCCATGGAAAAGGCTACGGTGGAGTTTGAAGACAGTGTTATAAACAGCAGCAAAATCAGTGAGGCGGTTAAAAAATTAGGTTATGAAGCTGTAAAGGAAGATGACGGATATAAGACAAAAATAGAGCTGAAAATAACCGGCATGTCCTGTGCAGCCTGCAGTGCAAGGATAGAAAAGCGGCTTAACAAATTTGAAGGCGTAAAGGCATCGGTGAATCTTGCAACCCAGAGGGCAAGCATAGAATACGATTCTTCAAAAATAAAAAGTGCGGATTTGATTAAGGCTGTTGAGGCATTGGGATACAACGCCGAAAAAGTTGAAAATGTTTCACAAGACAGGGAGAAGGAAGAAAGGGAAAAAGAAATCAAAAAACTTAAGTGGGAATTTATTGCTTCGGCAGTTTTAAGTTCTCC
Organism: Acetivibrio clariflavus DSM 19732; assembly: GCF_000237085.1. Taxonomy (GTDB): domain Bacteria; phylum Bacillota; class Clostridia; order Acetivibrionales; family Acetivibrionaceae; genus Acetivibrio; species Acetivibrio clariflavus. The sequence continues at coordinate 2,535,465 of NC_016627.1, read as the reverse complement.
TTTGCTTTTGGCCATGGTATTTATGCTGGTGAATATCGATATACCTTTTTTGCACAATGAATACTTCCAGCTCATTATTGCAACACCGGTACAGTTTATTATCGGATTCAGGTTTTACAAAAATGCTTACCATGCTCTAAGGGCAAAAAGTGCAAACATGGATGTTCTGGTGGCCATGGGGACATCGGCTGCATACTTTTTCAGCATCTACAACGCTTTTTTTGTGGAGCATATGGAAGGCATGATGATGAAAGAACTGTATTTTGAAGCCAGTTCGGTAATTATAACCCTTGTTCTTCTGGGCAAGTATTTGGAAGCTGTTGCAAAGGGAAAGACTTCGGAGGCCATAAAGAAACTTATGGGACTTCAGGCAAAAACGGCAAGAGTAATCAGGAACGGCATAGAACAGGATATTCCGGTGGAAGATGTGGAAGTTGGAGATATAGTTGTTGTAAGGCCGGGGGAAAAAATTCCTGTGGACGGAAAAATAATTGAAGGCAGTTCAGCTGTTGATGAATCCATGCTCACCGGTGAAAGCCTGCCGGTGGAGAAAAAGGAAGGGGACTTAGTTATCGGTGCCACCATTAACAAGTACGGAACTTTCAAATTTGAAGCTACAAAAGTAGGAAAAGACATGGCTCTTTCACAAATAATTAAAATGGTGGAGGAAGCTCAGGGCTCAAAAGCACCCATTCAGAAAATTGCCGACCAGGTATCGGGTATATTTGTACCCAGTGTAATGGGAATAGCTTTACTTACATTTTTAATATGGTATTTTGCTGTGGGGAATTTCACCTCGGCAATTGTAAGTGCCGTTTCGGTATTGGTTATTGCCTGCCCCTGCGCCCTTGGACTGGCCACTCCCACTGCTATTATGGTGGGAACGGGTAAAGGAGCGGAGAACGGAATACTTATCAAGGGGGGCGAGTACCTGGAAATGGCATATAAGCTTAATGCAGTGGTACTTGACAAAACCGGAACAATAACAAAGGGGCAGCCTGAGGTAACAGATATTATATCACTGGGAGGCTTAACCCAATCGGAAATTTTAAAAATATCCGCCATTTCCGAAAAGCCATCGGAACATCCTTTAGGTGCTGCCATATATGAAAAGGGGAAAGCCGAACTGGGGAATTTACCTGACCCTGACAAATTTGAGGCAATTCCCGGAAGAGGCATTATGGCGATAACGGAGGGCAAAACCATATATATAGGCACAAGGAAGCTAATGGCTGAAAAGGGCATTGAACTTGCAAACAGTGAATCGGTCATTGTAAATCTGGAAGATGAGGGCAAGACTGCCATGCTTGTGTCGGTTGACGACAGGATAGAGGGAATTATAGCTGTGGCAGATACCGTAAAGGAGAATTCAAAAAGTGCAATAGAAGATTTGCAGAGGATGGGTATTGAAGTTTACATGATAACCGGCGATAATAAAAGAACAGCCAATGCTATTGCAAAACAGGTGGGAATAAGCAATGTGCTGGCCGAGGTACTGCCGGAAAACAAGGCTGAGGAAGTGGAAAGACTGAAAAAGCAGGGCAAAGTTGTAGGCATGGTTGGCGACGGTATAAACGATGCACCGGCCCTTGCAACAGCGGATATAGGAATGGCTATAGGTACCGGAACCGATGTTGCCATAGAGGCAGCCGACATAACTTTAATGAGAGGCGACTTAAGGTCAATACCGATGGCAATTAAGCTCTCAAGGAGAACCATGAGGAAAATCAAGCAGAACCTATTCTGGGCGTTTATTTATAATATTGTGGGTATACCTTTTGCAGCCTTTGGCATGTTAAACCCGATTATAGCCGGCGGTGCAATGGCCTTCAGTTCGGTTTCGGTTGTGACAAACTCCCTGAGTTTGAAAAGATATAAACTTGCCGGTGAAAAATAACCTGATGTTTAAAAAATTAGTATATAATTAAGTAATTATTCAATATAATATTGATATTGTGATTGTTTCCGGAATAAATTATATACTTTGGAGCTAAAACAAAAGGATAAGGAGGTATTTTATGGCAATGGAAGTAAAAACTTTGAATGTGGAAGGCATGTCCTGCAGCCACTGTGAAAACAGTGTAAAAAAGGCTGTAGGCGCACTGGAGGGTGTTGCAAAAGTAGACGTAGACCTTAATGGTAAAAAGGTTACAATTGAATTTGACCCTGCGAAGGTGACGGTTGATAATATAAAGAGTGCCATCGAAGATCAGGGATACGATGTAAAATAAAGGCCTTTTAGTATGTTTTGGCAGCGTGCCTTGTTAATCAAGACCTGCTGCAGCGAGAGCAAATTGGGCTTTAAAGCTACGGCTATTTTAAAACAGGAGGATTTATGGCAACAAACTTGCCAAATCCGCCTGTTTTATTTATTAAATTATACAATTTACTTTTATATTAACCATGTGTTATAATAGCAGACAATAATAGAGTAAGCGTGCAGTGAAATAAGTGTTTATGGATATTTCAAGAAAATAGTCTAAATAACATTTATTAAAAGGCGATTGTAAATTTATATGAATAAACCAAAAAAGTTCTATGCAGGAGGGTTGAAGTATGCCTATAAAAATACCCGAGGATTTACCGGCGAGAGAAACGCTGACGAAGGAAAATATATTTGTAATGGGCGAGGAAAGGGCAATACATCAGGATGTAAGACCACTTAAAATTGCCATACTGAATTTGATGCCTACAAAGATTGTTACCGAGACGCAATTGCTTCGGTTGATTGGTAATACACCTATACAAGTGGAGATAGAGCTCTTGCATCCGAAGACTCATGTCTCAAAAAATACTTCGGAGGAGCACCTGACAAAATTCTATAAAACCTTTGATGAAGTTAAAGATATGAAATTCGACGGTCTGATAATTACCGGTGCACCGGTTGAACATATGGAATTTGAAGAGGTTAATTACTGGGAAGAACTTAAGCAGATAATGGAGTGGAGCCTTAGCAATGTCTATTCCACATTCCATATATGCTGGGGAGCTCAAGCCGGATTGTACTATCATTACGGCATTAAGAAGTATCTTTTGGAGGAAAAGCTCTTTGGTGTATTTGCACATCGCATTTACAAACCCAATACCATGCTGTTAAGGGGGTTTGACGATGTATTCTATGTTCCTCATTCCAGGCATACTGAAATCCGAATGGAAGACGTACTGAAGGTAAATGAGCTTGATATTCTGTCCGATTCCGAAGAGGCAGGAATATATGTAATTAAGACCGATGGAGGAAGACAGATATTTGTAACCGGCCATTCGGAATATGACCAGTATACCTTAAAGCAGGAGTATGACAGGGATATATCCAGAGGACTGAAAATCAAAGTTCCAAAGAACTATTTTCCTGATGATGATCCAACAAAGCCGCCGATAGTGAACTGGAGAGGTCATGCAAACCTTCTCTTTTCAAACTGGCTCAATTATTATGTATATCAGGAAACACCTTATGATTTGTCCCAGCTTAATAAAAATTTAAAGAGTTCAGAATAATATAATGGAGTGATAAAATTGAAGATTTCCACAAAGGGCAGATACGGATTGGAAGCCTTGGTTGATCTTGCAATACATTCATCCGAAGGTTGTGTAAGTTTAAAAAGTATTTCCGAAAGATGTGGGATATCTGAAGCATATATACTGCAAATTTTTTTAATATTAAGGAGAGCAGGTATAGTTGAAAGTGTGAGAGGAGCACAGGGAGGATATATGCTTGCCAAAAGTCCTTCAGAAATAACAGTGGGGGATGTTTTAACCTCACTGGAAGGGCCTTTGGCTCCGGTAGCCTGCTGTACTTCCACTAATGAAAATCCCCTGTGTGAAAGGTATGGAAAATGTGCCACTGTCGGTTTCTGGAAAAGTGTAATGAAAACACTCAATGAAGTGGCAGATTCAATTACCATTAATGACTTGGTTGAATACTACAGAAATAACTTTTTCAATAAAGATTACGAAATTGATTATTATATATAAATAAAATTTGTAAAACTTTTATTGACAAAAGTACTTCTTTGATAATATAATATAAAACATATAGGAATAGTCGGAGAAAGAGAGGTGAGCTAAATGAAGTTCTCTACGAAGGGCAGATATGGACTTAGGGCAATGGTTGACCTTGCAGTTAATGCAAAAGGAGAACATGTAGCACTGTGCAGTATAGCAGAAAGGCAAGGGATTTCCACAAATTATCTGGAACAGGTCTTTTCGATATTGAGGAAATCCGGATTGGTAAAAAGCGTTAAAGGCGCTCAGGGCGGATATATTTTAGCGGAACCTCCTTCCGATATAAAAGTCGGACGTATTTTGAGAGCTCTTGAAGGACCTCTTTCTGTTATCGACGAGAAGACGGAAAATTCCAATGGCAGTGAAACAGGCATAGAATATTGCATAAAGTTGTGTGTATGGGATAAGATGAATCAAGCGCTGAATGATTTGGCAGATTCTGTCACCTTGGAGGATCTTGTTGATAACTATAGGAAGTTGGTTGGGATAGACGAAACAATGTATTATATTTAAGGATCTAATTTTTTAATGCAAATACGACTAAGACGATAGGATAAGTAAAATTTTAAGGAGGCATTACTATGAGTGAAAGAAAACTGAAATTTGATACACTGCAGGTACATGCAGGTCAGAAACCGGATCCGACTACAGGGGCGAGAGCTGTTCCTATTTATCAGACCACTTCCTATGTGTTTAACAATGTGGAACATGCTGCAAATCTCTTCGCACTGAAAGAGTCTGGGAATATTTATACCAGAATCATGAACCCCACCAATGATGTGTTTGAACAGAGAATAGCAGCCCTTGAAGGCGGCGTAGGTGCTTTGGCTGTTGCATCGGGGTCGGCGGCTATTACATATGCGATACTTAATATTGCAGGAAGCGGTGATGAAATTGTCGCTGCCAGCACACTTTACGGAGGAACCTATAATCTGTTTGCGGTAACATTGCCTAAGCTCGGTATTAAAACTGTTTTTGTAGATCCTGATGATCCTGAGAACTTCAGAAAAGCTATCAATGATAAAACCAAGGCTGTTTTTATTGAAAGCATCGGCAATCCCGGAATCAATATAATTGATATTGAAGCAGTGGCTAAAATTGCCCATGAAAACGGTGTACCGCTTATTGTAGACAATACTTTCGGAACTCCGTATCTTATAAGACCTATTGAGTTTGGCGCTGATGTTGTTGTACATTCAGCAACCAAGTTTATTGGCGGACACGGTACTTCCATAGGCGGAGTGATAGTTGACGCAGGTAAGTTCGATTGGGCAGCAAGCGGAAGATTCCCGGGATTTACTGAGCCGGATCCAAGCTATCACGGTTTGATATATTCTACATTAGGTTCAGTTGCATATATTATTAAAGCCAGAGTTCAGCTTTTGAGAGATACCGGTGCAGCAATAAGTCCGTTTAACTCTTTCCTTTTGCTTCAAGGTTTGGAGACCCTTTCTTTGAGAGTTGAAAGACATGTTTCCAATACCAAAAAGATAGTTGAATTTTTAAGGAACCATCCAAAGGTAGCATGGGTTAATTACCCAAGTATTGAGGGCAGCAAGTATTATGAACTGGCAAAGAAGTATTTCCCTAAAGGATGCGGTTCAATATTTACCTTTGGAATAAAAGGCGGAGTGGAGGCTGCCAAGAGATTTATCGAGAACCTTGAAATTTTCTCATTACTGGCCAATGTGGCAGACGCCAAATCCCTTGTAATTCATCCTGCATCAACAACTCATGCTCAGCTGTCTGAAGAGGATCAAAGAGCTGCGGGAGTAACTCCGGATCAGATAAGACTTTCCATTGGAATTGAAGATGCGGAAGATTTGATTTATGACCTTGACCAGGCTCTTAACAAGGCATAGGAATAATTGTTACGGGCATTACATATAATGGGAATTTAAATAAATATAATAGGACATGGAGGCGATAAAAATGTCAAGAATAGCAAAGAACCTTACTGACTTGATTGGAAATACTCCCTTGCTTGAGTTGTCCAATTACAATAAAGTAAACGGGCTTGAGGCAAGGTTAATTGCAAAATTGGAGTATTTCAACCCTGCATCCAGTGTAAAGGACAGAATCGGATTTGCAATGATAAAAGATGCAGAGGAAAAGGGGCTTATTAACAAGGATACGGTAATAATTGAACCTACAAGCGGTAATACCGGTATTGCACTGGCTTTTGTTGCGGCAGCAAAGGGATATAGACTGATACTTACAATGCCTGATACAATGAGCATTGAAAGGCGCAATTTATTGAAAGCATTGGGTGCTGAATTGGTACTCACTCCCGGTGCCGAAGGAATGGGAGGGGCAATAAAGAAGGCAGAAGAATTGGCAGCTCAGGAAAAGAACTCGTTTATACCTCAGCAGTTCAGAAACCCTGCCAATCCGGAGATTCACAGAAAAACAACAGCAGAGGAAATCTGGAGAGATACCGATGGCGAAGTTGACATATTTGTGGCAGGAGTTGGTACCGGCGGTACTATTTCCGGTGTAGGAGAGATATTGAAACAGCGCAAACCCGGAGTTAAGATTGTTGCTGTAGAGCCTGCCGATTCGCCGGTTCTGTCGGGAGGACAGAAAGGACCTCATAAAATTCAGGGAATTGGAGCCGGATTTGTTCCTGACAACTTTAAAAGAGAAGTAGTGGATGAAATATTTACAGTCAAGAATGAAGAAGCTTTCGAAACATCAAGAAAACTGGCAAGAACAGAGGGACTTTTGGTTGGTATATCTTCAGGAGCTGCTGCCTTTGCAGCAACCCAGATAGCTAAAAGGCCGGAAAATAAGGGAAAAGTTATTGTTGCCCTGCTTCCCGACACAGGTGAAAGATATTTATCCACTGCTCTGTACCAAGACCTTTAAAAAATAGTTAAGACAGCAAACATTTGCTTAAACGCTGTATTGCTTCTTCAATCTTATTTGATTCAATGCCGGAGTAATTTATGATTATTGTGTGTTCGGTATTTGGTGCGGATTTGTGATAATATTGGGACAGACAGGATATGCGAAGACCTTCCTGTTCTGCCCGGCTAACAATTTCATCGTCGGATAGAGTAGTTTTAATATTCATAAGAAAATGCAGCCCGGAATTTTCTTCTTTAATGGTAACATAGGAAGAGAGCGGGCTGTTTTTTATGCATTGGAGTATTAAATCCCTTTGATTGCGGTAAAAATTGCGCATCCGGTTTATATGCTTTTCAAAGTATCCGTCTCTGATGAATTTGGCAAGGGTATATTGCTCAAAATTGGATACGGTACAGGAATAAAAACCGAGTTTGGAATAAAACCTTTCCAGCAAATGGGCCGGCAATACCATGTAGCTTATTCTAATGGTTGAGGCAAGGCTTTTGGTAAAGGTATTCATATATATGACCTTTTCCATGACATCTATGCTTTGAAGGGAAGGTATGGGTTTTCCCAGCAAACGAAACTCACAGTCATAGTCATCCTCTATAATGTATCTCGAATCGGATTTGGAAGCCCAGCCTAAAATTTCATAGCGTCTGCTAATGGGAGTGACTATTCCTGTAGGGTAGTGATGGGAAGGAGATATATGTACAATATCCGCTTTGCTTTCCTCCAAATCTTTTATGCTGATGCCGCTTTCATCTATAGGTATGTATTCGCATTTGACTCCGTTGCTTAAGTATATCAGGGCAATTTTTTTATAACCGGGGTCTTCAACGGCAAAGATTTTGTCATGGCCCAATAGTTGAATTATCAGACCATACAGGTATTCCGTTCCGGCTCCGATTATAATTTGGTTTGGAGAGACTTTCATTCCGCGAAATTCATGCAAATAAAGGGCAATTGCCTGTCTCAATTCCGAAATACCGCCACAGGGTGGCTTGATCATCAGCTCTTCACTTTTTTCCGAAATTATTTCTCTCATTATTTTAGCCCAGATTGAAAAAGGAAAATTGGCATGGTTGGTACTGTTGCTCAGAAAATCGGCAAAATAGGATTTTGTTTTTTCGGTTTCAGCAATGTTTTCGGACTTTGGCTTTACCTTTGTCTGTATTGTATTTGTAATATCCGATACAAAATATCCCTTCTTGGGCAAGGAGTAAATATAACCTTCAGCCATAAGCTGAGCATATGCATTTTCAACGGTTATGGTACTTATGTTCAGATTTTTTGCAAAACTCCGTTTGGAAGGCATTTTGGTTCCGGGAGCTAAAATGCCCTGTAATATATCGTTTTTAATACATTTATACAAATGATGATAAAGGCTGTCTGACCCTATAGATGCAAAAGAATAGGTCAGCATGGCAAAATACCCTCCCAATCTGACCATTTTGAATAATATCAAAATGGATATTTTAATATGGCCACTTATTATTATAATGGTAATAGTTATTTTTGTAAAGAAAGGGAGATAAAAAATGGAACAAAAGCGTTACGAGTTAAATAAAGAATTGGCACAGATGTTAAAAGGCGGAGTAATCATGGATGTTACCAGTCCGGAACAGGCCATCATTGCGGAAAAGGCTGGGGCCTGCGCCGTAATGGCATTGGAAAGAATTCCTGCCGATATAAGGGCAGCGGGCGGCGTGGCAAGAATGAGCGACCCAAAACTGATAAAAGAGATACAAAGTGCAGTATCCATTCCTGTCATGGCCAAATGCCGTATCGGCCATTTTGTAGAGGCTCAGATACTGGAAGCACTTGAAATCGATTATATAGATGAGAGTGAAGTGCTGACACCGGCCGATGATTTATACCATATTGACAAAACCAAGTTTAAAGTGCCTTTTGTATGCGGCGCCAGGGATTTAGGGGAGGCTTTAAGGAGAATCAATGAGGGCGCTTCAATGATCAGAACGAAAGGAGAGGCGGGAACGGGAGATATTATTCAGGCAGTACGCCATTTGAGGACAATGAACCGCCAGATTGCAAGAATCGTATCCATGCGTGAGGATGAGCTTTACAATGAAGCCAAGGAACTGCAGGTACCCTATGAACTGGTACTGTATGTTCACAAAAACGGCAGACTTCCGGTGGTGAATTTTGCGGCAGGAGGCGTGGCTACACCGGCGGATGCGGCATTGATGATGCAGCTTGGAGCAGAAGGAGTATTTGTAGGTTCGGGAATTTTTAAATCCGGTAATCCGGAAAAGAGGGCTAATGCCATTGTAAAGGCAGTGACCAATTATAACGACTATAAAATGCTTGCTGAACTCTCAGAAGACTTGGGAGAAGCAATGGTGGGTATAAATGAGCAGGAAATAGAGCTTCTTATGTCTGAAAGGGGCAAGTAATATGAGGATAGGGGTGTTGGCAGTTCAGGGGGCTTTTGTTGAACATGAGATAATGCTTAACAATATGGGGATGGAAACCCTTGAACTTCGTAAGAAAAGGGATTTAAGCAGGGATTTTGACGGCTTGATACTGCCGGGCGGAGAAAGCACGGTACAGGGAAAGCTGATTAAGGAACAGGATATGTTTGACGAACTTAGGGAGAGAATACTGAGCGGTATGCCGGTATTGGGAACTTGTGCGGGACTTATTCTATTGGCCAGTCACATAAGCAATGATGAAAAAAAACATTTTGCCACCCTTCCCGTAACTGTAAAAAGAAATGCTTACGGAAGACAGCTGGGAAGCTTTTTTACCCGGGAGGAATTCAAAGGATTGGGAAAAGTTCCGATGAAATTTATCCGTGCCCCTGTTATTGAAACTGTAGGTGACGGTGTGGATATATTGGCAAAGGTAGAGGGCAAAATTGTGGCAGTCAGGTACAGGAATCAGATAGGACTTTCTTTTCATCCGGAACTGTGTGATGATGTAAGAATTCATAAGCTGTTACTGGATACGGTGAGTAAAAAAGAAAACGCTTAGGGAAATAATCAAGTGTTATTTACATATTATGGTTAATATTGTATTATTAATACAAAAGAAGTATAAACGTACAATACAACGGATAAATTGAAAGAAAGGGATGTATTCTTATGTGGGAGGCTCAAATTAATATCAATGAGGTATGTGAAATTCGTGCAAAAACAACGGTATACTTAGGGGTAGGAGCAATTAAAAAAATATCGGATATCTGCGCTGCGTTGAAAGCAAAAGGTATTTCCAAAGTCATCGTTATCACCGGTAAAAGCTCCTATGTTAAATCCGGTGCATGGGATTATACATTAAAAGCTTTTGAAGAAAACAATATTGAACATGTTCTGTATACTGAAATTACTCCCAATCCAACGGTAGATCAAGTTGATACTGCCACCAAAATGGCATTGGAGTTTGGGGCACAGGCAGTAATTGCCATTGGAGGAGGAAGCCCTATTGATGCCGCTAAAAGTGTTGCCATTTTGATGGAGTATAAAGACAAAACGGCAAGGGAGCTTTATGAATACAAATTCACACCGGATAAGGCAGTGCCAATAGTTGCTGTCAATCTTACCCATGGAACAGGTACCGAAGTAGACAGGTTTGCAGTTGTCAGCATACCGGAAAAGGAATATAAGCCGGCAATAGCTTACGATTGCATATATCCTCTGTACTCCATTGACGATCCTGCACTTATGACTTCACTTCCTGCCGAGCAAACGGTTTATGTATCGGTGGATGCTTTAAATCACGTTATTGAAGCCGCTACAACAAAGGTTGCAACTCCCTATTCTATTTTACTGGCTCAGGAAACGGTACGGCTTGTGGCCAAATATCTCCCTGTGGCCATTAACAATCCTAATGACCTTACAGCAAGATATTATCTTTTATATGCTTCTCTAATTGCAGGTATTGCTTTTGACAACGGTATGCTGCATTATACCCATGCTTTGGAACACCCGTTAAGTGCTGTTAAACCGGAACTCGCTCACGGATTGGGTCTTGCCCTTCTTGTACCGGCTGTGGTAAAGCAGATTTATCCTGCTTCAGCCAAAGTTCTTGCCGATATATTGTCACCTATAGTAGGCGGACTTACCGGCTCACCGGATGAAGGGGACAAAGCTTTTAACGGATTAAGGGATTGGTTGTCAAGCCTGGGTATAAAACCGGGATTGAAAAATATAGGCTTTAGTGAATCAGATGTTGAAAAACTTACCGAGCTTTCCTTTAACACACCCAGTTTGGGAATGCTTTTAGGTCTGGCACCGGTTGAGGCCAACAGAGAATCGGTTAGGGCTATTTACCTAAATTCGCTGTAGTTTACCGGTATTTTAAAATCAGGATTAAAAGGTATTGATCTAAAGTCTCCTCTTTGGTTTTGCTTATACAGTAGCATTTACCAGAGAGGAGACTTTGGCTTTTTTCTAACGGTTTATTAAATACTGGTGGCTTGTTTTTTTGCAATGGATATGGTATTTTAAGTTTTATGAAATTTAAGTCTGCAATGTCAGGTTGACATATAGATTTTACAAGGAGTGTTGTAGATGAGATTGTCAAGATTATTGGGAGAAAGATATAAGGAAAAACCTGCAGAGGCAAGTTTGATTAGCCACATTTTTTTACTTAGAGGCGGGTATGTAAAACAAGTTTCCAACGGGATATATTCCCTTTTGCCTCCGGCAAAAAGGATTGTGTCCAAGATTGAACAGATTATTCGTGAGGAAATGGATTCTATCGGAGGGCAGGAAGTATTGCTGCCGGTGGTTATGCCGAAGGAACTTTGGGAAGAATCGGGAAGGTACAAAGCCATAGGAGCAGAACTTGCAAGATTTAAGGACAGAAACGACCATGATATGCTTTTGGGTATGACCCATGAGGAAGCTGCGGTCCATTTGGTCAGGAATGATGCAGTAAGCTACAGTAAATATCCTTTTATGATATACCAGATACAAACCAAATTCAGAGATGAACCTAGACCCAGGGGCGGACTTATCAGAGTTCGGGAATTTACCATGAAGGATGCCTATTCCTTTCATACATCCCAGGAAGATTTGGAAAAATTTTATCAAGAATGCTTTGAAGCCTATCATAGAATTTTCAGACGCGTCGGTATTCCTGAAGTTGTAGCCGTTGGATCCGATACAGGAATGATGGGCGGAAATGTTGCCCACGAGTTCATGCTGTTGTGTGAGGCCGGTGAAGATACCATTGCCGTTTGCAAACAGTGCGGTTATAAAGCCAACCTTGAAGTTGCCCGGGCCAATATAAAGCATAATGACTGTTCGGAGAATATTCTTAAGGAAGTTCATACACCTGACATAACCACTATAGACGACTTGGCATCTTTCTTTGGATTGCCTGCCGGTCGCTTTGTCAAGTCGGCTGTTTTTGCAGTTCAGAATTCATCCAAGCCTTTGGTGGTTTTCATAAGAGGAGACCTGGAAGTAAATGAGGCAAAATTGAGAAAAATAGTTGGAGCCAATGTATTTCCACTGACAGAACATAAGGATGTGCCTCTATGCTTTGGGTTCATAGGCCCGATGGGGCTGGATGAAGTAGAATTGGATATAATCTTTGACAGATCATTGGAAGGTGAGCTTAACCTTATCTGTGGTGCTAACAAAAAGGATTACCATATGAAAGGTTTTAGCATGAAACGGGATATTAAAGTAGATAAGTATTACGATGTATCGAAAATCAATAGTGGAGACCGGTGCTTAAATTGTAATTCGGGAGTTATAGAGCTGGTAAGGGGGATTGAAGTAGGTAATATATTCCAGCTGGGTACAAAATATACTGCCAGCATGAATATGGAATATACTGATGTGGACGGTCAGCGTAAAAACCCCATAATGGGATGTTACGGTATAGGTGTGGGCAGATTGATGGCAGCAGTGATTGAGGCAAGACATGATGATTACGGTCCTATCTGGCCTGTTTCAATAGCACCGTGGCATATTCATATTTGTGTACTGAACAGTAATAAGGAAGGGGTCAATGAGTTTGCTTTCGAATTATATGAAAAGCTCAGACAGCAAAAGTACGAGGTTATAATTGACGACCGAGGGCTGAACGCCGGTGTACAGTTTGCTGATGCCGATTTGCTGGGCATACCAGTCAGAGTAATTGTAAGCGCAAAAAATCTGGAAGCAAATAAAATCGAAATATGCACAAGGGACAAGAAGATAAAGAAACTGGTGGACAAAGATGACATAATAAAAGAAATCCAATCCCTTCTAACCTAGAACAGGGGACGGTTCTTTGTTCTAGGTTGCAAAACCTCGTATATATAAGGGCCAGACCAGTTATCTGTTATAAATACTGAAAAGTTTGTGTATATCATACCCAATCCCATGTAGTGGACCCTAAAAATCCCGGTGCTGTGGACGAGATTATACATCTTGGCGATTTCTGGAATGAAGAGGGGATACGTAAACACAAAAGAGAGATAATGGATGATAACCGGGAAGTGGGTAGGAATTTCAGAAGGGCATACAGGTACATAAAAGGGGCCTATTCCTTTTATGAGGACAGCATGGAAATTATAAGCTGGGGGATTGACAATGCCAAAGTCAATTCAGTTGCAAAAGAATTTATAGACCTCTTGTTTGGAGATACTGATACAGCGAAAAAGGAAGGCAGTATAAGGCGGCTTTTTGCAAGTGCGATAACGCCTAACGGGTATGTTAACTATTTGTCTACCCTGTTGGAAGGTAATAAGGTCTATATGTTGGAAGGCAGGCCCGGAACAGGGACTGAGAAAGTAATTTCAAAGGTTATGGAAACAGCAGTTGAAAAAGGGTATGATGTTGAGGCTTATTATTGCGCATTAAATCCCCTGAAGCTTGAGCATTTGGTTATACCTAAACTGGGAGTGGCCCTTGCTACTTCAAATGAATATCACAAAATTAATATAAAAGACATTGTACCTATAAATCTTGATGAATATATAGATAATAAGATATTGGATAAATATAAGTGCGAGCTGGAATACAACAAGGAGCAGTTCGATTCTATCATGGATAGCGCAATAAAAAGCATTGCCAAGGCAAAAGAAATTCATGATAGAATGGAAACCTATTATATATCCAATATGGACTTTGAAGCAATTAAGATATGTTTTGAGGTTACACTGACAAGAATTCTGCAATATGCCGAGGAGTCAAAATTATAAGACTATATTGAAAAAATTGTTTACACATAACCGAAATTTAAGGAATATAAAAAATCTCAGAAAATAGACGTTTCTGAGATTTTTTATATTAAAAAAATAAATAAAAAAATCTGTTTAAAAAATAAGAATTTAATGATATACTGTTTGAGGAGAGTGATGCTATGGAGAATAAGTTATATGAAATGATGGAAAGGATATATAGCGAATTAACCAGTTTTAAGTTGGAAGTAAATCAAAGGTTTGATGAAATAGACAGAAAATTTGATGAGGTAGATAAAAAGTTTGACGGGGTAAATCAAAGGATTGATGATGCCAATAAAAATATATATGAACTCAATCAAAGGGTAGATGAGGCTAATAAAAGTATTTATGAACTAAATAAAAAAGTAGATAAAAATAATGCTTTACTTGAAAAAGCAAATGATAATATTAAGATATTGGCAGAGGTTCAGCAAAATCATTTTGAAATTAACGAACGCAGACACGAAGAAATGAATGAGATGAACAGAGAAGAAGTGGAATTATTGAAAAGTGCGATACAGCATATATCACAGAATATTTAGGGTGTTTAAAAGTTTAAACGGCACAGATTTTTTCACAGAGCCGACAATGAATTTCCAAAAGCCAATTAACATATAAATTTAACAAATCGATGGATTTTACGGGATGGACTGTTGAAAGTCCATTTTTTATTTTTTATGTTAAATTCCAAAAACATTTGAATATGAGGAAAATGCATTGAATTTACAGATTAAGTTTTTTTATTGATTGAAATTATTGTTGCGAAACTCCCGATTAAGATATAATATTTAGTAGAGAAACTATTTTTAATTATAACCTATATCTGAATTAAAATATATCCTTCCAATGCAGTATTCAATTTAGTTAGATCTTATATGGAAAGCACTTTCTGATATTGTAATAGTGTTGTTTACACGCTGATAATCTTTAGATTCCGCAATAGGCATTATATTAAGTAAATAATATCGAAGTAATATATATGATTTTATAATTTTTTGTTATTGTCACTGTTATCGGATATTCTGTCGGGTTTGCTTTTGCACGCCTGATGGGATATTTATATAAAAAATATTAAAACAAGGGGGAACAAAAATGAAAGCTAGGGGAATTATTTCACTAGTGACAGTGCTGAGTTTTTTAGTTTCGGCACTATTTATAGGAAATGTATCGGCTTTCACAGTTGAGCAGGAAACAAATTTGTTTCCGTTTGCCACAGGGTTTGAAAACGGTACACTTTCTGGCGTAAATAACAAGTATACCGAGAAAAACACAATTGTCTCCGATATTGCTCACGGAGGAACAAAAAGTTTAAAAGTATCGGACAGGACTTATGCCTGGGAAGGTCCGCAAATTAACCTTTTGGGCAAAGTGGAAAAAGGTGAGACCTATTATTGTTCAGCCTGGGTATACCAGGATTCCGGAGAACCGCAGACTTTCAGAATGACAGCTTATAGCTGTGATGATACCAGCGAAGATCTCTATGACAGCAAGTTCTATACAACCATAGCAGAGAATCTTGAAGTTCCAAGCGGAGAATGGACAAGATTGGAAGGTTTGTATACCTATAAATATGAAGGTTCGCCTATAGATATGGTTATATATGTTGAAGCAGCAGAAATCGGTTTTGATTTCTATGTTGACGATATAATTATAGTTGGTCCGGCTGTTGTAAACAGCAATTTTGAAAACAACAGCACAGCGGGTTGGAGCGGTGCAGGTTCAGTCCTGGCCATAAGCGATAAAGTTGCCAATAGCGGCGACTACAGCATGGAAGTTACAGGAAGAAGCAATCCATGGGAAGGCCCTACAGTCAATTTAATGGGCAAGCTGGTTAAAGGAAACACTTATTATGCTTCGGCATGGGTATATCAGGACAGCGGAGAGCCTCAGCCTTTCAAATTTACAGCCTACTGTCCCGATGACACCAGTGAAAACCTATATGACGCCAAGTTTTATACAACTGTAGCAGAGAATCTTGAAGTTCCAAGCGGAAAGTGGACCAAATTGGAAGGTTTGTATACCTATGATTACACCGGAGAACCTTTAGGCCTTACTTTCTATTTGGAATCACCGGAATTGGGTTTTGATTTCTTTGTGGATGACATAGTTATTGCAGGTAAAATTAAAGATCCGAAAGAAGATGCAATAATATGCAATACAAGCTTTGAAGAATCCAAATTTGACGGCTGGACTGCCAACGGTACCGGTACTGACGCAAAGCTTTATATCAACGGATCTACTGCTCATGGCGGTTTCAAGAGCCTGTTTGTTACCGGCAGAGCAGACACATGGCAGGGAGCAAAATTCGACCTTATGAATAAAGTAAAGAAGGGTCAGACTATAGAAGTATCCATGTGGGTTTATCAAACTTCTGGAAAACCCCAGGAGATGAGAATAACAATCTGTACTGATGCCGACGGGGATCCTACATATAACACAATAGCTGTGGATTATGAAGTTCCAAGCCGTACATGGGTTGAATTGAAAGGAACTTATACCATTACATATACCGGTGAATTGGAACAGCTCTTTATATATGTTGAATCAGGCCATCCTACAACAGAAATAGGTATAGACGATGTGCTCATAGTTGCACCATTGCCTGAGGAAGGTATTGAACCGGACATTCCTTCACTGAAAGATGTCTATGCCGACTATTTCCCTATTGGGGTTGCAGTACCGTCTTCGGCATTTGATAACCAACTTCAGTCGGATTTGATTAAAAAGCACTTTAACAGTATTACTGCCGAAAACGATATGAAGATTGACTCAATGCAGCCAAGAGAAGGTAGTTTCAATTTTGCGAAAGGCGATCGTTATGTTGAATTTACTCAGGAAAACGGAATGCGTTTAAGAGGCCATACTCTTTTATGGCATCAGGCAGTACCGAGCTGGATATTTGTTGATGATGAAGGAAATGATGTATCAAGGGAAGTACTCTTAGAGAGAATGAAAACACACATTAAGACTTTGATTAAGTACTATGGCGACAAAGTTGAAGTTTGGGATGTTGTAAACGAAGCCATTGGAGACAGCCAGCCTTATGGTCTCAGAAATTCCAAGTGGAGACAGATTATTGGTGACGACTATGTTATAAAAGCCTTTGATTATGCTTATGAGGCCCTTGTTGAGGAAGGTCTTGTAGGTAAAGTAAAACTATACTACAACGACTACAACAATGAGGAAAATCCTCAAAAGAGAGAAGCAATGCTTAACTTGGTTAAAGAACTTAAAGAAAAATCTCACATCGACGGTGTTGGACATCAAGGTCATATTGGAATAAACTATGGCTCAGTAGAAGGAATTAAAGAGACTTTAAAAGGTTATCTTGACTTAGGACTTGAAGTTGAGATTACAGAGTTGGATATGTCGGTATATAACAGTTTGACTGAACCAAACGCACCGATAACTGAGGAACAGTTAATTAAACAGGCATACAAATATAAAGAACTTTTCGATATGTTGAAGAAGCTTGCTGAAGAGTACCCTGGTAAAATAAAGGGAGTTACTTTCTGGGGATTAAAAGATGATATGACCTGGTTGAACTACCATGACGGTATAAGCAGAACCGATGCACCATTGCTGTTCGACAAATACGGAAAAGCAAAATACGCATACTGGGCATTGGTCGATGCTTCAAAGCTGCCTGTATTCATAAATAATGCACTGTCCTTTAAGGGAAGTCCAATTATTGACGGCAGCAAAGATGATGTATGGGATATAGCAAAGAGCGTAAATATTGTTGACTCGAACGGCAATGTAAAAGGAACAGTCAAGACTTTGTGGGATGACGAGAACCTTTATGCTTTGCTGAAGGTGAATGGAGAACCGTCAAAAATTGAGTTCTACATTGATGAAAACAACAGCAAGAATGAAAGAAACGAAACGGAAGATGTTTACTATGCCTTTACAGCTTCCGGTGAAACTACCGGTGCAGTTACGGTAATTTCGAACAAAACAGAGGACGGTTATGAGTTTGAAGTTTGCATGCCGTTTATTGACAGTCCTGCAAGTAAAATAGGCTTTGATGTAAGGCTGACTTATGGTGAAGGCGATGCAGCAGTAAAGGTCAGCTGGAACGACACAAAAAATAACCAGGATGCGGATACTTCCGGTTACGGTGTTTTGAGGCTTATCAATCCTAAGTATACTGAAGCTCTAAAAGGTACTCCGATTATTGACGGAGAAGTGGATGATATTTGGGCAGATGCAAACGAAATTTCCACTGATATAATTACTGCAGGAACCAATCCTTCAAAAGCTACTGTTAAAACATTGTGGGATGAAAATTACTTATATGTTTTGGCTTATGTGGAGGACAATAACTTATGCGACGCAGCTGAAAATCCGTGGGAGCAGGATTCAATTGAGTTCTTTATTGACGAAAACAACGGAAGAACTGCCGAATATGAATATGATGATGCCCAATACCGTGTAAACTACAATAATGTACAATCTTATGGTGCCAACTGTCTTGACGACAAATTTGTTACGGTAACAAAATTTGTGTATGGCGAGGACACAGTAACGGGATACCTTGTAGAAGCAGCAGTTCCGTTTAAGACACCAAAAAGCGCAGGACACATAATGGGCTTTGATGTACAGGTAAATGACGATTCCGATGCCAATGGAGTAAGAGACGGAATGTCCAACTGGAATGACGCAACAGGAGTCGGTTACAAGAACACCGAAGCTTTCGGTCTGTTAAAACTCGTTGAGGGTGCAGATAAATATAGCGTTTCCGGTTACATCAAATCCGACTTTATGTATAATGAAGATAAGCTTTCCGAGATAGAATCTGGCTTTGTAGTGGAAATAGTGGGAACAGGTTTGAAAGCCGAATCCAAAGACGGATATTTTAAAATATCCGGAGTACCTGCAAGGGAAGAAGGATATACACTTAAAATTACAAAGGCAAACTATCTTGCAAGGGAGATAAAAAATGTTGTTGTTACCGGAAATATCGAAATATCTACACAAGATGCACCAATAATTATGTGGGCTGGAGATATGGTAATAAACGGCCAGCAGGATAATGCTATTAATATGGAAGATATAATGCATATATGTAAATCCTACAATGCTGTAAAAGGCGATGACAGGTATGAAGAAAGCAGCGACATCAACAAAGACGGTGCTATAAATATGGAAGATATTATGATTGTAGGTAAGCATTATAACAGAATCTCTTCCCATTACGATAATTGATTAAATATGATACTGAATTAAAAAACTCCGAAGGTTTCGGCCTTCGGAGCTTTTTTATCTGTTTATCCCACTATTCTTTGAATCATGGTTTTACGCGCCAGTTCTTCAAATTCATCATTCAGTTTCTCAAGAGAATCAAAATCCTTATATTTCTGCTTGAGGGCAAGGGTAATAAGGTAGTCGGTCAGGTGAGGATTTTTAGGAAGCAGACTGCCATGGGAATAGGAACAATAGACATTTTTGTAGATTGCACCTTCAAATCCGTCTTCACCGTTATTGCCATAACCTTTGACAATCTTTCCGAGGGGTCTGACGGAAGGACCTAAGTAAGTCCTGCCGGAATGGTTTTCGAAACCTACAACTCTTCCGTCAAAGCTGTCGGTTTTTAAAAAGTCGCACTCAAAGCAAAAGTTTCCTATCATTCGTTTTTTGCTTCCGATAGTCCAAAGGTCAAGGGCTCTCAGGAACTCTATTTCTTTTCCGTCCCAGGTTTTGTAGTAGTTCCCCAGAAGTTGATAGCCACCGCAGATGGCAAGAAAGATTTTATCGTTTTCAATGGCATTTCTGATCTCATTGCCCTTTTTATTCAATACGTCATCCTGTATTACTTCCTGTTCAAAATCCTGGCCGCCGCCAAGAAAGATAATATCGTATTTTTCAGCATCAAATTTATCGCCGATGCTGATGTCGGATATGTTAACTTTAATTCCCCGCCATTGTGAACGTCTGGCAATTGCAATGATATTTCCTCTGTCTCCATAGAGGTTCAGCAAATCGGGATACAGATGACATATATTCAGCTCATACATACTATTTCCAAAACTCCTTTAATCCAAATTTCTTCCTGAGCAGCTTTCTGATATCCAGCATAGCCGTATACGTAGGAAGTATATAAAAATTGTGGCCGGTTTCCGTATTGGAAAGTCCTTTTGCCAAAAGTTCTTCATAGTTCTTTACAATATGGATTTTACTGCAGTCTATTCCCGCATATTTTAGCCTTACGGCCATATCTTCGGCTCTGATACCCGACACGTAAAAGTTGTCAATTCTTTCTTGAGCATCTTCCAGTATTTCGAAGTCAACATCCCATAACCAAGATATATCGGTACCGTCAGCCAGTCTATCGTTTATAAGAAATGCAACTTGCATGTTTTTATCTTCTGTCATGAGGAAATTCAAAACCTGGTTAAAACCGGTAGGGTTTTTGACCAAAATAACTTTTATGGTTTTACCTTCGGTTGAAATTGTCTCCATTCTTCCGAAACCGCATTCAAAGTTTTCCAGGGCTTCAACAAGGTTGTCGGAAGAAAGCTCCAAAGCTGTAGCACAAGCAGTGGCAGCCAAAGCATTGTAAATGTTATAAAGCCCGGGGAGGTTGATTTTTGCCTGCAATGTTTTGTTCTCCAGCTCACTTTCTTTTGAGATTATGGAGAATAATACATTGGAATGGGAAGTGTTTAATTCCAGCACTTTTTCACAGGTTACCCGGCTCTGAGGCCTGCAGTAACCGCAGGAACTGCAGACAAAGGTGCCAAGGTGCCCGTAAACATGATTTTCGTAGTCATATTTGGTTTTGCAGAATATGCAGAACATAGCATCGGAATTGACAAGTTTCTCAGCCGAAGAGTATGCTTCCTTTGCAAAACCGTAATAGACGACTTCCTTGCCGCTGTCTTTTCCTAAAGAAGCACATAAAGAGTCATCGGCGTTTAAAACAAGCTTTGTTTTTTGGCATTTGCCGATTCCCGATTTTACGCTGTTCAAAGTGGAGTACAATTCGCCATAGCGGTCCAGCTGATCTCTGAAGAAGTTTGTTACCACAAGAACATCCGGTTCAATATAGTCGGTTACTACGTTAAAGGCAGCCTCGTCAACCTCAATAAGGGCTATGGGTGCCTTTGCCCTGCCGCGTAGGTCAACCGAGTCAATAAAAGTTGTAACAATACCTCCGAAGAGGTTTGCCCCTGATTTGTTCGAAATGTATTTCAGATTGTTAACTTTCAAAATTTCGCCTATTATCCTGGTGGTAGTAGTTTTACCGTTGGTACCGGTTACCATGATTATTTTATAATCCCTGGATATAACCTTTATTATATCGGGATAAAGTTTCCGGGCAACTTTGCCGGGAAGAGTGGTACCTCCGCTTTTTAGCAGTCTCAGTGCAAAAACCAGTATTTTGGTAACTATTATTGTAAACGTAAGTCTTATGTTCATACAGGTCCCTACTTCTAAATTTATTTTTTTATACTGCCTTCTTCCAATTGGAGGAAGGAAGCAAGAACAAGTTGGCAAAATGCTCTGAGTAATTATTATAACATAAAGGTTTTGTATTATATATATAAAATTTTAAGACAGAATAGTTTTATATAGATTATGACCACTATCGGTTACAATATTATTATAAATTTCAATTATACGGAAAGTATTTCCGCAAAAAAATATTTGATACATTAATTTTTAAGTGATAAAATGTTATAGATATAGAACAATGTGCCAATAATTTTTCACACTCAGGCGGGTGTGAAATAGGTCCGAGACCTATAGATTTGCACCTGAAGGCAATGCGGAAGATGGGAGTAAAGGTCCATGATGCCCACCACGGATTTATTTACTGTGAGGCCGATAAACTGAAAGGTGCGGATATACAACTGGATTTCCCAAGTGTCGGAGCAACAGAGAATATAATGCTGGCAGCGGTGTTTGCAGAAGGGGACACGATTATAAGGCATGCAGCAAGAGAACCGGAAATTGTTGATCTGCAAAAATTCCTTATAGGTATGGGCGTGGATATAACTGGGGCCGGTACGAGTATTATAAGGATAAAAGGGAATAATAAAAAACTGCGGGATGTTGAGCACACTGTGATTCCCGACAGAATAGTAGCAGGTACATATCTGGTGGCGGCGGCAATAACCGGCGGTGATATTACACTTAGAAGCGTTATGCCGGAACATTTGATACCTGTGATTACATACTTGAGAGAATGCGGCTGCCGTATAAATACAAAAAAGAATACAATACATATTTTCGGACCAACCAGACCAAAGGCAATTGATATAATAAGAACTTTACCGTATCCGGGATTTCCGACGGATATGCAGTCCCAGTTTATCTCACTGCTTTCCATAGCGCGCGGAACAAGTATTTTTGTTGAAACAATCTTTGAAAACCGTTACAAACATGTTGAAGAGCTTATGAGAATGGGTGCCGATATTAAACTTGAAGGACGGCTGGCAGTAATAAAAGGTGTGAAGGGGCTCACTGGGGCAACGGTTACCGCAAGGGATTTAAGAGGCGGTGCCGCATTGGTATTGGCCGGTCTTGCTGCAGAAGGCACAACAGTTGTCAGTGGTACGAAGCATATTGACAGAGGATACGAAAAAATCGAAGAAAGACTGTCGCAAGTCGGAGCATTAATTACTAGGGAAGAATAAAGGGGTTAGTGTTTTGAGTAAAAAGAATCAAGGGACTGGTAAGCCGAGGGAAGCGGATAGAATATACAAAAGAAAAGCCAGAAGACGAAAAAGGAGATTGAAATTTTTTAGGTCTCTCCTGCTGAGTGTCTTATTTGTGGGAACTTTAGTTCTCCTTGCACTGTCACCGCTGTTTAATATAAGTTCCATCAGCGTTTCGGGAAATATTCATTATGATGCAAACGAAATAATAGGAGTAACCAATCTGGTTGTGGGAAATAATTGGTTTAGGACGAATGGTTGGGATGTTAAGAGCATATTATTGTTTAGATCCATCCAGGCGGAAAAAAGCATTGAGGAAAAATGTCACTATGTTAAAAAAGCTTCCGTTAGGCTGGGGATTCCCAATAAAGTAAATATTGCTTTGACGGAAAGAGATCCCTTTGTAGTCAGTCCTTACATGGATAAATATTTGATTATTGATAAAGAAGGTTATATACTTGATTTGAAGGATGATATTTCCGGCTTGAATTTGCCTTGTGTTAAAGGGCTGGGCTTTGACGGCTGTCAATTGGGACAAGCTTTAAATGCAGAGGACAGCAGGAAATTTGATATATATATAAAGGTAGTTGATGAAATTAAAAATTTGGATAATGATAATGTTTATGACAGCAGCAAAGCAATTTTTAAATATGTGAACTATATTGATGTTTCGGATTGGGATAATATCGGTCTTATGCTGGATTCGAGGATTAAAGTCAATCTTGGAAATTATAAAAAAATAAGCAATTACCGATTAAGTTTTTTAAGAGAGGTTTTTTTCAACAAGCTGGACAAAAACGATAAAGGTTATTTGGATTTTACAACAGGGGACACCCCGAGTTTTATTCCGGAACAATAGGAGGACAATGTTATGTTACCTTTGCTGGGATTAATTATCGGTATTATATTGGGGATATTTATTCCTTACGATATCCCTGCGGCATATTCGAATTATGTGGCCATTGCTATACTTGCTGCCTTAGATTCTGTATTTGGAGGCGTTTTGGCAACTTTACAGAAGAAATTCAATCTAAGTGTATTCCTGACAGGATTTTTCGGCAATGCCGTTTTGGCAGCAATATTGGCATATATAGGCGATAAGCTGGGTATTCAGCTTTATCTTGCAGCAGTATTCGCTTTCGGAAACCGACTGTTTTTGAATTTTGCAATTATTCGTAGAATACTATTGAATAAACTTTCAAAAAAAGATAATATAATAAATAATACTGAAAATTAAGTAGAAAATTATGGATTTCAAATACTTTATAAACAAATATTATGTTAATTGGATTCAATTTTATTTTTAAATACATATAAGTTGCAATAATAAAAAAACAAAGTATACAATGTAATGAATTATTGGGGTATTTTCCAAAAAATTTACCTATGACAAAAAGCTGTGCCTATTAAGTACATGCCTTGGATTATGGGAGGTTCACACTTGTGGAGAATATAATAAGTTGCGTTGACATAGGGTCTTCAAAAATATGTACATTAATTGCAAGAGCCAGCGACACCGGCGAACTGGAAGTATTGGGAAAGGCCATGGAACCGTGCAGCGGCATAAAAAAAGGGATAATAGTTGATATAGAGAGTACGGCCAATTCAATTAAAAACTGTATGATAAAAGCACAATCTCTGGCAAATGTTGAAGTGGATTCAGCGTATGTTAATATAATGGGAATACATGCCGATATAATTCATAATAAAAGCGGTATAAGTATTTCCGGTGAAGACAGGGAGATTACCGTAAATGATGTGAGAAGAGTTTTGCAAAGTGCAGAGAATGTTAACCTGCCCCAGGATAGACAGGTTATCGATGTAATACCGATACAGTATATTGTGGACGGGTATGATGAAATTGTAGACCCTGTCGGAATGTCGGGGGGAAAATTAGAAGTTGAAGTTGATGTAGTTGCAGGAAAAATTACTTTTGTGCAGAATATATTAAAGAGCATGGAAAAAGCTGGGTTAAAGGTTAACGGTTTTGTACTTGAAGGCCTGGCTGCAGCGGAAGTTGCTCTTACCCAGGAAGAAAAGGATATGGGAGTAATACTTATTGATGTAGGCG
Organism: Acetivibrio clariflavus DSM 19732; assembly: GCF_000237085.1. Taxonomy (GTDB): domain Bacteria; phylum Bacillota; class Clostridia; order Acetivibrionales; family Acetivibrionaceae; genus Acetivibrio; species Acetivibrio clariflavus. Next base: position 2,510,696 of record NC_016627.1, on the reverse strand, counting down.
GAGGTATTACCAACATATCGGTTATAAAAAACAACAGACTGGTCTATTTCGGTGCAATACCGGTGGGCGGAGACCATATTTCCAACGATATTTCCATAGGACTTAGAATACCATACAATGAAGCGGATAAACTAAAAAGGGAATATGAACTTGCGCTTACTTCCCTGATAAAAAATGACCAGGAAATTACAGTGAACGAAATAAATGAAAATAAAAAGAAGAACATAAAGGTATCCGAAATTGTTGAAATAATAGAAGCAAGAGTTCAGGAGATATTTTATCTTTGCAAAGAACAGCTGAAAGAAGCAAATGTGTTGAATGGCTATGGAAAAGGAGTTGTACTGGCAGGCGGAGGTATTTCCTATATCGACGGAAATATTCAGTTGGCCTATGAAATGTTTGATTTGCCGGTAAGGATTGCGTCTTATAGAGTTTCAAACATAAGCCAACAGGAGTTTTTAATTGCTGCCGGCTGTGCAAAATATATTGTGAACAGATTCGGTGCCAAGGAATCGGATTGCAAAGGCAAGAAGGCGAAAAAGAAAAAGGAAAGGAATCCGGGTGGTATTTTGAAAAAATTGGCAAATCTATTTAATAATTTGTTTTAATATTCTAGTTTGTTTTCAAACCAAAACATTCTTGCATAAATCCTGATATTAAGATATTATTAAATATTGAAAGAATGGAATTGACAAAATGTAACTGAAGAAATTAACCATATATGATATACAGGATATATGATGTGGAATGTTACGTGAGCAGATTTAGGCAGATGATTGACGATTGGCGCATTACGAAAGAATAAGGAGGGACTCATATTGTTGGAATTTGATATTGATCTTGAACAATTTGCCCAGATTAGAGTTGTAGGTGTTGGCGGCGGAGGTAATAATGCTGTAAATAGAATGATATCTGCGGGACTTCGCGGAGTTGAGTTTATTGCAATAAATACTGACAAACAGGCTTTATTTTTGTCAAAGGCGAATACAAAGATCCAGATTGGAGATAAACTTACAAAAGGACTTGGAGCAGGAGCAAATCCCGAAATCGGGGAAAAAGCTGCAAATGAAAGCAGGGATGAAATAGCACAGGCAATAAAGGGTGCCGATATGGTTTTTGTAACAGCAGGTATGGGTGGAGGTACAGGAACCGGTGCAGCACCGGTTGTAGCCCAGATTGCAAAGGAAATGGGTATCCTTACTGTCGGTGTTGTTACAAAACCCTTCATGTTTGAAGGAAGAAAGAGAATGCAGCATGCAGAAAGAGGTATAGAGACCCTTAAAGGGGTAGTTGATACATTGGTGACTATACCTAATGACAGATTGCTTCAGGTTGCTGAAAAGAAGACTTCCATCGTGGATGCCTTCAAAATTGCCGATGATGTGTTAAGACAGGGTGTACAGGGTATTTCCGACCTTATTGCGGTACCGGGACTTGTAAACCTGGACTTTGCAGATGTAAAGACCATTATGTTGGATACTGGTCTGGCACATATGGGTATTGGAAGGGCATCAGGAGAGAACAGAGCGGAAGAAGCTGCAAAACAGGCAATCTTAAGTCCATTGCTCGAAACTTCAATTGAAGGCGCAAGAGGAGTGCTTCTCAATATTACCGGAGGTCCGGATCTTGGATTGTTTGAAGTCAATACTGCAGCCGAACTGGTGCAGAAATCGGCTGACCCCGATGCAAACATCATATTTGGTGCTGTAATTGATGAAAACTTAAAGGACGAGCTGCTAATTACCGTTATAGCAACCGGATTTGACAAAGTTCCGACTATCAGAAAGCAGGAAAAACCTGCTGAGAAAATAGGTATATCCAGTGGAAGGATAATAGAAAACGAACCGGATCCACAGCCTATGTCTGACGAGTTGGAAATTCCGACATTCTTAAGAAGAAATCGCTTTAAGTAATTAATTGAATGGATATAATAAAGAGCAGTTAGGGTAACCTTTCTGCTCTTTTTGTATTTTTATTTATTGTATTTTTAATGAATTGAAAAATAAATATATAGAACATATCCGGAAATTTACTTAATTGCATTTAACTTATCTATTTCATTCCAGTTACTGGATGTAACTATTCCAACTTTTACTAAGATTTCTCTGATGGATTCCAATTCGCCTTTGATATGTGCTATATCATTGTCCATCCTGTCATGTTCAGCTTTGTTTACTTCTGCTGAGTGTACTAGGGATTTTAATATTTCGGTATTTTCTTTGGTTTGAATTTGCAGAGCATCAACTTTGTTTTCCAAGTTTGAAAGCTTGCTGTTTACATCTTTTCTGAGACTATCAAATTGATTGCTCAATTCAGCTAATGCTTGCAATATTTTTTCCTCCATGATACGAACCTCCTTCATTAGATAATAGTATACCATGATTTTTCCATTTTGAACAGGATTTTTTAGAACGGTACGAAAGAGCAATAAGATGTTGCTTTAATGAGTACTAACATTTTTTTTCAAAGGATAATTTTTTTCAACAGTGGGGTTTGACAAATTATATATAGGGCAATTTGTATAATTAATATGAACTTCGGGACAACTTTAATTTTTATTTTATTTTTAAATTTCTTTAATAAAAAGTGGAATAAAAAAACATGCTCTTGCATATATGTTAATAGTATTTGATTATAGAGGGTTTATGTAACTTTAAACGGACAGCATGTACACTTGCAGGGGGTGAAGTGTATGGAAATATATCTTGATGTGTTGGTACTTGAAAATATCGTTATGAATTACTTGATTCTCTTAATGACAGCCAAGTTTTCAAAGAATAAAACATCTCATCTGAGGCTGTTTTTGGCAGCCTTTGTGGGTGCGATTTATGTTGCGTTCCTGGTAGTTTATCCTTCACTTGATGTGTATTACACTACGATTACGAAAATAGCAATTTCTTTTGCCATTGTAGCAATTGCCTTCTCATTCCAGCGCTTTACTGCCTTCTTCAAGACTATGGTAATGTTCTATATATCAACCTTTATTTTTGCCGGTGCCGGTTTTGCCTTTTTATATTTCAATCATAGCGGCGGATTTATAAGGGACGGATTCTTCTATGTCTACTGGAATTCAAAGTGGACGGTTATGGTTCTGTGTGTTGCAACGGTAGGTATTATAGTCAAAATATTCTGGGAAATCATACAGAGCAGATTGGTTAAAGACAGGCTGCTTTTACCTTTGAAAATTGCCTTTGAAAATGGAATCATTAATTTGTCGGCATTGGTTGATACCGGCAATGCATTGTTTGACCCCCTTACCCATTCTCCTGTCATTGTAGTGGAGTTCAATGCTATAAAAAGTATTTTACCTGAGGAAATTCAGAATATTTTTGAAGAATCGAAAGAGGATGACTTGGTGAGGGTAACAAAGATTGTATCTAATTCCAGATGGTTTTCAAGATTCAGGATAATTCCTTTTACATCACTGGGAAAGGAAAACGGAATCTTGATAGGCTTTAAACCGGATTATATAGAAATTGGAGATAAAAATGAAAGGAAGGGGGTAACCGATGTGATTGTAGGCATTTATAACAAAGCTCTTTCCAAAGGCGAAAATTATAATGCACTTCTAAGCCCGGATTTGGTGTAAATTAATAAAATCAGACAAAAACTGAAGGGGGAAGGAATAATGATTCTTCTTAAGAAGGCAAGACTTTTTTTTTGGATCAAGTACATAAATTTTTTGAAAAGGTTCAAAATACATGAAAGATTTCCGGTTCATTATATCGGAGGAAGTGAAGCGCTGCCACCCCCGCTTAGCAGTGAAGAGGAGAACTATTTGCTTAGCAAGCTGGAAAAAAAGGAATATGGAGTTAAAACGATTTTGATTGAAAGAAACTTAAGACTTGTGGTGTATATCGCCCGCAAATTTGAAAATACGGGAGTAGGAGTGGAAGATTTAATTTCCATTGGTACAATAGGGTTGATTAAGGCAATTAATACCTTCAATCCCGGTAAAAACATTAAGCTTGCAACCTATGCCTCCAGATGTATTGAGAATGAGATACTGATGTATCTTAGAAGAAACAGCAGGATGAAAACGGAAATATCCATTGATGAACCTTTAAATATAGATTGGGATGGAAATGAACTGCTTTTATCGGACATTTTAGGAACTGAAAACGATTTGATTCACAGAAGTATTGAGGATGAAGTGGATAAGGAACTTTTGAACAATGCAATGAAAAAACTGTCCGTGAGGGAAAAAAAGATTATGGAGTTAAGGTTTGGCCTTTCCAACGGAGGAGAGGAAAAAACTCAGAAGGAAGTAGCCGACATGCTTGGTATTTCCCAATCATACATATCGAGGCTGGAAAAGAAGATAATAAGCAGGTTGAAAAAAGAAATAAGCAGAATGGTATAGAATGCCAAATTGTAATAAATTAACAATAGAATTAAAAACTAGTTCTCCCAATAAGTAACGGGCTTGTCAAGGTCTTTTGAGAAAATTTTGTATGCTTTTTTGCAGTATAAAAATGACCTCCGTGGCAATAATGATACTGACTTCAATTTACTGCCGGGAGGTTATTCTATGCTAGTCAATAAAGTTGAAATATGCGGTGTAAACACATCAAAGCTGCCAGTTTTAACCAACGAACAGAAAAAAGCTCTATTTGAAAGAATGCATAAAGGTGACAAGTCGGCAAGGGAGGAATTTATTAAGGGAAATCTGAGACTTGTATTAAGCGTCATACAACGATTCAACAACAGAGGTGAATATGTCGATGACCTGTTCCAGGTCGGCTGCATAGGTCTTATTAAAGCAATAGACAATTTCGACGTAAATCAAAACGTAAAATTCTCTACTTATGCTGTACCAATGATAATCGGCGAGATACGAAGATATTTGCGTGACAACAACTCAATCCGTGTCAGCCGGTCGTTGAGAGATATTGCATATAAAGCTCTTCAGGCGAAGGAACGCTTGACCAACAAAAATTCAAAGGAACCGACTATAGAGGAACTTTCCAAGGAATTGGGAATACCCAAGGAGGAAATTGTGTTTGCATTGGATGCAATACAAGACCCCATCTCACTGTTTGAGTCTGTGTATCATGATGGCGGCGATGCCATATATGTTATGGATCAGGTAAAAGATGAAAAGAACAATGATGAAAACTGGCTCGAAGGCATTGCACTGAATGAAGCAATGAGAAAGCTAAATGACAGGGAAAAACTGATTTTGAACTTAAGATTTTTTGACGGAAGAACGCAGATGGAAGTTGCAGAAGAAATCGGAATTTCGCAGGCACAGGTTTCAAGACTTGAAAAGACAGCACTTACACATATGCGAAAATATATTTAAAATTTAGTGCCTCCCCGCATAAATATCTGTTTCAAAAATCTATGAAAAAACCAGGTATTCGACTTAAAAAATCATTGCTTTTTAAGTTGATATCTGGTTTTTTCATATGAATTGCAGACAATTCATATATTATAGTATTGATTATATTAGTTTTATGAGGTGTGGGGTTATGAACAGGACATCGGATTTCAGACAGAAAGAGGTTATTAATATTTCCGACGGAAGAAGACTTGGATTTGTCTGCGATGTGGAAATCAATCTTGAAACCGGAAAGCTGGATGCCATTGTGATACCGGCAGAAGGCAGGCTCTTTAGTTTCTTCGGAAAAGATAACTACTATGTCATACCCTGGAGTAAAATCAAGAAAATCGGTGAAGATATTATATTGGTTGAATTTGATGAAAGGGATATGCGCCGAGATTACAGGGGAAGCTATTAATTGGACAAATTAATTTAAATTAAATAAATTTGATTTAATATTCCTAGATATTATAATATAATAGTAACTGGATTATGTAAAAAGATTTTGTTTTGATATACTCGGGAATATGTACGAAATTTGCCGTAATCATTTCTGAAAGCTTGTCTTCGCTTCATTATTAATTTTTTAGGGAAGGTACTGAAAAAACAAAGGATAAATAAAAAACAAAAGAGGAGGGGGCATTATGAAGTGTCCGTATTGCGGTTTTATTGAGGATAAGGTCATCGATTCGAGACCTACCGATGAAGGGACTGCTATTAGAAGACGAAGGGAATGTTCCAAGTGCCAAAAACGCTTTACGACATATGAAAAGGTAGAAAGTCTGCCGCTTATGGTTATAAAAAAGGATAAAACCAGGGAACACTTTGACAGGGAGAAGCTTATGAACGGTCTTTTAAGGGCTTGCGAAAAAAGGCCTGTTTCCGTTAATGATTTGGAACACCTTGTTGAAAGTATTGAATTGCAGTTGCATAACTCGCTTCAAAGGGAGGTAACTTCTCAAACCATCGGCGAAATGGTTATGGAAAGGCTGAAAGAACTGGATGAGGTTGCTTATGTAAGGTTTGCCTCGGTTTACAGGCAGTTTAAAGATATAAATACTTTTATGGACGAATTGCGTAAACTGTTAAAGGAAAAATAGGATTTTTACTGCCTATGCAGATGGATTTGCAGGTTTTTACATAAATAACACTGAAATGAGTGATACCGATGAATAATGTTTTGGAAAAAAACCTTCAGATAATGAAAAAGTACCAGCCTCATCTTTATTCAAAAATGGACAGTTACATTAAAGGCAACTATGTTTCAAAAAATAAATCCATTGAAAGGATTTTGCTTGCCCGTCAGGATGATCTGGTTATTAACATTGCTGTCAGAACATTGGGAAAAGACTATGTGCTTTGCGACCATGAAGACCCAATAAATGAAGCTTATGCTTGGATTGACAGATACGTGGACCCGTCCAATAGCGTTGATATTGTCTTTGGAATAGGAATGGCATTCCATCTGGAAGTTTTGATAACCAGCTTTCCGAACAAAAAAGTATTGATAATAGAGCCTAATATTGACCTCTTTTATCAGATTATTTGCGTAAGAAATCTGGAGTTTTTGTTTGAAAAGGCAGAGATTTTGGTGGATGAGGATAAGGATACAATCCTTGGCAAAATCGGTACTTTCTTTTGGAATACCGATGAAGGCGGGATACAATTAGAACCTTTGGAAGTATATGCAGAGTTGTTTCCTCAAATATGGGAAGATTTAAGAGACCGTTTTGTTAAAATGGCTCAAAGCTTTACTGTGGATATTTTAACAAGGAGAAAATTCGGTGAACTGTGGGTTCATAACAATATAAAAAATCTGAATTTAATTGCTGAGGCTTCCAATGCTGCAGAGCTTATCGGTAGATTCAAGGGAGTGCCGGCAATACTGGTATCGGCAGGGCCTTCCCTCAAAAAAAATGTCCATTTGCTTAAGGAACTGAAAGATAAATGTATAATTATGGCTGCCGGCACAGCGGTAACTGTTCTTCAGGACTTTGGTATAACTCCTCATTTTATGATGGGAATAGACGCAGGGGAAAATGAAGGAAGAATTCACGAAAGAGTAACCGCAAAAGACATATATTTTCTGTATTCAAACCAGGTTTCTCCCAAATCTCTTAGAAGCTATCAAGGTCCCAAGTTTTTAATGAATTACCCGATGGACTTGTATACCAATGAATTTTTCAAACGCCAAAACATTAAGTCGGACTTTTTCTTAAGCGGTCCTTCGGTTGCAAATACTTGTTTTGATGTACTTTATAAAATGGGATGCAACCCGATAATACTGGTGGGTCAGGATTTGGCCTTTACCGATGAAAGCAATTATGCAAACCAGCAACCGGGAGCGCTTTCGGAAAGAATTAGGGAAAACAAAGGTACTTATGTTAAAGTTAAGGATATTTACGGCAATGATGTCTACACCACACCGGCATTTTTGGCGATGAAAAACTGGTTTGAGGGATATTTTGAAAAGGTAGCACAAAGGGTTGAAATAATAAATGCTACAGAGGGCGGTTTGAATATTGAATATGCCAAAAATGATACTTTGGCAAATGTAATGGATAAATATCAGTTTAAAAAGCAGTATTTAGAAAGGGATATAAAAGAAATTCATAACAATAGCAGATTTAGAGACATTATAGGCAATGGTGTTCAGGAATATTTGCAATTTGTCGCTATGGAGATGGATAAGCTGGACAAGCTTTCAAAAGAACAGCTAAAACTGGTAAACTTAATTGAAAATGATATTTGTGATCCTCGAAAGAATAGAAGGGAATATGAGAGAACGGTAAATTCCATAAAGGAACTTTCCGACAAGGTTATCAACTCACCCATCTATCCGTCGCTTTTAAAGAATTTGATTGAAATAGAGTTCTTTTTGATAAAAGCAGAAGTGGACAGGGCAACTAAAGTGTTGACGGAGTATAGGGATATAAAGCCTGTATTTGTAAATGCAATTAAGGAGCAGAACAGGATATTGGAGGAAAGCCTTGAAAAAATCAGGAGATTTATGGAGGAATAGGAACAGAGAAGTTGAATATATAGTTAAATTGTGATATGTTAAAAATGAAAGAGATGGGTATATGGAAATATGTGGATGCAAAATTATTGGGAAATTTGAAGTCACAGGCTTGTAAGTATTGAAATTTGGGGGTTATAAGCTTGTGTTGATGATTAAAAAATGTGATTTTTTATATGAAAAAATTGTGTTTTGCAATAAAATTAGCTCAAAAAAAGTCCGTCAAAAAAAGCTTGTAAGGCTTGAGGTATGAAGGATTAAGCTTCGCGGACTGTTGAAGTAGAACATCCAGTAAAATAAGGATTGAAACTCGTGATAATGTTCGTAGATATTATAAGCCTGAGAAAAGTTGAAGTAGAACATCCAGTAAAATAAGGATTGAAACTGCTATGTTACAATAATTATGATGGAATTTTCATATTAATGTTGAAGTAGAACATCCAGTAAAATAAGGATTGAAACTTGAGAAAATATGGAAGTGCAGGGAAATATCGAAGGGTTGAAGTAGAACATCCAGTAAAATAAGGATTGAAACTACAATTGACGTGCTTTCGCATCAAGTTCTACATACAGTTGAAGTAGAACATCCAGTAAAATAAGGATTGAAACACTGGCGGAGCTCTTCGAGCTCTTTTTGACGAGCTGCTGTTGAAGTAGAACATCCAGTAAAATAAGGATTGAAACTCTACATTGGAATAAAACTGTACAATCATCAGGTCAAGTTGAAGTAGAACATCCAGTAAAATAAGGATTGAAACTTTTTGAGTTCATGTAGGGAAGCGAAAGCAATGAGCGTTGAAGTAGAACATCCAGTAAAATAAGGATTGAAACTTCCGTTAACAACATCTTTTAATACAGCCCTATATCCAGTTGAAGTAGAACATCCAGTAAAATAAGGATTGAAACTTTGCGAGGCCGATCCTGATGAGAGTGGCAACATAGAGTTGAAGTAGAACATCCAGTAAAATAAGGATTGAAACGTGATTTTGCGAAAAAATCTTTTCTTTGTTGTGGGTGTTGAAGTAGAACATCCAGTAAAATAAGGATTGAAACTTATGGACGCGTAACCTATTATATATAATAGGTTGTGTTGAAGTAGAACATCCAGTAAAATAAGGATTGAAACTATTGAGCTTCTAAATCAATATAAAGTACATCTATTTGTTGAAGTAGAACATCCAGTAAAATAAGGATTGAAACACTAAGGAAACGAAAAGATTACCCAGATTATTGAGGGGGTTGAAGTAGAACATCCAGTAAAATAAGGATTGAAACAATTGTTCTGCTAAAACCTTGTTATATGTTGCATGTTGTTGAAGTAGAACATCCAGTAAAATAAGGATTGAAACACTTCTCCGTCATCTTCCACTTCCTTTGTATACCAAGTTGAAGTAGAACATCCAGTAAAATAAGGATTGAAACTGAGGTGTTTGATTGAGATAATGATGCGCGCAGTTGTGTTGAAGTAGAACATCCAGTAAAATAAGGATTGAAACGTCACAGTCTATAAGATACCTTCTTATCTCTTGTGCAGTTGAAGTAGAACATCCAGTAAAATAAGGATTGAAACAACAATTGCTAGTGCTGTATTTATTGCTATACTCACTCCTTGTTGAAGTAGAACATCCAGTAAAATAAGGATTGAAACTCCAATTTGCCAACTGTATAAAATTGTAAATGTCAGCGTTGAAGTAGAACATCCAGTAAAATAAGGATTGAAACTCATAAAGGTACCGAAATTGTGAGGTTTCACGAAGCATTGTTGAAGTAGAACATCCAGTAAAATAAGGATTGAAACAAAATTTTTGTAAAATCAGGTGTTTTTCTGTTAGTAGTTGAAGTAGAACATCCAGTAAAATAAGGATTGAAACTTTAACAATGTAGAAATCAAATTTTTAGCAGTTTCTTCAAGTTGAAGTAGAACATCCAGTAAAATAAGGATTGAAACGGTACAAAGAAATAATTTCCTTTGCTTACGTTGTTGGCGTTGAAGTAGAACATCCAGTAAAATAAGGATTGAAACTATTAAATATGGCAATTATGACGAAACTAAAAAAACGTTGAAGTAGAACATCCAGTAAAATAAGGATTGAAACTTCCAGCCGAGATGTTCTCAGTCGAGCAGGTTAAGGTTGAAGTAGAACATCCAGTAAAATAAGGATTGAAACTCTGCTTGTTGAAAGAGCAGGAGCAAATTTATCGTGTTGAAGTAGAACATCCAGTAAAATAAGGATTGAAACGCTGGAGATCCAGTAACAAATCGCATGGTCGAATTTAGTTGAAGTAGAACATCCAGTAAAATAAGGATTGAAACCAATATGGTCAAGGAATATTACAAAAATATGGAGAGGTGTTGAAGTAGAACATCCAGTAAAATAAGGATTGAAACATGCCATGATGGCTTTACATAGATTCACGCCCCCGGTTGAAGTAGAACATCCAGTAAAATAAGGATTGAAACAGCTGCCCGTACTCACTGTAAATATGCCTGTTATATTAGTTGAAGTAGAACATCCAGTAAAATAAGGATTGAAACCCAGATATTGTAACCTCTTTTTTTCCGTAATTTTTGTTGAAGTAGAACATCCAGTAAAATAAGGATTGAAACAAATATCATCTAAATATAACTCAAACCAATCTATAGTTGAAGTAGAACATCCAGTAAAATAAGGATTGAAACTTGAGTATCTTCCATTCATTTGGTTGCAGAATGCTCAGTTGAAGTAGAACATCCAGTAAAATAAGGATTGAAACCCTGCATAAACGGACATCTTTACACTTAATGGCAACCCGTTGAAGTAGAACATCCAGTAAAATAAGGATTGAAACCTATCTTCTGCTATTGCATTGTATCCCATTTCTGTAATCAGTTGAAGTAGAACATCCAGTAAAATAAGGATTGAAACAATATTTTTCAACCTTTGCTTTTTCTTGTGAATTATCTAGTTGAAGTAGAACATCCAGTAAAATAAGGATTGAAACTGTGCTTTTTGCAAGCAACCCCGCCGCTTTGTGTTTGTTGAAGTAGAACATCCAGTAAAATAAGGATTGAAACTTCAATAACCTGTATTTTTCTTGTTTAAATCTCTCTTGGTTGAAGTAGAACATCCAGTAAAATAAGGATTGAAACTCGGGTCTATGGATGGTACGCCAAAGATTTTCCAAATGTTGTTGAAGTAGAACATCCAGTAAAATAAGGATTGAAACAAATGTCAAAAAGAATATTTGAAATTGAAAAAACAGGTTGAAGTAGAACATCCAGTAAAATAAGGATTGAAACATTTTATCCCTGTTAGCATTGAATATCTTGGTATATTGTTGAAGTAGAACATCCAGTAAAATAAGGATTGAAACGGGATAAACCCTGCCAGCACCTCCTTGTGCAAATTAAGTTGAAGTAGAACATCCAGTAAAATAAGGATTGAAACCTTTTTGGCTTAAACAGTTTTGCAATGATAAAAAATTAAGTTGAAGTAGAACATCCAGTAAAATAAGGATTGAAACAAGAAGATGGATCTCTCGACGAGGGTTTTGAGATAGTATCGTTGAAGTAGAACATCCAGTAAAATAAGGATTGAAACATCTAAATTGACAAATAGGTTAACAATCGGATTAACACGGTTGAAGTAGAACATCCAGTAAAATAAGGATTGAAACTTAAAAGAGGTGATTGTATGTCTAATCTCAGTATATGTTGAAGTAGAACATCCAGTAAAATAAGGATTGAAACTAAAGCATATACACCGTATTCAACAGATAATATAACTCCGTTGAAGTAGAACATCCAGTAAAATAAGGATTGAAACCTGCATCAGTTAAGCTTCCTAACTTATCACTTATATTCGTTGAAGTAGAACATCCAGTAAAATAAGGATTGAAACGCAGCGGTAATTCCGCCATTATTTCCTCAAGTTCGTGTTGAAGTAGAACATCCAGTAAAATAAGGATTGAAACACTAAATATCTATTAGATTTACAGGCAAAATATCCTAAAGTTGAAGTAGAACATCCAGTAAAATAAGGATTGAAACGCAGCGGTAATTCCGCCATTATTTCCTCAAGTTCGTGTTGAAGTAGAACATCCAGTAAAATAAGGATTGAAACACTAAATATCTATTAGATTTACAGGCAAAATATCCTAAAGTTGAAGTAGAACATCCAGTAAAATAAGGATTGAAACAGAGTGAGGATATGCAAATTAGAGATGGGACTTTTAAGTTGAAGTAGAACATCCAGTAAAATAAGGATTGAAACATAAAGTTATTGTAAAGGTAAATCAGCTTATTAATGCTGGTTGAAGTAGAACATCCAGTAAAATAAGGATTGAAACAAACATATTACTTCATATATTCTCCTTAAAAAAGCCTGTTGAAGTAGAACATCCAGTAAAATAAGGATTGAAACGTTACGGTCAGCTCCTCAATCAGCACAAGGGTGTTAAGTTGAAGTAGAACATCCAGTAAAATAAGGATTGAAACTATATGGCTTGCTTTAATGCTCCTAATCCGTCTACAAATGTTGAAGTAGAACATCCAGTAAAATAAGGATTGAAACAAAACATAGCCGTAGAAAATATTTGCACCATCATACCTGGTTGAAGTAGAACATCCAGTAAAATAAGGATTGAAACATTATGATCCAGATATTATATCAATTATTAAAACAGGTTGAAGTAGAACATCCAGTAAAATAAGGATTGAAACCTAGTGAGTGTGAGTCTCACAAACTTCCATAATATAGTTGAAGTAGAACATCCAGTAAAATAAGGATTGAAACATGCCTTCGATGTCTTTTTTTCCTGCGTATACCGTAGTTGAAGTAGAACATCCAGTAAAATAAGGATTGAAACTTCGCAAATTAAACATCACTTGGTTTGGAGGTTCTGGTTGAAGTAGAACATCCAGTAAAATAAGGATTGAAACCGAGTTCGGACAATCTGTTAAACCATTCTTCGCCGAGTTGAAGTAGAACATCCAGTAAAATAAGGATTGAAACATAACCTTAAGTTCTTCCTTGATTCGGTCTGCATACTTGTTGAAGTAGAACATCCAGTAAAATAAGGATTGAAACTTAGATATAACTGACCCTTATACAGCGTATTGTTTTGGTTGAAGTAGAACATCCAGTAAAATAAGGATTGAAACAGAAAGGAGGGTGCCATAATGGCAGGCAACAAGTTAAGTTGAAGTAGAACATCCAGTAAAATAAGGATTGAAACTCTTTCTTGCAATGTCTCCCATTTCTTTGGCATCTATTGTTGAAGTAGAACATCCAGTAAAATAAGGATTGAAACTAAAATAGTCCATTGCCTATAGGTGTCGCTGTCTTGGTTGAAGTAGAACTTCCAGTAAAATAAGGATTGAAACTAGAAGAAGTTGATGATTTTGGTTCTCATGGTGGGAAAGTTGAAGTAGAACTTCCAGTAAAATAAGGATTGAAACTTTTCTTGTAATATCTCAATGTTTTATATGTTATATTAATAGTTGAAGTAGAACTTCCAGTAAAATAAGGATTGAAACTTTTTTTTATAGACGGTATAACAGCAGACCGTCAATGTTGAAGTAGAACTTCCAGTAAAATAAGGATTGAAACTAAATATATGGGTCTGTATTATTCCATTTTTCTATTAATGTTGAAGTAGAACTTCCAGTAAAATAAGGATTGAAACCAATTGCTAGAATAGGAAATAACTTTGCAGGCGAACGTTGAAGTAGAACTTCCAGTAAAATAAGGATTGAAACTCAAAATAGCCACGGCGGTTATATTGGGATTGGCTGGTTGAAGTAGAACTTCCAGTAAAATAAGGATTGAAACTTTATTTGTTGATATAATGCATAAGTAACTGCTGTAGTTGAAGTAGAACTTCCAGTAAAATAAGGATTGAAACTCATAATTACCTACAAAGCTTTGCCCTTCAAGATACGTTGAAGTAGAACTTCCAGTAAAATAAGGATTGAAACATAAGTGCGACTGGAAATCGTGTGTACGTGATGAGCGTGTTGAAGTAGAACTTCCAATAAAATAAGGATTGAAACATAACAGTTGCCAATGCTGTAAACTCAAGGTCAGCAGTTGAAGTAGAACTTCCAGCAAAATAAGGATTGAAACACACCTGACACACGCGGCGCTTAGGTCGTAGTACACATCGTTGAAGTAGTATATCCAGTAAAAACAGGGACTTAATACTTTTCTGGTACTCAATAATCTTTTATCTTTACAAAACTTACGTAAAAAAATAAAAAATTCGAAGCAATTTAAAGATAAACTTGCTATTATATAAATGAACAAGTAATTAAAGGATTGAAAGAAATCATTATATATTTTATTCTTTACAGAAATAACACATATTTTGAAGAAAAATGTAATTTGTACTTGACAAAACTTATCAAAAGATGTAATATGATTATATGAAATGCAAAATATTACTGCTCTGAGAGAAGGTGTCTTGTTGCTTACGGGTATATTGCAGATAGGAGAGTATGTACTCAATAGCAAAAGCGTCGAAGCAGATGATTATATTCAAGTCATTGAGAATCCTAATGAAAAAGGAAACTACAGGCACGTCTTAAAAATTGGGTTTAACTTGAATGAACGGAATGTTGGTTATAGAGGTATCGAGTATGAAGAGTTCTCGGATAAAAAGATAGTTAAATACGCATACAAAAAGGGAAGCGCCAGAGGTGGAGATATAACACCTACTTCAAAATATACAGACCCGTCGAAGACGTTAAACAAAATCATGATTTCTCTCAATGATATTCTGAAAAATTCAAATCCGTCCTATGAAGAGTTTACAATATTTAAAAATATCTATGAGTACATATCTTCAAATCAAGAAAAAATCGAAAATGAGATCTCAGAAAAAATAAAATCAATTACGTTGGAAAAAGGTGAATCCTTCATTATAACATTATCATTGTTTGAAAACGAAAATGAAAGGTATATGGGGGATTTTAACATAATAAAAGATCGACTCGGTAAAATTTCGAATGAGCAGTATTTCAATAAATATGGAACTACATCAAAGGGAATAGGTATCTGCTATTACTGCAAACAAAAAACTGAAGTTTTTGGTTTTGTGAATACTTACAATTCATACACTGTTGACAAAATAGGCTTTGTAAGCGGAGGATTCAAACAGGAGAATGCATGGAAGAACTACCCTGTATGCGGCAGTTGTGCACAAAAATTGGAACAAGGCAAAAAGTATTTACGGGAAAACCTTTCATCCAGATTTTCCGGATTCAATTATTTCGTAATACCTAAAGCAGTAATAAGGGATAAAGAAGATGAAAAAGAATTTATTAAAACATTGGAAGAGTTTGAAAAGAACAAAAACTTTTCCACTGAAAAAGATACGAGGCAAAACCTGTTGGCAAGTGAGAGAGATTTTCTTGATATAATGAAGGACAGTAAAAATTTTCTCAAC
Organism: Acetivibrio clariflavus DSM 19732; assembly: GCF_000237085.1. Lineage (GTDB taxonomy): Bacteria > Bacillota > Clostridia > Acetivibrionales > Acetivibrionaceae > Acetivibrio > Acetivibrio clariflavus. The sequence goes on along the minus strand of NC_016627.1, from coordinate 2,494,923 downwards.
TATAACATGTTGATATATAAAGAAGAACAGTCAGGAAGTGTTTTCAGAATTTTGCTGTATATTGAAGATATTGTTCCAAGCAAGGTTAAGAATATATTGAAAATTAAAGATAAAATCGATGATATTGATTTGTTCAGAAACCTGCCTGGAAAAGACAATTCCACCTATGATTTAAAATTCGGATTTGACAAAATAAGAACCTTTTTCCCAAACAACAAGACAGAAGGAAACTTTGACAAAAGCTTTTTGGAAATTCTGAATAACGTTTTCACATACAAAAAAATAAGTTATAAATTTCTTTTAAACAGAATGATTTCAAAAATACGGTCAGCATTTGTGAATGAGGAATATATCGATGCTCTTGTGCTTCAGGCACTAATGAGTATTTTATTTATCGAAAAACTCAATCTGTTCAGTGACAAAGAGAAAGGGGTGCAAAAGATAATGATTGAGAAAACGGAAAAAAATAAAAAGTATTTGGACTTCTTTGAAAATGAAAGTTATAAAGATGCTTTTGATTCAGATTATAAAAAAGCTGTATTTCTTACAGGTGTTCTTACAGAAAAGTTATTGAACATACAGTACGATGAGAGAAAAAGCAAACCGTTTTACAGCAGGCTGAATGGTTTGAAACTGGACAGAAAATTGGTAAAAAGGATATTTTCCGAAGCTGTCAATAAATTGAATGAATACAACAAGAACTATTATAAAGAACTGGAATACCTTATAGGAATGTATATGTTGGGAGAAGAAGCCGATAAGAACATTTCCAATGATGATATAAGCTTCTACTTTGTCCTGGGTATGACTCTTGCAAAGCATTTTAAAGAAGAAAAAAAGGATGGGGAGGATGTTGAACCATGATTAAAAACAGGCAGGAAATATTGTTTTTATACGATGTAACCGATGCTAACCCCAATGGCGATCCGTTGGATGAAAATAAACCCCGCATTGACGAGGAGACAGGTGTCAACATTGTAACCGATGTAAGGTTAAAAAGAACAATAAGGGATTATTTATTCAGTTATAAAGGTTATGACGGTTCGAACGGAAAAGATATTTTTGTAAGGGAATTGGAATCGGAAAAGGGTGGTATAAAGGACGGAAAAGCCAGAGCAAAGGATTTTAATGAAGATTTAAATGAGATTATTGAAAAAGCAATTGATATAAGGCTTTTTGGAGGAGTTATCCCTCTTGATAAGGCATCAATAACATTCACCGGTCCGGTACAGTTTGGCATGGGCAGGTCGTTAAATAAAGTCTCATTAAAGCATATAAAAGGTACGGGTGCTTTTGCATCTGGTGAAGGAAAAGCACAGAAAACTTTCAGGGAAGAGTACATTTTACCCTATTCCCTCATAGGATTCCACGGAATTGTAAATGAAAATGCAGCAAAAGAGACAAGACTCAGTGATGAAGATGTGGAACTTTTGGACGAAGCCATGTGGAACGGTACCAAAAATCTCATTACCCGTTCAAAGATGGGGCATATGCCGAGACTTATGCTCAGAGTGGTGTATAAAGCCGGGCAGAATTTCTTTATAGGAGATTTGCAAAACAAGATTGAGCTTGTATCTGACTTGCCCGATGAAAAAATTAGATCAGTCAAGGACTTTGCGATAAAAATAGACGAACTGGTAAATGAGCTTGTGTTGTACAAGGACAGAGTTGAAAAAGTGGTTTACATTGCGGATAAAAACCTGAAACTGGTTTTGAACGGCCAGGGAATTAATCTGAAAGATATTAAGGAAATAAAGTTTGAAGAAAAATCATATTAGAGAGAGGGAGAGAAATGGCTCAAAAATTTTTGGTTTTTGATGTAAGTGCTCCCTATGGACACTTCAAAAAACCTTATACAACCACATCTCCCCTTACATATTCAATTCCAACCAGGACTGCCGTTGCAGGTATGATTGCTGCTATATTGGGTTTTGGAAAAGAAGATTATCAAAAGCTTTTTACCAAAGACCTTGCCCAAATAGGAATAGGCATAAGGAAGCCCATTAAAAAGGTGAGAATCAGTGAGAATCTTATAAATACAAAAAAGTCAATGAACAGAATACATGAACGTACCCAAATAAAGATTGAGTATTTGAAAGATGTTTGCTACAGGATTTATTTCACACACAAAGATGAAAAAATATACGGGAAATTAAAAGAATTCCTTACAAGACACTGTAGTGTATACACAATCAGTATGGGTCTTAGCGAAAACCTGGCCAATTACACATTTGTAGGAGAATTTGAAGGGCAAGAGATTTCCGGGAGCAAAGAATTTGTGGAATTTTCAAGTGTTTTGCCCGTGGACAGGATTGCAAAAGGCGATGTGGAATATGAGGATGACAGGGAATATTTTACTGAAAACATACCCGTTGAGATGGATGAAGAGCGGAATGTAAAAGAATACAGAGAGATATTGTTCGAGAGGAACAGCAGAAAAATCAAAGCAAAACTTGAAAACTTTACTAAGATTATGGAAATAGACGAAAATATCATGATATTATAAGGGAGAGGAAATCGTGCTGCTTTCGCATCCGGATAAACTTCTCAAAGAACATTTAAAAAATGTTTCATTGATAGGAGACAGCATATTATTACAAAAAAGAATTAATTTTAAGAGTTTTTCCAATGATAAAATACGTCAGTTAAACCGGATAAATCTTTTAACTCATGATCTTGGCAAAGCTACTTCCTATTTTCAGGATTATATAAAAAACGTAAACGGCAAGCAGAATAATGATGAGAAAAAAAGTCACGGATTATTGTCAGGAGTTTTGTCCTTTAAAATTGCAAGCACAGTTTTAAAGGATGAAGCTCTTGCTTTTTTTTCATATATGGTGGTTTCTAAACACCATGGAGAACTGGAAGATTTTTCGAATTTTATATCGGTATTGCATGGAGATGAAAACAATAGAAATCTTTTAAAGCTTCAATTTGAAAGCATTGATAAAACAGAACTGCAGAATGTAATTGCGGAACTTGGAATTGATTTTTCTATATCGGAATATACAACTGATGAATTTTTGGCGGACATTGATTATTTGACAAGCAGAAAAGTCAGAAATAAAGTGAAGGAATTACTGGGTATTGAAACGTTTTTGCTGATTAATTTACTCTTTTCTCTGCTCATTTTTTCTGACAAGCTTGAAGCTATATATAACAGCGAAAAAATGAGTATTGAGGACTTTATTGAGAAAAGCACGCATAGACCCAACCTTTTGTCATCCTGCGTTGATAATTTCAAAAAGGGACTTGAAATAAAGAATATTCAAATGGCAAAGCGCAGAGACGAAATATATGAAGATGTTGTAGAGAGTGTTAGAAATATAAATCTTGAAGAAAAAATATTGTCCATTAATCTTCCCACCGGATCGGGAAAAACTCTTATCGCACTTAAGACTGCATTGATGCTGAAGGAACGCATAATAAAGGAAGAGGGATATAATCCCGGAATTATTTATGTGCTTCCTTTTACTTCAATAATAGAACAGAACTTTGATGTTTTTAAAGATGTTTTGGGCAGTGATGACTCAAAGGTAATGCTGAAGCATCATTACCTTTCGGAACGAAGTTATAAATGGGAAAAGGACGGTAAAAAAGAAGAATACAGCGATGCAATTTCAGAGCATCTTGTGGAATCATGGGATTCGGAGATTGTGGTAAGTACCTTTGTCCAGCTTTTGCACTCCATATTTACAAACAGGAACAGAAAGCTGAAGAAATTTCACAGCATGGTAAATTCCATTATTATACTTGATGAAGTGCAGAGTATACCGCATAAGTACTGGAAGTTGGTTAATGAGACCTTTAAAGCAATGGCATTATTTCTAAACTGCCGTTTTATATTGATGACGGCCACCATGCCGCTGATTTTTTCTGAAAGCGACGGTGAAATATACGAACTTGCAACATGTAAGAAAAGATATTTCAGTGAATTCAACCGCATAAACATTGATGCAAGCAGGCTTGAAAACGGGATGACCCTGGAGGAATTCAAAGCATTTATATACGATGAGATTAACCGATATGAAGAAGATGACTTTTTAATCGTATTGAACACAATTATGACTTCCATTGATGTATTTTCATATATTAAAGATGAGTTTGAGGATATAGCGGAAGTTTACTATTTATCCACTAATATTATTCCTAAAGAGAGGCTTGGCAGGATAGAGAAAATAAAGGACAGCAAAAACCGAAAGATAATTGTTTCAACGCAGATGATTGAAGCCGGAGTGGATATTGACATTGACAGGGTATACAGGGATTTCGGACCGATGGACAGCATCAATCAGACGGCAGGCCGGTGTAACCGTGAATGGTGCGGCAAAAAAGGTATTGTAACCCTCGTTAATCTGGTCAATGAGAATCATCACGATAAAGCTTATTCAAGTTATATCTATGACACTATATTGATGGAAGAGACCAAATCGGCATTGAAAGATAAGGATATGATAGAGGAAAAAGATATTTTTCAGTTGGCAGAAAGGTATTACAACGGTTTGAAATCCCATGGGAACGACGAAAGTGATTGGCTTTTGAACTGTATCGGAGAACTTCGGTACAGAGAGGCTTTTGAACACAGAGAAGATAAGAATTCGAAGGCATTTGAACTGATTAAACAGGAGTTTAAAACAGTGGATGTATTTATTGAGGCGGATGACGAGGCATCGGAAGTATGGGAAAAATACCAAAGTATAAAGCTTATTGCCGATCGTTTCGAAAGAAAGAGGCAGTTTAATAAGCTGAAAAAAGATTTTTACCAATTTGTGCTCAGTTTGCCGGAACAGGCGGTAAAAAAGCACGTTGAAATAGATGAAAAGGAGATTACCTTTATAAGCAGGGAAATGTTATGCAGTACCTATGATAAGGATACAGGCTTTATTAGAAAAATAGACAGGGATTATTTCATTTAAAATGGGGGAATTACATTGGAAATTAAAATGCTTACTGTAAAACTGGAAGGTAACAAAGTTGCAAGCAGGGATGTGCCTAAGATACGAGGGTATCTCGCAGGAAGATTTCCAGAGTATGTCGAGTTGCACAATCATTTGGGAGACGGCAAGTTTAAGTATGGCTATCCTGTAATTCAATACAAATCTATTAGCGGAGTTCCAAACATTATTGCCATTAACGATGCTTCAAAGATATTGATAGATATTTTCTATGATGTGAAGGAAATTGATATGAAAGACAAAATTATGAGTATCCTTGAGAAGGGCTATATACTCAAAACAATGAAATTTGGTCCTTCAGAGGGATTGATTGAATATGAATTTTTGACTCCGTGGATGGCGCTTAATCAGGATAATTTTGAGGAATATGTAAAAGCATCCTTGGAAGAGAGAGTAGGAATATTGAAGAAAGTGCTTGTTGGTAATATTCTGTCCATGGCAAAAGGATTGAATTGCTGGGTGGACAAGCCCATAGAGGCAATGATTAAACTCCGCCCTGTGGAAGTAAATTTCAAGAACAAGAAGATGGTCGGATTTAAAGGAAGGTTTTTGACCAATTTTGTGATACCGGATTATCTGGGGTTGGGTAAGTCGGTGGCGAGAGGATTTGGTACTGTGGTCAAGGTAAAGGACGGAGGTTTTGTGTAGAAAACTGATAAATAATAAACAAGCAATTAAATAAGGAGGGGGAATAATGGGATTTTTAACGATTTTGGAAGTATCAAAAAAGCAAAGTTATATTTTTAAATCTAACAGGTTAAGAGAAAATATCGGAGCATCAGAGATAATTGAATTTGTGACTAAAGAACTTCCACAGGAACTCTGTGATGATTATAACGGCAATCATATCAGTTCTGGAGGAGGTAGCAGTATTTATTATTTTGAAAACAATGATGATTGTATTAACTTTTCAAAAGCCTATTCCAGACGAATTATAAAAGAATATCCTTCGTTAGAATTTTTTATTGCAAGTTTGGAATATGATCCTGAAAAAGATATCATTATCGATAAAACCAGAGAATTGTTTGAGAGATTGGAAAGAAAAAAGGCAAAAAGAGATACGTATTCTTGTATTATTGACTTTGGAGTATCGAAAAAATGCAGTTCTACAAGACTACCTGCCATTTATAAAGAAGAATTAAGCGGAAACTACTATTCCAGTGAGGCAAAATCAAAAATTGATATGTTTAACCAAAGGGGAAAAAGTAACAGTCAATTTGCTTTAGATATTAAGGATTTGGGTGTAAGTAAAAATGAAAAAAGCTATATAGCCATTACACATATTGACGGAAACAGGATGGGAAAGCGGATAAGCAACTTGAGAGAAAGTTTTAGAAGCAAGTATAATTCTGAAAATATAAAGGAAATAAATGAACAATACATAAATGCATTGAATCAGTTTTCAACAGATATTGACAAGGCTTTCAAAACAGCTTTTAACAAAATGGTTGAGACAGTAGAAAAAAATCGTAAAAACTTGGAAAAAGAAAGAATGGAACTTAAAAGTTCGGTTATACCGATTCGAAAAGTTGTGCTGGCAGGCGACGATGTTTGTTATATCACTGATGCGAGGATTGCTTTGGAATGTGCTTATATTTTCTTGCAAGAGTTGGAAAAGTATAAAGTTATGGGAGAAAAGATAACGGCCTGCGCCGGTATTGCAATTGTGAAAGAAAAATATCCGTTTTTTAAAACATACGAATTATCCGAAGAACTTTGTAAAAATGCAAAATCAAGTATTGAAGAAGGCAAAATTGAATCGAGGATCGACTGGCATATAGTTCAAGGAGAATACAATAACAATTTGGGTGAGATTAGAAACACAGTTTATAAGACACTTGACGGTAAAGACCTTTCCATGAGACCGTTGGTGGTTTCTAAAGAATCAGATTCACCAAATCATTATTCTCTTTTCAGGAAGGATATAGAGGTAATAAGAACGAGAAAATTACCCGGGGGAAAAATAAAAGGAATGTTAAAAGAAATGAAAAAAGGAGAGGCTTATTTAGATACCTATATAGAAATTAATCAGATTTATAATGTACTTGGTGCACACCGGCTTAATGCAAAAAGCGGATTCCTAAACGGAAAATGTGTTTTGTTTGATGCAATAGAAGCATTGGATTATTTTATACCGTTTTGTGATGAGGAGGTGTAAGTATGGAAGAATATACATTGAAAATTGAATTATTGACGGACGCTGTTTTTGGAAGCGGTAATTCAGTTCCAGGGTTTGTTGATGCTGATGTTTTGCATGATGAATATGGATTTTTATATATCAACGGAAAAACTTTAAAAGGAAAACTGGGAGAAATGGCATCGGTATTTGTAAATATATTAATGGAAATAGATGAATGCAGAGAAATTGCAGAGATATTACAAAAGAAAAAAGAAGAGCTTTTTGGTGTGGCTGAGAAATACAGTCATAGCAAACTAAAATTTTCCGACTGCGAATTTTCGAAAAATATCAAAGATTATTTCAAGTGTTATATGAAAGACTCAGATATCAAGCCGGAGGAAATTTTAGAAGCACTAACGCATATAGAAACTCAGACATCTATTAATTACGTTTCAGGTGTTGCAAAGAAAAATTCATTAAGAAATTATAGAGTGATAAACAGGGGAATTGTACTTTATTCGACTGTTTATTCACCTAAGAAACTGGATAATGAGGATAAAATTCTTTTGGCTTCGGCTTGTTCTATGCTCCGTCATTTGGGCTCCAATGAAACGAAGGGAAAAGGAGAAGTCAGGGTTTCACTTTGGCTGGAAGAAAAAGAAGTAACACATGAATATATAAGATTTTTAGAAAAGAAGGTGAAGCTAAATGCATAAATCTATTCAGTTTGACATTCAGGCACTGGAGCCTTTGAAACTTGGCAAATTTGAACGGGATTCAAATAATGAGTACAGTTATTCATATATTCCGGGTTCTGTAGTAAAAGGAGCTGTTGCTTGGGGCTTGGTTGAAGAAAAATGCTTTATTCCAAAAGAGATATTGAACGGCATTTCAATATTTTATAATGCTTATCCTTTGCTGGATGGGAATCCTGCAATACCAATGATGCAGGGGTATATGGGTGACAAACAGGAGATACGTTCAAATAAAGATAATGTCCATGTGGTACACTCATTTAACAGAAAAATAGAAAACAGCATTCCTTTAAACAATTATGAATTTGTGGTTAAAGATGCGAAAAATGAAAAGCTCCTGCTGGGATATAATCCGGGAAAGATCGAAAATCTTCATATCAATAAAAAAGATACGTTAAATGACAATAGTAAATTAAAAATGTTCAGATATGAGGCAATAAGAAAAGGTGAATGCTTTAGAGCCTATATTCGAGTTCCTGAGAAGTATTATGATGACATAGTAAAAATATTGAGTAAAGATTATATTTATTTCGGCGGTTCAAGGGGAAGTGGCTATGGAAAGTGCAGAGTAATTAGTATAAAAGAAGTTTCTACTGTTTGTTTATATGAATCGGATTTGGATATTAAAGAGGATTTATATATTTACTTTTTATCTGATGCAATACTTTATTACAACGGTAAAGTTAATACATACATACCGGAAAATGAATTAAAAGAAATGCTTGGAATTGAAGGTAAATGTGAATATATAGAGTCTTATTCAAGTCTTGGAGTTGCGGCATCTTACAATACTTTGTACAGAACAAATACAGTTTGCTACACCGCCGTATTGAAGGGGAGTGTAATAAAGTACAAAGTGGAAGGAAAGATTAACCCGGATAGAATAAAAAAATTGGCATCTGAAGGTGTTGGACTAAGAAGAGAGGACGGATATGGCCAAATTGCCGTATTGGGCAAAATTCAAGATGATATGGTCGTTTCAAGATATAGGGAAAAAGATATTGTTGAAAAATCAGATATTGAACTTACAGATGAGGACAAACATGTTGCAAATATGATTTTATGTAATATTTTTAAGAGCCGGTCAAGACTTCAAATTGAAAAAATGGTAATAGGACTGCTAAAAGATGTAAAGAGACCTCAAGAAAGTCTTCAAAGTCAAATAGGAAAGCTTCTGAATATTTTCCAAAATGGGTTCTACCAGACGGAACATGACTTTAGAAAATATTTGAATGAATATCTTGAACACATAAGAAAGAAAAAGGGAAAGGACGTATGGCATAAATTGTATGACTTTACTGTTGCAAACACTTTGGACAAGTCCAGTTCAGAAAGACTAAGTATTCAAAAAATGCTTGAAGATTTTGTACAGAATAAATCCAATTCTGTTTTCCGTGAAATTGAGAATATTGTGAGTAAAGGCATTACATTGGGCAGATGCCAATATCCTGTTGAAAGTCAAAAAGCTCAAGTTCTATATAATCTTAAAATGGGCTTCTTTATCAGTTTTTTTGAATACTGTCTGAGATTGAAAGAAAAAGAGGTGATATCATGATTTATAAAAACAGATTGTTTAAAACAATAAGATACAATGTTAAAGCAACAACGATTTCACCTTTGGCAATTAGAGATGACGAAGATAATCTGAAAATAGATCAACTGACAGGTAAAGTTTATATACCCGGTTCATCTGTTGCAGGTGCTTTTCGAAACTATTATGAAAATTACATTGATAAGAATTCCAATGAGAATTTTAATGAATTGTTCGGCGGCCAAAAAACAGGAATGAGTCAGATTGTTTTTTATGACGGTTATCTTGTTAATGATTATGTGAAAGCGATGATTTCGTCAAGACCGGGAATAAAGATGGATCCTAAAAGAATGACAGTTGAAGTTTCAGATGATGTTAAAAAATCCGGTAAGAAATTTAAAAGACGTTTTTTAAATGAAGGATTAACTTTTGAGTTTGTTTTTGAGCTGAACAATTATGAAGATGATGCTGGAAAATTTGAAGAAAAGCAAAGAAAATTCGAAGATTTGCTAAAAGCTTTCTCAATAGGGGATATTTCATTGGGAAGTAACAAAATGATAGGCTATGGGAGATTTAAAGTGGACTCAATTTCAAAAAGTGTATTTGACTTTACAAATATTAATGACTTGTTTAAGTATATGTTGAGAAAAAACAACAGCACTGAAATAACTCAAGATATATTAGGCAGGGAGCGAGAGACTTCAAAAGTTCGTTTTAAAATAAAAGGAAAAACTGTTACCCCTCTATTGGTGAAAGACGAAACAGTTCGTTTATCAAACCAGCCGGACGGCATTAACATAAAAGACAGCAGAGGCAACTATATTATTCCCGGAAGTTCAATTAAGGGTGTTATAAGGTCACGCGCGGAGAGACTGCATAAAACCTTTCCCTGCATTGGTGAGGAAATTTTAACAAATATATTTGGTATAGAATCAAAAAAGGATGATGATGGACATATTTCAAGACTAAGTTGCTTTGATGCGGTAGTTAAAAATCCCAACAAAGGTATATACAACAAGATAAAGATTGACTATTTTACAGGAGGAGTCATGCAAAGAGCATTGATGAATGATGAGGTTGTAATGGGAGATGTTGAGATAGAGTGTACCTTTAACACATCAGGGTTAAATGATTACAAAAAAGAGATAGGGCTTTTGCTTTTGGTGCTAAGGGATTTGTGCAAAGAAGATCTGAGTATCGGAAGCGGTTATGCTGTAGGGAGAGGATATATCAAGGCAGATGCTTTGGAATTGTATGATGGTGAAAAATTGGTTTTTGATTTTAAGTCACCGGATGGAGAGATATTGAAAATATTTGATTCCTACATATCGAGTTTGATGAACGTGGGGTGATGACAAATGAAAATTGAAAAAATTCAAAGCGGAGATATAGCTTCTTTGATAAAAGATTTTAACAATTACATTATATACTACTTTGATAATTTGAAATTTGGCAAGGGCCAAATAGAACTGGATACAGATAATGTTAATGAAGCTTTTTTCTTTGGAGAAGGTAAGTGTTTGCACATATACAGGGAAGACGGAGTAAAAGGGATGCTTTATATAGAAGAACCGGAGGATAAAGAGTTTATTTTGGAAGAACAGATTTTAGAAGATCGGATTTTAAAAGAACCTCTTAAAGTTTTGGCTGTAAAAAAATACATTGAATATGATGAGGATGGACAGGCTTATATATCAAGAACGTTGCCGGTAAAGTTCATATAAGGGAGGAATGAGTTATGGGCAATAATGAAAATGTTGTGTATAAATCGAAAGCGCCATATAACTTTATTGAATTGGAAGACTTCATTTTGGATAAATGTAGAGAAGAAGAACTATTAATGCATGAAAGGTATCATGATGGATTGAAGACAGGATGTATTCAGTATGAAATCAAGGTAATAACACCTCTTCATATTTCTGCAGGCAAAAAAGAATTTGGTAAAGAGAAAGAAGATAGTGAGGAAGATAATTCAAGAGAAGAAGAACTCTTTAAAAATCCTCTTGGGCAATATGTTATTCCGGGAAATACAATTCGCGGTCTCGCAAGGTACAATGCTTCCATATTTTCTTTTGCGTCAGTGATAAATGAGCCAAAAAGAAAGAAAGATATTGAGAACAAAAGATTTTTTTACAGAACTTTTGCATCCAAAGATGCAAATATTAGAAAGTGGTATTCTGATACTTTGGGAATGAAGCCGGGTCAAAGGGGAAGTTTCAGGTACACTGTTCTTCAAAAAGTTCAGGCCGGTTACATACGTAAAAGGGGAGAGGAATATGTTATTACTCCTGCAGTTAAGATAGGAAACAAAAATGTGGACGATGAAAGCAGAATGAAATCGTATATGCCAATACATGAGTGGGAACTAAGAAATTTAAACGTTCAAGGGGTATATTATTTATACAATGACAATCTCAAAAAAGAAGATTACAAAAGTGATTCGACTTTAAGAGAAAACCGTAACAGTCAGTACAGACCATACTTTATAGAAGTAAGATATAATGTTGCGGAGGGAAAACCTAAAATTGATATTAACGGAAAGTTCAAAGGTATGCTTGCCAATTCAAATTATATAAATAGCAAGAGGCACCACTATTTAATATTTGAGGAAGATAAAAACAGTGCTGAAATAGTTGTATCAAAAAAATTGGCAGAACTTTACACAGATGATTTGAAGTACACGCAAGAGCGCAATGCTGCAAGCAAAGAGATTTATAAAGAATATTATGAACTTCCCAAAGAAGGAGAAGTAAAACCGGTTTTCTTTGTAAAAGAAGGTGACAGGCTTATTTTTGGTTTTACTCCGTATCTGAGGATTCCAGCCGAAGGAGATATATATGACGGAATACCGGAGGCTCACAAAAATTATACCGGAACAGATTTCATTGATGCGATGTTTGGATGGAAAGATTTTAGAACGAAGCTTTCGTTTTTGGATGCTGTTTGTGAAAGTCCAAATCCTGAAATAACAAAAGAGTATGAAATGATGTTGGCGGAGCCAAAACCGTCATGGTATAAAGGTTATTTAAAACAAAGAAAAGACACTTTGGAATCGTATAGCACAGAAGGGTACGAAATAAGAGGACGGAAGTTTTACTGGATGAAAGAAAGTCTTGATATTCAAGGAATGGAAGAACAGGAAAAGAAAGAAAGACTTGTTACAAGGATGAAGTGCTATGCAGAAAATACTAAATTTATAGGAAAAGTTAAATTTGAAAATTTGACAGATGAGGAATTGGGACTTTTGATATACTCATTAAAACAAGGAGACACTGAAGGATACTTTAACATGGGTAAAGGAAAGCCTTATGGATTCGGTAAATGCAGGATACGGATTTTGGGACTTTTTATAGAAGATATAAAAGAAAAGTACACTTCTTTTAATGCTAATTATCTCAAGGAAGAAAAGACAGACAAGTATGTGGAAACTTTCAAGAAATACATAATCGAACATTACAGAATAAAGGTGAGCAATGTAAAAGAAATTATAAGTTACAGGGAGTTTGAACTTAGTAAAAAGGTTTTGAAAAATTCAGAGACTAGATATATGAAGGTAGGAGAGTTCGCAAAGAGGGCTGAGTTGCCTACATTGGAAGATGCTGTCCGTGAAACGGGAAATGTAATATCTACAAAAATGAAAGGAATAACGCAGAAAAATGGTAATCATGAGGTAAAACGTGACAAGCGGAAGAACCATAATGAATCAAATAAACAGCATAATAAAAAAGGTTATTACAATAATACAAAATCATTAAATCTAAATACTGAAGCTTTTAATATACTTAAAAATTATAAATTTGAAAATGATGAATAAGTCAATTTTGGAAAGAGGAAAAAGTTTAGAGGTCAAGGGGGATAGAATAATGGCTAAAAAACTTTTTGCGTTTTTGGGAATTGGAGATTATAAAAGTGTAGAGTATTATTTTCAAAATAAAAACGAAGGATATAAAACAGAGTATATACAAGAAGCTATTACTAAATTATTGGATGAACAAGATTTAAATGTTACAGTATTTGTGACAGAAGAAGCACGAAAGAAGCATTGGGAACCTGAAAGTAATATTGGCCTTAAAAGTAAATTGGAAAAATTAAACATTAATTGCAAAGCAGTTGATATACCTGATGGGAAAGCAAATAATGATGTGTGGAAAATTTTTTTAAATGTATATAACGAGATTGATATAAATGATGAAATATATGTTGATGTGACGCACTCTCTTAGAAATATACCAATAATATTTATGTCTGTTTTAAATTATGCAAAGGTTGCAAAAAACTGTATTATTAAAGGAATATTTTATGGCGCGTATGAAGCTAAAGAAAATGATAGAGCACATATATATGATTTGACATTGTTTGATCAGATTGGAGAATGGAGTTCGGGAGTTGAACAATTGCTTATGACGGGTGAATGTGAGATGTTCTGTTCCACTGTTGAAAAAACTTTAGGTCCTTTATTAAGGGAAGCAAAAGGAACAGATGAGTTAATTAAACTTGTAAAAAAATGTTCAAAACTTATAAAAGAATTTTATACAGATTTGAAACTTGTGAGAGGAAAATCAGTTTTAGAAGACGGTAGAAAGTTGTATCAAGTTTTGTGTGAAATTAAAGCGTTAAATACAGAAAAGCATATTACTATACAACCGTTTTTTCATATACTGGAACAAGTTGAGAATCAGGTAGCTTTCTTTCAAAATGAAAATCTGATAGAAAATATATTAGAATGTGTTAAACTATGTAAAAAATTTGGTCAATATCAACAAGCCTATACATTTTTAAGAGAAAATATAATCAATTATGTTTGTATAAATACAGGTCTTGATTGGGAAAAGGAAGATCCCGATAGATTAATTGCAGAAGAATTAATTGGTAAATTATACGCTAAAAACATAAAGAAACTTCAAATTGAGATCGTTGGAGATATAAAAACTATACTGGAAAACAGGGGAAATTTCATTTCTGATGATACAATTGAGTTGTTTGGAGAGTTAATTGAATTTAGAAATGATCTTGATCATGCGCAATTTAGAATGGTTAACCCTTCTAAAGATAAATTTGCATGCAAACTTGATTCGTTTATTGAGAGATTTGAAAAATATTACATATCTTAATAATTTGAGTTGAGTTCTTATTTGTTTATATAATATGGAAAGGAAGATTTTATGAATGATATTTATATAAAAATGAAAGAAAAGAGAGATATGTGGTATGCAATGGACAGAAGCAACAATGAACGAAGAATACTTGCAGAACAGTATTACAAAAAGGAATTAATGCCGCTTATTATTGAGTATTTCATTCAGGAAAATGCTAAAAAGGTTACTGGAAATTGCGATGCAATGGTGCTTACCCTTGGGACGTCATATGAACCGTTGGTATTATCCATTGCAGTATTAAAACCTGAAAAAGTACTGATTTTATATACCGATAAGTCTCATCATCTTCTGGATGAAGTAATAGAATTTACGAAGTTAAAACCAAGTCAATATATAGCAACTGATGTGGATGCGGAAAATCCGTTGCAGTTATATCAAAAAATAAAAGATATTTATGAAAAATGGGGAAGGCCAAAGAATATTTATGTTGATTTTACTGGTGGAACAAAATCCATGGCTGCCGGATGTGCAATGGCAGGTTCTGCTATAGGCGCAAAACTAATCTATGTTGGTGGAAATTTTCTTCCGGATCTCAGAAAACCTGAACCTGGAAGTGAAAAACTGTGTTATATTGACGATCCTTATTCTGTTTTTGGGGACTTAGAAGGAGAACAGGCTATATCGCTATTTAACAATATGGATTATGTCTCAGCATATAGAATATTTAAAGAACTTGAACAGAGAGTTCCAGGGACAAAAGCAAAGGAATATAGTGCATTAAAATACATATCAAAAGCTTATAATGCTTGGGACAGCCTTGATATAAGCAAAGCATCTGAAAATTTGTCTAGGTGTTGTGAAATAATTGAAACAGAAGGAAAATTGGAGAAGGGTTTTACTCTAAGTTCACATATTGAAAAGTTAAAAAAACAGTTAGAAGTCATCAAAGTATTGGAAAAAATTCATTGTAGTGAAGAAGCAACTAAGGATAAAAGTATAATATTTAACAATATAGGTTATTTGATTGCAAATTTGTATCAAAACGCAATGAGAAGAGAAAAACAGGAAAAATATGAGATGGCCTCTCTGCTTTTATACCGCATTCTTGAAATTGTAGAACAGAAAAGATTGTGGAATTATGGTATTGATACATCGAATGCTGATTTTACTAAATTATGTGAAGATGAAAGTATTCTACTTGAAAATGCCAATAAAATCATAAGAAAGATAAAAGGGTTAAATGAGTGGAAACAATTGGATAGAAAAATAAGTCTTTTGGCAGGATATATAATACTTGCGGCAGTTGGGGATGAGATAATGAAAACAAAAAAGCCGGGAAAAGAAACTGATAGTATAAATAGATTAAGAAGTAAGGTTGATGTAAGAAATAATAGTATTTTTGCTCATGGTTACGAGTTTATAAGTAAAGAAAAGTATATGGAGTTTAAAAAAGTGGTTGAAGATTACATAGATTTACTATGTTCTATTGATTGTATAAATAAGGAGGAAATATTCTCAATTTGTAAGTTTATCAATCTCTAGAAAAATTTGAAATACAAAAGTATTGAATCTATATATTTATTATGATATGTTGGAATAGGAGATAAAATATTATGGAAAATTGTGGCTGAAAAATTATTGAAAAATTTTTATTAATATGGTTGTAGGTATTGAAATTACTGAGGTGTAAGCTTGTGTTGATAACTCAAAAATGTATAAAAATATGTAAGAATTTGCCGATTTATAATAGGAGAAGCTCAAAAAAGTTCCGTCAAAAAAATCTTGTAAGCGTTAATTTTTAAGCGATACAGCTTTACGGGCTGTTGAAGTAGATGTTCCATAAAAATAAGGATTGAAACAGATATAACTGAAAGTATTTGAGGCCTGTTGCTGCAGTTGAAGTAGATGTTCCATAAAAATAAGGATTGAAACTCCATAGCTTCAGGACATATAGCTATAGATAAATATAGGTTGAAGTAGATGTTCCATAAAAATAAGGATTGAAACATAATATATACTTTTCTGTATCAGGAGGGAAAGACAGGTTGAAGTAGATGTTCCATAAAAATAAGGATTGAAACAGTTTGCTCCAAGCTACTTGTAGGGGGTGTATATATGTTGAAGTAGATGTTCCATAAAAATAAGGATTGAAACAATGCATGAATTTCGTCAGCAATTGCTATGTTACAGGTTGAAGTAGATGTTCCATAAAAATAAGGATTGAAACGCCTGGACAGTTTGGCTTTTGCTTTTTGTCAATTTCAGTTGAAGTAGATGTTCCATAAAAATAAGGATTGAAACTATCTTGCATCACATAAAGAATCCGCCAAAAGAGGTGTTGAAGTAGATGTTCCATAAAAATAAGGATTGAAACTCCTGAACAAATATTTTCAGATAGACTCCATCATCAGTTGAAGTAGATGTTCCATAAAAATAAGGATTGAAACTTGCTATCTTCCCAAAGTTTTCTTTGTTCTTCTTCGTTGAAGTAGATGTTCCATAAAAATAAGGATTGAAACATGCTATACGACAGAGCCTAGAACTAGGAGGGCATCCTAGGTTGAAGTAGATGTTCCATAAAAATAAGGATTGAAACGCATTGATGGATATCCGAGATAAATTAAGAGAATTGCAGGTTGAAGTAGATGTTCCATAAAAATAAGGATTGAAACTAAACAAACGTGGATTCTTAGGGAATTCGTTAGGTAGTTGAAGTAGATGTTCCATAAAAATAAGGATTGAAACAGTCGTCGACATTTGTTCCTGTAGTTCCAAAGCCCCGTTGAAGTAGATGTTCCATAAAAATAAGGATTGAAACAAAACTCTTCTTGAGTGATTTCGTGGAGTTCACAGTGTTGAAGTAGATGTTCCATAAAAATAAGGATTGAAACGAGAAAATGAAATAAATCTTTCGCAAATAGTAAATGTTGAAGTAGATGTTCCATAAAAATAAGGATTGAAACCTTCTTGCCATAAAGCCGCTAAACCTTCCGCAATTGGTTGAAGTAGATGTTCCATAAAAATAAGGATTGAAACTATTATAGGGCAAGATAAAATTGATCGTATGTGGTGTTGAAGTAGATGTTCCATAAAAATAAGGATTGAAACCGGAAGTTGACAACTTTCGGTTTGAGGTGGCTGGCGATAGTTGAAGTAGATGTTCCATAAAAATAAGGATTGAAACAAGGCGGTGAGTGTAGATGATTAACTGTAAATATTAGTTGAAGTAGATGTTCCATAAAAATAAGGATTGAAACACAACTCATCAAGATTTTTGCGCAACTCGATGATGAGTTGAAGTAGATGTTCCATAAAAATAAGGATTGAAACCATTATCCCAACACTTAATTTTTCGGGGAGAATCTAGTTGAAGTAGATGTTCCATAAAAATAAGGATTGAAACCCAAAGGATTACATAAGTGTATCTCAAATCAACATGGTTGAAGTAGATGTTCCATAAAAATAAGGATTGAAACAGAACAGATATACCTATATACGTGAAAATATAATTAGTTGAAGTAGATGTTCCATAAAAATAAGGATTGAAACTTACAATGCTGTTTTTCGTTCACTTTCGGTATAAATTGGTTGAAGTAGATGTTCCATAAAAATAAGGATTGAAACCTCAATTTCAAGGCTCTTCAATGCCTCCACTAATATGGTTGAAGTAGATGTTCCATAAAAATAAGGATTGAAACCTTGCATACAGTGATAATTTTACCGACAAAGGAAGACCTTGTTGAAGTAGATGTTCCATAAAAATAAGGATTGAAACTAAAGTTTGGAGGTGGTTGCGTGGTCAGGCACAGGGGTTGAAGTAGATGTTCCATAAAAATAAGGATTGAAACACAGCTTATTGGCGGTCTCCACACCTAGATTCTCTAGTTGAAGTAGATGTTCCATAAAAATAAGGATTGAAACTATAAATAAGACTCAAACCAGCTACTGTAATCAGCTAGTTGAAGTAGATGTTCCATAAAAATAAGGATTGAAACCCCTTTTCTCGTATCGCGTCATATTGTCCCCTCCAAAGTTGAAGTAGATGTTCCATAAAAATAAGGATTGAAACTCTGTTATTTCATAAGTTTTTTCTGGGGTATACTCCCAGTTGAAGTAGATGTTCTATAAAAATAAGGATTGAAACGAAATCTTCAAGACCTTCTTCAAGAATCCAATTCCAGTTGAAGTAGATGTTCCATAAAAATAAGGTTAAAAACTGTCCATATACCATTAACTATTAGTGATGTAGACGATACATCAAACAGATTCCGAAATCAAAAAATGCTTTTGGAGGTGTAAAATGAAGCTGGTGCTTAACACACCGGGCCTTTATCTTTGCAGGCGGGGAGAGTGCTTTCAAATCCAGGACAATAATGAGAAGAAAGAAATCGCTGCTGCAAAAGTGGATCAGATTATGATTACAACTCATGCTGCTATGACCACTGATGCAATTGAACTGGCCCTGGAGAATAACATAGATATAATATTCCTGAAAAGTACCGGTCAACCGATGGGAAGGGTATGGCATTCAAAACTTGGAAGTATAAGTACCATAAGGAGAAAACAGTTATTTCTTCAGGATAGTCCGTTTGGGTTGTTACTTATAAAAGAATGGCTGGTTGAAAAAATGGATAACCAGATAAAATTGCTTAATAAATTGGCAGCAAACCGTCGTGATGAAGAACGTCGTAAAATAATAAAAGATGCTTTGGAAAAGATTCAGAAGCAAAAGGAAAATATACAAGCGATCCCTTCAAATGAAACAGTGGAAAACGTCAGAGGATTGATTCTCGGATATGAGGGAACTGCCGGTAGAGTATATTTTGAAACACTCGGAAAACTTATACCGGAAAAATATTATTTTGAGAAGAGAAGCCGAAATCCTGCCTTAGATCCATTCAATTGTATGTTGAATTATTCCTATGGTATTTTGTATTCCAGTGTGGAAAAAGCATGCATTATAGCAGGCTTAGACCCCTATATAGGTATAATGCATACTGATAATTACAACAAAAAGGCATTGGTTTTTGATCTTGTTGAGATGTATAGGGGATATATGGATGAGATTGTATTCCGACTGTTTAGTACCAAAAAAGTGGAAGATGAATTCTTTGACAGGGTTGAAGAGGGATATTATCTCAATAAAGAAGGAAAGAAATTGTTAATAGGCGAGTATAACAAAGAGTTGGAAGTTAAAATGAATTACCGGGGAAGATGTATCGAGTTTGCAAACATAATTCAATATGATTGCCATCAGATAGCTAACAGGATTCTGAAGGAGGAGATAAAGTGCTGACATGGGTTATATATGACATTGCTTCAACCAAAACAAGGAATAGTATAATTAGAAAATGCAAAAATGTCGGGCTTTATCGCGTCCAAAAGAGCGTATTTTTAGGAGATTTGGAGGACAATAAATTTGATGAGTTGAAGTTGGAACTCGATAGCATCATTGATAAAGATAAGGATTCGGTATATGTATTTCCGATGAGCAAAGCTGAGTTGAACAAGGCTGGTTTATTGGGGCAGGCCTTTGACAAGGAGCTGGTTACTGATGAAATTATCTCAAAATTTTTTTAATGAGAATCAATATTATATAACACCTTCCGATATAATTGAATTCTTGTATTGCAAAAGGTTTGCATATTATATGAAATGCCTTGGAATAAGCCAAAATGAGGAAAAGCGTTTTAAAGTTATGATGGGCAGGCAGCTCCATGAGAAGAGAGAAAGTGAGAACAGAGATTACCTTCGTAAAAAGATTGGTTCCTGCGGTAAAAGGATTGGTGTCAATTTAGTTTCCGAAAAGTACGGGATAAAAGGCAATGCAGATGAGATTCATGAGCTTGAAGACGGGACAATGGCTCCTTTGGATTATAAATATGCGAAGTACGAGGAAAGGCTTTTTAAAACCTATAAAAATCAAATGGTTTTGTATGCGTTGATGATTGAAGAAGTGTATGGCAAACCGGTTAACAAAGGCTATTTGGTTTACTGCAGAGAGGGAAACCGGTTGGTTGAGATTGAAATAACGAAAGAGGATAAAGATAGAGTTTTGGAATACCTGGATGAATATCGCAGAGTTTTGGAAGGGTATTATCCGCAAGCTGCAAAAGAAAAAAGCAAGTGTACTGACTGTTGTTACAGAAATATATGTACAAAGTGTTAAGCGAAGATTTAATACTGCCAAAAATTTTTCTATTTTTTTCTTTTTTTTTGTATAAAGTAATTTGATATATTTACCGAAAGATATTTAAGAATAAGAAATTTGAAAAATTAACAGAAGCATCAATAAACCAATTTATAAAAAGAAAGGTGTGATGGTTGCAATGATGTGGAAGGACAAGTATAAAATTGGTATAGATGAAATAGACAAGCAGCATGAAGAGCTTTTCGGACGTGTTTCGGATTTTAATCAGGCTATTTGAAGTGATGAGGACTGGGAAACCAGAGTAAATAAAGTAAAAGAAACAATGGCTTTTATGAAAGACTATATAATTACGCATTTCAATGAAGAAGAAGCCTATCAGGAGGAAATTAACTACCCATACCTCGAAGAACATAGAGATGCCCATATTAAATTTAAGGAATCTGTCAATAACTATGTCAAGATTTTCGAAGAAGAGGGATTTACTGAAGAAAAAATTCAAGAATTCGGCGGAAAACTTATGACCTGGCTGATTATGCATGTCGGAAATATGGATCAAAAGATTGGAGAATATGTGAAAAGCAAGGGGGGGTAATCCTAATGAAAGCAGAGTATGTAAATTCCTTTTATGCTGCCACTAAAAACGTATTTCAATTACTGGTTGACATAGAGCCTAAAAGAGGCGATTTGAAAGTGGTGGATAGTTTATCCAATGATAAGGATGCCAATGTTGAACTTGGTGTAAAAGGAGACATAAAGGGTAAAGTCCTGTTTAGTTTCCCAAAAAATATGACTTTGGAAATGGTTAAAATTATGTCCGGTATGGAAATGGATAAAATCGACAACTTTGCTTCTTCAGCCCTTGGAGAAATAGCCAATATTATCGGTGGAAATGCCATGACTCTTTTGTCGGAGAACAATTATACCTGTGATATTGAACCGCCTCAGATATATATTGGCGATTACAAAGCGGTGTCTGAAAATGATGAAAAAGCTTTGATGATGTCTTTAATGACTCCAATCGGAGAGTTTGACATAACCATTTCCTTAAAAGAGAAAAAATAGAAACAAGGATCTCTGCAAATTAAAGCAGAGATTTTTTTTTATTTTTTTTAGCTAATCTTTGGCTGAAATTTAAAAAGGGATTGAAAGGATTTTTTGGCATATGGTTTATGTAAACATAATTTGTTTGAAAATATGAAAAACTAATTGTGAAAACATAAAAAAGATAAAGGGGGATGTAAATATGGGAGCTGAAAACAAGAGGAAAAGTACAAAAAATCGCAAGAAAGAGGATGGCAGTTTTCGGTCTAAAAATATCAAACATGACAAGGGAGAAAGCGCAAGGGCTGTTTTTGGGATAAATCCTGAGAATACCGACCATGATCTCAAAAACAGAAGTGTTTAAAGATATTGAAAATCATTTGCTGTATGATGACAAACCATCCTCATATTTAAACGATATATCTAATAGTGAACTATTTAAAGAGTATCCTTTAAATTGGCTTAGAGATATGAAATATACAATGCAGTCACCGAAGCATCATCCGGAAGGAAGCGTATGGAATCACACCATGCTGGTTGTGGATGAAGCAGCAAAGGAAAAACATAAAAGTAAAAATAAGCGTGTATTTATGTGGGCTGCATTGCTTCATGATATAGGAAAGCCGGGTACGACAAAAGTAAGAAACGGAAGGATAACTTCCTATGACCATGACAAGCTTGGCGCAAAAATGACTGAAAAATTCCTGGAGGAATTTTCTCAGGACAGGGAATTTATTGAGGCAGTATCTAATCTTGTAAGATGGCATATGCATATTCTGTTTGTATTAAAGGGCTTGCCTTTTGGAGACATTGAAGGGATGAAAAAGCATACCGATTTGGAAGAACTGGCATTATTGGGGTTGTGTGACCGAATGGGAAGAACCGGGGCAGATCGGGATGAAGAGATGAAAAATATTGATTTGTTCCTGGATAAGGTAATTTCTAAGGTATAGATAAAAATTAAAGCTAAATCCATTCAATTGGGAATTAATTGAATGAATTTAGCTTTTTTTGTGATGAGATTAGCTTAAAAATCGTCTTTTAGCAATTTTTCAATGGTGTTTACATCTTTATGGACTTTTAAAGGAGTTACGGTAGGGCCTTCGACTATATCGCCTTCATAGGTAAATCTTGAACCGTGGCAGGGGCAGTCCCAGGTTTTTTCGGCAGAGTTCCAGCTTAATTCACAACCCATATGGGTACATGTTGTATCCACTATGTGCAGTGTACCCTGTTCATCCCTGTAAGCACCGGCTTTTTGCCCGTTTATCTCAATTATTTTTCCTTCGCCGGGCTTGATATCTTCACTGGCAGGTGCTGGTGAAATTTTACCGCCTATCAGCTCTTTTGCCACATTCAGATTTTCAACAACGAAGTTTTTGGCAGAAGCAATTATTGTCTGCCTGGATGGGTTATATACATCTTTCCAGGGGCTGTCGCCTTTTACAATCAGGTCGCTTAAAATAGCAGCTGCTGCAATAGAGTTTGTCATGCCCCATTTTCCGAAACCTGTGGCAATATACAGGTTTGGGGTTTTGGATGTATAATTTCCCACATAAGGTACGCCATCCATAGTCATGCAGTCCTGGGTAGACCAGCGGTAAGGATAATCTTCAACTGTAAAAATTCTATTGGCGAAGGCTTTGAGCGCTTCATAGTGCATTGTTGTATCTATGCCCTGTCCGGTTTTGTGATGATCACCTCCTACGATAATCAACTCGCCCTGGTCGGTCTTAACAATTCGCAGTGACCGGGCAGGTTCTTCAATATTTATATACATCCCGCCGGGATACTTTTCTTTTGCTTTGATTGCCAAAGCATAAGACCGGTCGGTATATAATCTGCCGAAGTACAGCCCGTGTTTGTTGTAAAAGGGGTAGTGGGAAGCAATTATTACTTTTTCGGCGGTCACTTTCTTTCCTCGATTTGTAATTAAGATGTAATTACCGTGCTCTTCCATATCCACAACCCTGCTCTGTTCAAAAATTCGGACACCGTCGTTATATAGCTTTTGAGCAAGAGGGTGCAGAAATTTAAGAGGATGAAACTGAGCCTGATCGTCAAAACGCACTGCCCCTTTAATAGGTATTGAAAAGGGGATTTCCTCCACATAGGCTGCTTTAATGCCTAAAGAAGAGGCTGTCTCCACTTCATCCTTTATTTGTTCCAGATAGCTTTCATCCTGGGTGAACACATAGGCCGACTGGGGAGTGTAGTCACATTCAATATTGTTTTCGCATATTATCTTTTCTATAATTTTAATGGCTGTCTCATTTGCATCGGCGTATTGTTTGGTCAGTTCTTCACCCATCTGCTTTTTTAATTTGCTGTAAATCAGCTCATGCTGCGAAGTTATTTTGGCAGTGGTGTGCCCTGTGGTTCCTTGCAGTATGCGGTCTGCTTCGAGTATTACTGCATTGATGCCCTGTTTTTTTAGAAAATAAGCGGTAGCGATTCCTGCAAATCCGCCGCCGACAATGGCAATATCGGCTTTTATATCATCGTTTAAAACAGGATATTCCGGCTGCTGTACTGAAGCCATCCAGTAAGATTGAGGGGGATTATTGAAATTTTTATCCAAGTTTGAATTCATATAACCATTCACCTACTATAAACATGATTTACTATATTTTTTGCTAAATTGAATATTATTTATTCAAAACTGATTTGATGGAAACAGGAATAAGCGTCACAATTGAGATGTGGTGATAAAAATAATATAATGTATATGGGCTATAGATATTTGAAAAAAGTAATGATTGAATAATGGAGGATATGATGGATAAAAAGTTTGAGTACATTGTGTTTGACTTAGGCGGGGTTATGGTTGAACTTGCCGCCTATGAGAAAATGATGGAGTGGATGGAACATAAAATTACTCTGGAGGAATTTAATAAAAAATGGCTTTTGTCGAATGCTGTAAGGAGTTTTGAAAGCGGAAAGATAACGCCTTCCGAATTTGCCAACGCAATAATTGAGGAATTTAATTTACCTGTTTCAGAAGAGGAATTTATAAAAGGGTTTATGAATTTTATCAAAGGCTTTTATGACGGTATGGAGGATTTATTAAAAAAACTGTCTCAAAATTATACTCTGGCATGTCTTTCAAATACCAGTGAACTCCATTGGAGTAAATTGTGCAGCGAATATGATATAGAGAGTATGATAAAACACAATTTTCTTTCCTATAAAACCGGATTGAATAAGCCTGATAAAGAGGCTTTTCTGAATGTTATAAGAGCACTGGGTACAGAACCTGACAAAATACTGTATTTCGATGACAATCAGATTAATGTGGATGCTGCAAGACAGGTGGGAATGGAAGCTTACAGGGTTTGCGGCTGTGAAGAGGTATGCAGGGTGCTGGAAGAACTTAAAATTATTTAAAAAATTTTAATTTTGTGTCGCAATAAATAATAGTGTTTCAATAAAAAGAAATTTATGGTAAAATAATAGTATTATACTGATGATAATTGTAAACAGCTATTTGCCATGACGGTCAGAAAAACAATTCAGATTTTAAAAATTTCGTATTTTGTTTTTTCAAAGCATAAATGAGAAATAATAATAGTGTTGAATAAGCTCAAGTTGGGCTCTTAAGGGCATAACGCCTATAGTTTAACCGAAGCTACGGCAATAGGGCAGTTTTAATTTAATCCTGTAATTGGCAATTAATTGGCAAACTCCAAGAATTATCGACATATAAGACTTGTAATTAAGGTTAATATTGTGATATGTTAAAACAGTAGCCGAAATTATAAGAATATTTTGTCGGAAAAATTCAATGCAATCTGCCAATAAAGTATTTGATTTGGGATTAATATGGCACGATGGTTTACATAAAAAAGAAAAAACTGAACATCCTTAAATTTATATAAATTTTAAGAGGGGGACTTTGATATGAATTACTACATAATAACCGGTGCCTCAAGGGGATTGGGAAGGGCGATAGCGGAGAATTTATTGTCAAAGGATAACCATCTGTTCTGCATTTCAAGAAGGATGAATGACGATGTTATAACCGAGGCAGGACTGAAAGATTGTAAAATAGATTATTTCGAGTACGATTTTAATTTTATAGAAGAGATAGACATGCTTATTTCAACAATATTTGAAAGAATAAACTTCAGCAAGGCACAGACCGTTTGCATGATTAACAATGCCGCAACCTTAAACCCCATAAAGCCGGTGGGCAAGTATCCAAGCTTTGAAATTATAAGCAGCATGAATGTCAATTTGATTGCACCGATGCTTTTGATTTCAGAGTTTATAAGACGGACGGAAGAGGTAAGTTGTAACAAAATGATAGTGAATATATCCTCAGGGGCAGGCAAACATCCTTATTACGGTTGGGGATGCTACTGCAGTGCAAAGGCTGCCCTGGACATGTTTACCGGCTGCGTCGGTTTGGAACAGAGCAATTCCCCGAATCCTGTAAAAATAATATCATTTAATCCCGGGATTATGGATACCGATATGCAAAGTGAAATAAGGCAATCAAGGGAGGAGGATTTTGAACAGGTTGAAAGGTTTATAAAGCTCAAAGAGCAGGGAAAATTGAAATCTCCTGATTTTGTCGCAAAAAAACTGCTGGAATTGATACATAATAATGAAACAAAATCAGGAATGCTATATGATATAAATGAACTGCAATAAAAATTGCAGCGCTGTAAGATTGTACCTTGACAAAGGGTGCAATATGATATAAAATAGTAAAAATTTAGTGGTGAAAGATATTAAGGATAGGTTTGATTTTTTGCAAAAGAACCGATAGACAAATAAAACAGATTTGTCTATTTTTAATTGACACTCGTAATAAAAAATATATCTAGGAGGATAAATATGGCATATATATATAATGAAGTTTCCAGAACTTTTAGTGAATATCTTCTCATACCGAATTTGACAACTGAAAGATGCGCACCCGACAGAGTCGATTTGAGTACGCCGCTTGTGAAATATAGAAGAGGAGAGGAAGAACCTGAGCTTAAACTCAATATACCTATTGCTTCGGCAATTATGCAGTCGGTATCCAATGATACCCTTGCAATCGCATTGGCAAGATGCGGAGGAATTTCATTTATCTATGGATCTCAACCGGTTGAATCTCAGGCTGAGATGGTAAGGAAAGTAAAGAAGTATAAATCGGGATTTGTTGTAAGTGATTCTAATTTAAGGGTTGACAATACTTTAAAGGATGTACTTGAATTAAAGAAAAGAATGGGACATTCCACAATTGCTGTTACCGATGACGGAACATCCAACGGTAAGCTTTTGGGTATTGTGACAAGCAGAGATTACAGAATCAGCCGTGATCCTTTGGATAAAAAAGTCGGAGACTTTATGACTCCGTTTTCCAAGCTTATTGTGGGACGTTTAGGTATAACCTTAAGTGAAGCCAATGATATCATATGGGAGAACAAACTGAACTGTCTTCCTATAGTGGACGAGAACCAGAAGCTGCATTATTTTGTATTCAGAAAGGACTATGATGCCCATAAGGAAAATCCCTATGAATTATTGGATAAAAACAAGAGACTCATGGTTGGAGCAGGTATAAACACCAGAGACTATGAAGAAAGGGTTCCTGCTCTTGTGGATGCAGGTGTTGACATTCTTTGTATAGATTCCTCCGACGGATTCTCGGTATGGCAGAAAAGGACTCTTGAATATGTAAAGAGTAATTTCAAGGACATGAAAATCGGCGGCGGAAATGTGGTTGACAGGGAAGGTTTCCTGTATCTTGCAGAAGCTGGTGCCGACTTTGTAAAAGTGGGAATCGGAGGAGGTTCCATCTGTATTACAAGGGAACAGAAGGGTATTGGAAGAGGCCAGGCTACGGCCGTTATCGAGGTGGCAAAAGCCAGAGATGAGTATTTTGAAAAGACAGGAATATATATCCCCATTTGCTCTGACGGAGGAACTGTGCATGATTACCATATTGTATTGGCATTGGCAATGGGTGCCGACTTTGTTATGATGGGACGTTACTTTGCAAGATTTGATGAAAGCCCATCCAAGAAAGTTAAACGTGGAAACAGCTATGTTAAGGAATACTGGGGTGAAGGATCCAACAGGGCAAGAAACTGGCAGAGATATGACCTTGGAGAAAGCACCAATCTTAAGTTTGAAGAGGGTGTAGACAGCTATGTCCCCTATGCCGGTAAATTGAAAGACAACCTGGAAGTTACCTTAAGCAAAATTAAGTCCACAATGTCAAGCTGTGGTGCGGCTTCAATACCTGAACTGCAGCAAAATGCAAGATTGACTTTGGTTTCTTCGGTAAGTATTGTAGAAGGCGGAGCACATGACGTTATTCTGAAAGAGAATGAATACTAATTAAGTGTTGGATTATTGACAATATCTTATCTGGGGGGCTTTTTGGTGGAGAATGGGTTGGTGTCCAGGGTTAAGGAATTGCTTGTAAAATACAAAAGTTTTATAAGATTTGCAATTGTAGGTGTTATTAATACCTTAGTAACCATTGCTCTGAATACTTTGTGCAACAATGTATTCCATCTTTATTACAAGATCAGTTGGGTAATAGGTTTTGCTGGCGGTGTAACCAACAGCTATATTATGAACAAGTTATGGACCTTTGAAAGTAAAGGCGGAAATGCCAGGAAGACGACAAAAGAAATGCTGCAGTTTCTTACGGTGAACCTGGTATCTCTTGGGGCAACAACCCTTGGACTGACGTATTTTGTGGAGAATATGGGAATTAATGAGAATATTGCTCAGCTTCCTACAATAGTGATATCTCAGTTTATTAACTATTTCGGTTATAAACTCTGGGTTTTCAAAAAATAGAACAATTTTGCCTTAAATATAGATTTTACCTGATATATACAAGGAGGAAGTCAGATGGACGAAAATAAGGTAAATGATGTTGAAAAAAGCAGTGATGAAGAGAATAAAGTTGTTTATTCCAACTTTATACAGGATATTATTGATGAAGATATGAAAAGCGGCAGATTTGAAGGCGCTGTGCATACAAGATTCCCGCCCGAACCCAACGGTTATTTGCATATAGGCCATGCCAAGTCTATATGCCTGAATTTCGGTATAGCCGCTCAAAATAAAGGATTGTGCAATTTGAGGTTTGATGATACCAATCCCAGCAAGGAAGAGGATGAATATGTAGAATCTATAAAAAATGACGTTAAATGGCTGGGATTTGACTGGGATGACAGGCTTTATTACGCATCCGACTACTTTGACCAGCTTTATGAATATGCGGTACAGCTCATAAAAATGGGCAAGGCATATGTTTGTGACTTAAGTGCCGATCAGATTCGCGAATACAGGGGAACACTTACTGAACCGGGTAAGGAAAGTCCCTATAGAAACAGGTCTGTGGAAGAAAATCTGGACTTGTTTGAAAGGATGAAAAACGGAGAATTTGAAGAGGGGTCAAGGGTATTGAGAGCAAAGATTGACATGGCTTCTCCCAATTTAAATATGCGTGACCCTGTTTTATATAGAATAATGAAAGTCAGACATCACAGGACGGGAGACAAGTGGTGTATATACCCCATGTACGATTTTGCCCATCCGTTGTCCGACTCCATTGAAAACATCACTCACTCCATATGTACCCTTGAGTTTGAAGACCATAGGCCGTTG
Source organism: Acetivibrio clariflavus DSM 19732 (assembly GCF_000237085.1). GTDB lineage: Bacteria > Bacillota > Clostridia > Acetivibrionales > Acetivibrionaceae > Acetivibrio > Acetivibrio clariflavus. The sequence goes on along the minus strand of NC_016627.1, from coordinate 2,465,649 downwards.
TACAACTGGATATTGGAGACCTTGGATGTTAAATGCAAGTCAAGACAAGTTGAATTTGCAAGATTGAACCTGACTTATACCGTAATGAGCAAGAGAAAGCTTCTGCAGCTTGTTAAAGAAGGACATGTAAGCGGTTGGGATGACCCCAGAATGCCGACCATATCGGGGCTTAGAAGGCGCGGATATACTCCTGAGTCCATAAGGGAGTTCTGTGCCCGCATAGGAGTTGCAAAGAGCAACAGTACTGTTGATATTGCATTGCTTGAGCATTGCATAAGAGAAGAGCTTAACTTAAAGGCTACAAGGGTTATGGCTGTTTTACGTCCGCTGAAGGTAGTTATTGACAATTATGAGGAAGGCAGAGTGGAAGAATTTGAAGTGCCCAACAATCCGGAAGATCCAAATGCAGGTACACGTAAAGTACCTTTTTCCCGTGTTATTTATATAGAACAGGATGATTTTTGCGAAAATCCGCCGAAGAAATACTTCCGTTTGGCTCCTGGCCAGGAAGTAAGGCTAAAGGGTGCCTATATCATTAAATGTGAGAGTGTTGTAAAGGATGAAAAGACCGGTGAAATAATTGAAGTACACTGCTCCTATGACCCGGATTCAAGGGGCGGAAGCAGTTCTGACGGAAGAAAGGTTAAGGGCACTATTCACTGGGTATCGGCGCAGCATGCTTTTGAAGCTGAAGTAAGGCTGTATGACTATCTGTTTACCGATCCTAATCCCGGGGCTGATGAAAACGTGGATTTCCTCGAACAGCTTAATCCAAAGTCACTGGAAGTGCTTAAAAACTGTAAGATGGAACCGGGACTGAAAGATGCGAAACCGGGAGATATGTTCCAGTTTTTGAGACTCGGTTATTTCTGTGTTGACAGCGTGGATTCAAAGCCGGGAGCACCGGTGTTCAACAGGACAGTAACATTGAAGGACACCTGGGCTAAGATTGCCAACAAGGGATAGAAAATGTTTAAGGTTAATATAATGAAAAAGGCTGGCGCAAAATCAATTTGCATCAGCCTTTTTAAATTCCTTTTAAATTAAAAATTATATTGTAAAGAATTCATAAATTCTCTCCCAGCTTTGGGTTTGACCTGGCTCAATATGAACCTCGATAAAGACTTCGGGACTTATGACATGGCCTTTTCCCCAAACAGCCACCTTTTGTACAGGGAAATTGCTGATTTCCCTCACGCCCACTCCTGATGGCTTGTGAACAAGTTCCCATGTATGATTTTCTACCGGTTTAAAACCTCCCGGAACTATGTAGAAATCGTTTTGGGGCTGTGTGTTCCAGGTTATTTCATTGCCTTTAACCGTGAGAACTTGGGGAGTTTCTTCGGCTTCGGCAGAATAGGGGAATTTAAGTACATAGTCGGAGCATGTCGGGTTATTGTCTATCGAAATGAAGTTGTGGCAGTATTCTTCGGTATGAATGGTTTTAAAGCCCACGTTTTTAAGTATGTATTTAATTATCATCCGGTTTTTGTTAACACATACGGTTTTGGTCATGTGAACCGCATAGCTCTTGCATTCAACGGGTTCAACATCGAAAGTTATTTGGTCGGAAGCGCAGTCAATTTTTATCGGAAAAGGAGTAACTTCGTATTTGTCGAAAAAGAAATAATCGGACTCATCGGGTCTTGTCAATAAACCGGTGCCGATTTTGTGAAACTTTTCCCCCGGTTTTGCCTCATCGTAACCAATGGGAGTGTGTATTCCAAACTCGTTGCAAAATCCGAAGCCTCCGGACCCTTCACCGGGAATTAATGACTCCGGTGCGCAAAAAGTATGTTTTCCGTCTAACAGCACTCCGGTTATAAAACCGGTCCAGTCAAAGCGTGAACCGCTGTAAAAAGTGCCGGGGCGGGCAATTTCAACTTCAAGTCGTTCTCCCGATATTTTTAAAACTTGTGAGTTATCAGACATATTCTTATCCTCCCTCTTTTTCTATGCAGACAATTTTGATTTTATCACAAAAGCAAGTATTAAAAAATAGGTGTATAAACAAGTTTGCAGACGGATGGATGTTTTTTCTTTGTAAAGGAGTTTTCCTTAAAAAATGGACGGATGGTCAGGAAAATGATAAAATAATTATAGAGAGGATAAATTATGCAGCGGTACATTAATGTTATGAAAAAAGAATGGGATTATAAAGAATATATAAGAAGCAGGGGTGTATATGATTTTTAAAAAAGGAGATATCGTTACCGTATCCAATATGTTTGAAGAATATATGGGTACTGCCCTGATCCTCTATAAGGATGAGGAAAAAATTGATATAAAAATAATTGACGAGCAAACGGGTTTAGATGTAGTACCCGGGGAAGAGATTCTGCTGAAATATGAAAACGATAACACTATTTTTGCTGCTTACTGCAATATTTTAAAAAGGCTGGAAGAGTCAGGTGCGCTGCTGCTTAGGGTAAAAAAGACGTTTTCTGTAATAAACAGGCGTTTTTCAACCAGATATCCTGCTTTTTTCAAGGTGAGTATTTCACCTTTGGATTCAGAGCAGGTATTTGAAGGTGTTATTAAGAATATGAGCCTGAGGGGGTTCATGGTCACCACTGATGCGGAACTTTCGGTGAATGATTTGGTTAAAATGGGGCTTGAATATGACGGACGCATTGTTGAATTGAAAGCCCGGATAATAAGAAAAAGCGGACAGGATGGAAATTATATTTACGGATTGTGTATTGTTGACCTTGGCTATGATGAAAAACTTCTCTTAAGGTCAATTATAACTGAGCTCAAGGAAGAAAAAAGAAAGCTGTCGGAAAAAATTATCAGGGAGTATATTGGAAATGATGGATAAATGAAATATGAAAAAAATTTAAAATAGAAATAGAAAAGGAGCTATCTAAAGCTCCTTTTTCTTTAATCAGCAATTTATAGAAGCATGCTGCTTCGGAGGAATTACAATTTCTCCGGCCTTCTCCAGGGCGAATTTTGCACAGGCAGGACCGATGAGTGAGTAGATGAAGGTTGAACAGAGAATTACAGCCCTAATCTGCGGAGCATATTTCGGTAAGAGACTTTCTGCAACGACTATCAAACCGAGGGCAACACCGGCCTGCGGCATAAGCGTTGGACCGAGGTATTTGCATATCTTGTCCTCCTGTTTTGTAACCCTTCCTCCAAACCAGGAACCCAAGATTTTTCCAAGTATTCTCATAATAACATACACAAGCCCGATAATACCGATTTTCGGAAGGGCAGACAATTCAAAACCGGCACCGGAAATGGCAAAGAATATCATAAATATGGGTGGAGTAAAGCCCTCTGAGATTTTCATTAATTTGTCAATGTCGGAATAAATGTTTGTAAGCATTCCGCCCAGTGCCATACATGCCAGCAGAGGAGAGCCGTGTATGTATTCTGCAGCCCAGTAGGAAAATAAAACAAAGCCGATGGTGATGCAAAGAACATTGGACGGCTTTTTAAACCACCGGAAAACCAATTTCATAAGAATGCCTATTGCAGCACCTATGACAAGGGAAATAATTAACTCATATATCGGACTTAATATGGATAAAACTATACTGGTATCTAATGCAGAATCCATTAATTTTACTATGGCTACCGTAAATCCGAAAGCTATAAGCGCAACGGCATCATCTATGGCCACAACGCTCATTAGCATAGAAGTCAGGGACCCCTTTGCCTTGTACTGATTAATTACCATTATTGTCTGTGCCGGTGCTGTAGCCGCAGCAATTGCTCCAAGCAGCAGTGAAAGCTTTAGGTCAAAGCCTATGAGGATAAGTGTTATGCTGACAAAAATAATAGCACCGAAAGACTCCGTAATTGCAATGATAATGGGAGCTATCCCCACTTTTCTGAAGTAGGAAAGGCTGAATTCACTACCTATTGAAAAAGCTATAAATGCAAGCGCTATGTCCGATACAACTTTAAAGCCGCTTACCATGGAAGTCGGTATTACGTTTAAAATTGACGGACCTAAAATCAAACCCGCAATGAGATACCCTGTTACATTCGGCATCTTTAAAAGTTTGGCTATTCTGCCGAACAAAATACTTAAAAAGATCATTAAAACCACTTCAATAATAATTTCACTATCCAACTTACATTAACCCCTTTGCAAAGTCTACAGGAACACTGAAGACCACACCCGTATCCTTTGAGGAGAGATCTCCCACCACCGATTCGATGACGGACACGGCAGTCTCTAACTGTGAATCCTGTATTACTGTTAAAATAATATTGCTTTTTTCCCTTTCGGGATTCAAGAAAGCCCTTAATGAGCTTAAGAACGATATTTCATCGTCATCATGTTTGGTACTTAAAAGTCTTGCCATACCAATGCTGTCGATTACCGTTGCGCCTTTGATATCGTTGTTTACGAAGGCAGTAAGGAGGTCATCCAGTTTTTCCACCTTGTTTAATACGAAAAACAGCAATTTCACATGCATCACCTCTTTTAAAATAAGTACTGCGGCATAATTTCCTACGGATTTAAATCTTTTTTTGTTTTTTCAAGAAATCAGCCGGACAGGGTTACAAAAAAATTCCCAGTGCTAAAGTCCCTTTTAGATTATAGCACTTAAAAATATATTTTCAAATAACCGAAGGGTGCATGGGAAATTATGCGAATACCACTGCCAATCTTGTGAATAGGAATAATGTGTGATAATATTTTTTTAATGAGATTGTTTCCAATAAGATTACAACTTATTTTTCTTTTGCTTTAGGTAAACTTACATTCCAAACGATAGGCATTTAAGGAGGAACAGACTTTGAAGGAAAGATTTCAGTCAAATCAAAATATAACATATATTGAGAAAAACGGCGTTGAATTCATCCAATTCAATAATTTAAATAAATATTCCGATATCCTTGTTCACTGCTTTACAACCCGGCGGGGAGGAGTAAGTGAAGGGGAGTATGAATCCCTTAACATGGCCTTTAATAAAAAGGATAAAAGGGAAAATGTCGAGGAAAATTACAGAAGAGTGGCCAAAGCTTTAGGAATTGACACTTTAAACATGGTCCTTTCGAACCAGGTCCATGACAGCAAAATACGGATTGTTTCGGATATGGACAGGGGCAAAGGCATACACAGGGAAAGCGATATAATTGGGGTTGACGGTTTGATGACCGATTGCCCTGAGGTTGCTCTGGTAACTTTTTATGCCGATTGTGTACCGGTGTTTTTGTTTGATCCCGTAAAAAGGGTTATAGCATTAGTCCATTCCGGCTGGCGCGGTACCCTGAAAAACATATCAAGGGAAGCGGTTGTCAAGATGGAGAAGGAGTTTGGATGCGATCCCCGGGACATTGAAGCCGCCATAGGCCCCTCCATCGGTCAATGCTGCTTTGAGGTGGGGGAAGAGGTATATGCGGAATTTGTAAATGCCTTTGACTGGTGCCAAGCTTTTTGTAAGAAGGTAGGAGATAAATGGTATATAGATCTTCAGTCGGTAATCAGGCAGGTACTAAAATCGGAAGGCTTACAGGAAAACAAGATTTTGATTTCAGGTATATGTACCAAGTGCAATAATGACGTTTTCTTTTCCCATAGAGGAGATAATGGGAAGACAGGAACGCTTACAGCAATTATGCAGTTAAAAAATCCTTAAAGGGAGCGAAAGAAATTGAGGACTAAAAAACTGTTTCTTATTCTGGCTGTTTGTATAAGCATATTGTTTACTTCTTGTTCCTATTTGAATCTCGGTGAGAATGACGATTCTAAGGATAATGAATACAATTTTTTAGACAGTGAGGACGATGTAATTGACATAGGACCCGTAAGGGGAGGAGTGCTTAAGCTGTATTCCACAAATCCCGATACGTTGAATCCTATTCTTACAAACAATAAATATGTAAGGGATTATTCGGCTTTTGTGTTTGAAAGCCTTGTAACCCTTGACAGAAGTCAGAAAGCTGTCCCCACTCTTGCTAAGAGCTGGGAAGTCTCCGATGACGGGCTTACATGGACTTTTCATCTTGAGGAAAATGTGTTTTGGCACGACAATATGCCGTTTACGGCAGAGGATGTCGAGTTTACGATAAATGCCATCATCAGCAGCCCCAACAGTTCATACAAACCGAATGTCAGCAATATAACCATGTTTTCGGCCATTGACCGAAAGACTTTCAGAATTGTGCTGAAAAATCCGAATTCTTTTACAGCGGAGTTAATGACTTTTCCTATACTTCCAAAGCATTATTTTGAAGGTGAGGAATTTGCATCTTCGCCTAAAAACAACTCTCCGATGGGGACAGGCCCTTATAAATTTGCGGAATACAGTCCGGGTCAGTATGTCAAGTTAAAAAGCAATGAGAATTGGTGGAAAGGTGAGCAGGACAATAACAATGATTTGAAGATTCCTTATATTCAGGAAATTGAGATACGCTTGTATGACAAGACAAAAAGCGGAACAGACGCGTTTCAGGGCGGAGATGTTGATTTGTTGACCATTGACAGAAGTTTATGGTCGAAATACAACGGAAGAACCGATATAACCATGAAGAAATATACTTCCAATGAATTTGAGTATATTGCTTTCAATATGTCCAATAAAATTTTGAAACTTCCGGAAGTAAGACAGGCTATTGCATATGCTGTTGACAAGACAAGAATAATCAGCAATTTATTGCCGGGAGAGGCTGTTGCCTCCGATTTGCCGTTAATACCGGATACCTGGCTCAATGATACCAATGCCGTTTTTTACAGTCCCGATAAAGAAAAAGCTAGAAAACTTTTGGAAGACGGCGGCTGGAAGGAAAGCAACGGCTTAATGTACAAAAGAATTAACGGTGTTAATACAGCACTTAAGCTGGAAATGCTGGTCAATGAGGATAACAGCACAAGGCTTAAAGTGGCTGAGGAAATAAAGAACCAATTGAAGGAAATAGGAATAGAGCTGACAATAAATAAACTAAAATGGGACGAAGAGATGAAAAGAATTGAGAGAAAGAGATTTGATATGGTGTTTATCGGATGTCAAATAACATCGGTACCAGATATATCTTTTCTGTACTCGTCCGAATCGGGACAGCTGAATATATCCGGTTATAAAAACGAGGAAGTGGATGAGTATTTGAGGAAAATAACGATGGAGAAAAATGATGACGTTAAAAAGAGTTATTATTCAAAACTGAAAGAGTTGATAAATCAGGATGTACCCTATCTGGGACTGTACTTTTACAATGAAGCAGTGGTGTACAGCAAGAGGATAAAGGGCGAATTCAATCCTTATTTGTGGAATAAGTATTTTGATTTTGTCCGCTGGTATACTCCGATGATTTAATAGAAATTAAATATAAAATATTATATACAGGTATAATATATCTTGCATAGAAAAAATAACTTCCAAATATATATCAATGTGTGATATAATTATATTGCGATATAGTTTTAAAGGTCGAGACATGCATTATATGCCGAGCGGTAAATTTTCCCGAATAAAGATGTCTGTCAAATAAGGTTTGATATGTTTGGTTAGGGGTGGTGAATTCAGAGGTCCAAAAAAATTATAGCGGCTGCAGTCATTGGATTGCTAGCGTTAAGCTCTACCTGTTATGTGGTTTTTAGCGGCAGAGATTATAAAAATGATTTGGTTAAATACGGTCAGATTGAGAAAAATCGAATTGAAAGCCAAAAGGGAAACAGGATAGAATTAATGAAGGGCAAGCAAATTGTTATATACAAAGACGATTATGATGCGCTGACCGATGAATTGAAGGTTAACGGTACTGATGAGGAACAGGCAAAAAAGGATGCTGAAAAAATATTGCTTCGGGAAGAGGCATTGTATATAATAGCAAAATGAAAAAAAGCAATAAGTTTAAAAAACTGGCTGGAACTCCGGAATATAACCGGGCACTGGAAAAGGAGTTTAATAAAATTGCCGATAAATTTATTAAAAAGGATAAAGTTGTTAAGTTAAAATAGCCGGAGATTTCCCACAGTACGGAATCGATATAAAATGGCCCAATTAAAGAAAGGGCCATTTTTGTTTGGATAAAGTTTTTTTGAAATAACCCCGGTGAAAATTATTATAGGATGGGTACAATAAATATAGATTTTATATTGACAATTGTAATTTGATGGTATAAAATAAATATAACAAAACATATTTAAATACTAAGGTATAAATATGGTTGACTAAAGATTTAGAGACCAAGTGGAGCTTTTCTGCTTGGTCTTTTTGGTTATTACGGTAAATAAATTTGAAACATGGTGAGTTCGCCGAAAAAGCTTATAATTATAATAGATCAAAATTTTAAGGAGGAAAAGATACATATGAGTGAAGTTGTTGAATTTCTTTCAAATGTGAAGACGTTTTATATTGCAACGGTTGATGGTGATAAACCAAGGGTGCGACCTTTCGGAATAGCTATTGAGCATGAAGGGAAAATTTATTTTGTTACAAATAATCAAAAGGCAGTTTACCGACAACTTAAAGCTAATCCGAACTTTGAAGTCAGTGCTACAGATAAAGACGGTAGATGGATAAGGTTAGCCGGTAAAGCGGTATTTGAAGACAATATTGAAGTTAAGAAAAAAGCTTTTGAAATCTCACAAAACCTTGCGAACATTTATAAAACCCCGGACAATCCGATCTTCGAGGTATTCTATATATCGGAAGGGGAAGCAGTTTTATATTCATTTAATAATGAGCCGAAAAAATTAAAAGTCTGAAAGGATATATTTATATGGAATTTATGAAGTGAACTTAAGTCAAGGTTCCAATTGGTATATATAATGATTTATAAATAATAGATTGCTGGGTTGTATTGCTGTAAAAGAGTTTACTAGAAATCTAGAGGCTTGAACATTTTATTGTTCAAGCCTTTTAAAATATAGGGGGGTGGTATATTTGGAGAGAAATAACAGATTTAATTATCCTCTTGGAAGTATTTTAGTAAAATCCTCGGGAATTATTGTATTTTTTGTGCTCTGGGAGATAGGGCCAAGACTCGGCTGGGCAGACAATCAATTTGTTCCGTCGTTTTCAACGGTTATTATTGAGCTTTTTAAACTTTTTACTGACGGAGATATTACAATGCATATAATGGTAACCCTTTGGAGGGTTTTGGTAGGAATTATTGCCGGCTGTGTTATTGCGATACCTTTAGGTATTATTCTCTCCAAAATCCATCCTTCTCTTATAGAAATTCTCAATCCGATGCTCCGACTTTTATCCCAGGCAAATCCGTTTTCATTAAGTCCAATATTCATTTTATTTTTCGGAGTAGGAGAGTTGGCTAAAATTTCAATGATAACCTGGGTATGTATATGGCCGGTGCTTTTTAATGTTATAGCCGGAGTCAAAACAGTGGATCCACTGTTGGAAAAGTCAGCTAAAGCCCTTAATGCATCGCCTTTTCAAAGACTTTCAAAAATACTGCTGCCTTCAGTGGGGCCATGGGTTTTTGCAGGACTTCGTACAGGAGTTGAAATTTCGTTTTTCATGGTAGTTGCAGCGGAAATGATAGGAACCAGTGCAGGGCTGGGATGGCTTGTGCATACAGCAGGCATGAATTACAGGATTGTATGGATATATTCATCGGCGGTTCTTATTATTGCTTTAGGAGTGTTTATAAAATGGTTTTTAGGTTATGCCTATGAAAGGTTATTCTTTTGGAAAACAGCCGGGGACTTTTATTCAGAAGTTAGAATCCGTAAAAGATTTGATACTTCCGAAGTTTTATTTATTATTTTTATGCTGATTGTAATTCTCGGTTTTGGTGCCAAACAGATAATAAAGGCTGATTTTTACTCAAAAAGCATAGAATCCCATGACCATCTGGAACTTTATAAGGGTTCAGGCGGTTTCTAGTGATATAGTTAACGCATAAAAATTTCAGCAGCAATACGCTTTTTGCGAACTCAGACAGATGGTTTATAAGGATAAGGCGGTTTGAATTGTAAGATGGTTTTATAAAACATGCAGGAAGGGAATTTATATGAAGAGTAAACTTAAATTTGCCTGTAAGATATTTTCCATAATTCTGTTATTTGGACTATGGGAATTTATGAGTCGTACAGAAATATTAAATCCTGTACTGGTTCCTGCATTTTCTGATGTGGTTAAAAATATATGGGATATGTTTTTGGGTGGCACTTTTACAAAGCATTTAGTCATAAGTTTGAAAAGAGCAGGGATTGGATTTGCTTTAGCTGTAATTGCAGGAATACCTATGGGACTTTTACTGGGCGGCTGGTTCAGAACGGTTCAAAAGTCGCTGGAATGGCTTATGGCAATATTTTCGCAGGTAAATCCCTTTGTAATGTTTCATATATTGATTCTATTTCTTGGCATTGGAGAAGAGCCAAAAATTATTATTATAATGTGGGTTTGTTTGTGGCCCATTGTTACAAATACAATTACAGGAATACAAAATGTCAATGAAACTCTTTTAAAGGCAGCAAGAAGCTTTGGATTGGGTAAGATTGCCATATTCTTAAAAGTTGTTTTTCCTGCCTCTCTTACATCTATTTTTACCGGGATTCGAATAAGTGCGGGATATTCTGTATTCATGCTTGTAGCAGCCGAGATGATGGGCGCCAGTTCAGGGCTGGGATGGCTTATAAAAAACAGCGAGGAGAATTATCAGATATTAAATATTTATGGCGGTGCTTTGGTGATTGCCTTGCTTGGAGTTTTAATTGATGGGGTTATGCAGGCATTGGAAAAAAAGTTCACAGGGAGAGTAAAAGTCCACTACTCAAATAGTGAAATTTGAGGTGATAGATTTGATTATTTACAATAGAAAGTTAGTTTTTTTGATACTTATAATTGCCTTGATTTTAATTGGCGGATGTACCGATGACCCGAATAATACTGTTGTGAAAATCGCATATCAGGGGAATATTGAAGAAGCACCTCTTTTAACAGCCTATGAGATGGATTTTTTTAAAAAGGAAGGTGTTGATATAGAGCTTGTAAAGCATGACTTTGATGGAATAGTAGCAGGAATTAAGAATGGGGAGATTCAAGGGGCAACTGTTGATTACAGAGTGTTTGCAGCGGTTGACAGTGGCGCAGAGATAAAGATTGTGGCAGGGTTGCATGGGGGATGCACACAAATTATCACGAAGGAGAGCTCCGGTATAGACACGTTGAGAGATTTGAAAGACAAATCAATTGGAGTGACAAAGCCTGGAAATGGCTCAATGGTGGTAACCTCGGATTTACTGAAAGCTGAAAAAATAGATCAGAGTGTAAAATGGATAGTCGAGGATGAAGAAAATCTGAAGAAGCTTTTGCAAAGGAATGAGATTGATGCTATAAGTATACTGGAACATCCCGATCCTTCAAAAAGAGCTTTAAATTCCGGAGAAAAGATATTGTACAGCAGCTCAAACAAAGAAAACAATGGCAAATCCTATAAACATTTTTATGAAAGCTTTATAGGTCTTGATGATAAATTTATAAAAAACAATCGCAAAATTGCCTTTAAGACTTCAATAGCCTGGCTGAAGGCTGCAGTGTGGGTGGATGAGAATCAACATGAAGCTTACAGGACTTTGATTGAAAAAGGATATTTTAAGGGTGACTTTGACTCAATCTTAAATAAAGCTGAATATTTTATGTGGATGCCGGGAGTAAAATATGCAAAAGATAATGTATATATATACGTAAGTCAGCAAAGAAGTCAGAACATCCTTAGGTCAGATATATCGGATAAAGAATTTATGAAGAAAATATACGAACCGCTGATTCCGGAATTGAACGGCAGATGAAGTTAGAAAAAATTTTAATAAAAAGCATACTAATCCTATTGATAAGGTAGGGTTAATTTTGTAAAATATAACCGTAAAATTAAGTTAATGGGATAATAATATCAGTTAGAAGAAACTTATCAGAATAAAAGGTCCGACTAGTATTCTAGAGGCGACTGTCAATGTTACATTGATGGAGCCTCTTTTTTATATCTTTTTCCAACGAAATGAAAAAAGAAAAATAAAAAAAAGCGATAGGTTTAATATCCTGAAGCTTTTAATGGATTATTACAGAAAAATGAGTGTGATACTTATGAACTTTATTATAAAGTTTTTCTAGTTTGTTTCGAAAGGGGAATTTGAAATGGGAGAAAAACGAAGGAAGGCTAAACCGATTGTTTTGGGATTTATATCACTTTTGATAGTAGTAGGAACTTCCATTGGTGCGCATAAGGGGAGGACTCAAGTTTTAACACCATCACAGATGATGCCCGGCATAGGAATAAAGGTTAACTCAAGCAGTGAAGAAGATGAAAACTTAATTGAGATAAGGACTTGGACCAGAAAGGACTGTTCGTTGGCACCCTGGCTTATAACTGACATGTTGGGCTATTTTAAAGAAGAGGGCATAAAGCTTGTTTTTACCGGGGAAATCCAGGCAAATCAGCAAATACCTTCAATAATAAATGGAGATAACGATGTGGCTTCTGCACATCCTAATACATTATTGGTGGCAAACAATGGAGGAGCTGACCTGGTAGGAGTCGTAAGAGGAATAATAGATCCGGGCCCGGAAGTGGATGAAAAGTTCTTACATATGTGGTGGTATGTAAACCCTAAAAAGTATCCTGATGTACATACTATTAAGGATTTGGAAAAAATCCCCGGTAAGCTAAAGTTTTCAATAATAACGACAAATACTTGCACAGACTTTCTCACAAATGCCTTGTTTGACAAATATGGTATACCCAAAGATAAGATAGAATGGGTTACAATGCCTGATATACAAGCTATACAGGCTCTAAAACAAGGTTTGACAGATGTTGGTGCAGTACATCCTCCCTTTTATAAAGGAATGGATGATGCAGGAATGCGAAAGATAGCTGACTCAGGAGATACGGGGTTGGGTTCTGCGGCAGGTGTGACTTATTATTACTTCACCCGAAGCTTTATAGAAAAAAATCCCGATGCTGTAGTACGCTTTATAAGGGCAATCAAAAAGGGGCAAAAATGGTGCAATGAGCATCCTGAAGAGACTGCCCAATGGACCTCAAAAGCTATCGGAGTGCCGGTTACAGGAAATCATTATTATGCTGAGGATGGCAAAATTATTGAAAGTGAAATTGAACCATGGCTCAAGCAACTTGAAGAAAATAAAGTTATCCCGGAAGGTAAATTCAAGCCTTCAGATATAATAACTCATGAATTTGAAAAATATTGTGATTAAATATCATACAATTCCTATTGACATTCTAGTAATTAATGGTATAATTATCATAATAAGTTATTTAAAGGAATATATTTTCTACTATTATTTGCATTGAAAGCTAAAGGCTTGTATTGTGATTCAATTTCTCCGATTTACCATTTGAGCAAACTGATTTTACCTTTTTAATAATTTTCACCACTTTAATTGATTAAACCCATTTCAAAATATAAACTGTGCAATTTTTATGGCTCAAAACCTATAATTTATTTAAATGACGAGTTTAAAGTAACTTTTGAATGAATTTAATAAAACAATGTTGACCAGTAAATGGAGACAAAATTTTTCATTGCATGATGAAAGTTTTGTCTCCATTTATTTTAATAAATTCAGAAAGGAATCGAGGTAATGCAAAATGAGACAGATAGCTATTTATGGAAAAGGTGGAATTGGAAAATCTACTACAACACAAAATTTAACAGCAGGATTAGGTGAAAAAGGTAAAAAGGTAATGATAGTTGGCTGCGATCCGAAAGCAGACTCAACAAGACTTATATTAGGCGGTCTTGCCCAAAGAAGTGTTTTGGACACCATAAGAGAAGAAGGAGAGGAAGTGGGTCTTGAGACCATATCAAGGAGAGGAGCATTTGGGATAATATGCGTAGAATCCGGTGGGCCTGAACCTGGGGTTGGATGTGCCGGAAGAGGGATTATTACTTCCATAAATATGTTGGAGACATTAGGTGCGTATACAGAAGATCTGGATTATGTTTTTTATGATGTTTTGGGCGATGTTGTTTGTGGCGGTTTTGCAATGCCGATAAGGGAAGGCAAAGCACAGGAAATATATATTGTTGCCAGCGGAGAAATGATGGCGTTGTATGCGGCAAATAATATCTGCAAAGGTATTCAGAAGTATGCTACTTCCGGAGGAACCAGGCTTGGCGGCATAATTTGCAACAGCAGGAAGGTAGATGGAGAAAAAGAGCTTTTGGAAGCCTTTGCGAAAGAACTCGGAAGCCAGTTGATATATTTTGTTCCGAGAGATAATGTGGTTCAGAGGGCGGAAATAAATAAAAAAACCGTTATTGAATTTGATCCGTCTCACCCTCAGGCTGATGTTTATAGGGGATTGGCAACTGCAGTAGATGAAAATGATATGTTTGTCATTCCAAAACCAATGAAGCAGGAAAGGCTGGAAGAGATTCTTATGGAGTACGGAATACTGGATGCTTAGGGAATTAATAGGTTCTGGAAGGAGGAGTAAAAATGGCAATTAATTTAAGACGTTCAGAAGCAGTAATCAGAGAAAAAAGATTGAAGTCGGTTGTTGGGTATCAGGGAAGTATAAAGGATCTGGCCAATAAATCTCAGTCAGGTTGTTTGAAAAATGCCAGGAGAGAATTCAGCCAGGCTGCAAATTGCAGTTCGGGTTGTGCTCAGGGGCATTTGTCTACAATACTTGATGCAGCAGTAGTAAATCATGCACCTATAGGTTGTGCTGCCGATGTTATCGGTGCAAACACCGGTTTTAGATGGGGACAGAATATAAGAAATTGGGAAAAAAGAAATGTTCGCATAATAAATACAAACATGACCGAGTCAGCGACAGTATTTGGAGGAGGGAAGTTACTTAAGGAAGGTATTCGTGAAGCATACAGGAGATTTAATCCTAAAGCGATTTTTGTTACTACATCCTGTGCTTCCGGGATAATCGGTGATAACGTGGAAAGTATTTTACGGGAAGAGGAAGAAGACTTGGGAATACCTGTTGTGCCTGTATTTTGTGAGGGGTTCAGGTCACAGATTTGGGCAACGGGTTTTGATGCAGTATTTCATGCTCTGCTTACACGTATAGTTAAGCCGCCGGAGAAAAAACGCCCTGAAATGGTAAATGTAATTAACTTTACTGCCAGTGCCAGGGAATATGTTAAGGAAATGTTTGCAGAACTTGGCCTTGTACCCCAGTTTGGTATCCCCTATAGCACTATAGATCAAATTTCAAGAATGTCGGAGGCTGGGGCAACAATCAGTATTTGTGGCACTTTAGGGGGATACTTTGGCAATGGGTTGGAGCAAAAATTTGGAGTACCTTATGTAACAACCCTTCAGCCCCATGGAATTTCCGGTATTGATAACTGGCTGAGAAACCTGGGAAAAGTTTTAGGAAAGGAAAAGGAAGTAGAAGATTACATTGCTAAGCAGAAAATACTGATCAAACCTGAGCTGGATGAAATAAAATCAAAGCTTAAGGGAAAAAGAGTAGTTGTCGGCATGGGGCCAAGTTTTTCCCATAATTATATAAGGCTTTTAGAGGATTTTGGCATGGAGGTTGTATGGGGAATGGCATGGCATTTCGATCCCCAGCATGACCATGGCGGTTTACCTCATTGTACGATGGAGCTTGCAAAAAAAGAAAGGGATATACCCGCAAGTGTCAGTGACCAGCAAAACCATGAAGTATTGAATTTGCTGAATAAATTAAAACCGGATATATACATTGGAAGACACCCGGGATTATCTGTCTGGGCTACAAAAATGGGTATCCCAACCATAATGGTAAGTGATGAATACAGTGCCTTTGGATATAAGGGAACTATAGATTTCGGATACCGCATTATAGATATACTTACCAATAACAGTTTTGCCCGTAATCTATCCAAAAGAATTAAGCTTCCCTATACCGATTGGTGGTTTGAACAGGAACCATTCATATTCTTGAATGATGAGGAGTTGAAGAAAAATGCCGCAAGTAGTTGAGCAAATAAGACATGTATGCATGTTGGGAGCCTTTGAATCGGTATTGGCTATAAAGAGGGCTGTACCTATAATACACGCAGGGCCTGGTTGCGGAGCAAAGCTATGGACTACTTTGGGTATGCAAAACGGATGCCAGGGCTCAGGATATGTCGGGGGGCATGCAATACCATGCACAAATGCTTCGGAGCAAGAGGTTGTTTTTGGTGGAAGTAACCGCTTGCGTGAGGTTATAAGTAATACTTTTAATGTTATTGATGGAGATCTGTTTGTAGTAATGACAGGATGTACCTCTGATATTGTGGGAGATGATGTAGGTGAAATAACAAGAAAGTTCCAAAGGCAGGGAAAGCCCATAGTTTATATAGAATCCGGCGGGTTTAAAGGCAGCAATCTTGAGGGGCATGAACTGGTCATTGATGCCATTATAGATCAATATTTAAAGCCTGCAAAGGAAGTTGAAAAAGGGCTTGTAAATATATGGTCGGTCGTTCCTTATCAAAACACATTCTGGTCGGGAGATATAGAGCAGCTAAAGGGACTTATTTCATCCATCGGATTAAAACCGAACGTTATTTTCGGCTATGATGGCGGAATAGAAGCGCTGAATAAAGTACCTAAAGCCCAGTTTAATCTGCTCATATCGCCATGGGTAGGACTTAAAAATGTAAAAAAACTTGAAGAAAAATTCGGTACTCCGTATTTGCATTATCCGGCCCTGCCGATAGGCCCCACAGAGACAGCAAGGTTTCTAAGAACAGTGGCTGAGTTCTCCGGCATATCCTCTTCAGTAGTCGAAGAGATCATCCAAAGGCAGGAGGAGAGATATTATTACTATCTTGAACGGGCAGCCGATAATATACTGGAAACAAGACTATTGCCGAGGAGATTTGTAACAATTGCCGATAGCATTTATGCCTTGGGGATTTCCAGGTTCTTAACAAATGATTTGGGTCTGATTCCGGAAAAACAGTTTATAACCGATGGAACTCCTATAGAGTATCAAAACTCTGTAGCAGCTGAGTTTGAAAATTTTACCGACAATATTGTCGCAGAAACTGTATTTACAAATGACGGCGGTTTTGTGGAAGAAGAGCTTCGAAAGATTAAATTCCGAAGCAGACCGTTGATACTGGGAAGTGGCTGGGAGAGAGTTGTGTCAAAAGACATTAAGGGATATCATTTGTCGGTTGCTACACCTATATGCGATCATATGGTATTAAGTAAGTCCTATGTAGGGTATGATGGTGGGTTACACTTAACAGAGGATATATATTCTGTAGTATTGGACGATTTCCAGTAAGATTTGTCAATGGATGATTTATTCAAAAAGAATATTGACATTATATATTTTAGGATGTATATTATAGTAAAACAAAACAAATCCTATAGGAATACTAAAAACTGTTTTGAGAAGGTTACAAAGTTAATAAAGAATCATTTTTGCTTACCAGAAAACTGGAGGTCATATTCATTCAGGATATGACCTTTTTTGTTCTACTTTTTTAAACGAAGTAAAAGATAGAAAAACGAAGGGGATGGATACCCCTAAGTTTACTTAAATATATTTAAAATGGAGGGATAAGTATGTCGGAAAAGTTAATTGAAATTGACAAAAAACCTATTTCGGATGTGCAGTTTAAAAGGCTGGTCGAACTGCTCAACAGTATAAGCTATGGGTCGGTAACATTGATAATTCAGGAAGGAAAGATTGTTCAAATGGAGAAGAATGAAAAATTCAGACTTAGATAATTATAAAGCGGCGGTGATGAATTGATGAAATACAAGCTAAACAGGTTGAACAAAAAGCTGGTTGGCTTTTACGGTTTTGCTGTGATTCTGATTTTCTGGCAGTTGGCACCGGTATTTAACTTAATAGATACCCAGTTTATATCTACACCTTCAATGATAATAGAGGCTGCTGCAAGAATTCCTGTTGAATTGCTAATACATATATCCACCAGTGTTCAAAGAGTTTTGCTTGGCTATTTTGCTGCCATACTGACCGCAGTTCCATTAGGAATTCTTTTGGGCGGCTGGTTTCCAAGAGCAAATAAATTTTTAAATCCTTTGTTCCAGCTTTTTGGACAGATAAATGCCTTTTCGCTTTTTCCCCTTTTTATTCTGTTTTTTGGAACAAAAGAACTGTCCAAGTTTTTCATAATTTACTGGTCCTGCATATGGCCAATACTTTCTATGACAACCTTGGGAGTCAAAAATGTAGACCCATTGCTTATAAAAAGTGCAAAATCAATAGGAGCTAACAAATTCATAATTTTTAAAGATGTGATTTTACCGGGTGCCGCCAGACCTATTTTTTCCGGACTGAGTGTTGGAGCATCAAGAGGCTTTTTGATGATTATAGCAGCTGAGATGTTGGGTTCAAGTGCAGGTTTGGGATGGTTTATAAACAATTCCAGTCAGAATAACATTGTACCCAGAATTTATCTGGGAGCAGTTACAATAGCAATATTGAGCTATCTGTTCAATTACTTAATAAAAAACATTGAAAGCTGTATTATAACTTGGAAAGAGGAGGCAAGTATATAAAAAAATAAGTGGTCAGGAGTGGGATTATGACTGACAGTAAAAAGAGTATTTTTGAAAAGATAAAGGATAAATTTTTGGATAGTCTTTCTGTCATATTGTTTTTCACTGTATGGGAACTAGGTCCCAGACTTGGTTTTTTAAAAAGCACCTTTGTATCTCCACCGTCGGAAATTTTTTTGTACTATATAAAACTTATTACTGAAGGAAACCTGATTTCTCATGTGGGAATAAGCCTTTTCAGATCTGTTATTGGATTTGTCCTTGCCATTATTATAGGCATTCCCTTGGGATTCCTTCTCGGAGGCTGGTTTAAAACCTTTGAAAAGCTTGTTGAGCCGGTTTTGAAGTTTTTAGGTCAATTTAACCCTTTTTCTCTTTTTCCGATTTTTATACTTATTTTGGGGATAGGTGAGGCTTCAAAAATAGCAATGATTTTTTGGGTATGCTTGTGGCCTGTAATTTTTAATACCACTACAGGGGTTAAAGAGTTGGATCCTTTACTGATTAAAGCAGGGAGAGCAATGGGGTTGGGAAAGTTTAAGATGCTTATAAAAATTGTTTTACCTGGAGCGACACCTTATATATTAAACGGTTTCAAATTGGCATCATCAACTGCATTTTTCATGCTGATTGCGGCTGAAATGATGGGCGCAAGCAGAGGATTGGGATGGCTTGTGTGGAATGCGCAGGTAAATTATCAAATTCCAAAGTTATATGCCGGTACAGTTTTGATTTCGGTATTAGGACTGACAATTGACAGGTTATTTAAGCGATGGGAGAAGCGAATACTGGTCTGGAAGCAGCATGCAGCAAGCTGAAATCAAAAAAATGGTTTATGCAATGAGTAAATATTGAATACCTTTTTAGATAAAACTTCGGTTGAAATTGATTTGCTTTGTGTGTATTATAGTAATTGAAACTGATTACTGAAATACACCAAAGTATTTTATTTTTCCAAAGTGGGTATTTTATCTTAGTGAAATAGAAATTGTGATTGTAATTCTCATATCATTTATAATATAAAAAAATACCGGGAGATTAAGGCTATGATTGATAAATTCTTTCCGATCAGGTATAAAGATGATATAGAAGCTGCATATGCCACAATTTTAGCACCCTATGCTACTGCTTTTCCTGCTCCCGATAGCAGAGATTACGAAGAAAAACTTCAAAGTGATGACCTAAGAAGTTCATTTCAGAGAGACAGAGACAGAATAATTCATTCCAAAGCTTTCAGAAGGCTAATGTATAAAACCCAGGTCTTTGTAAACCATGAAGGTGACCACTTTCGAACAAGACTGACTCATTCCCTTGAAGTATCTCAATTTGCCAGGGGAATAGCAAAATCTTTGGCTTTGAATGAAGACTTAGCTGAAGCTATTGCATTAGGACATGACTTAGGACATACTCCCTTTGGACATGCTGTTGAGAGTTATTTTGATGAACAGTTGAAAGCCAGAGGTATGGGAAGATTTTATCATAATGAACAAAGTGTTCGAATTGTTGATTTGTTGGAGAGCAGAAACTCTACAGATTATAGGGGACTTAATTTGACGAAGGAAGTTCGGGAAGGAATTCTGAAACATAATGAAGAACGCAGCGGTGTATACACCAATCTGGATCCCTATCTTCCATGCAGCAATCTGGAAGGTCAAGTGGTTAATATAGTGGATACTATTGCCTATGTATGCCATGACTTTGAAGATGGAGTAAAGTCAGGATTACTCTATAAAAACATACAAAATAATCCTGATATTAAAGAGGCTTTCCTTGAACTTAAAGAAATGATCAGTGAAAAAACAAAGGGAGATATTTGTCTCCATTGTGATTTGTATACCGATACTTATTTTATAAGAAAGCTGATACATTATTTTATTTTAAATCTTACAAAGGATAGTCATGAAAATATTATTAAACTCAAAGTATCGTCCCTTGATGATGTAAAGAGACTGGCAGAGCAGAAAAAATCCGTTATTGGATTTAATGAAGAAACAAAAAAAGTTTTTGACGAGTTTAAAAAGTTTGTATATAAAAATATTTATGATACTCAGACCATAGTTATTATGGATACTAAAGCGGTAAGTGTTGTAAGTGAAATGTTTGAAGCATTGATTAAAAATCCGAAGTTATTACCGCCGGAATGGCTGTATAAATATAATCATATTGAAAACGATGATAATTATAAAGGTTATAAGAATAATGAAATAAGAGTGATCTGCGATTATTTGTCGTGTATGACAGACCGCTATGCTTTGGAAGAATATGAAAGACTGTTTGATGCCAGAGTTAAGTTATAGAGTAATAAATTTTGAAAATTAAATTACATTTATGTTTTAAATCCGCTTTCAAAATTGGGTATATTGAAATATAATGCAATTACACATAAAACTAATGTATAATTGGATATTGGCCATATCCTATTTTTTTTGCCTATATCACTGAAAAATTATCTAAACCTGGCACTAAGGAAATTTTATGTGGGGAAAAATATTGTGTAGAAAACTAAAGGATGCTATTGATGAGGCAGAAAGGAATACTTAATTTTAGCCTGCAACGGATTGACACCGTCGGGAAATACCTTAATGCTTTACAATCATTTATAAAGTATATATAATTTTATCTGTTACGGATAAAAATGTCGAAAGGTAAGGGTAGTTATGATTTGGGTAGTAATTATTTTGGCGATAATAGGACTGGATCAGTTTACAAAGTATTTGGTCATGAATAACATCGCCTTTGGCGAGAAAATACCGGTGATTGACGGTTTTTTTTATCTGGCCCATTGGAAAAACACCGGTGCTGCATGGGGAATTCTGGAAGGATGGAGATTTTTTTTAATTCCGGTTACAATAATTGTGTCGATTATTTTAGCCCATTACCTTGTAAAGTCGGATAACAAAATTTTTAAGTTATCCCTGTCAATGATATTGGGCGGGGCAATCGGAAACTTGATAGATCGTGCTTTTAGAAACGGTGGGGTTGTTGACTTTTTGGATTTCCATTTTTGGTCATACAATTTTCCTACTTTTAATGTTGCCGATTGCTTTATTGTGATTGGTACTCTGTGTTTATCCTACTATATTTTGTTTGTTATGAAGGATGAAAAAAATATTGAAAACAATGAGTTATAAATGACGGAAAGTTAGGTATGGATATGAGTGAAATAAGAAAAGCGGAAGAAATAAAGCTTATATCGGAAGAAAACGGAACAAGAATTGATGCATGGCTGTCAAAAATGCTTGATAAATACTCTCGCTCATACATACAGAAGTTGATTAATGACGGACTGGTTCTGGTAAACGGAACTGCGGTTAAATCAAATTACAAGGTCAGGATGAAGGATGATATAACCGTACAGATTCCTGAACCGGAGGTACTGGACATTGTCCCGGAGGATATTGATGTCCCGATATTGTATGAGGATGAGCATATTATAGTGGTTGATAAGCCTAAAGGAATGGTGGTGCATCCGGCGGCAGGCAACTATTCCGGAACTTTGGTAAATGCATTGATGAAACACTGTGGGGATAATTTGTCCAGTATAAACGGTGTAATAAGGCCCGGTATAGTTCACAGGATAGACAAGGATACATCGGGAGTATTGGTGGTTGCAAAGAGTAATGAAGCCCATGAAAAGCTTTCAATGATGCTGAAGGAACACGATATAAACAGGGTTTATATTGCTTTAGTCCATGGCATTATTCGGGAGGAAGCGGGAAAAATTGATGCACCTATAGGAAGGCATCCTGTGGACAGAAAGAAAATGGCGGTGAATACAAAAAACGGCCGAAGAGCCGTTACCCACTTTAAAGTGCTGGAAAGATTTAAAGATGCCACAATGCTGGAAGTTAAGCTGGAGACAGGCAGAACCCACCAAATCAGGGTTCATATGTCCTATATAGGCTATCCCATTATAGGCGATACCGTTTACGGAAGGAAAAAGGACAAGTATAACATAGAGGGACAGGCTCTTCATGCCAAACTCCTGGGGTTTGTTCATCCTATCACCAATGAATATATGGAGTTTGAATCGGAACTTCCCGAGTACTTTGTAAAGCTACTGGAGGAATTGAGAAGAAATTAAGATTATGCCGGCAGTATTTAGCCGGCTTTAAAAATTAGAGCAAAATATATGGTTATGGATGGGAATAAAGATTAACATTACAGGATTGAGAATATTTGTCTTTCCAAGACGTATTTTATGTGCTATAATATGGCCTGTAAATTTATCAATGGAGGGAAACAGAATGAAACATATCAAAACTATAAACGGCTCAACTTTAAAAGACAGCTTGAAAAAAGGCGGATGCGGCGAATGCCAGACTTCATGCCAATCAGCTTGCAAAACTTCATGCACAGTTGCAAATCAGAGCTGTGAGAAAAACTAATGCAGTGCTTTAGTATTTCTGTCTACATTAATATTAGCTATAACTGAAAGTGAAAGGAAGGCTAAACCTTTCACTTTTTGATTACAGCGGAAAATGTGTTTATTTTTTTGCAGTAATATTTTTATTTATCGTTTTTACACTGAATTTTTCCGTGGGGCCGAATGCCCCAATATTTATTCCTAAAAGCGGGGAGATTGATTTATGATTCATAAATTTTCGCTATACGGCACAAACATTGTTGTGGATGTGAACAGTGGTGCTGTGCACATTTTCGATGATGTTGCCTATGATGTGTTGGACTACTATGAAAACAATACGCCCGAAGAAATAGTCGGACTGCTTTCGGGAAAGTATAAGAGGGAAGAGATTGTTGAAGCCATTAAGGATATTGACAGTCTTAAGGCGGAAGGGCTGCTTTATTCCCAGGATGTCTATGAAGAGACAATTGCCTTATGGGATAAAAAGCCGGTAATAAAAGCACTTTGCCTTCATATAAGCCATGACTGCAATTTAAGATGCAAATATTGTTTTGCCTCAACAGGGGATTTCGGCGGTCAGAGAATGATGATGACGGCAGAGGTGGGCAAAAAAGCCATAGACTTTATTATTAAAGAATCGGGCAATAGGAGAAATCTTGAAATTGACTTTTTTGGCGGAGAGCCTTTGATGAATTTTGAAACGGTAAGAGAGATTGTAGACTACGCAAGGGCAAAAGAGAAAGAGTTTAACAAGAACTTCAGATTCACGTTGACAACCAATGCCCTGCTGCTGGATGAAGACATAAAGAATTATCTGAATGAAAATATGCAAAATGTGGTTCTCAGTATTGACGGGCGCAAAGAAGTAAATGATAAAATGAGGTTTAGAGTCGACGGTACCGGCTGTTATGATGATATACTGCCTAAAATAAAAGATATGGCAGAGTCCCGCGGGCAGGACAATTATTATGTGAGGGGAACCTTTACCAGAGAAAACCTTGATTTTTCCAAAGATGTACTGCATCTGGCCGATGAAGGTTTCAAGCAAATATCGGTAGAGCCGGTGGTTGCTGGAAAGGATTCGGGATACGACTTAAGAGAAGAGGATTTGCCAGTGCTGTTTGAAGAATATGAAAAACTGGCCCTTGAATTGGTAAAACGTAAAAAGGAAGGCAGAGGATTTAATTTCTTTCACTTTATGATTGATCTTTCTCAGGGCCCATGTATTGCGAAAAGGCTTAGAGGCTGCGGTTCAGGCCATGAATATGTTGCGATAACTCCCGAGGGAGATATATATCCCTGCCATCAGTTTGTCGGAAATGCCGAATTTAAAATGGGAAATGTGGTGGAAGGCAAACTGAACACCGAGATACAGGAACATTTTAAAGGTTCGAATGTTTATACAAAGGAAGAATGCAGCAAATGCTGGGCAAAATTTTACTGCAGCGGAGGATGTGCAGCTAATTCCTACCAATTTCACAATGACATCAATATACCTTATAAAGTGGGCTGCGAGCTTGAAAAGAAAAGACTGGAATGTGCTCTTTGGATAAAGTCCCAAGGTATATAGTAATACTTAATGTGTAAAAATATTTACAATAAGTATATGTAAATATATGATCATGATGAGCGTAGAAACTTAAATTTTCCATACAGAGTTTTTTTGCAAAAGGGCGGATAAGATGGTATGCGTTTTTTGAGAGGGGTGGCTGTGTGGGCAAAATCACATTGGAAGATTTAAAGAAGAATGAAGAGATCTCCACTCTTTTTGAAACAGCGGACAAGCAGCTTGCTGCGATGGGGTATACCGAACATTCCTTCAGACATGTGACCCTGGTGGCTAATGCCGCAGGAAATATACTGAAGACTTTGGGGTATGAGGAACGTGAAGTGGAACTGGCTAAAATGGCCGGTTATCTTCATGATATCGGGAATGCTGTAAATAGAGTGGATCATGCCCATTATGGTGCTATTCTGGCATATCAGATATTAACGAAAATGGGCATGGAAATTAAAGAAGCCGCAGAAATAATGCTGGCAATAGGCCATCATGACGAAGGCAGCGGCGGTGCAGTGAGTCCTATTTCAGCGGCTGTGATTCTTGCAGATAAATCCGATGTTCACAGGACAAGGGTTAGAAATAACGATATTACTACCTTTGATATACATGACAGGGTGAATTATGCCGTTGAAAGTTCAAAAATATATGTGGACAAGGAGAAAAAAATTGCGGTTCTTGAACTGCACATCGACACAAATATCTGTCCTGTAATGGATTATTTTGAGATTTTTTTGGTTAGAATGACGATGAACAGAAGAGCAGCAGAGTTTTTAGGGCTGAAGTTTCAGTTGATTATTAACGGTACCCATTTACTTTAGCAATAACCTAAAATTAACACTCATGCTAGTTTGATTATTGACGAGCATATTTTATAGTTATATAATATCTTCATGTGGACAAGATTAAAAGGGGGAATTTTACAGATGAAAGGCAACTACGGAATTAAGTCCCTTTTTCTGATTTTGATTATAGGTTTATTAACTTATATATCAATAGCGGGACTTGTAATTCAGGGAACAAATATCGACATACCGAAAGTGTCGGAAAATATCAGATACGGTATTGACATCCGGGGAGGTGTCAGAGCAGTTTTGACGGCACCAGCTGACGTAAATCCAACTGATGAACAGATGGAAGCGGCAAAACAGGTAGTTGAAAATAGATTGGACTTTCAAAAGGTTTACGACAGAACAGTATTACTTGAAAAGAACAATAAGAGAATCATCGTAGAAATACCCTGGAGACAGGATGAAAAAGAATTTGATCCCAATAAAGCGATAAATGAGTTGGGTATGACAGCTCAGCTTACCTTTAGGGAAGTGGACAAGGAAAAAGTGGATGAAAACGGCAATTATTTGCCTTTGGACGACAAAATAATACTAAAAGGTGACGATGTGGTAAAAGCTGCACCGGAAACAAACCCAAACACCGGAAAGATATATGTTGCTTTGAAATTGAGTTCCGAGGGAGCAAAAAAGTTTGAGGAAGCTACAGGACGTCTGGTGGGAGAGCCTTTAGCCATATTCATGGACGAACAGCTGATTTCTGCACCCACTGTTAGAGAAAAGATTAGTGGAGACAGTGCTGTTATAGAAATTAGCAATGCTGATCCTAATGCTGCAATCAAGGAGGCTACTGAGCTTGCCAATACAATCAATGCCGGTGCGTTGCCGTTTAAGCTTGAGGCAGTTCAGATTGAATCCATCAGTCCGACTCTGGGTAAAAGTGCTCTTGATGTTATTTTAAGGGCTGGATTGATAGCAGGTATCCTTGTTATATTGTTTATGTTATTGTACTATAGATTGCCTGGAATTATAGCTGATATAGCTCTTATATTCCAGATTGTTACTCAGGTTTTGATTATATCATCGGTGGGAATGTCCCTTACCCTGGCAGGTATTGCCGGTATCATACTCACAATAGGTATGGGTGTTGACGCAAACGTTATTATATACGAGAGAATAAAAGAAGAAATAAGATCAGGCAAGACGGTTAAGGCTGCTATTGATGCAGGATTTGACAGGGCTTTTGCGGCAATATTTGACGGTAATATTACCACATTGATTGTAGCAGTAGTGCTCTATTTCTTGGGTTCCGGTCCTATACAGTCCTTTGCCTTTACATTGGGCTTGGGTGTATTGTTGAACTTTATTACTGCTATAGTTATATCGAGAACCTTCCTGCGGGCAGTATCCAGCTATAAAATTACAAAGAGCCGTTGGTTGTACGGTGTGAGGGGAGGCAACAGCAATGTTTGATTTTGTAGGTAACAGAAAATATTTCTTCGGTTTTTCAGCATTGATTTTAATTGCGTGTATAATAGCGCTTATATATCATCAAGGTATGAACCTTGACATACAGTTTCAGGGAGGTACTATCCTTGAGTTTCAAATGGAGAATCCTAACGTTGATTTAAATAAGGCTATTAATGTTGCACAGCAAGCTTCGGGAAAAATTGCAAATGCACAAACTTCATATTCTTTGGATACAACCAATGAAAGAGTTGACTTGCTGGTTTTAAACATTGCTTCTAAGCTTTCCGATGAAGAGTATGAGAAAGTTGTTGCTGCAATAGAAGAGAATTTTGAAGTAAAAGAGGGTACAAAGCCTACACCTAGGATAGTTGACCCAGCCATGGGTAAGGAGATGGCTACTAAAAGTATTTTGGCCATTGTAATTGCTGCTGCATTAATGGTTGTATATGTATGGGTAAGATTTAAGGTTATGGGAGGTCTTCTGGCAGGACTGGCTTCGGTAGTTGCATTGCTGCATGACGTTATGGTAATGATAGCTCTGTATGCAATATTCCGGCTTCCTGTGAACGAATCGTTCATTGCAGCTGTTTTGACAATAGTAGGTTATTCAATCAACGATACTATTGTTATATTCGACAGAATAAGAGAAAACAGTACTCTGCTAAGAAAAGAAAGTCTTGCAACTATTGCGAACAAGAGTATATCACAATCCCTTAGCCGTACAATAAATACAGCATTAACTACTATTGCATGTATTTTGACAGTGTATATATTTGCTGCTTATTATAATATTGAATCGATTAAGCTCTTTGTACTGCCGCTTTTGGTAGGTCTTATAAGCGGAACATACTCTACAATATTTATTGCAAGTCCTGTATGGGTAATATTGAAGGAGCGCCAGGCGAAGAAGCAGGCAGCTTCCAAACCTGCTAAGGCTTAATGGAGGAAGGTAATAAAACTCGGGAACATTTAAGTTCCCGGGTTTTAATTATGTTTGGTACGATAATTTCAGAGGTTTTATTGCTGTAATCTCTTAAAGAATAAATATTGATTTTTTTTTTATTTTGTGTTAGTATTTTTTCACAAGCTGACGGTATCGAATGTGAACCGTACGGCCTTTGAATTAATTGAACAATTTATTGAAAGAACTGCTTTGATCCGATTTGGACAAGGACAGATTGGCATAAGCTTTAATATATTTTTGTTGATAGATTAAAGTCAGTTCTTATTGAACTGACTTTTTTAATATAAGGTTTTAGTGAAATTATTTGGTTATAGATTTTTTAATAGAAAAATTTAATGATTTTTGGAGATAATTTTAAAGAAAAGACGGAATATTTTCGGTTATGAATTATTCAAAGAACAATAACGGGATGCAAACAGAGCATTAAATGCTAAGGAGTGTTGATAAGATGAGTGAAAAGATTACAGTTTCAAATTTTCGTGAAAGCAAAAGAACCGGCAGAAAGATTACCATGCTTACGGCTTATGATTATCCTACGGCTAAAATAATAGACCAGTCGGGAATTGATGCAATTCTTGTGGGCGATTCGCTGGGTATGGTGGTTTTGGGATATGAAGATACCACAAGGGTAACCATGGAGGATATGGTTCATCACACAAAGGCTGTTGTCAGAGGTGCAAAAAGGGCAATGGTTGTGGCTGATATGCCTTTTTTATCCTATCACATGGGTATATATGAAAGTGTGAGGAATGCCGGAAGGCTGGTTAATGAAGCCGGATGCAAGGCAATTAAGCTTGAGGGCGGAGAAGAGGTTGTAGAAGATATAAAAGCAATAATTCGTGCCGGGATACCGGTTATGGGACACTTAGGCTATACACCCCAGTCTATAAACGTATTTGGAGGACATAAGGCTCAGGGTAAAACCTTTGAAACTGCAAAAAAGATATACAGAGATGCCTTGCTGCTTCAGGAAGCCGGTGTTTTTGCCATAGTATTGGAATGTGTTCCCTACAAGCTTGCCCAATTCATAACCGAGAAGCTTGAAGTACCTACAATAGGTATAGGCTCGGGTGCTATGTGTGACGGACAGGTACTTGTAATTCACGATATTATCGGAATGTTTAGAGACTTTATTCCAAGGCATACAAAGAGATACTCCGACGTGGGTGAAGTTTTGGAAAATTCGGTTAAGAGTTATATAAAGGATGTTACAGAAGGTGTCTTTCCTACAGAGAAGAACTCCTTTACCGTTGAGGATGAGGTAATTGAAGCTTTGGAAAAAATTAAACTTTAAGAGGAATATCTATAAGACTTTGAAACAAGTGTTTAGAGTATATTATTGCACTTATAAAAATAAAACTATAATATCTGTTTTGTAATAATTAGGAAAAGAAGGGATAATATATGAAATTGGTTAATAAAATCAGCGACTTGAAAATAATAATAAAATCAAATAAATCTATGGGAAAGACCATTGGATTTGTTCCCACCATGGGCTATTTACATGAAGGCCATTTGTCACTGGCAAGAAGGTCAGTTCAGGAGAATGACTTTACGGTAATGAGTATATTTGTAAATCCTACTCAGTTTGGGCCTAATGAGGACTTTGAAAGATATCCCCGCGATTTGGAAAGGGATTTGGCTATGGCGGAATCGGTGGGAGTTGATGTTGTTTTTGCACCGTCGGTGGAAGAAATGTATCCTGACGGCTACAAGACTTATGTGAATGTGGAGGATATAACCGGAGTGCTTTGTGGGCGTTCAAGACCAGGCCATTTCAGGGGAGTTACTACGGTTGTCAATAAGTTATTCAATATTGTTGAGCCTGATAAGGCATATTTCGGACAAAAGGATGCGCAGCAGGTTGTTGTCGTAAAAAAGATGGTTAGAGATCTCAATATGAATCTTGAAGTGGTAGCATGTCCAATAGTCCGGGAACCGGACGGCTTGGCTATGAGTTCAAGAAATACTTATTTGAGCAGTGAAGAGAGAAAAGCTGCCCTTATACTGTCGAAGTCTCTGTTTGAAGCTGAAGAACTTATTAAACAGGGTGAAAGAAGCGGCAAAAAGATAGCGGAATATATTGAGGGCAGAATTAAGACTGAAAAACTTGCGGAAATTGACTATGTTGAAGTGGTTAGTGCCGACAGCCTTGAAAAATTGGAAGAGCTTAAGGGAAATGTATTGATAGCTCTGGCTGTAAAGTTCGGCAAAACGAGACTTATCGATAATGTAATAGTGGAGGTGTAAACATGTTTGTGCATTTAATGAAATCGAAAATCCACAGGGCGGTAGTAACAGAGGCAAATTTAAATTATGTAGGAAGTATAACCATTGATGAGGATTTAATGGATGCTGCCGATATAATGAAAAATGAAAAGGTACAAGTGGTTAACAACAATAACGGAAATAGATTTGAAACCTACGTAATTCCGGGAAAAAGAGGGAGCGGTGTGATCTGTTTGAATGGTGCCGCAGCAAGGCTTGTGCACCCTGGAGATATAGTAATTATTATTTCTTACGGCCTGTTCGAAAAAAATGAGGCAAAAAACTTTAATCCCAAAATAGTTTTTGTGGATGAAAACAATAAAATAGTGGAGATAAAGGGTGAGGAAGAGCACGGGGAGATATATGACCCAAAATAATAATGGTCTGTAAAGTTACAGTTAAAAACTTTCAGACCATAAGGAACTGTCTGTTGGGCTGCTTGTCTGTAAAAACAGGATATTTTAAAAAGTCAGGCAGCTATATTATTTTACAAAATAGTCTATAACAAGTCCACCGATAATAAATTCTGCCATAAGTACAATGCTGTTTTTTATTATCATGGTTGCAACAAATTTGGTATAGCTGTTATAGTCAAGAACTGTCTGATTAAGTATCAATACTGATATACCTAATGAAAGTAATATAAGTGCGGCAAAAGTACCGTATTTTATTAATGCCATGGAAAAACTATTGATTTTTCTAAATTCTTCAAAAATTTTCATGATTTTATCATAGGCAATCTTTTTTATCTTGTTGGTTTGCATGGTTTAACCCCCTTTAATAATTCAACCCACCTAATAATTAATAATTGAAACAAATTCTATACTTTCTAAAGTCTGTAATTGAGTCTTATAAAGTTATATCCTGTGCCGTTTCAAAACAAAAATAGCGATGCTGTAAAGAGCAGCGCTTTTATAGAAGATACCATAAAAACTGTTTGTTTTCAATGCAAAAACATTACCAGTTATGCTTTTTAATGTTTATAACAGAGGGATGTTAATTTTTTTATACATTTAAATTAAAAGCAGGATTTAATCGATATTTGTTGTATATTTTATTATATTAGTTTCTAATACTTATAAAAATCAAAGGTGAAAATATGGAAAAAGTATTTGTTTATTCTTCTGATTTAGTTCCCGGTATGAAGATAGCGGAGACAATTCTAAATGACTACGGTGCAATAGTGGTATCTGAAGGGACAGTTCTTGATGATAATCTTATAGGTAAGCTGAAAAATTTAGGTATTTACCGCCTGCAGATTTTTGACAGAGAATTTATAAAAGTCGAAACCAAGGATGTTTTTCAGAAGAAGTATAATGAAAATGTAAAAAAGGTTAAAGAATTGATTTGGGATATTTCCATCGGAAACGGATTTAACTCTGCCAAAGTGAATGAAGTAGTTGACTCTGTGCTGGAGAAAGCAGATGAAAGAAGTGATATTGTAAACTGCCTGAATCAAATCAGAAGTGCTGATGAATATACATACAGCCACAGTGTCAATGTGTCGCTTATTTCCTTGCTTATTGGCAGGTGGATGAAACTAAACGATGAAAAATTGAGATTACTGGTACAGGCAGGTTTGCTGCATGATATAGGTAAAACAAAGGTACCTTTTGATATCTTGAACAAACCGGGAAAATTGACCGATGAAGAATTTGAGGAAATGAAAAAACATACTGTTTATGGATATAGAATTTTAGAAAGTGTCCCTTTAATAGACAGAGATGTTTTGGCAGCAGTATTGATGCACCATGAAAGAGAAGATGGTTCAGGATATCCTACCGGATTAACCGGTGAAAAAATACATTTGATTACAAAAATAGTTTCTGTGGCTGATATTTTCGATGCCATGACTTCCAACAGAGTATATAAAGGAAAGGAAACCCCCTTTGATGTATTTAAATATATGGAGGAAGATTCAATAGGAAAATTAAGTCCTGTTGTGGTGAACGTATTGCTGAACAATATGGCCAACTATTATATTGGAGATAAGGTAAGACTTAATGGCGGAGAGACAGGAGAAATTGTATATATAAATCCCAGGAGTGTGTCCAAGCCTATAATTAAAGTAGGAAACAGATATATAGATATGATGGTTGAGAAAGATGTTAAAATACAAGAAATTATTTCGTAAGTAAAAATGGACAAAAAATAACATTATATGACATAATACAGGTTTTATTGTGTAGAAAATTAAAATAAAAAAGAAAAATAAGTTGCAATATTGCTGATGGTGGAAAATTTTATCTAAAACTTATTGTATACAAAATTTTGGTATTATTGTATAATGTATGTTAGAATGATGGGGTATGGGGGTGGACATGCTTGTTGAGCAAATATTTGCAAAGCAAAGTGGAGGTTGAATTAAAGGAAGGAGATTCGGTAAACGGTAAGATGCAACTGGAGTACTATCTTATCGAGAGTGATTATAGCCAGAGTTATGGTTGTGCAGGAGACAAAGTTTATGGAATTGAAATTGTAAAGAAAGATAACGAGTACTATGCCGAAAGTGAAATTATTCGAAACTTGTCCAACAGTAAGGAGGATACAAAAGGAATACTGAGTCTGTTGGCCAGGAATACGGTAACACCAGTCGGGTTACCAAGTGTTTTAGATGACCTTATGGCTTTATAGAAAATATCGTTAAAAAAGAGCTTTTACAGCTCTTTTTTTTTGCTTTTTTTGTTACAATTACCTAAATATTCACAATACAAAAAGACATTTCCTTATCTAATAAAAGGATTTTCAAAGGAAATAGAGAATAGTATAATATAACAATGTATATCCTTTGAAATTGAAAGGTGTTGATATTATGTTAGTACGTGAAGAGCTCGAAGAACTTGAAAAAAGGACTCTTTCTCCTTATGCCCAGTTGAGCTCTCAATCCAGAGGCAGAGAAATAGAGGAAAAGGAATGCGATCTTCGGACCAGATTTCAAAGGGACAAAGATAGGATTGTTTATTCAAAGGCTTTCAGAAGGTTAAAGCATAAAACCCAGGTATTTATTTCTCCGGAGGGAGACCATTATAGAACAAGGCTAACCCATACGTTGGAGGTTACTCAAATTGCCAGAACTATAGCGCGAAGTCTCAGACTGAATGAAGATCTTACGGAGGCTATTGCTTTAGGTCACGATCTTGGGCATACTCCTTTCGGTCATACCGGGGAGACTGTACTGAACTCTATTTGTCCCCAGGGGTTTAAACACAATGAGCAGAGTCTGAGAGTTGTGGATGTGCTTGAAAAGGAAAACGGATTAAACCTTACATGGGAAGTAAGGGACGGAATAAAAAACCATACCGGCGATGTGCTTCCTTCAACATTGGAAGGACAGATTATAAGATTTGCCGACAGAATTGCATATATAAACCATGATATTGACGATGCCATCAGAGGCGGTATAATTTCAAATGAGGATTTGCCGGAGGAATGTTTAAAAGTACTCGGCTATAGTTCAAGAGAAAGAATAAATACCATGATTGTAGACATCGTTGAGCAGAGCAGAGGGGTAAATGAAATAAGAATGAGCCCTCATATTCAAAAAGCCATGAATGAGCTGCGGGAATATATGTTTAAAAACGTATATATCGGCTCAAAGGCCAAAAAGGAAGAAATAAAGGCACAGAATATTGTAAAGCAGCTATATTACTATTTTAAAGAAAATAAAGACCTGCTTCCTAAGGAAATGTATAAATTTATTGACCGGGACGGTTATGACAAGGTTGTATGCGACTATATTGCAGGAATGACCGATAGATTTGCAGTGAAAAAGTTTAGAGAAATTTTCATTCCGGAGCCGTGGAATTGATTCGTGACTCTTAAAAAAACTGTTGATTTGATATTTTTAGATAAATTATAAAATTTTTCGATACAGGGGATAAGTTTTTTGGTATAAAAATTATACATTGCATTTGTGGCAGCAATATTCGACAAATGAAGAATTGTTCTTCAAATTGTGCTTAATGCGGCTATACGTATAATTTGGCAGTATTATTGAAAAAATATCTAAAAATATTTTTTTTAAGAAGGATTATTTGAATTTATGTAGAATAATAATTAAGTTTATGAGGAAATAAGGAATAATTGCTTATAAAAAAATATTGATTTTGATAAATTTTATGATATTTAGTGCAATTATATTATTGAACCGACCATTTTTAAAGCTATAGTTTGACCAATGCAAATAATTAAAATTGACAATAAAAAGAAGGAATATTAATAATAATGTCGAAGTTTTATTTTAAAGAAAAGTGATTTGCTGAGATCTCTAGTGGTCTGTAACATGATAATTTCAGTTACAAGACCTTAGAAATATATAGAGTATAGTTTTTTAATAAAAGGAGATGTATTGAAAGAAGAGAGCAGAATGTATGTGAAATATCCGGAAGAATTAATAGAAGAAATAAGGATGAGCAACGACATTGTTGATGTCGTGAGTGAGTATGTAAAACTCGAGAAAAAGGGAAAGAATTATTTCGGACTTTGTCCCTTTCATCGGGAGAAGACGCCGTCCTTCAGTGTAGACAATACAAAACAGATGTTTTATTGTTTCGGTTGCGGAAAAGGCGGAAGTGTAATTCAGTTTATACAGAATATTGAAAATTTAGAGTACATAGAGGCTATAAGATTTCTGGCTGAAAGAGTTAGAATTACGCTGCCTGAGGGGGAAAGCGAAGAGGAGAAAAAAAGAGCTCTTAAAATTCAAAAAATTATAAAAATAAATACCGATGCAGCAAGATTTTTTTATGAACAGCTGAATGCACCCGGAAATTCTGAAGCAAGGCAATATCTTGCCAGGAGAAAAGTCAGCGAAAGTATAGCGAAAAAATTTGGGCTGGGTTATTCAACCAATGATTGGGATTCATTATACAAGTACCTGAAAAGTAAGAATTATAGTGATGAAGATTTGGCAGACAGCGGTTTGGTGATTGCGCGAAAAGACGGAAACGGTTTTTATGACAGGTTTAGGGGAAGACTTATGTTTCCGATTTTTGATTTGCGTGGCAATGTAATTGGATTTGGGGGAAGGGTTTTGGATGATTCGCTTCCTAAGTATATGAATTCTCCAGAAACTCTTGTTTATAACAAAAGAAAAAATTTATATGCGCTGAATTTTGCCAAAAATTCATCGGAGAAACGAATTATTGTTGTTGAAGGATACATGGATGTAATATCCCTGTATCAGTTTGGAATAATAAATACAGTAGCATCTCTTGGCACAGCATTGACGGAAAGTCAGGGAAGGCTTCTGAAAAAATATGCTGAAGAAATAATAATTTCCTATGATGCAGATACAGCAGGCCAGGAAGCTACAATGAGGGGTTTGAATCTCCTGAACGATATAGGCTGTAATGTGAAAGTGTTATTGATTCCAAAGGGAAAGGATCCCGACGAGTTTATTAAAAGCAATGGAGCTGAAGCTTTTAGAAAATTGGTAGATAATGCTTTGACATTGGTTGAATATAAAATTAAAATGTTAAAGAAGCAAATTGATACCGCAACCATTGAGGGAAAAATTAACTTTTTGAACAGGGCGGCAGACATTATTGCTAAAATCAACAATAGTGTCGAGCAGGAAATGTATATAAAAAAGATTTCTGCGGATTATGGCATAAGTCAGGAATCCATGTTTGCCGAGGTTATTAAGAGAATTAAGCCTAAGGGGAATTTTAAGCCCACTGTTAAAGTGGAGCAGCCGAAAGTTGCAAAAAAGGAAAAAAACAATCAGGCAACAGAAGACAATTTGGCTTACTATGAGAGAATGGTTTTATCATTGCTGTGTATAGACAACTCTTTATATAAAAAAATTGAAGACAAGATTGATTTAGAATTTTTTACTTTAGAAGAGAACAGAAAAGTTGCTGAAATTATTTTTAATAAAATTAAAGATAAAAAAGGTATAGTGCCGGCAGAGCTTTTAAACTTAGTAAGCAATGAATCGGCGAATATTTTTGCAAGATTGATACAGGGGGAATGTAATTTTGAGGATAACTTAAGGGCTATTTTGGATATAATTAAGAAAATAGAGGGAATCAAGCTTGACAAAAGGCAAAAAGAGATACTTAGCATGATTTCTTCGCAAAAAAACAAAGAAGATGTTGAAAAGCTTAAAGAGGAGCTAAAAAACATTTTAATTCGGAAAAAAAGTATGTAGAGATACATTTTAATGAATGATCGGAGGGGCAGTAGTGAAACCCAATAATGAAAGTAAAAAAGCAATTTTAAAGGAACTTATTGAAAAAGGCAAACAAAAAGGTATGCTCACATATAAGGAGATAATGGATGCCTTTGAAGAAATCGAAATTGATCCTGAGCAGATAGAGAAGGTTTATGAGACTCTAGAAAACTTGGGAATAGATGTTGTTGGAGATATAGAAGATGAGATTGAGGATATTCAGCTTACTGAAGAAGACCTTGATCTCTCGGTGCCTGAGGGTATAAGTATTGATGATCCGGTAAGGATGTACCTCAAGGAAATCGGAAAGGTACCCCTTTTGAGTGCCGATGAGGAAATCGAATTGGCAAAAAGAATGGAAAAGGGCGATGTGGAAGCTAAGAAGAGACTGGCAGAGGCCAATTTAAGGCTTGTTGTCAGCATAGCCAAAAGATATGTGGGAAGAGGAATGTTGTTCCTTGACCTGATACAGGAAGGTAATCTGGGCTTGATTAAAGCCGTTGAGAAGTTTGATTACCGCAAGGGTTACAAGTTCAGTACTTATGCTACCTGGTGGATCAGGCAGGCTATAACCCGTGCTATAGCGGATCAGGCAAGGACAATCAGAATACCTGTCCATATGGTTGAGACAATAAACAAACTGATAAGGGTATCCAGACAATTGCTTCAGGAACTGGGAAAGGAGCCTCAGCCTGAAGAAATTGCAAAGGAAATGAATATGCCTGTTGAAAAGGTAAGGGAGATAATGAAGATATCGCAAGAGCCTGTTTCTCTGGAAACACCTATTGGTGAGGAAGAAGACAGCCATCTTGGAGATTTCATACCCGATGATGATGCACCGGCACCATCGGAGGCTGCTGCGTTTACATTGTTAAAAGAGCAGCTGATTGATGTTTTGGATACTTTGACTCCAAGGGAAGAAAAAGTGCTGAGGCTTAGATTCGGTCTGGATGACGGAAGAGCAAGGACTTTGGAGGAAGTTGGCAAAGAGTTTAACGTTACCAGAGAAAGAATCAGGCAGATAGAAGCCAAGGCATTGAGAAAACTCAGGCATCCAAGCAGAAGCAAAAAATTGAAGGATTACCTTGATTAAATATAAAAATTAAATGAAAATATAAGGAATCAAAAAGAGCAGATGGTTAATATTCCATCTGCTCTTTTCGGTTTTGATTATGGGAGAATCTACCCTAAAAAAAATTCCCGTACAAATAAGTGCTTACAAAAAGCAGAACTTTTTGTAACGGGATTTAGGGGAGTAAAATTGATTCATTTGTATAATAATAGAAAAATATATAAAAATCAATAACTAATACTGTTCGATTTACTGAACATAGGGAAAAAGTGTTAAACATGATTGACACGGTTTTTTTGAAGGTGGATGCCGGATATTAGAGCAAAGTTAAAAATAAAAAAATTTTACATGGAATAAATAATTAGTCTGTGTAACAAAATAATGCAAGAAAAATAAATAGAAAAGAGGAGATGAGTTTGATGGATCAAACAAACAAAAATGAAATAGAATTTACCACCTATGATAGATTGCTGATAGCATGGGAAAACTCAATGGAAATGGTACGGGATTTTGAAATGTACTCAAAGAGGATAGAAGATGAAAAGGTAAAGGAGGTTTTCAAGCAGTTTGCAGAGGAGGAAGGCAGGCATGCAAGCAAGCTGAGAGAACTGCTATTGGAGTATAGAAATCAAAAAAATTAAGAGATAACTTAAATTTATATTTGGCTATTGAACCTTAAATTCTTAATGCGAAATACCGGGATTAATCTAAGTTTATTATTGTGTGACCTAACGCTTCATTCCGTGGATTATACGTCGATTTACACCTTTATGATGTTAACGGCTTTTGATTGAAAAAAATATGCAAAAAAGTAGTATAACAGCGTATTAGCTAGAATTACGATGAAATTAAATGAAAACTGATAAAATTTTTATAAAAAGGTGAAAAATTCTCTTGACCGAATAACGATGCTTAAGTATAATATAATCTGTGCTCGGTGATGAAAAGCTTAGCACGATAAGCATTCCTCAATAGCTCAGTCGGTAGAGCATGCGGCTGTTAACCGCAGGGTCGTAGGTTCGAGTCCTACTTGAGGAGCCAAGCGGGCCTTTAGCTCAGTTGGTTAGAGCAACCGGCTCATAACCGGTTGGTCCGGGGTTCGAGTCCCTGAAGGCCCACCAAAATTATTGGATATTTAAAACAGCCACTCTGAAAAAGGGTGGCTGTTTAATTTTTGCATAAAGAGAATGAAATTAATATTCTTTAGCAAGTTTAAAATTATTTTTATGGAACTCCAGAATTCCTTCGTCACGTAATTTGCAAAGTTCTTTTGACATGGCACTTCTGTCTACTGACAGGTAATCGGCAAGTTCCTGGCGGTTAAAGGGTATGCTGAAGGTATTTGAACCGGACTTTATAGCCTGCTCGGACAGATAGGAAAGAAGCTTTTCCCTTGTTGTTCTCTTTACTATATGTTCTAATTTTTGTGTCAGCATTATATTTTTGCTTGCCAGTATTTTAAGTATATTCTGAATGAGCCTGCTGTGAAAAAGGCACGCAGAAGAACAGGTAGTAGTGATTTTACCGAAATCGACGAAAAGTACTTCCGCTTTTTCAGCTGCAACGGCACTTACCGGAAGTTTTTGGATATTTGCAAAAGCAAAGGCTTCTCCAAACATTTCTCCGGATTGCACTTTAGTAAGTATGGCACGATTTCCCCAGAAATCTTCCTTGATTATATTTACACTTCCGCATAAAACAATTCCAACATCCTTTATGGCATCGCCGGCAGACAGAATATATTCGTCTTTGGTGTAAGATGCTTTTCTTGCAGACAAACATTTTAACATGTAATCAAGGTCGGTTTTGTCGATACCGGAAAACAAAGGTGAAGTACACAAAACATTCAGATATTCTTTCATAATTACCTCGCTTTTGTTGTAAAAACAACAGATATTTTTAATTGATTATAGTACAATAACATCACAAGGTCAAGATAAGTAAATTTTAAAAGTTTTATTAAACTGCCCTGAAGAGCGGTAAAATAGAGGAGGTAAGAAAGATGATCAGAAGGATTATAAAAATAGATGAAGAAAAGTGCAACGGATGCGGCCTTTGTGCAGAAGCCTGCCATGAAGGTGCAATCGGAATAGTTGACGGCAAGGCAAAACTATTGAGAGATGACTATTGTGACGGCTTAGGAGATTGTTTACCGGCATGTCCCACAGGTGCCATTTCTTTTGAAGAACGCGAGGCAGCACCTTATGATGAGGAAGCTGTTATGAAAAATAAAATGAAAAAATTTGCTCAAAATATGCCTTTTGGCTGCCCGGGTTCGCAATCAAGGCAAATAAACAGGGAGACTGGGCATGCAGTTCCCAATGAAATACCGGCGGTTGAAAGTCAGCTTTTACAGTGGCCTGTACAAATAAAACTTGTTCCGGTAAACGCACCCTATTTTGACAATGCAAATCTGCTTATTGCAGCCGATTGTACAGCGTATGCCTACGGGGATTTCCACAACAGATTTATAAGAAACAGAATAACCCTGATAGGCTGTCCTAAACTGGATGATACCGATTATTCGGAAAAACTTACGGCTATTATCAGCAATAATAATATAAAGAGTATTACTGTTGTTCGTATGCAGGTTCCATGCTGTGCGGGAATTGAAAATGCTGTAAAAAGAGCACTTCAAAATAGCGGCAAGATTATTCCGTGGCAGGTTGTGGTTATTTCTCCCGACGGAAGAATTATTGAAGAGTGATGGCAGAATGTATTCAAAAATCAATTGCAAAGACTTACTCATTAAAACAAAAAATTTTTTAAGACATAAAAACAACTTCCGCTTTGTTTTGATTTCCTTTCCATGAGGAGTATTCAAAATAAGCGGAAGTTTTTTGCCTTAATTTTATGCTGATTATGCTTTGGAAGTATATTTAAAAAGGTTACTCCTTATTTTATTTTTTCCAAAAATGTATCGAAATTTTCCGTATTGTCATTGGTCTTTGTGTTGATACTTTTTTTAATGGTATTTTTATTTGCGATGCAATTATTAAGGCTTTCTGTTAATATTACCGTTTCGGATGCACTTTCTGTGTCCTTTACCTGAGCAGAAAGTCTGAAAATCAAATTCATATTGCAACACCTCAGTAAAATTTATAATAATTATTATTTATTATGTTCTGTTTTTTTTGTATAATTTATGAGAATATTAGTTATTCTCAATATATAGTGCCAAATGTTAATGCACAGACACAACTTGTGGATAAAATATAAATATATGGAAAAATGTAGTGTCTATACATATTATAACAGGTGATGGAATGATATTAAAGGGAAGAATTAAATTTATTGCAGATATGACACCTGAGTGCAATATTTTGAGTGATATTGGAACTGATCATGCATATATTCCTATTTATATGGTTAAAAATGAAAGATGCAGGAAAGCTATTGCCTGTGATATTCGCGAAGGCCCTGTTGCAGTGGCAAACAGGCATATTAAGCAGTTTGGTTTGGAAGGTAGGATAGAAACCAGGTTAGGAAGCGGCTTAAAACCTATTTCTGAGGAAGAAATGGATGTGTGCGTTATAGCCGGAATGGGCGGCGTTCTTATCCGGGAGATATTGGCCGAAGATATTGAAAAGGCAAAGCTGGCAAAAACTTTGGTCATACAGCCTATGAACTGCATTGAAACGGTGAGAGAATGGCTTTATGGAAATGGGTTTGATATTTACGATGAAGGATTGATAAATGAAGGATTCAGAATATATAATGTTATTGTTGCACGATGGACGGGAAATACGGTGTCAAAGGATGAGTTTTACTATCACATTGGTGAAAAGCTGATTGAAAAGAAAGATCCGCTGTTAAAGAGGTATATACAAAGAAGGCTTGATATTATAAATAAGGTTCTCAGTGAGATGAAGGCTATGAAGGATCCGGATTTTTATGTTATAGATCAACATAAAAAAATGAGGGAAGAACTTTGTTTACTGCTCGAGAAAATAGACTAAAGGAGTGATAAAATGGCTGTTAAATGCGGAGATATAGTCAAATTTATGGAAGAATATGCGCCACCGAAATTGGCGGAAGATTGGGACAATGTAGGACTTATGATTGGAAACCGTGAGGATGAGATAAAAAAAGTAATGGTCTGTCTTGATGTTACTCCGGAGGTTATACAAGCTGCAGAAGAAAACAATGTTAACATGATTGTCTCGCACCATCCTTTTATTTTTAAGGGACTGAAAAGAATTAATACGGATGATTTAAAAGGCAGAATGATAATTGACCTTATCCGAAAGGGGATAAATGTTTACAGCGCACATACCAATCTTGATGTAACCAACGGAGGAGTAAATGAACAACTAGCCCGTGCTCTTGGACTTAAGAACTTAAAAATTCTCAAAAGTTATAAATCCGAACGATTATTAAAACTTGCGGTATTTGTACCCAAAGATAGTGTTGATGCAGTGAGAGAGGCTTTAGGCAATGCTGGTGCCGGATGGATTGGAAATTACAGTGATTGTACATTCAGTACTGAGGGTATTGGCACTTTCAAACCCTTAGAGGGAACCAATCCGTATATAGGTACTAAAGGAAACCTTGAGAAGGTAGAGGAATACAGGATAGAGACTGTGGTAAGCGAAAGTATACTTGACAAGGTTGTAAGTTCTATGATTAGTGTTCATCCCTATGAAGAGGTGGCTTATGACATATATCCCCTTGAGCTTTCAGGCAAGGAATATGGATTTGGATTTGTGGGTGAAACAGATGAGGCTGTCGGAGTTAATGAGTTTGCAGAAACGGTAAAAAGCAGTCTAGATGTTCAAAAAGTACGCGTTATAGGTGATATTGATAAAAAAGTCAAAAGGGTTGCGGTTTTCTGCGGAAGTTTCAGCAATGAAATTATGGGTGCTGTTAAATCAAAGGCTGATGTTTTGGTTACAGGAGATGTAAAGTATCACGATGCTTTAGATATGATGCAAATGGGTATGTGTGTCATTGATGCCGGCCACTTTAATACTGAAAAGGTTGTATTGCCGGCCCTGGTTGACATTTTAAAAGAGAAGTTTAAGGATTTGGAAGTGTTAAGTAACGATGTGGAAAAAGATCCGTTTAAATACATTTGACTTATAAAACAGTTAGGGTTATAATGTTATTTACATTGAGTCTCGTATTTGTAAAAGAGAAAAAGCGAAAAGGTTAATACCTTGCAGCTTTTTTAGAAAATTTGAGTAAGTCAGATAGTCGCGTGTATGATACCGAAAGGTTGTACATGAGGAAAGTCCGGGCTCCATAGGGCAGGGTGCCGGGTAACCCCCGGTGAAGGCGACTTCAAGGATAGTGCAACAGAGATATACCGCCTGTTGGAAATTCGTTTTCCGGCATGGCAAGGGTGGAAAGGTGAGGTAAGAGCTCACCAGCGGCATGGCGACTTGCCGGCTATGTAAACCCCACCTGG
The DNA here is from genome assembly GCF_000237085.1 of Acetivibrio clariflavus DSM 19732. Classification (GTDB taxonomy): domain Bacteria; phylum Bacillota; class Clostridia; order Acetivibrionales; family Acetivibrionaceae; genus Acetivibrio; species Acetivibrio clariflavus. Next base: position 2,423,144 of record NC_016627.1, on the reverse strand, counting down.
AGCAACACCGCAAGAGGGACGTTAAGGTGGCCCGCTAGTCCCGGGTAGGTGGCTTGAACTTTACAGTAATGTAAAGTCTAGATAGATGACTATCGAATACAGAACCCGGCTTATAGACTTGCTCAATAAAATTATCAGAAACACTCGCTTTTAAGACGGGTGTTTTTGTTATGTATAATTCTTTTTTATGTTGGAAATTCGGTGAATACAGGTAATAATGTAAAAATCAAATTCGATTTGAAGTTTTTATAAAAATATAAATTGACTTATAAGGGGTAATATGGTAATAATTGTGTATAAAGTTTGTGAGTTAATAATTATTTAATCAAGTTATAGGGGGGTACAATTTAATTATGTACAAAAAAATTAAATTGGGCAGAAAAATAATATCTGCTGTGTTATCTGTATTTATTATGCTTTCATCTGCATTGAATGTGATGGCTTCAGAGACTGATGAGATGATTGATGCAGTAAGTAAAGCAAATTTGTGGCTTGCTAAAGTTCAGGACACTGACGGGAAGTGGAATGCTGATTTTTATTCTGACAGTATATTTTATACTTCAGAAATCAGCAGATATTTTAAGCAGGAAGGAATTTTCAGTGACTCTGTTAGTAAAGCAGAAGTTTACTTAAGATCACTAAAAGTAGAAAGTAACAACAACTATTTTTCTGCATTAATAGCAGGAGCGTTAGAAGAAGAACATCGTAATGAAATTATCAATTCTTTAATTACATCTCAAAAGCCAGATGGCGGTTGGGGCATAACAAAAAACTATGAAAGCAATGTGCCTGATACCGTAAAAATTCTTGAAACCCTCATTGAGCAAAACTCTGATATTAATTCTATAAAGAAGGGAATCGACTATTTGATACACAATCAAAACTCTGACGGAAGTTGGTCAGTTGTCAGAGGTAGTGAAGGCAACTTAGCTTTAACTGCTGAGGTGGCAATACTGTTAAATCAGTTTATTACTGTAACGGGACTCACTTCTTCAAGTCTTGAATCAGCCATGATAAGAGCTGGATCCTATCTCGAATCAAATTTGGGTGCTGACGGTACATGGGGAACTGATGAAAACTTTATTGAGGATACACTTCTAGCATATAGGGCTGTGTTACTTACAGTGGGGACAGAGCCTGTAAAAACATTGGAAGATATCTTAATTGCACTTCAGAATGAAAATGGAAGTTGGTATGATGATGCGTACATAACTATGCTTGCCGCAAAGGCATTAAAAGAGAGAAGATTTTTGCCGGTTGCACAAATTAATTACATAAAGCTTTATACAGTTGGAGATGAGGGAGAAAAATTTGAATCCTATAGTTATAATCCTTATGAATCTTTTGATATTGATGTTGATATAGAAACTGATAACATTGACTCAAAACTATTTGTATTTATTAAGAAACCTGATGGAACAGCCATATTGTTGCCTTCAAACGGTGCTTTGTCATGGAACACAGCTAATAACCCTGAAGGGGAATATTGGGTGGAAGCAATTGTTAAGGACAATTCCTCGGGACGTGTAATGGCAAAGCTTGAAAAGAGTTTTCTTATTAATTCAGGTTTTAGAGCAGGGAATGTGATTGTTTCTTTAGCACCACATTTTACACGTGTGGATAAACCTGTAAAGGTAAAAGCAGATATTGCTGTGGAAAACCTCTCAAACATTAACAAACAGGTTGAGGTATGTACGGCAGTATACAGTGAAGATAAGTTAATAGAAATTGAACGTAAAATGGTATTATTTGATTTTGAAGACCCGATGCCTATAGTTGGGGGAATTACATTTGAGCCGGATGTTTCATCTGAAAGAGAGTATATTATAAAGTCATTAGTATTTGACGGTACCGAAAAAATAGCTGAAGGACAGGATACTTTTAATGTTTTGCCTTTAGCAGATTCACAGACTTTTGATTATACTCTCATGCAGGGTGAGGAAGTTTCTGAAACCTTGAGAGTTTTAATACCCGAACTTCCGCCAAAAGCAGATGTAATATTCTCCTTTGACTTGACAGGAAGTATGGGAGGCATATTAAATACTGCAAAGACAAGAGCAAAGGAAATAATGACTGAACTTAACAAGCTAGGTGTTGATATAAATTATGGAGTTGTCTCTTACATGGATTATCCTTATGGTTATTCAAGTGATTATCCATATATGCTTAATTGTGCGCTTACAGATAGCATAGCTTCTGTATCTGACGCAATTAATTCTTTGAGACTTGGATCTGGAGGAGATGGCCCAGAGTCCTATACAAGAGTTCTTTATGAAAGCTATGCTGATCCGAATATTGGTTGGAGAAATGGTTCAAAGAAAATTTTTGTGAACTTTGGTGATAATATTCCTCATGATAACAATATTAATGAAGGTGTTCCAGGCTTAACAGGAGTTTATAATACAGGAACAGACCTTGGGCGTGACGGTTTGCCGGGAACAGAGGATGATCTTGATCTTCAGGAAGTTCTTGCAGAAATGGCAGCAAACAATATTGTGCTTCTTGCTTGTCAAACTAACGGAAATTATGGTAACTACTGGAGTTATTGGTCTGGATTGACTGGTGGTAAGATGTATAATACCAACTCTTCAAATTTGGCCAGTGAAGTTGTTAAAGCAATAACTGACAGTTTAACAGCTACTGATATAGAAAATCTTACTCTGGTTCCATCTGTAGGTGGAGAGGAATGGATATACAAAGTTACTCCGGAATCATATTCCGGAAAAACAAATACTGTAGTACCATTTGAAATTTTTATCAAAGTGCCGTTGGGTACAAAAAAAGGTTTGTATACCTATACTCTTGATGCAATAGATGGCAATGGTGTTAAGTATGCTACATACAAGATTAATATCGATGTTGTAACTGATGAAGTTGCATCGGCAATTCGTACTGTAATTTCTACAGACAAAGAGCAATATTTACCGGATAGAATTGTTGATATTAATGCTACAGCTAAAAATATTACCAATACTGAAGCAGATTTTGTAGGAAGGGTAGAAATTGTTGATTCTAAAGACAATGTTGTCGATGTGGTAGAAGACAATATAAAAATGCATTGGGAAGCTAATGAAGCAAAGGATTTGAACTTTAAATGGAATACAGGTAAGACTATTGCAGGAAGATATAAGGTGAAAATTACTTGGAAAAACGAAATAAGTGAGTTTTCAGCCTATTGCGAATTTACCGTAAGTCCCGATGGACAGATCAAAAATTCAGTAAGTACCGATAAGCTTTCTTATTATACAAACGAAAGGGTCAATATCATTGAAACTGTCACGAATACAAGTAAAAATGCTATTTTTTCCGATTTGCATGTTCAAACAAAAATAGAAGATTCAAAGGGCAAATTAATATGGAGCGATGAAACGTTGTTGGTAGAACTTCTTCCGGGCAATAAGTCAAGAATCAGTAAAAGCTGGATGCCGGAAAATACAGAGCCTGGATATTACAATGTGAAGTCATCGGTATATGAAACAGTCTATGGTGAAGTATATTACAATGCACCAATTTGCAGTAGTATTACTACAATTGAAATCCTTTCTTTAGACGGAACAAGGTTTGGAGTAGTCGGTAAAATTGAAGCTGCACCGAAAATAATTGCACCTGATGACAGTGTAGTATTCAGCCGTACTTTGAGTAATACAGGAAACGCAGACATTGATACAGTTAAAAGGGAAATTATAATTAAGAACCCTGTTACGGGACAGATTATTGATACTATTGCTGATAATGTATCATTGCCGATTACGAAGACTATATCCGACACAATAACATGGAGCAAATCAGGATTGAAAGAGGGAGAATATCTTGTAACTTACCAAGTGGAGTTACCTGACGGAACGGTTGTAATATTGGGTAGTACAGGATTTAAGGTTGTTGGCAAAGCTACACCAAAACCAACTCCAGCTAAAACTACAAAAAAAGAAGATAAGATTACACCAAAACCGAGTACAGTAGTAGTTCCAACAGAGCCTATACCTTTGGCAAATCCTGTGGATGTTGCGATTTCGATATTGGCAGATAAAAGAGTGTATACCGAAAACGAAGAAATAACATTTACAATTAAATACAAGAACTTACTCGAAACAGGAACCGGAGCTTTAAAAATAACTGCTGAGATACCGGAAGGTACAACAATTTCAGATGCCGGAGATGGCAAAGTTGATGGAAATACGATAACATGGGAAATACCTGGATTTTTGGGCAAAGGTTCAGCTTATAAGGTCTATAAAGTAAAAATCGGGGAATTGAACAAGAGTGAAATGATAATTGAGAATACTGCAAAAATATATGGAGATATTGGCTTAATAAATACTGAAGATGATACTTCAACTATAAAGGTTATGGCTCGTACTGCAAGATTGGGTAATATTATACACAAAGCCTATATCAAAGGCTATCCGGGAGAAGTGTTTATTGCTGAGAATGACCTTACACGGGCAGAGGCTGCTACTATATTTGCAAAGATAATGGATCTAGATTTGCCGTCAATTAGAAAGGGTTCCTATAATGATGTTAAAGATAGTCATTGGGCTTGGCGATATATTGAAGCAGTTACAGAAGCAGGCCTTTTTGAAGGATACGGTGATGGCACGTTCCGGCCGGAAGCTAAAATCACAAGGGCCGAGTTTGCAACAGTCGTAGCAAAATACCATGGTCTTAAAAATGTAACTCCTTTTGAGGAAAATTATAATGATATAAAAGGACATTGGGCGCAGAACTATATAGAAGAAATAGTTAGATTTAAAATAATTGAGGGATATGAAGATGGTACTTTCAAACCTCAGTTAAATATAAAGCGTTCAGAAGCAGTTACAATGGTGAATAAAATGCTGTTTAGAGGACCATTGCTGGTAGAGACTCCTACTTTTAAAGATGTTAAGACCACAGACTGGTTCTTTGGTCAGGTTGAAGAAGCTGCAAGAGACCATGAAGTCACCCTTGATGAGAATAATAATGAAATAATACTGAAGTAATATAGAAAGGTTGTATCCATTAAAATTAGTACTGTTATTCTTGAAAGTTTGCATTTTGCAGACTTTCAAGAATGCAGTGTAATGACGGATATATGGGACTCTAGAGAAAAGTGCTTATATTATAAAATGGGGGGTTTTGTATGAATATTAAAAAGTCAATTAAAATAATTTCAATGTTTATTATTATAGCCTTTTGTCTTACTTTCGGATTACCATTACAGCAAGTTGTAGCATTAGAAACTGTTGTAGAAAACAAGTTGGCTGTTGAAACGGGTATCCCCTTTGAAAGGCCGGAAACTGTTACTAATCTGGGTGCTTTTGCAGATTTGATGAGTACTCATATAAATAATATGAAAGAGTGTCTGGAAAACAATGACCAGGCACAATTTAAGAAAGAGCTTAAGAATGCAATAAGCAGTTTGGAAAAAATCAAGGAAGATATTTCTAAAGAACTGCTTGAGAATAAAAGTATACTGGATAAGCTGAATGCGACTATAGCTAAGGCAAGATTTGAAAGTTTTAAAAGGGAAATAGATGCAAAAATTAATACTTTCACAACATTATTCAAAGATTTGGAAAGTATAGCAAATAATGAAAAGCTGGATGAAGGAAACATTGAAGATCTAAAAATAAAGCTTGATGAGATTGAAAAGCAAGTTTCACAAGAACAACCGGCTCAGCCGCTAGGAAATTCGCTTCCTCATCAAAATGCAAGCATAAAGCCGGAGGAGCCCATTATCGGAAATGAGCCTTCTTCAACATCTGTGGTGAAAAGCAGATCTGCGGTATATGAGGTATTACCGTCTACATCAGTTGAAGAAGATCTTGCAGAGACACCGGAGACTGTTTTAAGCGAAAAAGCTAAAAAACTGGCTGATACCTTTAATACACCTGTAGAAATATATGAGTATGTACGTAACAATATTGACTTTGAACCATACTATGGTTCAAGAAAGGGTGCTGTCGGTACTTTTAATCAATTGAGCGGTAATGATTACGATCAGGCTTCACTCCTTATTGCCATGCTCAGATATAAAGGAATACCTGCAAGATATGTGAAAGGTACAATTGAATTACCAATAGATCAGGCAATGGAATGGACTGGAGCTCAGGATGCAGATGCAGCCGTTAAGGTTTTAGGTGCTCTTGGAAATCCCACGGTAGCTGTAGTATCGGGAGGAAAAATTGTTGCAGTTCGTACCGAGCATGTATGGGTTGAAGCTTATCTGCCATATAAGAGCTATAACAGACTTGGAGTAGGAAAAGGAAACAGGATATGGATGCCCCTAGATCCGAGCTTCAAACAGTATGAAGTGGTTGAGGGATTGGATTTTAATGAGATTGCAGGAGTTACGGTAGAACAGATAAAAGAAGCGTTTACGCTTGATGCCGACAGATCCGAAGATGGAGACGTAATAAAAAATGTAAATTTTGATAAAATGGATTCTTTTTTAGAAGAAGTAACTAAGAAGATCGAAAAGTATGTGTCAGAAAACAATTTGGATGACTCATATTTAAAAGATTTGTTAAAGGGTAAAAAGATTGAGCCGGAAAATCTGGGAGTACTTCAGCTATCTTTGCCTTATAAGGTAGTAACAACTATTGCAAAAACAAATAAGATTTACGATACAGACAGCGAAAAAATAGGATTTTCAATAAGCGGAAATGATCTTTTTGATCTGAGTTATGGCGGAAGCAACCAGTTTAATGTTGAGTTCAAAGCTGTTGAACTTTATGGAAAGAGAATAACACTTTTATGGGTACCGGCTACTGCTGAGGATAAAAGTATTATTGACAGTTATGGTGGACTATATAAAACACCGACATATATGATTCAGTTAAAGCCTCAACTCATAGTAGACGGTAGAGTTGTAGCAGAAGGCAGTGCAGTCGGTTTTGCAAATAAGCAGCAATTTAAAATAACAATGAAGCATGTAGGTAGACCGGCAGAAGAAATAACCAATACTGTAATCGCCGGAGGTATTTACAGTGTTTCCCTTGATCTTGGAAAGATTGATGGAGAAGAATTGGATATAATTAAGGAAAGAATTGAAAAGGTAAAAGATATTGCTACAGAAAACAATATATACACCGACGAAGTGATGGGGGAAATTTTAAATAGTGTCGGTAAAGCATATTTTGCTCAGCTTGATGCCATAAACTCTGTGATAGCAAGAGCTATGAATGTTTCTGCTGTACGTCAGGTAAGTGAAGCTATGACAGGATATCAGCCTGATGTTAAATATATGTTTGGTGTTCCTGTCGAAGTAAGCGGAGGGTATTTCTATATAGATGTAGATCATGATGTAGCCGGAGTTACAAGTCTTGATAACAATAGAGAAAATGAAGTAGCATACATGCTCAACAGCGGTATAGTCGGTTCTAGCATGGAGCATGTGATACATGAACAAATATTCAAAGTTCCGTCTGTTTCGGCAATAAAGATTATATCGGAAGCTAATTCAAGAGGTATTCCTGTATATGCCATATCTAAGGATAATATTGATAAAATAAATGAACTCAATGTGTCGTCGAATGTCAAAGCTGATATAAGAAACTCTGTAAACAGCGGCAAAATAGTAATTATTCCTCAAGAGGAAATCCGTTATTATGACTGGTATGGAACAGGATATATTGTTATGGATCCTGAAACAGGTAGTGCCGGTTATATGATAAGCGGCGGAATTGCCGGGGGATCAATAGGTAAGACAGTAATAGTTACTTTGATAGGTATTGCAACTCTGATTTTGGGAATAATTGACGTGATTACACTTGTTGGGGCAATAATGGCTGCTACTAATCCATTGCTGCTGATTTTATATTTTGCTTTATATGCGGTAAGTTTATATGCAGTATTTGATACAATTAACAGTATAATAATGTATTGGGAAACCGGCGATTTCAAATATGCTAAAAAACTGGCTGTGGATCTATTTGTAGAGCTTGCCACGATGGGATTATTTAAAATTATCAAAAAGTTTGCTCCAGCTATAGAGAATCTCTTCGAAGGCCTCTTTAAACAAATGGATAAAGTTATAGAGTTCGAAGCAAAGCATGGTAAAGAAATAACTGAAGCAATTATCAGGATAAGCGGAGAAGAAGCATTGGAACATGCCGATGAATTGATCGATGCACTCAAAAGATCTGGAATTGCAGATGATGTTGTAGAGAAGTTTGCAAAACGTGGAGGATTAAATGCTTTAAAGGAACTGGCTGAATTCCAGGCTAAGCATGGTAACGATATTCTTGAAGCCATTGTTAAGTTGAATGGTGAAGGAGCGTTAAAACATGCGGATGAATTGATTGATGGACTAAAAAGATCCGGACTTGGTGATGACTTAGTAGAAAACATAGCAAAACATGGAGGAACAGAAGCTTTACAGGAAGTAGCTGAGATTTTACCTAGACTAAAAGAGCTTGGAGCTACGGATGAGGTTATTGATGTAATTGCAAGAGCAGAGGGAGTTAAGGCTTTAGATACATTAGAAAATTTATTGTATAGAGGCTTTAATAGTTCTGATATCGTAACATTAAGTAAATATGGAATACAGACAACTGACTATGCAGCTAAAGGAATAACTTACTCAAAAGTTGCGGAAAACGTTTCAAGAATGCTGAATTCACCCGCAGACTATGTAGATCTTTATCGTGCTGTTGGACCTGATGAATTTTACGATATTATTAATACAAATAGATTCAATGTTGTTGAACATGCTTATTCAGGTAAGCAATTTGGTTTCTCGTTTGATGAAATACTGGAATTAACAGATAGTCTTCCTGAATCGGCAGCAATTTTTAAAGCAAGAATACCAAAAGATGTATTTGTAAAATTAGATTTTACACCATTGGATACATTTACTTTAAAGAGCGGTTCACTTACAGTACCAGGAGATTTATTGGAAATATTTAACAATAACTTGATTGATTTACAGCATGTATTTTAATTAGATGGAGGAACAAATATGTTGGAATTTGTGGCAGATATATATCTATATGAAGAAAATGGTGGTGCCATGAAAGGTGATGGATGGTCGGGAATGATGCCACAACTTAACATGGACGGAAAATTTGTTATGTCAAAAATTTTAGCTAACAAACCGCTCAAAAAGGGAGAATGGCACGAAGTTATTATACAATTACCTTATGGTGATAAATTTGAATACATAAAAGAAACAATAAAAGAGGGGTATGAATTTAAGCTTAATTTTGGAGGTAAAATTCTTGGTATTGGAAGAGTAAAATTGATGTGATAGATAGAGTAATTTGGCGGATTGAGATAAAGTTGCGTTAGAGTTTGTATTTGGGAAAGACTAAATCTTTCCCTTATTTTCTATTTATAAAATGAATGTAAAGATGTTGAAATGATTGGCGATTATATTTACTAGATGCAATACTGTTAAATTGATATAATTATATAAATATAATATCACATAAGTAATGATGAATGAGTATTATGTTAATATATTCATAATGAACTGGAAATAATGAAATATTTATGTTTACAGAGCATATACTCAATTCTTAGAATGCTCAAAGACTTGGCTTTATTAGTGTTGTTTTATTTGAGTTTATAAAATATTTATTGGTCCGAGATGAATTTTTCCAATATTACATTTGGAACAATCCATTTCAAAAGGGTGATATGGCACTAAAAAGAGCATATTAGTTACATTACATTGCGGACAACGGATTTTTTTATCAGGATTAGCTTTTGGAGTTTTGAGTTTGAAATCATATGTACTCTGCTTTAAATACATCTTAAATTCATCGTGAGAATAACCGGGCTTTAGTTCAGTATGGCTACCCCATACATCAGCTATAGTGAATACTCTTTTTTTATATTCCAATAGAATAATTTCCGACATAGAGTTACATTCTACACAATACAGATGGCCATATAGACCATCAACTCCAAGTTTGATTCTATCTCCAATGGATGACCGCAATATTCTATTTTGCCGTATTTGTCCCACCGGAATTCCCAAGGACCGGATGTAAAGAAATTATATTCACAGTTGTTGCATTTAAAACGATAAGTCAATCCCATTTTTACCTCCAGTAGAAACTATAATGTTTGTACTTTTCATATAACAAATTTATTACCTGTAATCTTTTCAACATCACTTATGAACCGTATATAATACAATGAATGTTTATTTATCGGGATCAATACGCTGTTTGAATAGAGTATTTTTTACATAATGTTTTTGGTTATAAATTCATTGCTACAGTTATTATAACATCATTTTATTTATAATGTTATTGGTGCTGAAAAAATATAGAACAGTAAAAGGAGTATACAAGTAACAGTATTAATTTTCAAATTGGCATAGAAAATAACCGATTTTTCCTGTATAATTTAAATAAAAGAATTAAATTGTACTGTTTATTCCCTTTAAATGTAAAAACTGAGGTTGATGTTATGTGCAGATATGCTATGTATGGACCTTATAAAGATATTTATGCATGTTTTGATTGCAGAAAGTCTTATAAGCAGAGGTCAACAGTTGAATTATCGGAACAGGATGCTAAAAATAGAAAATATCTATGTCCTCAATGCAGAAAACCAATGGCTAATATGGGGCATGACTTTAAAGCACCAAAACATAGTGATTTAAAACAGTGGAAAAAAGTTAAGATATTATATCAAGAAGGTATTACTTATTATTCTTGTGGGTGTGGTGGTCCGGGATATCGACCGAAAACTCTGCGGGAAGTTAAAGAGTTTTTGGATAATCGTTTTGAACCTAATGAGGGCAAACGGATTTTAAAGAGGATAAGAAAAATTCTGCTTCAAGAAAGAGCTGATTTTTTATAAAAATGATTATTTTAGATAGAAAGACCAGCTAATTAAAGTCAAGAGTTTATAATAAAAATTTTGAGAAATTTTTTTAGGCTCCTGACGTTAATGAAACGCATGACAACAAGACCACCTAGGTGAGGTAGACATAAAATAGCTGGTCTAAAATAGCAAGTTGCTCTTTGAAAACTGAACATCAAGTACAGTACTATCAAGCTGCTGTATGCTTTGCTGCAAGCATTTGAGCGTGTTCCTGGGGGCTGCGTAACTGGTAAGGTTTCCTATCCCTTAGGACAGCAAAGATGATACAAACAAGCTTGCGCATAACAGCTCCCAAAGCTACTTTCTTAGGCTTACTCTGGCATTTTTGTTGGTAGAACTCCAGCAGCACAGGGTTGCAAGCTGTCTTATCCCGCTTGGTACGGATATTAGCAAGAGCAATTGTGAAAAGCACCCTGCGAAGCAGCCTTGAACCTCTCTTAGACATCTTGTTCCGTGTGCCGGTAAACTCTCCGGACTGCATGACAGAGGGGTCAACGCCGAAATAAGCAACCAGCTTGCCTGGCTTTTTAAAGGCTGAAAAGTCTCCAATCTCCGCAAGAATAGTAGCAGCAGAGAGAAGGCCTATACCTGGCAGGCTCTGCAAAAGTTCAAGCGTCAATGCCAGCATGGGCATATCCTTCGCCATATCTTCAGCAATCAGTAGACGAATGGACTTAAGGACTTTCTCCAGGCTTTCTTCCAAGGTTTTGATCATGGAGATATATACGCCCAGCATAATAACATTTGAGGCATTATGAATGCTCAGAGGTGCAAAATCTCTGGCCTTGGAGACCAGAAGCTCATACTTGGCAGTTGACCATTTGAGACTTTTGCGGGATTTCTTCTGAATCAGTGAAATCAGCTTGTTCCTGTCAGCCTTAAGAATATGGGCAGGAGTAGGATACTCCTCCAGGACAGCCATAGCAGCCTTTGAAAATATATTGGAGAAGACATCCTTGAAGTTAAGCATGAGTTGGTCAACAATACCGGTAAGCCTGTTTTTGTAGGCGGTAAGCTCATCACTCAGTTTGTAGTACTGGCGACATAGGCTCCTTAGGCACTCAATATCCTCATTGGGGATGTTGGTTGACTTAAGTTCCTGAAATCTATAGAGTAGGGCAATTTTCCGGGCATCCACTTTATCATTTTTCACTTTTCTGATTCCAATATTTTTGATAGAATCAGTTTGGATGGGGTTTGTTACCGAAACCTCAAATCCAGCTTTACAAAGTGAATGGAAAAGGATTTTGTGATAGTGCCCGGTGGATTCCATGACTATGAAAGGCCTTGAAGCAAAATCTTTTTCCGTTTTATTAAGCAATTCAACGGCTCTTTCAACGTCGGTATTGGAATCATGGTGAATCTTCATGCGGGCAACCACTTCATTGGTAGGAGAAAGAATCGCCATTTCACTGAAGAACTTACCCACATCAATTCCTGCAATGGGTCTGAAATTCATTAAAATGCCTCCTTTTTAAGATTAATGGACTTAAAAGCCTCCATTCCTTCCCATGTAAGCAAACAACCTTGCATGTGACACGAGGAACCAGCCAAAGAGCTGGCCTCAACCAGCCAAATCATGTAGACTTACCGGAATGGATAAATACTCTTTCTTACGGGTAATCGGCCCGCTAAGGTCCGTCCCAGGAGGTGAAACACTCACCTTCCAAGTCCGGAAGATATTATACATGATTGTCAAGGTTCAGGCCAACAGTTGCTGGCAAAATGGCTAAGATGTGAAGCCGGATGATGTGCTTGATGTTTAGAAAAGAATGAAGTTTGAAGTGTTATGTTAACAATGAATTTTAATGGGTCGAACAGTGGCTTCGGTCACTGATTTAATACAATATTAATTGTACAAGGTGGTTAAAAAATGTCTTGTCGAGGAGTACTTTTTGCAATTAAACCGTCTGAGTCCAAAAAATTAAGAAATTGTAAAGATGATGATGAATTGGTTGATTACATTCAAGAGAATATTGAGGAAGAATGGGATGAAGATTGGTTATGTGAGACTGATAAGGCCTGGGATGCAATACATAGATGCTTTGCTGATGGGAAACTTGAACTGTTTGGTGGGAAAGCACCTTTAAATTCTATAATTTTCGGCGGTGAGATTTTAAATACTGAACCGTATTACTATGTATCATTAAAAAATAATGACTTGGTTAAGGAAATAGCAAAAGAAGTCTCATCAATAAGCAAGGAGAAGTTGAGGGAGTTATATTACCAAATTGCTGATGATTATGCAGAAGAGCTGAATGAAGAGGATTTTGAGTATATGTGGGAATGGTTTGAATGTATTAAGGAGTTTTATGAGAAGGTTGCAAAAACCAATAGAGATGTCATATTTACAGTTGACCAATAGTAGTCTGCTTGAAGCATGATGGCTTTATGATGAAATTTACAAGGTATCTTATGGTGGTGTTTTATTTTTGTTAATTAAATGAATATTGTTAATGTAGGTGTTTTCTACGTTTGAGGTGAAGGGCTTTATGAAAATAATGTGGTGTTGGCGGTGCAGACAAGAAGTTGGGATGCTGGATGAAGAGGAATATAAGAGAATTCACACAATATATATAGAGTGTGCTGAAAAGGTAAAAACGTTTCGAAAAAATACCGGAAGTTCTCTTGAAAATACACCTTTAAATGATTTTTTTAAACCTGTCTGTGAAGAATATGAGAAGATAACAGGATTTAGTGGATTTAATCATAATGCAATAATGCATCACAGGATTTCAATATATGGTCAGCCTTGTAAATGTTGCGGAAAGCCATTAAGAACACCAAGAGCAAAAATGTGTGCTGCATGTGGAGCTAAAGTAACTATATCTGACACTTTTGAAAAGGATTCTTACAACTAAACAATTTATTATTCACCAATATGTTTTTTACAAAGTTAATTGAAATAATGAAAAGACAAACAGGTCATATTCAGCAAAGAAACGGTTGGTCCTGGTGCGGAAGAACTGCATCAGGGTTATTTTTTATAAATACCTTGGCATAGTTTTTGAGTGATTTTTATTTATATAAAAAGGTAAAGAGTTTGGAATGATTGCCGATTATATTTACTGGATGAAATGATGTTAAATTGATACAATAATAGAAATAATATCACATAATTAAATATAAATGAGTATTATGTTAATATATATTTATATTGAATAAATTTGCTTCAATAATCGTACTAATACGTTTGGTATTAAATTTAGGAGTAAATGAAAAGGATTTGAAGCAATCTACAGAATAAAAACAAGTTAGGTGGGGGTAATATGAACAGACCGCTGGTTATAGCACACAGGGGAGCATCAGCCTATGCGCCGGAAAATACATTGAGTGCTATTAAAAAAGCAGTTCAAATGGGGGCCGATGGTATTGAGATAGATGTACAACTTTCGAAGGACGGACATGTGGTTGTAATCCACGATACAACGGTAAACAGAACAAGCAATGGAAGCGGAAAAGTTAACAGTATGACTTTGGAACAGCTTAAAACTCTGGACTTTGGCAGTTGGTTTTCGGAAGAATTCAAAAATGAACCCATTTGCACTTTGGAAGAAGTTTTTGGTTATTTAAAAAATTGGAACGGATTAATCAATGTTGAAATAAAAAAGGAATGGCTGCAGTTTAATTCAATAGAGAAAAAGGTTGTCGAACTGATAGATAGATTCAATATGAGAAACAGAATTATTGTGTCTTCCTTTAGCACACTAAGCCTTTTAACCATAAAGAGATTGGATAAAAATATACGGACCGGAATTTTATTTACTTCGTCTACCAAGGATTTTGTTTTATTGGCGAGGTTGTTCAAAATAGATGCTATTCATCCCTGGTACAAAGACGTGACAAAAGATATGAAAAAAGCTGCTGTCAAAGGAAATATAAAGATACACACATATACAGTGGATGATGTAGGTGAAATGAAAAGATTGGCCAAAATTGGGATAGACGGTATAATAACCAATATACCCGATGTTGCCCTTAAAGCATTAAATAATAAATAGAGCCCATGATGATCTTAACTCCGGCTGATATAAGTCTCTGACAACCCTATTGCAATCTTTCGACTGCAATAGAGCTTTACAAGACCTATAACAACCTTTGCTCGATTATCAGAAATCTCTTGGAAACCTGCTGCAATCTTTCGACTGCAACAAACCTCCAGCATCGAAATTTATGCCACAGGGACTACCGTGTTAATGGGTAGGCTAATGTCATTAAAATCAATGCCTGCGAAACTTCTGACAATCTTAGCTCGAATATTATACATCCCTTTCAACCATACTGCAGTAGCAGTTGCTACTACAATACAGCCTTACGGAACATATAATACTCTGCCCGCCGGCTAATATCAAGCCTTAGTGAAGAACAAAACCTGATATTAACCTTTGGCCGACTGTTATAAAGCTTATAACAAACCTTATAACAATCTTGGCTCAATCATCATGAACCCTACGCTATTATTTTGTGTTGTATTACAGCAAAAATTCGTGTCAATATGTGGCAAGACAGTATTTTATATACTGAAAAATTCATTATTATTTAACTATTCGATAAAATAATTTTTTTCATAGAAAAATTTTTAATTTTGTTACTAAAATTCCGAACATAAAAGAAAAAACGATTTCGAATATATAAAATGACAAGAAGATAAAAATGATTTAAAACCTTGAAATATTTATACGATTAGCCTTTCAAAGGTTATAATTAAATAAATTTAAAGACCCGATAAATAAACAGGGCGTTATTATTGAATAGTTTTATTTAATGACCCGGAAGATTATTGATTATTACTATTGTGAGGTAAGATAAAATGCTATTTATTTCAGCTATTATAAATTATGCCGATGAAACAGCTGCACATATTATTGAAAAAATAAAAAAAGGGGACAAGCAGTTAAAAGAAAAATTCATTGAAGACTATATTCCCTTTATATTAAAGGTTGTTTCAAGCTTTTATTCATCAAAGATAGTTGATATGAAAAACAGTGATGAATATAGCATTGGCTTAATGGCATTTGATGAGGCAATAGAAAAGTATGACAGTACTAAAGGAAAAAGTTTTATTAAATTTGCTGAAATGGTTATAAAGAGAAGAATGGTGGATTATTTCAGAAAAATATCGGCTGTTTGCCAAAAAGAAATACCGTTTTCATATTTTGAAAACGAAAATGAATTTGAGAATCATATAAATCCCTTCGGTGCCGGAAATGAATTGGACAGATATGAACTCATTTGCGAACTGAAGGACTTTTCAAAACAATTGAAAGATTTTGGACTGAATATTGAAAATTTACCCGATTATATGCCGAAACATAAAGACTCAAAGCAAATTTGCATAGGCATAGCTAAAAAGATAGTTGAAAACAAGGTAATATACGACAAGTTGAAAAACAAAAAGTATTTTTACATGAAAGAGCTTTCGAAAATAATTGATGTGCATCCGAAGACCGTTGAAAGAAACAGAGAATTTATAATTTGCTTGTGCCTGATATACGGAAATGACTATAGAAATTTTAAAAAGTATTTAAATAAAATATGTTAGCTGTGCGTTTACATAAGTATCTTGAGTTTAGGAGGGTATAAATGAAATATGAAGGTATTGTTATAAAACTGTCAAAAAATAGAGCAATAGTCACTACTGACGACTTTCAGTGCTTTTACATAAAGAGAACTCCTGCGATATATGTAGGAAAACAAGTTGAGTTTACACGGAAGGATATTGTCAGAAGAGGCTATTTCGCGATAAAACTGATATCGACTGCTGCATGCATTTTATTGCTTTTGACTGCTGCTTTAAGACTTTTAGGAATAGTTAATGACAGCGGTATTATTTCCGGTTCCAAAACTTTTGCTTATATTGGCATTGACATCAATCCCAGCCTTGATATAGAAATTGATGAAAAAGGGTTGGTTTTAGGGCTGATTCCGTTAAATGAGGATGCAAAAGTTTTGATTAAAAATTTTAGTGCCGGAAAGGTTGAGGTTTCTAAAGTTGTTAATGATTTAATCGGTGCGGCAAAAAGCAATGGAATTGTATCTGAGACCGAAAATGACTACGTTTTGGTTTCAAGTACTTTGAATAACGATAATGGAGAAAATAACGAGAAATATCAGACTGACAGAAAAAAACTCGACTCAATAGTGAGCTCGTTGAAAAATAGTGTAGAAAAAGACGGCAAGATCAGTATTTATATTGTACAAGCGGATAAATCTGAAAGAAAAGATGCACAGGAAATGGGAATTTCAACCGGAAGGTATAAATTGTTCACTGAATTGAAAGACAGTATAAAAGATTTTTCCATTGAAGAAGCTAAGAGTATTGGTGTAAAAGAGTTGATAGAATTAAAGATAAATCAAAAAGAAGACTATAACATTGTAACTACACCTGTACCTGCAACTCCTATTTATAAAGCAGAAGACACCGAAAACAATACAACTCCTGTCCCATCTGATGAGGTAAGCACTCAGGAAGTTAGCAATGAAGCAATATACCAGATACCAACGATATCTTTAATACCAACGCAAACACAAACACCGATGGTAACACCAAAACCGACAATAATTCCAACACCAAATAAAACACCAAAATCTATACCGACATCAACACCTGCATCCGCTGTTCCATCATATCCGATAATAATGCCAATACCTATGCCAACGATGCCGTTCATGTCGCCGATAATGCCGCCGATGCAATCGTCAAATTCAGTCTATATGAAATTTGAGGCATACAATTATCCGGGCCAGTTTATACAGCACAAAATACATTTTGATGCTTATATTTCAGCCAATGGAATATTGCCGGACGACTGTATGTTTAAAATAGTTTCAGGCCTGGCTGACCCGAGTTGTATTTCTTTTGAGTCAAAGAATTTTCCGGGTTTTTATCTGAAAAATGAGAATTTTAGAATTGTTCTCAAACCGTTTGACGGTTCAAATGATTTTAAAGAGAATGCAACTTTTAGAAAAGTACCCGGGCTGGCGGATGAAAGTTTAACTTCGTTTCAATCCTATAAATATCCTGACAGATATATAAGGCATAAGCATTTTATAATTCAGGTGGATGAAATAACTTCAGATGATGATAAAAAAGATGCTACATTCAAAGAGATTGAAGTCAAATAGCAAAAAAGTTTGTTGTTTATTATAAATAAAAATATTGAAGGAAAGGAGTGTAATTGATGGGGAAGGAAACCAGGTTGGTAAACAGGTTTGAATTACCTGTTAGCTGCAAGATTTCTGGACTTACAACGCAAGATACCAGTTAATTCTATAACCAAAACTAAATTTACCTTTCGGAACTATCGAAAACAAATTGATGTCCCGTGAAAATATTTTATAGAGATTACGGGATGAGAAAAAGAAATTATCATTTCAGTTTATATGTTTTTGAAAATTTTATATTAAATAAATAATTTAAAAAATTATAATTGGGAGGGAATAATAAATGCATAAACTCAGATTAAAAGCAAGTAAAATGATACTTTCATTGTTTTTGATCAGCGCTATTATAGGCGGTATGTTTGCAGTACCGTCATTTGGAGCAGGCAGGACAATAAAAATAATGCCTGTTGGAGATTCATGTACTGAAGGTATGGGAGACCCTGATATGGGAGGATACCGTACAGAATTGTACAGGTTGTATACAGAGGCAGGATTAAGCATTGATTTTGTCGGATCCAACAGACGCGGACCGAACTCTTTGCCTGACAAGGACAATGAAGGACACTCGGGCTGGACAATTCCTCAGATTGCAAGCAATATAGACAACTGGCTCAATACATATAATCCTGACGTAGTATTGCTTTGGATAGGCGGTAATGATGTTTTGTTAGGAGGAAATGTAAATACTACCGGACTTAGCAATCTGATAGACCAGATATTTAGAACTAAGCCAAATGTAACAATATTTGTAGCTGATTACTATCCATGGCCTGAACAAATCAAGCAATACAATGCAACAATTCCTGGAGTAGTTCAGCAAAAAGCCAGTGCAGGAAAAAGAGTTTATTTCGTAAAACTCAGTGATATGCAATTTTCACCAAATGTAGACCTTTCATCAGACGGCTTGCATTTAAATGTAAACGGATACAGCAAGATTGCAAGAATTTGGTTTAACAGTACTATTAATATTTTAAGGGAAATGGCAGGTACACCTGATACTCAACCTAATCCGACACCGACACCGGTACCAGGAAATGATTTTCCGTTCCCATGGTTTGGCACACCAACACCGACACCGGCACCAGGAAATGATTTTCCATTCCCGTGGTTTGGCACACCAACACCGACACCAGCACCAGGAAATAATTTTCCATTCCCAATACCGGGGGATTTCCCATTCCCATGGTTTGGCTCTCCAACACCGGCACCTAATTTCCCGACAGCAACACCTAATGTACCGTCATCAGGTAAGACAATAAAAATAATGCCTGTTGGAGATTCATGTACTGAAGGTATGGGAGACCCTGATATGGGAGGATACCGTACAGAATTGTACAGGTTGTATACAGAGGCAGGATTAAGCATTGATTTTGTCGGATCCAACAGACGCGGACCGAACTCTTTGCCTGACAAGGACAATGAAGGACACTCGGGCTGGACAATTCCTCAAATTGCAAGCAATATAGACAACTGGCTCAATACATATAATCCTGACGTAGTACTGCTTTGGATAGGCGGTAATGATGTTTTACAGGGAAGAGTGAACACTGAAGGACTTAGTAATCTGATAGACCAGATATTTAGAACTAAGCCAAATGTAACAATATTTGTAGCTGATTATTATCCATGGCCTGAACAAGTTAAGCAATACAATGCAACAATTCCTGGAGTAGTTCAGCAAAAAGCCAGTGCAGGAAAAAGGGTTTATTTCGTAAAACTCAGTGATATGCAATTTTCACCAAACGTAGACCTTTCATCGGACGGTTTGCATTTAAATGTAAACGGATACAGCAAAATTGCAAGAATTTGGTTTAACAGTACCATTAATATTTTAAAAGAAATGGCAGGTACACCTAATACTCAACCTACTCCAACACCAATCGGCAATGTTAAAAAAGGAGATATAAACGGTGATGGAGAAGTGAATTCCATTGACTATGCTTTGTTGAAGAGATATCTTGTAGGAATGGATACTACTTTACCTACTCCAAATAGCTATGCAGCTGCTGACATAAACGGTGATGGAGATATCAACTCCTTAGACTACGCTAATTTAAAACTCATATTGCTTGGAATGAATAACTAAATGCAATATGTTAAAAACTTGAAAAATAAATAAAGTGTTCCAGTAAGCTTAATAATAAACGGGTTGATAAAAATTTTTAATTTTTTAGTCATGTTTTCAAATAGAGCATTTTTACTTTATGATTTGAACCAAAATTCATCACTCTTAAAAGAGCTTTTTATAACAACTTTTTATAAAAAGCTCTTTTTTTAAATGAGATACATCGTTTAGCTGGATTTAATTTCGCTTTTTGCAAATTTACTTTATGGGAGGTTGCATAATGAAAAAAATTTTGATTTCTGTCCTGGTTCTTATACTGTTTGCATTGTCAATCGGTATTGTCAATTCAGAGCCAGTTAAACGTGGTGATATTAACTCGGACGGTGATATAAACTCAATAGATTTTGCTTTGTACAAACTGTATCTTTTGGGTGGTTACCAAATCAATGACATAACTGTTGCAGATCTGAACGGGGATGGTTCTGCAAACTCAATTGACTATGGTTATCTGAAGTTGTATCTTTTGGGAAGAATATCGACTTTTCCGGCTGATGAAATTTCCACACCGACTCCAACAATTCCTCAAACTGAAAATGCACTACTTATTCCGCATAAATCTTGGACCTGTGGAATGCCTGAGGGAATTCCAAAACCGGAAATTGGAAAACTTGTGTTTGAAGTCGATATGAAACTTGACATGGTTTATAATTTAGGTGAAACTCCCTACGGAAAGAGACAAGTTTTAGTTGTTAAAAGCGGTACTGTGGAGGGAGAAAGAATCAAGGGTACTGTCATGTCCGGCGGGCTTGACTTTCAATTGGATATTTCCAATGGAGTGACGGAAGTTGAACAAATATTGGTGATTAAGACGGATGACGGCAGGTATATGTATATTAGAAGTGCAGGTACAGGTTTGAATCAGAACGATTTGAGAATGGTACCGGATATTGAAGTGCCTAAAAACGGAACATATGGCTGGATCAATAACGGTAAATATGTGGGAAGACGCATTGTAGACACTGTGGCTAAAACAATGAAGATAAGAGTCTATGATATATCCGGCATTGATGTAAAGAATTATTCCGACAACTCTGTTACCGTAACCAAACCGGAAAATATTCCGTATCAACCATGGGATTACAGAAAAGCTAACGGTGAAAGAAAAGGCAATGTATTTATAACTGAGTTTGTACAGCTTGGAGAAAGTCAATCCATTGGAGAAAACAAAAACGGAAACAGAAATATTATTCCAATAACCGGAGGCTATGTGACCGGAAGTATCAATGCCAAAATTTTAGCTGCCGGAGCTGACTATCAAAATCTTTCAAATCCTATGACAATTGATGCAAGGTACTTATGGCAGACTGATGATGGAGAGATAATTATTGTTCGAAATGGCGGGCAATTTGGCTCTCTTGTACCTACTTTTGAAGTACGAAAGGACAGCAAATATTCTTTCTTAAATACAAACCTTTACCTAAGCTCCGATCCGTCAATGGGGGCAGGCGGTGTTACAATTACTTTTTATGAGAGCAGAAAATAAAATCGGTATATATAATTGAAAGTGTTTATTTTGAATAGGGTTAACAGGTAAGAGTTGTTTAATAGTTCAGCTCTTATCTGTTTTTTGTTATAAAAATATTATGCTTTTTCAGATTGACGATTTCTGATATTATAATAAATAAATTTTTAAATCAGGCAATATGCAAAATAATGTAGCAATTATTGATACAAAATATACTGTAGTGCTTTTAGATAAGGGTATAAATTCTGGTATTGGAGAAATGTTATGGAGAATACAAAAGCTAATCCTTTGGGTACGTTGGATATTAACGTCTTAATAAGAAAATTTGCTTTGCCCAGCATCATGGCTATGATGGTAGGGGCGATATATAATATTGTGGATCAATTTTTTATAGGAAGAAGTGTGGGTGAGCTTGGAAATGCGGCAACCAATGTCGCCTTTCCTCTAAGTATATGCTGTATTGCAATTGCTTTGCTCCTTGGAATTGGAGGAGCTGCAGCCTTTAACATTTCTTTGGGTGAGGGTGACAGGGAAAAAGCGGTTTATTACTTAGGAAATGCTTCAGTTTTGTTATTTACCTTCGGATTGATACTGTGTATAACCGTGCTTGTTTTTTTAACGCCGCTAATGTTTTTTTTCGGTGCACCGGACAATGTATTGGGTTATGCAAAGACCTATACGTCAATTACTGCAATAGGATTTCCTTTTCTTATATTTTCCACTGGCAGCGGGCACCTTATAAGGGCTGACGGCAGTCCAAGATATACATTGTTATTTAATTTGACCGGTGCAATCATCAATACAATTCTTGACCCTGTATTCATTTTCGGTTTTGGCATGGGAATGGCCGGGGCTGCATTGGCAACAGTTATAGGTCAGATTTGTGCGGCTTTATTGGCTTTTCGGTATTTGCGCCATTGCAAAACAGTACGGATTCAGAAAAAAAACTTAATTCCTAAATGGCAGTATACCAAAAGAATAATGGCATTAGGAACGGCATCCTGTTTTAATCAGATTGCCATGATGATTGTGCAAATAGTGCTGAACAAATCCCTTACTTTTTATGGAGCATTATCTCCCTATGGAGAGGCAATTCCATTAGCAGCTGTGGGTATAATTACAAAAGTTAATCAGCTGTTTTTTGCGATTGTTATCGGTATTTCCCAGGGGATGCAGCCAATTGCAAGTTTTAATTATGGTGCACGAAATTTTGACAGAGTAAAAAAGGTGTACTATACTTCACTTTGCTATGGGCTTGCTGTATCAGCTTTTGCATTTATGCTGTTTCAAATATTTCCCAGGCAAATTATATCCGTTTTCGGTTCGGGGTCCGAGGAATATTACAGTTTTGCTATTTTATATTTCAGAATATATTTGTTTTTTACATTCATTAATTGCATACAGCCAATGTCGGCTACCTTTTTTACAGCAATAGGGAAACCCAGAAAGGGAATATTTCTTTCTCTGACAAGGCAAATACTGTTTTTATTGCCGTTAATTATAATATTACCGCTTTTTTTGGGTATTAACGGCATAATGTTTGCGGGTCCGGTGGCAGATTTTGTTGCA